>CAVOZI010000034.1:0-16032 GCA_963700895.1 uncultured Alphaproteobacteria bacterium | reverse complement strand
GGCCAGCGGAAGCTGCGCAGCCCAGGCAACCTCGTCGCGGCGAACGCCAATGTCGGCAAGCGTCCGGTCGTCCAGTTCCAGCATGTTGCGGACATTGCGCCGGGCCTGCCAGTTGTGGACGATGCGCTGCAACCAGCCGGCGAGGGACGCGGACGAAGCAGCTGGGCGAGCGATTACATGGTCGGTCATGGCACTATTCTCCTGTTCACGCAGAAGACCTCTTCTGCGGGTTGAGGCCACCCGGAAGCGGGCGGCGGGTCAGTCCGTCTGATGACGTGGGCTCAATGTGCCCCTTGATGCGCAATCAATCCAACGAATAGTATTTATGATATTCATCAATGTTCGTGATGATTTGAAACGCCATGCTGCCCAACCTCGATGTCGACCTGCTCAAGACCTTCGCCGTGCTGGCGGAGACCGGCAACTTCACCCGAACGGCGGAGGAAGTGGGCCGCACCCAGTCCGCCGTCTCCATGCAGGTGAAGCGGCTGGAAGAGCTGGTCGGCAAGCCGCTGCTCACCCGCGAGGGCCGCTCCAACACGCTGACTGCCGATGGCCAGATGCTGCTCGACTATGCGCGGCGGATGATCCAGTTGAACGACGAGGCAATGACGGCTTTCACACGGCCCGAGGTCTCGGGCCATGTCCGCTTCGGCACCCCGGACGACTATGCCGACCGCATTCTGCCGGACGTGCTGGCGCGGTTCGCCCGCACCAACTGCAAGGTGCAGGTGGACGTTGACTGCCTGCCCAGCCGGACCTTGATCGAGAAGATGAAAGCGGGCGACCTCGACCTGGCGCTGATCATCTGCGAAACGAATGTCGCGAATGTACAGCCGGTTCGCACCGAACGGTTGTTGTGGGTCACGTCAGCGAAGCATTCGGTGCACCGGGCAGATGTCCTGCCGGTGGCGTTCTCGCAATTCGGCTGCGCCTGGCGGCAATTGGCCATCGACGCGCTGGAGGGGATGAAACGCGAGTATCGCGTGGCCTATGCCAGCGCCAATTCCAGCGCCATCAGCGCCGCCGTCCTGGCCGGCCTTGCGGTGGCGGCCATCCCCGAGATCTGCATGCGCCCCGGCATGCGCGTGCTGGGCGAGGCCGACGGCTTCCCGCCGCTAGGACTGTTCGATATCGGCCTGATCCGGTCATCGAAGTCCAACGACGCGGTCGCCTCTCTCGCCAATCACATTGCCGACGCCATGTGCTGCCTGACGCCGGCGGGCGCGATGGGCGTGGCGGCGGAGTGAGCCGTCCACGCTTGCTGGACCGGATCAAGACATGGGCGCGCGCCCTGAAGCGCGACATCGCCGCGCTCTACATCGCCGCCCACGATAGCCGCACGCCCTGGACGGCAAGGGCCATCGCCCTGGCGGTCACGCTGTATGCACTCAGCCCGATAGACCTGATCCCGGACTTCATCCCGGTCATTGGCTACCTCGATGACCTGATCATCGTGCCGCTGGGCATCTGGCTGGTGATCCGGCTGATCCCGCCGGACCTGATGCAGGTTTACCGTGAGGCGGCATCAGGCGGCGACACACTCCCGGTCAGCTGGACCGGCGCTGCATTGGTCGGCCTTGTCTGGCTTGGGCTGGCTGTCTGGCTTTACCGGCTGGTCACATGACCGGGCATCGCCCCGCCGACTGCAGCTGTGATGGGGATCGCGGCAGACCGGGTTCTGGTTCAACGCCTGGGCAGATCAGACGACGGCGCCGAACATGGTGCCGACAGCCGCCGTTATGGCCATGGCAACAACGCCCCAGAACGTGACGCGAACTGTGCCCCGCAAAATGTTGGCACCGCCAGCCTTCGCGCCCATTGCCCCCAGCACGGCCAGAAACACGACCGTCGAGATGGCAACCGCGTAAAGCACGTAAGCGGACGGCGTCAACACAACCACCAGCAACGGCGCCACCGCGCCCACGGCAAATGTGAGGGCGGACACCAGTGCCGCCTGGATGGGCCTTGCCGTGGTCATGTCCGATATGCCCAGTTCCTCGCGGGCATGGGCGGCGAGCGCATCGCTGGCCGTCAGTTCCCTGGCAACCTGCAGCGCCGTTTTCGAGCTTACGCCGCGATCAACGAATGATTGCGCCAGTTCATTCAGCTCGAACTGGGGCTGTTCCCTGAGTTCGCGGGTTTCCCGGGCCAGATCCGCGGCCTCGGTGTCTGACTGCGAACTGACCGAGACATACTCTCCTGCAGCCATCGACATGGCGCCGGCAACAAGGCCTGCCGTTCCCGCCAGCATAACCTGGCCTGTTGCGGCAGCTGACGCTGCCACGCAAACGATCAGACTGGCAGTTGAGACGAGGCCATCATTCGCTCCCAGAACAGCGGCGCGCAGCCAGCCAACCCTGTGGGCGCTGTGGTTTTCGATGTGAAGCCTGCTCACGACTGCGGTCTCCTGCGGGTGATGCAGCAGATGATTGCACGGCATTCACGCGACCGTCCTTGATCAGGCGCAATCAACCTTTGGCAAGCAGTAATCACCTGCCCGGCGGGACGACCTCGTAACCCTTTTCTTCCGGTTCGTCGTCGACCAGTTCAGCCGGGAAGCCATCAGCGAGGATCGACAGGCCGGTAGCTTCCTCCAGTCGCCGGATAATGTCGTCGGAATTGGCGCGTTCGCCATAGCGCTTCTGGCCGTCCTTCATGATGTCGATGATCAGCGGCGAGATTTCCAGCGGCACCTTGTGCTGGTCGGCGATCTTCTGGAACAGGCCGATGTCCTTCAGCACCAGGTCCATGGTGAAGTTCACGTCGCGCGAACCGTTGAGGATGAGCTGGCTCTCGGTCTCGTGCACGAAGCTGGTGCCGGAGGAGATCTTCATCGCCTCGTAGGTGGTGGCAAGATCGATGCCGGCGGCAGCCATGGTGGTCAGCGCCTCGCAGCAGGTGAGCAGGTTGGCGGTGGCGAGGTAGTTGGTCATCACCTTCAGCGTGGATGCGGTGCCCAGCGGACCGGTGTGCAACACGCGCCGGCCCAGCGTCGTGGTCAGCGGCAGCACCTTGTCGAACGCCTCGCGGTCGCCACCGACAAAGATCGAGATGTTGCCGGTGTCTGCCCGGTGGCAGCCGCCCGACACGGGGCACTCTACGGCGAAGGCGCCTCTGGCCTTTACCTTCTCGGCGATGCGCTTGACTTCATCTGCGTCAGTGGTGGACATCTCCATCCACACCTTGCCTGCCGACAGACCGGCGATGATGCCGTTCTCGCTTTCCAGCACGTCCGAGCACGCCTTGGGCGACGGCAGGCAGGTGATCACCACGTCGCACATTTCCGCCATCTGCTTCGGGCTGTCGGCCCATGCAGCGCCGCGGTCGATGAACTTCTGCGCCACCTCACGGTTGAGGTCATGCACCACGGTGTCGAAGCCGTTGCGAACCAGGCTGCCCGCCAGCTTGCCGCCCACATTGCCAAGACCGATGAAACCGACTTTCATTTCGCGTAATCCCTGTTGAATTAATCGTTCCACGCCGCCGGGTCTTCGCCCGGCGCGATGTGCAGGTTGTCGAGTTCGGTGAGCGGGTGGGCCAGCGCCACCTGCTCGTTCAGTTCCACGCCAAGGCCCGGGGCCGTTGGAGGAATGACGAACCCGTCCTCGAACTGCATCGGCTTGACCAGGATGTCGGCGTGGAAGCCGCCCCACTGCTCGATGCTTTCAAGGATCAGGAAGTTGGGCGTGCAGGCCGAAATCTGCACGTTGGCCGCGCCCTCGATCGGCCCGCAATACAGGTGCGGCGCGATCTGCGCGTAGTGCGCCTCGGCCATGCCGGCGATCTTCTTGGCTTCCAGCAGGCCGCCCACCCGGCCCAGCGCCATCTGCAGGATGGACGCCGCACCGGTTTCCAGCACGCGGGCGAACTCGTACTTGGTGCACAGCCGCTCGCCAGTGGCGACGGGGATCCTGGTTGAGCGGGCGATCTTCGCCATCTCTTCCGGCATTTCCGGCGGGCACGGCTCCTCGAACCATAGCGGGTCATAGGGCTCCAGCCGGCGCGCCAGCCGGATGGCGCCAGACGTGGTGAACTGGCCATGGGTGCCGAACAGCAGGTCGGCCTTGTTGCCTACCGCCTCGCGAATGCGCTTGCAGAACTGCTCCGACAGGTCCATCCGCTCAAGGCTCGGCATGTGCGGGTCAAACGCCGTGTAGGGCCCTGCGGGGTCGAACTTCACCGCGGTGAAGCCCTGGTTCACATAGTGCACCGCGCGCTCTGCGGCGGCGTCCGGGTCGTAGTAAACCTTGTTGCCCTCGTCGGTGTAGGCATAGGCATCCACCTCGGCGGGAGCATACAGGTAGGTGTAGGAGCGCAGCCGGTCGTGTACACGGCCTCCCAACAACTCATATACAGGCTTTTCCACAGCCTTTCCACAGATGTCCCACAGCGCCATCTCGATGCCGGACATGACGCCCATCAGCGTAATGTCGGGGCGCATCGAATAGCCGCGCGAATAGGTCCGGCGCCAGAACTTCTCGATGTGGAAGGGGTCGATGCCCTCGACGTTTCGCTGGAACACGTCCTCGATCATCTTGACGATGACGTCCGGCGCGAAGGTGGCGTTGTAGACCTCCCCGACGCCCTCGATGCCATTATCGGTGACAAGCTTCAGGAAGATGAAGTAGCGGCCGCCCCGGCGTGGCGGCGGGTTGGCGACGACGAATGTCTTGAGACCGGTGACCTTCATTCTGGTGCAACTCCGGTTGGCGTGAGGATCAATGCAGCATCATCGCATCCGGGCCGGTTGGCCACGCTCTTTGCGACATTCGCGTGTCGCATCAAGCCAGATCAGAAGGCGAAGTCGCGGTACACCCGTTCGATGTTGCAATCCCATTGCGTGTTGTAGAGATTTAGTAACTCGTCGGCAGCCGAGTTGCCCGACTGGGCGATCTCGTCGAGCACATCGATGAACTTCGCTTCGGTCTTGTCTCCCGGGCCCATGACGGCGCGCGCCTCCAGCCCGGCCCGCGCGATGGCCAGCACGTCAATCGCCACATCCTGCAATTTGCGCCCGGCAATGGTGGCGTGGAGACCTTCAACAGGCACCGCATCGCGCAGGGCCTGACGTTCTTCAGCCGTCCAGCCCTTGCACAGGTCCCAGGCGGCGTCGAGCGCGGACTGATCGTACAACAAGCCTGTGAAGAAAGCCGGCAGTGCGCACAGCCGCCGCCAGGCGCCGGCGTCAGCGCCACGCTGCTCGATGAACTTCTTCAGCCGCACTTCCGGGAAGATGGTAGTCAGGTGATCGGCCCAGTCCTTCATTGTGGGTTTCTCGCCCGGCAGCGCGGGCAACTTGCCGTCAATGAAAGCACGGAAGCTCTGGCCGGTCGCGTCGATGTACTGGCCATTGCGATTTACGAAATACATCGGCACGTCGAGTGCATAATCGACGTATTGCTCGAAGCCGAAACCGTCATCGAAGACGAACGGCAACATGCCGGTGCGGTCCGGGTCGGTGTCGGTCCAGATCTGCGCGCGGAACGAGCGGAAGCCGTTGGGCTTGCCTTCAGTGAACGGCGAACAGGCAAAAAGCGCGGTAGCAACCGGCTGCAACGCCAGCGACACCCGCATCTTCTGCACCATGTCGGCCTCGGACCCGAAGTCCTGGTTCACCTGCACGGTGCACGAGCGGAACATCATGTCGCGGCCGAGATTGCCCTTCTTGGCCATGTACTCGCGCATGATCTTGTAGCGGCCCTTGGGCATGATGGGGATATCGTCGAGCTTCCACATCGGATTGAAGCCCAGGCCCAGGAAACCGATGCCAAGCTCGTCGCCAACCTCGCGCACCTGCATCAGGTGTTCGTGCACTTCCTGGCAGGTCTGGAAGACGTTTTCCAGTGGTGCGCCGGACAGCTCGAACTGGCCGCCCGGCTCCAGCGAAACGTTGGCGCCGGTGGCCGCGTCGGACAGGCCGATGATGTGCCCGCCTTCCATGGCCGGCTCCCAGCCGAAGCGGTCACGCAGACCCTCCAGCAATGCCTTGATGGAGCGGTCGCCGAAATATGGCACCGGCTCCAGCGTATCGGTGAGGAAGGCGAACTTCTCGTGCTCGGTGCCGATGCGCCAGTCCGCCTTGGGCTTGGACCCGGCTTCGAGATAACGGACCAGCTGGCCCTTGTCTTCAATGGTGGCGCGGGTTTCCGCGGTATCGGGAACAGCAACGCTCATCGGACCAGTCCGCCTTCTTGCATCCGTGGATCGGGCAGCACCCCTAGCGCGTTGTCAGGCGCGAGGGCAAGTCAAACATTGCGGCGGTCACCGCCAATCCCCCAGCGTGGATTGCACCAGCGCCAGCACGGCCACTGCCGCGGTGTCGGCGCGCATGATGCGGGGGCCCAGCGACAGCGCCACGCAGCCGGGCACGGCGCGGATCATGGCGCGCTCATCAGCGGAGAATCCGCCTTCTGGCCCCAGCAATACCGCCAGCGGGCCGGGCGCCAGGGTTTCCAGCACCTTGACCGGATTGGCCATTTCCGCCGCCTCGTCGCAAAAGATCAGCCGCCGCCCAGGCTCGATGCCCGCCAGCGCCTCGGCCAATCTTGCCGGCTCATGCACTTCCGGCACCCAGGCCATGTTGCATTGCTCTGCCGCCTCGATGGCGTTGGCGCGCAGCCGGTCCAGTTTCACCCGCTCAGCCACGGTGTGCTGGGTGATGACGGGCCGGATGCGGCGCACGCCCATCTCGGTGGCCTTCTGGGCCAGGTAATCAAGCCTGGCGCTCTTCAAGGGCGCGAACAGGTAGTCGAGATCAGGCGGCGCGGCAGCGGCGCGCAACAACTCGCGCGGTTCGGCGGCGGCGGCCTTGCGGTGGGCGCCGGTCAGTTCGCAGGCCCATTCGCCATCGCGCTCGTTGAACAGCCGCACTTCGGCCCCCTCGCCCAGACGCAGCACGTTGACGAGATAATGCGAGGCCTCGCGCGGCAGGATCACGTCCGCCCCGGCTTTCAGCTTGTCATCGATGTAGAGGCGCGGCACCCGGCCTTGCGACTTTGCCATAACGCAACAGCTATCGCGGCCAGTGCGCCCCGCGCAACTCGAAATCGTGTTTTCATTGCCGGCAAGTTTCACGTAAACACAGCTCAATCATGACTGGATCTTCCAACACAGACGGCCGCGTTGCCGATGCGGTTCGCGAGCACTGGGCCGACCGGCTGTTGCCGGCGAGCTGGCGGCCCTATGCGCGGCTGGCGAGGCTGGAACGGCCGATCGGCTGGTGGCTGCTGCTGCTGCCCGGCTGGTGGGCCATCGCGCTGGCGCAGGTGGCGTCAGGCGGGGGCGTCCCGAACCTGTGGTACCTCGCGCTGTTTCTTGTCGGCGCCATCGTGATGCGCGGGGCGGGCTGTACGTTCAACGATATCGTCGACCGCGACTTCGACGGCTCGGTGGCGCGTACCCGGTCACGGCCCATCCCGTCGGGGCAGGTCACCGTCAGGGCTGCCAAGGTGTTCATGATCGCGCTGTCGCTGACCGGCTTCCTGGTGCTGATCCAGTTCAACTGGTACGCCATCATGCTGGGCGTCATTTCGCTTGCCCTGGTCGCAATCTACCCGTTCATGAAGCGGTTCACCTACTGGCCGCAGGTGTTCCTCGGGCTTGCCTTCAACTGGGGCGCGCTGCTGGGCTGGGCGGCGGTGCGCGGGCACCTGGAGTGGGCGCCGGTGGTGCTCTATCTCGGCGGCATTTCTTGGACGCTGGCCTACGACACCATCTACGCCCACCAGGACAAGGAGGACGACCTGCTGATCGGGGTCAAGTCCACCGCCTTGAAGTTCGGCGCGGCCACGCCCAAATGGCTGGTGTTCTTCTTCGGCCTCGCGCTGGCGCTGATTGCGGCTGCCGGGTTCATGGCCGGCGCCGGACTGATCTTCTTCTCCGGTGTGGCGGCGGCGGCGCTGCATGCAAGCTGGCAGATGGCGCGGCTCGATATCGACGACCCGGCGCGCTGTCTCGCGCTGTTCCGGTCCAACCGCAATTTCGGCCTCATCGTCTTCGCCGCGATCGTACTCGACAGCCTGTTCAGGATTTCCACATGACCGACACCACCCTCATCGACATGGCCGCCCGGCTGCTGGATGCCGCGAGAAAGGCAGGCGCGGATGCAGCCGACGTCCTGGCCGTCGAGGCCACCGCCCTCAGCGTGCAGGTGCGCAACGGCATGGCCGACGAGATCGAGCGGGCCGAAACGAAGGATTACGGATTGCGGGTGTTCGTCAACGGGGCGAGTGCAGTGGTCTCCGGCGCAGTGCGCTCGCAGGACGACCTGAACACCATGGCTGACCGCGCCGTGGCCATGGCGAAGGTGGCGCCGCCCGATCCCAGCCTCAAGCTGCTGGCGCCCACGGCGGACGATGCCGGCATTGTGGCGCTGGAGCTCGATGACGGGGTCATGGCGCCGCCGGAAACGCTCACCGGGCTTGCGCAAGCGGCGGAAGCTGCCGCACGCCAGGTGAAAGGCGTCAGCAAGACCGACAGCGCCAGCGCCTCGTCGGGCAGGCGGCAGATCGCGCTGGTCAATTCGGCGGGTTTTCAGGGCGGCTACTCGCGCTCCGGCCACTTCATCTCGGCCACCGCCATTGCCGGCGAAGGTACGGCCATGGAGCGCGATTACGACTATACCTCGAAGGTGCACTTCGCCGAACTTGCAAACCCGGAAGACATCGGCCGGCGAGCAGGCGAGCTGGCGGTGCGCGCCCTGAAGCCCCGCAAGATGAAGTCGCAGAAGTGCCCGGTGCTGTTCGAAGCAAGGGTGGCCAGCACGTTTCCCTCGCTGCTGGCCCAGGCCGCCAATGGCGCGGCAGTGGCGCGCGGCACCAGCTTCCTGAAGGATCGCCGCAACAGCCAGGTGTTCGCCCCCGGCATCGCCATTTACGACGATGCCTGCCTGGTGCGCGGTGCGGCGTCAAAGCCCTTTGACGCCGAGGGCCAGAGCACCGGGCGGCTGGCGCTGGTCGAGGACGGCGTGCTGCTGGAGTGGCTGCTGGATGGCCGCACGGCGGCAAAACTTGGCCTGTCCAGCAACGCCCGCGCGGCGCGCTCCACCGGGGGGCAGCCGTCTCCTTCTTCCAGCAACCTGTGGCTGGCGGCCGGCGAAAAATCCCCGGAAGAGCTGATGCGCGAGGCAGGCTCCGGCCTGCTGGTCACCTCGATGTTCTCGTCCGGGGTCAACCTGGTGACCGGCGATTTCTCGCGAGGTGCATCCGGCCTGTGGTTCGAGAACGGCGAGGTTGCCTACCCGGTGGCGGAGATCACCATTGCCGGCAACCTGAACGACATGTTCGCACACCTGACCCCGGCCAATGACCTGACGTTCCGGGGCAGCGTCAACGCGCCTGCCTGCCTGGTGGAGGGGATGACCATTGCAGGCGCCTGAACCCGCCATTGCCGAACGCACTCGCTGGCAAGCCGAGCACCGGCTGCTGTGCGAGGCAGTGCGCGAAGCGGGCGAGCTGGCGGTTGCGATGTTCCGCAAGGGCGTCGAGTCCTGGGACAAGCGTGACGGGACGCCGGTCTCGGAGGCTGACCTGGCGGTGGACAGACTGCTGGCCGAGCGGCTGCTGACAGGCCTGCCGGACAGCGGCTGGCTATCGGAGGAAACCGCCCGCGATGACGCCATGCGATCAAGGCCACTGGTATGGATCGTCGATCCGATCGACGGCACCTCGGCCTTCGTCAGCGGCACCGGACACTGGTGCGTGGGCGCGGCGCTGACAATCGATGGACGGCCCGTCGCGGCGGCCGCCTATGCGCCGGAGCAGAACCGGTTCTACGAGGCGATCGAAGGCGGGGGCGCGAGGCTCAACGGCGAGACGCTGAAGGTGTCGGCGCGCAGCGATCTCGACGGAGCCCGCATCGTCGCGCATCGCAGCGTGCTGAACGCCGAACGCTGGCTTGGCGGCAGCGCACCGCGCATGCACTGTGCCATGACCACCTCGTTGATCCTGCGCCATTGTCTTGTCGCCACCGGCGAGTATGACGCGGCAATCGCCTTCGGGCAGAAGTCAGACTGGGACCTCGCTCCCGGCGACCTGATCGTGCACGAGGCAGGCGGCGTCACCCGGGACATTTCGGGAAAGCCGTTTAGCTACAACCGCGACAACACGCGCCAGAGCGGGCTGCTGGCGGGACCGGCCGGGTTGCTTGACGAGCTTGGCGAACGGTTGCATAGCAATCGCTGACTTCGCTGCACTGCACAAAACCCACCCGGAGGCACCCGCCATGACCGACACGGCAAAACACCCCGACCAGCTGCTGCATCTGGTGTTCGGCGGCGAACTGACCAGCCTTGACCAGGTACACTTCAAGGACCTCGACAAACTCGACATCGTCGGCATCTATCCCAATTACGCCACCGCCAAGCTCGCTTGGGAAGAAAAGGCCCGCGCCACCATCGACAATGCCGAGATGCGCTACTTCATCGTGCACCTGCACCGGCTTCTTGACCCAGAAAGCTGAGTTTCTCATCCAGCCAGCAAAACACCGCCGAAGCGAAGCTTGCGGCGGTGTCTCTGCCTTGAAGGTCTTCTGACGAGCGGATCAGAAGCCCTGGCGGTCCATGCAGCGGTACCAGCGCCGGGTTTCCCAGCCATAGCGGTCGGCACAGCGGTTGGCGGCGCGGCGGTAGGCGCGGCTTTCGCGGTATTCGTAGTAGCCGTCGTCTCCGTAGTAGCGGCGGTCGTGGGCGGCTGCTGCGGCAGCGCCGACGGCCAACGCACCCAGCCCGACGCCCAGGGCGATGCCGCCCTTCTTCGACAGGGCCTGTGCGGGCGATGCCGTGGCGGCGGCCATGGTGATGGCGGCGATGGCGGCGATTGCGGTGGTGCGGATGGCGGTGGTCATGACGTTTGGTCCCTCTGTTCGTTGACCGCCTCGTTGCGATCAATCTCGATGGACCCATATTGCCGCCGCGCCAGCGACAGCGATGTGCAATCCGTCACATGCCGGATTGCCTACAGATAGGCGTATAGGGAGCCGTCAAGTTGCGCCGCCAGCAACGGCAAACCGGCATCACCGGCCTCGTCTGCAGCCTGCAGCACCAGACGGATGTTCTCGCAATCCTGGTTCATCTGCGTGATCAGCGCATCGAGGCTGGCGAACTTCTGATCCGGGCGGACCATTTCGACGAACTCGACGGCGAGCCGGTGACCATACAGGTCGCCCTCGAAATCCAGCAGGTAAACCTCGAGGAATACCCGGTCAGTGTCGAAGGTCGGGCGCCAGCCGAAATAGGCGGCCCCCAAAAGTACCTTGCTGCGATCGGCGGTCAGGTTGCGCACCCGCACGGCGTAGATGCCATGGGCCGGCTCGATGCCCGGTTCCAGCATGATGTTGACAGTAGGGAAACCGATGGTGCGGCCGCGCCGGTCTCCTTCCACCACAGTGCCGGTGATGGTCCAGCGGTAGCCGAACTGGGCGTTGGCGGCCGCCACGTGACCGGTGCGCAGGGCCGCCCGGATGGATGACGACGAATAGGGCGAGGCGCCATCCTCGCGGGTCACCTGCTCGACGATGGTGACGCCGAAGCCATGCTCGCGGCCCAGCGCCTTGAGCAGGTCGGGATTACCGCGGCGGCCCTTGCCAAAGTGGAAATCGTAGCCCGAGACCACATGGCTGATGGCCAGCTTGCCGACCAAATAGTGGCGTACGAAGTCTTCCGCCTCCATGGCGGCCAGCGCCCGGTCAAAACCGATAACGGCGCAAAAGCCGGCGCCGAAGGCACGGGCCAGCGCCGATTTCAACGCCGGCGGCGACAGCCGGAACATCGGCTCGTCCGGCTGGAAAACCGAGCGCGGATGCGGTTCGAAGGTGACCAGACCGGCCGGACAACCGCTAAGCTTGGCATGGCCAAGCGCCGCCACCAGCAAGGCCTGATGCCCGCGGTGAAGGCCGTCGAAGTTGCCGATTGCAACGCTTGCGCCCTGGCTGGCGGCGGGCACGGCGGAACTGTCGGACAAGGAAATCATGGGCGACTGGCGAGTGGATCGGGAGACCGGGTTGGCGGTTCTGGCGTTGAATGGCCTGTAGCGGCCCTATGTGCGGCAACCCGGGGCCATGTGCAAGGGGTTACCAGTACAGGTCAGGCGCCACGCCGGCCACCGTCAGGCCGGTCATGTTGGCTTCCAGCCCGCGGGCAATGGCCGGCGCATCGATGCCGTCATGATCGGCGGCGTGTATGCCGCCGGTGATGAAATGCACCGGATACCCGTTGGCGCGGCCGCCTTCGACGTCGGTGGGCAGGCCATCGCCGATGACGACGACATCGCCAGTGCGGACCTCACGGCCAATGACCTTGCGCGCACGCGCCAGCGCCACTTCGTAGATCGGGCTGTAGGGCTTGCCGGCCATGTGCACCTCCCCGCCAAGTTCGGCATAGATGTCGGCGAGCGATCCGGCACACGGGTACAGCTTGCCGCCGACGCCAACCACCCGGTCCGGGTTGGCGCACACCATGGGCAGGCCCCGCCCGGCGATGGCGGCCAGTTCAGCCCGGTAGTCTTCCGGCTGCTCGGCCGGTTGCCCATCACAGCCATCGCGGCGCAAGCCTGTCACCAGCACCGCATCTGCCTGCTCAAGCCCGGTGAAGTGCAGCGGCAGGTCCTCGATCAGCGGATTGTCCTCTTCCGGGCCGATCAGATGCACATTGCCGCCGGTCCAGCGATTGAGCAGTTCGCGGGTCACGTCGCCGGAAGTCACCGTCTCGTCCCAGGCTTCGTCAGGGACGCCGAACTCGCGCATCTGTGGAATGACGGAACTGGCCGGCCGTGGCGCGTTGGTGATCAGCACCACGCAGCCGCCCGCCTTGCGGTGGCGGGTGAGGGCATCGACGGCATCGGGAAAAGCCCGCCGGCCATCGTGCACCACGCCCCACACGTCGCACAGCCAGACCGGGAACATGCGGCTGAGATCCTGCGCCCGGCTGATCAAGGTGGTTTGTGGTGACGTCATAAGGTCAGGCTACTTGCTGGCTCTGATAGTCATGAGATTGCTGCGGACGCACGGCACGGGGAGCGGCAAAAGCCGGCCCGCGACCCAGCACCGCGAAACGGGAAAGCGCCGCTACCTCGTCGCCGGACGTTATTCCGGAGGTGATCAGCGTAATCCTGGAAGCGGCAAGGCCATGCATAGCCCGGCCCATGGCAGCGCTCAACTGGCCATTTGCCGCAACCATCTCGCGGCACGGCACATCCACGAATGTGAAGCCAAGTTCAGACAAGGCGGGAAGATCGCTTGCCGCAGCCCCGGGTCCGGTAAGGCAGAAGGTGGCCCCCAGGCTTGCCAGCCACGCCAGTCCGCGCAGGGCCGGTTCACCGAGGCTGGCGAGGGCACTGACTTGGAGGTCGAGAACGACACCGGCAAATTCCGCCGGGTTCGCCCGCAACGCCTCGACATAGGCTTCCAGCCGGGCCCTGTCTTCAAGGGTGGCCATGCTGACAGGCACGAAGATGCCTGCCGCACCGCCACGGGCGCGCAGTTTTGCCAGCACCGGGAGAACCTGCCGCAACAGTTCGATGTCGTGATCGGCGTGTCCGGGGCCGTCATTGCCCACAGCTGCCAGACGCCCCGGCCATTGCAGGCTTGCCTTGTAATAGGCGGTGCGGTTTTCCGGCAACCTGACCACCGGCTCAAGGCAGAGGACCGGTGATGCCGGCGCAGCGTTGGGCGTGATGGCGGGCGGCGCAGCCTGCGATTGCGGCAACTGCTTCACCTTCGAGGCGTCCGGCGTGATCGGGGCGACCTCACGCCGGGGCATGCGCGACATGCGGGTTTCGAGTTCAGCGACCTTTTGAGCCTGGTTCCTGCCCTGAGTTCCCAACTTTTCGATATCGGCGGCATTCTTCGAGATGCGCCTGGCGAGCGCGGCCAGCCTGGCGTCCTCGCTCTCCCTGGATGGCGCCGAAGCCATCATTGCCACGACCTGGGCGCAGACCAGCATCGTGACAGCCACGACAACGGCCATGCCGGCCTGCTGTGGCGCGTAAACATGGGCCGCTGCGGCGGCAATCGCCACAGTGCAACAAAACAACACGACGAATTTCATGCGAAACAGTGCCTCCCCCGAACGCCTGCCAGGCACAACCAGCAGACGCACGGCAGCATAAGGCACAGTCTGACGTTTCTCAACCTTCCTTCACGGCATCAGAAAGGCCGGGCGGTTGCCCGCCCGGCCTTCGCTGTTCGGCTTCAATGCGCGTCAGGAAAGCTTCGACACGGAGTCCAGTACGGCCGGAATCTTCTCATTGAAGATCTCGCCGATCTGGGCCTCACTGATCATCAGCGGCGGCGACAGGGCGATGGTGTCGCCGGTGATCCGCAGCACGATGTCATGATCGTGGAAGCCGTTTTCCATGGCCTTGTAAGCGCGCAGACCCGGCTTGCCGGCGACCGGCGTCATGTCGATTGCCGCAACGAGGCCAAGGGTGCGGATGTCCTCGACCAGCGGGTGGCCCTTGAGGCTCATGGCAGCATCCGCCCACTTGTCCTCAAGCTTCAGCACGTTCTCGTAGAGCTGCTCCTCACGGTACAGGTCGAGCGTGGCAAGCGCGGCCGCGGCGGCCATCGGGTGGCCGGTATAGGTGTAGCCGTGGAACAGTTCGATGACGTGTTCGGGCCCGCCCATGAACTCGTTGTAGATCTGGTCCGTCACCATGACGCCGCCCATCGGGATGGTGCCGGAGGTCACGCCCTTGGCAAAGGTGATCATGTCCGGCACGACGCCGAAGCGTTCAGCCGCGAAGGTGTGACCCAAACGGCCGAAGCCGGTAATGACTTCGTCGAAGATCAGCAGGATGCCGTGCTTGTCACACAGCTCGCGCAGCCGCTTGAGGTAGCCCTTCGGCGGCGGCAGCACGCCGGTGGAACCGGCCATCGGCTCGACGATGACCGCTGCGATGGTCGAGGCATCATGCAGGGCCACCATGCGCTCCAGCTCGTCGGCCAGGTGCGCGCCCCACTCGGGCTCGCCCTTGGTGAAAGCCTGTTCGGCACGGTTGTAGGTGTGCGGCAGGTGGTCGGAACCCGGCAGCAGCGGGCCGAACCACTTGCGGTTGGCGACCATGCCGCCCACCGAGATGCCGCCGAAACCGACGCCATGATAGCCGCGCTCGCGGCCGATCATCCGGGTGCGGGATGCCTCGCCGCGTGACCGGTGATAAGCCAGCGCGATCTTCAGCGCGGTATCGCCGGCTTCCGAGCCGGAATTGGTGAAGAAGGCATAGTTCAGGTCGCCCGGCGCCAGCATGGCAAGACGCGAGGCCAGTTCGAAAATCTTCGGGTGGCCGTACTGGAAGGTGGGCGCGAAGTCGAGTTCGGCCGCCTGCTTCTGGATCGCCTCGATGATGGGCTGGCGGCAATGGCCTGCATTGGAGCACCACAGACCCGCCGAGGCGTCGAGCAGCGCCCGCCCCTTCATGTCGTAATAGTGCATGTCCTTGGCCCGGGCGATCAGCCGCGGACGCTTCTTGAAGGCGGCATTGGGCGTAAAGCCCATGAAGAACGCCTCGAGATTGTTCGGCGTAGGCTCCCAGGCAGACATGTCGAGATGGGCCGGCTTGTTCATCGCTCACATACTCCGCATTTTGAACATCTTGAAAATGAGACTAACGCAAATGAACCGCCGGATCATCATGCCAGATTTGGCTGGCCGCTCACACCACCGTCATGTGCATTGAGCCATGTTGAAGGCGTCAAGCCTGGTCAGATAACGACGATTCCGGAGCACGATACCTTGCAAATTGCAGGGAAAGTCACCATTATCCCCGGAGAGTTGCAGTCCAGCCGGTGCCGCGATTGTGGAGGGTGGCCAGGCAGGCACTTGCGAACAACACTTACCGACAGGACTTGGTCTCATCATGCGCGCTGCAAACCTGTTGAAGTTGCCGTCTCTCGTCGCGGGTTGCGGAATGACCGTTTTCGGCTTCACTGCTCCCGTGCAGGCAGCCGGCCTGTGCGGTCATGACTGGGCCGAGCCCGGAAAATACATGATTACCGGCAATTTTCGCGGCAAGGAAGAGTCTGCTGGCGCCGAAC
>CAVOZI010000033.1:0-11990 GCA_963700895.1 uncultured Alphaproteobacteria bacterium | reverse complement strand
TGAAGACGCTTGAGGTGGACATGCAGATTGGCGGCAAGGCCTATGCAGTGACCGCGCAACCGATGGCGACCTGGAAACTGAGCTCCGAAGGCCAGGTATCGCTCGATCACAAGTTCGACTTCCGCCCTGACGGCAGCCACGGGCTTATCCGGGTCAGGCTGACGCCCGCACCGGCTGGCGCAACCGCCGCCGACAAGCCCAATCCCTGCCTGCTGCTGCAGGGCCTCGCCCAGTCGCTGCAAAATAGCGGCGTACGCGTGTCGCCCGGCCGCATACCCCAGTCCAATCTTGCCGCCGTGTGCTCCATGGTTGCAGAGGGCACCGTCGGCACCCAATTCTACTATGCGTCGATTTTCAAGTCCGGCGAGGTGATCGTCTCTGGCATCGCCCGCAACGGCTCGGACCTCGACGACACCCAGATCAACGAGTTCCAGCGCTTCCTCGCCTCCGTGCAGGCCACTCCCAAGGAGACAACCCAATGAAGGCCGCAGTCGTGGTTTTCCCCGGCATCAACCGCGAGAACGACATGGTCCGCGCGCTGCAAAACGGCGCCGGCGCAGCGGTGACAAAGCTCTGGCACACCGAAACCACCCTGCCCTCCGGCACCGATCTCGTCGTCGTGCCCGGCGGCTTCTCCTATGGCGACTACCTGCGCTGCGGCGCCATTGCCGGGCGCTCGCCGGTAATGAAGGCGATCGTCGATCACGCCAGCCGCGGCGGGCTGGTGCTGGGCGTGTGCAACGGCTTCCAGATCCTCACCGAGGCAGGCCTGCTGCCGGGCGCGCTGATGCGCAATGCGGGGCTCAAGTTCGTCTGCCGCACCGTTCGTCTCAGCGTGGAGAACAACTCGACCTTCTTCACCCGCAACATGAGCAAGGGCGATGTCGTCTCCTGTCCGGTTGCCCACCACGATGGCAACTATTTTGCCGACGCGGCCACGCTTGAAGCGCTGGAAGGCAATGCCCAGGTGGTGTTCCGCTATGCTGGCGGCACCAACCCCAACGGCGCCCTCAACGATATCGCGGGCATCATGAACAAGGCCGGCAACGTCATCGGCATGATGCCCCACCCGGAAAACATGATCGAACCGTTGCATGGCCGCACCGATTGCCTGCCACTGTTTGAAAGCATCGGCAAGGCAGCCTGATCCGTCAGAAAATTGACACGCTTGAGGGGGTAGATCACGGGATGGCTCAATCCTCCCGTACTTCCACCGCCCGGTTGCTCGCCATGGCTGGCCTGGTCAATGGCGTTCTCGGCATCTTGCTGCAGTACATCCTGTTCCAGCCGCTGTTTGCCCGAATGGGGCTGGGCTGGATATCGTCCGCAGCGTTCATGCTGTTCTTCTTCACCATCCTGACCAACCTGATGGTTGTGGCGGTGTACTGGTCATCACTGGTCGTAGCCAGAAATCCTGTGGCGAGGTTTTTCGCAAGGCCCGGCGTGCGCACCGCGGTGACCACATACATCCTGCTGGTCGGCATCATCTATGCGACCATGCTGCACGGGCAATTGCAGCTTACACCCGCCCAGCAGCTGCCGGATGCGATGCTGCACTTCATCGCCCCGCCGCTGTGCCTTGCCTGGTGGTGGACCAGCCGCCCGGCGCAGCCGCTGTCCTTCCGGCACATTCCAGGCTGGATGATATGGCCTGTCTGCTACCTTGCCGCCAATGTCGGGTTCGGCGCCATCACCGGCACTTTCATCTACCCGATCCTTGACCCCGGCAAGCTTGGATGGCCCGGTGTGATGTTTGTGGCCGCGGGGATGATTGCACTGCTCGCCATCCTGATGGCGGCACTTGTGACCCTAAGCAGAAGACCGCTTGCAGCGCTTTGACCGGTTCGTCAGCCTGCCGCAATTGCCTCAAATTGGAGCATGACGAGGCGACCAGCCGCGATCGAAGCATGCACGCCAAGGCAATATACCCTCGACAAGGTGACAGATTCACGCCAGATCAGTCTGTGGCAGCCGCCAATCCGGCGTGACGGCCAGACAGCAACGCCGATTGCCTGAACTGAAATCGCTCAGTCAATCCACATCATATCTGGTTGGCAAGGGCCGTCTGATCACAGCTTCTGAAGGAACTCATCTGGACGGCAGATTGACTTCTCCCAAGTACATCAGCGACTTTTGAAGCCCAAATTCAGATGTATTCAACATATACTGAACATGTATTCAAACCTGAAAACGGGCAGCAGACACAATTCTACAAACGTTTACCCGTTTTTTCCTATCTCTCCAGCCCAAGTTGAACAGTGTTGCCGGAACAGACGCGGAACACACCTTCATAAGTCATTGAATTTCGTAGATGTGGGTTTGATGCCGAAAAAGAGTGTAATAACAACATTTTCGTGAGAGCGGCTGATTTCATTGATTCCAGGTGGGATTAGCGATAACAACATCGTCATGTTCGTTGTCGAAAGAGTTGCCCGCGGTCATCGCTACCTCTACCTCGTCGAAAGCGTGCGCGAGGGCAAAATGGTGCGCCAGCGCACCATCAAGGCGCTCGGGCGCAAAGATGCACTCGTCGCCAGCGGGGAACTCGACCGGCTCGCAGCCTCCATCGCGCGGCATGCTGAGCGCTGCGTTATCCTTTCCGACATCGACGCGGGCAAAATCCAGGCTCTGCGCATTGGAGGCCCGCTACTGTTCGCCCGGCTGTGGGAGTGGCTCGGGATCGATGCCGTACTGGCTGAGGTGCTGGAGGGGCGTGCATTTGGCTTTGATGTCGAACGCGCCATATTCGTTGCCACCCTGCACCGGCTGTTCGTCTCGGGCTCGGATCGATCCTGCACCGACTGGATGAAGAGCTACGCCATCGAGGGGGCAGAGGAACTGGCGCTTCATCACTTCTACCGCGCCATGGCCTGGCTGGGCGAGGAGATAGCGGAGAAGGCCGAAGGCGCTTTGGCGCCGCGCTGTGTGAAGGATGTGATCGAGGAGAAGCTGTTCGAACGGCGTCGTGACCTGTTCACGGATCTGAGCCTGGTGTTCATGGATACCACTTCGCTGTCGTTCTACGGCGCAGGGGGCGAGACGCGGGGACGCAGAGGCCATTCCAAGGACCACCGGCCCGAGCTTGCGCAGATGATCCTTGCCGTGGTGATCGATGCGCAGGGCCGGCCGATCTGCACCGAGATGGTGCCGGGCAACACGGCGGATGTGAAGGTCCTCCTGCCGATCGTCAACCGCCTGCGCACGCGCTTTGGCATTACCCGCTCATGCGTTGTGGCCGATCGCGGGATGATCAGCGCCGGGACCATTGCTGCGCTGGAAGAGCTGGGCATGGAATACATCCTCGGTGCCCGCGAGCGCTCGAGCAGCATCGTCCGCGACATCGTACTCAGGGATGATGCCCCGATGGTTCCGCTGGTGCTCGAGCGGCAGGCGGGTGACACCCAGCTCTGGGTCAAGGAGGTCCGCGTTGGCAAAGGCCGCGATGCCCAGCGCTATATCACCACGCTGAACGAGGCCGAGGCTGCAAAGGACAGGGCCGACCGGCAGGCGATTATCGATGGTCTTCAGACCCAGCTCAAGAAGGGCGACAAGGCGCTCATCGGCAACTCGGCCTGGCGCCGCTATCTCAAGGCCAGCGGCAAGGGCTTCGAGGTTGATCTGGGCAAGCTGGCTGACGAGGCGCGCTTCGACGGGATCAGCGTGCTGCGCACCAATGCGAGGATCACCCCCTTGCAGGCCGTCATCCGTTACCGCGATCTCTTGCAGGTCGAGGCGCTGTTCCGCGTTGCCAAGGCGAGCTTTGATACCCGGCCGATCTTCCATCAATCCGACGCTGCCATCCGCGGCCATGTGTTCGTCTCGTTCCTGGCCCTGACGCTCGCCAAGGAACTGATGCGCCTATGCCAGGAGAAGGGGTTGCGCCCCGAGTGGCAGCCGCTGCTCAACGATCTCGACCGGCTCCAGCAGGCAACAATCGAAAAAGACGGCAAGGTCGTCACGACGCGCACACATGTGACAGGCGAGGTTGGAAACGTCTTCAAGGCCGCCGGTATCGCGCTCCCGGTAAACCTGAGCGAACAGCCACAGGCATAGGTGCTGGCGCGTGCCAGCGCGACCACACAGCAATCACAAATGTAGTGGTAACACTCGTGCGCCTGCGCGCACCTTATTGATATGCTTGGGATTTATCAAAAGCACTGTTTAAGATGGGTCCAGAGTTTTCACCCGCGAATATTTGACCGGCGTATAGTGCCGGAAATTGCAAGCATGCCATCCGGTCGCCTGCAACGTGTGACCGGTAAGAGCGTGACGACGCAACAGGGATCGTCTGAGCGGAGAGAGATGGCGATTAACAAATCGAGCGCAAGAAACGGTCTGAGCAGAGCCATGAAGCGCCTGCTGCGCGACCAGTCGGGCAACATGGCGGCAGTCGTGGCGGTGGTCGCGGTGCCGCTGGTGATGGCAGGTGGAGCTGCCGTCGACTATGGCAACTGGGTGTCGGTGCAGGCCCGCCTGCAGGCCGCCACCGACGCCGCCGCCCTGGCGGCGGGCCGTGAAATCAACCTCAGCGATGCCGAACTGCAACGCGTCGCCACGGACTACTTCCATTCCAACTTCGGCAAGCCGAAGAACGCCGGCACGCCGCAGATGACCATGACCGTCACTGATGACGGCAAGCTGCGTATCGACAGCAAGGTCACCGTCGGCAACTACCTGATGAAGGTAGCGGGCTAAGACAACCAGGTGATTGCCGCGACGTCCGAGGTGAACAAGGAGTCGAATGGACTGGAAGTGGCGCTGGTGTTCGACAATACCGGCGCAGGGTGGCTGGACACCGAGGGCCGCAACCCGCTGTCGCGGCAGAATTTCACCGGCAGCGGCGCTGATCCCCGACACAATTGGGCTGCCTGGCAAGCCGTATCAAACCTGCGTTCAAACCGTACCTGGCCGGGCTGCGTCGAGTCGCGCGCCGGCGTCATGTCGGTGAACGACCATCGCCGAACATCGTCGATCCCAACACCCTGTTCGTGCCGGCCTTCGCGCCGGACGAGCCGGGCAATGCCAGTGAGAACCAGTCCTGCTATACCTGGAGCGGCACCAAGACCAACTGCGGTGGCGACAGGGCTCGCTACTACAACAATTACCTGAGCGACACGAGAACAAGTGGCTCTCTTGAACAGCAGCAGTCACATGCCCGGAAGTATCGCAAGGACCGGATCAACACCAATGCCCGCGGTCCCGAGATGGGCTGCAACATCCAGCCGATCCAGGCGCTGACCAACCAGAAGGCGCCGGTGCTGAACACCATCAACAGAATGCAGGCTAACGGCTATACGCACGTGGCCGAGGGCGTGGGCTGGGGCCTGCGCGTGCTGTCGCCGACGGAGCCCTATACCGAAGGTGCGTCGTGGAACGACGACACCGTCAAGAAGGTCATGGTGCTGCTGACCGATGGTGAGAATACCTTCAACGTCGACGATGGCGCCAACCATAACGGTTCGTCCTACACGGCGTACGGTTTCCTCAACCAGCAACGCCTCGGCACCAGCGACTACTGGACCGGCGTGGCGACGCAGAACACCATGCTCACGCAGGCCTGCGACCTGGTGAAGTCGAAGAAGGTCGACGTCTACACCTTCTCGTACAACGTACCCAGCGCCACCCAGCGCGACCTCATCAAGGCGTGCGCCACCGACGCCGAGAAGTACTACGACCCGAAGTCCGACGAAGCCCTTGTCACCAACTTCAACGAGATCGCCGACGAGATCAGGCGCTTGCATCTGAGCAAGTAGCTCACCACATCCGCCTCTGCCGCGAACGGCCCCGCCGGGCCGGTCGCAAAGGAGAGAACGCGCAAGGCTTCCCCCCGGTGCCTTGCGCGTTCGCCGTTTGGAGGCGGCATTGCCACGCTGGCTCACTTCCACCCGCGACAGACTGTCCAAAACCCGGCGAATTGTATGTATCCCCGCCGGTTCTTGCGTTAGAAGGGCAGCCACATTCATGGCCCCTCCCACGGAATCGGACCCTTCCCGCAGATGACTGCCAAGACCTCCTTCCAGAACAATGTCGAGATCACCGCCCAACTGGTTTCGCAGCACGGTCTCAAGCCCGACGAATACGAGCGCTTCGAGCAGCTGATCGGCCGCAAGCCGACGCTGACGGAGCTCGGCATCGTGTCGGCCATGTGGAACGAGCACTGCTCCTACAAGTCGTCGAAGAAATGGCTCAAGACGCTGCCGACCTCCGGCGAGAAAGTCATCCAGGGCCCGGGCGAGAATGCCGGCGTCATCGACATCGGCGACAACCAGGCCATCGTGTTCAAGATGGAAAGCCACAACCACCCGAGCTTCATCGAGCCGTACCAGGGCGCAGCGACCGGCGTAGGCGGCATCCTGCGCGACGTGTTCACCATGGGCGCGCGCCCCATCGCGGCGCTCAACGCGCTGCGCTTCGGCGAACCTGACCACCCCAAGACCCGCCATCTCGTTTCCGGCGTAGTGGCCGGCATCGGTGGCTATGGCAACTCGTTCGGCGTGCCCACCGTCGGCGGCGAGGTCAACTTCCACCGCCGCTACAATGGCAACATCCTCGTCAACGCCATGGCCGTCGGCCTCGCTGACGCCGACAAGATCTTCTACTCCAAGGCCGAAGGCGTCGGCCTTCCGGTGGTGTATCTGGGCGCCAAGACCGGCCGCGACGGCATCCACGGCGCCACCATGGCGTCTGCCGAATTCGACGACTCCATCGAGAAAAAGCGCCCGACCGTGCAGGTGGGCGACCCGTTCACCGAGAAGTGCCTGCTGGAAGCCTGCATGGAGCTGATGGCGTCCGGCGCGGTCATCGCCATCCAGGACATGGGGGCCGCGGGCCTTACCTGCTCGGCCGTCGAGATGGGCGCCAAGGGCGACCTGGGGATAGAGCTGGACCTCAACGCCGTGCCCTGCCGCGAAGACGGCATGACGCCGTATGAGATGATGCTGTCGGAAAGCCAGGAGCGCATGCTCATGGTGCTGCGCCCCGAACAGGAAAAGGAAGCCGAGGCCATCTTCCACAAGTGGGGGCTGGACTTCGCCATCGTCGGCAAGACCACCGACGACCTGCGCTTCCGCTGCCTGTGGAACGGCGAGGAAGTCGCCAACCTGCCGATCAAGGACCTCGGCGACGAGGCGCCGGAGTATGACCGCCCGTGGATCGAGCCGAAGAAGCACGCCGCCATCCACGCCGATGACGTGCCCGCCCCCAACGATCTCGTGGCGGCCGTGATGAAGCTGATGGGCTCGCCCGACATGTCGTCGCGCCGCTGGGTGTGGGAGCAGTACGACAACCTGATCCAGTCCAACACGGCGCAAATCCCCGGCGGCGACGCCGCCGTGGTACGCGTATCCGATGACGGCAAGGCCATCGCCGTGTGCACCGACGTGACGCCGCGCTATGTCGAAGCGGACCCGTTCGAGGGCGGCAAGCAGGCCGTCGCAGAAGTCTGGCGCAACCTGACCGCCGTGGGCGCCGACCCCATCGCCATCACCGACAACCTGAACTTCGGCAACCCCGAGAAGCCCGAAATCATGGGCACCTTCGTCAAGGCTGTTCAGGGCATCGGCGAGGCCTGCCGCGCGCTGGACTTCCCCGTCGTGTCGGGCAACGTCTCGCTGTACAACGAGACCCACGGCCAAGGCATCCTGCCCACCCCGGCCATTGGCGGCGTCGGCCTGATGCCCGACGTCACGAAGATGGCAACGCTGGCCTTTAAGCAGGAAGGCGACGCCATCATCCTCATTGGCGGCCACGGCACCCACCTCGGCCAGTCCATGTACCTGCGCGAAATCCTCGGCCGCGAGGAAGGCGCCCCGCCCCCGGTCGACCTGGCGAAGGAGAAGAAGCACGGCGACTTCGTCCGCGCCAAGATCCGCAAGGGCCGGCTCACCGCCGTGCACGACATTTCCGACGGCGGCCTTGTCGCTGCGCTGGCCGACATGGCGTTGGCGTCCCGCATCGGCTGCAAGATCGAGTTGCCGCGCGAGGTAGAGGCGCACGTCGCCCTGTTCGCCGAGGACCAGGCCCGTTACGTGGTCACCTGCCGTCCCATGGACGCCCACCCGCTGCTGTCGGCGGCGGAAGACGCCGGCATTCCCGCATCGCGCATCGGCACCGTCACCGGTTCGGGCTTGATTGTCATGGGCGAGGCCTCCATATCGCTCAACAAGTTGCGCGAGGCGCATGAAGGCTGGTTCCCAGGCTACATGTCCTCCGCTGCCGAAATGGCCTGACCAGAGGGAGCACTGACCCCATGCCAATGTCCGGAACCGAAATCGAGGCGATGATCCGCGAGGCCCTGCCAGATGCGCAGATAGAACTGACCGATCTTGCCGGGGACAACGACCACTGGTCGGCGACCATCGTTTCGGAATCCTTCCGCGGCAAGCCGAAGGTGAAGCAGCATCAGATGGTCTACGCCGCGCTGAAGGGCAAGATGGGCGGTGAACTGCACGCCCTGGCGCTGAATACCAAGGCGCCGGACTGATACGTGCAGCCGCTGGAAAATACCCGCAACCCGGTGCTATACCTGAGCACGTAATTCCTGAACACCGGCCTTTGAACCCGGAATGGAGATGAGAATGAGCAACCCCATCCATGACTGGATCGACAACGCAGTGAAGAACAACGACGTGGTGCTGTTCATGAAGGGCACCCCGGACCAGCCGCAGTGCGGCTTCTCCGGCCGCGTCGTGCAGATGCTGGACTATCTCGGCGTGCCCTATGCCGGCGTCAACGTGCTGCAGTCCGACGACCTGCGCAACGGCATCAAGGAATACTCCGACTGGCCAACCATCCCGCAGCTCTACGTGAAGGGCGAATTCGTCGGCGGCTGCGACATCATCACCGAGATGTTCCAGAACGGCGAATTGAAGGACACCTTCGCCGAGAACGGCATCGAGGTCGCCCCGGCCAACGAAACGACCTGATAGCGTCAGCATCATTGAGGACAAGCCGGCTACCTGCCCCAATTCGGGCGCAGCGCCGGCTTTTTGTTTGACCTCTGTCAAGGAATGGCCACACATCGCGGACTAACCTTGTCATTACGAGGGGCAAGCTAAAGGAGTGAACTTCCATGTTCCGCAACTTCAAGTCCGTCTTCGCTGCGGCGGCCATTGCCGCAGGCACATTGCTGGCGATGTCCGGTCAGGCAAGCGCCTCGCCGGCAGCGTCTGGCTTCGCTAGCTCTGGCGTCGCCGGCATCGCTGCAGACGCCAGCCAGGTAACCAAGGTTGGCCGGCGCCACTATGGTCATCGCCGTTACTATGGTCATCGCCGCCACTATCGGCATTGGGGCGGCCCGTCGATCTACTTCGGTATTGGCTCGCCCTACTATTACGGCGGCTACCCGTACTACTACGGCTCGCCCTACTATTACCGCCCGCGTGTGCGCCGTTACCGGCACTATGGTGGGGGGGCCGCTGCACCCGCGCCCACCGCGCCTGCGTGGCCCGCTGGGGCTATGGCGGCGGCAACTATGCCGGCTGCATGCGCTACGAGGGTTGCCGTCCGCGGTAGTCCTTCTTGAATCACTCTAGAAGAACAGGCTTCCAGATCACTGATCTGGAGGCCTTTTTCATGTCCGGCCACAGTTTGGCAATCCCAATTGGCGCAGACGGTAAATGCTGCTAGTTTGTTCGTTAAAACAAACACTCAGCATACTGGAGGCGCTAATCCCATGTCCCGCACCACATCCGGCCGTGGCCAGGTCTACGACAGCATTCTCGACACCATCGGCAACACGCCCGCCATCCGCATCAACAACCTCGCGCCCGAGGGTGTGAACCTCTATGTGAAGTTCGAGGCGTTCAACCCGGCGGGCTCGGTCAAGGACCGCCTCGCCATCTCTATCATTGAGGAAGCCGAGAAGTCCGGCGCGCTCAAGCCCGGCCAGACCGTCGTTGAGGCAACCTCCGGCAATACCGGCATCGGCCTTGCCATGGTGTGCGCCGCCAAGGGCTATCCGCTGGTCATCACCATGGCGGAAAGCTTCTCCGTCGAGCGCCGCAAGCTGATGCGTTTCCTCGGCGCCAAGGTGGTGCTGACGCCGAAGGAGCTGAAGGGCACCGGCATGTACAACAAGGCCGTCGAACTGGCCGAGAAGAACGGCTGGTTCCTGGCCAGCCAGTTCGAGACCGCCGCCAACGCCAAGATTCACGAAAATACCACGGCGCGCGAAATCATGGCCGACTTCAAGGGCAAGAAGCTGGACTACTGGGTCTCCGGCTACGGCACCGGCGGCACCGTATCGGGCGTTGCCCGCGTGCTGCGCAAGGAAAGCCCGGACACGAAAATCATCCTGTCCGAACCGGCCAACGCCGCCCTGATTGCGTCGGGCCACAAGCAGAAGCGCAACGACAAGGGCCAGCCGGCAGAGAGCCACCCGGCCTTCCAGCCGCACCCGATCCAGGGCTGGACGCCCGACTTCATCCCGCTGGTTCTGCAGGAAGCCATCGACAACAAGTACTATGACGAGCTGATCCCCGTCGCCGGGCCGGACGGCATCGCCTGGTCGCGCAAGCTCGCCCAGAAGGAAGGCATCTTCACCGGCGTGTCGGGCGGCTCCACGTTTGCGATAGCCATGGGGATCGCCGAAAAGGCACCGAAGGGCACCACCATCCTGTGCATGTTGCCCGACACCGGTGAGCGTTATCTCTCCTCGCCGCTTTTCGAAGGCATCGAGGAAGTCATGTCGGACGAGGAATATGCCCTGTCCGCATCAACCCCCGGCGCCCAGATGAAGAAGGGGTGAGGCCTCACCCGCCCTTGCGCAGTTCCGGGTGCAGCGCGCGGCCGAGAATGTGTTCGCTGCGCCCGATCACGTCGAGGCTCGAGCCGACCAGCAGCGGATCGGGCCGGCCAACCACGCGCTTGTCCTTGCCCGGATAGGGCAGCGACGACAGGAAGTGCTTCATGCAGTTGAGCCGCGCCCGCTTCTTGTCGTCCGACTTGACGATGGTCCACGGCGCATCCGCCGTGTCGGTATAGAAGAACATCGCCTCCTTGGCTTCCGTGTAGTCGTCCCATTTGTCGAGCGACTGCCGGTCGATGGGCGACAGCTTCCACTTCTTGAGCGGATCGTGCTCGCGCGACTGGAAGCGGCGCAGCTGTTCCTCGCGCGTCACCGAGAACCAGTACTTGAACAGCAGGATGCCGCTGCGGACCAGCATCCGCTCGAGCTCCGGCGCCTGGCGCATGAACTCCAGATACTCGTTCGGGCGTGCAGAAGCCCATCACCCGCTCGACGCCGGCGCGGTTGTACCAGGAGCGGTCGAACAGCACGATCTCGCCGCCGGCCGGCAGGTGCTCGATATAGCGCTGGAAGAACCACTGGCTCTGCTCGCGTTCGGTCGGCTTCTCCAGCGCCACCACGCGCGCGCCGCGCGGGTTGAGGTGCTCCATGAAGCGCTTGATGGTGCCGCCCTTGCCGGCCGCGTCGCGCCCCTCGAACAGCATGACGATCTTCTGGCCGGTCTCCTTGACCCAGTCCTGCACCTTGAGCAGCTCGATCTGCAGCTCCGCCTTGTGCTTCTCGTAGTCATTGCGGCTGATCTTGGTCTTGTAGGGATACTCGCCGTTCTCGAACACCCGGCGGATCTCGTCCGGGTTCTGCCTGCGCTCCGCCAGCGAGGCCTTGGCAGACTTCTTCGTTGAGGGGGCCACTGTCGCTGCATCTTCCACAGCCGCAGCCACAGCTGGCGCCGCAACCGCCTCCTTCTCCGGGGCAGGCGCTTCCGCCGCCTTGCCGTTTGCCTTGCCCTTGATTTCTGCCTGCTGTGCCATGATCCCGGCCTCCCTGCTGGATTTGATATCGACCCCATACATCAACTGGCCGTTGCGCGCCTTGATGAAGGTCAACTGTCTGCCCCGCCGCCCCTTGCCCGAAGTGCGCCGGGCGGCCACTGTGCGGGCCATGTCACGGCTGCTCACCATCACTGCTCCCGCCACCGCCGGCCTGGAGGAAAAGGGCTCGCGCTTCACCGGCCACCTGGTGC
>CAVOZI010000032.1:0-79605 GCA_963700895.1 uncultured Alphaproteobacteria bacterium | reverse complement strand
CAAGCGGCCAGATCGGCCTTGGAATGCGGCTGTAGGAAAGCTCCTGCAGCCGCATCGATGCAATGCCGCCCGCGTCCACCAGCAGGGTATCGCGGGCAATCGGGCCATACGCCGCCTTGAAGTGGTTGCGGCTCTTCAGGCCGATGGTGGTGAGCCGTTCCGGATCGATGCCCACCGAACGGAAGACGTTGAGGTCCATCACCGCCGTGGGCACCGACGAGATGATGATGTCGATGCCGCCTGAGCGGACAACAGCCACCGGCCCCATTGAGAACCGCACTCCCTGCCACATCGGCCCGGCGCACACATAGTGCCCGTCGCCAAGCCGCACCACCTCGGCCTCGATATCCAGCGGCGGGGTCAGCTCCGGCGCGCCGTTGCCGCCCAGCTTCAGATGAACCATCGCGCCTTCCCCCGCCTGCCTGCATGCGATCACGCTGTCCGGATCGCTGATGGTGGCGAAGGCCGCGTTCTCCAGCCCCGCCTCCAGCATGGCCCGCAACAGGTTGGGGCTGTCGCCATAAGCCCCGCCGGCCGGGTTGTCGGCAAAGTCGGCCAGCACCAGCGGCCTGTCACCCACCTTGCCCTGAAGCGCCAGCGCCATGGCCTCCTCCGGCCGCGCAAACTCTAGCTGCGTCTGATGGCGAGAGTCCCACAAAGCCTTCATCAGCTCATCCGCCGCCGCCCGGCCTGCCGCCTCGTCCGTCGCCGTCACCACCACGTTCGGCCCGATGTCCGCCACGTCAGACCACGGAAACCCGATCTGCAGCGAGGCGCACACGATGCCAGGCCGCCGCTCGATCTCGTCCGCCAGTTCAAGCAACCCAGGCATCGGCTGGCCCGGCGCGGTCTGGCCATGGTTGGCAGCATCCATCATCGGTATGCGTGCATGAACGAGCTTCGGGCGCGGCGCACCGTCGAACACCTGCTGCACCAGCCGCGCCATGTGCAGCGCCCGCTCGCGCTGGTCCACATGCGGATAAGTCCGGTAGCACATCATCAGGTCCGCCGCCGCCACCATCTCCGGCGACACGTTGGCGTGCATGTCCAGCGTTGCCGCCACCAGCACGTCAGGCCCGCCCAGCCGCCGTACCTCGCCCAGCAGGTCACCTTCCGCGTCGAGGCTGGTCTGCGTCACCATTGAGCCATGCAACACCAGGATGATGGCGTCGAACCGCTCACCCGCCCGCAAGGGTGCCGTGATCAATTCCTTCACCCTTGCCCAGTCAGCCCCCGCCATGGGGCCTGAAGGGCTGGCGGAAGCCGCAAGCGGCAGCGTCAGTTGCCAGCCATAAGCGCCCGCCGCCTCGATGAAGCCGCCGATCTCGGTATTGGTGTCCTTGAGCACCGAGGCAGCTGCCAGTCCCTCGTGCCAGTATCGGGTCTCGAAATCCGCCTTCGTCGTGGCAATCCGGTTGAAGGTGTTGGTCTCGTGCATGATCTCGGCAAGCAGCACCCGTTTCATCTGCGCGTCTCCCCGCATCTGGCGATCAGAGCCCGCAGGTCGTGCCAGCCGATCCGCCGGTCCGGCGCATCGCCGCTGGCAAACTTGTCGGTGCCGCGCGCATCCGTCACCCCGCCCAGCGCCTCGTAGAAGCCGATCGCCCTGGCGTTGTCCTCGAACACCCAAAGGCACAATGTCTGTCCGCCGCGGGCCAGCGTCTGCCGGGCCGCATCGGCCATCAGCGCCCGCCCAAGTCCTGTGCCGCGCGCCTGAGCGCTCACGTGCAGGTGCTCGATGGTCTGGTCATAGCCCTTGTCCACGTCGGCCTTGAGGCCGCTGAACCCGATGACCTCTCCGCCCTCACCCAGTGCTGCCCGCACCATCGAATAGTTGCCGGTGGCCAGCGCGGAGCGCCAATAGGCCAGCCGCTCGCCAGTCCACTTGCGTGTCGAGATAGCCGTCCGGCAGGATGCCGCGATAGGTGGCCTTCCAGTTGTCGGCGTGCAGCCGCGCTATGGCATCGGCATGGCCAGACCCGGCCTCGATGATCTCAACCATTGAGCAGTACCTCGATGGCCTGCTTGCGCTTCTCCACCACCGGCCAGTCGGCCATCTGGTTGCGGATCCACGTCATCTGACGCTTGGCATAATTGCGCGACTGCCGCTTGGCGAGTTCGACTGCCTGGGCAGCCGTCAACTGGCCTGCCAGCATGTCCGACAGGGGCTTCACGCCAATGGCCTTCATGACCGGCGCATCCTCCGGAAGCCTGAGCGCCAGCAGCGCCTCCACTTCCTTGACCGCGCCCATGGCCATCATGGCCTCGAAGCGGGCGTCGATGACGGCGTAAAGCTCGTCTCGCGGCGGCACGATGGCAACGCGGCGCACCTCAGCGCCTTTCAGCACGGACGCCTCCTTCGCCGCAAGGAAATGCGCCGACAGCGGTCTGCCCGTCGCTTCAAGCACTTCCAGACAGCGCACGATTCGCTGGCTGTCGCCCGGCTCAAGCCTTGCTGCATCCTCCGGCGCCAGCCGGGCAAGCTCTGCGTGGAGCGCCGGCGCGCCTTCCGCCCTGAGCCGCTCCCGCCACCGGTCACGAGTGTCCTGCGGCACCGACGGCACATGCGACAGCCCCTCTTCCAGCGCCTTGAAGTAAAGCCCGGTTCCGCCTGTCACCACCGGCACCTTACCTTGCGCCCAGGCCGCTTCGATCTCCTGCCTCGCCGCCGCCAGCCAGCGCCCGGCAGACCACACCTCGCCCGGCGGCACTGCGCCATAAAGCCGGTGCGGTGTTGCCCGCTCATCAGCCCCGGTCGGGCGCGACGTCAGCACCCTCAGCCCGTCATAAAGCTGCATGGCGTCGGCATTGATGATCACGCCGTCCAGCTCGCGCGCCACCTTGATGGCAACAGCCGACTTGCCGCTGGCGGTCGGCCCTGCAATAAGGACGGCGGTCTTGTTTCGGGAACTGTTCATGCCGCAACTCCTATCGCTGATTGCCGATCCGCAAAAGGCCCCTTTGACGCAAGAAGCTATCGACACCGTGCGCGCCGCCGCCGTGTCGCTTGGCGCCGCAATGGGTGACGGGCGCTGGCTGTCTCCTGGCGAAGCTTTTGAACTCGCCGTCGAGGGGCTGCCGCCGGAAACCATCGAGGCCGTGCGGATGCGGCTGGCCGGCGCTGCGGTCGACGTAAACCTCATCGTGCGGCCCGGCCTGCGCCGGTTGCTGCTGGCCGACATGGACTCAACCATGATCGAGCAGGAATGCATCGACGAACTGGCCGACATGGCCGGCGCCGGCGAGGCGGTAAGCGCCATTACCGCGCGGGCCATGAACGGCGAGCTGGAGTTCGAGGACGCCCTGCGCGAGAGGGTTCGCACCCTCGAAGGCCTGCCATCCGGCATCATCGCCGACGTGATCGAACGCCGCATCAGCTTCATGCCCGGCGGGCGGCAACTGATCTCCACCATGCGCGCCATGGGTGCCCACTGCGCGCTGATCTCCGGCGGCTTTACCCACTTCACCGCCCATGTCGCCGGAACGCTCGGCTTTGACCAGCATCAGGCCAACATGCTGCTGGAGGCAGAAGGCAAGCTGACCGGCAAGGTGGCCGAGCCCATCCTTGGCCGCGACGCCAAGGTAGCGGCGCTCAACCGCATTGCCGAAGACCTGGGCATTTCGCCCGCCGAGGCGCTGACCGTCGGCGACGGCGCCAATGACGTGCCGATGCTCAAGGCAGCCGGTCTCGGCGTGGCGCTCCATGCCAAGCCGGCAGTGCGCGCGCAGGTGCCGGTGCAGATCAACCACGGCAACCTGACGGCGCTGCTGTTCCTGCAGGGCGTACCCCGCGCACAGTTCGTGGGTTGAACGAAAAATCCCCCGGACATGCCGGGGGATTCATGGAAATTCAGACGTTTTTCAACCGCTATTCGGGCTTTTTCAGCCTGAGCGCCATGAAGTGCGGGTCGAAGTTTCGCTGCGCCCGCATCACCAGCATCAGAATCGAGGTGTCGCCTGCCTTCTCTGCCGCCTCGACAGCCTTGGTGACATCAGCAGGGTTGGCAGCCTTGACGTCGCCCACCTCGGCAATCACGTCGCCCGGGCGAAGTTCCTTGTCGGCGGCAGGGCCATCGGCGGCAACTTCGGACACAATCACGCCAGTTACCTTTTCGGGCACCTTGAACTTGGCGCGCAACTCGTCGGTCAGCTCTTCGACCTTCATGCCCAGCAAGGCGATCTCTGCTGCGCCGGACGCGGCTTGCGCTGCCTTCTGCTCCTGCGCCTCGGCCAGCTTTTCACCGGTTTCAAGCCGGCCCAGCGTCACCGTGATCGACATCGGCTTGCCCTTGCGCAGGACGCCTACCGTCACCTCGGTGTCTGGAGGCAGGTTGCCCACAGCCCTGGACAAGTCGCGGCTGTCCTTCATCTCCTTGCCGTCAACCGACACGATGACATCGCCTGCCTCGATACCGGCGGCCTCAGCCGGGCTGGTTGCAGTGACATCGGCCACCAGCGCGCCCTTGGCTTCCGACAGCCCGAGGCTTTCCACAAGATCATCAGTGACGTTCTGGATGCGCACACCCAGCCAGCCGCGCCGCGTCTCGCCAAACTTGATGAGCTGGTCGATGACGTTGCGAGCGGTGTCGGATGGCACCGAGAAGCCAATGCCAATGGACCCGCCGGTAGGAGAAATGATTGCCGTATTGACGCCAACCACCTTGCCGTTCATGTCGAACAGCGGCCCACCCGAATTGCCCCGGTTGATGGCGGCATCGGTCTGGATGAAATCGTCATAAGGCCCGGCATTGATGTTGCGGTTCATTGCTGAAACGATGCCAAGGGTCACCGTGCCGCCGAGACCGAACGGATTGCCGATGGCCATCACCCAGTCACCGACGCGCAAGCCTGCCGAAGCGCCGAATTCCACGTACGGCAACGGCTTTTCGGACTTCACCTGCAGCACCGCAAGGTCAGTCTTGGAGTCGGTACCCTTGAGCTCTGCCTTCAGCCGGGTCCCATCATTGAAGATGACCTCGATCTCGTCAGCGCCCTCGATGACGTGGTTGTTGGTGATGACGATACCGGACGGATCGATGACGAATCCCGACCCCAGCGAATTGGCGTTGCGCGGCGTATTCTGCTGGTTCTGGCCTTCCTGCTGGCGCTTGAAGAATTCCTCGAAGAACTCGCGGAACGGCGTTCCTTCGGGCACTTGCGGCATCGGCACGCCTTCAGACTCGGACACCTTCTGGCTCGTGGAAATGTTCACCACCGCAGGTGACAGCTTCTCAGCGAGGTCCGCCACCGAGGCAGGACCTTGCTGCGCCAGCGCGAGCTTTGCGCCCGCAAGCCAGATCGCCGCCAGCAATACCAGCAGCATGGTTGCCTTGAATGCCACTACGGCCGTGTGGTTGCGTACCGCGATGGCCCTGGCCTTCGCCCTCGCTCTTGTCTGGGGTGTCATCTAGGAAACTGTCTCCCGTTTTCTGGCGTCGTCCACCGGTTCACCCGCCCCTGGAAGGTCTGATGATGAACCTCTCAGGAGCCAATTCGCAAGGGGCCGGTTGGTTGCCGCGTCACGATGTTGTGAGGCTAACCGGCCCCGATGACGCTTTTTGCCAGCCACACCACAGCAACGCCGATCGCCACCGCGACGATGCCGGCATTGCGCAACATGTCGTCCGGCATCCGGCTGGCGAATTCCGCCATGGTCTTGAGACGGCCCGGGGCCACGGCATAGAGCAGGCCCTCGATAACGAGGACCAGCCCGATTGCCGTGACCAGCTCGCTCATTGCATCACTGCTGCTGCACCGGTGCGGGCGCTGTCTGCTGGGTGCCGAAGTACTGGAAGAACTCCGAATCCGGCTGCAGCACCAGCGTTGTGCCGCTGTCGGACAGAGCCTTGCTGTAGGCCTGCATGGAGCGATAGAACGCAAAGAACTCCGGGTCCTGCTGGAACGCATCCGCGAAGGTCGCGTTGCGCTTGGCGTCACCTTCACCACGCAGGATTTCAGCTTCGCGCTGGGCCTTGGAGACAAGTTCCACAGCCTGGCGGTCGGCCTCGGCCTTGATGCGGGTCGCCTGGGCCTCACCGACGGCGCGCAGTTCAGCGGCTTCGGCAAAGCGTTCGGCGTTCATCCGGTCGTAGGTATCCTTGAGCACGTCCGGCATCAGGTCGGTGCGGCGGATCTTCACATCCACCACCTCGATGCCCAGTGCATCGGCCTCGGCGCGCACCTGGTCACGGATTTCGCGCATCATCGCCGCGCGATCCTTGGACAGGGCTGCATCGAAGGTGCGCCGGCCATAGACCTGGCGAAGGGCAGCGTCGAGACGGGTCTCGATGCGGCTCTGGGCAACGCCGAGGTTGGCGCCCACCGTTTCACGGAACCGGCGCGGATTGTTGACGCGGATCATGGTGATCGAGTCAACGAGGTAACGGCGGCCGTCGACCACCTGCACCGACTTGTCCGTGCTCTCGAAGAACACGATCCGGTCCTCGATCTGCACCACTTCCTGAATGAACGGAATCTTGAAGTACAGACCCGGTTCGTTGATCTCGCGCTGGATTTCACCCAGCTGGGTGACCAGCGCCTTTTCGCGCTCGTCCACCACGAACAGCGACTGCCACACCACGAACGCTGCGCCGGCGGCCAGCATGAGGCCGAATGACTTGATCGCACCCATTACTGGTTACCTCCCGACGGCTGCTGCTGACGCTTCTGTATTTCCGGCAACGGCAGGTATGGCACCACGCCCGAACCGCCCTGGCCGCCGGTATTGCCTTCGATGATGACCTTGTTGGAATTGGCCATGACGTCTTCCATCATTTCGAGGAAGAGGCGCTTGCGCGTTACGTCCTTCGCCTTGGCATACTCCGCGTAGATCGACTTGAAGCGCTGCGCTTCACCTTCCGCCTCGTTGACCACCCGGGCCGTGTAGGCCTTGGCGTCTTCCACGATCTTGGAGGCTTCACCGCGCGACTGGCCCAGCACCTGGTTGCGGTACTGTTCGGCCTCACGGATGAAGCGGTTCTGGTTCTGCTCGGCACGTTGCACTTCTTCAAACGCATCGACCACCTGCGGCGGCGGGTCAGCCTTTTCCAGCTGTACGCCGAGGATGGTGATGCCTGACTGGTAGTTCTCGATGGCAGCCTGCGTCAGGGCGCGTACCTGTTCCTGGGCCTCGAAACGGCCACGGGTGCGGATTTCCTCAGCCGGCGTGCGGCCCACGATCTCGCGCATGGCGCTTTCGGCCACCGTGCGGACCAGGCGCTCTTGTTCGCGCACATTGAAAAGGTACTGCGTCGGATCGGAAATCTTCCACTGCACCGTAAAGCGGATGTCCACAAGGTTCTGGTCGCCCGCCAGCATCTGGCTGCTGGTGGAGTTGCCGTCACCACCGAAGTTGATCTGGTTGACCGCCTCGACCGGCAGCGTTTCCATCGTCTCGATCGGCCACGCGGCAAACTGCAGGCCAGGCGCGACAGTACGCTGGTATTCACCCAGCCGCAGCACGACGCCCTGTTCGTCCGCCTGGATGGTATGGAAGCTGTTGAACGCCCACAGCGCACCAAGCGCGATGAGGCCGATGATCCACGGGCTTTTGCCGCCGCCGCCTTGCGGCAGCACGGTCTTAAGCCGGTCCTGCCCCTTGCGGATCAGGTCTTCCAGATCGGGAGGTGTGCCCGGCCCGCCGCTGCGGCCACCGCCGCCTCCACCCGATGGTCCCTGGCCCCAAGGACCACCACCGCCGCCGCCTTGTGTATTCCATGGCATGTGCTGAGAGTTTCCCTCTTCCTGCGCCGGAACCCTGTTCCGGCTGTTACTCGCTCATCTGGTGATATAGGCAACCGGTTACAACAAGTCCATGCGTGGCTGCATTACAATCAGGCAAACAACGCCCGGGCGTGCCATGCCACGTGATCACCAATGAAGCTGGCAATGAAGTAATACGAATGGTCGTATCCTAGTTGCATTCTCAGTGTCAGCCGGTGACCGGCCCTGGCGCAAGCTTCCTCAATGAGGTGCGGCTTGAGTTGCCCGGCCAGGAAGTTGTCCGCATCGCCCTGTTCGATCAGCAGCGGCAGCCGCTCCGGCGCATCGGCAATCAGCGCACACGCATCATGCGCCGCCCATGCTGCCTTGTCGTCACCAAGATAGCCGCCCAGCGCCTTGTGCCCCCACGGGCAATTCATCGGTGAAACTATCGGCGAAAATGCCGAAACCGACTTGAATCTTCCCGGGTTCTTCAGCGCGATGGTCAGCGCGCCGTGCCCGCCCATCGAGTGGCCCGAGATTGCCTGCCGGCTCATGTCCACATCGAAATTTGCCCCGATCACCGCCGGCAGCTCATCCACGATGTATTCGTACATTTGATAATGCGTGCTGAAAGGCGCCTGCGTTGCGTTGACGTAAAATCCCGCGCCAAGGCCGAAATCATATGCACCGTCGGGGTCATCGGGCACGCCTTCGCCACGCGGCGACGTGTCCGGCGCCACGATGGCCACGCCATGCTCGGCCGCGTAGCGCTGCGCACCGGCCTTGGTGACGAAATTCTGGTCCGTGCAGGTCAGCCCTGACAGCCACCACAGCACCGGCACCTTGCGAGTCTTCGCCTGCGCCGGCAGAAAGATCGACGCCGTCATTTCGCACCTGCAGGCGCTGCTTTGGTGAGTGAACTGGATCTGCTCGCCGCCGAAACAGCGGTTGGTTGCCTTGATCTCGATCCCGGTCATCTGGGTCCTCCTTCGCGGATGTCCTGCAAGCGGTGCACAACGGGCATGATTTGACGGTACACGTCAATGCTTGCTCTTGCCCCGGCAATGGGTTACCGCCGGAAAACTCCGCCTCCGTCCCCGTCAGGTTTCAATGAAAGCCCCGACTTCCACAATTGCCCCTGCAGGCGCTGGTGTGTCCGGCGGCCTCGCACTGATGGCGGGCGCCATGCTGCTGCTGCCGGCGATGGACATCATGGGCAAGGCCATGTCGGCCGAACTGAACGGCATCCAGGTGTCGCTGGCGCGCTTCGCCTTCCAGGCCCTGTACCTGCTGCCGCTGCTGCTCTGGATGAAAGGCGTGGCCGGGCTGATGCCCAACCGGCTTTGGCCCAACGTCGTGCGTGCGCTGCTAATGGCGGGAGCCACCACCTGTTTCTTCACCTCTTTGCGCTGGCTGCCCGTGCCCGACGCCATCGCCATTTTCTTCGTCGAACCGTTGATCCTCACCATCCTCAGCGCGCTGGTGTTGAAAGAGAAAGTCGGCTGGCGGCGCCGGGTCGCAGTGGCTGTCGGCTTCATCGGCGCGCTCATCGTCATCCAGCCCAGCTACGCGATTTTCGGCGCGGCATCCTTGCTGCCCATTGCGGCAGCCACCCTGTTCGCCGTCTACCTGCTCTACACCAAGGCGCTGTCCGCCTCGGAAGACCCGATGACCATGCAGTTTTTCTCCGGCGTCGTTTCCGTCCCTGCACTCGCGCTTGTGTCCATGGCGGGCACCGGTGCAGGTTTCGAACTGTTCACCCTCGCCTGGCCGTCGCAGCAGCACTGGATCATGCTTGCGGCTGTCGGGCTCATTGCCACCGTTGGCCACCTGATGGTGGTGCACGCCTTCAAGCGGGCCCCCGCCTCGGTGCTGGCCCCGTTCACCTATATCGAAATCGTCTCAGCCACCGCACTCAGCTACCTGGTCTTCGGCGAGATCCCGCAAGGCATGAAATGGCTCGGCATCGCCATCATCGTCGGGGCCGGACTTTATGTCTGGTGGCGCGAGCGGGTGGCTGCGTCCTAACCCTTCGCCCGCCTCACCTCGCGTTCCAGCACATCGAGGAACCGCGACCGGTCCTTTTGCGAGAACGGCTTGCCGCCGCCACCCTGGTTCAGCGGATTGGCGGCGCGCAGGTCCGCCATCAGGTCGCGCATCGCCAGCACCTGGCCGATATTTGCAGTGTCCAGCACGTCGCCATTGTGCTTGACCACCCGGGCACCCGCCTCGACGCATCGAGCCGCCAGCGGAATGTCGCCGGTGATGCAGATGTCGCCGGGTCCTGCGCGTTCGGCAATCCACTTGTCCGCCACGTCCGGTCCGCCATCCACCACCACCGTTTCCACCAGCGGATCGGGGTCGGGCCGGATGCCGCCATTGCTGACGATGAAAACACGAACCGCGTGGCGGCTTGCCACGCGGACCGTCTCTGCCCGCACCGGGCAGGCATCTGCATCAACGTAGATGGCCGTCAATAGACGACCACGGCGCGGATCGATTCGCCCGCGTGCATCAGGTCGAAGCCCTTGTTGATGTCCTCGAGCTTGAGGATGTGGGTGATCATCGGGTCGATCTCGATCTTGCCGTCCATGTACCAGTCGACGATGCGCGGCACGTCGGTGCGCCCCCGCGCGCCGCCAAACGCCGTGCCCTTCCACACCCGGCCCGTGACCAGCTGGAATGGCCGGGTGGCGATCTCCTGACCCGCACCGGCCACGCCGATGATGATCGACTCTCCCCAGCCGCGGTGCGAGCACTCCAGCGCCTGGCGCATCACCTTCACATTGCCGGTGCAGTCGAAGGTGTAGTCCGCCCCGCCGATCTGGTCGGCGCCGCGCTTGGTCATGTTGACGATTTCGGCCACCACGTCGCCCACCTTGGTCGGGTTGACGAAGTGGGTCATGCCGAACTTGCGGCCCCACTCTTCCTTGCTGTCGTTGATGTCGACGCCGATGATCATGTCGGCGCCGGCAAGCTTCAGGCCCTGGATCACGTTGAGGCCGATGCCGCCGAGGCCGAACACGGCGGCCGTTGCGCCCTGGTTGACCTTTGCCGTGTTGAACACCGCACCGACGCCGGTCGTGACGCCGCAGCCGATGTAGCAGATCTTGTCGAACGGCGCCTTTTCGTCGACCTTGGCCACCGCGATTTCCGGCAATACAGTGTGATTGGCGAAGGTCGAACAGCCCATGTAATGGAACACCTTCTGCCCCTTGTAGGAGAACCGCGAGGTGCCGTCCGGCATCAGGCCCTGGCCTTGCGTGGCGCGGATGGCGGTGCACAGGTTGGTCTTGCGCGATAGGCAAGACGGACACTGGCGGCACTCCGGCGTATACAGTGGAATGACATGGTCGCCCGGCTTCACCGAGGTGACGCCCGGCCCCACTTCAACCACGACGCCCGCACCCTCGTGGCCCAGAATCGCCGGAAACAGGCCTTCCGGATCTGCGCCGGACAGCGTGAACTCGTCCGTGTGGCAGATGCCCGTGGCCTTGATCTCGACCATGACCTCGCCAGCCTTCGGCCCTTCAAGATCCACCTCGACGATCTCAAGCGGCTTGCCGGCCTCGAATGCAACTGCAGCCCGTGTCTTCATGAATCGTTCCTCCCATGCCGGATATGACCGGAATCTGTTGTTTCGCTTCTGGATGTCCCGCATCTTTGAACATCGCGCCCGTTTCTGACAAATCATTATTCGGCAACTGACGCAAATCCCGCCACTTGATCGAAACCGCGCCGCTCCGCCGGTCAGCAGGCAGAAATCCGCTTCAACCTGCGGTCAATCAGGCTCACCAGTTGAGAAAGAGACTGGAAACTGCGTGATTTTTCGTGACAGTATCTCGTTCGATCGGGCTGGAGGATGGTCAGGTCAAGCGTTCAAAGGGAGATAACTGATGAAGTCAGATGACAAACTGTTGCAGGTTTTGCAGTCGCCAAGGACGAACCGCCGCGATTTCATTCGCTATGCGGTCGCCACCGGCGTCACTGCTTCGCTTGCCGGGTCGATGTTCGACAAAGCCCGCGCAGCCACCCCGCAGAAGGGTGGGTCTTACATACAGGCACTGACCGGCGGCGGCACCAAGGACGTGCTCGACCCGGCCCAGACCAACGACAGCTACATGATCAACGTCGGCAACCAGCTGCGCAACAACCTCACGGAGATGTCTCCGGACGGTCAGCTGCGCTCTGAACTGGCCGAGAGCTGGGAAAGCCTCGACGCCAAGACCTGGGTGTTCAAGCTGCGCAAGAGCGTCGAGTTCCACAACGGCAAGACGATGGACTCCAATGACGTGGTGGCCTCGTTCAACCATCACCGCGGCGAAGGCAACAAGTCGGCAGCCTCCGGCCTCACCAAGCAGATCACCGACGTCAAGGCTGACGGCGACAACGTGGTGTTCACCCTCGAAGGCCCCAACGCCGACTGGCCGTTCATTGTGTCCGACTACCACCTGATGATCTGCCCGGCCAAGGATGACGGCAAGATGGACTGGGAATCGGGCGTTGGCACCGGCGGCTACAGCCTGGTCAACTTCGAGCCCGGCGTCTCCACCAAGGTGAAGCGCAACCCGAGCTACTGGAAGGAAAACGCCGCCTTCTTCGAAGACATCGACAACCTGTTCGTGGCCGACGCGAATGCCCGCACCACCGGTGTGCGCACCGGCTCGCTGCACTCCATGTCGAACCTCGACCTGAAGACCGTGGCGCTGCTGGAGAAGGACCCGAACGTCGTCGTCAAGCCGACCTTCGGCAACAAGCACGCCATTCTGCCGATGCACTGCGATACCGCGCCGTTCTCGGACGTCAACGTACGTATGGCGCTGAAGCTGGCCATCAACCGCGAGGAACTGGTCAAGAAGATCCTGCTTGGCCAGGGCGAAGTGGGCAACGACTCGCCAATCGGCCCGGCCAACATCTACCGTGCCACTGCGGAAGAAATGCCGCAGCGCCAGTACGATCCGGAAATGGCCAAGTCGTACCTGAAGAAGGCCGGCATGGAGAACCTGAAGGTTCAGCTCCACATCGCCGACACCGCCTTTGAAGGTGCGGTCGACACCGCCCAGCTCTATGCCGAAAGCGCCAAGGCCGCCGGCATAGAGATCGAGGTGGTCCGCGAAGCCGACGACGCCTATTGGGACGACGTCTGGCTCAAGAAGCCCTGGTGCGGCGGCTACTGGGGTGGCCGTCCGACCGAGGACTGGATCTTCTCGCAGATCTACTCGAAGGGCGCAGACTGGAACGAGACGCGGTGGGACAACACCCGCTTCAACGAACTGCTCGTTCAGGCACGTGGCGAACTGGACACGACCAAGCGCCGCGAGATGTATGTCGAGATGCAGAAGCTCTGCAACGAAGACGGCGGCGCGCTGATCCCGATGTACATGGCCTACACCCACGCCGTGTCGAAGAAGATCGGCACTCCGGAAAAGTGGGCCAACAACTGGGAACTCGACGGCCACAAGAACGGCGAGCGCTGGTGGATGGCCGGCTAAGCCGTCCCCTTTCAGCCACGACACACGAAGCCGCGCCTCCGGGCGCGGCTTTTTCGTTGGCAGACAGTTGACTCAATCTGCTGAAAACCAGCGCTAAAGCGCTGAAAAGTCGAACAGTTTCCGGTCCAGCAAATGCCCGGACTTCACGTTCATGAGCGCCTTGAGCATGGTGTCCTTGCGGCCTGGCTGGCGGCGTTCCATCTCTTCCAGCATCGCCTTCATGGTATTTCGCTTGAGCCCGTCCTGCGACCCGCACAGGTCGCACGGAATGATCGGAAATTCGAGCGCCGCAGAGAACTTCGCGATGTCGTCCTCTGCCGCATAGGCCAGCGGCCTGAGCACCGTCAGGTCGCCCTCGTCATTGCGCAGCTTGGGCGGCATCGCCTCCAGCCGTCCCGCGTACATCAGGTTGAGAAAGAATGTTTCGAGGATGTCCTCGCGATGATGGCCCAGCACGATGGCCGAGCATCCCTCTTCGCGCGCGATGCGATACAGGTTCGCCCGCCGCAGCCGCGAGCACAGCGCGCAATAGGTGGCACCTTCCGGCACCTTCTCCGTGACGATGGAATAGGTGTCGCGATACTCGATGCGATGGGCAATGGCATGCGCCGACAGGAACTCCGGCAGGACGTGCTTCGGAAAACCCGGCTGGCCCTGATCGAGATTGCAGGCCAGCAGGTCCACCGGCAGCAGCCCCCGCCATTTCAGGTCCGACAGGATTGCCAGCAGCGCATAGGAGTCCTTGCCGCCCGACAGGCAGACGAGCCAACGCGCACCAGCCTGGCGCGGCAGCATGGCAAAGTCGTCCATCGCCTGGCGCACCTGCCGCACCAGCCTTTTGCGCAGCTTGTTGAACGACACGCTGTCTGGCGCGCCGCGCAGCAGGCTTGGCCCGCCCGCGCCGTCATCGGGCTCAACGATGTCTTCCGCAAGGCTCATGCGGCGAGCTTTAGCGCGTCTGCCATCCGGCCTGCAACATCCCGGCCCGACTGATAGGCCCCGTGCGCGGTTGCCTGCCACTTCAGTGAAAAGGCTTCACCGGCGAACGCCACGGTGCCGGTATCAGCCTCCATCATCCGGCGCCGGCTGCCTGCCCGGCCTGCCATGGCGTAGCTGTAGGCGCCGCCCACATGCGGGTTATCCATCCAACCGGTCGGCGCCATCGCCACCACCTGCTTTCGCACGGCTGATCCCCAGCCGGCCACCAGCGCCTCCATCACATGCTCGCGCAGCGCATCAGGCCCCACCCCGGCAAGTTCGCGCGCCGGCGCACCGGCAATGTGGGCTACCGCCAGCCCCGGCCAGTAGGGGCTGATCTGGAAGTTGACGATATGATTGTCCGCCAGTTGCACGCTGCCGCCCCGGTGGTTCTCTGCGGCAAAGGGATCACCGCTGACCCTGATCGCCACCTTTTCATAATGGCCGCAGGGCACATCCGCGATCAGATCCAGCAGGTCACGGGCTGGTCCCGGCGAAAACCGGAGCTGCCCGGCCCGCAGCACATTGGTGGAGGCGGTAACGATGCAGGCGCGGGCCTCGATGATACCGTTAGCCGTTTCGACCCGGACGCCACGGGCACCCTGCTCCACTGCCGTCACAGGCGTGTTCAAACGTACCGGCAGATCGGCCGCCATGCGCTCGATCAGGTCGCCGTAACCGGACACCACCGGCCAGTTCGTCTCGGTGTCCTCATAATCGGCATAACCGCGCGCCGACACCACCTCCGGATCGCCGCTCGACATCAGCCGCAGCCAGTGCCGCAGCAGCCCGCCCTGCTGGCCGGACAGGTCCATGGCCTGCGAAAGGGGCACGTCCGCCTGCCGTGGGCCTATGTCCGCCAGCGCCATGATCGGCGCCCAGGTTTCGTCCAGCACCTGCTGCCGCCCGGCCTTGTCAAGCCAGCCACCATCGCGCCAGACGCCAAACCAGTCATCGCGACGGTCCTTGAGATAATCTGCGCCCAGCCGGTCCGCCCACTCGACCAGGGGGTTAACGTCGGCGCAGTGCATCCAGTGGCAGCCCTGGTCCCACGGTTGGCCCAGCGACGTCTTGTCGGTATAGGCGCGACCGCCGACCCGGTCCTGCGCTTCCAGAATGACAAACGGGATGCCACGGGCGGCAAGTTCCAGCCCCGCGCCAACGCCCGCAGCCCCGGCTCCCACTACCACTACGGCTGGCTCAGTCATGCTTCACCCTGTCAAGAACGACCAGCGTGAACGCCGCGTCATCCTTTTCGCCCCTGTCAAACTCACGCCGCTCAACTTCCTGCCATTCAGTGCCCGGCAGGTCGGGCAGGAAGGTGTCTCCTTCCACATTCAGATGAATGCGCGTCAGGTAAATCCGGTCGGTGCGATCCATCGCGCGCTCATAGACCTGTCCGCCACCGATGATTGAAACCTCTTCCTCGCCCCGGCACGCCGCCAGCGCCTCGTCCACCGACCCGACGATCTCAGCGCCCTCCGCTTCGTAGTCCTGGTTGCGGGTGATGACGATGTTGCGCCGGCCCGGCAGCGGTTTCCTGGGCAGGCTCTCCCAGGTGCGCCGGCCCATGATCACCGGCTTGCCCATGGTGATTTCCTTGAACAGCTTCAGGTCGGACGAGACATGCCAGGGCAGCCCGCCATCCTTGCCGATCACATTGTTTTCCGACGCTGCCACCACCGCACTCACACGCATTCCGTCATCCTTCCGCCAGCGCCCGGATTTCCGGACCCCACATCTGCCAGGTCTCGGCGCCGCGCTTCACCTTGCCGCCGATCCGCCGGTAGAATGCCCCGCCGACTTCGTTGTCGTCCATCGCCAGCCACTCGAACCGCCTGTAGCCGCGATCCATGCAAAGTTGGGCCAGCGCCTTGAGAAGCGCAATGCCGGCGCCCTGCCCCCGCGCCGCCGCGTCCACGCACAGGTCTTCCATGTAAAGCTTGGTTTGCGCCGTGTACGTGGTGACAAGCGTATACCAGTAGGCAAAACCGGTCACCACGCCGTCCATCTCGGCAACCAGACAGCCCTGCCGCGCATCATCGCCGCACAGCAGTGCCTCAAGCTGCGCCGGTGTCGAGGTCACCAGATGCGCCTCGTTCTGGTGTTCGGCAAGGGCCACCACCAGCCGGTGCAGCGCCTCGCCGTCACCGGGCCGCGCCGGCCGCACTGTAACCGTCATACCGCCACCGGGGCGGCGATGTGCGGGTGTGCCTCGTAGCCAACGATCTCGAAGTCCTCGAACGCGAACTGGTCGATCTCCTTCACGTCGCGCTTCAGCACCAGCTTTGGCAGCGGCAGCGGCTCGCGCGTCAGCTGTTCGTCCGCCTGCTCGAGGTGATTGAGGTACAGGTGCGCATCACCCAGCGTGTGAATGAACTCTCCGGGTTTCAGGCCGGTCACATGCGCCATCATGTGGGTCAGCAGCGCATAGGACGCGATATTGAACGGCACGCCGAGGAAGATATCGGCCGAACGCTGGTAAAGCTGGCAGGACAGCCGGCCGTCCGCCACGTAGAACTGGAACAGGCAATGGCACGGCGGCAGCGCCATGCGGTCCACGTCAGCGGGGTTCCAGGCGGTCACGATGAGCCGGCGCGAATCCGGCTTGGTCCTGATCTGTTCGACGACATTGGCAATCTGGTCGATGGTCGAGCCATCGCGCGCTGGCCACGACCGCCACTGGTGGCCATACACCGGACCCAGATCGCCGTTCGCATCGGCCCACTCGTCCCAGATGGTCACCTTGTTGTCGTGGAGCCACCTGATGTTGGTGTCACCGCGCAGGAACCACAGGAGTTCGATGATGATCGAGCGCAAGTGCAACCGCTTGGTGGTCAGCACCGGGAAGCCGTCGGCGAGATCGAACCGCATCTGGTGGCCGAACACCGAAAGCGTGCCCGTCCCGGTGCGGTCATCCTTGCGCACGCCGGTATTGCGCACGTGTCTGAGCAGATCGTGATACTGCCGCATCGCCTGATTCTCCGTGATCTGCGGGGGCTGACAGGCTAGCCCCAAAAGCAAACCGCCGGCAAATCAATGCCGGCGGCCATCAACAGCTTGCAAGGTGCGCTGCAGATCTCAGGCGAGCGCGCCCATCTTGCCGGTCTCCTCGGCCAGCAGGTAGTAGAAGGTGACGCGGTGCTTGGTCCGGTCGCCCTTCATCTTCTCGCATACGGCCGCCATGGCCTTGTCGGCCGCATCGCCCGACAGACCCAGCTTCTTCGAGGCAAAGCCGTCGCGTACCCGGCCCAGTTCCGCCGGATCGGTGCACGACACCAGCGAGGCGTCCTTCGAACGCAGCGCTATGCCGCAATACTTGACGATGGAATCCACGGCAGCGGCGTTCACGCCTTTGCTGTATTTCTCGATATCGGCGTGGTAGCTGGAATTATCGGCCATAAGTCTTTCCCTCCGGTTTTGTATCAGGTGACAATTCAGGGTCCGGAGATGCCCCGGACCCTTCAGTCACTTTAACAGAATTGCCTCGCGAGAGAAGAAGAGCCACAGCTCCTTCCGTGTACGTTACTTCAGGATGTTCGGCCAGTTGCCGTCGGCAGCCTTGATGAAGCCGGGGATGTCTTTTTCCCACTTCTTCTGCACGTCTTCGGAGAAGTTGAGATAGAGCTTGCCGTCAACGATCTTCCACAAGTCAGGCTCGCCCTTGACCAGGCCGCCCTTGGAGACGCCATAGGCGCAATAGCCGCCATACTGCGGTGCAAAGGCTTCCGGACTGGCCTTGAACTTCTCGAGGTTCTCGGCGCTCGAGAATTCCCAGGTGGCGCCCTTCCATTCGGTGGCGAACTCCGCCGAGCCCTTCACCGGCTTGCCCATGGTGAAGTAAGCCACCACGTCATGGCCGGCGGCGCCCTTGCCGGCGACGAGGCCCGTGAAGATTTCAGGTTTGCCAGCCAGGGCCGGCAGGCTGAATGAAACGGCCAGCGGCAAGGCAAGCGCGGCTGCCATCAGTGAACGGCGGTTCAGCATGGTTCGGGTTCCTTTCAGGATCAGTTGAACTGGAACCGAACCTAATGGGACAACCGCCAGCTTTCACCACACATCGAATTACGTGCGTTCAACATGCCGTGACCCTTTATTTCGCTCCCGTGAACACCTATATTCCGGGTGCTGGTGCTTGCACCGGCTATGGCAATAAATGGTGATCGTAATAAACCTATCGGACCCGGGGGCAGTACCCGGCACCTCCACCAAATGCTGCCCGGCAATCGCCGGCGGCGGTGGACCAGTTCCCCAAGGCAGCATCTGCTGGGGGTGAACCAGGATCGACGAGGGCGTAAAGGATTGACTTTTGCCCGGCATTGTACCGCCGTTATCGGGCTACCCTAATAGTTGCAAACGACAACTATGCGGAAGCACGTCTGGCTGCGTAACGCAGTCCGATCGCTTCGATCCAAGCCCTAGGCCGTCGCAGGTCTAGGCGGGGTTCGGGGGCACCTGGCAACAGAAGCCCCCACTTCCCCACGCTTCGGAACCAGAGCCCACAATCCGCCGTTATTGGCTGCAAGAAGGCAAACCGGAACGGTGTTACGGCCCGGTGGCGATCACCCCAAACCCGTAGTATTCTCTGACGTCGATTCGTTCCGGGTGTCCGGACCACCCGGCGCGACCTCCACAGGACGGTGACATGGCTGAAGACTTGATGAGATACGACGTTCTGGCCCAGCACGCCCTGCGCAGCGTGGTGAAACTGGCCCTGCAACGCGTGGTCCGGGACGGCCAGTTGCCCGGTGAGCATCACTTCTTCATCTCGTTCGACACGACCTATCCGGGCGTGAAAGTTTCGGAACGTCTCAAGGCAAAGTATCCGGAAGACATGACCATTGTCCTGCAGCACCAGTTCTGGAACCTGCAGGTCTTCGACAAGCTGTTCGAGGTCGAGCTGTCTTTCGACAACATTCCCGAAAAGCTGGTGGTGCCGTTCGCCGCCATCAAGGGATTCTTCGATCCAACGGTTCAGTTCGGGCTGCAGTTCGAGCCTGGCGTGCTCGAACAGGCTGGCGGCGATGCTGGCAATGGCGATGAAACCGGCGAGGCAGATGATACAACCGAGCCACTTTCAGACGAGATCCCCGGAGACATCGCCGCACCTGCCGGCGGCAAGGCATCGAACGACGACACAACGGTGGTTTCCCTGGATGCATTCCGCAAGAAATAACCGTCGGTTCAAATTTCCGGGCCTGGTGGCCTGCGTGCTGCTCACGCTTGCCGGCAGCACGGGGGGCGCACTGGCCCAGGCGGCTGGCCACACCGGTGACATCGTCAAGCCCCCATTGCCCGCAATTTCCGATTTCGTTCCCGCCAAGGTCTATTTCGGACGGGTCGTCGGCCCTGCTCCGCTGCGGCCGGAGGTATTCGGTTCATACTCGCGGGGCTGTATTGCCGGCGCTGAGGAAGTCCCGGCGGATGGGCCGGCCTGGCAGGTCATGCGCCCCTCCCGCGACCGCGCCTGGGGTCATCCGGACTTGATCAAGCTGGTCAAGCGGCTTGCCGTTGAGGCAAAGGAGAAAGACGGCTGGAACGGCTTGTTGGTAGGCGACCTTCAGCAGCCTCGCGGCGGTCCGATGCTCACCGGCCATGCATCGCACCAGCTCGGCCTCGACGCGGACATCTGGCTTACCCCGATGCCTGACCGGACGCTGTCGCGCAAGGAACGCGAGACCATGTCGGCCACGCTGATGACGAAGGACCGCAAGACCATCGACGCCAGCCGCTGGACCGAGGCCCATGCCCGGCTGATCAAGCGCGCTGCCTCCTACAGTGAAGTCGAGCGCATCTTCGTGCACCCGCCGATCAAGAAGGCGCTGTGCGACTGGGCCGGCAACAAGGGAGCATGGCTGGCCAAGGTCCGCCCGCTGTATGGCCACAACTATCACTTCCACATCCGCATGAGCTGCCCGAAAAACTCGCCCCGCTGCAAGCCGCAAGCAGCTGCACGGCCCAAGGACGGCACCGGCTGCGGCGAGGAGCTTGCCTACTGGTATTCCGAAAAGCCGTGGAACAAGCCGAAAGCAACCGCAACCGCGCCTGGCAAGAAGAAGACCGCCAGCGGTGTGCCCATCCCCCGGCCGAAGCCCGTCCCGCGCCAGAACCTTGCCTGGCTGCCCAATGAGTGCCGCGCACTGATCGCCATCAAGTGATCCTCGCATGGCGCGGGAGAAATATTCTTCCTGAAAATCTTTGCACTGATTCAAGTGGCGTTTTTTGACGACATTAACTGAACGTAATGATAGCCTTACGTCCGGGGGTAGAGAGAGGCTCGTCAAAGCCCAGAACCAAAGCGAAGGAAATCAGCATAAAGAAACTCGTCCTTGCAGTTGTGGTCGCAATCGGTTCACTGTTCGCCACCATGTCTGCAGCCACTGCGGCACCCGTCGCGCCGGCACCCATGTCACTTCCCTACGAGATGGCCGCCGATGCCATCCACCAACCCGTCCTGCCGGTTCATTGGGCAGGCCCCCGGCACAACTGCCGGGTTCACGGCGCCTGTGGCGGCGGCGGCATCTATCTCGGCGGCCCCGGCATCTATTTCGGCCCCGGCTACGTCGGACCAGGACGCTCCTGCCGCCGGGTGCGCCGTTTCTGCCGCCGCGAATGGGGTGGCGGCCGCAGCTATCGCCGCTACGTGCGCCGTCAGGGCTGCCGCCCGTAACGGCCGATACAACAACATCGCCAAACCGGCGCGGCAGGTCTCCTGCCGCGCTTTTCGTTGGTGAATACGTTAGAAAGCTGTTGCAAACGGCTGCGAATGTCACGGTAATCTGACGTCATCAGCAATCCTGTTTGGACACTCTTCAAGCCATGAACCCCATCGATCTGTTTTCCACGCCCGGCCGTTTCTGGCGCGGCAACCTGCACACGCATTCCACGCTGTCGGACGGTGCACTGGAGCCGGAACGAGTCATCAATGCCTATCATCAGGCAGGCTATGACTTCATGTGCCTGTCGGACCACTTCTGGAAGATCTACGACTGGCCGATAGCCGACACCCGCAACCTGCGCCGCAACGATTTCACCACCATCATTGGCGCCGAACTGCATGCGCCAAGAACCTCGGTCGGCGAGCTCTGGCACATCGTCGCCAACGGCCTGCCGCTCGATTTCGAACCGCTGATGGATGGCGAGGACGGCATAGCGCTGGCAAGGCGCGCGGCCGGGGCCGGTGCATTCGTCTCGATCGCCCATCCGCAATGGTCGCAACTGTCCATGGCCGATGGCAACGATCTGTCGTTTGCCCACTCCGTCGAGGTCTACAACCATGGCTGCGCCGTGGAGAACCATCGAGGCGGCGGCTTCTACCTGATGGATCAGCTGCTCAACCAGGGCCACCGGCTTACCTCCATCGCCACCGACGACGCCCATTTCCGTGACCACGATCACGACGCCTTCGGCGGCTGGGTCATGGTCAAGGCTGACAGCAACAACCCCGACGCCCTTCTCGAAGCGCTGAAGTCCGGCGCCTACTATTCCTCGCAAGGCCCACAGATCCACAGCCTCGACCTGAACGGACGCGAACTCACAGTCGAGTGCTCGCCGGTCAACGCAATCACCGTGCTTGGCGGCACGTCCCGCACGGTGTCCACCACCGGACGATCGATCAGCCGCGCCACGCTCGATCTTGCAAGACTTGACAACGACTGGCTCGCCTGCCCGCCATCCAAGTGGCTTCGCGTCGTGGTGCGCGATGAGCATGGCAAGGCAGCCTGGACCAATCCGATCTGGCTGGAAGACATCGGGTTGGCATGAGCGGGCCTTGAGACCGGCCTGCTCACTTGCTATGTAAGCAGCTATACGACAGGGGCGCGGGCGGCAACGCCTGCTGAGAAGCACCCTTGGAACCTGATCCGGATAATGCCGGCGAAGGAAGTCGTCCGCTGCATTTCATCAGCATTTGCATCGGATGCCTCTTTCACTGGCGGGGAGGCATGGCATGAACATTGACCACGGCGCAGCATTGGCACGACTGCGCACACGCGCGCCGCTCGTCCAGAACATCACCAATTTCGTCGCCATGACGACCATGGCAAACGTGCTGCTGGCTGCAGGCGCCTCGCCCGCGATGGTGCATGCCAGGGAAGAGGTCGAGGAATTCGGCAAGCTGATCGGCGCACTGACCGTCAACATCGGCACGCTGACGCCCGCCTGGGTCGAGTCCATGACGCTCGCTGCGCGCACCGCCAACGCCAATGGCAAGCCCTGGGTGCTGGATCCGGTAGGCGCTGGCGCCACCAGCTACCGTACCGGCGTTGCCCGCGAACTGGCGGCGCTGCGGCCCACGGTCATTCGCGGCAATGCATCGGAGATCATGGCGCTGGCAGGCGAAGCCGCGTCGGGCAAGGGCGTCGACGCCGGAGACGCCGTGTCTGCCGCCGAAGCGGCTGCCCGCCGCCTGTGCGCCGACACCGGAGAGGTCATTGCCGTCACCGGTCCCGTCGACCTCGTCCTGTCGCAGGATGGCCGCCGCGCCGAAATCGCCAACGGTCACGCGCTCATGCCGCGCATCACCGCGCTGGGGTGTGCGCTGACCGGCATCACCGCCGCCTTCGCCGCCACCACGCCAGACCCGTTCGAGGCAACCGTCTCGGCTCTCGCCTATTACGGCATCGCCGGTGAGCGCGCCGCCCTGTCCAGCAGCCATCCCGGCACGTTCTACGTCGCCTTCCTGGATGCGCTGTTTGCCCTCGACCCAGAAACCGTCAACGCCGCTGCCCGGGTGAACCTGTCATGAAACATCCCATCGACCTGTCGCTCTATCTCGTCGCCGGCCCTGCCGACTGCGCCAATGGCGATCTTGTCACCACGGTGCGCGAAGCCGTGGCGGGCGGCGTCACCGCCGTCCAGCTGCGCGACAAGACGGCCTCCGACGAAGAGTTCACAGCCCTTGGCCGCAAGCTGAAGCAGGTGCTGGAAGGCACTGACGTGCCGTTGGTCATCAACGACCGCGTCCACCTCGTCGAGGCCATCGGGGCTGACGGCATCCATGTCGGCGTCAAGGACATGCCCGCCCGCGAGGTCCGAGGGATCGTCGGCGACAGCGTCCTCATCGGCACCTCCATCAACCCGGCAGACCTGTCCACCCTGCCCGACCCGGCATATGTGGACCATGTCGGCATCGGTCCTGTATTCGCCACGTCCACCAAGCCCGACCACGACGCGCCCATCGGCTTTGACGGGCTCGCCCGCCTGATTGCCCAGGCCAGGGTGCCCGCCGTCGCCATTGGCGGCATCAAGCATGGCCATGCCGCTGCCGCCCTGACGGCAGGTGCGCACGGCATCTGCGTGGTCTCGGCAATCGCCGGCGCGGCCAACCCGCGTGAAGCCGCCAGCCGCCTGAAAGCTGAAATCGAGGAAGCCCGAGCATGATCCCGAACATCCTCTCCATCGCGGGCTCCGACCCCTCCGGCGGCGCCGGCATCCAGGCCGACATCAAGTCCATTTCCGCCAACGGCGGTTATGCGATGGCCGCGCTGACCGCGCTGACGGCCCAGAACACTCAAGGCGTGACCGGCATCGAGTTGGTGCCACCGGCTTTCGTCGGCCAGCAGATCGACGCCGTGTTCGCCGACATCGAGGTTCACGCCGTCAAGATCGGCATGATCGCCACGGCAGAGATTGCCGAAGCGGTGGCGGCTACGCTTGCCCGCAACAAGGCCGTCAACGTGGTGCTGGACCCGGTCATGGTGGCCAAGGGTGGCGACCGGCTGCTGAGAGAGGACGCGGTTGCTGCGCTGAAAGCGCGCCTTGTGCCACTCGCCACCCTCATCACGCCCAACCTGCCGGAAGCGGCGGAACTCACCGGCGACCCGGAGATCACCTCGCGTGATGACATGTCCGAGCTCGCCCGCAAGCTCGTCGCGCTCGGTGCGAAGGGCGTCATGCTGAAGGGTGGACATCTGGGCGGCGAAGACAGTCCGGACTACCTGCTCACCCCCGATGGCCAGGGCATCTGGCTCGAAGGCAAGCGCACACCGACAAGGAACACTCACGGCACCGGCTGCACGCTGTCTTCAGCGCTGGCCACCCAGCTCGCCATTACCGGCAACGCCGAAGCCGCCGCCCGCGCCGCCAAGGCCTATGTGGCTGAAGCCATCGCCGCCGCGGACCGGCTGAATGTCGGCCATGGCCATGGCCCCACCCATCACTTCCACGCAACCCAGAAAGGCTGAACCCCATGGATTACGGCTCATCTTTCCATGCCCAGCTGCGCGCTGAGGCAGGCCCCGCCTGGACCGCCTATGTCGAACACCCGTTCGTGCGCGGCCTCGAGGACGGCTCGCTGCCGCGTGGTTCGTTCCTGCACTACCTGCAGCAGGATTATGTCTACCTGATCCACTACACCCGCGCCTGGGCGCTGGCCGCCGCCAAATCTACGGACATCGACGAAATGCGGGAGTTTGCAGGCGCAGCACTGGCCCTCATCGACGGCGAGATGCAGCTTCACATCGAAACATGTGAAGCCGTAGGCATATCGAAATCCGCCTTCGCCGCCACCCGCGAAGAGCCGGAAAACCTCGCCTATACCCGCTTCGTGATGGACGCCGGCCAGCGCGGCGACCTGCTTGAGTTGCTGGCCGCCCTCATCCCCTGCGCGCTCGGCTACGGCGAGATCGGCACCCGGCTGATGGCTGTGACCGAGGGCCGCCGCGGCAACCACCCCTACAAGGACTGGATCGAGACTTATGGCGGCGAGGACTACCAGGGTTTCGCTCGCGCTGCCGCCAGCCGCTTCCAGCTCGTCGCCGAGCGTACGCTCGGGCCGGACTTCAGGGCCTCGCCCCGCTGGCAAGGCTTGAGCGGCACCTTCACCACCGCCTGCCGGCTGGAAACGGCGTTCTGGTCAATGGGCCTGCGCGGCGCCATGCACCCGGACTTCAAGGTCTAGAGTCCGCCATCCGTCGAACTGGATTGGGCGCGCGGTGCATGCTATGCCGCGACATTCCCTTCTGCCTGACCGACGGAGTGCTTGACTCATGGCGACGACCCGCACCGAAACCGATACTTTTGGCCCCATCGAGGTGGATGCCTCGAAATACTGGGGTGCGCAGGCGCAGCGCTCGCTCGGCAACTTCAAGATCGGCTGGGAAAAGCAACCGCAGCCCATCGTCCGCGCACTCGGCATCGTCAAGCGGGCAGCAGCCGAGACCAACATCGCGCTGGGCAAGATGGATGCTGACTTGGGCAAGACCATCATCGCCGCCGCGCAGGAAGTGATCGACGGCAAGCTCGATGACCACTTCCCGCTGGTCGTCTGGCAGACCGGGTCCGGCACCCAGTCCAACATGAATGCCAACGAGGTCATCTCCAACCGCGCCATCGAGATGCTGGGCGGCGAACAGGGCTCGAAGAAGCCCGTCCACCCGAACGACCACGTCAACATGTCCCAGTCGTCCAATGACACCTTCCCCACCGCCATGCACGTGGCCTGCGCCGAGGAAGTCGTGCACCGGCTGATCCCCGCGCTGAAGCACCTCCACCAGGCCATCGACGCCAAGGCAAAGGCATGGGGCGACATCATCAAGATTGGCCGCACCCATACCCAGGACGCCACGCCACTCACCCTTGGCCAGGAATTCTCCGGCTATGCGAAGCAGATCGAGAACGGCATCGCCCGCATCGAGATGACCCTGCCCGCGCTGATGGAACTGGCCCAGGGCGGCACCGCCGTTGGCACCGGCCTCGCCTCGCCGGCAGGCTTTGCCGAAAAGGTCGCGGCGAAGATCGCCGAGATCACCGGCCTGCCCTTCACCTCGGCGCCCAACAAGTTCGAGGCGCTGGCCGCCCACGACGCCATGGTCATGACCCACGGCGCCATCAACACCGTCGCCATGTCGTGCTTCAAGATCGCCAACGATATCCGCTTCCTCGGCTCCGGCCCGCGTGCAGGCCTGGGCGAACTGGCGCTGCCGGAAAACGAACCCGGTTCGTCCATCATGCCGGGCAAGGTCAACCCGACCCAGTGCGAGGCGCTGACCCAGGTCTGCGCCCATATCCACGGCAACAACGCGGCCATCGGGTTCGCTGGCTCGCAAGGCCACTTCGAACTCAACGTGTTCAACCCGATGATGGCCTACAACTTCCTGCAGTCGGTGCGCCTGCTGGCAGACGCTGCCGTGTCCTTCACCGACAACTGCGTCGTCGGCATCGAACCGCGCCTCGACAACATCGCACAAGGCCTTGCCAACTCGCTGATGCTGGTGACCCCGCTGAAGGAGAAGTACGGCTACGACCGTGCCGCGAAGATCGCCAAGACCGCCCATAAGAACGGCACAACCTTGCGCGAGGAAGCCATTGCCGACGGCATCCCGGCCGATGATTTCGATGCCATCGTGGTGCCTGCGAAGATGATAGGGCCTGACCCTGCATGAGCACCCCGGTAAACCTGAACAGGTTTCGCAAATCCAGGGACCGCGCCGAAAAGGACGCGAAAGCTGAGGAAAATCGCGTGAAATTTGGACGCACGAAGGCTGAAAAACAGCTCGACAAGGCGGCGGAAGACAAGGCGCGCCGCCACCTCGACGGCCACAAGCGCGACAAGGAATGAACGGCCCGGTCAAGCGAAGCGTCACCATCGCCGGCCACCGCACCTCGCTGTCGCTGGAACCGGAGTTCTGGGACGCGCTCAATCAGCTCGCTCAGGCCCGCAGCGTGTCGCTCGCGGGCCTGGTTGCCGCGATAGACGAAGCGCGCGGCGCAACCAACCTGTCGTCCGCCCTGCGGGTGGAAATCCTGCATGCTGTCAAAAACCGTGAGATCTGACCTGCCGCCTACCTGTGTTCTTCCACGTTGGCCTCGATGAGTGCGCGGTTGTAAGTCGCCAGCGCCGCCACCTGGTCAGCCCAGCCGATGTGCTCACCGCCCTCGCGCTTGTCGAACACCGCCAGCCGGGTGAAGCCGCCCTCATCGAACACGCGCAACGCCGTCTCCAGCGTATCGGTGGGAATGAGTTTCGGCCGGTCCTCAAGTGCGGCCGGCTCGGCCAGTTCTTCCGGCGTCAACGGCCGGAGGAAATCGCGCACCGTCGATGTCCGCACGATCCGCAGATGCGGCCCCTCGCCGAGAAACACTCCACGCTGCGCCAGCTGCCATTGGAAATAGCTCTTGCCCAGCAATCCCTGCATCACCATCGATGCAATCGACACTGACAGCAGGATCGCGATGGTGAGCTCATAGCCGCCGGTCAGTTCAAACACGATCACCGCGGTCGAGATCGGCGCGCCGAGCACCGCTCCGGCTACTGCTCCCATGCCCAGCAGCGCATAGACGCCATAACTCGATGCGTAGGCCGGGAACGCGGAGGCCGCGATGATGCCGAAGGCGCCGCCGGCCATGGCCCCGATATAGAGCGTCGGCGAAAACACCCCGCCGCCAAACCGGCTGGCCATGCAAATTGCCGTGGCGAGCGTCTTGGCCACCAGCAGCACCAGCAGCCAGGTCAGCGAATAGTTTTCTCTCAGCGCCAGGGTGGTCGCCTCATAGCCGACGCCCAGTACTTCCGGCACGCCCAGTGCAAGACATCCCACCGCCAGTCCGCCGAGCACCGGCCTCAACCATAACGGCATTGTGACGCGCCGGGCCGACCAGTCTGCTGTCATGGCCGCCAGCTGGAAGCACACTGCCACCAGCCCGCAGACGAGGCCAAGCAGCGCAAAGGCGGGAAACTCCCAGTAGGAGACGATTTCATGGCCGGTCAGGATGAAGGCCGGAAAGTCGCCCAGCCAAGCGCGGGTGATCAGCGTTGCCACCACCGCAGCCAGCACCGTCGGCACGAAAGCCGACAACGCAAAGTGTCCCAGGATTATCTCGTGCGCAAACAGCACGCCGGCAATCGGTGCATTGAAACTGGCCGACACGGCGGCCGCGGCGCCGGATGCCAGCAGCACCCGCCGCGCCGCCGGGCTCAGGTTGAACTGGCGGTCCAGAAATGCCGCAACCGTGGCGCCGAGATGTACTGCCGGTCCTTCGCGGCCAACGCTCGCGCCGGATCCGATGGACACCGCCGACACCAGAGCTGACGTCAGCCCGGTGCGCAGCGGGATTCGCGAATTGAACAGCGCTCCTGCCTCGATCACATCGGCAATGCCGTGGGCGCGCCGCGTCGGCATCAGCTTCCAGAGGATCAGCCCAACCAGCAGGCCGCCAACGGTGGGAGCAAGCACCACCAGCCATGGCGCGCGCATGGCAGCCAGCGTTGCCACCACGTTTTCTTGTGTATTGCCCAGCCAGAGCCACTGAATGTATCCGATCGCGAGCCGGAAACCGAGGATTGCAAACGCCGCCGATACGCCGATCATCAGCGCCAGGGCCCATACCAGCGGGTGCTTCGCCGCCCAGAAGGCGCGCAGCTGCGGCAGGGTCAGGCCACCCAGTGTCGACAACAACCTGTCCTTGAGATCGCCCATCGGCGAGCCAGGCCCTTACCAGCGAAAAATCACAGCCCCATCTGCCTGAGACTGTGCACCCGTGGGCCCACAAGATGCAACCCTTGCCGGCAGGTCTGTCACTTCCGCGGTATCCCGATCCGGTGGCCCACCTGCGGCGGGACGGGGCAGGTCTTGTGCGCCTCGTGCATCGCGGCGATCTTTTCCAGCATCCAGTCCGGAAACGGCGAGGATTTCTTCAGGTTCAGGTCCACGTGCATGCAGATGGCTTCCATCGTGCACGACAGCCAGCCCTCTCCGGCGTGGAACATCTCCTGCACGTAGTGCATCCGCTTGGCGTCGTAATCCAGCATCTGCACCGTCACCTTTACCCGGTCGCCCGCGTGCAGCTCGCGCACATAGGTGGTGTGGGTTTCCAGCGTGAAGAAAGACGCGCCCGATTTCAGATACTCCGCGCCCAGCCCCACCAGTTCGAACGCCTCGTCGCAGGTGCGGTCGAACAGCACCGCGTAATAGGCCATGTTGAAGTGGCCGTTATAGTCGATCCACTGGTCCTCGACCTGCTTGATGGAGCCAACGAAAGGCGCGCCGTAAATGGACATGTCGTAATGCTCTCCCTGCCGGATAGATGGTGCATGCGGGCTTGCACGCCGGTATAGTCCATTCCATACACCAGACAAAGCCCCGCTTCGGGGGCGCACCATATGAGGGTCGATAGATGCCGGCCACCCCTGCCGAACGCGGCAATTCCGTTCAACAAGCCATTGCAGAGATTGCCGAATTCATGGGCGACCGGCTGTCCACGTCGCAGGCCGTGCGCGACCAGCACGGCAAGGACACCACCTGGAACCCCGGCCATTCGCCCGACGCCGTGGCCTTCGTCAACAACACGGAGGAAGTGCAGAAGATCGTCCAGGTCTGCAACCGTTACGAAGTGCCGGTCATTCCGCACGGCACCGGCACCTCGCTGGAAGGCCACATCACCGCGCCGTTCGGCGGCATTACCATCGACGTGATGAACATGAACCAGGTGCTCGAGGTGAACACCATGGACTTCGACGTCCGCGTACAGCCCGGCGTCACCCGCAAGCAGCTCAATGAATATATCCGCGACCAGGGCCTGTTCTTCCCCATCGACCCCGGCGCGGATGCGTCGTTGGGCGGCATGACCGCCACCCGCGCCTCCGGCACCAATGCAGTGCGCTACGGCACCATGCGCGACAACGTGCTGTCGCTGACCGCCGTGATGCCCAATGGCGAAATCGTGCGCACCGCACGCCGCGCCAAGAAGTCCTCCGCCGGTTACGACCTGACACGGCTCATGGTGGGTTCCGAAGGCACCCTCGGCGTGATCACCGAAATCTGCCTCAAGCTCTACGGCATTCCGGAATCGATCGCTGCCGGCGTGTGCCCCTTCCCCTCCATCGAGGCTGCCTGCACCGCCGCCATTACCGCCATACAGTCGGGCATCCCGATTGCCCGGGTGGAACTGGTGGACGAGGAAAATCTGAAGGCCTTCAACGCCTATTCAAAGCTGGGGCTGGTTGAAAAGCCGACATTGTTCGTCGAATTTCACGGCACCCAGGCCTACACCCGCGAGCAGGTGGAGCAGTTCGGCGAGATTGCCGCAGAACTCGGCGGCGGCCCGTTCGAATGGGCAACGAAGGAGGAAGACCGCAACAAGCTGTGGCAGGCGCGCCATGATGGCTGGTGGGCGATCAAGGCCGCCATGCCTGGCAAGGAAGCGCTGGGCACCGACGTCTGCGTGCCCATCTCGCGGCTGGCCGAATGCGTCGAGGAGACCCGCAAGGACCTCGAGGCCCACGGCCTTTATGGCCCCATTCTGGGCCATGTCGGCGACGGCAACTTCCACGTGGTGCTTTTCTGCGACCGCGAAGACTCCGAGGAAGTAAAGCAGACCGAGGAGTTCCTCTACCGCCTTGCCATGCGCGCCATCGCCATGGACGGCACCTGCACCGGCGAACACGGCATTGGCTCCGGCAAGCGCAAGTTCCTTGAAGCCGAACATGGCCCCGCCGTAGCAGTCATGCGCCAGATCAAGCAGGCGATCGACCCGAAGAACATCATGAACCCGGGCAAGATATTGCCCGGCTGAACCCGTGAACTGATGCGGCCCGCCCAGTGAGCATACTGAAATCACCGCTGACCATACTCGGCATCCTGCTGATCATCGCCGCGGGCGTGCTGGGGCTGGGTCCCTACTTCGTCAACTGGGAGGCGCACAAGGCCGAATTTCAGCGTCAGGCCAGCCTCGTCACCGGGCGCGATGTAACCATCTCCGGCCCGCTCACGGTGCGGCTGTTCCCATGGCCCAGCCTGACCGCCGACAATGTCCGCATCTCCAATCCGCCGGGTTCCCTGCTGGCTGAGTTTGCCCAGGTCGAGCGCGTCGAGGCGGAAATCTCCGCCCCCGCCCTGCTGTCCGGCCGCATCGAGTTTCGCAAAGTGAGGTTGCTGAGGCCTGTGCTGGCACTGGAGCGGCTTGCCACCGGCGGCACCTCCTGGAACATCAACCCGGAGCGTTCGCTGAAGGGACTGCCCGGCGCCGACCAGATTGCGGTGGCCGGCATCGATGTCGTGGACGGGCGGATATTCCTGGGCGATGGCCGCCGGGGCGGGCTGTCGGAGATCGCCGGCGTCAACGGCCGCCTGTCAGCCCCGGCGCTGGACGGACCATGGCGCATCCAGCTTGATGCGGAACAGACCGGCACCCCGTTCGCCCTGTCCGCCTCTACCGGCAAATACCGCAGCGGCTCCCCGCTCAATGTCGCCGGTTCGATTACGCCCAAGGACGATAGCGGCTTCATCTGGTCATTCGACGGCGAGGCGCTGCGCGATGACGGTCAGGTGACCGGCAAGCTGACAGTTGCTCCGGCAGGCGTGTCCGGCGGCAAGGCCAATCCGCTCGACTCGATCTGGCAGGTTCGCATCACCAGCGACATTGCCGCCAGCTTCGACGCCGTGGCGTTGCGCAATATTGAGGTCGTGCCCGCCACCGATCTGGCCGGTGGCAACCTCGTCACCGGTGAGGCCGACATCAGCCTCGGCCAGCAACTGGATACGACATTGCGGCTGAGCGCGGCAAATCTCGACATCGACCACCTGCTCGGCCGCAACCTGCTCAGATCCGGAAACGATGGTTCAACTGCGGCTGTTCTTGACGCCGTATCGTCTTTGCTGGAGGTCCTGCCTGCCGACACCAGCATCCGCTTCGACACCGCCATAACCAGCCTCATCGTCGGTGGCGAAACGCTGACGCGCGTTTCGCTCGCCGGCCAGCTTTCTCCTGGCTCGTTGCGCATTTCCGAGGCATCGGCCGGACTGCCGGGGCAGAGCCGCACCAGCTTCTCCGGCATCCTGCTGCCGGCAAGCAATGGCGCTGCACCGCAGCTTGCGGGTGATTTTTCCATCGATTCGATCTCCATGAGAGATCTGGTGATCTGGGCTGTTCCCGATCATGCAGAGGCTATAGGTGAAGTCTGGGCGGGCGCCCGGGGCCGGGCGCGGATCAACGGCAAGCTTGGCGTCACACCCGGCACGCTGCGCCTGACCGGCATAAATGCCAGGCTCGATGACGCAACCGCCACAGGCTCTTTCCGGATCAGCCATGGCGATGCACCCGTCATTGCCATGCGTCTGGTGGCGGACCGGTTGAACGTCGACCGTTATGCCCCGCGCGGATTGTCTCGCCACGCCGGGGATGAAGGCGGCGTCAGCGGCCTCGCCGGCCTGGCTTCGGCGATTGCCGGTTTTGGCGATGCGCAGCTTACCATCCAGACCGACAGACTGGTCATGCGCGGCGTCGAAGCCGAGGACATAGCCATTGATGTCGATGTTTCCGGCGGCGCGGTGGAACTGCGCACCATCGAAATCGGCGGCATTGGCGATGCCCGTCTCGACATCGCTGGTGTTGTCAACTTCCCCGAAGGCGGGGTCGCCGGTTCCGTGTCAGGCAGGTTCAACGCGTCCGACCCGCGCCCGTTCCTCAGGCTTGCCGGGGTGCTCGACGCCGCCAGCAGCCGCGAACCCTGGGCCAGGCGCCTCGGGCCGGTCGATCTCAAGATACTGTCCGAAATTTCCACCGGCCCGGCCGGCAGCGCCGGCAAGACCACTCTGCAGGGCCGTGCCGCCGGAGCCAGCGTCGATGTGACTGCCCTCTTTGACGGCCAGCTTGCCTCGTGGCGCGATGGTGCGCTCTCGGTTGACGCCGACGTGTCCGGCACGTCGAGCGCAAACCTGCTGGCGCTGGCGGGCATCGCGCCAGTTTCCGGCGGCGATCAGCCTGCCTCGTTCAAGGTCAGCCTCACGGGGAAGCCCTCCGCCGCCCTGTCAGGAACCGCAAGCCTGACAGGTTTTGATGCCAGCCTGAACTGGGATGGCGGCTTTACCCTGTCGCCCGGCGGCGGCATCGCCGGCTCCGGCAGCGTGAACCTCAAGGCAGACGATGCTGCCGCGCTGCTTGCGGCGCTGGGAATTGACCCGCCAGCATCGGCGCTGGCGGCCTCGCGCTCCATCTCGGCAAACGCCGAAGCCGTACTGGACACCGGCGTCCTCACCCTCGAACGGGTGCAGGCAACGCTGCCCGGCAATACGGCCTCGGGACGGCTCCGTCTTGGCGGCAGCCTGCGGCAGCCGCGCATCGGCGCCGATCTTGAGCTTGCACGGCTCGACGCCAGCTGGCTGGCCGGCCTGCTTGCCTTCCCTCCGGGGGGAGATACCACGTCCAGCGGCGCGCTGACGCTGACGCGCCTTGGCTGGCTTGATCTGCCGCTGACGCTGAAAGCCCGCCACACAGATGTGTTGCCTGGTCTCCTGCTCAACGGTGGCGTCCTTGAACTGTCTCAGGCGGCGGACGGCAGCACCATAAACGTCAGCCTGTCGGGCACAACGCGGGCTGACGGTCCGTTCAGTCTTGAACTGGCAGTGGACAACAAGGGTCCACTGGTGTCCGCCGCCGGCCGGCTCTCGGCCGGCATCGAAACCGGCAACCTGCTGCAGACGGCTGACGGACAACCAGCCCTGGCCGGGACCGCCTCGCTCGACATGGCGTTTTCCGGCGCCGGCCGGACACCGGCAGGCATGATCAGCCAGTTGTCCGGGCAGGGCAAGCTCAGTGGTGGTGATTTCACCCTGGCCGGGCTGGATATTGCGGCCCTGTTGCCGAAGCTTGCCGGTCTTGACACCGTTGAAGGGCTTGACCGGCTGATGACGGGAGCATTGTCGTCAGGCCCGTTGCAGGCAGGACTGCAGGAAATGCCGCTAAGCCTGACGACCGGCATCCTGCGGTCGGAACCAGTCGCGCTCTCCGGCGGCGGCGCATCCGGCAGCATCCGTCTTGTCAGCGATCTGGCCGCCAACCGAACCCGCATCGATGTGACGCTCAAGGCCACCGGAGCGGACGTTCCAGGCGAAATGCCAGGCTTCTCCATGCGGCTGTCCGGACACCCGCACGCGCTGCAGCGCAGCTATGACACCGGCTCTCTGAAGACCTGGGTGGTGACCAATGTGCTGCAGCAGGGCATGGACCGGCTGGAGGAGTTGCAGCGCGAAGAACAGCGCCTGATCGAGGAAGAGCGCCAGTTCCGCGAGGAACAGGAGCGCAAGGAGGCCGAACGCCGCCAGCGCATCATCGAGGAGCGCCAGGCCGCCGAAGCCGCCCGCCGCCGCGCCGCCGAAGAACGCGAACGGCTGAAATCCGCCGAGGATGTGCGTCGCAGCCTGGAGGCCGAAGACCAACGCAAGCTGCAGGACCTGATCCAGCAGAACCTGCCGGTCGAAATTCCTCAGGATGCCCTGCTCAACCCGGCGCCCGACGCAGGCGCCTCCGGCAGCCCGCCTGCCACCGCCAACTGACCGTGCATTGCGCGGGCATGTGCGCCCGTTGCCAAGATGGTGCCAACTGGCCAATAATTGACGTAACGTACCCAGGCAACATCACGGCCAGGCGGAACAGACAGAAGCGTTGGGCATGACATCCATCGACGAACCGGTGACGGCAGGCGAAATCGAAGTTGCGTTGTCGCGCGTGCTGGAGCACCGCTCCTTCGCCGGGGCAACGCGGCTTCGCCAGCTGCTGGAATACGTGGTCATGCGCCAGCTGGAGGGCCAGGGTGAGGAGATCAAGGAATACTCCATCGCCGTCGATGTTCTCGACAAGCCCGCCGACTTCGATCCCCAGACAGATTCAATCGTGCGGGTCATGCTGGGCCGTGTCCGCAACGCGCTGGAACTGTACTATGCCACTGACGGCGCCGGCGATCCGGTGCACATCACCATTCCCCGTGGCGGCTACCAGCCGCAGTTCGAACGCCGCCCCGAAGGCCAAACTGTGTCAAGCGCCGCCAGCACCGGACGGCAGGCCGCAGAGCCGCGTGGAAAGCCCACGCGGCGCTCGCTGTGGACCGCGCTCGGACTGATCGGCCTCGGCCTGCTGGCCGGCTGGACGATCTTGCAGCAAAACACACCCCCGCCTGCGCCGGTCACCGCGGCCCAGCCGGAGACCCGCATCAACTTGCTGGTACAGCACCTGCAACCTCAGCCTTCAGCCTCTCCATCAGGGCTCACTGCACGCCTGGCCGCAGGCCTGTCCGGCGAACTGGTGTCCGACATGCTGGTGTATCCCTGGATAAACATCGTGCAGTGGCCGGACTCTGGCGAGCCGCTCTCCGAGATTGCCTCGATGAAGGACACGGCAGGTCGCTTCGACTATGCGCTGTCCGGTACCGTGGCCACGGGCGGCGGCAACGCTTCCGTCACTGTCAGGCTGCAGGACATTCCTTCGCTCAAGGTCAAGTGGTCGCGCACCTGGCAGCAGCCGCTCGATGGCGGCGGCACTGGCGTGGAAGCCTTCCAGCGGCGCATGGTATCGGAAATCGCCGGTCAGCTGGCGTCCGAGAAAGGCATCCTGCCCGAACTGGCCATTGCCCGCAAAGGACCGGAACGGCAGGTCGACTTCTCGGGGTTCCAGTGTTTCCTGGGCATGTACCAGTATTGGGACGTCCCCACATCAGCCGGCCACGCACAGCTGCGCAGCTGCCTGCAGCAAGCCGTCGCCCGCAACCCATCCCATGCTGACGCCTGGGCGGCGCTTGCCTATATCTACATCGACGAACAGCGCTATCGCCGCAATCCGCGCGACGGGGCCGACGCCTGGGCCGATGCCAGAGCGGCTGTCGAAATGGCCATCCGTCTCGAGCCCACCAATCCCGTCGTACTCGGCGCAGCCATGACGCTGGCCATAGAGCGTCCGGACCGCGACGTGACTGCCTTCCATGCCTATGGCAACCGCGCCCTCACCCTTCGCCCAAACGACAGCTTCATGCTGGCGAACTATGGCATGAAGCGCGCGATCTATCTGGGCGAGTGGGAGGAGGGACTGGAGTTCAACCGCAAGGCCATCGCCCTGACGCTTGACCCGCCTGCCTGGTACCTGCTGCTTGCCGCCTTCGACGCCGTGCGCCGGCCCGGAGATGCCGGCATGCTTGAGTTGACCGAACGGCTGCCACCATCCCATTCTGTGGCTGTCAACATGATGCGCGCCATCGCCGCCCACCGCGCCAGCCGCCGTGACCTGCTGTCCCGTTACATTGAACTCTTGCGCGATGATGGCATCACCGACATGGCTGCGGCCCAGTCATATATTCGCAACCGCAGTTTTGAACCGCAGCTCGAGAAGGCCCTCGAAACCCAGTTGAAGGCCGCCTTTTAAGCGGCAAGCACCAGCTGAACTGCCGGTTGCCGCATTACGTTACGCAAGCCCGTAACCGTTACAAACTTACGATTGGGCATCATTTCACGCATCCCGGGCGACACCGCAACCAACCGGGGAAATGATGACATAACGAAAGTCACCGACATTCTGCAGTTGATCAACAAGGTAATTGAAGACGGACAGCGCACCGGCGGGCCTGACCAGACCCGCGTGCTTTCCACCAATGCCGTGACGAAGAGGCTGGGCTTGACCGCCCGCACCGTACGCTTCTACTCCGAGGTGGGCATAGCCAGACCGCTGCGCCGGGGCACCACGAGATTGTTTCAGCCAGAGCAGGTGCGCCGGCTCGAACTAGCACGGGAACTGCGCAATCTCGGCATGGACGTCCGCTCGGTAGCCGACCTGCTCGACCAGCTTTACCTTCCAGAAGCCCGTCAGCACAAATTGCAGACCCTAACGGAACTGTTCTCCTCGCACCTGAGCTACCTCCTGCATCGGGAGGAGGAAGTCCGCAAGCAATACCACGTCACCACCCGGCTTGCCGAAGAGCTGTTCGCAACCGGCAAACCTTCAGCGGTGGACTGATTAAGTACCACGTGACCTGTCTGGCATGGCGCGGCCTTCCCCCGGACGCGCACTGCCGGGCAGCACAAAGGGCTGTCATGGTTCCCCCGCCATGACAGCCCGCCTTGCGCAAAAACCTTTGCGGTATGGCTCGAATCTCGTGGCTCGGGTGCTATATAAGCACCCATGACCAACGCTCCCGCCCAGTCCGGCGCCGGCATTGCCGCGCGCGCTGCCGCCTCGGCCGCCCCGCCCTATCTGCGCGCCCTCAACCCCGAGCAGCGCGCCGCTGTTGAAACGCTCGACGGCCCGCTGCTTGTGCTGGCTGGTGCGGGCACCGGCAAGACGCGGGTGCTGACCACCCGGCTTGCCCATATTCTCGCCCAGCGCAAGGCCTGGCCCGGCGAGATCCTTGCCGTCACCTTCACCAACAAGGCCGCGCGCGAGATGAAGGAGCGCATCGGCGGCCTCATCGGCGGCATGGTCGAGGGCATGACCTGGCTTGGCACCTTCCACTCCATCGGCGTGAAGATGCTGCGCCGCCATGCCGAACTGGTTGGCCTGAAGTCCGACTTTTCCATCCTCGACACCGACGACCAGCTGCGCCTGCTGAAACAGCTGATCCAGGCTGAAGGCATAGATGAGAAGCGTTGGCCCGCCCGCCAGCTTGCCGCCCACATCGACGGCTGGAAGAACCGCGGACTGACGCCTGACAAGGTGCCCGCCGGCGAAGGTTCGGCCTATGCGAACGGCAAGGGCGCACAGCTCTACGCTGACTACCAGGCGCGCCTCAAGGTGCTGAACGCCGTCGACTTCGGCGACCTGCTGCTGGAGACCTTGCGCCTGCTGCAGGAAAATGCGGACGTGCTGGCCGAGTACCAGAAGAAGTTCAAGTACATGCTGGTGGACGAGTACCAGGACACCAACGTGGCGCAATACCTATGGCTCAGGCTGCTGGCGCAAGGCCACCGCAACATTTGCTGCGTGGGCGACGACGACCAGTCGATCTATGGCTGGCGCGGGGCAGAGGTCGACAACATCCTGCGCTTCGAGAAGGATTTTCCAGGCGCTGGCGTGATCCGGCTGGAAAGCAACTATCGCTCCACACCGCACATTCTTGGCGCAGCCTCCGGCCTCATCACCCACAATGAAGGCCGCCTCGGCAAGACGCTGCGCACCGACCAGAACGATGGCGAGAAGGTGCGCGTGCGCGGTCACTGGGACGGCGACGAGGAAGCCCGCGCCATCGGCGAGGACATCGAACAGGCCCAGCGCGACGGCGCCTCGCTGGAGGAAGTCGCCATTCTCGTGCGCGCCTCGTTCCAGATGCGCGCCTTCGAGGACCGCTTCATCACCCTTGGCCTGCCCTACCGCGTGGTGGGCGGCCCGCGCTTCTATGAGCGCGCCGAAATCCGCGATGCGCTTGCCTATCTGAAGGTCACCATGTCACCCGACAACGACCTCGCCTTCGAGCGCATCATCAACACCCCGAAGCGCGGCATCGGCGACAACTCGGTGCAAAAGATCCACGCCATCGCCCGCGCAACCGGCACCTCGCTGCATCGCGCCGCGCAGGACATCGTCACCACCGAGGAACTGCCCAACAAGGCGAGGAAGGCGCTGGCGGACCTGCTCGCCTCCTTCGCCCGCTGGCGCACCCAGGTCGCCACCCTGCCCCACACCGAGGTTGCCGAGATCATCCTCGACGAGAGCGGTTACACGGAGATGCACCAGCAGGACAAGGACCCGAAAGCGCCCTCACGGCTGGAAAACCTCAAGGAGCTGGTGCGCTCCATGAACGAGTTCGAGACCATGGAAGGCTTCCTCGAACACATCGCACTGGTGATGGACGTGGAGCAATCCGGCGAGTTCGAGCCCAAGGCCTCGATCATGACGCTGCACGCCGCCAAGGGGCTGGAGTTTGACACCGTGTTCCTGCCCGGCTGGGAGGAAGGCCTCTTCCCCCACCAGCGCGCACTCGACGAAAGCGGCAAGGCGGGGCTGGAGGAAGAACGCCGCCTGGCTTACGTGGGCATCACCCGGGCGCGCAAGCACTGCACCATCTCGTTCGCCCAGAACCGCCGCGTCCACGCCATGTGGCAGACGGCACTTCCCTCGCGCTTCATCGACGAACTGCCCGCTTCCCACGTCGAGGTGGACACCATGTCGTCGTCCTATGGCGGCTACAATCTGGGCGGGGCGGACCGGTTCGGCGGCTCGCGCTTCGACGACGTCAAGCCGTTCAACTCGGGCTACGACACGCCCGGCTGGAAGCGCGCCCAGGCCCGCCATGCCGAGGGCAGCGCCCTGCGCTCAACGCCCCACATCATCGAGGGCACGCTGACCGCGTCCGATGCAGGTGCTGCGTCCTACGCCCGCGGCGACCGGGTGTTCCACCAGAAGTTCGGCCCCGGCACCGTCACCCACGTGGACGGCAACAAGCTGTCCATCAGCTTCGACAAGGCGGGGGACAAGCGGGTGCTGGATAGCTTTGTGTCGCGGGGGTGAGAATATCCGACCCATGCTTTTTGACGACAAACAGCGCAATTGTCATGGGCCAATGACGGAGGCCGAAACGCATTTTCAGTTCTACGACCGATCCGCCCGACCAGAAATGGCCCAAAAACGCGAGCACCTCAATCGCTGGCTTTGTGAAATGGGTGAGGATCACGGGCGGAACCTTGCGTCGGCGATGCGAAAAGACCCCAATCAGTTCATTACGGGTGAATTGGAAATAATTCTACACCGGGTTGCCACGAAGCAGGGTTTTGAAGTCCAGATCCATCCGGAGTCACCCTCAGGCCGAAGACCTGATTTCTATCTCAAGAATGAAGAGGTCGGAGTCTACCTAGAGGCTACTTGCGTAATGCCGGAGGACGCATCTGATAAAGAAGCCCGCCGGAAGGCACCGGTCATTGATGCAATCAATCAGCTAAAGCTTCCAGCAGGACACTGGCTGTCGGTGCATGATTTAACGTCAGACGGAAGTAACCCGAAAGTTAATCGAATTACCAAGTCAGTGCGTGATTTTGTTGACAGCATCCTTGGCATTGCCAGTGGCGAAACGGCGTCAGAGGAAATTCTAGTAGATGGCTGGACGATCGATATTTCATTGGTAAACACTGGTTCTGGAACGCAATACGATAGAGCGATTGGCACACTATCTGGCGGCTTGGGCTGGGTTGACCCGGCTGGGGACATGAAACGGCGCCTGGAGCTGAAGGCAAAGCGATATGGCGCGTTACAAGCGCCCTTCGTGATCGCACTCGCAAACTGGAAGCACCCCGGCGATAACACGCGGAGCTTTCAGGAGTGTCTTTTTGGAAAGCCAAAAGTCATTGTGAATTTGGATACCCACGAATTGCATGAAGGCCGAGACTTAAATGGATTTTGGGGCTACCAAGAGAAGCCAGCCAATCAGCATGTCAGTGCAGTAATTCTATTTCCTGAGTCTCCGCACTGGGCGGCAATTGATGGCAACCGTCAGCCGATCTTGATCCACAATCCATTTGCCACTTACGAACTTGATGAGGGATTTTTGAACTTGCCCTTCATGAAATTCAATGACGGCGGGGTCTTGATGGAACACGCAGGTGATCCACTCGCTGATCTTTTGTTTGGCTGATTGACTGGCCCACGTCCAACCGAACCACGCGTTCTTATGATCGACGAAGCATGCATTGGCACAGTACGCTCCACGCTGGGGCGCAACGCTAGTCGCCCGCCGGTTTCTTATCCGTCCGCATGGCATCCAGGTCGCCTTCCCATTGGAACTTGCCCTTTAGAGCGTTCGCCCATCTGAATGAATCGCTGAGGGTTCCCAAATCAGCTCTGATCTGATTCAGACTGTCTGCCGGATGGAGGCGGCAGGCATGTCGAAAGCGCTTTCGGTTGATCTTCGGGTTCGGGTTCTGGCGGCAGTTGCCGCAGGTCTGACGCATCGCCAGGCGGCGGAGCGGTTCGGTGTCGGCGCCGCCAGCGTCAGCCGTTGGGGCAAACTGGAACGCGAGCAGGGCAATCCGAAGCCGAAGGCGCTGGGCGGAGACCGGCGTTCGGGACGGATCGAGGCGAATGGCGCGACGATCCTGGCCCTGCTGGAGGAGACCTCGGACATCACGCTGGAGGAACTGCGTCGCCAGTTGGCCGACAAGGGTCTGGTCTTCGGCGACGGCACGGTCCGCCGCTTCCTCAAGCGCCACAAGATCACGCGCAAAAAAAGACCGCGCACGCCACCGAACAAGACCGGCCCGACATTCTGAAGCGACGCGAGCAGTGGTTCGAGGATCAGCTCGACCTCGACCCGGAGCGGCTGGTCTTTATCGACGAGACCTGGGCCTCGACCAACATGGCGCGCCGCTACGGGCGCTGCCGGCGCGGCGAGCGGCTCAGGGCCGGCATCCCGCATGGGCACTGGAAGACCACAACCTTCGTCGGCGCCCTCACCACGCGCGGCTTCATCGCACCGTGGGTACTCGACGGGCCGATCAACCGTGACGCATTCGAGACCTACATCGCAAAGGTGCTGATCCCGGAACTGCGCCCTGGCGACGTCGTGATCATGGACAATCTCTCCAGCCACAAAGGGTCGGCAGTGCGGGCGATGATTGAAGCAGCCGGCGCCGAGTTGCGCTACCTCCCGCCCTACAGCCCCGACTTCAACCCCATCGAGATGGCCTTCTCGAAGCTGAAGGCATTGCTGCGCAAAGCGGCCGAGCGAACCATCGGCGGCCTATGGGACACCATCGGCAACCTTCTCGATCTCTTCAAGCCGGAGGAATGCCGGAAGTACTTCAATGCCGCAGGATATGATCCATCATGATCGGCGGATGCTCTAGATCAAGCAAACGGCGTTGACTACCCTTCTGAACGCCCCTCACCCCGCTTACCCGCACGCCGCCAAGCCTTCCAGCCTTCACGTGCCCGACGAACCGCACGTAGCTTTCCGCGAACGCCGTGTCGCCCGCAGGTGCGCCGGCGCGGCGGGCTTCGTCCATCAGCGCCACGTACATCTTCTGCCGCTCGGCCAGCACCACCGCCCATTCGGGCGTCAGGTCCTCCACCAGCACGTCAGTGAAGCCCAGCTCGCGCATCCACGCCACGTAGCCGTCAGCGCTTTGCAAGCTTCGCGCGGCGATGCCCCGCCACATGTCCTCGGCGACGTCAGGCGTCAGCGGCTGCGGCGCCACCCAGTCGGAAAAGGCCAGCCGCCCGCCCGGCTTCAACACTCGGTACGCCTCGCTCAACACCGCGCGCTTGTCCGGCACGTGCAGGAATGCCTCCTGGCTCAGCACCGCATCCATGGAGGCGTCATTCAGCGGCACCTCCGTCACCGAGCCCTCGACCACGCGCACCCGGTCGGACAGCCCCACCAGCTTCGTCAGCTCGCCTGCGCCCTTCACCCGCTCCGGCGTGATGTCGATGCCGGTCACGTCCACGCCAAAGGTTACCGCGTACCAGCGCGCCGGCCCGCCAAGACCGGCGCAGAAGTCGGCCACCTTCAGGCCGGGCTTGAGGCCCGCCCGCTGCGCCAGCCGTTCATTCGCGGTCAGACCGCCATAATGGTCCTGGTCGTGCGGCCACAGGTCCTGCGGCGCGACACCGTCGAGATGCCCGCGCGCCGCCTTCACCTTGTCGATGATGTGCCGCGCCGAAATCGGATGGCGCGCATAGAACGCCAGCAGGTGCGGATCGTGGTCCGCGTCAGCCCCCGTCATGTGTCCCCTCACTCCGGATCCGGCAGCTTCAGGTCCGGCCACGACTTCGATCGTTTGCGTCACCTCGAACGTGCCGCCACCCGCCTCACTGGTGCTCACATAGCGCGTGAGCCAGCCCGTCTCGCGGTTGATCCAGTACTTGTTGAACGTCGACGCGCCCTGCAGGGCCGAGCTGTTGAACTCGCCTTCGACCGTATCATGAGCAACGCCATCCAGCGCATCCTCGGCGCAGGCCACCTTTGCCGCTGTTTCAAGGTCCTTGCGAACCTGTGCCTTGTAGGCCTCCGGCTGCGATGCGTCGTCCATGTCCCGGCCGAATGCCCAGGTCTTGCCAGCATCGTTGGAGGTGTACATCTTCTTGTTGCGGAACAGCACCCACATGTCGCCCATGTTCTTGAGCGGCTCCATCAGGCCATCGGCCGAGCCGCTCCCGGCGCTGTAGAAGTAGTTCTCGGTCTGCTGGTTGCCCACTGTCTGCTGCACGTGTATCCGCACCGGGCCCCGGTCAGGATTACCGTCCGCGACCAGCGACTTGAAGCGCTCGAGGCAGGCCGCATCATCAGCCTGGGCTGGCGCTGCAGCAATGATCATGGGAGCGGCGGCGATTGCCGCAGCCAAGGTGAAACGCCACATCGATACTTTCTCCTGCTTGCTCCCCGGCGGCGGGGTAAGGGCGGTTGCAAACCGGATAAGACCCGCAAGTGCAACCTTCCGTCAAGGCGGCAGCGCCGGGCAGCGGATCACTAGTCCCGGGTGGCCTTGATCACCTGGGCGGCCGTGGCCTGGAGGATCTCCAGGTAGTCGGCATACTGCTCCTTGGAGAGGATATTCTTCATCTGCTTCTTCTCCCAGGCTTCGATGGCCTGCAACTCGCTGGAGGCAGCGCGCAGCTTGTCGAAGTCGGGCTTCGCCCTGGGGTCGATCCGGTACTTGGCGAAAACCTTCACCATTGAGGCTTCGGACCTGTCCAGCACCGGCTTGATCTTGCTCAGTTGGGCAGCCGAAAACTGCATCCGTGACAGCAGCTGCGGATCGTAAATGGTGCCTTCGGTGCCCGCCGCATGGGCAAAGCCGCCCGCCATGCCGGAGACGAGCATGGCCGCTATGACCACTTTCAATACAAAAGATTTCACGGCAGTCACCGGCAGAACTCCCCCCAACGGATTGCGGACTTTCATTTCCCCCGATTCCTTGCACCGCTTAAAGGCGATTTGGCGGCAGTTGTGCACAAACCCACCCGGTGCGCCTGCCTAGCTGGCATGGCCAGGGTGGCTTTCATCCTGCTGTTCGCGGCCTTTCTGGCGCGCCGGATGCCGCCGCCGGGCATCGCGTGCTTCGGGCATCCCGTGGCAGGCCATGGCGCATCGGGCTGGCTCTGCCGGCAACCGCGCTGCAAGACTGCCCAAACAATGCCTCCGTTCAGCTTCTCTTGCCGGACACTTCCGCCCCTGCATCCGGCGCCAGTCGCAGGTGAATGAACGCTGCCACTACCGAAAATGCCGCCACGGCGGCAAATGCCGGGGCAAAGTCGGCCGCCGTCAGTACCGGGTCGCCCCGCCATTGCCGCGCCCCTTCCAGCACCAGCGCCGCCAGCGCCACGCCGCCCGACAGGGCAACCTGCTGACCAACCGACACGATGCCGGTCGCCTGGCTCATCTGCTTCTCGTCAACGTCCGAATAGGCCAGCGCATTCAGCGAAGTGAACTGCAGGGAGCGGAAGAAGCCGCCGGCAATCAGGATGACGAAGATCAGCCAGTGCGCCGTCTCCGGCGTGAACAGCGCGTAACCGAAGAAGAACGCCGCGCAGATCAGGCCGTTGACCGTCAGCACCCTACGGAATCCGAACTGCCTGAGGATCGGCTGTGCAGTAATCTTCATCGCCAGCGCACCCGCCGCCGCCGCAAAGGTTATGGCGCCGGACTGGAACGGGTTGAGCCCGAAGCCCACCTGCAGCAGCAGCGGCAGCAGGAACGGAATGGCGCCCACGGCAATACGGAAGAAACTGCCGCCCAGCACGCTTTGCCGGAAGGTGGCGATGCGGAACAGGGCCAGATCCAGCATCGGCGCTGCCGCCTGGCGGGCATGCAGCACATACAGCCACAGGAATGCACCCCCAGCCGCCATCATGCCCGGCGCCGCCCAGCCCGGCAGGAAGTCGCGGCCCATCACCGATGCCCCGGCAATCAGCCCCACGAAGCCGCAGCCGGACAGGAAGAAGCCGCGCCAGTCCATCGGCCGTGTGCCGTAGTGCTGCGAGGCCGGCATGTAGACCTGGGCCAGTACGATGGCCAGCACGCCGAAGGGAATGTTGATCCAGAATATCCAGCGCCAGTGGAAATAGGTGGTGATGAACCCGCCGATCAGCGGCCCCACCACCGGCGCCACCAGGGCGGGCGTGGTCAGCCAGGCCAGCGCCCGCACCAGGTCCTTCTTCGGCACCGAGCGCAGCAGGATGAGCCGTCCCACCGGCACCATCATTGCCCCGCCGACGCCCTGCAGCGTGCGCGCCGCCACCAGTTCCGTCAGGTCGCGCGCCATCGCGCAGCCGATCGACGCAACCGAAAAGACCAGGATCGCCGCCTGGAAGATGCGCCGCGCCCCGAACCGGTCGGCGCACCAGCCGCTCACCGGGATGAACACAGCCAGCGACAACAGGTAGGCCGTGAACGCCAGCTTCAGGATCACCGGATCCTCGCCGAGATCATCCGCGATTGCGGGCAGCGAGGTGGCGATGACGGTCGAGTCCATGTTCTCCATGAACAGCGCCGACGCAACCACCAGCGGGATCAGCCAGAACGGCGCCGCTGCCGGTGCATCGGTGTTCAATGGAGAAGAGGAGGAAGGCATCGTCTGCCCTGTATAGGCCCTGGCGGACGCCGGGTCAGCCGCCATTTCAGATGATGCAACGGTGGATTGCCCTCAGCGCATATCGACAAGCCTCGCCGTCGCTGACATAAGCGGCGGCCATGACAACACCATTCGCCGCCACGACCGACCCCTTGCCCCGCACGCTTGCCCAGGCCGTTTCCGACGCGCTGGAACAGGCAGCCTGGCCGGAAGCCCTCGCCGTATCGATGACCGAGACCGACGAGTCACGCGACCTGTGGGCGGTGCAGGCGCTGTATGATGCCGAACCGTCCGTGGAAGACGTGGCGCAGGCGCTGGCGTTTGCAGAAATCGAGGGCATTGCCGTCAGCATCGAGCGCCTGCCGGACACCGACTGGGTGCGCGAGAGCCTTGCAGGGCTGGCGCCAGTGGTCGCCGGGCGGCTGTTCGTGCATGGCAGCCACGACCGCGACCGGCGGCCCGCCGGGTCCGTTTCGCTTGAGATCGATGCAGGCCTCGCCTTCGGTACTGGCCACCACCATACGACCCGCGGGTGCCTCATGGCGCTGCAGGAAGTGTTGAAGACCGTCACCCCGATGAACATCCTCGACGTCGGTTGCGGCTCCGGCGTGCTGGCCATCGCGGCATCGAAACTGACCAGATCACCGGCCATCGCCAGCGACATCGACCCGGAAGCAGTGACGGTTGCCCGTGAGAACGCCGCCATCAACGAAGTTTCGCCGCTGGTGCGCTGCCTGGTGGCGCCCGGCGTCGATCACATCGCCATTCGCGATGCCGGTCCCTACGGGCTGGTTTTCGCCAACATCCTCGCCGGGCCGCTGGTCCAGCTGGCGCCGGACCTGAGCCAGACCCTCGCTCGCGGCGGCAGGCTGATCCTTGCGGGCCTGACCTCAGAGCAGGCGCGCCTGGTGCTTGCGGCCTACCATGCCCGTGGCATGAAATGCGTTCACCGCATCGACCTCGAGGGCTGGGCCATCCTCACGCTTGCCCATAAAACAAGAGGGACGGCCTGAGCCATCCCCCTTGATATTCCGGTGCTGTCTGCTGCCGCCCCTTGCAGGGCAACTGCTTGTCAGCGGCCCCAAACGTAGTTGCTGATGTCGGCGCGGGTCAGGCCGATGTCTTCCAGCAGACGGTCGTCAAGAGCTTCGAGGCGCTTCTGCACCTTGCGGCGGTTCAGATACCAGCGGACATTGCCAACCGAACGGCGGGCGATGCCAAGGAAATCCAAGCCGGCGGCGTCGCGCATTTCAACGGCGCGATCTGCGACTACCACTACCATTGTCTTCACTCCTGTATTCGAAACTGCAGGGCGCGTTGTTGCACTGCATTCAATTCGTTGCAGCCGTATATGGCGGCGCACCACATCCGCACCAGATGCCCAATCAGATAGCAGATATGCAGTTTTCGCATGGCAAGCTTCACACTCCGTTAACATCTGAATTAATCAAACAAAAACAAGATGATAGGTGCAATAATGGAGATGTGGAAAAAACCGCCTTTCAGTACCGTCTGCGCAAGGATTACGCAGCTGCGACATTCCTGACCAGCCCTGCCCGAACCCGCCATTTGGCCGCCCCTTTTCAGCCATTTTTGTTGCGACGCAACATGGTTCAAAAGCGTCATTTCCGCATTGCTGGCAAGCCGGGCTTTGGATAGTCTCGCCCTCCATGTTCCAGGATTTCTCCGACCAGTCCGAATCCCGTCTCACCCCTGCCCGCATTGCCAGGCTGCGCGAACGGCTGCAGCAACTCGGCGTGGACGGCTTCGTGGTGCCCCGCGCCGACGAATTCCAGGGGGAGTACGTCCCTGCCAGTTCCGAGCGGCTGAAATGGCTGACCGGCTTTTCCGGCTCGGCGGGCACGGCGGTCATCCTCGCGGACAAGGCAGCAATCTTCGTCGATGGCCGCTACACGCTGCAGGTGCGCGAACAGGTGGACCTGGACCTTCTGACGCCGCTGCCCATACCCGACGAGAGCCCGCATGGCTGGGCTGCTGCAAACCTGCCGAAGGGCGCAAGGCTGGCGTATGATCCCTGGCTGCTGACGGTGCAGGCGGCCAACGACTTTGCCACTGCGCTTGCAGCGAAAGGCGCCAAGCTGGTGCCGTTGCCGGCAAACCCCATCGACGAAATCTGGACCGGCAGGCCCGCCGCGCCCAAAGGCCCCGTCCAGTTGCAGCCGTTGCAGTTTGCCGGGCAGAGTTCGGCAGACAAGCTTGCGGCCATCTCCAAGGGGCTGAAGGACCGTGACGCCGATGCCCACATCCTGACCCAGACCGATGCGGTGGCATGGGCCTTCAACATTCGCGGCTCGGACATTCCGCACGTACCCGCCGCACTTGCCTTCGCCATTGTTCATGCCAACGGAACCGCCGACCTGTTGCTGGCGCCGGGCCGGGTGCCGGAGGATGTCCGCGATGCGCTGGGCAAGCGGGTAAGGCTGCATGAGCCGGCCGCCATGGCTGATCCTCTGCAGGCACTGGGCAAGGCTGGCGCCACGGTCGAACTTGACCGCGACTGGGCAGCCGACGCCTTCCGGCTGCAGCTGGAAGAGGCTGGCGCCACACTCAAGTGGCAGGCGAGCCCTTGCACCCTCCCGCGCGCCACCAAGAACCACGCCGAACTCGAGGGGGCGCGTGCCGCCCATCTGCGCGATGGCGTGCCGATGGCGCGTTTCCTGCGCTGGCTGGACGAGGAAGCGCCGAAGGGCGGCCTTGACGAGATCAGCGTCGCGAAAAAACTTGAGGCTCTGCGCACCGAAACCGGCGAACTGCATGACCTGTCCTTCGACTCGATTTCGGGTGCCGGCCCCCATGCCGCCATTCCGCATTACCGGGTATCGGAAACATCCTGCCTGCCCATCAAGCCGGACCAGATCTACCTGATCGACTCGGGCGGCCAGTATGTCGACGGCACCACCGACATCACCCGCACCGTCATTGCCGGAACGCCCACGGCGGAGATGAAAGACCGCTTCACCCGCGTGCTGAAGGGCATGATCAACCTGTCGCGCGTGCGCTTTCCGCCCGGCACCACCGGCGGCAACCTTGACGTGCTGGCGCGGCTGGCCATGTGGGAAGCAGGCCTCGACTTCGACCACGGCACCGGCCACGGCGTCGGCAGCTTCCTGTCGGTGCACGAAGGCCCGCAGCGGTTCTCCAAGGCCGACCGCACGGTGCTCAAGCCCGGCATGATCATGTCCAACGAGCCGGGCTACTACAAGGCGGGCGAATACGGCATCCGCATCGAGAACCTCGTCGTGGTGCGCGAGGCTGAAGCCATCCCCGGCGGCGAGCGGCCCATGCACTGGCTGGAAACGATCACCTTTGCGCCCATCGACCGCAAGCTCATCGAACCAGCCATCATGTCGGACGCGGAACTGGACTGGCTGAACACCTACCACGCCCAGGTACTGAAGAAAATCGGCCCGCGCCTTGAGGCCGAGGCTGACCTGCAGTGGCTCAAGGCGGCCTGCGCGCCAGTCACCCGAGCATCAGCCTGAGCACCACGACGCTTGCCACCCCGATGGCCACGGCAGCCAGCAGCGGCAGCCGGAACGCGGCTGCAAGCGTGATGGCCGAGGCGATGGTCTCAGCCGGTCCCGTGGCGAAGACGGTAGGCGCGATGGCCGCCATCAGCACTGCCGGTGGCACCGCGTCCAGCGCAGCCCTTGTGCGGCCCTTCACGTTGGCAAGCTTCAGCAGCCACAATCCCCCCACCCGCGTAAGGTAGGTGGCGAGCGCCATGGCGAGAATGGCGAGCACGGCTTGCGGGTCGAGGCTCATGACGGCATCAGCCTGTCGGTTTCATCAGGTGTATCGTCGTGCGCATGCAGCACCGCCGCCACGACGATGCCCGCCGCCGCACCGGCCATGATGTACCACGCACCGGGCACCGCCAGCTTCACCAGCGCCGAGACGGCGCCACTGGCAAGCAGCACCGCCCCGGTGCGCCAGTTGCTCCAGAACCCGGTCAGGATGGCGATGAACACCGCCGTGAACGCAAAATCGAAGCCGAACGCCGCCGGATCGCCCAGCGTTGCGCCCAGCAACGCCCCGGCCAGCGTTCCGCTGTTCCAGGTCAGCCACAGGGCAAGCCCCGAACCGAAATAGAAGGCCGGCGTCAGTACGCCCTTGCGGGCGCGTTGCTCGGCAAACGCCCAGCCCTCGTCGGTCAGCAGGAACATCCCGGCATATTTCTGCAGGGGCGAGAAGCCACCGAGGCTGCGCCCCAGGCTTGCCCCCATCAACACGTGGCGGATGTTGACAACCAGCGCAGTGAAGGCCAGCAGGCCGAGCGGAACGGGATCGCCCCACAGGTCGATGGCAACGAACTGCAATGCACCGGCGAACACCGTCATGCTCATCAGCGTGGTCTCGGCCACCGACAGCCCTTTCGACACGGACAGCGTGCCGAACAGCAGCGCAATTGGCACCGCCGCCGCGAGGACCGGCGAAATGGCGGCCGCACCTGCGGCAAACTCCTTGCGCGCGCTCATGGCAGCCACATCCTGAACACCACCACGCACACCATGCCGGTGATCAGCACGGCATACATCGGCGCGCGCAGGCCCACGACAACCGCAATGATGGCTGCGAGCGCCTCGGGCCAGCCTTGCGTCAGCGCCGCCGGGGTCAGCACCGCCGTCATCACCGCTACCGGCATCGCCTCGAACGCCGCCTTGGCAGAGGGCCCAAGCTGCACCCGCGCCATGATCAGCGCGCCCCCAAGCCGCGTCGCCAGGGTAACGGCAGTGACCAGCGCGATAAGCATGAGGTTATGGGTGTCAAGCGCCATCAGCCGCCCTCGCCTTGCGGTGCGCCATGAAGCCGGCCACGCCAACGCCGGCCAGCGCGCCGATGAACACGTAGAGCCCGCCCAGCCCCGCCAGCTTGCAGGCAATCGCCACCAGCGCGCTGGTTGCCGCCACGGGTACGGCGCCAGACCGCTTCCAGAACGGCAGCACCAGCGAGATGAAGATGCACACAACCGCGAAGTCGAGCCCGTAACGCGCCGGGTCATCGATGAACTGACCGGCAAATGCCCCCACGGCGGTGGCCGTCACCCAGATCACGTAGATGGGAATGGTGATGCCGGCCATGAACCCCGGCCGGATTGGCCGGGTCAGATGGCGCATCTCGCTCATGCCCCAGGCCGGATCGGTCATGGTGGCGATCGACAGCCACCGCTTGACCGGACCGAAGTGACCGATCTTCGGGCCGATGGACGCCGTTTGCAGCAGAAAGCGGATGTTGACCGAGGCCGCCGCCAGCATCACCAGCAGCCAAGCCTTGGGCTCATCCCATACTTCCAGCGCCAGCATCTGCCCCGCCCCGGCAAACACCGTGGCGCTCATGATCGTGGCCTCCAGCACCGACATGCCCTTCTGCACTGACGTTGCGCCAACAATGAAGCCGAACGGCGTCTGCGCGATCAGGATCGGCACGATGAGACGGAAGCCGTCGAGAAACTCGTGTCTGCTGGAGGTCATGTCTGGAAGATCAGGGTTGGGCGCAGTGAATTAGGTCAGCAAGGTTGACCATATCGCCATCGCCCCGGCAAGTGCACCGGGCGCATTGCCCACCCGGCCTGAGCGCATGGCGTCATCCGCCCACGCGGGTGAACCAGTCGTCCTCCGAGATCACCTCGACACCCAGTTCGGTGGCCTTTTTCAGCTTGGAACCGGCGCCCGGCCCGGCGACCACCAGATCGGTTTTCTTCGAAACAGAGCCCGCCACCTTGGCCCCCAGCCGCTCAGCCATGGCCTTGGCCTCATCCCGCGTCATCCGCTCCAGCGCACCGGTGAACACCACCGTCAGCCCGGCAACCGGCGAGTCGGTGGCGACGGCTTCCATCGGCTGGATATCGAGATGCTCGTCCGCCAGCTCGCGCACCACGGAAAGGTTGTGCGGTTCTGCGAAGAACTCCGCGACGGCGCCCGCCACCACATCGCCAATGCCATCAATGCTGACGAGTTCCTGGTAGGCCTCGGACGCGCCGTCCTGAGCCGCCTGCATCGCGTCCAGGAACGCCGCAACCGTGCCATAGGCGCGCGCCAGCACCCGCGCCGTGGTCTCGCCCACATGACGAACGCCGAGAGCGAAGATGAACCGGTCCAGCGAAATGGTACGCCGCTCGTCGATGGCCGCAAAAAGGTTCTTCGCCGAGGTCTCGCCCCAACCCTCGCGGTCCTTGAGCTTCTTCAGCGAGCGGTCGTTGCGCTTGGCAAGCGTAAAGATGTCCTGCGGCGACTGGATCAGCCCGTCGTCATAGAATTCCTGGATCACCTTGTCGCCCATGCCCTCGATGTCGAAGGCATTGCGAGAGACGAAATGCTTCAGCCGCTCGACGCGCTGCGCTGGGCAGATCAGCCCGCCGGTGCAGCGGCGCACGGCGTCTGCCTTGCCGGTCTTCTCGTTGACCTCACGCACCGCATGGGAGCCACAGGCCGGGCAGACGTGCGGAAACTCGTAGGGCACCGCGTCTGCCGGGCGCTTGTCCGGCACATGGCCAAGCACCTGGGGGATCACGTCGCCCGCACGCTGCACGATGACGGTGTCGCCGATGCGGATGTCCTTGCGGGCAATCTCGTCCTCGTTGTGCAACGTGGCGTTGGACACCACCACGCCACCGACGGTGACAGGCTTCAGCCGCGCCACCGGCGTCAGCGCGCCGGTGCGGCCCACCTGGATGTCAATGCCTTCGAGGATCGTGGTCGCCTTCTCGGCAGCGAACTTGTGGGCGATGGCCCAGCGCGGCGAGCGCGACACGAAGCCCAGCCGCTCCTGCCAGTCGAGCCGGTTCACCTTGTAGACGACGCCGTCGATGTCATAGCCGAGCGTCGCGCGCTGCGCCTCGATGGCGTGGTAGTGGGCGAGCAGGTCATCCACGCCGTTGCACACTTCCATCAGCGGGTTGACCGGAAAGCCCCAGCGCCTGAACGCCTCGATGACGCCCATCTGCGTGTCCGCCGGAAGTGCGTCCACCTGCCCCCAGGCATAAGCAAAGAAGCGCAACGGCCGCGACGCCGTGATGGCAGGGTCAAGCTGGCGCAAGCTGCCGGCAGCCGCATTGCGCGGATTGGCGAAAACCTTGGCGCCGGCTTGACTCTGTTTCTCATTGAGCGCGGCGAAGTCCTTGTGGGACATGTATATTTCGCCACGAACCTCGAACACGGCCGGGAAATCTTCCGCCTTCACCACGCGCGGAATATCGCCGATGGTTTCGCAGTTGCGGGTAACGTTTTCACCCTCCTGACCGTCGCCGCGCGTGGCCGCCTGCACCAGCTTGCCATTCTCGTACCGAAGGTTGATCGACAGTCCGTCGATCTTGGGTTCAGCCGTGATCGCTACCGGGTCAGCGTCAGACAGCTTGAGAAATCGCCGGATGCGGCCCACGAATTCAGCAACGTCCTCATCGGCGAACGCATTGCCGAGTGACAGCATCGGCACCGCATGGCGCACCTTGCCAAACTTTTCCGACGGTGCTGCACCTACCCGTCTTGACGGAGAGTCAGTCCTGACAAGATCCGGAAACTCCGCCTCCAGCATGTCGTTGCGCTGGCGCAGCGCGTCATACTCGGCATCCGAAATGACCGGCGCGTCCTCGCGATAGTATGCCTCGTCATGCCGTGCGATCTCTTCCGCAAGCCACTCCAGTTCGGCCGCCGCTTCCTCCCGGGTGAGGCCGGATTTATCCTTGCCGTTGATCATCAGGTCAGCCCGTTCCTGCCAGCAGCCGGTCTGCCTGGGCGCGGGCCTCCGAGGTGACTTCCGCGCCCGACAGCATCCGGGCGATCTCCTCGCGCCGGCCCTCACCGGTCAGTGGCGTGACGCGGGTGATCATCCGCCGGCCGGCCGCATCGCCCGCCTCTTCCATCTTGGAAATCAGCAGGTGATGATCGGCCCGCGAAGCCACCTGCGGCGAGTGCGTCACCGCCAGCACCTGCAGCTCGCGGGCAAGCCGCGCCAGCCGCTGGCCGATGGCGTCGGCCACCGCCCCGCCCACGCCGGTGTCGATCTCGTCGAAGATCAGCGTCGGCGCCGAGGCACGTGCCGCCAGCACCACCTTCAGCGCCAGCAGGAAGCGGGAAAGCTCACCCCCGGATGCTGCCTTGACGATGGGCGCAAGCGGCGTGCCGGGGTTTGCGGCAATCAGGAACTCCACCCGGTCGATGCCATGCACCCCGGCGCGCGCCTCATCCGTCTCCACCCGCGTCTCGAACCGCGCCTTGTCCAGCCGCAACGGCCCAAGCTCGGCCAGGATCTCGCCGTCCAGCTTCTCCGCTGCCTTCATCCGGGCGTCCGACAGCGCCTTTGCGTGTCTGTCATAGGCGGCTTGCGCCTCGTCGCGCGCCTTCTTCAGCTTGGCGAGCATCGCTCCACCATCATCGATGGACTGCAGGTCGCCTTCGAACCTGTGCATCAGCGCAGAAAGGTCATCCACCTGCACCTTGTGCTTGCGGGCCAGCGCGCGCAGGGCGAACAGGCGTTCCTCCGCCCGCTCCAGTTCAGCCGGGTCGAGCACGAATTGCCGCGCGGCCGCATCAAGCTGGCTCTGCGCCTCGTTCATCTCGATCACCACCCGCTCCAGCGCGGCACACACGCCGTCCAGCGCGCCTTGCGCCTGCTCGCGGCGGCGCTCCAGCTTGCGCAGCGCCGTGTTGATGGCACTCACCGTCGCTCCGTCACTCAGTGCGCCTTGAGCCTCGCTTACCGCATCGGCAAACTGCTCGGCGTTCATCATCAACTGCCGTTTGTCAGCGAGCGCGGTTTCCTCGCCCGCCTGCGGGTTCAGTTCGCGCAGTTCCTTCAGCGCATGGTCGAGAAACGCCCGTTCGGTCTCGGCGCGCGCCAGCCGCGCTTCGTGCGCCTCATGCGCGCTGGCAGCAGCGGCAAGCTGTTCCCACGCGGATGCCACCGAGGCTGCCTGCTTCTCCAGCCCGCCATAGGCGTCAAGGGCTGCCCGGTGGAACCCCACGTCCATCAGCGCCCGGTCGTCATGCTGGCCATGGATTTCCGCCAGCGTTGCGCCCAGCGCCTTCAGCAGGTTCACGCTGGCTGGCTGGTCGTTGACGAAAGCGCGGCTCTTGCCGTCCGCCTGCTGCACGCGGCGCACCACGATGGAGCCCTCGTCAGCCTCCACCCCGGCCTCCGCCAGCAGCTCGAAGGCGCGATGGCCCACGGGCGGCGAGAACATTGCCGTCACCGAACCCTTGTCGCAGCCCGTCCGCACCAGCGAGGCATCGCCGCGTCCGCCCAAAGCCAGGCCCAGCGCGTCGAGCAGGATCGACTTGCCCGCGCCCGTCTCGCCGGACAGCAAGCCAAGGCCTTCCTCGAGCGCCAGGTCGAGCTTCTCGATCAGCACGATGTCGCGTATGGCCAGATGGGTCAGCATGGGCCGGTTTATAGCCTATCCAGCGCGAATCGGGGGAGAGGTTTCACGCGGCCTTCCCCTGCCCTCCCGCCGTTGTCACCGGCGGATAGATGTCGCTCATCGGCTTCGACTTGCCGTCCGCCTGGATGAGGCGCACGTGCTTGCGCTCCAGCGCCCGCACATGCGGCACGCCGCAGGCATGGGCAATCAGCCCGGCGCCATAGTGGATCCGGCTCACATAGTTCATCACCCGCACCGCCTTGTCTTCCGGGTCGAGGCCGCGCTGCAGGTGGCGCTGATGGGTGGTGATGCCGGTCGGACAGGTGTTCCTGTTGCACTTGAGCGACTGGATGCAGCCCAGCGCGAACATGAAGCCGCGCGCCGTGTTGACGAAATCGGCCCCTGCGCAATAGGCCCACGCCACTTCCGCAGGCGTGATCAGCTTGCCCGCACAGATCACCCGGATGCGGCCCTTGAGCCCATGCGTCTCCAGCACGTCCACCACCAGTGGAAGCGCCTCCTTGACAGTGAGTGCCGTGTTGTCGATCAGCGGCATGGGCGCAGCCCCGGTGCCGCCGTCGCCACCATCGATGGTGATGAAATCCGGTGCGCATGCCTCGCCGCGCTCCAGGATCAGCCGGCACAGGTCGTCCAGCCATTCCACCCCGCCCATCGCCGTCTTGAAGCCGGTCGGCAGGCCTGACACCTCACGCACCCTGCCCACGAAGTCCAGCAGGTCGGAATTGCTTGCAACCTCCAGGTGCCGGTTGGGCGAGATCGACGGCTGGCCCGCCGGAATTCCGCGGATATTGGCAATTTCCTCCGTCACCTTGTCACCGGGCAGGATGCCGCCCTTGCCGGGCTTGGCGCCCTGGCTGAGCTTCACCTCGATCATCTTCACCTGCGGATGCGAGGCCACCGCGCGCAGCTTCTCCTCGGAGAAATTGCCCTGCTCATCGCGCACGCCATACTTCGCCGTACCGATCTGGAAGACAATGTCACAACCGCCCGACAGGTGATGAGACGACAGCCCGCCCTCGCCGGTGTTCATCCAGCACCCGGCCATCTTCGCGCCCTTTGACAGTGCCTGAACAGCAGGCGCCGACAGCGCGCCATAGCTCATGCCGGACACGTTGATGATGGAGCGCGCCTCATATGGTTCGCGCGCATGCGGCCCGATGACCAGGGCGGGCGGCTCGGTGGTCTCGCTGTCCAGTGGCGCGTAGACGGCGCTGGCAAAAATCGGCGAGCCAACAGCGGTGATGTTCTGGGTCGAACCGAACGCGACCGTGTTGTCCAGCCCCGCCGACGAGCGCTCCACCCAGTCGCGCTGCGCCCGGTTAAACGGCATCTCCTCCCGGTCCATGGCGAAGAAGTATTGCCGGAAGAACTCGCCCAGGCTGGAAAACAGGTAGCGGAACCGCCCGATCACCGGATAGTTCCGCCGGATCGCGTCTTCGTGCTGGCTGAGGTCGATGATCAGGAGCACCAGCACTGTCAACACCGCAAGACCGACGGCCAGCACGAACAGCGTCGCCAGCAGCGACAGCCCTTGCGCGATGAGGCTTGCAAACAGGTTCATGTGTTCCATGGCGTGAGGCCCTGACGTGCGTTTGGCGGAAAGCTGCCGGAGTTTGGTTTTTGCAACCGGTGCGGTCAACTGGCGGCGGCTGTATTGCGACTGTCATAATGCATCGATATTTCGAGAACTATGGATGAATCAATTGCCATCGAAACCCTGTCCGCGCTGGCCCACGAGACCCGGCTGGCCGCCTTCCGCCTGCTGCTCAAGGCAGCCCCCGGCGAACTGCCGGCCGGCGACATCGCCGGACGTCTCGGCATCGTGCAGAACACCATGTCGAGCCACCTTGCCATCCTGGTGCGCACCGGGCTGATCTCGGGCCGGCGCGACGGCCGCAACATGTTCTACCAGGCCGAACCCGCCGCCATGCGCACCCTGCTGGCCTGGCTGATGGACGACTGCTGTCAGGGCAACAGTGAAATCTGCGCGCCCCTGCTTGATCTCGTTTCCTGCAACTCCTGCTGATGGACTCCTCACCAATGGCCGATGACAAGACCTACAACGTGCTGTTCCTGTGCACGGGCAACTCAGCCCGCTCGATCCTCGCCGAAGCCATCCTCGGCAAGCTGGGCAGGGGCCGCTTCAACTCGTATTCGGCAGGCTCGATGCCCAAGGGCGAACCGCACCCACATGCCATTAAGCTGTTGAAATCAATCGGATATGAGACCGGTCAGTTCCGCTCAAAGAGTTGGGACGAATTCGCCCAACCCGGTGCGCCGGCACTCGATTTCATCTTTACCGTCTGCGACAACGCCGCCGGCGAGGTCTGCCCGGTCTGGCCAGGCAAGCCGATGACGGCCCACTGGGGCGTGCCTGATCCGGCCGCAGTAACAGGCTCCGACGCCGAGATTGCCGCCGCCTTTGCCGAAACCTACCGGTTGATGAACAACCGCATCTCGGCCTTCATCAACCTGCCACTGGCAAGCATCGACAGCCTCAGTCTGATCAACCGGCTCAAGGACATCCATGAAGGGACCGACGCATGAGCGCCATTGACCTTCCCCGCCGCCTTGCCGCCGAGGCGCTGGGCACCGGTCTTCTGGTGTGCACCGTTGTGGGCTCCGGCATCATGGCGGACAAGCTGTCCGATGACGTCGCCGTGTCGCTGCTCGGCAACACCATCCCGACCGGCGCCATCCTGGTGGTGCTGATCACCATCCTCGGCCCCCTGTCCGGCGCCCATTTCAACCCGGCCGTTTCGCTCGGCTTCGCCATCCGGCGAGACCTGCCCTGGAAGGAACTGTTGTCCTACATTGTGGCGCAGGTTTCCGGCGGCATACTCGGCACCTTTGCCGCCCACCTGATGTTTGAAATGGACGTGCTGCAAGCCTCGCAGACTATCCGCACCGGCGGCGCCCAATGGTTTGCCGAATGGGTGGCCACGTTCGGGCTGATGGCCGTGATTCTAGGCGGCATCCGCTACCGGCCCGAAGCCGTCGCCTGGCTGGTCGGGCTGTACATCACCGCCGCCTACTGGTTCACCGCCTCGACGTCGTTCGCCAACCCGGCAGTGGCCATCTCGCGCGGCTTCACCGACACCTTCTCCGGCATCCGCCCGGCGGACCTGCCCGGCTTCATCACGGCGGAATGCCTCGGCGCTGCCTGCGCCGTGATCTTCATGGGGTGGTTGCTGAAGAAGAACTAGCTGCCAAAGATCCCGGACAGCCAGGAGCCTGAATCAACCTGCGGGCTCAGGCCACCGCCCTGCAGCAGTGAGTACGCATCCTTGTACCACTGCGAATTGGGGTAGTTGTGGCCGAGCACGGCGGCCGCCGTCTGCGCTTCCGAGCGCACGCCAAGCTGCAGGTAGTTCTCGGTCAGCCGGTAGAGCGCCTCGGGCGTGTGCGACGAGGTCTGATACTTCTCGACCACCGTCTTGTAGCGGTTGATGGCGGCAAGGTGCGCCTTCTTGCGCTGGTAATAGCGGCCAACTTCCATTTCCTTGCCGGCCAGCACATCACGGGCCAGGTTGGCCTTGCCCGCTGCATCCTGTGCATATGGGGTGCCGGGATAGCGGCGCGCCACCTCTTCCAGTTCGGCGAGCGACTTGCGTGCCGCTGTGGGGTCACGGCGGATGTCGCCGATCTGTTCATAATGGCAAAGCGCGATCAGGTATTGCGCATAGGCCGCATCGCGATGGCCCGGATGCAACTGGATGAAGCGCTCGGCAGCGGCAATGGACTCCGGGTAGGCATTGCGCTGGTACTGCGCATAGGCCTGCATCAGGATCGCCTTGGTGGCCCACTTGGAATAGGGGTGCTGGCGTTCAACTTCGGAGAACTTCTTGACTGCCGACCGGTATTGACCGCCCTGCATGTCGCTCACGCCCTCATTGTACATCCGCGCAATCGGCTCACCGTCCGGGTCGGTGCCAAGGTCCGGCGCCACGGCATCCCCGGAACCGAAAATCTTGGCCGCGAAGCCGTCACCGTCACCCGACAGCAGGCTGCTGGCGCCGCCGCTGCAGCCGGCCAGAAGCAGGCCGGCAAGGCCGAGCACGGCAAGGCTGCGAAGTTTGGTCAGCTGAGGCAAAGGCAAGACTCCCGTCAGTCACGTTCCGGCAGGTTGAATGGACTAAACGCCCCGGCAGTCTAGATCAAGCGTTCACTGACCGCCAGCGAAGACCCGACGCGCCTGATGCTCAAATGATCCAGCAACCGGGCGGAAATATGACTGCTCGCAATGCAATCCAAATGAAAAGAGGCGGGATTGGCTCCCGCCCCTTCACAAGTTTCTGATGACCTCAGCAAGGCGATCAGTTGGACTGCCGGCGCAGGAACGCCGGAATTTCCAGCTGGTCGTCGTCCAGCGCCGGGTCGATGGCCGGCTGCAGCGGATGCACGTTGCCCTTGGACTGCGGCGCCGGTTGCGCTTCGCGGCGCTGCATCACCGGCTCCTCGTGCTGCCGGGCGGCAGGCTTGTCCTCTTCGCGGCGCACGCCCAGGCCAACGCTGGCAAGCCGCTCCAGCAGCCCCTTGCGTTTGGTCGTGGCGGCCTGCGCAACCTGCTCCATCTTGCTCGGCTCGCGATTCATGGCCTCGCGCGCAATCGGCGGAAAGTCTTCATGCGACGGCATGCGCGGACGGGGTTGCGGCTGCGCCATTACCGGGCGCGGCGCCGGCTCGGGCGCAGGCGCAGCTTCTGCAGCCTCATGATGATAGGTTTCGGGCTCGGCCTCTTCCTCCGCTTCCATCACAGCTGGTTCGTCTTCAGTCTGGACGGCCGCCGCCACCGGCTTGGGCGCCAGCGGCGCAGGACGAACTGCCGGGCGCGGCATCGAGTAGCCATAAGTCGTGGTTTCAGTTTCTTCCTCGTCGGCGCTCGACGCACCCTGAAGCGCTTCTTCGGCAAGCCCGGTGGCAACCACCGAAACCCGCATCGTGCCTTCCAGCTTCTCGTCGAACGTGGCGCCGAGAATGATGTTGGCTTCCGGGTCAACCTCTTCGCGGATGCGGGTGGCCGCTTCGTCCACTTCGTACAGCGTCAGGTCGGGACCGCCGGAAATCGAGATCAGCAGGCCGCGTGCGCCGCGCATCGATACGTCGTCGAGCAGCGGGTTGGAAATGGCGGCTTCGGCGGCCTCGATGGCACGCTTCTCGCCGGATGCCTCGCCGGTGCCCATCATCGCCTTGCCCATCTCGGACATGATGGCGCGCACGTCGGCGAAGTCGAGATTGATCAGGCCGTCCTTGGTCATCAGTTCGGTGATCGAGGCAACGCCCGAGTAAAGAACCTGGTCGGCCATGGCGAAGGCAGCGGCAAAGGTGGTCTTCTCGTTGGCCACCCGGAACAGGTTCTGGTTGGGAATGACGATCAGCGTATCGACGTGCTTGGCAAGCTGCTCGATGCCGCGCTCCGCCGTCAGCATGCGGCGCTGGCCCTCGAAGTGGAACGGCTTGGTGACGACGCCCACCGTCAGGATGCCCTGCTCCTTGGCGACGCGCGCAATGACCGGCGCGGCACCGGTACCGGTGCCACCGCCCATGCCCGCGGTGATGAACACCATGTGCGACCCGGCCAGGTGATCCATGATTTCCGGCAGCGCCTCTTCGGCAGCCCCTGCGCCGACCTGCGGGTGCGATCCGGCACCGAGACCCTGCGTCAGGCTGGTGCCCATCTGGATGCGCCGCTCGGCTGAACTTTGCAGGATCGCCTGCGCATCGGTGTTCGCCACGACGAACTCGACCCCTTCGAGGTTCGATTCGATCATGTTGTTGACGGCGTTGCCGCCCGCGCCGCCGACCCCGAATACGGTGATTCTGGGCTTCAATTCGGTTGAATCCGGCACTGTGAGCTTGATTGGCATGATTTGGCGTCCGATCTGGATGTTCCCCTGATCGGCATTCTGGTTTCCAATTCGATAATAAAAGGTTAACGACCCCTTACCGGACCGCGAAAAATTGCACATTTCCGGTGCAATCCGTTTACCGGCCAGAAACGGAGGCTCAGAAACTTTCCTTAAGCCACTGGCCGACACGGCGGAAATAGCCCGCATCGTGCCCCGCTCCGGCGATGATCTGGCCAAGATTGGCGGTCTCACGGTCAGGCGCAAGGCCATAGCGCAAAAGTCCCGACGCCACCGAGAAGCCGGGCTGCGCCATGGCGTCCGGCAATCCATCGAAGCGGTAAGGCCGCGCCACGCGCACGCCGCGGCCCAGAACTTCCGCGGCCAGCTGCTCGACGCCATTGAGCTGGCTGCCACCACCGGTCAGCACCACCCTGCGGATCACCTGCCGCGCCGCCGGCACCTGGTCGATGCGTTCCCGCACCATCTCGAAGATCTCTTCCATGCGCGGCCGGATCACCCCGCAGATCATTGACCGGGGCACCCGGTTCACCGCATGGGTCCCGGTCTCGCCAAGGATCGGACAGGTGATCAGCTCCCGCTCGTCCAGCATCGCCGGCACCGCAGATCCCCATAGCGTCTTGACGCGTTCGGCGTGGGCGATTGGAGTGTTCAGGCCCCGCGCGATATCAGCCGTGACGTGATGCGAGCCTACGCCCAGCGCGCCGGCATGCAGAAGCATTCCCTCGTTGAAGACAGCCCATGAGGTGGTGCCGCCACCCAACTCGACCAGCACCACGCCGAGTTCCATTTCATCTTCCAGCAGGACCGAGCGGGCCGAGGCGTAAGGCGACACGACGAATCCCGCCACGTCGAGGTGACAGCGTTCCATGACCATGCTCAGGTTCGCCAGTGCGCCCGGATCTGCCAGCACTACATTGATCTCCGCGCCAAGCACCTGCCCATGCATCCCGTCCGGCTCGTGGATGCCGCGCGCATCGTCCAGCCGATAGTGTGAGACGGACACGTGCAGCACGGCAGCGCCGTCCAGCCTGACCTTCGCCATGGCGTCGATGATGGCCTGCCGCTTGGCGCTTTCGTCCACAACGCCCAGCGGCAGCGTGACCTTGCCGCTTGCATGCTCGCTGCGGGTCCGGCCGCCGGAAATGTTCAGGTAAACCTCGCTCAAGGTGACGCCGGCCATGCGTTCGGCCTGTTCGACAGCGGTGCGCACCGACTGTTCGGCGGCCCCCACGTCGATCACGTTGCCGCCGCGCAGGCCAGCGGCGCGGCAATGACCGCTGCCAGTGATCCGGATCGCCGGCACCCGCTCGTCAACCGCGCGGCGACGGCTGCCCTGCACCTCGCCGATCAGACAGCAGATTTTCGTGGAGCCGATGTCCAGCGCGGCAATCCGAGATGCCGGACTGGAAACCGATGCACCGCCAGACGCGGACCCGGAAGGAAACGGAACGACTTTCATTTTACTGACCCACCAACAGACAGCCCCTGCCTGGTGCTGCCGAACCCATCCGCACTGGCTGCCGCCGACACGCCCAGCCAGTCTCGATCCCCCGTCTCAGCGCTGACGCGCCGCAACCTGCTCGGGCTTGCCATCACCCTCGTTCTCGAACGGCACCAGAACCGCCGTACCGGGCAACCGGAGATCGATCTCGCGGATACCGCTCGCCAGAACGCCGTGGCGCATCTCCAGGTCTGCCAGCCTCGCCAGCGCCACCTCGACGCTGGTTTCCGGCAGCAAGGCACGCCGCCCACCCCTGAAATACAGCGTCCAGCGGCGATCTCCGACCCGGGCTGCAGCCTTCACCGATGACTGTAGATCGGGCCAGGCTTCAAGTTGGTTAACGAGATCCGACACACCCGCCTGCGCACCGTCACCAGAAACCAGGATCAGCTGCGTGAACTTGCGCGCATCGAAGCTGGCCATGGCCATGCCGTCGCGGTCGATGACGTAGTAAAGCCCGTCACGCTGCCAGATGGCGAAGGGCTGGCGCTCGGCCACGTCGATCTCGATCCGGTTGGGTGGCAGCACCCGCACCGACGCCTGCTTCACCCAGTCGAGATTGAGCAGAATGCGCCTTGCATGATTGGCGTCGAAACCCAGCAGCGAACCACCCGGCTTCACCCCGATCGCCTTCATCACCGCCTCTGGCGGCATCCGCTCAAGCCCGCGGATGCGCACTTCCTCGGCTGCATATCCGAACCAGGAAGATATCTGCGCCGGCAGCCCCCGCGTACCGCTCGAATGATCGGTGAGATGATCGCCTGCCAGCAGACCGTAGCCGATCACCGATGCCAGCATGGAGACCGCGCCGGCACGGAATGCAAACCGGGTGCTGCGGCGTTGCGCAACATGCTCGCCGGCTAGCCAGCGCAATTCGCGCAATCGCGGCCAGAGGGCTCGCCTTGATGCGCCTTATCGTCCGTTCCGGGTCAGCCGCGATCATCGGTTCAGCCCCGCGTCGTTGACCATCCAGGTCACCAGCTCGGAGAAGCTGTGCCCGGCGTGGGCCGCCATCTCAGGCACCAGCGATGTCGGCGTCATGCCCGGCTGGGTATTGATCTCGAGGAAGATCAGTTCGCCCTCACTGCTTTCGGTATCGTTGTAGCGGAAATCCGATCGCGACACGCCCTTGCAGCCGATCTCCATGTGCGCCGCCAGCGCCAGCCGCTGCACGCGCCGGTAAATGTGCTGCGGAATGTCGGCAGGCAGAATGTGCTCCGAGCCACCCTGCTGGTACTTGGCCTTGTAGTCGTAAAAGCCGACGGCAGGCACGATGTCGATGACGCCCAGCGCCACGTTGCCCATCACCGCGCAGGTCAGTTCGCGGCCCGGCACGAACCGCTCGACCATCACCTGCTCGTCCATCGCCCAGCCCTCGGCTGACAGCGTGTCGGCCAGCGAGTTCGACCCGCGATCGACGATGTGAACGCCGAAACTGGAGCCATCGTCCACCGGCTTGACCACGAACGGCAGCGGCATGACATCGGACGTGAGCAATTCCTCGACCGTTACCAGCACGTCTTCGGCCACCGGCATCTTCACCCGCGACAGGGCGGCCTTGCACAGATGCTTGTCCATGGCCAGTGCAGACGCCAGCACGCCGGAATGGGTGTAGGGGATCTTCAGGGTCTCAAGAATGGCCTGGACATGCCCGCCCTCGCCCCACTTGCCGTGCAACGCATTGAAGGCGACGTCGGGCCGCGCCTGCTCGCAACTGCTCGATGATGTTGGGTTGAACGTCGATCATGGAGACCTGGAAACCAGCCTCGTCCAGCGCCTTGGCGCAGGCCCGGCCCGACGACAGCGAGACCTCGCGCTCATTGTCCCAGCCGCCCATGAGGACGGCTACCCTGGTGATTTCCGGATCACGATGCTCCATGAACCGTGCGCCTCTCAAGTACGGGACCTGACGCCGATGCGCTTGATTTCCCAATCAAGCTCGACACCGGATGTTTCCTTCACACGCTGACGGACCGTTTCGCCAAGTTCCTCGATCTGGGCCGCCGTGGCGCCACCCTCGTTGATCAGGAAGTTGCAATGCATCTCCGACACCTTTGCCGGCCCGATTGCAAAGCCGCGCATGCCCGCCGCATCGATCAGCTGCCATGACTTGTTGCCGTGCGGGTTCTTGAAGGTCGACCCGCCGGTGCGGCTCTTGATCGGCTGGCTGGCCTCGCGCGCCGCGGTAATCTCGTCCATGTGCGCCTTGATCTCGTCGCGGTCGCCCTGCGCACCCTGGAACAGCGCCGATGTGAAGATCATGTCTTCCGGCGCCGACGAGTGACGGTAGCTGTATCCCATATCCGCATTGGACATGATGTGAAGGTTCCCCTTGCGATCGATCCCGCGCGCCTCGACCAGAATGTCCTTCGTCTCGCCGCCATGAGCGCCGGCATTCATCCTGAGCGCGCCACCGATTGTGCCCGGTATACCTCTCAGAAAGGTTAACAAAGTGATACCCTCGCCGAGCGCGAACTGCGACAGCCGCACGTCCGGCACCGCCGTGCCGGCACGCACCTGGAAGTCGGCGGTGCTTTCCATTTGCGAGAACCCGCGGCCCAGCCGGATCACCACGCCCGGCACGCCACCATCGCGCACCAGCAGGTTGGAGCCGACACCGATCACGTAGACCGGAATGTCATCGTCCAGCCCGCCCAGAAACTGCGCCAGGTCCTCTTCGTCCGCCGGCGAGAACAGCACGTCGGCCGGCCCGCCGACCCGGAACCAGGTCCGGTCCGACAGCGGCTGGTCAAGCTCGATGCGCCCGCGCACCTCCGGCAGGCGCGGCAGCAGCTTTTCTCCCGGCGTGGCCATCACTTGCCCCCGCGTTGCGCTATGTCTTTCAGTTCGCCCGGCAGCGCATAGGCCCACTGGGTGATGTTGCCGGCGCCGAGAAACACCACCACGTCGCCAGGCCTGGCCGATTCATGGATCAGCGGCGCGATCTCGGCATGGTGGGTGATGGTATGGACGCTGCGATGTCCGCGCGCCCGCAAGCCATCGGCCAGCGCGATGTGGCTGGCGCCCTCGATGGGTTGCTCGCCCGCTTCGTAGACCGGGGCCAGCACGACCTGATCGGCATCGTTGAAACAGGAGCAGAAATCGTTGAACAGGCTGGCAAGCCGGGTATAGCGGTGCGGCTGCATCACCGCGATGACGCGCTTGTCGGTCACCCCGCGCGCCGCCTTCAGAACCGCCGAAATCTCCACCGGGTGGTGGCCGTAGTCGTCGTAAACCCTGACTCCGTCGTGCTCGCCGGTAAAGGTGAAGCGCCGCTTCACGCCCGAGAAGCCCGCCAGCCCCTTGCGGATCGCATCGTCGCTGACGCCGAGATTGGTGGCCACCGCGATGGCGGCTGTCGAGTTCAGCAGGTTGTGCTCGCCCGGCATGGCAAGGGTGATGTTCTCCAGCTTTCGGCTCTCGCCGGTGCGCCGGTCATTGATGACTACGGAGAAATGACTGTTGCCGCCGGCATAACTGACATCCGTCAACCGGTAGTCGGCCTGCGCGCTCTTGCCGTAGGTGAACACCCGCCGGTCGGTCACCTGGCCGATCAGCGCCTGCACCTCCGGGTGATCGACGCACATCACCGCAAAGCCGTAGAACGGAATATTCTCGACGAAGGCGCGGTAGGCTTTGCGCGCCTCGTCGAAGGTGCCGTAATGGTCGAGGTGTTCCGGGTCCATGTTGGTGACGATGGTGACGTCCGCCGGCAGCTTGACGAAGGTGCCGTCGGACTCGTCCGCCTCCACCACCATCCAGTCGCCCTTGCCCAGGCGCGCATTGGTGCCGTAGGCGTTGATGATGCCGCCATTGATGACGGTCGGGTCGAGGTTGCCTGCTTCCAGCAGCGCCGCCACCAGCGACGTCGTGGTGGTCTTGCCGTGCGTACCGCCGATGGCCACGCACGACTTGAACCGCATCAGCTCGGCCAGCATCTCGGCTCGGCGCACGATCGGCAGATAGCGCGAGCGCGCCTCAACCACTTCCGGATTGTCCTTCTTCACCGCCGTGGACGTGACCACCACCTGCGCATCGCCGAGGTTCTCCGCCCGATGGCCGATGTGCACCGTGACGCCCGCCTTGCGCAGCCGCGCCACGTTGTAGTTGTCGGCCATGTCGGAGCCCTGCACCGTATAGCCGAGCGTCGCCATCACCTCGGCGATGCCGCTCATGCCAATGCCGCCGATGCCGACAAAGTGGATCGGGCCGATGTCCTGCGTCAGTTTCATGTCGTGCTGAAATCCTTTGCCAATGCCGGCCGCGCCAGCTGCGCCACCAGGTCTGCCAGCGCCTTGGCGGCGGCCGGGCGTCCGTGCGAGCGCGCCCCTTGCGCTGCTCTGGTAAGTTCGACGGGGTCGAATCGCAAGCGGGTTATGAACCCTGCCAGCCCCGCCGGGTTGATGTCCTTCTGCTCCATGATCCAGCCGCCGCCCGCCTTGGTCATGCTTTCGGCGTTACGCAACTGGTCATTGTCGAGCGCATGCGGCAACGGCACATAGATGGCCGGACGGCCGATAACGCCAAGCTCGGCCACGGTGGATGCGCCAGCCCGGCAGATCACCAGGTGGGCGGCCGCAATGCGCTTCGGCATGTCGTTGAAGAAGCTCTCGCACGTCGCCTTGACGCCCTCTGCCTCGTAGGCCGCGCGCACCGCCTCGATGTCTTCCGGCCGGCACTGCTGCACGATGCGCAGCCGCTTCTTCACCGCATTTGGCAGCTCAGCCACCACCTGCGGCATGGCCTGGGAGAAGTACTGCGCGCCCTGGCTGCCGCCGAACACCAGCAGGTTGAACATGTGCGCCGCATCGGGCGCCTCGTAGACGGCATTTGACGCCTCCAGCACTGCCTTGCGTACCGGGTTGCCGACCAGCCTGACCCGCTTCATCTGCTCCGGCGAGAAGCCGTAGACCGGCTCGAACGAGGTGGCGATGATCCTGGCCCCGCCAATGCTGGCAGCCAGCCGGTTGGCCCGTCCCGCCACGGCATTTTGCTCGTGGATCATCGAGGCAATGCCGGCCCGGCGCGCCGCCATCATCACCGGCAGCGAGGGGTAACCGCCAAACCCCACCACGGCGCGCGGCGTCAACCGGGTGAACAGGTCGAGGCATTGCCGGTAGCCCTTGAGCAGCCGGTACGTCTGGCCGGGCAGTTTCCACGGCTGGCCGGGCGTCAGCGTCGACGAGGATATCTCCGTCACACTGCCAGCGCTGAACCGGTCCTGCCAGGCAAGTCCGCGCGCATCGGTGAACAGCCTGACGTCCCAGTCCCGCGCTTCCAGCTCGCGCGCCAGCGCCTGTGCCGGAAACAGGTGACCGCCGGTGCCGCCCGAGGCAAGCACCACGGTTCCCTGGCCGATGCGGGAGCTGTCGTGCGACTACAGCCATGCTCTCAGGCCGCCTTCATGGCCAGCCCCGGCGTGGTGACGGCCTGCACCGCCCTGGCCCTGCCCCGCACCCGCGAGAACGCCAGCAGCAGCCCCATCGAGAACGCCATCGCGATCAGCGACGAACCGCCATACGAGATGAACGGCAAGGTCATGCCCTTGGCCGGCAGCAGTGTCAGGTTCACGCCCAGATTGATGAACGACTGGAAGCCGTACAGCGACACCAGTCCGGTCAGCGACAGCGCCACGAACGGGTCGCCGGCCTGCAGCGCGCGCCGCAGCACCCGCAGCACGATGAAGCCGATGATGCAGATCAGCACGGCACAGGCGATGAAGCCGAATTCCTCGCCGATGACGGCCGGAATGAAATCGGTGTGCGCGTCCGGCAGGATGTGCTTGGCCGTGCCGCCGCCCGGACCCGTTCCCATCAGCCCGCCATTGTGGAATGCCTGGGTGGCCATATCCACCTGGAAGGTGTCGTGATCCTCGGGGTTGAGGAACCGGTTCACGCGAGAGGCCACGTGCGGAAAGGTGAAATAGGCCAGCGCCGCGCCTGCCGCGCCAAGTCCGCCCAGCCCGAACACCCAGAACCAGGAGATGCCGTAGACCAGCAGCAGCGTGCCGAACACAGCCGACACCAGCACCAGCTGGCCGAAGTCAGGTTGCAGCACCAGCAGGCCCGCGAACAGGCTGAACAGCCCGAAGGCGATCCACAGGCCCGGCATGTCGGGCCGCCGCGTGCCTTCCGCAAGGAACCATGCAATGCACACCGCGAAGGCCGGCTTGACGAACTCCGACGGCTGCACGTTGAGCGGCCCAAGATCGAGCCAGCGGTGCGCGCCCTTGATTTCCGGTCCCCACAGGATTGCTGCCACCATCGCGCCAAGACCGGCCACGAACACCAGCAGCGCCAGCCGCCGCGCCGTCTGTATCGTCAGCATGGACGCCGCCAGCAGCACGATCACGGCCGGAAACAGGTAGACCAGCTGGCGGGTGAAGAAGTGGAAAGTGATCCAGCCCGATGCGCGCGGCAACCGGCGGACTTGCCGCCATGGAAAACAGCACGCCCGCCGCCATCAGCATCAACACGCAGCCGAGCACCACGCGGTCCACCGTGAACCACCAGTCGGCAATCAGCCCCTTGTCCGCACGCGATATCAGCATGGCTCAGGCAACCTCCTTGTCGAACCGGACGCCGTCCAGCTTCTGCACCAGCGCGCGGAAGTCCTCGCCGCGCACCTCGAAGTTCGGATACTGGTCGAACGAGGCGCACGCCGGCGACAGCAGCACGGCAACTTCCGCGGCCTCGCTCGCGTCGTGTGCCGCATCGCGGGCGGCGGCAGCCACCGCCGCCTCCATGGTTCCGCAAATCTCGTAGACCGCCTTGCCCTCCAGCGTGGCGGCAAGCTCGCCCGCGTCCTGGCCGATCAGATAGGCCCTGGCAATGCGGCCGAACCACGGCTCCAGCGGCGCGATGCCGCCCGCCTTGGCCTGGCCGCCGGCGATCCAGTAGATGCGGCTGAAGCTGGACAGGGCCTTCTCCGCCGCGTCGGCATTGGTGGCCTTGCTGTCGTTGATGAACACCACGCGGCCCTTGTGGCCGACCTCTTCCATGCGGTGGGCCAGGCCCGGGAACGAGTTGAAACCGGCCTCGATCTGCGCCGGCGAAAGACCCATACGGCGCGTCGCGACATAGACCGCGCAGGCGTTCTGCGCATTGTGCAGACCACGCAGCGAGCGCGCCGCGTCGAGCGAGATGCGGGTGCCGTCCCGGTGATCGATGAGCACGTTGCCGTCGGACGTGACAGATGCCTCCTGTCCCTTGACCGAGAAGGTGACAGCATTGGTGTGGCGGGCCGCCTGCAGCGGCGATTGCCGCGCACCAGCTGTCATCCACCGAGATCGCCGCCATGTCGTCCATGTCCTGCCGGGCGAACATCCGCGCCTTGACGGCGGCATAGTTGGCCATGGTGCCGTGCCGGTCGAGATGGTCGGGCGTCAGGTTCATCAGCACGCCCACATCCGGCTTCAGCGACGGCATCAGGTCGATCTGGTAGGACGACAGTTCGATCACGTAGACCGTGTCCCGGCCCGGCGGCGGCAGCAGCAGTGCGGCAGTGCCGATATTGCCGCCCACCTGTACGTCAAGGCCTGCATGCGCCAGCACGTGGCCGGTGAGCGCCGTGGTGGTGGACTTGCCATTGGTGCCGGTAATGCCGATCAGGCGGGCAGACGTGCCGGCGATCTCGCGGGCGAGGATCTCGGTGTCGCCGATGATTTCGGTGCCGGTGGCACGCGCCTTCTTGACGCTCCAGTGCGGTTCCGGGTGGGTCAGCGGCACGCCCGGCGACAGCACGAAACTGTCCAGCGTGGCGAAGTCCACCTCATGCAGGTTGACCACCGGCAGGCCAAGCTCTTCCGCCTTCTGCGCAGCTGCCGGCGCATCGTCCCAGGCGAACACCTCGGCGCCGCCGTGCACCAGCGCATCCACCGTGGCATTGCCGGAGCGGCCAAGGCCGAACACCCCGACCCGCTTTCCTTTGAAACTGTGCGCCGCGATTGCCATGATGGTGTTATCCCGCGCTCCTCAACGCAGCTTCAGCGTGGCCAGGCCGATCAGCGCCAGCACCACCGAGATGATCCAGAAGCGGATGACGATGGTCGGCTCCTTCCAGCCCTTCTGCTCGAAATGATGGTGCAGCGGCGCCATGGCGAAGACGCGTTTGCCGGTCAGCTTGAACGACAGCACCTGCACGATCACCGACACGGTCTCCAGCACGAACAGCCCGCCCACGATGGCCAGCACGATCTCGTGCTTGGCGGCCACGGCGATGGCGCCCAGCGCGCCACCCAGCGACAGCGAGCCGGTATCGCCCATGAAGATCATGGCCGGCGGTGCGTTGAACCACAGGAAGCCGAGCCCCGCCCCGATCAGCGCCCCGCAAAGCACCGCCAGTTCACCGGTGCCGCGCACATAGTGGATCTGCAGATAGTCGGCGAACTTGACGTTGCCGGCGAGGTAAACGATCACGCCGAAACTCGCCGCCGCGATCATCACCGGCACGATGGCCAGCCCGTCGAGCCCGTCGGTCAGGTTGACGGCGTTGCCCGCACCCACCACGACCAGCGTACCGAACACGATGAAGAACCAGCCGAGCTGGATCAGCACATCCTTGAGGAACGGCAGCGCCAGAGCGGTGGACAGCTTGTCCTCGCCGAGGATGGTGAACATCCACACCGCGATGCCGGCGATGATGAACTCCAGCGCCAGCCGCAAGCGGGCCGAGAAGCCGCCGGCCTTGGCGCGCGTCACCTTGAGATAGTCGTCATAGAAGCCGATGGCGCCGAAGCCCATGGTCACGAACAGCACCGTCCATACGTACAGGTTCGACAGGTCCGCCCACAACAGCGTCGACACCAGCACGCTGGCCAGGATCATCAATCCGCCCATGGTCGGCGTACCCTGCTTTTCCAGCACGTGCCGCGCCGGGCCGTCCTCGCGGATCGGCTGGCCCTTGCCCTGCTTCAGCCCGCATCTGCGAGATCAGCTTCGGCCCGAACAGGAACGACAGCAACAGCGCCGTCATCAGCGCGCCCCCGGTCCTGAACGTGATGTAGCGGAACACGTTCAGCGCGGAAACTCTGGTCAGCAAGTTCGAGAAAAAGATGATAAAACATGTTGGTTCCAAAATTCGCGAGGCTGAAGTCTGCGGCACCGGCCGGGACCGGATGCGGCTGCGCAATCGTCAGCCGCCCGTGCTGCCCCCAAACCTGTCGGTGATGGCCTTGACCACCAGGACCCATCTTCGAGCCCAGCGATCCCTTGACCATGATGACGTCACCGGACTGGATAGACCCCAGCAGCGGTTCGATCAACTCCTGCGAAGTGGCCGTACACGCACCATGCATGTCGCCGGGAAGCTCTTTCCACAGCCAGGTCATCTCCGGCCCGCAGGCAAACACCTTGTCCACGCCCGCCTGCACCACCGGCTCGGCGAGCCCGGCGTGCAAGCCCCTGGAGTGCACGCCAAGCTCCAGCATGTCGCCCAGCACCGCAACGCGCCGTCCGCGCCCCGCCGGTTCCGCCGTTGCCAGCATCTGCAGCGCGGCCCGCATCGAGGCCGGGTTGGCATTGTAGCTCTCGTCGATCAGCGTCAGGCTGACGCCGTCCTTTGACAGCTTGTGCCGCACCCCGCGCCCCGATGGCGGGCGGATGTCGGCCAGCGCCAGCGCGCACCGGGCAAGGTCTGCGCCCTGCCGCCTGGCAGGCGCCCAGCACGGCCAGTGCGTTCTGCACCACGTGACGGCCCGGCGCGCCCAGCTTGCAGGTGACTTCCTCGCCGCGCACGTTCGCCGTCATGCAGGAACACGTGTCGTGCAGCGTACAGCGGATCAGCCGGATGTCTGCTCCTTCGGTCTCGCCGAAGCTGCGGATGTCGGCGATGCCGCAACCGCGCGCCTTTGCAGCCAGGTGATCGAAGAACTCGCTGTCGCGGTTGATCACCGCCACCCCGCCTCGCACCACGCCGGTGAAGATTTCCGCCTTGGCGTCGGCGATGCCGGCAAGCGAACTCGAAATGCCCGATATGGCTTTCGGCAATTGCCGTGATGATGGCCACGTGCGGGCGCACCATGTCGATCAGCGTCTCGATCTCGCCGGCATGGTTCATGCCGACCTCGATGACGGCGAAGGCGCTGGTGCGCGGCATCCGGGCCAGCGTCAGCGGCACGCCCCAGTGATTGTTGAACGACGACACCGCCGCATGGGTTGGTCCACAGGCCGACAGCGCCACCTTGAGCGCATCCTTGGTGGTGGTCTTGCCCACCGAACCGGTCACCGCGACGACCTTGCCCGCCGACCCGCGCCCGCGCCGCCCGGCCCATCCGTTCAAGCGCCTTCAGTGCATCGTCCACGACCAGCAGCGCTCCCGCCTTGCGCATCGCCTCGTCCGGGCCGCGACACCACGGCGAGCCCCGCCCCGGCTTCCAGCGCCGACGCGGCATATTCGTGTCCGTCGGTTCTGTCGCCCCGGATGGCCACGAAGATGTCGCCAGGCGAAATGCTGCGGCTGTCGATGGCCACGCCGTTGAGCGCCGCGGTCACCGTGCCTTCCAGCTTGCCGCCGGTCGCCGCAACCAGTTCATCCACCGTCCAGAGCACGTTCTCAGCCATTCGCCACCCGTCCTGCAACGCACGTCAGCACCACCTCGTGATCGGAAAACGGAAGCGTGGTGCCGCCCACCGTCTGCCCTGTCTCGTGTCCCTTGCCGGCCACTACCAGCACGTCGCCGGCCCGCAGTTCATCTATCGCGGTGGCAATGGCCTGCGCCCGGTCGCCGATCTCGCGCGCCGCCGGGCAGGCCGCAAGAATCTCCGAACGGATCACCGACGCGTCCTCGCTGCGCGGATTGTCATCGGTCACGATCACCACGTCGGCGTCGCGCGCTGCCACCGCGCCCATTTCAGGCCGCTTGCCCTTGTCCCGGTCGCCGCCAGCGCCGAACACCACGTAGAGCTTGCCCGTCGCATACGGCCTCAATGATTGCAGTGCATGCGCCAGTGCGTCGGGCGTGTGGGCATAATCAACGAATATCGGCGCACCCCTGGACGTGGTCGCCACCAGTTCCAGCCGCCCCGTCGCCCCGCGCAACTGCTCGAGCGCCCGCATGGCATGGGGCTCCGAGCCGCCGGCCGCGATGACGAGGCCAACCGCCATCAACGCGTTCTCGGCCTGAAACGCCCCCACCAGCGGCAGGTAGATGTTATACTCGCCCTGCCGTCCCTGCACTTTCAGCCGCTGCCCGAATCCGTGCGGTTCGGCGAGTCTCGAGTTTCAGTGCATCACCGGCAAAGCCAACGGTCGACACCACCAGGCCGCGCCTGTTCGCAGCGCTCGATGATGACGCCTGCCTGCGGCATGTCGGCATTGATGATCGCCGCGGCACCTTCGCCCAGTACCTGCTCGAACAGCATCATCTTGGCGTCGAGATAGGCCTCGAACGTCTTGTGATAGTCGAGGTGATCGCGGGTCAGGTTGGTGAAACCGGCAGCCGCGATGCGCACCCCGTGCAAGCCGGTACTGGTCGAGGCCGTGGCTGGAAGCTTCGAGCGCCACGTGGCTGACATGCTCGTCCGACAACGCCTTCAGCGCGGCATGAATTTCCACCGGGTCCGGCGTGGTATGGGCAAGCTTTCGCGTGCCCGACGGCGACACGATGCCCACCGTGCCGATGCTCGCCGCGCTCAGGCCCAGGATGGTCCAGATCTGGCGCACGAACGATGCCACGGACGTCTTGCCGTTGGTGCCCGTCACCGCCACCACGATATCCGGTTGGGGCGCATGGAAGCGCGCAGCCATCAGCGTCAGGGCCAGACGTGGATTGTCTGCCCGCAGCACCGGCGTGCCGGCCGGCACGTCGAGCACCGCGTCAGCTGCCCGCCAGCACGGCGACTGCGCCATTGCTGACCGCTGAATCCGGCGAACTTCGCTCCGTCGGCCTGGCCGCCCGGAATGGCGGCAAACAGCCAGCCCGGCGCCGCCTGGCGGCTGTCGCTGGTAATGCCCTCGATGAACAGGTCGGCGTGCTCGTCCGCAACAGCAGCGATGCCGTGCGCCAGCATGTCCAGCCGCATGCTCATCTGGTCGACCCCGCATCCAGCGCCGCTGCCTTCTCCGCTTCCTTGGCCAGTTCCTTCGCCCGGTCCTTCTTGTACTTGTCCAGCTTCTGCAGCGACTTCTCGTCGAATTCGGGCATCACGCCGAGCAGCGGCGCAATCCGTGCAATGACCTTGCCGGCAGTCGGCACCGCGTTCCAGCCCGAGGTGGCGTAGCCATAGGTCTCCGGCAGTGGCTTGGGCTCGTCCAACATGATCAGCATGACGTATTGCGGGTCATCCATCGGGAATGCGCCGACGAAGGAAGTCAGCCGGTGATCCTTGGAATAGCGACCATTCACCACCTTCTCCGCCGTGCCGGTCTTGCCGCCGACGCGATAGCCCGGCACGGCTGCCTTGCCGGCGGTGCCGTCGGTGACGTTCAGGCGGAAGAGATAGCGCATGTCGGCGCTGGTGGAGGGCTTGATCACTTGTTCGGCCAGGGCATTCGCGGTTTCGGCATCGCGCTTCAGCAACGTTGGCGGCATGAGTTTTCCGCCATTCACCAGCGCTGCTGCAACGGCGGCACCCTGCATCGGTTGTACGGCAAATCCGTGACCAAACGAGGCCGTCACGGTCACCAGCTTGCCCCAGCGCGGCGGCAGCAGCGGCTTGGCCGCCTCCGGCAGTTCGGTCTGCAGCCTGTCGCATGAGGCCGAGCTTGCGCAGAAATTCCTGGTGGCGCTCCTCGCCCACTTCAAGCGCCATCTTGCCGGTGCCGATGTTGGACGAATGCATGAAGATCTCAGGCACCGTCATGATCCGCTTCTGGGCATGGAAGTCGTTGATGCGCGCGCGCCCGATGACCAGCGGGTAGCGGGCGTCATAGCTCTTCTGCAGGTTGGTGGTGCCATAGTCGAGCGCCATGGCGAAGGTTATCGCCTTGACGATGGAGCCCAGTTCGAACACGCCGGCCGTCACCCGGTTGACGTTGTCGGGCTTGAGCGCATCTGCAGGACTGTTCGGGCTGAAGTCGGGCAGCGACGTCAGCGCCAGCACCTCGCCGGTCTTGGCGTTGAGCACGATGCCGGCAGACGCCTTGGCGCGGAACTTGACCATGGCCTTGGCGAGCTCGTCCGTGACGGCATGTTGCACCCGGATGTCGATCGATGTCTGGGCCGGCATCGAGGCAGCGCGCGTCGGATCGGCCAGCGATGCGGTGTACAGCGCACCCTGGTCGTCGAGGTATTTCTCCAGCCCGGCAATGCCGCGGGAGTCGAGGTCCACCGCGCCCAGCACATGTGCGGCAAGGTTGCCCATCGGATAGATGCGCCGTGTCTCAGCCCGGAATCCGACGCCGGGAATGCCCATGTTGTGAATGAGTTCGCGTTCTGCCGGCGATACTTCGCGCTTGATCCACACGAACCGGCGCTTGCGGTTGTCGAGCTTGCGGCGCAGGTCGCGCGCGTCAAGCTCCGGCAGTGCGCCGGTCAGCAGTTCAACCGCCTCGTCGATATCGATCATCTTGGCCGGGTCAGCGTAGAGGGACGATACCGGAATGTCGGCGGCAAGCGTATGGCCTGCCCGGTCAGAAATGTCAGGCCGCGGGATACGCACCTTGAGCTCGCTTGCAGCATTTCGTTGCGCACCGCCGCCTTCGACGAGCGTCAGCCAGCCTGCCTTGCCCACCAGCAGCGCAAAGCCCATCGCGAAGCCAGCAACCACCAGCCGCAGCCGCTTCTGGCCGCGCAGCATCGGTTGACCGGCGGAACTGTCGAATGTCGGACCAGGCGTGCTCATTGCATCATCCGCAAAAGGTCGGCCAGCGGATCCTCGCTGGCGGGTGTCTCGTCGGGCGCTGCGGCGGGTGCCGGCGGCAGCGATCCGGTGATCTCTTCGGGCCGCTTTATCTGGTCGGGCAGCAGCGGCACCATGTTCAGGTGGTGACGCGCCAGCTGCTCCAGGCGCTGCGGCCGGGTCAGCAGGCTCCACTCGGCGTCCAGCAGGCCGATCATCTCGTACTCGCTTTCGGTCGCCTTTTCGGCAGCCGCAATCTGGCGTTCCAGCGCGCGGGTATTGTGCTCCAGCGTGTACAGTGCAAAACCTGAGGCCAGCACGCCCGCCACCAGCATGAAATTCAACAGCCTCAGCATAGGGACACCTCCCTGCCGAACTCTTCCGGACGGAATGGATGCGCGGGCGCTGCAGTGCGCCGTGCGGCCCTCAGTCTGGCCGAACGGGCACGTGGATTGGCAGCCGTCTCCGCCTCGTCCGCCACGATGCCGCCGCGTGCCAGGTCTTCGAACGACGGTTCGATGTCGTCGGTGCCCGGCGCATGGCGCGAGGCCCTCGGCGCCCGGCCGGTTCGCACCTGCAGGAACCGCTTGACGATGCGGTCCTCCAGCGAATGAAACGTCACCACCGCAAGCCTGCCCACCCGGTGCAAGCAGCCGCTCTGCCGCCGCCAGCGCCTCGGCGAGTTCCTGCAGTTCGGCATTGACGAATATGCGCAGTGCCTGGAACGTGCGCGTCGCCGGATGAATTGATGGCCCTTTCGATTTCGGCGGCCGCCCGATGGTCTGCTCGATGAGGTTGGCAAGCTCCAGCGTCCGCGAGAACGGCTCGCTGGCGCGCCGCGCAACGATCGCCTTGGCAATCGCATAGGCGCGTTTCTCCTCGCCCAGCACGGCGATCACATGGCGAAGGTCGCGCTCTTCAAGTGAGTTCACCACTTCTGCCGCGCTGCGGCCTGCCTGCGCCATGCGCATGTCCAGCGGCCCGTCGCGCATGAACGAGAAGCCACGCCCGGCCTCGTCCAGCTGCATCGACGATACGCCGACATCCAGCACGATGCCGTTGACCGCGCCGAGCCCGGCCTTTGCGGCAATGTCTTCCATTTCGGAGAACCGGCCCTCAACCAGCGACAGCCAGCCCTGGCTTTCATCCACCAGCGCCTGGCCCGCCGCAATCGCCGACGGGTCGCGGTCGATGGCAATCACCCGCACACCCGGCACCTTGAGCAGTGCGCGCGTATAACCGCCTGCACCGAAGGTGCCATCAATGATGATGTCGCCATCGTGCGGCTGCAATACGTCGAGCACCGGCTGCAGCAGCACCGGCACGTGACGCTCCGGCGTTTCCTCGCCTGCACGTGTCATGATCCGATTTCAAGTCCCACCGGCCCGCCCGCCGCCGGTCACCCCTGACAAGCAGGTTGCGAACTGACGGGCGCCGCCATCCATACGTTAACGCGCGTTAGGACTTTGGGGCCGCGATGATTAACAATTGGTTGATGCGGTGATTCATTGCGCACCGGTACGTCAATTTTAGCTTGATTCCGCCCCTTGAACGGCAAAACGGCCCCATCAGGGGCCGTCACGCGCGACATTCAACGACTGCTTGGCGGCTTCAGCGGCGGCCGCTGCCGCCGGGCCTGCGGCCCTGATTCTGTGCACCAGCAGGCGGGCCGGCCTTGGCATCCTTGTGGCGGAAGGTGATGCGGCCCTTGTCGAGGTCGTACGGCGTCATCTCGACCGTGACACGGTCGCCCGCGATGGTGCGGATGCGGAACTTCTTCATCTTGCCGGCCGTGTAGGCGATGATCTCGTGATCATTCTCCAGCTTCACCCTGAAGCGCGAGTCGGGCAGCACCTCGGTTACGACGCCTTCGAACTCGAGCACTTCTTCTTTCGACATAAAAACGATCCCTGTCGGTTGCTGGTGGCCGCTAGATAGCCTGTTGCGGCCGGATAATCAACTTTTGCGAAAAACGAAGGCCGGACCGGCGTTGCCGCCAGCCCGGCCGTCATCTTGCCTTAAGGGCTGATCAGCCCATCTGGATGTCGGCAGCCTGGTTGCCGCGGCCGCGCGGATCGGCCTCTACCACGAAGCTGACCTTGTCACCGTCCTTCAGGCCCTGCAGGCCGGAGCGCTGGATGGCGGTGATGTGCACGAACACATCCTTTGAGCCATCTTCCGGCGCAATGAAGCCGAAGCCCTTGGTGGTGTTGAAGAACTTGACGGTACCGTTGACACGCATGGGGGCATTCCTTTCCCGCTAGATCCTGGAATGACCAGTCCGGCTCAAACAGTCCTGCCGGTCTCTGGGAAGCACGGGAAAGTCGTCTCGGCGGTTTTACGGCGTTGATGTCTAAACCGGTCGTCCAGGGCGCACCCATTCCACTAACGATGCGCCGGTAGAGCGTGAATTTAACAACATTCAGGCCGTTCTTCAATGAAACTATTGCAATGAAGCTGGTCCGCCCGCAGCGTTTACGGCATGACACCAGCCGGCCTGTAAGCCGGGTTCTGTCCGCGAACCGGGCTTGCGCCCGGCCGCTGGATGACCATTCATCTGGGACGCACGTTACCGCGCGCCTCTTGCAGCCAACCCGGGCAGCGTTCCGGAAAACGCGAACCGCAAGGCGCTAAACCTTGCATGCCGCCCCTATTTGGCCTTGCTCCCGGTGGGGTTTGCCGTGCCGCCCGCGTTACCGCGCGCGCGGTGCGCTCTTACCGCACCCTTTCACCCTTACCCATACCCTCGAAAGGGCATGGGCGGTTTGCTTTCTGTGGCACTTTCCCTGGAGTTGCCTCCGCCGGACGTTATCCGGCACCGTGTTTCCGTGGAGCCCGGACTTTCCTCACCGCAAGTCAAACCATGAAGGTTGTACTGGCAGCGCGATCATCCAGCCGGCTGGTGTCATGACAAGACGTATATCATGCCGGCGTCTGCCAAATCCAACCCCGATATCACCGCGCATCCATGCACAGTTGCACCGGACAGGCGGCTACGTCCTGCAATTAATGATTTGTAAGGCCAGGCCCGGTTCAATTGGGCTTAACTTGCCGGTGAGATTCGTACAAATCTACATACTTTGATGTATGGTCTTGGCCGTCACTTTGGATCACTCCCAAGTTAACGAAGGCAATGGCTGAAATGCGTCTGCTGCAGGTCGACGATGATCCGATCTTCAACGCGGTGTGCGATAAGCACTTCAGCGGCCGGAGTGATCTGGAGTTTACCCAGTTCAACAACGTGAGCCAGGCCGAACGCCGGCTGATGGACCAGCCTCCCGTCGACGTGCTGATGCTGGACCTGTCGCTGCCCGATCGTGACGGCATCGAGTTCCTCTCCACCCTCAAGCAGTTGAACTTCAAGGGCCGCCTGATACTGGTGTCGAGCCAGCCGCGCAGCGTCATCGACATGGCCGCCACCCTTGCCTCGTCGCTTGGGCTCAACCTTGTACTGCGACTTGAAAAGCCGCTCACGCCGGAAAAGCTGGCCCGCATCGACGAGGCCATCGCCGCAGCCGGCTGATCAGCTCGCATGCCTGGCGAGCAGCGCAGCAAGGCGCCCTTGCGTTTCAGCATCCGCCCGCCCGTCGCAACGCCATGGCCTGAAAGTGGAGCTGGAAACTGTAGACCAA
>CAVOZI010000031.1:0-23595 GCA_963700895.1 uncultured Alphaproteobacteria bacterium | reverse complement strand
CACATAGACGGTGGTCATGCCCAGTTTTTCATGCAGGTGGCGCAGCTCGATCTGCATGTGCTCGCGCAGCTTCTTGTCGAGCGCCGACAGCGGTTCGTCCATCAGCAGGATGCGCGGGTTGAACACGATGGCGCGGGCCAGCGCCACGCGCTGCTTCTGGCCGCCGGAAAGCTGGCTGATGCGCCGCTCGCCATAGCCGCCAAGCTGCACCGTTTCGAGCGCCTTGCGGACCCGCTCGTCTATCTCGGCGCGGCCTGTCTTGCGCAGTTTCAGCGGGAAGCCGACATTCGCCGCCACGTCCATGTGCGGGAACAGCGCATAGCTCTGGAACACCATGCCGACGTCGCGCAGGTGCGGCGGCTTCAGGATGATCTCTTCCTCGCCGAAGCGGATGCTGCCGCTATCGGGCCGGGTGAAACCTGCCAGCGCCATCAGCAGCGTGGTCTTGCCCGACCCCGACGGGCCCAGCAGCGTCATGAACTCGCCACTGCGGATTTCGAGGTCGACATTGTCCAGCGCGTGCACCGGACCATAGGTCTTGGTGACTCCGGAAATGGAAATCGGCAGCGCGGCGTCTTGCGGCATGTCGGGCTGCTCCGTGATTGCTGCGTGATGCGGAAAAGGCCGCAGCAGCCGGGCGGTTTGCGTGCTGGCTGCTGCGGTGGCTCGTAGGTTCAGGACTATTCGGTCAGCATGTCCTGGTACATCTGGGCAGCCTTCTGCTCCCACTTGGCATACCATTCGAGGCTGATCGGCACCTGCAGCGCGGCGTTGTCCGGGTGCGACGGCATCTTGCGCGCCAGCGCATCGTCGATCTGCCCGATCTCGTAGGCCTTCTTGTTGGTCGGGCCATAGGTGATGTGCAGCGGCAGGTTGGCCTGCATCTCCGCGGTAGAGATGGTGGCCAGGAACTTCATCGCCAGGTCCTTGTTGGGTGCGCCCTTCGGAATGGCGAAGCAGTCATAGTCGAGCAGGCCCTGGTTGAAGGTGTAGGCAACCTTGGCGCCGTCATTTGCGGCCACGTCAAAGCGGCCGTTCCAGCCGGTGGTCATGTCCACTTCGCCGTCCTTCATCAGCTGCGCATGCTGTGCGCCCGATTTCCAGAAAACGGCGATATGAGGCTTGAGGGCCCGGATGCGTTCAATGGCGCGGTTGATGCCTTCCTCGCTGTCGAGCGCCGAATACACATCGGCTGGCGCAACGCCGTCGCCCATGATGGCGGGCTCAAGCGCGCCCGACACCTTGTCGCGATAGGCGCGCTTGCCGGGAAACTGCTCGGGGTTGAAGAAATCGGCCCAGCTCTTCGGCGCCTTGTCCTCGCTGAAGGTATTGGTGTTGTAGGCCAGCACGGTGGAGAACACGTCCGAGCCCACGCACGTCGGCGTGTAGAGTCCCGGATAGAACGTCGATACGTCGATCACGTTGTAGTCGAGCGGCTCCAGCAGGCCTTCCTCGGCTGCGCGCGCGGCAGATCCCGAGCCCGACGACACGATGTCCCATGTCATCGCGCCGGCTTGCACCTTGAGGCGCACATCCGACATGCCGCCATAGGTTTCCTGCTTCACCTCGATGCCGGTTGCCTTGGAGCCGGGCTGGAACAGCGCCTTGTCCTGCGCTTCCTGGTAGGCGCCGCCCCACGAGGCGATGGTCACGGAACCTTCCGCCAGCGCCATGCCGGCGCCGAGGCTCAGGCCCGCCAGCGCCACGCCGCCGATGGCGGCGGCCGTTACGGCCTTGCGGCCCTGTTTCATTCCAGATGTCATGTGTGATTTCCTCCTCGTTGGCCTGTTGAACGGCCGTTGCTGATGCGTCCCTTTGCGTCCGTCTTCTTGTTGGCGTTGACATTGCTGCACGTTTTGTCTTCTCCCGCAATGCTTGCAGGCGGCCTGGCCGGTGTTTTTCCGGATATTGGTCCGGACCGGGACAATCCGGAACGGTGATCGCAAGAACCGCGTTAAACCTCCGCACCGAGAAATGTTTGACCTCCGCCACCCCCGCCTGCCATCAATTCACTTCATGACAGCAAACGACTTCGCAACCCCGCCTGAAACGCTCAACCACGAGGGCAAGCCGCGCCACGTCGGAGTCGAGATCGAGTTCGGCTCGGTTTCCACCCTGGCGGCGGCAGAAAAGGTCCATGCGCTGTTCGGCGGCCGCCTCGAACGCGAAGACCAACATCGCTACCATGTATGCGGCACCAGGCTTGGCGACTTCCTCATCGAACTCGACAGCCAGTATGTGCACCGCGTGCCCGGCGCGGAAGATGACAAGCAGCAGCTGGCGGACCGGCTGCGCAGCATACTTGGCAACATTTCCGAACTCGTCGTGCCCAACGAAATCGTTTGCCCGCCGGTGGAGCTGGACCGGCTGCCCGAACTGGAGGCCCTCACCGAGGCGCTCGTCGCCATCGGCGCCAGCGGCTCCTCGGCCAGTCCGCTGTATGCCTTCGGCTGCCAGCTCAACCCCGAGATCGCCTCGCGCGAGCCGGGCTGGATTCTCGCCATGCTGCGCGCCTACGTGCTGATGTCGCCGTGGCTGCGCGCCATCATCGAGCTCGACTTCACGCGCCGCCTGGCCAGCTTCGCCGACCCGTTCCCGGCGGACTATGCGCGCCTGATCCTCGATCCCGGTTACCAGCCGGACATGGACCGGCTCATCGACGATTACCTGGCCTACAATCCGACCCGCAACCGCGAGCTCGACATGCTGCCGCTGTTCGCCTGGATCGACGAGGACAGGGTGCGCTCGTGCGTGCCAGACACCCGCATCAAGGCCCGGCCCACCTTCCACTACCGGCTGCCTGACGCCCGCATTGGCGAGCCGGGCTGGAGCCTCGCGCTCGAGTGGAACCGCTGGTGCGTGGTGGAGCGCCTTGGCGCCGACGCCGGCCGGCTGGCCGCCATGAGCGGAGCGTGGCTTGAAAACGACGCCCGGCTGGTACCCGGCAACTGGGCCATGATGTCCACCGGCTGGCTGCTGACATGAGCGCCGGCAGAAAGGTCGGCGTCAGCACCTCGGTGCGCGGCAGTACTTCCATGTGGGTGTTCTACTGGCTGGCGCTGCGGCTGGCCGGTCTCCACCCGGTGCGCCTCACCAGCGCCAATGCCCATGCGCAGGACCTGTCAACCTTCAACGGCTTCGTCATCGGCGGTGGCGACAATATCGGCGCCGAGATCTACAAGGGCGACCTCACGCTTGATGTGAAGATCGATCCGGACCGCGACCGGCTCGAACTGGACATTCTCCAGGCGGCGGAGGAACGGCGCCTGCCGGTGCTCGGCGTCTGCCGCGGCGCCCAGATCCTCAATGTGCATCGCGGCGGCTCGCTGCACCAGGACATCCACTCGGCCTACGAGAACGTGCCCCGCATGTGGACGCCGCTGCCCTTGAAGCATGTCATCGTGGAGAGCGGCACGGCGCTGCACCGCATCATGCGCCAGACCCGTTTCCGCGCCAACTCGCTGCACCGCCAGTCCGTCGACCGGTTGGGCAACGGCCTGCGCGTCAGCGCCCGCGACCGCTACGGCATCATTCAGGCGGTCGAGTGCGGCGACCTCGACGGCCGCTTCCTGATCGGCGTGCAGTGGCACCCGGAGTTCATGATCTACCGCGCCGCGCAGCGCCGCATCTTCAAGGCGTTTCGCGATGCCGTCTGCGCCGGCAAGGCAGACTGCTGACCCTTGTTGGATCAGCCGCCGTCGATCTGCGCACCCATCTCGGCGATCGCCCGCTGATACACCTTCGCCGCGTTCCAGCCCTGGATGGCGGCAAAATTCGGCTGTCCCGGCAGGTAGCCCGCGCCGCGCTTCCAGCCATGCGCCTTGAGGAAGTTGGCGGTGGACATCAGTGCGCCCTCGCGGCTGTTCAGGTCGCCCACCGCATACAGCGCGATGGCCTTGGGCATGAACTGCGTCTGGCCCAGTTCGCCATGCATGGCGCCCTTGGCGCTGGCCGACACCTTGCCCGAGCCGACCAGCCGCAGCATGTGATAAAGGTGCTCGGTGAAGAACTCGCTGCGGCGGCAGTCATAGGCCAGGGTCGCCACGGCGGAGAGCACGTTCTGGTTGCCGGTGAACTTGCCGAACGCCGTTTCCATGCCCCAGATGGCGATCAGCGGCCCGGCGGGCACGCCGTACTTCGCCTCGATCTGCTTGAACAACGAGGCGTGCTTCTGCTTCAGTCCCTTGCCCATCCTGACGATGGTGGCGGTGCCGCGCACCTCCTTGAACTTCTCGTAGGACAGCTTGAAGCTCTTCTGGTTGCGGTCGGCATGGATGGTCTTGGTGGCGTAGGTGGTGCCCATCAGCGCCTGGATGGCCCGGTTGTTGATGCCGTTGGCCTTGGCTTCCGCGGCGAATGCCTGTTTCCACGCCTCGAACCCTGAGCCGTTGTTGCCGCACTTCACCGCGTAGGCCGGTGTCGCTCCCGCCGCCGCCGTCAGCGCCAGCGCGATGAAAAGCCCCTTGATCGTCCGCATGCCCTGTTCTCCCTCGCGAGCATTGTCCAGTGGGGTGCAACCATAGCCACGGGCCGCGTGATTTGTCACGGGGGCGGGGGCGCACATTAACCGTTCTTCATGTCCGTTGCGGCCGCGCGCGCCGGTCTGGCACCATGCTTGCAATTGCTCCTCACGCGGATGTCCGCCACCTGCTGAAGGGAGCTCTGCCATGCGAATCCTGCTGTTGGCACTTGTCCTCTTGCTCAACGTCACCGCTGCCCGGGCGATGTCGCTGGACCCCGGCATTGCCCAGCCCAACTTCCAGTACTACTGGCAGGGCAAGGGCACGACGCTGGTCATGCTCGACCATCACGGCGGCAACCTGTACCGCGAACTGCGCAATGTCGGCCGCGCCCGCGGCAGCGATTACCAGGTCATCATGGCCGGCTGGATCAGGTCGTCCGGCACCTTGTGGCTGGGCCTGCCGAAGCACCGCTTCTGCATCATGCCGGACGCCATCTTCTTGTTTCACCAGGGCGATACCGGCGGCCGCCCGGCGCTGGAGCGCGACCGTCAGCGCTACTGGAACGGCCTGCCGCGCGCCGTGCGCGACTGGATCCGCCGGCAGCCCGTCGAAAGCTGGAAGAAGCCCGACCCTGAAACCAACCTGCCGTGGATCGACTGGATCAAGGTCAGCGGCGCCGAGGCCGTGGCGGCAGGCTTCGGCCTGCCGTGCGCGCCGGGCACGAAGGTGAACATCTTCGGCGGCTCGCACTCGGACGGGTAGGGGCTCTGATCCGCAGTCAATCCCTGCGTGTCAGCCCCAGGCGACCTATACCGTGATCACCCGGCACCCACCCTCTGTCATCCCCCAGCACCCACACCCTGTCATCCCCCCGGCACCCACACCCTGTCATCCCCCGACTTGATCGGGGACCCAGTAACCACCTACTTGGTGCCCCGGGCCCAGGACTCAATTGTCATCCAACTGGCAACCCTGCCGGGCCTGCTTGCGGGGCAGCTTTTCGAAGACGCGCGGCGTCCTTCGACAGGTCAGGACCCGAAGCTCTCACCGTCCAAAACAAGATTGTTGCAGTGACTGGCAGTCCGTGATATTCACTCCTTAAACGTAACAGTATAACATAACAAACCATGAGAAACCTGCCCGTCACCGTGCTGTCCGGCTTCCTTGGTGCTGGCAAGACCACACTTCTCAACCACATCCTGAACAATCGCGAAGGCAAGCGCGTTGCGGTCATTGTGAATGACATGAGCGAGGTCAATATAGACGCCAGTCTCGTTCGTGATGGTGGCGCCAACCTGTCGCGAACCGACGAGCAACTGGTGGAAATGACCAATGGCTGCATCTGCTGCACACTGCGCGACGACTTGTTGAAGGAAGTCCGGGCACTTGCGGGGCAGGGCCGATTTTATCACCTGCTGATCGAGTTCGACCGGCATTTCTGAGCCGTTGCCTGTGGCATCCACATTCGAGTTCCGCGATGGGAACGGCCAAAGCCTTTCAGATGTGGCGCGGCTCGATTCAATGGTCACCGTGGTCGATGCGGCATACCTGCTGAAGGACTACGCATCGAGCGACTTCCTGCGCGATCGTGGTGAAACGATAGGGGACGACGACAACCGTACCCTCGTCGATCTGTTGGTGGATCAGATCGAGTTTGCCGATACGATAATCCTGAACAAGGTGTCGGCAGCATCGCCGGGTAATTTGGACGCCGCGCGCACGATCATCCGGTCGCTCAACCCCGACGCCGAGGTGATCGAGACCGATTTTGCCCGCGTGCCGCTGCACGAAGTTCTGGGTACTGGCCGCTTCAACTTTGAAAAGGCACATGAGCATCCGCTCTGTTACAAGGAGCTGAACGGCTTTGCCGATCATGTACCGGAGACCGAAGAGTATGGCATTCGCTCTTTTGTCTACCGGGCCCGGCAACCCTTCGACCCGGTCAAGCTGAAGGCCTTTATCAACCGGCCATGGCCGGGCGTTGTTCGCGCCAAGGGGTTCTTCTGGCTAGCCACCCGGCCGCAGTTCGTCGGCGAGCTTTCCATGGCAGGAGCGCTGGTGCGTACTGAAAAAGGCGGACTCTGGTGGTCGGCTGCGCCAAGTGAATACTGGCCCGAAGACCCCGCCTGGCACAGGGCCATGGAGCCGTACTTCGACTCGGTTTGGGGTGACCGGCGACAGGAACTGGTCTTTATCGGATGCGACCCGATGGACGAGGCTGCAATCCGTCGTGATCTGGATGCTTGCCTGATAAAGGTGCCGTCATTCATGCCGACCACGTGGCGCGATCTGCCTGATCCGTTCCCTGCCTGGGAGAAGCGGCCGGCATGAGCTTCCATCGACAAGTAATCCACAACGCGGCTGTGGGGGTTGGCTTGGCGGACAGTCCCGAGGGCATGAACCTCATTCACGCAAAGGGAGCGGCGGCCACGATCTGGCGTCGGCAGCCGTCCCGAGAGTTCCAGGCATGGATTGATGGTCTTGATCCGGCCTGTCTGCCAGAGGCCCGAATCGTCCTGCCACCACGGGCCGTGCGCGATGCAGTACAACACGTTTGCATCCGTGCAGGCATGCCGGCCGTGGAACACGGTGATTTGCTGGCAGACGATATCTCGGCTTTGGCGGAGGTGTTCTCAACGATCATGAGTGCCCCGCTTCTACGCCTCAGGCTCGAAGTCGTGAATGACAATGCCTGCTGCAAGTTCCATATAGATGCCGTCACTGCGCGGCTGGTCTGTACCTATCGCGGGACCGGCACCCAGTACGGCATCTCTACTGATGGCGAAGTGCCCAAGCGGGTGTTCACGGTACCAACCGGTGCGCCCATCATCTTGCGTGGCACCTTGTGGCCCAACCCGCCGCCATCCGGGCTGCTGCATCGTTCGCCGCCTATTGAAGGGACGGGCGAGTCGAGGCTGGTCCTTGTATTGGATCCCGTCATCCAGTCTTGAACTTTCCCCTTGCATGTGACGACCCGAATCCCTACATGACCCCTCACACAAGCCGGCAACATGTTCAGACACCGGCTTGTCATTTCCCGCTACTGCGCGGGAAGCCATTGCTGCGAAGAGCGGCGGTAGGTCCCGGGGCAAACCCGGGGTTGGCAAGCTGGGTGGCGACCATGCGTCGGCTTTTGTGCGTTCTGAAGTCCGTTTGCGGGCGTCAGGGCTGGATCATCTACTGGCTGGGGAGGGTTCCCAATGACTGACAATTCCGCCCTCTTCCAACTGGGGATGGACCTGGATGCTCCAGGCACCACCCGTGCGGAAGACTACAACAACAACAACGTGGTGCCTTTTGCCCGTGACGACCATGCCGCAGAGTCTGGCGAAGACCTGCCAGCCGACCATTTCATCGTCAAGGACGGCGTGGCCTGCGCCGGCACCCACCTGATCATTGACCTGGTGGACGCCGATGGGCTGGCCGACGTGGACCTGATCGACGCCGCCATGCGCGAGTGCGTGTCCGAAGCCGGGGCCACGCTGCTGCACATCCACCTGCATCCGTTCACGCCCGAAGGCGTGGCCGGCGTGTCGGGCGTGGCGGTGCTGGCGGAAAGCCACATCTCCATCCACACCTGGCCCGAGCGGCGCTATGCGGCGCTGGACGTGTTCATGTGCGGCGATGCCCGGCCGGAGAAATGCGTGGAGGTTCTCCGCCGCCGCTTCAACGCCGGCGAGGTTCGCGTCAACGAGCTGCTGCGGGGCTCCAACCTGTGAGCCTGAAGACCGAAGACGACGGCACGGTGTGGATGTATGAACGCCTCCACACCGGCTACGGCACCACGTACCGGGTCGAACAGACGCTGTTTGATTCGAACACGCCGCACCAGCGCCTGGTGGTCGGCAAGACCGCCGCATTCGGCAACGTCGTGTGGCTCGACGGGGTGACGCAGGTCACCGAGCGCGACGAGTTCTGCTATCACGAAATGCTGGCGCACGTGCCCATCCTGGCGCACGGTAAGGTTGAAAGCGTGCTCATCGTCGGCGGCGGCGATGGCGGCATGGTCGAGGAAGTGCTCAAGCATCAAGGCATCAGGCGTCTCGTCATGGTCGAGATCGACCCCGGTGTGATCGACTTCGCGAAGCAGCACCTGGCCTCGATCAACAAGGGCTGTTTCGATGATCCGCGCTTCGAACTGGTGATCGCCGACGGCAAGGACTTCGCCGCCACCTGCAAGGACCGCTTCGACGTCATCATCGTCGACTCGACCGACCCGGTGGGGCCGGGCGAGGTGCTGTTCACCCGCTCTTTCTACAGCAATTGCAAGCGCATGCTGAACGGCGGCGGCGTGCTGGTGACGCAGAACGGCGTGACCTGGTTCCAGCCGGACGAACTGCACAACACCGTCTACAATTTCGCCGGCCTGTTTGCCGATGCCGGTTGCTACGTCACCGTGGTGCCGACCTACTCGGGCGGCTTCATGGCGTTGGGCTGGGGCACCGACAACGCTGGCTTGCGCGCGGTTAGCCTCGAGACGCTGCAGCAGCGTTACGAAGCGGCCGGCCTGCAGGATTGCCGCTATTACACGCCTGAGGTGCACAAGGCAGCCTTCGCCCTGCCGCGCTTCATCGCCGAAATAGTCGAAACAGCCAACCGTCAGGCCCGCGACAAGGTCTGACGGCAACCGTTGCCGATTTGCAACACTTCCCGAAATTGTGCCTTCCGAGGCGTATCTTTCCTTGAACCGCGCCGCTGTCTGACTATGGTTTCCTCGACACCGGGGGTCAGGGAAAACTTAGCAGCTTCGAGGAGGCTCCATGCGGCGCGTCGCCAATCCGGTTCTTGCCATCGCCATGACGGCAGCCGTCGCGCTGGGCGGCATGGTCACTGCTTCACAGGCGTCATCGCGCGCCAGCCAGCAGTGCGGCAACTTCCTCGAATGCCTGTTCGGCGGCATCAACAACGGCAACTCGAACCGTTCCGGCGGTTCAAGCAGCTTCGGCAGCGGCGGCGGCAGCCATGGCCCCAGCACGCGCCAGCTCGTGTCCTTCGGCGAGAAGCACGCTCCCGGCACCATCATCGTCGATACTTCCGAGCGCAACCTGTACCTGGTGCAGGGCGGCGGCAAGGCCTACAAGTACCGCGTCGGCGTTGGCCGTGAAGGCTTCCAGTGGTCCGGCACCTCGCGCATCGGCCGCAAGGCGGAATGGCCCACCTGGACGCCGCCCAAGGCCATGATCGAGCGCGAGAAGAAGAAGGGCGTCATCCTGCCCGCGCAAATGAAGGGCGGCCCCAACAACCCGCTCGGCGCCCGCGCACTGTACATTTCCGGCACGCTTTACCGCCTGCACGGCACCAACAACCCGTCTTCCATCGGCGGCGCTGTGTCCTCGGGCTGCATCCGGCTGACCAACACCGACATCATCGACCTTTACGAACGCGCCAAGGTGGGTGCCAAGGTCATCGTGCGCCGCTAGACGGTTCACGCCAACAGAACATGCAGGGGAGCCTTGGGGGGTCCCTGAACCCCGGAGCGCACGAGGGGGCTCAAGCGCTCCGGGGTTTTTATTTGCGATCCCGTTGAAGCCCCATACTTCCGGGCAATGGACACAACGCACCGATCGGTTAAGTTGCGAGGCAGCAACCAGACGGGGAACACGCCCATGCTGCCCACGACGCAGACGCTGTATTTCGAGGACCTGTCGGTCGGCCAGTCGGAAACCTACTCGAAGGAGGTGAAGTCCTCCGACGTGATCGGCTTTGCCGAGATCTCCGGCGACAGGAACCCGATCCACCTCAGCGAACACTTCGCCGCGCGCACGCCCTTCAAGGGCCGCATCGCCCACGGGCTCTACACCGCGAGCCTGATCTCCGCCGTCATCGGCACCCGGTTGCCGGGCCCCGGCGCGATCTACCTGCAGCAGACCCTCAACTTCAAGGCGCCGGTGCGCATCGGCGACACGGTGATCGCCCGCGTCGAGGTGGTGGAACTGACCGAACGCGGCCGCCGCGCCAGGCTCAACTGCACCTGCGAGGTCAACGGCACGCTGGTGCTGGAGGGCGAGGCACTGGTCAAGGTGCCCACCCGCGCCGAGGCCGAGACGATCGGCTGATCCGAACAATCCGGCTGACCCTGCGGTAATCCCGTATCGCCAGCGTCATGATTCTGGGTTAACCTGTGTATTGTGACGGTAAACGGAGGTCCTGACCGATGACGATCAAGAAGCTTGCACTCATCCCCGTACTTCTCGCCGGGCTTGCCGCCCCTGCGCTGGCCAGCGAAACCACCACAGCAACCACCACGGCGCCTGCCAAGGTGACGCTGCAGCCTGCACCGGGCGCTGCCGAGGCCTCGGCCGCGGCAACCGTGACCACCACGCCGGAAACGGCGCTGAAGCAGTCCAAGGCCAAGGGCGGCCATGGCTGCGGCGGTTCGAAGTCCACTGCTTACATAAACTAGTTTCCGGCGGCACGTTCGCCCGCGAAGCTTAACGAACATGCCCTCCCTCCCCGGCGGGGGAGGAAGGGCGTTCATGGCCGGTAACGCCTGCAGTTACAGGCGGCTGCGGCCCACGATGACGCCGTCATAGGCATCGACGCTCACCCGGTAGTGCTTCGAGCCGCGCTTTGCCCGGTAGGTGTAGGTGTCGCCGCGGCACTCGATAACGCGCACGCCGCTGAAGCCGGAACGGTCGACGATGCGCTGGCCGGTGCGGCAGGAGATGCGGTCATCGCCATAGACGGGCCGGGCATAGCCGGGGTTGATGTGGATGCCGAAGCCACCGCCCCAGCCGCCACCCCATCCGCCGGAACCGCCGCCACCGCCGCCGCCGGGAGGGTTGGGCGCGAAGCCGCCCGGGCCGCCCCAGTTGCCGGGGCCAGGGCCACCGCCGCCGCCGCCGGGGGCGAAGCCGCCGGGGCCGCCGAACGGGCCGGCCTGGGCGGTGGGAGCCATTGCCGCCAGCATGGCGGCTGCGAACGCTGCAATCATGATGTTACGGGTCATTGTTCTGTTTCCTCGTGTGTGTGGCCGGTGCCGGGAACAATCCGCGGTCTGGCCGTTACGTTGAGTACACAGTAATCGCGCTCTCACGTGGCCGATGTGCATTACGATACATTGCAACCGGCCGGCGCGGGCGGGGCGGCAACGGGAACAGGCGTTGCTCGACTTCAAGGCGCAGGAGCAACTTCAGCCGCTCAAGGTGAACGGCTGAAATTGCTCCAGGCATGCGCAGCGGGGGAGAAAGGAAAAGCTTGGGTCAGCTCACGCCACGGTAGCGGCGGCGGTCAGCGCGCCGATCGCCAGCGCCACGACGAGCGCGAAGGCGAACAGGCGGACGGAGAAACTCAAGGAACGGATCTGGCTCATGGGGGACAACTCCTCGCACATATCTTTGATTGAGCCGAGATTGCCCGGCGAATGTGCCGCCGTGATGTGCAATTCGTCACATTTGAATGACGATTTCCGGGCGAAATCCGGCTAATCTGCACCTCATGAACACCACCGCGCGCTATGTCTCGATCACCGGGCTGAGGCTCAACCACTGGCGGCACTGGCCGCGCTTTGCCTGGCACGCCAGCCGCTCGATGAAGCAGGCGCGCGAGGCGGAAGGCTGCCTGTCGGCTGAGGCGCGCAGCATTGGCGGCATGTTCTACACCGTAAGCCTGTGGGAGAACGAACGCGCCATGCGCCGCTTCCTCTACCAGGGCGCCCACGGCAAGGCCGCCCGCGACTTCGACAACTTCGCCACCGGCCTGACGGTGGGCTACGCGGCCGACGTGGCACCTGCGTGGGACGAGGTGCCGGGGGTGTTGCAGGAGCGGGGGCGGTGAGTTTCGCCAACCCTTGCGAACGTTCAGCCGAAGCGGTTGGGCGACCAGGCTGACAGGTCGCGGTTGGTGCGCTGGCCGCTGGCAATGTCTGCGATGATCTTGCCGGTGATGCCCGACAGGGTGAGGCCCACATGCTGGTGGCCGAAGGCGAACAGCACCCGGTCGCTGGCGGGCGAGGGGCCAATGACGGGCAGGGCGTCGGGCATGGTCGGGCGGAAGCCCAGCCAGTTCGAGGATGGCTCGCCAAGCGGCCCCAGCAGCTGTTCGGCCATGCGCTGCAGGTAGGCGAACCGGCTTTGCATGGGCGGCGCGTTCAACCCGGCGATTTCCACCGTGCCGGCAATGCGCAGGCCCTGCGTCATCGGGGTGGCATAGAACCCGGCCCTGGCCCAGCCCACCGGGCGCGACAGCAGCCCCGCATGATCAGCGAACATTAGGTGATAGCCGCGCTCGGTATCCAGCGGCAGGGCCTCTGCCCCGCTGCCGGCAATGGTGCGCGAGTGCGCCCCCGCCGACACCACGAAGCGGTCACAGCGGATCGCGTCATGGCCGCGAACATCAACCGTCACGCCGTCGCTTGCGGGCCGGCAGGACGTGACCTCGGCTTGCAGCCAATGGCCGCCCCTCGCCACGAAACGCGCATGCAGGCGGCGCATCAGCTCGCCCGGATCCGAGACGTGCCGCGCCCCGGTGAAGTACAGCGCCTTGTGCACCGGCATGGCGATGGCGGGCTCCAGCGCCTTGACGGCGGCTTCGTCGAGAATGTCGAACGCCACGCCATTGGCGCGGCGCGCAGCAATGTCGCCGGCGGCGGCGTCAAAGTCCTGCGCGGTGGCATAGAGGTACAGGCAGCCATTGCTGACGACCAGGTCGCCGGTCTCGATCTGGTCAAACAGCGGGTCCAGCCCGGCATCGGCCTGCGACAGCAACTCGGCCAGGCTGGCGGTGATGGCGGCAACGCGTGCGGGCGTGCAATTGCGCAGGAAGGCGAGCAGCCAGGGCAGGTGGCGCGCGCCATATACCGGGTCAATGCGCAACGGGCTGTCGCGGTTGAACAGCAAGGTAGGCATGCTGGAAAACACCGACGGGCTGTTGACCGGCGTGCAGGCATAGGTGGCGATGGTGCCGGCATTGCCGAACGACGCGCCCGACCCCGGCTCGCCCTTGTCCAGCAACGCCACGGAAAGGCCGGCGGCCTGCGCCCACAAGGCGGTGGCCAGCCCGACGGCACCGGCGCCTGCAATGGCAAGATCGTAACGGGGGGCGGGGGTGGTCATGCTGGCACCGGTGCTGTTGTCATCCGGCGCGGACGATGCGCAATCGGGCGGTGAGTTGCAAGGTTGTGGAGGCGGTGGAGGCGGGATTACGCGCAAAAAAAGACTGGTCACGCGATCGAGCAGGATCGCCCCGACATCCTGAGACAGCGTCGAGCCTGGTTCGATGGCCAGCTTGACCTTGATCCCGAGCGATTGCTGTTCATTGACGAGACCTGGACGGCCACCAACATGACCCGCAGCCACGGCCGTTGTCGCAAGGGTGAGCGGTTGCGGATGGGCTTCCCGCACGGCCACCGGAAGACGACCACGCTGATTGCGGGGTTGAGAACCACCGGCATGGTGGCGCCGATGGTGCTTGACGGGCCGATAAACGGCGACTGGTTCGAGGCCTATGTTCGCCAGATCCTGGTGCCGGAATTGCGCCGCGGCGACATCGTCATCATGGATAACTTGTCGAGCCACAAGCGTACATCGGTGCGTGAACTTATAGAGGCGGTGGGCGCTACCTTGGTGTTCCTTCCGCCCTACAGTCCCGACTTCAACCCAATCGAGAAAGCCTTTGCCCGCCTCAAGGCCATGCTGCGCAAGGCTGGTGAGCGAACGGTTGCGGGCCTCTGGGACCTTATCGGCAAGCTCGTTGACATCTTCCAGCCTGACGAATGCGCCAACTACTTCAGTTCGTGTGGATACGACCCAGAATGAACGGAATCCGCTCTAGGGGTTGGAGATTGCTCGGCGCCATTCTGATCCCATCACTTCCAAGAAGAGAGACAATGACCAATTCATTCTCTGGATTTGGATAAACTGTTTTAAGTCGCTCGTGACTTTTATAAAAGTTGAAAAAACTTCTCATTGGTATTACTAAATCGATCTCAATCGATTTCGATCTGTCAAAAAATCTTTATTCTCAGTCGCCTTCTTGTGATTGAAGAATAAGCCGAGAAATCGAAGAATGTTGGATTTTCCGGCATTGTTTGGGCCTGTAATAAAAGTAATTTTTCGTTCGAATGGCAGAAAGACCTCGTCACTAAAAGATCGAAAGTTTCTGAATTTGATGCCAAATGGCAACAAATCTTTGTGAGCAATTGCCACCTGGAAGTTCCCTATATGTTCTTAATGGGATTCGACCCGGAGTTTTCACTCCGGGCCGATTGCTGTCAACTTAATTTGACGCAGGGTTAGCTGCACCCGCTCGTGCTGCCGCAGGTATCGCACTTCAGGCAGGTGCCGTTGCGCACCATGGTGAAGTTGCCGCATTCGCCGCAGTTCTCGCCCTCGTAGCCCTTCATGCGGGCCTCGACGCGGCGTTCGGCGTCGGTCTTCACCTTGCCGTCCGAGTCGATGTCGAGGATCGCCATCTGGGTTTCCTCGGCAAAGCCGACCGCCAGGGCCGCGGTGCCGTCCGCCACGAAGCTCGCCTCGGCGCGGTGCTGCATGACCGCCACCGGGTTGCCCCGGCCCGAGGCCACCGCCGCGCCGCCGATGACGAACACGTTGTCCGACAGCTTCTGGCGGGTATAGCCCGACGAGGCCACCGCCGCCGCCGGCAGGCTGCCGGGCGGGCAGGGCGAGGCAGCGTTGCCGCTGCCGTCCAGCGCGCCTTCGTTGGCGCCCTTGCCCATGGTGTCGAAGCGCAGGTCCTGCGGCTCGACGTGGGCGAGGTCGTTGCGGCTCAGGTAGGACACGGCCAGTTCGCGGAACACGTAGTCGAGGATCGACGTGGCGTTCTTGATGGCGTCGTTGCCCTGCACCATGCCGGCCGGCTCGAAGCGGGTGAAGGTGAAGGCCTCCACATACTCCTCCAGTGGTACGCCGTACTGCAGGCCCAGCGACACGGCGATGGCGAAGTTGTTCATCATCGCCCGGAAGGCAGCGCCTTCCTTGTGCATGTCGATGAAGATCTCGCCGAGGCGGCCGTCGTCATATTCACCGGTGCGCAGATACACCTTGTGGCCGCCGACGATGGCCTTCTGGGTGTAGCCCTTGCGCCGCTGCGGCAGCTTCTCACGCTCCTGCTTGGCGGCAATCTCGACGATCTTCTCGACGCGGGTGACGGCCGGCTGGTTGGACGCGACCTGTTCGAGCAGGTCGTCGATGTCCTCTTCCTCGTCTTCGATGAGGGCGGCGGACAGCGGCTGCGATAGCTTCGAGCCATCGCGGTACAGCGCGTTGGCCTTCAGTGCGAGTTTCCAGGAAAGCATGTAGGCGGCCTGGCAGTCCTCGACCGTGGCGTCGTTGGGCATGTTGATGGTCTTGGAGATGGCGCCCGAGATGAACGGCTGCGACGCCGCCATCATGCGGATGTGGCTGTCCACCGACAGGTACCGCTTGCCCAGACGCCCGCACGGGTTGGCGCAGTCGAAGACGGGCAGGTGCTCGTCGGCCAGGCCCGGCGCGCCTTCAAGGGTCATGGCGCCGCAGACGTGGATGTTGGCTGCCTCGATCTCCTTCTTCGTGAAGCCGAGGTGGGTGAGCAGGTCGAAGTCGAAGTCATCGAGCCGCTCCGCCGGGATGCCGAGGGTTTGCGTGCAGAAGTCCTCGCCCAGCGTCCACTTGTTGAACACGAACTTGATGTCGAAGGCCGACGCCAGGCCGTTCTCCACAGCCTGCAGTTCCTTCGTGGTGAAGCCACGCGCCTTGAGGGCGGCGTGGTTGATGCCGGGCGCATCGGCCAGCGTGCCGTGGCCGACGGCGTACTTGATGGTGGTCTCGATCTCGGCTTCGGTGTAGCCGAGCGTGGTGAGCGCGGCCGGCACCGCGCGGTTGATGATCTTGAAGTAGCCGCCGCCGGCCAGCTTCTTGAACTTCACCAGCGCGAAGTCGGGCTCGATGCCGGTGGTGTCGCAGTCCATGACGAGGCCGATGGTGCCGGTGGGGGCAATCACCGTGGACTGGGCGTTGCGGTAGCCGTTCTTCTCGCCCAGGCTGACGGCCAGGTCCCAGGCCGCGCGGGCATGTTCGACGAGCTCGGCGTCCGGGCAGTTGGCGTGGTCCAGCGGCACCGGGGTGATGGACAGGCCCTCGTAGCCCTCGTGGCGGCCGTGCGCGGCGCGCTGGTGGTTGCGCATGACGCGCAGCATGTGCGCGGCGTTCTTCTTGTAGCCGGGGAAGGCGCCAAGCTCGCCCGCCATTTCGGCAGACGTGGCGTAGGACACGCCAGTCATGATGGCCGAGATGGCGCCGCAGATGGCGCGGCCTTCATCCGAGTCATAGGGAATGCCCGATGTCATCAGCAGCCCGCCAATGTTGGCGAAGCCCAGGCCAAGCGTGCGGAACTCGTAGGACAGCCGCGCAATTTCCTTGGACGGGAACTGCGCCATCAGCACCGAGATTTCCAGCACCATGGTCCACAGCCGCACGCCGTGCTCGAAGCCGGCCACGTCGAACTTGTTGCCGCCCTTCGACAGGAAGGTGAGCAGGTTCAGCGAGGCCAGGTTGCAGGCGGTGTCGTCGAGGAACATGTACTCCGAGCACGGGTTGGAGGCGCGGATGTCGCCCGAGGCGGGGCAGGTGTGCCAGTCGTTGATGGTGGTGTGGAACTGGATGCCGGGGTCGGCGCAGGCCCACGCGGCGTTGCCCACCTTCTCCCACAGGTCGCGCGCATCGACGGTCTTGGCCACGCCTTCGCGCATCCGCCAGTTGAGGTCCCACGAGGTGCCGTTCTCGACGGCGCGCAGGAACTCGTCGGTGACGCGCACCGAGTTGTTGGAGTTCTGGCCGGACACGGTGCGGTAGGCTTCGCCATCCCAGTCGGTGTCGTAGGTGTCGAACTCGATCTCGGTGAAGCCCTGTTCGGCGAACTGCAGCACGCGCTTGATGTAGGCGTCCGGCACGTGGTTCTTGCGGGCGTCCTTGATGGCGCGCTTCAGGGCCGGGTTCTTGGCCGGGTCATAGCAATCCTTCGCCGGGCCTTCGCAGTTGACGCAGGCCTTCATGATGGACTTGAGGTGGCGCTGCACCACCTTCGAGCCGGTCACCAGGGCGGCAACCTTCTCTTCTTCCTTCACCTTCCAGTCGATATAGGCCTCGATGTCCGGGTGGTCGATGTCCACCACCACCATCTTGGCGGCGCGGCGCGTGGTGCCGCCCGACTTGATGGCGCCGGCGGCCCGGTCGCCGATCTTCAGGAACGACATCAGCCCGGAAGACTTGCCGCCGCCCGACAGCGGCTCGTTCTCGCCGCGGATGAACGAGAAGTTGGAGCCGGTGCCCGAGCCGTACTTGAACAGCCGCGCCTCGCGCACCCACAGGTCCATGATGCCGCCTTCGTTGACCAGGTCATCGGAGATCGACTGGATGAAGCAGGCGTGCGGCTGCGGGTGCTCGTAGGACGAGGTGGAGCGGGTCAGCTTGCCGGTCTCGAAGTCCACGTAGTAGTGGCCCTGGCCGGGGCCGTCGATGCCATAGGCCCAGTGCAGGCCGGTGTTGAACCACTGCGGGCTGTTGGGGGCGCAGCGCTGGGTTGCCAGCATGTGCACGAGCTCTTCATAGAAGGCCAGCGCGTCTTCTTCCGAATTGAAGTAACCGCCCTTCCAGCCCCAGTACGTCCAGGTGCCGGCCAGCCGGTTGAACACCTGCTTGGCGGACATTTCGGAGGAATACCGCTCGGCCTCGGGCAGGCCGGCCAGCGCCGCCTCGTCGGCAACGGAACGCCACAGCCACGACGGCACCGAGGTCTCCTCGATCTTCTTCAGCCGTGCGGGCACGCCGGCCTTGCGGAAATACTTCTGCGCCAGGATGTCGGACGCCACCTGCGACCACGCCGCCGGCACCTCGATGTCCTTCAGCTGGAACACGATCGAGCCGTCCGGATTGCGGATCTCGCTGGTGGCCTTGCGGAAATCGATTCCGTCATATGGGCCCTTGCCCGCCGTGGTGAATTGCCGTTCTACCCGCATTTTCTTGTCCCCTTGTTCGAGAAGCCGCGCCCTGCCTTGGACCGGCAGCCCCTCGCCATGCCTGAATGTTGTTCCTGCCGCCTGGCCTGCAGACAGCGCCTCGTCCTCAAAACTCGTGTGCACACGCACAAGGGCGCCATAGTCAAAGCTCCGCGTCACTGGCGCCTTCGGGAGCGCCCGCAGATGCGAAAGTCATGACTTCCCTGTCCGGACAGAAGCGTTTTGGCGCTCTTGCCCGCTGGTTATTGTTGGAGTTCGGCTTCTGCTGTCGCCGCCGGGAAGGCCTTCAACTCCGGGCCGTCCCTTGCCCCTTACCCTTGATGCTGACTGTATGGCGGGGCGCCCCCGCGCGTCAATACCTAGTGTGTTAACGAAACCCTACCACTAGATATTGTGTCCACAGCCTTGACAGGTCCTGTGGACAACCTGAACAAGCCACGATTCGGCGGCGAAGCTCAAGAATTCTGCGGACTTGCGGCTGGGGATAGCGGGGACAACCCGCCGTCACACACCCGTCACGGTCCTTTCAACCGGGTTAATACCACCAGATGTGGTGGGTCAACCCGCGGCCAGGCCCCATATTTTTTGGTTAACGAAAGGTTAACAGGTGTGAGTAATTTTTCGTTCGAATGGCAGAAAGACCTCGTCACTAAAAGATCGAAAGTTTCTGAATTTGATGCCAAATGGCAACAAATCTTTGTGAGCAATTGCCACCTGGAAGTTCCCTATATGTTCTTAATGGGATTCGACCGGAGTTTTCACTCCGGGCCGATTGCTGTCAACTTAATTTGACGCAGGGTTAGCTGCACCCGTTGGTCGAGCCGGCAGGTGTCGCACTTGAGGCAGGTGCCGTTCCTGACCATGGTGAAGTTGCCGCATTCGCCGCAAGATTTGCCTTCGTAGCCCTTCATCCGGGCTTCGACGCGAAGTCGGCGGCGGTCCGGCCGGGCAAGTCGTCATCGGAGTCTATGTCGAGGATGCCCGTAGCGATGTCGACCTCCTCGACATAGCGCCGGCAGCCAGCGCGGCGGTACCCGCGGGCTGGTCCTCCCGGCGCGGGTCCTGGAGGGCCGCCACCGGATTGGCGCTTGCGCCTTGGCCGACGAGCCCTGGCATCAGCACCACGTTCTCGGCGGGGAATTTCTGGCGCACATAGCCGGTTGACAGCACCGCCGGGCCGGTACGCCGCCGGGCGGGTAGGGCGCCTCGGCCCCGCCGGCCTCGCCGGCCTTGCCTTCCTGGCCGCCCTTGCCGATGGTGTCGAAGCGCAGGTCGTCCGGATCGACATGGGCGAGATCGTTGCGGCCGAGATAGGAGATCGCCAGTTCGCGGAACACGTAGTCGAGGATCGACGTGGCGTTCTTGATCGCGTCGTTGCCCTGCACGATGCCGGCCGGTTCGAAGCGGGTGAAGGTGAAGGCCTCGACATATTCCTCCAGCGGCACGCCATATTGCAGGCCGAGCGAGATGGCGATGGCGAAATTGTTCATCAACGAGCGGAAGGCGGCGCCTTCCTTGTGCATGTCGATGAAGATCTCGCCGATGCGGCCGTCCTCGTATTCGCCGGTGCGCAGATAGACCTTGTGGCCGCCGACGATCGCCTTCTGGGTGTAGCCCTTGCGCGCGGTTGCGGCAGCTTCTCGCGCGTCGCTGGATGCGCTCGACGATGCGCTCGACGATCTTCTCGCACGTGCCGGAGCCTGGCGGCCGGCGGCATGGCGGCCGATCTGTCTCGATCGCGTCGTCCTCGTCCTCCTCCTCGTCGGCGATGAGCTGCGGTTGACAGCGGCTGGGAGAGCTTCGAGCCGTCGCGGTAGAGCGCGTTGGCCTTCAGGCCCAGCCGCCAGGACAGCATGTAGGCGTCCTTGCAATCCTCGACCGTGGCGTCGTTGGGCATGTTGATCGTCTTGGAGATCGCGCCGGAGATGAAGGGCTGCGCCGCCGCCATCATGCGGATGTGGCTGTCGACCGACAGATAGCGCTTGCCGACGCGCCGCACGGATTGGCGCAATCGAAGACGGGCAGATGCTCGTCGCTTCAGGACGCGGCGCGCCTTCGAGCGTCATCGCGCCGCAGACGTGGATGTTGGCCGCGTCGATCTCCTTCTTGGAGAAGCCGAGGTGCGGCAGCAGGTCGAAGGCCGGATCGGCGAGCTGCTCTGCCGGCGATGCCCAGCGTCTGCGTGCAGAAAGTCCTCGCCGAGCGTCCACTTGTTGAAGACGAACTTGATGTCGAAGGCGACGCCAGGCCGCTCTCCAGCGTCTGCGATCTTCTCGTCGGTGAAGCCCTTGGCCTTCAGGGCTGGCGTGGTTGATCGCCGGGCGCCTGGCCGAGCGTGCCGTGGCCGACCGCATAGGCTCGATCTCGTCGATCTGCGGCCTCGGTGTAGCCGAGCGTGCGCAGGGCTTCGGGCACGGCGCGGTTGATGATCTTGAAGTAGCCGCCGCCGGCCAGCTTCTTGAATTTCACCAGCGCGAAATCGGGCTCGATGCCGGTGGTGTCGCAATCCATGACCAGGCCGATGGTGCCGGTCGGGGCGATGACGGTCGACCTGCGCGTTGCGGTAGCCGTGCTCCTCGCCGAGGCGAGGGCGCGGTCCCAGGCGGCCGCGGCGTGCGTCGACGCAGCTCGTCGTCGGGGCAGGTGGCGTGATCGAGCGGCACCGGGGTGACCGACAGGCCTTCGTAGCCCTCGCGGCGTCGCCATGGGCGGCGCGGCGATGGTTGCGGATGACGCGCAGCATGTGCTCGCGCGTTCGGCTTCGTAGCCGGGGAAGGGGCCGAGCTCGCTGGCCATCTCGGCCGAGGTCGCGTAGGACGACGCCGGTCATGATCGCGGTGAGGGCGCCGCAGATGGCGCGGCCCTCGTCGCGAGTCGTACGGAGATGCCCGAGGACATCAGCAGGCCGCCGATATTGGCGTAGCCGAGGCCGAGCGTGCGGTACTCGTAGGAGAGCTCGGCGATTTCCTTGGACGGGAACTGCGCCATCATCACCGAGATTTCGAGCACGAGCGTCCACAGGCGGACGCGCGTGCTCGAAGGCGTCGACGTCGAACGGCCGGTCGCCGCGTCGCGGAACTGCAGCAGGTTGAGCGAGGCGAGGTTGCAGGCCGTGTCGTCGAGGAACATGTATTCCGAGCACGGATTGGAGGCGCGGATGTCGCCCGACGCCGGGCAGGTGTGCCAGTCGTTGATGGTGGTGTGGAACTGGATGCCGGGATCGGCGGAGGCCCAGGCGGCATAGCCGATCTTCTCCCACAGATCGCGGGCCTTCAGGGTCTTGGCGACGCTTGCCGTCGGTGCGGCGGGTCAGGTTCCAGTCGCCGTCGTTCTCGACGGCGCGCAGGAAGTCGTCGGTGACGCGCACCGAGTTGTTGGAGTTCTGGCCGGAGACGGTGCAGGTAGGCTTCGGAGTCCCAGTCGGTGTCGTAGGTCGTCGAACTCGATCTCGGTGTAGCCCTGGCGCGCGAACTGGATGACGCGCTGGATGTAGTTCTCCGGCACATGGCTCTTGCGGGCGGCGCTTGATGGCGCGCTTCAGGGCCGGGTTCTTCGCCGGGTCGAAGCAGTCGTCGCCCGGGCCGTCGCAGTTGACGCAGGCCTTCATGATGGCGTTCAGGTGCTTCTGGACGATCTTGGAGCCGGTGACGAGCGCGGCGACCTTCTGCTCCTCCTTCACCTTCCAGTCGATGTAGTGCCTCGATGTCGGGATGGTCGATGTCGACGACGACCATCTTGGCGGCGCGGCGCGTGGTGCCGCCGGACTTGATGGCGCCGGCGGCGCGGTCGCCGATCTTCAGGAAGCTCATCAGGCCGGACGACTTGCCGCCGCCGGACAGCGGCTCGCTCTCGCCGCGCAGGTGGGAGAAGTTGGAGCCGGTGCCGGAGCCGTACTTGAACAGGCGCGCCTCGCGCACCCACAGATCCATGATGCCGCCTTCGTTGACGAGATCGTCGGCGACGGACTGGATGAAGCAGGCGTGCGGCTGCGGATGCTCGTAGGCGGACTTCGATCGTGGTCAGCTTGCCGGTCTCGGAGTCGACGTAGTAGTGGCCCTGGCCGGGGCCGTCGATGCCATAGGCCCAGTGCAGGCCGGTGTTGAACCACTGCGGCGAGTTCGGCGCGCACCTCTGGGTGGCCAGCATGTAGCGCAGCTCGTCGAAGAAGGCGCGGGCGTCCTCCTCGGTGTCGAAATAGCCGCCCTTCCAGCCCCAATAGGTCCAGGTGCCGGCCAGGCGGTCGAACACCTGCTTGGCGCGTCGTCTCGGAGCCGTAGCGCTCGTCCTCGGGCAGTTCGGCCAGCGCCTCCTCGTCGGCGACCGAGCGCCACAGCCAGGAGGGAACCTCGTTCTCCTCGACCTTCTTCAGGCGGGCCGGAACGCCGGCCTTGCGGAAATACTTCTGGGCGAGGATGTCGCACGCGACCTGGCTCCAGGCCGCCGGCACCTCGATGTCCTTCAGCCGGAAGACGACCGAGCCGTCCGGATTGCGGATCTCGCTCGTGGCCTTGCGGAATTCGATTCCGTCATAGGGGCAATTGCCCGCCGTGGTGAAGCGCCGTTCGATCCGCATTTTTTATCCCCTTGTTCGAGAAGCCGCGCCGCCTTGGACCGCCGCCCCTCGCCATTCCTGAATGTTGTTCCTGCCGCCTGGCCAGCAGACGGCGCCTCGTCCTCAAAACTCGCGTGCACACGCACCAGGGCGCCATGGTCATAGCTTCGCGTCACTGGCGCCTTGGGCGGCGCCCGCAGATGCGAAAGTCATGACTTCCCTGTCCGGACAGAAGCGTTTTGGCGCTCTTGTCCGCTGGTTATTGTTGGAGTTCGGCTTTTCGTGTCGCCGCCGGGAAGGCCTTCAACTCCGGGCCGTCCCTTGCCCCTTACCCTTGATGCTGACTGTATGGCGGGGCGGCCCCGCGCGTCAATACCTAGTGTGTTAACGAAACCCTAACACAAGATATTGTGTCCACAGCCTTGACAGGCCCTGTGGACAACCTGAACAAGCCACGATTCGGCGGCAGACCTCAAGAATTCTGCGGGCTTAGGGCTGGGGATAGCGGGGACAACGCTCTGTCACACACCCGTCATGGTTCTTTCAACCTGGTTAAAACCACCAGATGTGGTGGGTCAACGCGCTGTCAGGCCCCACATTTTTTGGTTAACAAAAGGTTAACAGGTGTG
>CAVOZI010000030.1:0-14572 GCA_963700895.1 uncultured Alphaproteobacteria bacterium | reverse complement strand
GGCAGCAATCATGCGCGAAGACGGCTTCATGGATACCGGCGACATGGGCTACTGGGTCGATGGCGAGATCGTCATCACCGGCCGGGCCAAGGACATGATCCTGCACCATGGCCGCAATATCTGGCCGCAGGACATCGAGTGGGCCATCGAGCGGCTTGAGCAGGTGCGCGATGGCGATGTCGCCGCCTTTGCCATGGAAGCCGCCAATGGCGAAGACCGGGTGACGGTGCTGGTGCAATGCCGGTTGCGCGATTTCGCCGCCATCGAGGAGTTGCGCAAGCAGGTTGCCGCACAGGTGGTGCGCTGCATCGGAATCGAAGCCGACGTGGTGATGGTTCCGCCCAAGAGCCTGCCCTTCACGTCATCGGGCAAGCTGTCCCGCGCCGGGTCAAAGGCGCGCTATGTCAGCGGTGAAATTGCCGAGATCGCCGGCAGCTTCGCCGGAGACCGCCAGGCGGCATCGATCGCAGCGGAGTGACTGGAGCAGCCGTTTCCCAGCCCCTGCGAATTGCCCTGTCCGGGGCGACCGGTTTTGTCGGTGCCCATGTCACGCATGAACTCGCCGGCCGCGGCCATGAGCTGCGGCTACTGGTGCGCGATGCAACCCGATTGCCGGCAGGCATGGCAAAGCGGGCAACCGTAATCGAAGGCGGGCTTGACGACGAACCGGCATTGCAGCGGCTGGTACATGGAGCCGATGCGGTGATCCATGTCGCCGGCGCCATCAAGGCGCAGAGCCTTGCGGCGTTCATGGCTGTCAATGAAGCCGGATCAGCCCGGCTTGCTTCGGCGGCTGCTGCTGCGAAGGTGAAGCGGTTTGTGCACGTTTCGTCGCTGGCCGCGCGCGAGCCACAATTGTCGGGCTATTGCGCGTCAAAGGCTGCTGGTGAAGTGGCGGTCCGCAAGGTGGCGGATGAAGCGAATGGCATGGAACTGGTGATTATCCGGCCGCCGGCGGTCTATGGGCCGGGAGATCGCGCCACGTTGCCGCTGATACGGGAACTGTCCGGCAAGGTGGCCATTATGACTGGCACGGCCGGGCAGCGGCTGTCACTGATCCACGTGGCCGATCTGGCCGCGGCACTGGCGGCAGCGGCTGAGGGTGCAGGCCGGGACCGGGGCTGCTACGAGGTAGATGACGGCACGCCTGGCGGCTACAGCCATGCGGCGATGGCTGCGGCGGTGGCGCATACGACGGGCCGGACGCCCGCAGTGGTTCACCTGCCGCGCTGGCTGGTGGCGATGGTGGGGCTGGCGTCGGAGGGATGGATGAGACTGGGTGGCCGGGCGGTCATCCTGAGCCGCGGCAAGACCAGGGAACTGTGGTTCGAAAACTGGGTTTGCAGCGGCGAGAAATTTGAGGACGCAGGGCCGTGGCAGGCGCGTTACAGGTTTGCCGAAGGCTTCGGACAGACCCTGAAATGGTACCGGGACAACGGGTGGTTGCCAGCATGATGCGACCTGCCTACAAGACGGCACGGATTTGGTGAAGAGAAACAACGGACATGACATCTGAACAGAAGGCGATTTTCGAAAAGCTTGGCGAACTGCTGGGCCCGTTCAACGAAAAGGGAGTCGAGATCAAGCCCGAAACCGAGATCGCAGTGGACCTGGCCATCGACAGTGTTTCGGTGATGGACTTCGTGATGGAAGTGGAGGACCACTTCAATATCGACATACCATTGAACGTCCTGTCCGATACGCACACGATGCAGGACATGGTGGGCGTGGTGCAGTCGCGGCTCAAGAAGGCATGAGGTGAAGGGTATGGTTGACCTGCTCGACAAGTACAAGCCGCTATTGCAACGCCTGCATGCGATCGAACAGGCGGGATCGCGCATCGGACCGGTCAACGAGCGGCTGGTGTCTCCAACGCGCGCCGTCATCGACGGGCGCGATACCATCCTTGCCGGTACCAACAACTACATGGGCGTGACCTTCGAGCGCGAGTGCATCGAGGCGGGCAAGAAGGCCCTGGAAGAGTTCGGCACCGGCACCACCGGTTCGCGGATTGCCAATGGCAGCTACGCCATGCACGAGGAACTCGAGCGTGAGCTGGCCTCGTTCATCGGCATGAAGCACTGCATCGTGTTCTCCACCGGCTACCAGGCAAACCTCGGCATGATGGCCGGACTGGCGGGGCCGAAGGACACAATCTTCCTCGATGCCGACAGCCATTCGTCGATCTATGACGGCTGTACGCTGTCGGGCGCAAAGCTGGTGCGCTTTCGCCACAACGACGCGGCTGACCTGGACAAGCGGCTGTCGCGCATGGAAGACGACGGCGGCGGGCGGCTGGTGGTTCTGGAAGGCATCTATTCGATGCTGGGGGACCGGGCGCCGCTGGCCGAATTTGTCGAGGTGAAGAAGAAACACGGCTTTCAGTTGCTGGTCGACGAGGCGCATTCGTTCGGCGTGCTCGGGCCCAATGGCGGCGGTCTGGCTGACGAGGCGGGGCTGATGGACGAAGCCGACTTCATCGTCGGTACGTTCTCCAAGTCGATCGGCGCCATTGGCGGGTTCGGTGCATCCAACCATCCGATGTTCGAGACGCTGCGCTATGCGTCCAAGCCGTACATGTTCACTGCGTCTCCCTCGCCAGCCTCCATCGCCACGGCAACGGCGGCAGTGCGTCTGTTGAAGCGTGAGCCGCAGCGCCGCGCCCGGCTGGAGGCCAATTCGACTCGGCTGTTCAACGACCTCAAGGGTCTCGGTCTCGAACTTGGCTGCGACCGGGTCAGCCCGGTAATTGCGGTGAAGTGCAGCGACGAGCCGTCGACGCTGGCGATGTGGAACCAGCTGCTGGCGGCAGGTGTATACGTCAACATTGCGCTGCCGCCGGGTACGCCGGGCAAGCTGTGCCTGCTGCGCTGTTCGGTTTCGGCCGCCCATACGGATGAGGAGATCGACCGGATCATCGATCTGTTCGGATCGGTGGTGGTGGGCAACGTACCAGTTGCTGCCTCGGTTTAGCTGGGCAGGCCGCAGTCTTTCTTCAGGCCACCGTCTCGGCTCGGAAGGTGATGGCGCCGGCCACGGCAGTGTAGATCAGGAACGGCGCCCACGCGCCGAACCATGGCGGCACGAAACCGACTTCGCCAATTGTCAGTGAAATTCCCTCGAAGATCGAATAGGTGAAGCCAATCGCCAATCCGATCAGGAAAAGCTGGCCGGCGGCGCCGCCGCGGCGGAACCGTACTGCCAGCGGTATGCACAATGCGACCATCAGGAACGGCGTGAACAGGAGCGACATGCGCCTGTGCCACCAGGTTTCGAACACATGCACCGGCTTGATGCCAAAGCCGGCATTGCTGATGAAGTAACCCAGGTCCACCGTGCTCATTTCGGATGGTTCGCCAGAGCGTTTGCCCTCGCGGGCCGGGCGCATGTTGCCGGAATAGATCAGCCGGCTGATCCGGTTCGGTTCCACGTTCTCGGCGTGGTAGATGATGACATCGTCCAGCTGCCAGCGGCTGCCGGTCAGCCGCGCCGAAGCGGCGTGAATCTGTTCGGTCAGCTTGCCCTCGTCATCGCGTCTGAAAATGATGATGTTTGAAAGTTCGGTGGCGTCCGGATTGGCGCCGGAGGCGCGCAGGATGTCATTGCCGGCGCGCAGCCAGATCGGGCCTTTCTGGCCCACCTCGGCCTTCTTGCGGCTGTATTCACCGACCCCCCACTGAATCAGCTGTGTCGAGACGCGCGGCACGGCCTGGTCGGCAATCAGGAAGGTGATGCCGCCGATGATCAGGCTCATCGGCAGCAGCATCATCACCACTTTCAGCGGCGACAGCCCGGTGGCCCAGATTGCCGTAAGCTCGCTGCGGTAGCTCAGTTCAACCAGCGTCAGCAGGATGCCGAGCAGAACCGCGATGGCCATGAAGGTGGAGGCGGTGACCGGCAGCAGGAGCAAGGCATACTGGATGATCGACATGATGCCGCCGGGACCTTGCTGCATGATCTCGTCAGAATAGGTAACCAGCGTCAGCGACACCACGAAAGCCGAGATGCCCAGCAGGATTGCAGCGAACCGCACCAGGATCATGCGCGACAGCAGCCAGCCGATGGTGCTCATGACCGGGCAGCTCCGCGCGGGGCCGGCCGGAGGCGCCGCCAGACCGACTTGATGTGGTCGGCGATGTCCTCGAGAAAGGGGTCCAGCCATGGTCTTGGCAAGGTGTAGCAGGTCACGTAATAGCGCCAGATGGCGAAGGCCGAGAACAGTGCGAACGGCAGCCAGATAGTCAGCCAGACCGAGGTGCCCGACAGTCTGGAAATCAGCGCTCCCTGCTGCAGGACCTCATGGAATGCGACCAGCAGCACCAGGGCCACGGCGAATCGGTAGGCGCGGTTGCCCCTGCGTTGGCCGATGGCGTAAGGCAATGCCAGAAATGGCAGGATGAGAACCAGCGCGACCAGCGCTAGTCGGACATGGAACTGTGATTCGACCGCCCTTTTCCACTGTGGTTTCTGGTCCGGCTTGCCAAGTTCACCATACAGTTCCGACAGGGTAAGCTCCCGCTCGTTGCGGCCGCGTTCGCGGAATGCAACATCCTTGATCTCGCCCAGGGCGATGTCGGCGGTGTCATAGTCGCCGACGACAGGGGGTGCGACAGGGCTCGCCGAAGCGGGCTTGGCGGGAGTCTTGATCTCCAGCCGGTGGCCGGTATCCAGCCGCAGCATGGGGCGAAGGCCTTCCAGATCGTAAACAAGCTGGCCGCCTTTCGCGGTGATGGTCTCGCTGCCGCCTTCTCCCTTGTCATCGTAGAGGAAGATGCGCTGGAACGAGTTGTCGCCGCGAGTGAGCTTGTCGAGAATGAAGGTACGCTTGCCGGTTTGCATGAACACGCCTTCCTCGGCGAGGAAGAACACATCGACATTCGACAGCGTGTGGATAGTCGCCCGGTAGGCATAGAGCGAATAGGGCTGCACCCAGCCGAACATCAGCGCGGCGTTGGCAGCCAGCACCAGGGCAATGATGGTAACCGGGCGGGTGAGGCGGCCAAGGCTGATGCCGGAAGCCAGGAAGGCGTCTAGCTCGGAGTCCTTCGACATCTTGTTGAAGCCGAAAAGCAGCCCGAGATAGAGGGCTACCGGCGCTGCAAGGCCCAGATAGTGAGGCATCCAGTAGGCAAGCAGTTCCAGCACCACGCCGAACGAGTTGCGGTTGCCGAGGGTCACGTCGAGCACCTGCACGATGCGCTCGGCGCACAGCACCGACAGCCCGACGCCCAGTGCCGTCAGCAGCGGGATCGAAACCTGCCGTATCACGTATCTTTCGACGATCGGTAACCTGAAAATGGCGCTGCCGGCGCGAGCCGTCCTCCTTGCCCGTGTGGCGATGCTGCTGGGCGTGCTGGTGCTTATGGCTCCAGACTGTAGCTGGTTTGTGGCACGAACTTCTGTTCTGCCGCATTCCAGGCCCGGGTAGACACAGTGCATTGCCACTCGCCCGATACCCGGCGCACCTTGTATTCGTTCCATGCGGCAGGTTCTGTGTTGCGGGCGCCGTTTGAACTCGCTGAAGGAACGCCGATAACGTGCACGGTTCCATGCCGGGAGGCAAGCTTGTGGCGCATGGAGGCGTGATTGTGGCCATGGACCACAAGGTCGCAACCTTCATCGCGCAGGATGCCGGCAAGCTCTGCCGCATCGGTCAGCGCCTTGTGCTGTTTGGCGAGCCCCGGCAGCGGCGGGTGGTGGATCATCAACAGGCGGTAGAAGCCTCGCTTGCGCAGATCGGACAAGGCCCGGGCGGCGGCCTCCAGCTGGGCTGGACCCAGCAGTCCCGAGGCCCGGCCCGGCCTTGTCGGCACGGCGGTGGACAGTCCGATCAGGGCAACGTTGCGGCGCTGGCGAACATAGGGAAAGGCCATCGATACGCTGTCGGTGGGCCGTGCGCCCGCGACCATCAGGTCGCCGGTCATGTAGTCGCCCCACAGGCCCAGCCCGTCCTCCCACGCAACCGGGACATAGGCGTCATGGTTGCCTGGCACGAATGATATCCAGTCGGGCGGGCCGGCATGTTGAAGCCAGCTGGCGCCGTTGATGAACTCGCGCTTGAGCGAGATGTTGATCAGATCGCCGCTCACCATCAGGTGGTCAGGTGCAGTGGTCTTGATGTCGCGCAATATCGCGGCGGTGATGGCCGGATCGTGAATACCCCGGCGCCGGAACATCCAGGAATTGTAGCCGACCAGCCGCTTCGACGTCATCTCGGTCGCCTTGACCGGCGGCAGTGGCCCGAGGTGCACGTCGGAAATATGGGCGATCCGGATCATTTGCCCGGCGCCTTGCGACTGCGCTGGCCCGGCTTGGTGGCTGTGATCTCGCTGGCCTGACCCGCTTCGATCCGGTAGAGGCGGTCGGCGATCCTTGACCAGGCGGGCCGGTGGGTGATGGCGATTATGGTGTAGTCGCCGGCCAGCTGTTGCGCGGTTTCACAGATTCTCGCCTCGGTTTTCGGATCGAGTGCGCTGGTCACTTCATCGAGGATGAGCAGCCGGGGCTGGCCCACGAGTGCCCGGGCGAGCCCAATGCGCTGGCGCTGGCCGCCCGACAGCCGTCCGCCCATTTCGCCGGCATTGGTGTCCAGCCCTTCCGGCAGGCTGTCGATGAAGCTGCGGGCATGGGCCAGATCCAGGGCGCGCAACACCTGCTCATCGCCCAGCTTTTCACCCAGGGCAATATTGTCGCGAAGGCTGGCATGCAGCAGCTGCAGTTCCTGTGGCACGTAGCCGACCTTGCTGCGCCAGGCCTTGAGCGACAGTTGGTCCAGCGGCCTGCCGTCGATGTTGATCTGTCCTGAGCGGGGTTCGTGCAGCCCGAGCAGCAGGTCAACCAGCGTTGTCTTTCCGGCGCCGGAAGGACCCTGCAGGACGGTGATGCGTCCGGCCGGAATCTCCAGGCTGACGTTGCGAACAGTTGGCTCGTCGCCATGGGCGAAGCTCACATTGTCGAACCGGATGCCTTGCGACAGGGTGATGTCCGTGGCTCCGGCCTGGCGTTCCTTCGCCTCGTCAAGTCGCCGGTACATGGTTTCAACCGAACTGTAGGCCGCTTCCAGTTCGGAGGCCCTTTGCAGATACCCTTGCATGCGGCGCACCACGGTGAAGGCCTGGAAGCCGATCGCCGCCATGACCGCCAGCGCCGCCAGCGAAACATTGAACACGCTGACGCCCACATAGAACGACACGCCGACCATCAGCGCGATCAGGATGTCGGTGCCGCGTTCAAGGGCTTGCGCCGCCATGACCTGCGTCTTGATTGAATCGCTTAGCCGGATCAGGTTGTGGGTGAACATGACGATGAAGGGCGCAGTGCGCTCCATCGACTTGATCGGCTTTATGTTGTTAAGCGCATCGGCGACCAGGGTCACAAGGTCACGGGTGGAGTCGACCTGCTGCACCCCGGCGCGGCGGCTGATGGCAATCAGCTTGCCCAGGCTGGCAATCAGCACCACGCCGATGATGACGCCGGCAATGGCGAACTTGAACGATGCCATGAGTCCGATGATGAAGTAACCGGTTGCCTGGACGGTGCCGGCCACGAAGCGGGCCGACTCAAGATAGGCCTGGCCGGCGCGGGTGGCGTCTACCGAGATGGTGTTGGCGATGGCGCCGGCACGGTGCTCCACGAAAAAGCGCCAGCGCGTGGTGAACATGGCCTTCAGCAGGTCCTCACGCATCCGGGTCGATACGTTGGCGATGGAGAAGCCGGCATAGGTCAGAGCTGCGCCGAGCAACAACGAACGCGCGATCATCATCACCACAACGGTCAAGGTCAGCCCGCCCAGCGAGTTCGGCAGGCCGGTAGTCGTCAGCACGGTCTGGACAATTGCGTTGAAGGCTGGCGGGAGGCTGGCCTGTTCGCCCGATGCGCTCAACAGCGTCGGCAGCATGACGCTAAGTGATATGATTTCGGCGATCGACGCCAGCACCAGGCAGGCAAGCACCAGCCACGGATTGGTGCCCTTGGCCGTGAAGAATATCTTGAACAGTCTCAGCATTTACCGGCCGTTGCGGGTTGGGCCGCAAGCTGGCGGCAGGCAGGATGGAACGTTACAGGCATGGCGCAACGATTAGAACCGCGCGGCGACCGGGGCAAGTGCTGAATTGCCCGTCCTTGCTGTTTGATGGGGGCCGTGGCAAGGGATGATCCATATACTGTTCATTACCAAATCACAGGCGTGCAGATGCTGAAGTCCCTGATCTATCCTTTGGCAAACTGGTTGCTGCTGCAACCGCTGGGGCGGGTGACGCGTGGCATGACGCTGGGCGTGCGCGGCGTCGTGATCGACGGCGAGGGCCGGATGCTGGTGGTGAAACAATCCTATACCCACGGCTGGATATTTCCCGGCGGTGGGGTGGAGCGGGGTGAAACGGTGCTGGAGGCGCTGGGGCGGGAACTGCACGAGGAGGCTGGCGTCAGGATGAACGGCCGGGTGCAAATGCACGGGCTTTCTCCAACCATGTTCACTTTCCGGGCGACTATGTGGCGGTTTACGTGGTGCAAGATTATGTGGAAGAGCCCTGGAAGCCGTCGATGGAGATATCGGCGCGGGCGTTCCTGCCGCCGGCCGAGATCCGGCAGGACTGTTCGGATGCGATGAAGCGGCGTCTTGATGAACTGGCCAGCGGGGTGGAGCCCGCCGGCATCTGGTGAGGCACAAAGTTTTTGACCGCTGCGTGTCATGCGTGATACGTGCACACTTTCTGCTGCGGCACCTGCCGCACAACAGGACAGGACGAGATGATCCGGATCAACCGGCAGCGACGACTGGTAATCGAGCGAGGCGCGGCACGCACGCTGCGCAGCGCCGGTTTGCCGTCCGCCGCCTGGCAGGTCCTGCACTCGGTCTGAGTGAACCGCTTCCGGGCCTGGGCGCGCCGGCAAGAATTGTGATCACCATTCCTGCCTGAAAGTCCTGTCCCGATGTCCTTCAACGCCTCCATCATCAAGCCGTTCGACTTTGACGACACCACCATTGTGGCCAAGTCCGAAGGGTTGCTCGACCGCGCCTTTGGCATCGGCCGGCGCACCAAGACATCCTATCGCTTCCGCGAAGGCGAAACGGCGGTGCCTGGCCTCAGTTTCGGCCTGTGGCTGCCGGCCGCTGACGATGCGGCCGAGCAGTGGCTGGTGGCGGTGATCAGTTTCTGGCGGCTGAAGATCGGCCAGGCCGGCCATGATGCGGTGATGCTCGGGCCGCTGGCGGTGGAGCCGGTGCTGCAAGGCAAGGGGTTGGGCCGCAAGCTGATGCACCATGCGCTGGAAGAGGCCCATATCCTTGGTCACAGGCTGGTCATTCTTGTCGGGGACGAGCCCTATTACGCGCCGTTCGGGTTCTCGCGGGTACCGGACGGGCGGTTGCTGCTGCCGGGGCCGGTCGATCCGGCGCGGCTGCTGTTCCGCGAACTCGTGCCGGGCGCTTTCGACGGCGTGAGCGGGCTGGTGCTGCCGCCGTCGAGGTTTGCCAGCAAGGACAAGGTCTGATCAGCGGCCTTCGCGGTACCAGGTCAGCGACATCAGGCCAAGCAGGGCGGCCAGCGCCAGCAGCGTGGAAAACAGCGGAAAGCTGCCGATCGACAGCACCCGGTAGGCGCCATTTGCCTTCAGGCCAATCCAGCCTGACCCGGCCATGGCACGGCCGGGGCTGACCTTGGCCAGCCGGGGCAGGGCGAGGGATGCCGGGGACCCGTCGCCCGAGACGAACCTGGCGGCGGCGCGGGTGGCTTCGGCGACCGGCGCCAGCACGCTGGTGGTGGCGACGAGGTCGGCGGCCTCGCGTGGATCGGCGGTGCCGACGGCGGCGACCGCTTCAAGCGTGCCGTCCGTCAAGCGGTGCAGACCTGCTTCGCTGGCTTCGATCTGGCCTCGCCAGATGCCGGGCTGGGCCTGCTCCAGCTTGACCGTTTCGGTCTTGCCGGAGGGCATGGTGACGGTGACGTCGGCGGCTTCCTGCTGCATGGTGTTGCGCTGGATGGTCAGCATCTTGCCCGACTGCACGCCGCTCAGCGCTTCTTCCTCGAGCTGCGGTTCCTTCATCAGCCAGTGCGCCATGCGCCGCAGCGCCTCGGCTTGCGGACCGCCGCCGTCATAGCCGCGCGCCCACAGCCAGGCATGGTCGGACATCAGCTGCGCGACCCGGCCCTCGCCGACGCGCGACAGGATCATCAGCGGCCGGTCGTCTGGGCCGGCCATGACAATGTCACCATCGCGCACTTCCGAATCGACGATGCGGAACCACTGGCCCCACGTAGGCTCGGTCTTGCTGGCGCCGGGCAGGCCGCGCACCACCGGGTGGCGTTCGCCCTTGTCCGTCACGCGCGCCTTGAACGGCATGACGGTGACGTCGCCGGTGGGCATGGCGGGCAGCACCGCCGACAGCGGCGTGCGGTAGAGACTCGTCGCGCCGCGCATAGTCCGGACCTGCCGCCACCAGCACCGCGCCGCCCTTTTCGACATAGTCGGCGATATTGGCGAGGTAGATGACCGGCAGCACGCCGCGGCGCTGGTAGCGGTCGAAGATGATCAGGTCGAACTCGTCGAGCTTTTCGACGAACAGCTCGCGGGTCGGGAAGGCGATCAGCGACAGCTCGTTGATCGGCGTGCCGTCCTGCTTTTCCGGCGGACGCAGGATCGTGAAGTGCACCAGGTCGACCGAGGTGTCGGCCTTGAGCAGGTTGCGCCAGGTGCGCTCGCCGGCATGCGGCTCGCCGGAAATCAGCAGCACCCGCAGCCGGTCGCGGATGCCCTTGGTGACCACGATGGCGCGGTTGTTGCGGACGGTCAGTTCACCCGGCAGTTCGGCTGCCGACAGCTCGATGATGTTGTCGCCGCCGTGGGGAATTTCGAGTTCCATCTCGCTCTCGGCCCCGGTCGCGGTGGTAACGGTGCCGAGCACCTGTCCATCAACGGCCACGGTTACCAGCACCGGCGTACCTGCCTGGCCGCCGGCATCCTGCGACGATGAAGCGCAGCGCCTGCCTCTCGCCGACGATGCCGAAGCGCGGCGCCTGGGCCAGGCGTACGGTGCGGTCGATCTCGCCGGGCTTGCCGGTCACCAACGCGTGCAGCGGGCCGTCATAGCCGGGCAGCGGTTCGCCCTGCGGCACGTCGTGCACCTGGCCGTCGGTGATCATGATGGCGCCGGCATAGCGTTCCGGCGGCACGTCGGCCAGCGCCTGGCGCAGCGCGGCGAAGGCGTTGGTGCCCTCATCGGCTGAGGTGATGCCGGAGCGGACCTCGATCTCGCGGACGTCGGTATCCGGCAGCTCCGCCAGCCGCGACTTCGAGCCCGGCAAGGGCGGCATCGGCCAGCTCAGTCGGCTGCCGTTCAGCTGGCTCTGGCTGCGGTCGGTCGACCACCACCGCGATGTCTGGCAGGGTCTCGCGGTCCTCGCGGAGCAGTACCGGGTTGAACAGCGCGGCTGCCAGCGCCACGCCGGCCAGTGCCCGCAGCAGCGCGCCGCGCATCCGGGTGAACAGGGCGAGCATGACCATGACGGCGGCAATGGCGGCCAGCGTCACGGCCAGCCACATCGGCATCAGGGGTTGTATGGCGACGTTCCACACCATGGTTCAGCGCCTACTGCCCGAGCCGTTCGAGCAGGGCGGGCACGTGCACCTGGTCGGCCTTGTAGTTGCCGGTCAGCGCATACATCATGATGTTGACGCCGGTGCGCCAGGCATATTCGCGCTGGCGTTCGCCGCCCGGCGACACCGGGTACGCGGCGTTGCCTGCCTCGTCGACGGCCCAGGCGGCGGCATAGTCGTTGGAGCCGATGATGATCGAGGAGACGCCGTCGGAAGCTGCGGCCTCGATGGCGTTCACTGCGGCGGAGGTGCCCGCCTCGACCCACAGCGGGCCGCCGGCCCAGCGGCCGGGGAAGGAGTTCAGCAGGTAGAACGCCTTGGTGAGCACGTGGTCTTCCGGAACCGGCTCGAGGGCGGGCACGTCGAGCCGGTCGAGAATGCCCTGAGCGCCAGGGCGGCCGGCGAGGGCGGCCGAGGCCTCGGCAACGGGAGCGTTGCTCGTCGCGGGTGTCGAAGAAGATGGTGCCGCCGTTCTTCATGTAGGCCGACGCTTGGCCAGCACCGCGTCGTCGGGCGGCTCGGCGTCGGGCAGCACCGGCCAGTAGATGACCGGAAAGAACACCATCTCGTCGCGCTCGACGACGATGCCGATCGGTTCGGCCGGTTCGATGGAAGTGCGCGAAATGAGCACACGGCCAAGGCCCGCCAGCCCCATCTTCGAGGTGGCGTCGACTTCCGCATCACCAGTCAGCACGTAGCCGATGCGGGTTTCGAGGCTCGCCTGCATGGCGAATTGCTCCGCCGCATTGAGACCCTGCGAGCTGGCGGCTTCCTGCGCCCGCAACGGTGCCGGCGTGGCGGCCAGCATGGCCAGCGCCAGTCCACCGGTAATGACTACAGCCGCCAGCGAGGCGGTTGCAGTGCGCCGCCGGGTCAGCCGCGCCAACCCGCCGGTGAGATACAGCATGGCGGCCATGTCGGCGGCGAACAAGGCAAGCGCTGCAGCGAACAGCCAGCCGGATAGATCGGTGGGCCGGGCGCGCTCATAGCCCGAAACGGCGAACGATGACGGCAATGCAGCCAGCACGGTGAACCCGTCGCCTGCGGCGTCGAGGTTGAGCGCATGGCGGGCGCCGCCGCGGGCATAGATGCCCGCCGGATGGGTGGGGTTTGGCTGCATGGTGAAGAAGCTGTCGGTCTCGACCGGAGCAGCGGTGACGGGCGGTGCGGTCAGCTCGCCCTGGCCATTGAGGATTTGCAACGGCGTAAAGGCGCCTTCACCAGCGGCGGCGGCCTGTGCATTGGCTGCAGCGCCCGCGGCTTCGTCCCCGGCGTTCAGGCTTCCTGCAGCCGGCGCCATGTCGGCCAGCCGCTTCAGCATTTCGACGAACAGGCCGGTCAGCGGCAGGTTGGACCAGTCAGCATTGGCGGTGACGTGGAACAGCACCACCAGGCCGTTGCCCTGGCCGCGGCGGTGACCAGCGGCGTGCCGTCCGCGAGGCTCGCCCACACCCGCGGCAGCGTGGCTGAGGGTTCGGCCAGCACCTGGCGCTGGACTTTCACGGTCGGATCGGCGGCAAGGCCGGCGAACGGCGAGGCCGGGAAGGCGGCAAGCGCCTGCGGCTGCTCCCAGCTCAGCGCCGAGCCGAGCGAGCGGCCGCCCGACCGCAGTTCGACCGGTACCAGCCCGTCGTGGCCGCCGGCCAGGCGCGGGCCGGCAAACCGCACCAGAATGCCGCCGCGCGACACCCAGTCGCCCAGCGTCTCGACGGCGCCGGACCCAGAACGCCGATGTCGGCCAGCACCACCATCGAGGCGCCGCGCTCGAGCGCGGCGCAGATCGTTCAACCGAGCAACCTCGCTCAGCTCGGCGCTCGGCTGAAAGGCGCGGGTCACATAGTAGAGCGGCGACAACAGCGGCTGCTCCAGCTCCACCGCAGCACCCGAGACCATGGCGACCGACTTGCGCCGCCAGCGGTCGTCGAACAGGAACACCCCGCCGGCAGCCGCTGGCCCGCAGCTCGACGCGGGGCCTCGTTGCGCAATTCCAGCGGCAGTTCAACGCTGACTTCGGCTTGGTGGCACCGTCTCGAATTGCAGCACTGGATCGGCCAGCGACCGGCCATTCAGCGCGCGCAACTGACCGGCTCCGAATGGCGGTGGTGGCGTCCGCCGGGCGGCTGGCAGCGTCCGTGAGCCTGCTCAAGGGCCGGCGCCTCAGCGCGGGGGTGAGGGTGAGCCTCGGGCACCAGCACCTCTACCTGGACCCTGCCGTCGGCCAGACCGAAGAGCGACCGCGAAATCCGCCACGCCACCATGGTCGAGGCCGTCGGACAGCCAAAGCACGCGCAAGCCGGCCGGTCCGCCGAATGCAGCAGTCAGCTCCTCAGCGGCGGCCGGCCGATCGGGGGTCAGCGCGGCGGACTCATGGCCGCGGCCTGGCGGGCGGCGGTGTCGGCATCGACGAGCGCCAGTTGCGCGCGCTGGTCTGGGCGGTGCCGGTGGCCGCCGAACCGCCGCAGGCGTGCCGGCCCGTGCGGCCTCCGCCAGTACGGCTCCGCAGCCTGGCGCGCTGCCGGCCAGTCGGCGGCAGACTGCCAGCCGTCATCGACCACCATGGCGAGCAGCGGCCGGCATGGCCGGTCGCGCAGTGACGAGGCGATTGAGCATCGGCCCGGCGACGGCGAGCACGACGGCGGCGGCGAGTCGCCATGCGCAGGGCGACGACCCACCACGGTGTGTGCCGCGGCTGTTCCTCCGCGACACCAGGTCCAGCAGCAGCCGGAAGGGCGGAAACCGCACCTGCGCGGGCTTCGGCGGCGTTGAACCGCAGCAACCACCAGATCAGCGGCAAGGCCAGCAGGCCGATGAGCGCCAGCGGCGTGGTGAAGGCCAGACCTGCGAACAGTGACGACATGGCCGGCCTACCTCGCGCCCGGTCGCTGGGTCAGGCGTGTATAGAGCGCCATCAGCAGCGGGTGGGGCGACTGGTCGGTGTGGTGCACGGCGAAGGTCCAGCCAAGCTGGCGGGCAAGCT
>CAVOZI010000029.1:0-27964 GCA_963700895.1 uncultured Alphaproteobacteria bacterium | reverse complement strand
CCGAGCAGCTCTCCACCCAGTCGCCGTCATTCAGATACTCGATGCCATCGATGTTCCGCATGCCTGGCGTGTGGACGTGACCGCAGATGACGCCGTCCGCGCCGCGCCGGCGGGCCTCGCGGACAACCGCCTTCTCGAAGTCTGACAGGAACTCCACCGCCCTCTTGACCCGGTTCTTCAGGTAAGCCGACAGTGACCAGTATGGCCGTCCGGTCAGGCGGCGCAGGCGGTTCACGGCGCCGTTGAGGTTCATCGCCAGCTCGTAGGCATTGTCGCCCAGATAGGCCAGCCACCTGGCGTACTTCACCACGCCGTCGAACTCGTCGCCGTGCATGACGAGATACCGCTTGCCGGTGGCGCCGATATGGATGTCGGTCAACCGGACGGCAGCGCGGCCGAACTGCGAGCCGGCGAAGTCGCGGAAGTTCTCGTCATGGTTGCCGGGAATGTAGATCACCCGGGTGCCCTTGCGGGCCTTGCGGAGCAGTTTCTGGATGACGTCGTTGTGGGTCTGGTGCCAGTACCAGTTCTTCTTCTGCGACCAGTTGTCGACGATGTCGCCGACGAGATAGAGGGTTTCGGACTCGGTGGTTCGCAGGAAGTCGAGCAGCATATCAGCCTGCGCCCGCCGGGTACCGAGGTGGAAATCGGAAATCCAGATGGCGCGATAGCGGGCGGGGCTGTTGATGCTGGCGCGGACGTTCATGGGTGGGTGGCCTGTGCAAACCAGTCGATGCCGTCGCGTCTGGCTGGATGGAGACTGGGCTGCCGGTCAGGCGCCAGCGAGGCAATTACCGCATAGCCGCCACCAAGCTGATTAGTTCGCAGAATGAGCCCCGTCTCGTGCGCGAGATCCGCAAGGTGCTGATCAAGGTTCCCGCGAGGTGTTACATGGAACCGGGCCAGCCAGTGCTGCATGGCGGCGCGGGCAAAGCCCGGCCAGCTGTCCATGGTGCCGAAATCGACGAGGTGAAGGCTGCCGCCGGGTTTCAGTTGGGTGAGGGCGTGGCGGATTGCCTGTTGCCACCCGGGTATCATCGAGACCGTGTAGGACAGGAAAACCCGGTCGAAGCCGCCGACGCGGAATTGGGCGCAGGCGTCGAAGCTCTCCGCATCGCCCTGGGCGAGGAAGATCCGGCCTTGCGCGTTGCTGCGCTGGACGTTGCCTGCCGCAGACTCGAGCATCTGCGTGGAAATGTCGAAGCCGTAGAACAGGGCGTGCGGCGTGCGCGTTGCGGCGGCGGTGAGGTTGCGGCCGGTGCCGCAGCCAACCTCGAGCACGCGCGCGCCCTCGGGAATGGCCATGGCGTCCAGCATGGTATCGCGGCCAAACAGGTAATACTTGCGGGTGAGGTCGTAGAAATGCCGCTGCCGCCGGTAGACGCGGTTCATCACCGCGGCGTGGCCCTGCATCGCCGTGTTGTCCGTGCCGGTTCGCATCATCCGCGCATCCTGTAAATGTGGAACCCGCCATAGATGGCGGAGCGGTCATGGGCGCCCAGCTTCTGCGAGGCTTCTGCGTCATAAGTCCAGCGGCCGAGGATGCCGGCATCCAGCTTCTGTTCCAGGGGAGAGTGGGGCGCGGCGGTCCGGAAGATGACGCGCGCGCCCGGCCGCGCGGTACGGGTGATGGCCAACCAAAGGTCATTGATGCCGGCCTCGTCCATCCAGTCCTGGGCATCGAGGAGGACAACACGGTCGACGCTTTGCTCCGGATGGGCCGCCAGCACGTCGGTGATCGGGTTGTTGGCGATGCGGACTCGCCCTGCATTGGCTTTCAGCGTGGCCCAGTTGCCGGTCTCCAGGTAGGGCGGCAGGCTGCCGCCGTCTCCGGCCGGGCCGTAGCCGCGGCCAAAGGCCTGACGGGCGAAATAGTTTTCCGCAAGCGGGTGAGCGCAGGCAAGTTCGCCAAGCCGTTCGCAAAGCACGTCCGCCATGTGCCGCCCGCCGGAGAGTTCGGCATACTGGGCCGGCGGAATGCCGAGGCCGTACAGCGATACGGGCGACGACGTCAGCCAGCGCACGAACTTGCGGTCGAACAACGGTGCAAGCTTCTCGGCAAAGAACCAGCGCTGTTCGTCGAGTGACCTGGCCTGCATGATGCCGGCCGGGTTGACGCCGTAGAGGCGTGCGGCGGCGTGAGCCAGCCAGATGAACCGGCCGAGCAGGCCGTGGCGGTAGAAGCCCTTGGCAAACAGCTCGATGCGGCGACCGCGCAAACGGCGCCCATCACACCAGTAGCGGCGCGCCTCGCTGGTGAGGTGGGGCTCGATGAACAGGTCGAAGAGTTGCGGGTTGAGCGGGCTCGCCGCATCCGCGAAGAAACGGACGAAGTCTGCATGGGACGGAAGGTGGCGGGCCGCCTTGAGCTTCAGTTCCAGCAGCGCCAGGTGCGCCATGTTCAGGTCGACAGCGGTAATGCGGGCCGGGCTTGCGGTCAGGTAGCTCATGATATTGCAACCGCCGGACGCGATGGCCACAACATGATGGTGCGGTGCGATCTCCATGGCGGCCATGTCGACCGCCGGGTCCTCCCAGATCTGGGGATAGACCAGGCCATCGAAGGCAAAGGCGAAGAGACGTTCCAGCAGCCCTTCGCGGGTTCTGCCGGAGTTGCGGATCGCCGCGCGCTTGAGGGGGGTTGCCGCCTTTCCCGGCTGCGCGCCAATGAGAACCGTTTCGTGCATCTCGACCTCGTGCATCAGTTGATGCACCGAGGCCTAGGGCGAGTCGGTTACTGCTGCGCGACGGTTCGATGACGTTTTGATCAAGACGCCGGCCGGCTTGATCAATAGGTGGCCCTGCGGTTGAAGTTGGTTTGCTTGCGGGCCTGGCTGGTCTCGACGCCAGTGCCCAGCTTGTGCCGGGTGACGTAGCGGTGGCGCTTGTCGTAGGGCACGAGGATTGCGCTATCGAGCTTGTCGCGCAGACCCTGGATGTACCACTTCATCTTGTGGTCGGGCAGGCTGGTGAAGGTGATGCCCCGGCTGAAGGCGCCGACCGACTTGGCGGCTGCACTTGCCTGGTCGAGGTAGCAGTAATTCGGTCCCTGCAGCAGCACGATCTCAGGTCCGAGGTGGGCGTAGCGTGCCGACCCGCCCTTAACGGCATCGGGCAGCATGGCGACCCCGTCGTTCTGGTAGACGATGCGCAGCACCGGCAGGTAGGCATAGCGGCGAACACCTTCTGGGTTGGTGAACTTTGGCTGGCCAAAGGTGTAGACGCCGCCGATGGCATAGCCGTCCCGGTCGAGATAGGTGGCGAGGATGGCGGCAACGGCGCCGCCCAGCGAGTGGCCGGTGAAATAAGTCCTGTAGGTTGGGATCAGGCGCTGCCGGGCATCGGCATAGATGACCCGCGCCACCGTATGAAAGCCCCGATGGAGAAGCACGCCCGCCTTGTCGTCAAAAGCGCCGTGGGTGTCCATGTCCAGCTGCCAGTTGACATCGTCAACGGTGCCGCGCACGACGACCGTGTGGGTTTGCCGGGCGTGGTCGGTCTCGATGAAATAAAGCACGTTGGTGTGGCCGGGTGTGGCGACCCACGAGACGCCGGGATGGCGGTCTCGAATGGCGCCTGCCGGGGCGTAGGCGTCTGCCGACTTGCGCGCGAAGTCATAAAGCCGGGCGAAGTCCACCCGGGCGTCATGCGTCAGCAGGTCCATGGGCCTTGCGGTAGCGGGCACTGCCGCGGAGGCCAGCATGAACAGTGCCGCCAGCACGTTCAGAGTTGCTGTCAGGGTAGCCGATCTGGTTGCGTTCATCGACAGGTGCTCTCTGCTTGTCCGGGGCCCGGAGATTTCTTGCAACCGCTTTTGGCCAATATGGTGGCAACGGACAAGTATGGAATAAGAAAACACGCAAGACCGGCGGAGTCTTGCGTGTCTTCCGGGACGATAACAGATGGAGACGTTACTTGCTGAGGTGCAGTCGGCGAAGTTCGTCGGCAATCTGCTGGAAGTTCTGCACCAGCGCTTCATTGGTTGGCGGGTCGAAGTATTTCTCGGGGTCCGACGCGCAATCCTCGATCAGCTTTCGCTGGGTGGCGCTGGGAACGTTGTAGGCGAACGAGTAAACCACGATGTCCTCGGCCTTCACGTTGGCGCAGGCCTCTTTCAGCAACTCATTCTGCTTCTTCACGCCAGTCCAGTAGTTGGTCGTGTCGAGCCGCTCCTGGGCCAGGTAGCCGTAGGCGGTATAGGTCGTCAGATTGTGGTTGGGCTGGTTCTCGAAGGTGTTCTCACCGTCGGTCAGCAGCACCATGGCCTTGGTCGTCTCTTCGCTGTAGGGACGGCCCTCGGTGAACGGCTCTCCCGGTGACAGCACCCGCAGGCCCCAGCCGACGCCTTCGGCCACGTGGGTGTAGCCGTCCGCCTTCATGGCCTTGACCCAAGTTGAACAGTGTTGCCGGAACAGACGCGGAACACACCTTCATAAGTCATTGAATTTCGTAGATGTGGGTTTGATGCCGAAAAAGAGTGTAATAACAACATTTTCGTGAGAGCGGCTGATTACATTGATTCCAGGTGGGATTGGCGATAACAACATCGTCATGTTCGTTGTCGAAAGAGTCGCCCGCGGTCATCGCTACCTCTACCTCGTCGAAAGCGTGCGCGAGGGCAAAATGGTGCGCCAGCGCACCATCAAGGCGCTCGGGCGCAAAGATGCACTCGTCGCCAGCGGGGAACTCGACCGGCTCGCAGCCTCCATCGCGCGGCATGCTGAGCGCTGCGTTATCCTTTCCGACATCGACGCGGGCAAAATCCAGGCTCTGCGCATTGGAGGCCCGCTGCTGTTCGCCCGGCTGTGGGAGTGGCTCGGGATCGATGCCGTACTGGCTGAGGTGCTGGAGGGGCGTGCATTTGGCTTTGATGTCGAACGCGCCATATTCGTTGCCACCCTGCACCGGCTGTTCGTCTCGGGCTCGGATCGATCCTGCACCGACTGGATGAAGAGCTACGCCATCGAGGGGGCAGAGGAACTGGCGCTTCATCACTTCTACCGCGCCATGGCCTGGCTGGGCGAGGAGATAGCGGAGAAGGCCGAAGGCGCTTTGGCGCCGCGCTGTGTGAAGGATGTGATCGAGGAGAAGCTGTTCGAACGGCGTCGTGACCTGTTCACGGATCTGAGCCTGGTGTTCATGGATACCACTTCGCTGTCGTTCTACGGCGCAGGGGGCCTTCGCGCGCCTCGACGAACCGGCCCGGTGAGCTTTCGGATCAGCCGTGTGACGTTCTCCGACGCCATCCACTTGTGCCAGCCGCTCCTGCTTGATCTTGGCCTGCCATAACTTGTGCCTTGCCTTCGGTATCGACCGCGAGGCGCCTTCGCGCGCTCGACATAATGCAACCGGCCCAGGTGTGCTTTCGGCTCAGCCTGTTGACGTTCTCCCACGCCATCCAGTTGTGCCAGCGGGTCGCTCGAAGTTGGCCTGCGAAGACGTGCTTGCCCTCGGTATCAGCGAGCTGGCGACCCGCCTTGTCGGGGCCGACATCTCGACGAATTGCGATGAACGGCACCACGCCTTCAGCGTAGAGGCGGTTTCGCGGGGACCGAACAGGCTCCTTGGCCATGGACCCGGTGTTGTCGAACACCAGCACGACGTCGAGGTTGGTGGCCTCCTTGCTGACCTCGGCAAAAGTGGCAACCACCTGGCTGTCAATGCCGATCGCCTTCATCAGATAGTTCTCGACCTCCACATGGGCGTCAACGCGGATTGCGTTTTCCTTCACCGTCAGCGTCATCTCGGGCTGGCCGATATTGCGCGGATTGCCGAAGTTGGCATTGAAGTAGTTGACGGCAAGCTTCTGCAGGTCTTCGTCAGACATGTTCGCCTCACGGCCCGCAGCCAGCGCGGCTGCATCGACGGCCGCCTGCAGGCGTGCTTGTACCGATACCCAATTGCCATAATCAACGGCGGCGCCTCCGGCCATCATTAGTGGTGCAACTGACAGCGCGACAACCGCGCCCAGGTTGCCTGACGAATTGCGCAGAAACTGTTTGAGGCGCCTGGCAAGAGCTCCTCCCCAACGTACGGACTGACATGTTGATCTCTCCCTTGTCTGGCTTCGCTTGCGGCCCGGACGGAGTTCATCCGAGTGCTGCCGAAACCAAATATTAATCAAGATCTCGGGAGATGAAACTATTGGTTTATTTTTTGATAAAGAAATAGGTGAAACGATCAATAAACAAGAATGATCAGTTAATATAAAATTTTAAATTAATAGATAGCAAAAATGTAATCAAGAAACCACAAAGCATTGATGGTCCGGCATAATCGACTTGACTGAGACCATACGGCAACTTGTGGTCAGCAGGCAGTCAGATGGCGAGGAAGACAGTTTCAGCGTTGCCCTGAAGCTGCACGTCAAAGCGCCACGTGTTGTTGCCTTCAGGGTCCGGACGGGCGAGCAGGGTGTCGCGCCGGTCCTTGCCGGTGATGGCGCCGAGAAGCGGGTCGGCGGCGTTTGCGGCGTCTTCATCGCTGAAGTAGATGCGGGTGTGCAGATGCAGGTTGATGCCGCGGGCAAACACCATCAGCGTCATGTGCGGTGCCTGCTGCGCGACGCCGCCAGCCGCCGGCACAGGGCCGGGCTTGACCGTCTCGAAGCGGAATTCGCCTGTCTCGAAATCGGTGTGGCTGCGTGCCCAGCCGGTGCGGCCCGGCCCGTAGCGGCCATCCGGCCCTGCCTGCCAGATCTCCAGCATTGCGTCCTTGACCAGGTCGCCGCCGCCATCCCGGATGACGCCGCGGATGATCACCGGCGTGCCGCACTCGAAGCCGGTGCGGTTTGTGATGCCGTGCCGGGGAACGTCGAGTCCGGCCACGTTGGGCAGGGTGCCGATATGGACATAGGGGCCAGCAGTCTGGGACGGGGTTTCCTTCAGGGTCTTGTTCGCGGTCATCGGCTGCGGCCTTCCTCAAAGAAGGCTTCATTTCGCCCGCGCAGCACGATGTCGAAGCGGTAGGCGAGACTGTCGAACTCCACCTGCGAGGACATGTCGAGTTTCGCCACCAGCTGGCCGATGGCAGCGGGATCAGGGATGGTGTTGACGATCGGGCAGTGGCGGATCAGCGGGTCGCCCTCAAAATAGAACTGGGTCACCAGCCGCTGGGCGAATGACGCACCGAACAGCGACAGGTGGATGTGGGCGGGCCGCCAGGCGCAGCCGTTGTTGGGAAACGGGTAGGGGCCGGGGCGGACGGTGCGGAACGAGTACCGGCCCTCGCGGTCCGTCATGCAGCGGCCATAGCCGGAAAAATTGGGGTCGAGCGGGGCGATGTAGCCGTCGCGGACATGGCGATAACGGCCTCCGGCGTTGGCCTGCCAGATCTCGATCAGCACGTCCGGCTGCGGCCGGGCATATTCGTCCAGCACACGGCCGGATATGACGATGCGCTCGCCAACCGGACTGCCATCCACGGCGGCGTTGCGCAGCATGTCGGCGTCGAGTTCGCCCAGTTCACTGTGGCCGAACACCGGGCCGGAGACTTCGCTGGCGGAGGGCGGCATCTGCAGCAGGGGCTGCGAGGGAGCGCGCAGCCGGGTGGAGTTGTAGGCCGGCGTCAGCGGCTTCGGGTGCCACTCGCGGTCGCGCGGATCGAAGGCGCGAGGCGGGGTGCTGGTCATGGCCTTGAACCTCCGTGCGGGTGATGCGTGAGATGCTATCCGGCTCGCCGCATGGCTGCAACACGGCAGGGCTTGAGTCGGGCCTCAAGCCGGGGCAGTGTTGAGCGGTGGACAAGATAGAGCGTCAACCATCCGGAACAGTTGCCGTCGAAGCGCCGGCGCGGGCCCTGTGCACCGATTGCGGCGTCTCGCGCACGGCTGATCCGGCCCGCTGCGGGCGCGCCTGCCAGTTCATCAAGCCGGACTACCCACGCCTCGAGGCGCAGGTGCACGGCAGACCGCGCAATCCCGCCCGGCCTGACGAATTGCACTTTGGCCCGTTCCGCCGAATGGTGCGGGCGCGGATGAAGCAACCCGCACCTGGCGCCCAGTGGACCGGCATTACCACCGGCATCGGCGAGCGGTTGCTGCGGGCAGGGCTTGTTGACGCCGTTCTCTGTGTCGGCCCGGATCCGGAAGACCGGTGGAAGCCGGTGCCGCAACTGGTGACGCGGGCTGAAGACATGGCCAGCGTGCGCGGCATGCGCATGGGCTACGCGCCGCTGCTGGAACTGCTGGAGCCGGCGCGTGACGCCGGGCACAGGCGGATCGCCATCATCGGCATTCCCTGCCAGGTCTATGCACTGCGCGCGCTGGAGGCTGAACTCGGCCTCGAGCGGTTGTACGTGATCGGCACGCCATGTTCGGACAACACCACGACCGAACGCTTCCACGAGTTTCTGGCGCTGCTGTCGGACCGGCCGGAGACGGTGAGCTATCTCGAATTCCGCGCCGATTATCACGTGGAATTGCGCTTCGACGACGGGCGGGTAAAGGAAATCCCATTCCTGAAACTGCCTATCTCGAAGCTGCCGCCAGACTTCTTTCCGCTGACCTGCCGGACCTGCGTGGACTACACCAACGTGCTGGCCGACATCACCGTGGGTTACATGGGCGGGGAGGGCGAGCAGTGGCTGCTGGTGCGCAACCAGCGCGGCGAGGAGCTGCTCGGCCTGCTGGGCGATGACGTAGCGCTGAGCGAGCCGGGCAGCGCGGGCAAGCGGGCAGGCTCGGTCAAGGGCTTTATCGGCAATGTGGCGCTTGCGGCCGGGGGCTTGCCGTTGCGGGCGATGCCTGACTGGCTAAGGCCGGTAATGGCCTGGGTAATGCCGCGCTTTGGTCCGCGCGGGCTGGAGTTTGCCCGCACGCGCGTCGAAATGAAGGCGGCGGAAACGGTGTTGCACCTGCGCCGTCAGGCCGGTCCGAAGATGAAGAACATGGTGCCGGACCATATCTGGCAACTGGTCAGGCCCTATGGTCTCACGCCTGAGCCGGGCGAGCGGCAGGCCACAGTCCGGGATGAATAATCGTTAAGAAAACGGAACGTCCGGTTGCTCCCAGCCGTTGACCTCACATGCAAGCGCCGTGAGGCCCGTTTTGGAGCCCGGCGAAAATTCACACGATATTCGAGGAGGTTTCTCCATGCCGAAGATCAACCAGTCAAAGATCCTTATCATCGCTACCCACGGCTTCGAGCAGTCGGAGCTGGAGGTGCCGCTCAACCAGCTGAAAAAGGCAGGCGCCAGCGTCCACGTCGCCTCGCTTGATGGCAAACCCGTTCGCGGCTGGGACGACAAGGACTGGGGCTCAGAGGTGAAAGCCGACAAGCAAATCACCGACGTGAACGTCGATGACTATGACGCCGTGGTGCTGCCCGGCGGTCAGATCAACCCCGACCTGCTGCGCGTCGAAGCGGACGTGATCAGCCGCATCAAGGAGTTCTACAACAAGGGCAAGGTCGTCGCTGCGATCTGCCATGCGCCGTGGCTGCTGATCGAGGCAGGCATCGTGAAGGGCCGCGATGCTACGTCGTACAAGTCCATTCGGACCGACATGGTCAACGCGGGCGCCAACTGGAAGGACGAGCAGGTGGTAACCGACAAGGGCCTCATTACCAGCCGTCATCCGGGCGACCTTGATGCCTTCGTATCGAAAATCATCGACGAAGTGGAAGAAGGCGGGCACATGCGCCGCGCCGCCTGAAGCTGGTCACAATCAACACCAGGACGCCGCCGGTTGTAATGACCGGCGGCGTTTTCTTTTGCGCCAGTCAGATGCTCTTGAGCAGCCGCCAGGCCTTGAAGCTCAGCTCATAGCCTGCCTCGCGCAGGGCGCGGAAGGCCTCCGGCGACAAGTCGCTGAGCGGCATGGCGAGTTTCGTATCGTCCTTGCCGGCAATCGCGTCGGCAATGGAAGCGCCAAAGACGGTGCCTGGCGAGATGCCGCGGCCATTGTAGGCGATGGCGGTATAAAGGTTCTCTGCCAGTTTGTGCACGCGCGGCACATGATCCTTGGTAAAGGCGATCCGACCATGCCAGGCCTTCTCCCACTTCACCGGCCCCAACTCGGGGAAGTAATGCTTCACAGCCTTGTGAGCCCAGGTCCGCGACAAGCCGGTTTCACCGCCGATCAGCTTGCCCATCGAGCCGACGATGAGCCGCCCATGCGTATCGCGCCGGGCGGAGAACATGACGGTGCCGGTGTCCCACAGGCCCTGGCGCTCCTTCAGGATGCGGTCGTCATCGCCGGTGAGCGGTTCGGAGGCGAACTGGAAATAATGGATCGGCGTAAAGGCCTGGTTCAGGCCCGGCCAGAGTTCATCTGTGTAGGCGTTGGTGCCGAGAACCACGTATTCGGCAGTGACGATGCCGGAAGGGGTGGTGAGCCGCCACTTGCCGTCCACGCGTTCGAGCTTCGTCACGCGGGTGCGGGTGTGCAGGTTCGCCCCTGCGCTGACGGCGGCGCGGGCCAGGCCGCGGGCATAGCCCATCGGGTTGATGGTGCCGGCGCGGCGGTCCAGCAGGCCACCGTGGAAGGCGGACGAGCCGATCTTTTCCTCGGCCTGCTTGCGGTCGAGAAGTTCCACCGGTGCGCCCAGCTTCTTCCACTGATTGTAGCGGTTGGTGAGATCTGCAAAACCGGAGGGTGCGTGGGCGGCGTGAATGGTGCCGTTGCGGGTGGCCTCGCAGCGGATCTGGTATTTTTCGATCAGCGAGAACACGTACTGCGGTCCGGCTCCGAGGAGTTCGACCAGCCGCTGGCCCGCCTCCTTGCCGACTACTTCCAGCACTGTTTCAGGCGGCAGCCAGAGGCCGGCATTGAGCAGACCGGCATTGCGTCCCGAGCCGCCGAAGCCGACTTCCTCGGCCTCGAGGATAATGCTCGAAATGCCATGACCGGCCAGATGCAGGGCAGTGGAGCAGCCGGTGTAGCCGCCGCCGACGATGGCCACTTCGGTGGTGATGTCGCCATCCAGCGGCTTGTAGGCAGCAGTCTCGGGGGTGGAGATATCCCACAGTGAAATGGCGTCGCTGGCAGGCTTCGGCATGATGGACTGTAATCCGGAAAAGGGGGAAGCGCCCGCAGATTGGCGGCTTTGCCGATCCCGCGCAAGGCCTGCCATTATTCCGCATGCCGGGTTGCAGAACACACATCTGGAGTCATAATCGCTCGTCTTGCCATGTGGTTTTGGCTGCATGGCCAACAAATCAAAAACGACAGGGAGAAACGGGCATGAAACGCCTTTTGGGTATCGCGATGGCAACCGCGTTCATGGTCACGGCGAGCGCCGCGTCATGGGCTGCCGACACCACGCTCAGGATTTCGCTGCAACTGCCGCTGAAGAGCCACCTGGGCCAGAACCTGCTGCTGTTCAAGGAAGAGGTCGAGAAGAACTCCAATGGCAAGGTCGAGGTGCAGATCTATGACTCGGCGCAGCTCTACAAGGACAAGGAAGTGCCGCAGGCTGTCGGCTCAGGCGCCATCGAGATGGGCGTGGCGTCGCTGACGCGCTTTGCCGGCGAGATTCCGGCCGTTGACGTATTCTACCTGCCGTTTGTGTTCAACACCGAGGACCTGGTGCGCAAGGCCACCGCACCTGGCTCGGTCGTTCGCGGGCCGCTTGACGAGGCCATCTTGAAGACCGGTTCGCGGGTGCTGTGGTGGCAGGCCTATGGCGGCAACATCATGCTGTCCAAGGGCGCACCGCTGAAGAGCCCGGACGACCTGAAGGGCAAGAAGGTACGCGTGTTCGGCAAGACGCTGGGCACCTGGGTCGAGGTGCTGGGCGGCTCGCCGACCAACACGGCAGGCTCTGAACAGTATCTCGCCTACCAGCGCGGCACCGTGGACATCGGCATGACCGGTGCTTCCGGCGTCAAGTCGCGCAAGCTGTGGGAAGTGATGGACCACATCACCGTTACCAACAATGCCGACATCGAGTTCATCGTGCTGATCAACGAGAAGTTCTGGCAGGGCCTCGACGCCGACACCCAGAAGATCGTCTCCGAAGCGGCGCTGAAGGCCGACATGGCTGTGCGTGACGAGATGGCCAACATCGAGAAGGCCGCCTTCGACGAAGCCGCCAAGAACGGCATGACGATCTACTATCCGACGCCGGAAGAGATCGCCAAGTGGAAGGAAGCTTCCGAGCCGGTGCTGACCCAGTTCGAGGCCGAAGCCGGCGAGCTTGGCAAGCAGGTGCTGGAAGCTGCCCGCGCGCTGCAGGCGTCCAACTGACGGCTGATGCCTGACTGACCATCGACTGTGCCCGTCCCGGCCGGATGCCGGGACGGGTGCACTTTCCTTTCCCAAGCAACCCATCCGGAGTGCGCGCGGCGATGACGCGGCTGATCAACAAGGCATCTGAACTGTGCGGGCATGTTTCGGCGTGGCTGCTGGTGATGACCGGCGTGGCGCTGACCTGGGAAGTGGTGGCCCGCTACGTTTTCTCCGCGCCAACGAAGTGGGCCAGCGAGACATCGGAACTGATGCTGATCTGGGCGGTCTTCCTGGGGCTTGGCTACACCATCCGGCACAACCGCAACATCGTTATCGACATCTTGTACGAGCGGCTGCCGGATGGCTTGAAACGGGTGCTTGACGCGTTCTCCAACCTGGTGCTGCTGGCGTTTTCGCTCATCGTCATGTGGTACGGTTTCAAGATCGCCTGGGATAGTTTCGAGGTTGGCCGGACCACTGCGACGATCATGGACTTTCCCAACTGGTGGGCCGAGACGTCGGTGCCGTTCGGCTTCGCATTGGCCGGATTGCAGTGCACGATTGAGGGGCTCAAGGCGCTGACCGGGCGTGGCTGGGTCGCCGGGGCCGGCAACGAGGGGCACTGAGCAATGACCACCATCCTGATCCTGGCTGGCCTGTTCAGCCTGTTGCTGATGCGGGTGCCGGTGGCGTTCGCGCTGGGCGGGCTTGGCCTGCTGCTGCTGATCATCGGCGGGTTCTCGCCGCTGATGGCACCGCAGGGCTTGCTTGGCACCATAGACAATTTTGTGCTGTTGGCGGTGCCGCTGTTCCTGCTGATGTCGAACGTGCTGTTGAAGGGCGGCGTGGGGCGTGACCTGTTTGCCGCGGTGCAGGCTTGGGTTGGCCACTTGCCGGGCGGGTTGGCCATCGCAACTGTCATCTCGTGTGGCATCTTCGCGGCCATCTCCGGGTCATCGGTGGCCACGGCGGCGACCATCGGTACGGTGGCGATCCCCGAGATGAGCAAGCGCGGTTATCCGCGGCCGTTCGTGCTGGGGCTGCTGGCGGCGGGTGGTACGCTGGGCATTCTCATTCCGCCGTCGATCCCGATGATCGTCTACGGTTTCATTACCGAGGAATCTGTTATTGCGCTGTTCAAGGCCGGTATCGGGCCGGGACTGATGCTGATGGCGTTGTTCATCGCCTTTTCCATGGTCTATGCGTGGCTGTCGCCCACCTACAAGCCGTCACCCGCAGCAGGCTGGGACGAGCGCTGGCGCACCGGCCTTCGCGCGCTGCCGGCGCTGGCGCTGGCCGGGCTGATCATCTGGGGTATCTACTGGGGTGCGTTCACGCCGACAGAGGCTGCGGCCATCGGCTTTGCCGCCTCGCTGATCATCACCGTGTTCGTGCTGCGCACCCTGACCTGGGCCGATTTCAGGGACGCCGTGGTGCAATCGATGGTCACTACGGTCACCATCTTGCTGATCGTCGCCGGAGCCAAGGTGTTCGGCAAGGCGATATCGCTCTACCGTATTCCGCAGGATGTCTCGATGTTCATCTCGCATAACTTCTCCGAGGCGTGGATGTTCATCCTCGTCGTCGGGCTGGTGCTGGTGGTGATGGGGCTGTTCCTGGAAGCCCTGTCGATGATGCTGATCATGGTGCCGGTGCTGGCGCCGTCACTGCTGGGCCTCGGCATCGATCCGATCTGGTTCGGCGTATTCTTCGTGATCATGATCGAGTGCGCGCTGATTACCCCGCCGGTGGGCCTCAACCTTTACGTGATACAGGCCGTCGGCAAGGCTTCCATGCAGGAGGTGGCGCGAGGCGTGTGGCCGTTCCTGGCGCTGATGCTGTTCTCCGTGCTGCTGATCTACGTGATCCCCGATATTGCGCTGTACATACCCTTCAAGATGTAAGGATTGCCTACCATGACCAAACCAACACCGGCCCAAGCCTTGCGCGACATCCTGTCGGAAGACACTTGCCACGTCATGCCGTGCTGCTGGGACGGGTTGAGCGCCAGGATGATTGGTGACGCGGGCTTCAAGTTTTCGTTCATGTCGGGCTTCGCGGTGTCAGCGTCGCGTCTTGGCGCGCCGGACACCGGCCTCATCTCGTTCGGCGAAATGCTCGACCAGGGCCGCAATATCTGTGCCGCGACGGACATCCCGATCATAGGCGACGGCGACACCGGCTACGGCAATGCATTGAACGTGCGCCGCACCGTAGAGATGTATGCGCGGGCCGGTTTCGCTGCGGTGATGATCGAGGACCAGGTGTCACCCAAGCGTTGCGGCCATACCAAGGGCAAGTTGGTGGTGGATCGGGCTGAAGCCTTCAACCGGATCAAGGCGGCGGTGGATGCGAAGCAGGCCGGAGCCGACATCATGATATTGGCGCGCACCGACGCCCGCCACGGGCACGGCCTTGAAGAAGCGATTGACCGGGCGAAGGGCTTTGCCGACCTTGGCGCCGACATGCTGTTCGTTGAAGCACCCCAGTCAGAGGCTGAAATGGCGCGGCTGACCCGCGAGGCACCGGGCATCCACATGGCCAATCTTGTCGAAGGCGGGGCCACGCCGATCCTGCATCCGGACCGGTTGCATGAGCTGGGTTACCGGTTCGCCGCCTATCCGCTGACGCTGCTGTCCGCCGCCATGAAGGCCGTCCAGGATGCGCTTGGCGTCATGGCCCGGCGCGAGCACCCGGCAGATGCGCTGCTCGACTTTGCAGACTTGCGCAAGGCGGTGGGGTTCGATGCTTACTATGTCGCGGAGCAGCAATATTCAGACAGCCGCGATTGACATGAGTTAAATTTACGCGCGCGTGATTTTTCTTTTTCATGGTCCTGGCGGCAAAAAACCTTACCAGGTTGCCCTACGCGTCATCTTTACAATGAGATTTGTTGCAGCCATTGTTTTGTCGCGGGAAGGGCTGATGCGGCGGTCCTTTTTCCGAGTGAGACACAAACAGGGACCTAAGTAATGTTCAAGTTCAAGACTGTGGCCGTGGCTGCGCTGGCTGTTGCAATGATGACGGGTTCGGCGCTGGCCGACGAGTGGACGAAGATCCGCGTCGGCACCGAAGGCGCTTACAAGCCGTTCAACTTCATCGACTCAGACGGCAAGCTTCAGGGCTTCGACGTCGAGATCGCACAGGCGCTTTGCGACGAGATGAAGGCTGAGTGCACCTTCGTGGCGCAGGACTGGGACGGCATCATTCCCGCGCTGCTGGCCAAGAAGTACGACGTGATCATCGCTTCCATGTCGATCACCGAAGAGCGCATGAAGCAGGTGGATTTCACCGACAAGTATTATAACACGCCGGCCCGTTTCGTGGCCAAGAAGGGCGGCGCCATCACCGACACCAGCCCGGAAGGCCTGAAGGGCAAGGTGCTGGGCGCGCAGTCCTCCACCACGCACTCGTCGTTCCTGGAAGACAATTACAAGGACAGCGAGATCAAGCTCTATGCCACCCAGGACGAAGCCAATGCCGACTTGGTCGCTGGCCGGCTTGACGCCGTTCTGGCAGACTCGGTGGTGATCCTCGACTGGCTGAATTCGGATGCAGGTGCTTGCTGCGAGCACATCGGCGAGAACTACAACGACGCCAAGTGGTTCGGCTCGGGCGCCGGCATGGCGGTTCGCAAGGAAGACACCGCCCTCAAGGACAAGCTGAACGTGGCGCTCAAGGCGATCCTTGAAAACGGCAAGTACAAGGAAATCAACGACAAGTACTTCCCGTTCTCGGTCTACTGAGGATTATCGGGGCTTTGCGGCCCGATGCGCTATACACAGGTGCCTGCCGTGCTACAGTGCCCGGCAGGCATTTTGTTTTTGATGCTGGTGATTGAGGGGCAAGACAGCAGCGATGGAACTCTTCCAGATGCTGGCATGGGGGCCTGAAGGCTGGGCGGATGAACTGGCCGAAGGCACCTGGCTCACGGTGCGGCTAGCGCTGGCCACGCTGCCGTTCGGGCTGGCAATCGGGTTGCTTGTTGCACTCGCCAAGACCTCCGGCGAGAAGTCGCTGGAAACCGCCGCCAACGTCTATACCACGATCTTTCGCGGCCTTCCGGAACTGCTGACGCTGTTCATCGTCTACTATGGCGGGCAGATGGCGCTGCAGAAGCTGGTCGGGCTGTTCACCGATACGTACGTCGAGGTGAACGGCTTTGTGGCCGGCATGGTGGCATTGGGGCTGGTGTTTTCCGCCTTTGCCTCGGAAGTGTTCGCCTCCGCCTTCAAGGGCATTCCGGCAGGCCAGGGCGAAGCGGCCCAGGCGCTCGGCATGACCCGCTGGCAGGCATTCCGGCTGGTGACGCTGCCGCAGCTGATCCGGTTGTCGATCGGCGGCCTGAGCAACCTCTGGCTCATTCTGCTGAAGGAGACGTCGCTGGTCTCGGTGATCGCGCTCAATGACCTGTTGCGCAACACCAACGTGGCGGTCGGCTCGACCAAGCAGCCGCTGTTCTTCTACTCGGTGGCGCTGGCGATCTACCTCGTGCTGTCGCTGATCTCGTCAAAGGGGCTTGGGGCCATTGAGGCCCACGTCAAGCGCGGTGAGGAGCGCCGCGCATGAGCGATGCTACGGCCGGCATGATCGAAGCGCAGAAGCCGCCGCCGCAGGCCCGGCGCCGGTGGGGCGTGGCGCGCATTGCCGGCACGGTGCTGTGTGGCCTGTGGGCGGCGCTGGGGCTGGGGATTGCCGTTTCATTACTCAGCAATTTCGACTCCGACATCTTCAGCAGATACATGCCGAGGATGATTGAAGGGCTGTGGGTCACCGCCAAGCTGGTGGTGCTGTCGATCGTGGTGGGCGGGTTGCTGGCGGTTCCGCTGGCGCTGGCGCGGATGTCGCACAATCCGCTGATCGCGAAGCCGGCGTTTGCCTATGTCTATGCGTTCCGCGGTACGCCGCTGCTGGGGCAGGTGTTCCTGCTGTATTATGGCGCTGGCCAGTTCGTCGACGAGCTGCAGGCGATGGGCCTGTGGTGGTTCTTCCGCGATGCCTACAACTGCGTTCTGCTGACCTTCATCCTGAACACCGCTGCCTACCAGGCCGAGATCTACAAGACGGCCATTGAATCGATTCCGCGCGGACAGTGGGAGGCGGCCTCGTCGCTGGGCCTGCACAAGGGCACGACATTCCGCAAGATCATCCTGCCGCAGGCGATGATCACCGCGCTCAGGCCTTTGGGCAACGAGATCATCCTGATGATCAAGGGCTCGGCTGTTGCCTCGATCGTCACGGTGTTCGACCTGATGGGCGCGACCAAACTGGCGTTCTCCCGCACCTACGACTTCAACGTCTACCTGTGGGCGGCGATTATCTACCTGATGATCGTGGAGACGCTGCGCCGGGTGTGGGCGGTGCTGGAGCGACGGCTCACCCGCCACCTTGCGCGGTGAATTGCGCTAACGGGGCGCTGGCCGAAAAGGACACGCAACTGTCGCAAAACGCATACATCGCAAGGCGGGTAGCGAGGTAGCATTCTTCTCCGGGCCCCACCAGGAGGATGCTTGCCATGTCTGCTGCAGAACATGAAGACCCACAATCCCGCCGTGCCGGTGGACGGTCGGGGCGGCGCGAGCGCCGCGCCGTTGCCGCACCTTCCCTGCCAACGCTCATGCGCAAGACGCCGATGCTCAACATGGCATCTGAAGAGGCGGTGGAGCGCATTCACGATGCGGCCTGCACCATCCTGGAGGAGGTGGGCATCGAGTTCCGCGACGACGACGCCATCACCATGTGGAAGGCGGCTGGAACCAAGGTCGACGGGCACCGGGTGCATATCGGCCGCGACCAGTTGATGGAACTCGTCTCGCAGATCCCGTCCGAATACACCATGCATGCGCGCAACCGTGAGCGCACGGTGACGGTGGGCAACGACAAGTCGATCTTCGTGCCGATGTACGGCGCACCCTATGTGCGCGACCTCGATGGCCAGCGCCGCTATGGCTCGCTGCAGGACCTCAACAACTTCCACAAGCTCGCCTACATGTCGCCGGCGCTGCATTCCACCAGCTCGATCATCTGCGAGCCGATGGAGATTCCCGTGCCGCGCCGCCACCTGCACATCATCCAGTCGGCGCTGACCCATTCCGACAAGCCGTTCATGGGCATCGTGACAGCAAGGGAGCGGGCCGAGGACACCATGAAGATGGCCGGCATCGTGTTCGGCGATGATTTCGTGCGCGACAACACGGTGCTGACCTCGGTGGTGAACTGCAACTCGCCGCTGGTGTGGGACCAGACCATGCTGGACGCGCTGCGCGTTTATGCGGCGCACAACCAGCCATGCCTGATCTCGCCGTTTGCTCTGTGCGGCGCGTCAACGCCTGCCTCGTCTGCGGCTTCAGTGGCGCAGTGCGTGGCCGAGGCGCTGACGGGCCTTGCCTTCACCCAGCTTGTGCGGCCCGGCTCTCCGCAGGTGATGGGGCAGTTCATGGTGGCGGTCGACATGAAGTCGGGCGCGCCCATGGGCGGCACGCCGGAAGCGGCACACATGATGATGCTGTTCGGTCAGTTGGCACGGAAGTACAAGCTGCCGTGGCGCACCTCTGGCTTCCACGTCGGATCGAAGGTGAACGATGCCCAGGCCGGCTACGAGTCCAACATGCTGATGCACGCCGCCATCCTGTCCGGCGCCAACTATATCTGGCACGTGGCGGGCTGGCTGGAGGCCGGGCTGTCGTGCGGCTACTCCAAGTTCGTCACCGATGCTGACCAGCTGGTGGGCTGGTACAAGTATGCCCAGGGCATCTCGTTCGACGACTTTGATGATGCCATGGAGGCAGTGCGCGAGGTGGGGCCGGCAGGGCATTTCCTTGGCACCGCGCACACGCTGGAGCATTTCGAGAAGGCGTTCTTCACGCCGGAGCTGATGGACTTCAATTCGTTCGAGCAGTGGGCGGCGGAAGGTTCGATGACCATGGAGCAACGCGGCAACGCCAAGGCGCGCGCCATGCTGAACAACTATGTCGAGCCGTCGCTGGACGAGGCGAAGGCGGAGGAACTGGCGGCGTTCGTGGCGCGGCGCGAAAAGGAACTGCCGGACAGCGTGAACTGACCAGATCGGGCTTGACCGGACGCCTGCCGGTTTGCAGTGTGCGGGCCATCACACCGGCACACAAGAACAGGGAATTCCGGCCATGCTTCTCAAGGACAAGATCGCAATCGTAACCGGCGCTTCCGGCGGACTGGGCCTTGCCTCGGCGAAGGCCTTTGCCGAGCAGGGCGCGAAGGTGGTCATTTCCGACGTGACCGACGAGAAGGGTGAGGCCGCCGCCGCGGCGTTGCGCAAGGATGGTTTCGACGTCCAGTACCGCCATTGCGACGTGACGAAGAAGGCCGACATCCAGTCGCTGGTCGATGAAACGGTCAAGACGCATGGCCGCCTCGACATCATGATGGCCAACGCCGGCATCGTGCATGCCTGCGACCCGCTGGAACTGACCGAGGAAGATTACGACCGCGTGCTGGCGGTCAACCTGAAGGGCGTGTTCCTGTCAGGCCAGCTTGCCGCGCGCCAGATGATGACCCAGCAGCCGGACGAGAACGGCCAACGTGGCGTCATCGTCAACATGTCGTCGTGCCAGGCGGTGATCGTGATCCCCGAGATCGCGTCCTACGTCATGTCGAAGGGCGGCATCAACCAGTGGACCAAGGCGCTGGGCATCCGGCTTGCCAAGGAGGGCATCCGCGTCAACGCCATCGGGCCGGGCTCCATCGCCACGGAAATGTTCAAGTCGATCGCCAACGATCCGGCCAAGATCCGCAACATCATGTCGCGCACGCCGATGGGCCGGCCCGGCGAGCCATCCGAGATCGGCTCCATCGCGGTGTTCCTCGCCTCGCCCATGGCCAGCTACATCACCGGCCAGACCATCTATCCGGATGGCGGCAGGCTGGGGCTGAACTACACGGTGCCGGTCAAGGACTGATCGAGGCCGGGCAAAGCTCATCCCTTGTCACAGGACCGCCCCCAGAACCTGATCATCTTCTGCTCCGACGAGCATTCGCGGCGCGTGGCGCGCTGCTATGGCGACCCGGTTGTGCGCACCCCCACGCTCGACACCATCGCGCGCCTTGGCGTGCGCTTCAGCAATGCATATACGCCGTCGCCGATCTGCGTGCCGGCGCGGGCGAGCCTTCACACCGGCCTGCAGGTGCACGAGACGCGGTGCTGGTCATCGGCCGAACCCTATTATGGCCAGCACGAGAGCTGGGCGCATGCGCTGCGTGATGCCGGCCACCCGGTGGTTTCCATCGGCAAGCTGCATTTCCGGCGCGGCGACGACGACCACGGCTTCGACGAGGAAATCGAGCCGATGTACCTCGCCAGCGAGGGCGGGGGCCAGGTGAAGGCGCTGCTGCGCTCGCCGTTGCAGCCCAATGACCATGCAGCGGAGCGGGCGGCGGAGATGGGGCCGGGCGAGACCAGCCAGACCGAACATGACCGGCGGGTGGCGCACGAGGCAGTGAAGTGGCTGAAGCGGTATCCGCGCAAGTTTACCCGCAAGCCGTGGGTGCTGTTCGTGTCGTTCGTCAGCCCGCATCATCCGCTCAAGTGCCCCGAGGAATTCTACCGGCTTTACGAACGGCAGAAGCTGCCCGAGCCGCCGCGCCAGCGCCCGGAGCACGAGGTGCTGGAGGAGATGGCGCAGTTCTGGAACTACGACGAGCACTTCGGCGACGGCATGCGCGAGATGGCTCGAAGGAGCTATTATGGGTTGGTCAGCTTTCTCGATGACAACATCCGGCAGGTGATGGAGGCGCTGGAGGAGTCAGGTTCGGCTCGCGATACCTCGGTCATCTACCTGTCGGACCATGGCGAGATGCTGGGCAGCCACGGTTTCTGGAGTAGTTCCGTCATGTACGAGGATTCGGTTGCCGTGCCGCTGCTGATGATGGGACGCGGACTGCCGGACGGGGCGGTGAACGCGACGCCGGTGTCGCTGACCGACATTGCCGCCACCGTGAAGCAGGTGGTGGGATTGAAGCAACCGCAGGCCCGCGAGACGTGGATGTCGCGGCCCCTGCAGGGCTTCGTGGAGCGGCCGGAACCGGACCGCTTCGTCATCTCGCAGCATCATGGTGGCGGCAGTCCCTTCGGCATTACCATGCTGCGCTACCGGCAGTGGAAGTACGTGCACTATGCGGGCCGCGATTGTCCGCAACTGTTTGATGTGGCCAGCGACCGTCATGAGCTCACCGATCTGGGCAGGTCACGTATGCACGAGCGCGAGCGCGACATGCTTCGCACCCTGCTTGGCCATGTGCTAGACCCCGAGACAGTGAACGCGGAAGCGGCTGCCGGCCGCGCGCCGGCCGTACAGACAGGGAACCAATGCCAATGACGGCACCGCTTGAAGGCCTGAAAGTGATCGAGCTTGCCCGCATCCTGGCCGGTCCATGGATCGGTCAGACCCTGTCTGACCTGGGCGCCGATGTGATCAAGCTGGAAAGCCCGGACGGCGACGATACCCGCAACTGGGGGCCGCCATTTGTCGGCAGGGCTGACGGCGGGCGTGGCGATGCTGCCTATTTTCATTCGGCCAACCGGGGCAAGAAGTCGGTGGTGGTGGACTTCTCGACCGAGGAAGGCCGCGACACAATCCGCCAGCTGGTGGCCGGGGCGGACGTCTTCATCGAAAACTTCAAGGTGGGCGGGCTGGCCAAGTACGGCCTTGATTACGAAGCCTTGCGCGAGATCAACCCGCGGCTGATCTACCTGTCGCTCACCGGCTTCGGCCAGACCGGGCCCTATGCCCACAAGGCCGGCTATGACTTCATGATCCAGGGGCTCGCCGGCATCATGGACCTGACCGGCGAGCCGGACGGTCAGCCGCAGAAGATCGGCGTTGCCTTCGCCGACATCTTCACCGGGCTCTACGGCGTCATCGGCATCCAGTCGGCGCTGCTGGTGCGGGAGAAGACCGGCAAGGGACAGTACATCGACATGGCGCTGTTCGACTGCATGAGCGCGGTGCTGGCCAACCAGGCGCTCAACTACCTCGTCTCCGGCAAACCGCCGAAACGCATGGGCAACGCACACCCCAACATCGTGCCCTACCAGGTGTTCCCGGCGTCCGACGGGCACCTGATCATCGCCACCGGCTCGCAGGCCCAGTGGGCCAAGATGTGCCAGGTGCTGGGACTAGACGGCCTGATCGACGACGAGCGTTTCCGCACCAATGCCGACCGGGTGACGAACCGCGATGAACTGGCTGCGCTGATCTCGGCCAGGACCAGCCAGCGAACCCGCGACGGCATGCTGGCCGAACTGGAGAAGGTGTTCGTGCCGGCCGGCCCCATCAACACGGTGGAGGACACCTTCAACGACCCGCAGATCGTGCACCGGGGATTGCGGATCGACGTTCCAGATGGGGACGGGGTGATGGTGCCGAGCGTGCGCACGCCCATCGTCTTCTCCGAAAGCACGCTGAAGCTGGAGCGGGCGAGCCCCAAACTGGGCGAGCACACGGACGAAGTCGTCCGCGGCCTCAAGGGCTGATGCGCCGGCATGGCGGCGTTCAAACGACAGCAGGTTGAACAGGTTGCCGCTGCGCTTGCAATCGGGGCGGGCGGCGGCGGGGTGTTCTGGTGGCTCGGTCTGCCCGCGCCGTGGCTGGCAGGCGCGATGGTGGCGGTGGCGGCGGCTGCCCTTGCGGGCAAGATCCGCACGGTCATGCCGAAGGCGCTGACCCGGTTCGTGTTCATCCTGCTGGGCCTGCAGATCGGCGGGGCGGTTACTCCTGAAACGCTGGAGACGCTGTCACGATGGCCGCTGAGCGTGGCGCTGCTGGCGGCAACCATGGTGGTTCTGGTCGTTGCCGGCGTGATGTTCTACGAGCGGTTCCTGCGCTGGGACCGGGCGACCAGTTTCTTCGCGGTGATGCCGGGCGCCCTGTCGCTGGCGCTGGCCATGGCGGCCGATACAAGGGCGGATCTGGCCAAGGTTTCGGTTGTACAGGTAATCCGGCTGTTTGCGCTGGTGGCGGTGCTGCCGTCGCTGATCACGGCGTTTTCCGGCGGAGAGGCGGGTTCTCAAGCTGCAGTGCTGGCCGAACCTGGGTCGTTGCGCGATGTCATCCTGGTGCTGGCGGCCGGATTGCTGGCGGGCTTTGTGTTCGACAGGCTCAAGGTGCCCGCAGGTCTGATGCTGGGCCCGGCGCTGGCCAGCGGCGCCATGCACCTCACCGGTGTGGTGCACGGCGTCATGCCGGACTGGGTGCTGCTGCCGGCCTTCGTGTTCCTCGGCACCATGATCGGTATGCGCTTTGCCGGTGTCAGGCCGCGGGACCTGGCCAATCTTTCAGGTGCTGCGTTGTCTGGCCTTGCCCTGGCGCTGGCCATCAGCCTTGCAGGCGCCGGGCTGGTGTCGTGGCTGATCGGCATTCCGTTTGCCCACACGCTGCTGGCGTTCGCGCCGGGCGGGCTCGAGGCCATGACCATCCTGGCTTTTGCACTCAACCTGGACCCGGCTTATGTTGGTGGCCACCAGATCGCGCGGTACATGATGATTGCGCTCGCCATGCCGCTGGTATGGGCGCTGATGCGCGGCCGCCGTAGCGGCGACAGTCAGGAGTGAACCGGCTCACGGCGATGTCAGTTCGGTTGATCACAGGTTCGCGCTACAAGGCAGGTCATGGAAACACTGGATACGAAACTTTGGGTGCTCGGTTCTGTCATCGTGACGATGATGGTGCTGGAACGGCTGTTCCCCAAGGCGCGGCCGCTGGCGGCGGCTGGCCTTCGTACCGCATGGGACCGGTTGCTGCGGGTGCTCAAGAACGCCAGCCTGCTGCTGATCAGCGCCGGGCTGTCGCCGCTGGTGGTCATTCCGCTGTCGGCGCTGGCCTCCACCCATGCGCTGGGCTGGCGGCCGGAGTGGATGTCCGGCTGGCAAGGGCTGATCATCGACCTGCTCATCCTCGATTTCTGGATCTACTGGTGGCACAGGGCCAACCACGAGATCCCGTTCCTGTGGCGCTTCCACGAAGTGCATCACCTGGACGAGTTTCTCGACGCCAGTTCCGCGTTCCGGTTTCACTTCGGCGAGGTAATGCTGTCGGCGGTGGTGCGCGCGTCAGTGATCTGGCTGATGGATATTCCGCTCACCTCGGTGTTCCTGTTCGAGACCATGGTGCTCAGCATGGCGTTGTTCCACCATTCCAACGTGGCGCTGCCCGGCTGGGTGGAGCGGCCCCTGTCGAAGATCATCGTCACGCCGTCGATCCATTGGGTGCATCATCATGCCATCCGGGCTGACACGGATTCGAATTATGCCAATACGCTGGCTTTCTGGGACATCCTGTTCAGCTCGCGCTCGAAGACGAAACGCTGGAACGAGATGCCCATCGGCGTGCAGACGCGCCATGACGAGGGACTGTTCGGCCTGCTGACCTGGCCGTTCAGAAGCCATCGAAAGTGATGGCGCGCGTCAGGTGGAGGGCGCCATAAGGCTCCACCCGGCTGCCATCGGTGTCCCACAAGGCGCCGGCGGAACCGCCCGCCCAGAAGGTGCCGGCCCACGGCAGGGTGAACTCCCATCCCATGACCGATATGCCAGCGCGGGCATGCAGGTAGTCCTCGCCGCCGCTCAGCGAAAACTCGGGACCAACCTTCAGGCCGTTGCCGAGCCGGTAATAGAGTCTTGTTTCGGCAAACCATTCGTCGACGCCGGAAACATAGTCGCCGTACCAGAAAGCGCCCCAGTCGTCTGCGCCGATCACGTGACCCTGCGCCGAAACCCTGACGTGAAGCTGGTTGCTTCCAAGCCCGGAGTTGGGATCAGCCGGTGACAGCGTATAATCCCGCCACGCCACGCCCGCCAGTACCGCGGCCTGGCCCCAGTCTCCCGCCACCTGCCAGCCGAGTTCCCCATCCAGCCCGATGCCGGATACCCAGATGCGCGCATCGTTGCGGGCCGGTATGTCGGTGACATAGGTTCTGGCCTCCGCCTTGAGCGATCCACGCACAATCAGGCCGGTTTCGTCTGCGGCGTTGAAGGGTGACCAGGTGAGCGTCTGCCAGTTCCAGGCGTCGTCTATCCCGCCGCCAAGACCAGCGGAGAAATACATGTCGCTGGCGCTTGCAGGCGAGGCAATGCCGGCTGTGGCGCAAGCTGCGGCAATGCCAAGGGCTGCTGCCGAGACTGCTGCCGGGACAGACGTCAGGGCGGCCTTGCGGGGCCGCCTTGCTGGCAGCATTGAGTTCGCCATCCCTGCCGCTCTTGTGAGCCGTGGTGTCCTGCTGTCGAGGTGCTGACGTTCTCATGCCTGCACCTTGCAAAAATAATCATGACGCAAGGACATGGCAGGTACGACTCTACTAAAATTTTAGACGTTTACAGAGATTCAACCTTGGGTGGTTTTCGTGGGTGGATGATCGCGGGCCGCTCGCTTGTTTTTCACCTTTGGCGTCATGGCATAATGGATGCATTCCTGACGGCGACGTATTAATGTTGCGCCAAAGCCTTGTGCCAGTCTGGCACGGGCCGGCCGGCGCGCAAATGGCGTTGGTGTGTCGCAGCACGGCGGAAGGCCCTGTCAGTTGAGTACTATGCAGCCTGAAATCAACAGCCCGGATGAGCAGCCCGAAGGCCAGATCACCGGCCTTGACCGCGAGGTGCGGCGGGCGCGGCTGGCGCAGGCGGCGCATTTCGATGCACTGGTCAGCATCCGGGATGCCCAGACGCTGAGGCTGGCTGCGCTGCTTGATGAGCTGACCGCCAGGATGCGCGACGAACCCCGGTTGAAGGCATTGTTGCCGTTGCAGATGGATACGGGGTTTCCGCCGCGGTTGTGGATCGACGACATCTCCTACGTTGAGATGGAGCCTGATCCGCGCAGTTTCCGGCTGGTGCGACAGGACCCGTCCGGTCATGTCACCATTGCCGAAACCCGGGAATTGCGCGAGATCACCAGCCGCATCCGTACCTATGCCGCCCACCGGCTGGTCGAGATCGAGCGTCAGGCTGGCAAGGGCTTGAACGGCAACTCCAAGTCCGTAGCGCAGTTGATCATGGTCTGGCTGACCGGCTTCACCTTCGGCGTGCTTGCCTTGCTGGCTGCGGGTGTGCTGCTTGGCAAGGTCAACTTCTGAGTCAGGTTGAGGCGGGAATTGCTGGCCTGCGTGGCGATGCGGGCAGACCGCACTGCAGGAGTTGCAGGGGCCTCGTGTGGATTTTGCGGTTTTCCGCTGCAGGCCGGATTTGTCGGCCGCTTCAGTTTTGCAATCAAATCAGCTAGTTGACCGTTTTTTGACGGTCATCGAGTTACAAACCGAAACATCAAGTGATTTCGGGCTGCTTCGCCCATTCTGTTAAAAGTGTTTCCAACAAACCAAGACTTAAAGCGGGTTTGCGACGGTGGCGATTTGGGGGCTGCCGTAGCCTCGGGGTTGATCAGCCGCCCCGGCGTATCCGCGAATTGCAGGGGTAAGAGTTGTGCGGGTAGACACGACCACTGAATTTGGAACTGGCGCAGGCATGGACGCAGCAGCAGCAGGTCCTCAGCCGACACCGACCATCAATGCCGACCTGGTGCAGCGGCTAGGCGGCTTCACCACCTTGTGCGAAGGGCTGGATTATGCAGCCCAGGGCCAGACCGGCATGAATTTCTACGGTCCGCGCGGCCAGCTCGAAGAAAGCATGAGCTACCGCAGCTTGCGCAAGCGGGCCATCGAAACAGCGCACCGTCTGATCAATGCCGGGGTGAAGCCTGGTGAACGGGTGGCCGTGGTTGCTGAGACCGGTGCGGATTTCATCACCGTGTTCTTCGGCTGCCAATATGCCGGGATCATACCGTGCCCGCTGCCCTATTCCATGTATATCGGCGGTCATGACTCCTATGTGAACCGGGTGACGGGCATGCTCGAGAGCGCCCATGCCACGGCCGTGGTGACCACGCAAGACCTCGAGCAGCTGGTTCGTGAGGCGGGCCAGCGCGCCGGTGTCAGGAAGGTCTGGACCCATGGCGAACTGGCGCAGTTCCCGGCTTCCGGTGCGGATCTCAAGCCGTTTGGTCCGCAGGACGTTTCGTATATCCAGTATTCCTCCGGCTCCACGTCGAACCCCAAGGGCGTGCTGATCTCGCAGAAGGCCATTTGCGCCAACACCATGACGACCCTTCGCCATGGCCTGAAGATCGTACCGACCGACCGGACGTTCTCGTGGCTGCCGCTGTACCACGACATGGGTCTGGTGGGTTTCTGCCTGTCGCCAATGATGGGCCAGATTTCCGTGGATTACCTTCCAACCCCGGCTTTTGCCCGGCGTCCGGCGCTGTGGCTGAAGCTGATGTCTGACAACCAGTGCACGGTCGCCTATGGCCCCACGTTCGGCTATGACCTCGCTGCCCGCCGCATCAATGGCGATGCGCCATCGCTGAAGCTTGACCAGTGGCGCGTTGCCGGCATCGGCGGCGACATGGTTCGCGCCGACGTTCTGAAGCTGTTTGCCGAGACGCTGTCGGTTGCCGGGTTCAACCCGAAGGCCTTCCTGCCCAGCTACGGCATGGCCGAATCCACGCTCGGCGTATCGTTTACCGACCCGGAAGACGAGATCCGGGTTGACGTCATCGACCGCGCAGCGATGAAGGCCAGCCGTGAAGCAATTCCAAGCGATGCAGATTGCCCGGACCAGGTGCGTCACTTCGTGGTGTGCGGCAAGCCGCTGCCCGGCCACCGGATGCGCGTGGTGGATGAAGCCGGCTGCGAACTGGGCGAGCGCCGCATCGGCCGCATCGAGATTTGCGGCCCCAGCCTGATGTCTGGCTACTACCGCAATCCGCAGGCCAC
>CAVOZI010000028.1:0-8210 GCA_963700895.1 uncultured Alphaproteobacteria bacterium | reverse complement strand
AGACCGGCATCGAAAGCCAGTCAGCCAGCGACCGGCAGGCTGAACAGCCGGTCGACATCAATGAACTGTTCTCGATCCTCGATACGGCCAGCGACGGCGTTGTTTTCCTGAACGAGACCGGTGACATCAACTGGATGAGCGCCGGAGCCGAAGCGCTGTTCGGGGTGCATGCGGCGAGCGTGATCGACACGCCGCTGGCCGGGCTCATGGACAAGCCGTCAGCAAAGACGGTGCGCGATTATGTTGCGGCACTTGGCGACCGCGGGCTGTCAAGCCTGTTCAATTCGGGCAGGGAAGTGACGGCGCGCATGCAGGATGGCGGCGAGGTGCCGCTGTTTCTGACCATGCGGCGGGTTGGCGGTGGCATCAGCGGCATTCCCGCCTCGGCCTATTGCGCGGTATTGCGCGACATCACCCAGTGGAAGAAGACCGAAGCCGAGCTGCGCGACGCTCGCGACCGGGCAGAACAGTCCAGCCGCCAGAAGTCGGAGTTTCTGGCCCGGATGAGCCACGAACTGCGCACACCGCTCAACGCCATCCTTGGTTTTTCCGACGTGATGCGAAAGGGCGAGTTCGGCAAGCTCGGCAACGAACGCTACGAAGGCTATGCGAACGACATTCACACCTCTGGCGAATACCTGCTGTCGCTGGTCAACGACCTGCTTGACCTGTCGAAGGTGGAAGCTGGCAAGCTTGACCTCAACTTCACCTCGGTGGACCTCGGCGCCATCACCGACACCTGCATGAAGCTGATGCAGAACGAGGCAACGGGCGCGCGGGTGGTCTTGCGCAAGTCGATCGCCGCCGGACTGCCGCAGGTGGTGGCGGACCAGCGCTCGGTGAAGCAGGTGATCCTCAACCTGATCTCGAACGGCATCAAGTTCACCGACCCAGGCGGCCAGGTGATCATTTCGGCCAAGATGACCGGGGCGGGCGAATTGCTGCTGTCGGTGGCCGACACCGGCGTCGGCATGGACGAGGACCAGCTGCGCGAGGCGATGCAGCCGTTCAGCCGCATCGAGACGGTGGGCCGCGAGGCGCAGGGCACCGGGCTGGGCCTGCCGCTTACCAAGGCGCTGGTGGAAGCCAACCGGGCGCGGTTCTCGATCTCCAGCGAGCCGCGCAAGGGCACGCGCATCGACATCACCTTCCCGACCACGCGGGTGCTGGCGGGGTAATTCTTCCGCCGCTGACCCGGACGGAAAACCGGTTCCCATACCCGTTCAAGCCGGGCACATGCTTTTCCTGGATTAGTTCTTTTCGTCGCTAATCCGGACGGAAAACCGGTTCCCACTTTTCCTGGATTAGCTTTTCAACTCCTCCAGGTCCCTGAACAGGTCCAGCGCCGCCGGGTTGGCCAGCGCCTCGACGTTCTTGACCGTTCTCCCGTGCACCACGTCGCGCACCGCGAGTTCGGTGATCTTGCCGGACTTGGTGCGCGGAATGTCGGCCACGGCGACGATGCGGGCCGGCACGTGGCGGGGTGAGGCGCCGGTCTTGATCTTGTCGCGGATCTTCTTCTGCAGTGCCTGATCGAGTTCCACGCCCTCGGCGAGGCGCACGAACAGCACCACCCGCACGTCGTTGTCGAAGTGCTGGCCGATGGCGCAGCCCTCGATGACTTCGGGGATCTGCTCCACCTGGGCATAGATTTCCGCCGTGCCGATGCGCACCCCGCCGGGGTTCAGCGTGGCGTCGGAACGGCCGTGGATGATCATGCCGCCGTGTTCGGTCCACTCGGCGAAATCGCCCTGGCACCAGGTGTTGGCGAAGCGGGCAAAATAGGCGTTGTGATATTTCGAACCGTCCTCGTCGTTCCAGAACTTGAGCGGCATGGACGGGAACGAGTTGACATTGACCAGTTCGCCCTTGCCTGTCGCCATCGGCTTGCCGTCATCATCGAACACCTTGATGTGCTGGCCCAGGCCCGGCGCCTGGATCTCGCCCGACCAGACCGGGCCGAACGGGTTTGAGGCAACAAGGCAGCCGCACAGGTCGGTGCCGCCGGACATCGAGGCCAGGTGCACGTCGGCCTTGATGGCGTCGTAGACGAAGTCGAAGCTTTCCGGCACCAGCGTCGAGCCGGTGGACAGGATGGTGTGCACGGTTGCCAGCGAATGGGTGTCCTTCGGCCGCCAGCCGGTTTTCTTCACCGCGTCGATGAACTTGGCCGAGGTGCCGAAGATGCTGAAGCGCTCCTCGTCGGCGAAGTCGAACAGCACCTTTTCATCGGGCGCGAAGGGCGAGCCATCGAACAGCATCAGCGTGGCCTGCGAGGCAAGGCCCGAGGTGAGCCAGTTCCACATCATCCAGCCGCAGGTGGTGAAGTAGAACAGCCGGTCGCCGGGGTTGATGCCGCAATGCAGCTGGTGCTCGCTCAGGTGCTTGAGCAGCACGCCGCCACAGCAGTGAACGATGCACTTGGGCACGCCGGTGGTGCCGGACGAGAACAGGATGTAGAGCGGGTGGTCGAATGGCAGGCGGCGGTACCGGATGGGTCCTGCCGTGTATGGCGCCATGAAATCGTCCAGCGTCACGGCATTCGGCAGGGTCTTCGCCATGTCCGCCGCATGGCCGAGATAGTCCACCACGATGATCTTCTCGAGGCCCGGCAGTTTTGCCGCCACTTCGGCAATCTTGGCGGTCACGTCGAAGGACTTGCCGTTGTACCAGTAGCCGTCGCACACCACCAGGACGCGCGGCTCGATCTGGCCGAAGCGGTCGAGGATGCCCTGCACGCCGAAGTCGGGCGAGCAGGACGACCAGATGCCGCCCAGCGCGTTGGCGCCGCAGAACGCCATGATGGCCTCGGGCATGTTGGGCATGACCGCGCACACCCGGTCGCCGGCATTCAGCCCCATGGCGGCGAAGCCCTGGGCGATGCGCGACACGGCGCCGTTCAGGTCAGACCAGGTGACCGTCTTTCGCACCTTGTCCTCGCCGCGGAAGACCATGGCGGGGGTATTGTCGTTGCGGCGCAACAGGTTCTCGGAAAAGTTCAGCACCGCGTCGGGGAAGAACCGCGCGCCGGGCATCCGGTCCTCATCCACCACCAGCCGTTCGCCGCGAGTTTCGGCGATAACGCCGCAAAAGTCCCATACATCAGCCCAGAATTGCGGTGCATGATCGACTGAATAGGCGTGAATGCCGTTGAATCCTGACAGGTTCAAACCGTGCCTTGCGTTGACGAACTCGATGAAGCGGCTGAGCCGGTGGCTGGCGATGCGGTCGGGCGAAGGAATCCAAAGCGGCTGGGAGGTCATCTTGTCTGGCCCTGTGACGGCAGCAAATGTTGGCGGACAGGGCGCCACCATAAGGCGCGGCTTGATTGCCGCCAACCAATTTTCTGACACTTTTTCAGTGTTTTCAAAGCCGGCTAGGGGCATCGGCAAACCGCCACCGGCGGCATTCTGCAAACCGCCACCGGCGGCACGGAGAATCAGTTAAGGATGGCCCCATGAGATATCTCGTCATGACCGCGCTGGGACTGGTGCTGCTGCTGGCGGTAGCGGTCGCCAGCCTGCCGTACATGCTGGGCGGCGAGTTCATCACCGCGCAATTGCAGCAGGCGGTGGCCCGCCACACCGGCCGCACGCTGACGCTGCTGAAGCCGCCATCGGTGGCGCTGTTTCCCGAACCGGCCGTGACGGTGGAAGGGGCGACGCTGTCCAACCCGCAAGGCATGTTCGACGGCACCACCGTTTCGATGGAGCGGATCGAGGCGAAGGTTTCGCTCTGGCAGTTCTTCAGCCGCGGCACCGAGGTGCGCGAGATCACGCTGGTGCGCCCACGCGTCACGCTGGCCATCGATGCAGAAGGCCGCGCCAACTGGGCGCTGCCGGACGCCGCCAGCACGCCGGGTGCGAACGCCGGCGGCGGCGGGACATCGCCGGCCGTGGCAGGCGTTGCGCCGGTCCGCATCGTCGATGGCAGCCTCAGCTTCAGCGACGAACGCTCCGGCACCAGCTTCAGCGCCGCCAGCATCAATGTCCGCATCGACCTGCCACTCAATGGCAAGCCGTTCAAGGCCGATGGTTCGCTGCGCTGGAACGACGACCTGGTCAACCTGAAACTGTTCGTGCTGGACCCCGCCCGGCTTGCGGCAGCAGGCTCACCGGTGGAAATGGCGCTGCAGGCGCGGCTGCTGGAAGCCGCCATCTCGGGCCGGGCGCGGCTGGCCGGCGGCTTCGACCTGGCCGGGCAGGTCAGCGCCTCGTCGCCCGACCTGCGCAAGCTGGCCGGATGGGCCGGCTGGGACACCGCAGACGGACCCGGCCTGAAGGACCTGTCGGTGAGCGGCGCGCTGGCCATTGCCGGCGGGCGGGTGAGCCTCGAAGACGCAAGGCTCAGCATGGACGGCGCATCGGCCAACGGGCTCGTGAGGGTGATCACCAGTGGCAGCCGGCCGCGCGTCGAGGCGAGCCTCGGCGTCAACCGGCTCGACATCGACACCTATGCGCCCCCGCCAGAAGGCGTCGGTCAGGCCGGCACGGATCAGCCTGCCGCCAGCTGGAGCGATGCGCCGGTCAGCTTCGCCGGGCTTGACCTGGCAGACGCCACGCTGCGGCTGCGGGTGGGCGAGGTCGTATACCGCAAGCTCAGTTTCAAGGATGCCTCCATCGACGCCACGCTCGACAACGGCAAGCTGACCGCCACGCTGAACGAACTGGGTCTGTATGGCGCCAAGGCCAGCGGCAGCGTGGAGATCGACGGCAGCCAGAACCTGCCCCGCCTGGGCGGCACACTGAACGCCACGGGCGTGGAAGCGCGAGCGTTGTTCACGGGCCTTGCCGGCATCACGGCGATCAGCGGCGCGGCGGATGTGGCGCTGGACGTCAGCGCCACGGGCGGCTCGCAGCGCGAGATGGTGTCAACGCTGGCCGGCACCGCGCAGATCCAGTTGCGCGACGGCGCGGTCGAGGGCATCGACATCGCCGCCATGACGGGCGCGGTCCAGGGGTCGATACTCGACGGCTGGTCGGCAAGCTCTGGCAATGGCAGCACAAGGCTGGATGAACTGGGCGCCAGCTTCGTCATCAACGACGGCATTGCCGCCACCGAGACACTGGTGGCGCGGGGGCCGGGGTACGAGGTGACCGGCGCGGGCCAGGCCGACCTGCTGCGGCGGCGGCTGGACTTCAAGGTGTCGCCGAAGGCCGCGCTGGCGGCAGGCGCCGGGATGACCACGCTGCCGGTGCCGGTGATCATTTCCGGGCCGTGGGCCGCGCCGAAGATCTATCCGGACGTGGAGGGCATTCTGGACGATCCGCAATCGGCGTTCGACACGCTGGGCAAGCTTGGCGTAAATGTAGAGGCAGCCGGCGAGACGCTGCGCGGCGAGGCCGAGAAGCTGCTTGGCAAGGACGGCGCGCGGCAGGCCGAGGACCTGCTCAACAACCTGCTCAAGCAGCAGGACTGAACGCGAGGAGACGCACAGCTTGATCCGGGTGCAGGAACAGCCCTTCGACCTTGCGGACGAACTTGCCGCACTGCGCGCCGGCAACCACGCCATCGGCGGCACGGCGATCTTCCTCGGCTCGGTGCGCGACCTGAACCTTGGCGAGCAGGTGTCGGCGATGACGCTGGAGCATTATCCGGGCATGACCGAAAAGGCGCTCGAGGCCATCGAGCGCGAGGCCTGTGCGCGCTGGCCGCTGGACGCCAGCCTGATAGTACACCGCTACGGACGGATGGAGCCGGGCGAGGACATCGTGCTGGTGATCACCTGCTCGGCCCACCGCGAGGCCGCCTTCGAGGCGTGCCAGTTCCTGATGGACTGCCTGAAGACGAAGGCGCCGTTCTGGAAGCTTGAAGAAGGCGGCACGGGCGACAACGCCAAGTGGGTCGATGCGCGCGAAACCGACGACAAGGCCGCCGCGCGCTGGAGCAAGACCGGCGCATGAGCCGCCAGCGCCGCCGACGGTGGTCGGCTGCCCCTGCCCGGCCGAAATGGCGCATAGCACTCGATGCGCTGACCGTCATCGGCCTCACCGGCGTCATTCTCTATGGGCTGGACCTGGTGCCGGGCGGCAATGTCAGCGGCAACATGATCGCGGTGGACGGCGACAGCCTCAGGCCCAAGGCGGGCGGCGAGGACATCCGGCTGCATGGCATTGACGCGCCGGAGCTCAACCAGACCTGCCAGGACGCGGGCGGGCAGGCCTACCCCTGCGGCCGCCGGGCGCGCGATCACTTGCGCAAGCTGATTGGCGGCAAGGACGTGACCTGCCGGACGGTGGATGTGGACCGCTATGGCCGCACGGTGGCCGTGTGCACGGCGGGCGAGAGCGAGCTGAACCGGCAGATGGTTGCGGACGGCTGGGCGCTGGCCTACCGGCAGCACGAGCACCGCTATGTGCGCGACGAAGTGGCGGCGAAGGCCGCCCGGCGCGGCATCTGGCAGGGTACGTTCGAGAGCCTGGAACTGTGGCGCCGGATCAACCTCGGCGATGCGGCGGGGGATTGAGGGGTTGGCGGGCTGCTGGTGGCGTGACGCCCCCTCGGCGAACCAATGTCAATGCCCGCAGGGAGCCCAAAGCGGAAATGCAGCTTGCTGACTTGGTTCGCCAGGACGGCAGTACGTGCCTTCACAAAAGAAGACAGCCAGTGGAACTGGCGAAACTGCCAGAGCCACGGTCAAGATGAATGCCGGCATAGAGAAGAGACGGCCAATACCAGCAAACAAGGCTAATTGCGTCGATGACTCCGATAGACTTGACAAGACATGCAGCCTCGCAGTTGCGTAGCCTGGCAGGCAAATCGAGGGAAGCAGCATGAGACAGAATATCTGCGAAGTTCAGTCCGGGTCATGCCAGAGCACTGCGGTGGAGCAAGTCGAGGCCTCACTTGCAAGGATTGCCGAGGAGAATGACCGTCTGCATGCCTTATCGTTGCTTTTCGCAGATAATGCGCTTAAGCGTGCCGCGGAGCTCGATCAGTCATTGCTGGAAGGTCAGGTGCGCAAGCGACTGCACGGATTGCCGGTGCTCGTGAAGGAACTGGCGGATATTGAGGGCGTTCCAACGGCATTCGGGTCGCTGGCATATGCGACGTCGGTTTCGATGCAAACTGCTCCGGCGCTCAAGCGCCTGGAAGAGGCGGGAGCAATCATCCGGCACCACCCACATGGTCGAGTTTGCCATAGGAGGCTGGGGCACCAACCACGCCAGGGGAACCCCATGGTATCCGGCTGATCGTGCTGTTCATCGTGTACCGGGTGGCTCCAGTAGCGGATCGGCCGTTGCGGTTGCGGCGGCGTTGGTGCCCGTGGCCATTGGCAGCGACACCCGCGGGTAATCCGGATTCCGGCCAGTCTTTGCGGTGTTGTTGGCTTCAAGCCGACTTACGGATCGATCCCGACCGACGGCGTTGCACCGCTTGGACCGACTTTCGATACGCTTGGCCCAATCACCAGCAGCGTTGACGAAGCGCGCGTGCTGACCGAGGTCCTGGCCGGCACGACCTCTCCTTTACCCAGGTTCCCATCCATGGTCTCCGGATAGCTGTGGTCAGCAGCGATGCCCTTGCGCCGATTTCGGACGAAGTCGCCAACGCACACGAAGCGGTCCTCGTGCGCCTGCGCGAACTGGGTGCGCATGTGCAGGTGATTTCCCTGCCTTTGTCCTTTGTCGGCTTCCAGAGGTTGAACGGTGATATCGTCGCGTTCGAAGCCTACCGGCACCTGGCCAAGCTGGTTGACGAGCCATCGACACCGCTGGATCCTTACGTTCGCGAACGTGTCCTGAAGGGCCGGAACATTGAACCGGCCCAATATGTCGAACTACTCAAGGAGTTGTCCGAAGTCCGCGATCATTCGTTGAGACATTCGCCGGTTTCGACCTGCTTGCATTGCCCGGAACCCCGATTTGCGCAACGGCATTGTCAGAGGTCGATGAGAGCCAGATCCCGATGTCACGCTATACTCGCGTTGCGAACTGTCTTGATCTTTGTGCAATCAGCCTCCCGTTGACGAGGCCCGCTGGCAGCCTGCCGATCGGTCTGCAGCTTTGCGCAGCGGCACAATCGGATGCGCGCCTGCTGGCTATCGCATCCGAAGTGTCGAAAGTGCTTTGAGCCGTTACCAGCCTGTGCCGAAGCGAAAGAAGCTATGCGATGCTGTCGATTGACGCTATGTAACCGGCGATTGGCTCCGTGATGTCCAGCGCGCGAGCCTGTTTGATCAGGATTGCCGCTAGCTTGCCTTTCGACGG
>CAVOZI010000027.1:0-109130 GCA_963700895.1 uncultured Alphaproteobacteria bacterium | reverse complement strand
TTCGCGGCATTCCGCGACAATGACCTCGACGGACCCATCGAAATGCTGAACCTGGTCAGGTTGCGCGCGCAGGCGCTCTACCCTGACGGCCGTGCCGCAACCGGCGCGCAGGCTTATGCCGACTACGGGCGTGATAGCAGGCCCGTATTCACCCGCCTGGGCGGCAAGATCGTGTGGCAAGGCAGGTTCGAGCTGATGCTGATCGGACCGCAGGAAGAGCACTGGGACCATTGCTTCATCGCCCGCTATCCCTCGGTTGCCGCCTTCGTGGAGATGGTGCGTGACCCGGTGTACCGCGAGGCGGTCAAGCACCGGCAGGCCGCCGTCGAGGACTCGCGGCTGATCCGCACCGCACCGCTGCCGGCAGGTGGCGGCTTCGGCGAAGTACCGGATATCGCATCATGAATCTTGCCCACTGGATCGAACGCAACGCGCTGGAATTGCCCGGCCGGCCAGCGGTGGCGCGCGGGACCGAGGTCATCTTCACCCATCGCCAACTGCATGACCGGGTAAGGCGGCTCGCTGCCGGACTTCTCGGCCTCGGCCTGCAGCGCGGCGACCGCATTGGCCTCGCCATGAAGAACGTGCCGGAATATTTCGAGGTGCTGTTCGCCGCCTGGCACGCAGGCCTTGCCACGGTGCCCATGAATGCCAAGCTTCATGCCAGCGAGTTCAGCTTTATTATCGCCGATGCCGGCTGCCGGGCGGTTTTTACCACGCCGGAACTCTCATCCGTTATCGCGGATGTAAAGCCCGATTGCACAACTAACGTTATCGAAATTGCATCGTCCCGGTACGCCGCGCTGCTCGCCAGCGAACCGGTGAAGATCACCTATGTCGAGCCCCAGGAGCTCGCCTGGCTGTTCTACACATCAGGCACCACCGGCCGGCCCAAGGGCGCCATGCTGAGCCACCGCAACATCACCGCGATGACGCTGAACTATTTTGCCGACTTCGACCGGGTGATGCCGGATGACGCGATCCTGCACCCTGCGCCCTTGAGCCACGGCTCCGGCATGTGGATGTTTCCCCACGTGTGCGCAGGTGCGGTCAACGTGGTACCGGCCTCGGGCGGGTTCGACCCGGCAGAGATCGCAGCGCTGATCAAACGCTGGCCGGGCACCTCGATGTTTGCCGCCCCGACCATGGTGCGCCGGCTGACCACATGGTCTGGCGAGATGGATGTCAGCAACCTCAAGCAGATCATCTATGGCGGTGCGCCGATGTATGTCGAGGATGCCATCGCGGCACTCGACCGCTTCGGGCCGCGCCTTGCGCAGCTATATGGCCAGGGCGAAAGCCCGATGACCATCACCCACCTGTCGCGCGAGGACATCGCCGATCGCGGCCACCCGAAGTGGCGCCAGCGGCTCGGCTCTGCCGGCGTTGCCGACAGCTGCGTGCACGTGCGCGTGGTGGACGAGGACGGAGCTGAGCTGCCCGTTGGCGAGAAGGGCGAGATCGTCTGCCGCGGCGACCCGGTGATGCTGGGTTACTGGAACAACCCCGACGCCACCGCCAAGGCGCTCAGGGATGGCTGGCTGTGGACCGGCGACGTCGGGCTGTTCGACGAGGATGGCTACCTGACCATCACTGACCGCTCAAAGGACCTGATCATATCCGGCGGCACCAACGTTTACCCGCGCGAGGTGGAAGAGGTGCTGCTGCAGATGGACCAGCTGGCGGAAGTGTGCGTGATCGGCCGCCCGCATCCGGACTGGGGCGAGGTGGTGGTGGCCTACCTGGTGGCCGAACCCGGCGCGGCCGTGACGGAGGCAGAGGTGGATGCGCATTGCCTGCAGCACATGGCCCGGTTCAAGCGGCCCAAGGCCTACCGGTTCGTCGATGCGTTGCCAAAGAGCAACTATGGCAAGATACTGAAGACGGACGTGCGCGAGATCGAGAAACAACACGAATGGAAGGACTGAACATGGCCGTGATCCAGACGCAAGGGGTACACCACATCACGCTGAACGGGGCCGACCGGCAAACCTCCATCGACTTCTGGGAAGGCATCCTCGGCATGCCGTTCGTGTTCGAGCAGCCAAACCTCGACGACCCGGACACCAACCATTTGTACTTCGACCCCGGCGATGGCCGTCTCATCACCATCTTCACCCGCGAGGACCTGACGCCGGACAACCGGCCCAACCCGAACGCCATCGGCACGCTGCATCACCTGGCGTTCATCGTGTCGCGCGCCACCTATACTCAGGCGGTCGAGCGGATGAACGATGCAGGCTTTCCCAACTCGGGCGAAGTGGACCGCGGCTTCATGGACTCGTTCTATTTCCGCGAGCCGCTGGGCCAGCTACTGGAACTGGCGTGCTACAAGTTCGACCCGCCGTTCGGCTTTACCCACGCGGACGTGCTGCATGAGGCGCACAAGATCCGGGTCGAGGCAGGCGACTACAACATCGCCGACACCCACATCGCCGACGCACTGATGGTGCTGACACAGCGCCGGACGGGAACGCTGAGCGATTAGCCGCCCCTACCAGGACGGCGTGAACAGCTTGTGCAGGAACGCCGCGATTTCGCCCTCGAGCGGAAACGACAGCATGCCCATGACCGAATACCCGAGCAGCCACGGCATCAGGTAGAACCGGAACATGAAGAAGAACCACGCCACGTACAGCGGGACCAGCTGTGGTACGAGGAACGACGGCGTGATCGGCTTGAACAGCTTGATGACCGGGTTGGTCAGCTTCACGAACATCTTCATGAAGAAGAACTGCGAGTCTTCCGCCTGGAAGAAGCTCATGGCAACGCGGCCGATCAGCGTCCACATGACGAGGCCCAGCGCATAGTCGATGGCGATGACCCACCAGGGGTGGATGAACAGCAGATGTTCCATGAGGTGCTACTAAACCCTGATCCTGCGGTTTGGCAATGAAAAGGGCGGAGCCGCGAAGCTCCGCCCTCGATGGTTGTTTCAGGCCAGACTAGTGGTGACCAAGAATGGTCTTGCCACTTGGAATGCGCACTTCGTCGACCATGTCCTGGATTTCCTTGGACGGAGCCGGTGTCAGCAACGTCACCACCACCATGGCGATGAGGCTGGCTGCCATGCCGACGATGCCGAAGCGCAGGTGGTCGAGCTCGAACCATGGGGTCATGCCACCGGCATACACCATGTAGAGGTACCACGAGCCGACGACAAAGCCTGCAACCATGCCGGCAATGGCGCCTGCAGTGTTGGCGCGCTTCCACCAGATACCAAGCACCAGCGGGAAGAACAGGCCGGAGTTGGCGAAGCAGAACGCCCAGGCCACTGCCCCGAGGATCCCGGTCAGTTTCAGCGAGGCGATGAACGCCGCACCAAGACCGATGACCAGGAGCAGCACACGCGCCACGATGAGACGCTTCTTGGTGTCCGACTTCGGGTCGATGATCTTGTAGTACAGGTCATGCGACAAGGCGTTGGCAATGGCCAACAGGAGACCGTCAGCGGTCGACATGGCGGCAGCAAGGCCACCGGCAGCCACGAGGCCGGAGATCACGTAGGGCAAGCCTGCGATTTCCGGGGTGGCGAGCACGACAATGTCGGGACGCATGAAGAACTCGTTGAGCTGGACGATACCGTCACCGGACTGGTCAACGACGGCGACCATGCCCACATCAGCCCACCGCTTGATCCACTCCAGGTTCTGGACTTCCTCGATCGACTTGCCGATCACCGCCGTGGCGTAGTTCGGGTCGAGCAGCTGGATCTTCGACAGGGTGGCAAGCACCGGTGCCGAGAAGTACAGCAGGAAGATGAAGAACAGCGACCAGCCCACCGACCGGCGTGCAGAGCGCACGGACGGCGTGGTGAAGTAGCGCATCAGGATGTGCGGCAGTGATGCCGTACCCGTCATCATGGCAATGGCCAGCGTGACCATCTTCCATTCGCCACCGGCAGGAGCATTGGCTGGCGTGGTCAGAACCGACACGCCGGCAACTGCTTCCTTGGCCTTTTCCAGACCGTACATGGCTTCCAGTTCGGCAATGCGGGCAACGGCTTCACCGTACGAGAAGTGCGGGATGATGCCGAAACCCTGCTTGCTGGACATCCACAGGATCGGAACCAGGTAGGCGATGATCAGCACGATGTACTGGGCCACCTGGGTCCAGGTCACGCCGCGCATGCCACCCAGCATCGAGCAGACGAAGATGCCTGCCAGGCCGAGGTACACGCCGAATTCGAACGGCACGCCGAGCGTCTGCGCAGCGATGGTTCCGGTGGCGTTGATCTGCGCGGTCACGTAGGTGAACGACGCAGCCACCAGCACGACGATCGCGCAGAAGCGGGCCAGGTTGCCGCCGTAACGGGTGCCGATGAAGTCTGGCACCGTGTAGCAGCCGAACTTGCGCAGGTAAGGCGCCATCAGCGAGTTCACCAGCACATAGCCGCCGGTCCAGCCGACGATGAACCCGAGGTACGGGTAACCGCCGAAGTAGATGCCGCCAGCCAGAGCCACGAACGATGCACCCGACATCCAGTCGGCTGCGGTGGCCATGCCGTTGTACAATGCCGGAACCTCGCGGCCCGCCACGTAGTAGGCATCAACCTCTGTTGTACGCGACAGCCAGCCGATGAGGGCATAGATCGAGATGGTGAACAGCACGAAGCCGACACCTATGGCCCTGGGGCCCATGCCCATTTGCTCGAGGACCGCCATGAAGGCGAAGAAGGCGAGGAACCCGCCCGTATACATTGCGTAGATCTTGCCAAGATTGTCGGTAAATTTGGCAGATTTCTTTGTTTCTGTAGCCATTTTCCTGCCCCTTACTCTTCGCCAACGCCGAATTCATCATCGATGGCATCCTGGCGCCAGTTCTGGACCCAGATCAGCACCACGAAGGCGATCAGTGAGCCCTGGACGCACATGTAGTAGCCCAGCGGGAAGCCGAGGAACGACATCGAGTTCAGGCTGGTAGCCATGTACGGCAGGATAATTCCGAAAAGCACCCACAAGGCCAGCACCACGTAGGTCAGATTTCGAGTTTTCACCCAGTGCCGCTGTCTGGCTTGTATATTAGTGTCAGACATATTGATTTCCTCCTGTGAGCGTGCCGAGTTTGGCACACACGCGGGGGATTAGGGCACTTCCGGCCATGCGAAGCAACGTAAACAAAGGTTTAATGCACCAGCCCGTCGCCTTGCCGCCGGATTTGTGCCACTGAATCGCCGGAATTTGAACAGGATAGGCATTTCGTGATCAGCGATTTCTTCAACAGGATTTTTTCCACCAGCAGGATGGTCATTTCTGCACTGACGGTAAAACGCGACTCGGCGCCGATTGATTCGGTCGAAGCCCTGCAACGATTCGTGTCCGCCCGCGCAGCGTTCGTCACCCAGAAAAAGCTGTATGGTTACCTGAAGACCCGCATGGGTACCAAGTGGCCGGAAGCGTTCAACGACGAGATCTACCGGCAGTCGATCAACATCGCGGCCGCCCAGATCTTTGCAGCGAGCCTGTCAGACCTGACCATCTACGCCGTGTCAGTATCACTCAAGGGATCAGGCATACCGGCCGCACGCAAGGAGCAGCTTGCCCGCGAAATCTTTGCGTTCGGCATCGCCGAAAATGAAGAAGTGAACGTGGCATTCAACCTTGAATCGGCCCCGGCCAGGGCCACCTTCGACAAGCGGTTGGAAGGCACCGACTGGGACTTCGGCGCGACACTCGCGGAAAACTTCAAGCTCAGCCCCGCAGCCCTGCTGAAGTGGGCACCGATTTCCGACCAGCTCAAGCAGTACGATGGAGAGATCGTCGAGAACTCGATGAAGTTCGCCTGGATCGACGTGCGCCGCGAGTTTACCGCGAGGCTCGATGCGGATGCCGTTGTGCGCGACGTGCAGGGACGTGGCGCGTCCAGTTGATCTTGCGCAAGGCAGTTCGGCCCGTTTGCCGCTAGCTGTCAGGTCAGTCATTTCCGCATGTCAGGAGGCCTCGCCGCAACATGTCATTCACGGTGCAAAGAACGGGTTTGTCCGGCCTGCCGCTGGCCATGGTACCGGCAGTGGTGATGGATACCGAGACCACGGGTCTCAAGGTCACTGAAGACCGGGTCATCGAGATCGGGGCGATCCGCATCAGTGACGGCCAGGCAATGCGCGAGGATGATTTCTCGCGGCTGATCAACCCGCAGGTTCCGATCCCGGCCGCATCCACCGCCATCCACACCATCACCGATGCCGATGTCGCCGGTGCCGGGACGTTCAAGCCGGTGATGGCGGCGTTCGCGAAATGGTGCGGCAACACCGTGGTGCTGGGCTACTCAATCGGCTTCGACCTGGGCATCCTGAAGGCCGAGCATGAACGCCACGGGCTGAAATGGCACGCACCCCGCAGCCTCGACGTGCGCCATCTCGTGCAACTGGTCGCACCGGAACTGCCCGAACAGTCACTGGACATGGCAGCAAGCTGGCTTGGCGTCGAGATCGGCGGCAGGCACCGGGCCATTGCCGACGCCGAGCTGACCTTGCAGGTGTTCCAAGGGCTGATCCCGAAGCTGAAGCAGAAGGGGATCATCACCCTGTCACAGGCGGAACGGGCGTGTCTTGCCATGGGCTCACGGCTGGCCATGGAAACGCAGGCCGGCTGGCACGACGTTGTGCAGCCCGACCGTACCCGGCCTGCCGCTGTCAGCGAGTACATGCGCATCGACAGCTACCCCTACCGGCACCGGGTGCGCGACGTGATGCACGCCTCGCCCCTGCAGGTGGAACCGGACACGCCGGTAAAGGCGGCGCTGGCCACCATGATGACGAACCGCACAAGCTCGGTGTTCGTCAGTCCGCCCGAGGCCGGCGGAGCGCCCGGCATCCTGACCGAGCGCGACGTGCTGCGCGGTATCGACGAGATGGGCGCAGACGCCCTGTCGAAGCCGGTGCAGTCGCTGGCGAAGTTTCCGCTGGTATCGATCAGCCAGGACGAGTTCGTCTATCGCGCGGTGACCACGATGACCGGTGGCGGGTTCCGCCATCTCGGCGTGGTGGACGAGGCCGGCAAGCTGACCGGGGCGCTGAGCGCGCGCGACCTGCTGAAGCAACGCGCAGGTGGCGCGGTACTGCTGGGCGACAGCATCGACCAGGCGCGCACCCCGGCTGAGCTTGGCAAGGTGTGGGCGGGGCTGACGACCGTGGTGCGCGGGCTGGTGTCGGAAGACGTGGACTCGCGCGACATCGCGTCGGTTGTTTCGCGGGAGCTGCGGGCCCTGACCGCGCGGGCCTGCGTTCTGGCCGAACGGCAGATGAAGGCGGACGGCAAGGGTGAGCCGCCGCAACGCTATGCGATGTTCGTTCTCGGCTCCGGCGGGCGTGGCGAAAGCCTGCTGGCGATGGACCAGGACAATGCCATCATCTACGAGGATGGCGACGAGGGCGGCCCCGTGGACACCTGGTTTGCCGGGCTTGGCCAGATCGTGGCCGACACGCTCAACGATGCCGGCGTCACCTACTGCAAGGGCAACATCATGGCCTCGCACCCCTCGTGGCGGAAGGATGCCGCGCGCTGGCGCACGACGGTATCGGACTGGCTGACCAGATCGCGTCCGGAAGACATTCTCGACTCCGACATCTTCTTCGATGCGGTGGCCGTGCATGGCGACCAGGAACTGTTCGGTGCCCTGATCCGCGACGCCCTTGCCGCGGCGGGCGAGGCGAAGGGCTTCCTGCACGCCATGGGCTTGCGGGCCGGAGACTTCGAGTCACCGGTCGGGTGGCTCGGCCGGTTCAAGCTGGACGACGGGCGGGTTGACCTGAAGAAATGCGGGTTGATGCCGCTGTTCTCGTGCGCCCGCTCGATTGCCCTGCGCCACGGGCTTGCCGTGCGCTCGACCCCGGGCAGGCTGGCCGCAGCGCGCGAGCTGGGCATCGAGGCGGCCCACGCCATCGACGACCTGATGGAAGCCCACCGCGTGCTGCTGGACGCGATACTGCGCCAGCAATTGCGCGACATCGAGGCCGGCCTGAAGCTCGGCAACAAGGTGGACCCGAAGCAACTCGACAGCCTCAACCTGCAGCAATTGCGCTGGGCGATTGACCAGGTACCGGGGATACGCGACCTTCTGGGCATGCCGTCCTTCGGCTGACCGCGGCTGCCGCTCACCGCCAGAAACCGGTTGATCCGCCGCCGCACTGCTTTCAGAGTGTACCCATGAAATCAGCCGCTGGCGTCCACGCCCAGAAAGCTGGTCAACCCGACATATGGAAGGAACCCGCCCATGCTTGATCTTGGAAACCGAGTCTCGGTGTACCAGCCCGAACAGGAGGGCCTGATCTTTCCGGAGCTGCCCGAGTTCAACAACGTGGCCGACGAGCGCCGCCACCGCAAGCAGCGCCTGGTGGCGGCATGCCGGGCGTTCGCGCTGCAGGGCTTCGACTACGGCTTTGCCGGGCACCTGACGGTGCGCGACCCGGAGCATCCGGAACTCTACTGGACCAACCCTATGTGCATCCACTTCGACAAGGTGAAGGTGTCGAACCTGATCCTGGTCGATCACGCCGGACGCGTCATCGAAGGCAACTACGCGGTCAACCGGGCAGGCTTCATCCTGCACGCCAACGTGCATGAAGAGCACCCCGACATCATCGCCATGTGCCACGCCCACACCGTCTATGGCACGGCCTGGTGCGCCACCGGACGCCCGATCGAGCCGATCACCCAGGACGCCTGCGCGTTCTTCGAGGACCACGTGATCATCGGTGACGAGGCCGGTGCCGTGGCGGTGGAAAACCACGCCGGATCGAACGTCGCCAAGGCATTCAAGGGCGTGAAGGCAGCACTGCACCAGAACCACGGCCTGCTGACTGCCAGCCGGCACAGCATCGATTCAGCCGCGTTCTGGTTCATCGCGCTGGAGCGGTGCTGCAAGCAGCAACTCGACATCGCCGCCAGCGGCATCCAGCCGACCTATGTCAAGCCCGACCGGGCCCGCTACAGCCGCGAACACGTCGGCAGCGACTATATCGGCTGGCTGCATTTCCAGACCATCTGGAACCAGCTCGTCATCGACCAGCCGGACATGTTCGACTGACGCAGCCGGGCTGAAGCGGGCCATTGCAACTTGCAACGGCGCGAACAGGCAGGCCGGTTGATGACTGCCTGACGCCTGCCCTCAGCCTTCGGCCTTTACGCCGGACACCTTCGGCGTGCGTCCGCGCAAGGAGGGCCGCCACACGCCGAGGACGACGTTGCCAAGGGTCAGTGCCAGCACCACCCCCAGCGCTGTCCACTCGCTGGCGATGGCCTCTTGCAGCTGTGCCTGGGTGGCCGTGCCATCAGCCACCTTTGCGGCAAACTCGCGCGCAGCGGTGGCCTTGTGGCCGACGAAACCGAGCGTGCCCTCGAACATCGAGATGCCGAGTGCCGCCTTGGCCCACGCCCAGCGCTGGTCGAGGAACGGTGCGTGCACGGCCATTGAAAGCAGCCCGCTCACCAGCGCCACGGCCAGTGAAGGCACCAGCAGGTAATCACACAGCGCGCTGATGCTGGCGCGCAGGTCTGCATATTGTTGCGGCGTGTCCTGCGGCCCGTAGACCAGCAGGATGCCATAGCCCGCAAGCGCCCCGATCATGCCGCAGGCAGCCAGGCTGTGCAGGATTTTCAGGGTCTTGCGGGTGCGTTGCGCCAAGTCTCAGCCTCTCCGGTGTCAGCCCTTGACGTTCAACCGGCGCGGGGTGTTGCACAAGGTCTCGACGCCGGTTTCGGTGATCAGGATCGGCTCGGTGATCTCAAGACCCCCGTCGTCCAGCCACAACGCCGGCATGAAGTGGAAGATCATCCCCGGCTTCAGCACGTTCTTGTCGCCGCGGCGGAACGACATGGTGCGCTCGCCCCAGTCCGGCGGATAGCTCAGGCCGATGGAATACCCGGTGCGCGAGTCCTTGGAGAACCCGTGCCGTTCCAGCGTGTCGTAGAAGGCAATGGCGATGTCTTCGCAGGTGTTGCCCGGCCTTGCCTTCTCGAGGCCCGCATCGACGGCTTCCAGCACCGCCTTCTCGGCATCGAGGTACTTCTGCGGTACCTTGCCGAGAAACAGCGTGCGCGACTGCGGGCAGTTGTAGCGCCGGTAGCAGCCCGCGATCTCGAAGAACGTGCTTTCGCCCGACTGGAACGGCCGGTCGTCCCAGGTCAGGTGCGGGGCGGTGGCATCCATGCCCGACGGCAGCATCGGCACGATGGCCGGATAGTCGCCCCAATGCCCGTCCGCGCCTTCCACCGACACCTTGTAGAGCTCCGCCACAAGCCGGTTCTTGGGCAGGCCCACCTCCGCCATCTCGACGATGGTGGCGTGCATCCGCTCGACGATCCTGGCGGCGCGGCGCATGAACTCGATCTCGTTGGCCGACTTGATGGCCCGCTGCCAGTTCACCAGCCCTGCAGCATCGCTGAACCTTGCATCCGGCAGGTGCGCCTTGAGGCTTTCCCATGCGGCGGCGGTAAACCAGTAATTGTCCATCTCGACGCCGATGCGGGCTTTCTCCCAGCCGCGTTCCTTGATGATGCCGGACAGGTGGTCCATCGGGTGGCGCTCGGTGGACTGAACGAAGTGGTCAGGGTAGCCGATGATGTTGTCGTGGTTCATGAAGGCGGTGCGGTAGGCGCCGTTGGCATCCATGCCGCGCCCCCACCACACGGGTTCGCCTTCAAGGCCCACCAGCACGGCCTGGTGCACGTAGAACGACCAGCCGTCATAGCCGGTCAGCCAGCCCATGTTGGACGGGTCCGACACGATGACGAGGTCCAGTCCGCGTTCGGACATGGCGGCACGTGTCCTTGCGATGCGGGCGGCGTACTCTTCACGCGGGAAATGCAGCACGGCTTGGGTCATTTTCAGGTAGAGCCTCTCGACGGCGGGTGAATGATGGTTCAAGAATGGCGCGGAACTTCCCCAGGCCGCAATCCCGATAGCGACACATTTTTTCATGACCAGGGTTTTCGACATCATCATCATCGGTGGCGGCATTGCCGGCATGTCCGCCGCAGCCGAACTGGCCCAGGACCACAAGGTGTGCGTGCTGGAGCGCGAGACGGCTGCCGGGTATCACTCCACCGGGCGCTCGGCCGCGACCTTCGTGCCGAGCTATGGCCCGCCTGCCATCCAGGCGCTGGCGCGCGCCAGCGAGGCGTTTCTGACAGGCGCTGATGCTGAATTCTGGCCTGCGCCGCTGTTGTCCCCGCGCGGCGAGGTGATGATGATCGCGGCCGGCGAAGAAGACCACATTGCCGAAGGCAAGGCGCTGGGCCTGCGCGACATGGCGCTGGACGAGCTTTACGCCCGTGTGCCGCTGCTGCGGCGCGGCGCGCTGGTCGCGGCCCTGATCGATGATGCCGCCCGCGACATCGACGTGGACCTGCTGCTGCAAGGCTACGTCAGGCAACTGAAGGCACGCGGCGGCACAGTTCACTACAAGGCAGAGGTTACGGGCTTCACCCGGCATTATGGCGCGTGGCAGGTGGAGACGGCGAAGGGCGAGCAGTACAGCGCAGCCATGGTGATCAACGCCGGTGGCGGCTGGGCCAGCGAGCTGGCGCGGCTTGCCAGGGCACAAGCCATTGCCATCACGCCGAAGCGGCGCTCCGCCATGCTGCTGGACATGCCCGGCGGCTGCGGACTGGACGGCTGGCCGCTGTGCTTCGGGGCCGGTGAATTGTTCTACTTCAAGCCGATGGGCGGACGCCTCATGCTGTCACCTGCCGACGCCACGCCGGTTGACCCGCACGACGCCTGGGCAGACGACATGGCACTGGCCGAGGCGGTCGAACAGTTCCAGCAAGTCATCGATTTCGAGGTAACCCATGCCGGCCAGACGTGGGGCGGATTGCGATCATTCGCCGGGGACGGCAACCCGGTGATCGGCTTCGACGAAGAACAGGACAACTTCATCTGGGTGGCAGGCCAGGGCGGCTACGGCATCCAGACCGCTCCTGCCGTGGCGCGGCTGGTGGCAGGGCTGGTCAATTCAGGCCAGGTACCGGCTGACATCATCGCGGCCGGGCTTGAGCAGGCTACCATTTCCCCGGCAAGGTTTGCCGCCAACTGAAAAGGAATTTCCATGAGCGACGGTGAAACGAGTGTCGGCGAAGCGCTGGTCGGGCTGCTTGAAGGCTACGGCGTGGACACGGTGTTCGGCATACCGGGTGTGCACAATGTCGAGATGTACCGCGCATTGCCGCGCTCGGCCATCACCCACATCCTGCCGCGCCATGAGCAGGGCGCAGGCTTCATGGCCGACGGCTATGCCCGTGCCACCGGCAAGCCGGGCGTTTGCTTCACCATCACTGGTCCGGGGCTGACCAACATTCTTACCCCGATGGGCCAGGCCTATTCGGACTCGGTGCCGATGCTGGTGATCTCGTCCACGCTGGACGTGAAGGACGCAGGCCAGGGCCGTGGCCGACTGCACGAGATGCGCTCGCAGCTTGATGCCGCAGCCTCGGTCTCGCAGGTTGCCTCGGTGTGCTACACCGCCCGCGACGTGCAGGACCGCATCGCGGAGGCCTTCGAGCTGTTCCACACGTCAAGGCCGAGGCCGGTTTACATCGAGATTCCGCTGGACGTGCTGAAGTATCCGGCAGGCGACGGCTGGACACCGCGCCAGCGGTCTTCACGCATGCGGCCCTGTGAGGCAGCGCTTGACGAGGCAGTCGTGGTGCTGGCCAAGGCATCGCGTCCGGTGATTATCCTCGGCGGTGGTGCCCGCAATGCCGGTGACGCCGCCCTCGAGATTGCTGAACGCACGGGCGCCATGATCTTTACCACCATCGCCGCCAAGGGCGCGGTTCCCGCCAGCCATCCGCTGGTGGCAGGTGCGCTGCTGCCAAACCCGGCCGCGTCGAAGGTGATCCGGGCAGCCGATGCGGTGCTGGCCGCCGGCACTGAATTGTCGGAAACAGACCTGTGGGACCAGGCGTTCCAGACCGGTGGCAAGCTGATCCGGATCGATCTCGACCCGTCATCGCTTGTCCGCCCCTATGCGGCGGACGTGGCCATCCTTGGTGATGCAAGGCGTGCCCTGGAGATCATCGCCGACAGCCTGCCCAACGGCGCGCGAAAGCAGGGCCGCGCTGACGAGGTGCGCGCGCTTCATGCCGCTTGCGAGGCCTCGCACGACGAGATGCGCACCGTCATCAAGACCGTGCTGGACGTGGTCCGGGCCGGCCTGCCCGCCGATGCCATCGTTGCCTCGGACATGACGCAGATCGCCTACGCCGCCAACGAGGTGCTGCCGTTCGAGCAGCCGGGCTGCTACCTGCACCCCGCGGGATTTGGCACGCTTGGTTACGCCCTGCCCGCGGCAATCGGGGCGCGTGCCGGCATTGATGACCGCGTGGTTGTGGCGCTGGCCGGGGACTATGGCTTCCAGTACACCTGCAACGAGCTTGGCACGGCGGCAGAAATGGGCAAGCCGCTGGTCGTCCTGCTGTGGAACAATGATGCGCTGGGCCAGATCCGCGACGACATGGTCAACAAGGGCATCCAGCCCAACGCGGTGACCTTGCGCAACCCGGACTTTGCCGCCCTTGCCCGCGCCTACGGCTGCGACGCGCTGCAACCGGCCTCGCTGAAGGAACTGACCGCAGCACTTGCCACAGCCCTCTCGGCAGACAAGCCGGTGCTGATCGAAATCCGTCCGGCGATCGTGCGGGGTTGATCTTCCATGACGGCGCGTCAGGCGGTGATATTTGATGTGGACGGGCCGCTGCTGCATCTGGGCCCGGAAGAGGAAGCCGCCTTCTTCGCGCCGTTCAGGACTTTGTTCGGTATAGAGAACCTGTCCAACGACTGGAACAGCTATGCGATCCGCAATGACCGGGAAATCGTTCACCAGGTGCTTGGTGAACACCTCGGCACCGGGTTTGGTCCGCATCACTACGACAGTTTCCTGGAAGCCTACGACCGCGAACTGACCGGCGGCATCGAGGACGGCCGCATCGTCGTGTCAGCCGTGGCCGGCGCCGATGCCCTGCTGGCGGCATTGTCCACGCGCCAGCCGGAGCTGGCACTTGGCATGGCCACGGCCAACCTGCGCCGCGCAGCTGAAGTGAGGCTCGTGAAAGCTGGCATGTGGCACCATGTCAGCGCGCACCCGGGTGCCGCAGACGAGGGCGGCCACAAGCACCAGATCCTCGCCCGGGTTATTGCAGGGCTGGGACTGGGCCCGGACAGCATCGTCTACATCGGCGACAACCTGAACGACCTCGAGGCAGCCCAGGTCAACGGCACGCATTTCATCGGCTTCCACGTAGCGGAAGAAAAGCGCAACCGCCTGTCGCAGCATGGCGCGCGCCACGTCACCGGCGACCATGCGCAGACGCTTGCCTTGATCGGTGAAATGCTCAACATCCCGGCATGAGCGATATTGCCCTGACCTTGAACGATGACTGCCGCGACATGCTGGAGGGCCGCCGTGGCCCGGCCATGCAGTTCGCCATGGAGCTGGTCTTGCGCGCCGCCCGCGTCATGGGCGCGACGGAACTGGTGCCGGTGACCTTCGCCCACATCGATGCGTGCTTCTACGCGGGCCAGGCCCATGTGGACTTCGCCCGCTTCATGCTGGAGGGCGGGGGAACGTTCGCTGTGCCGGCCTGGACCAACAACGGCCTGGTCAGCCTGGCCGATGACACCGTCCGCGACCGCGGCACAGAGATGGCTCGCGGTGCCCGTGAGTTGATGCAGCTGTACGCCCAGCTTGGCTGCAAGACGGTGTGGACCTGCGCGCCCTACCAGTTGCCCGGCCGGCCCGCCCTTGGCGACCATATCGTCGTGGGCGAGTCCAACGCCGTCAGCTTCTACAATGCCGTTGTCGGCGCCCGTACCAACAAGTACGGCGACTATCTCGACGTGGCCTGCGCCATGACCGGCCATGCGCCGTTCTGCGGCCTGCACACCGACGAAGGCCGCAAGGCCACGGTGCTGGTCGACACCAGCGCCGTGCCGGACAGCCTGAAGCGGCAGGACATCTACTTCCACCTGCTCGGCACGGTGATGGGCGAACGCTCTGGCCATGACGTGCCTGCCATCGATGCATTGGACGCAGACACCGGAGAGGATGCGCTCAAGGCAATCTCTGCCGCAGCGGCGTCCGCCGGTGGCGTCGAGCACTGGCACGGCATTGGCCGTACCCCGGAAGCACGGGATTACGCCTCAGCCTTCGGCGAAGCCAGACCAAAGCGAGTCGAAACAATAACTCTGGAAGACCTCGGGCGGGCGCGCCGGCAACTGACATCGGCCAGCGACGGGCCACTCGAAATGGTCGCACTCGGCACGCCGCATTTCTCCTTCACCGAATTCGCAGCACTTGCGCCCATGTTGACCGGCCGCAAGGTAAAAAATGGCGTGAAACTGAGCATTTCGACAAGCCGCCACGTGCGGGAACTGGCGGCGCAAAAGGGCTGGATTGCTGATCTTGAAGCCGCAGGCGCCGACATCATGGTTGACACCTGCAGCTACTTTTCACCCGCTGTACGCGGCTGCAGGGGACGGGTCATGACCAATGCCGCCAAGTGGGCCTGGTATGCGCCAGGACAGCTCGGCGTGGAGGTATGTTTCGGATCGCTACTGGAATGCGCCGAAAGTGCGGTGCGTGGCGAAGTCTGGCGTGATTCGGCCATCTGGAAGGGTCTGGAGTGATGCACATCGGGTCTCGCGTGCTGTTCGAGGGCGAGGCATCAGGCGATGTCCTGCGGCTCGATGAACCCTTGAGTTTCTGGGGTGGTTTCGACCCGATGACGGGAATTATCCTCGACAACAACCACCCGCAGCGCGGCGTCTGCCTGCAGGGCCGCATCCTTGTGTTGCCTGCATCGCGCGGGTCCGGCACCACACCTGGTGCGCTGGCCGAGGCAATCCGCAACGGTTCAGGCCCCGCCGCCATCATCATGGGCGAAGGCGATGTCAACGTCATGGTCGGTGCAGCCGTTGCGCTCAGGCTGTACGGCATCGCCTGCCCCGTGCTGGAAGTCAGCGGCGCGGACTATGACACACTTGCGAGCGCCCGCACGGCCATGGTTTGCCGCGATGGCACGGTGGAGATCGGCCGCTAGGCTTGCCAGTCTTTCAACTCGTGCTTGCGGCGCGCCATGAAGGCTTTCAATGCCTCGTCGGCGGCGTCGTCCATCGGCGGCTCTTCATAGTCCTCAAGCATCTGTTTCCAGACGGTATTTGCCCGCTGCGTCGCGGTTTTCGCACCGTCCTCAAACCAGTTTTCATAGTTGCGCCAGTCAGACACCATCGGGGCGTAGAACGCGTGTTCATAGCGGCCAAGGGTATGTTCGGTACCGAAGAAGTGCCCGCCAGGCTCTACCCCCTTGATCGCATCGACGGCGAGCGCGTCATCGCTCACGTCGAACGGCTTCACGCTGGCGGCCCATTGCCGGATCATCTCGGCGTCGATCACGGTCTTTTCCAGCGAGGCGGACAACCCGCCTTCCAGCCAGCCCAGCCCGTGATGCACCACGTTGACGTGGGACATGACGCAGGCCCACAGCGACATGGCCGATTCCCAGGTTGATTGCGCATCGACACAGTTGGACGCATTCACGTTGGATGACCGGTACGGCAGCTTGAAGTGCCGGGCGAGCTGTCCACCGATCAGGACCGCCTGCACGTATTCCGGCGTGCCGAAGGCAGGCGCACCCGTCTTCATATCCACGTTCGAGGTAAACCCGCCGAACAGCACCGGCGCACCGGGGTTCGCCATCTGCGACAAGGCAATCACACCCAGGGCTTCCGCGGTCTGCTGTACCAGCGCGCCTGCCACCGTGACCGGGCTCATGGCGCCGGCCAGCGTGAACGGGGTGATGGCAACAGCCTGGCCGTGCTCGCCGAAGCACAGCAGGCCGTCGAGCAGTTCCTCGTCCACCCGGCGCGGACTGTTGACGTTGAACGACGTCAGCAGCGAACACTCTGTGTTCAGGTGCTCCACGCTGACACCACGGGCAATCGCCACCATCTCGATCGCATCCATCGCCCGGAAGCGCCCCACGGACCGCACGAAGGCAGCCCGGTCGGTGTATTTCAGCAGCGCATAGGCATTGTCGAGATGCCGGGTCGGCACCGGCAGGTCCATTGGCTCAACGACGGAACCGCCCATGGTGTGCGCCACGCCCAGCGAGTGGTTGAGTTTCACCAGCCGCACCAGGTCGTCATAGCTGCCAGACCTGCGTCCATTGTCGATATCGTTGATGTTGGGGGGCGATCCGACGGTGTTGAAATTGACCGTGTTGCCACCGATCACCGTGCTGCGCGCCGGGTTGCGGGCGTGCAGGTCGAACGTCTCGGGCGCCAGCGCCACGAAATGTTCAATCGTGTCGCGGTCCATGCGCACCATCCGGGTCGCGCGGTCGACCCGGCAGCCGTTGGCAGCGTAGATATCAAGGCAGCGGTCCGACAGGATTTCCAGCCCGGCCTCGTCCAGCACCCGGTAGGCCGCATCGACGATGCGCATGAGCTGGTCCTGTCCGAGCAGTTCAACCGGCGGCAACGGGTTGACCAGCGGTGGCAAGGGTTCCGGCAAGTGGCGCACGCTGCGCGACTCGCGGCCCTGTTCGCCGCGGCCCCTGCGCCTGCCTCCGTCACGTCCAACCATCACGCTGCTCCATGTTCCAGACCCGGATGACGGTAGGCGCACCGGTACGCCGCGGCATGACGGCAAGCGACAGCATGTTGACGCGGCAAGCCATACAATTGACAACCACCTCAAAGCACGGTGAAAGCATTACCCACGAACCCACCGCCCAGCAGGGATGATTGTACGCCTTGCAAGAACGGACATCCGCGATGACTGCCGAGACCAGACTGACCCACCTGCGCCAGCTTGAAGCCGAAAGCATCCACATCATGCGCGAGGTGGCAGCCCAGTGCGAGCGCCCTGTGATGCTGTATTCCATCGGCAAGGATTCGGCTGTCATGCTGCACCTGGCCATGAAGGCGTTCTACCCGGCCAAGCCGCCATTTCCGCTGCTGCACGTGGATACCACGTGGAAGTTCCGCGAAATGATCGAATTTCGCGAGCGCATGGCGAAAGACCTGGGCTTCAACCTGCTGGTCCACATCAACCAGGACGGTGTCAAGGCAGGCGTCAGCCCGTTCTCGGTCGGCTCCGCCCGGCACACCGACATCATGAAAACCGAGGGGCTGAAGCAGGCACTTGACCTGCATGGCTTCGATGCCGCGTTCGGCGGTGCGCGCCGCGACGAGGAAAAATCCCGCGCCAAGGAACGCATCTTCTCGTTCCGCAATGCGCAGCATCGCTGGGACCCGAAAAACCAGCGGCCCGAGCTCTGGCGCACCTACAACACCCGCATCAACAAGGGTGAATCGATGCGCGTGTTTCCGTTGTCCAACTGGACCGAGCTCGACATCTGGCAGTACATCCGCGACGAGGGCATTCCCATCGTGCCACTGTACTTCGCCGCGAAGCGCCCGGTGGTGAAGCGGGGCAACGAACTCATCATGGTCGATGATGACCGGATGCCACTGGAGCCGGGCGAAACACCGCAGATGAAGACGGTGCGGTTCCGCACGCTGGGCTGCTATCCGCTGACCGGCGCCACCGAAAGCACCGCCGACACGCTGGAAGCAATCATCGCCGAGATGCTGGTGACGACTACGTCGGAACGCGCGGGCCGTGTCATCGATCATGACCAGTCCGCCTCGATGGAGAAGAAGAAGCAGGAAGGGTATTTCTGATGCGCCAGCTCGACCTGACCGCCGACAACATCGAAGCCTACCTGGCTGAGCAATCCGCCAAGGACATGCTGCGCTTCATCACCTGTGGGTCGGTGGATGACGGCAAGTCCACCCTGATCGGCCGGCTGCTGTATGAATCCAAGCTGATCTTCGACGACCAGCTGTCGCAGCTGGAAGCCGACTCGAAGCGCATGGGCACGCAAGGCCAGAACATCGACTTTGCCCTGCTGGTGGATGGACTGGCCGCAGAGCGCGAACAGGGCATCACCATCGATGTCGCCTACCGCGCCTTCACCACCCCGAAACGCAAGTTCATCGTGGCCGACACGCCGGGCCATGAACAGTACACCCGCAACATGGCGACGGGTGCCTCGACGGCCGACCTTGCCGTGTTGCTGGTCGATGCCACCAAGGGCATCCTGACCCAGACGAGGCGCCACGCCTATATCACCACCGTGCTTGGTATCCGCCACCTTGTGGTCGCCATCAACAAGATGGACCTTGTGGACTATGACCAGGCGGTGTTCGACAGGATCTCCGCCGACTTCGCCGCATTTGCACTGGAGATCGGTGCCGGCGATGTGACCTGCATCCCAATGTCGGCGCTGGCCGGATGCAACGTCATCGAGCGCGGCAGCGAAACGCCGTGGTATGACGGCAAGGCATTGCTGGAGCACCTCGAAACGGTAGATATCATGGCTGCCGACAGCGGAAAGCCTGCGCGCCTGCCGGTACAGTGGGTGTGCCGCCCGGACCGGACGTTCCGCGGCTTTGCCGGTACGCTGGCCTCCGGCACGCTGACAGCAGGCGATCAGGTCAAGATACTGCCATCCGGGCGTGAAAGCCGCATCCAGCGGCTGGTGACAATGGACGGTGACCTTTCAACCGCCGTCGCTGGCCAGTCGATCATGGTGACCTTGCAGGACGAGGTCGATGCCAGCCGTGGCAGCGTGATCTGCTCCGCCGGGGCACCGGTTGAGGTCGCCGACCAGTTCGAGACGCAGGTGCTGTGGATGGGCGACGAGGAAATGCTGCCCGGCCGCGCCTACCTGATCAAGCTCGGCACGCGCACCGTGCCCGGCAAGCTCGCCCAGCCGAAGTACGAGGTGAACGTCAACACGCTTGAACACACCGCCGCCAAGACCCTCGCGCTGAACGAGATCGGGGTCTGCAACCTGTCGCTGGACGAGGCCGTGCCGTTCGCAGCCTATGCCGACAACCGCGACCTTGGCGGGTTCATCATCATCGACCGGTTCACCAACAACACGGTCGGGCTTGGCCTGATCAACTTCGCGCTGCGCCGCGCCAGCAACATTCACTGGCAGGCGCTGGACGTGAACAAGCAGACGCGCTCTGCCTCCAAGAACCAGAAGCCGACGGTGCTGTGGTTTACCGGGCTGTCCGGGTCGGGCAAGTCGACCGTGGCCAACATCGTGGAAAAGCGGCTCACCGCGATGGGCCACCACACCTACCTGCTCGACGGCGACAATGTGCGCCACGGGCTGAACCGTGACCTGGGCTTCACCGATGCAGACCGGGTGGAAAACATCCGCCGCGTGTCCGAGGTAGCCCGGCTGATGGCGGACGCAGGCCTCATCGTGCTGGTGTCGTTCATCTCGCCGTTCCGGTCCGAACGGCGCATGGCGCGCGACATGATGGAGCCGGGCGAGTTCATCGAGGTGTACGTGGACACCCCGCTGGAAGTGTGCGAGGCGCGCGACGTGAAGGGGCTGTATGCCAAGGCGCGGGCCGGGCAGATCAAGAACTTCACCGGCATCGACTCCGACTACGAAGCCCCGGAGAACGCCGAGATCCGCATCGACACCAGCGAGAAGACGCCGGACGTTACAGCCGGTGAAATCATCGAGCTCCTCGAGAACGCAGGAAGGCTGAAGCCATGACAGGCGCTGCAACAGACCCGGTGATGCTGACCTGGATCAACGGGCCGGATATCGATGCGCTTGACATGACCAACGGCGAGATTCTCGCGGCGGTCGAACAGGGACTGATGGCGCAAGGCACTCCCGGTGGCGCGGTGATCGAACCACGCATGCACCTGACGCCAGACCCGGCGTTCAACGGCCACTTCAACGTGCTGCGCGGCTATGTTGCGCCGATGGACCTGGCCGGCGTGAAGATCGTCGGCGACTATGTCGACAACTACAAGCGCGGCCTGCCGTCGGAAATGGCGTTGCTGAACCTGTTCGACCCGCGCACCGGCATGCCCCGTGCAATACTGGATGCAACCTTCATCACCGACGCCCGCACCGGTGCGTTGACGGCATTGGGTGCCCGCCACCTCGCGCGGAAGAACTCGAAAGTGCTCGGTCACGTCGGCGCGCGCGGTACCGCCTACTGGAACGTGCGGTTGCTCGACCACCTGTACGACTTTGACGAAATCCGCGTGCACTCACGCCGGCCGGAAAGCCGCGAAGCTTTTGCCGCAAAGCTTGAAGCCGACCTCGGCAAGAAGATCACCATAACCGACAACTGGCGTGATTGTCTGGAAGGCGCGGACATCATGGTCGAGGCCTCGCGCCTCAATGAACGCCAGGAGCTGTTCAATTCTGACTGGGTCACGCCCGGCACCTGCGTCATTCCCTATGGCACGGTGTCATCTCTCGACATCCGCATGACCGGCATCATGGACAAGATCGTCATCGATGACTTTGGCCAGTTCCGCGCCGGCAAGCTGGGCGCGCTGCGGCCACATATCGATGCTTGCCTGGTCAGCGAAGAGACGGTCCACGCCGAGCTGTGCGAGATCGTTACGGGTGCGAAACAGGGTCGTGAACACGACGACGAGACCATCCTGTTCTGGCACCGGGGCCTGTCGATCTCGGATATCGCGCTCGGTGCCGCGATCCTCGACAAGGCCGCGCGCCTCGGTATCGGCCAGCAGTTGCGCTACCGGTAAACCTCTGCCAGGCCGCCGTCGAGCACCAGCTCCTCGGCAATTTTCTCGACCTCACGACCGATCGGCCTGTCGTCATCCATGTATGCCGACAGGTTGCGGATCAGCTGGTGTGCCAGCACCAGGCGCGGTGCCGGACTGGCCGGTTTTGCCAGGTCAAACGCTTGTGCTGCGGCAACCAGTTCATAGGCCACGAGGCGGGCAAGCACCTCGCACACGCCGTGGAGATTGCGCGCCGCCAGTGGCGTCAGCGTTGCGGCGTCCTCCACCCCATTGGCATTGAAACTGGCAACGATGGGCACCGGGGTTGCCGTATGCAGCAGGTCTGCCCGCAAGGCCTCCAGCGGTTTGAGCAGCGGGCCAAAACCCGCCCTGCCGGCATCGGCTGACGACAGCAAGGGCGGCAGGCCGGACATGTCGGGCGAGCACAGCCGGTGAATGCGCGCCACGAGGTCATTGCCGGCCTGCGCCAGCGCGCGCGATGCCGTGTCGAGAGCCTGGGTCAGCCAGGCGGTATGATAGTTGCCGGTCGAGATGACGCGGTTCTCGTCCACCACGACCAGCGGGTTGTCCGGACATGAGTTCAGTTCCACCGCCACGGCCTGGTCAAGCACGCTCAGCGCCGCCAGTGCCGAGCCGTTTATCTGGGCAATCGAGCGCAACGAGATGGGGTCTTGCAACCGGCGCGCAGCACCGGGTTGATGCAAGGCGCTGCCATCCAGCAGCTTGACCAGCAGGCTAGCGGTTTCAACCTGGCCGGGCTGCGGCCGGGCATTGACCGCCGCCGGCATCAAGGGTGACAGGTTGGCCCGGAAGCCCTCCATGCTCAGCGCTGCGGCTACGTTGGCTGCCGCCAGCACCCGGTGCGACTTGGCCAGCGCCAGTGCTGCCGAGGCAACCGAATGCGACGGGTTGTTGCACAATGCCAGCCCATCTTTCGGCCCGAGTACCAGCGGATCCAGACCGGCCCTGCGCAGCGCCTCGGCTGCGGGCAGGCGCTCACCTTGCCAGAAGGCCTCGCCTTCACCGATCAGTGCATGGGCCAGGCCCGCCATCACCACAAGGTCGCCGGCCCCGATGGAGCCTGTACGCGGCATCACCGGCGTGAATCCGGCATCAAGGCAGGATGCCAGCATTGCCGCCACCGCCGGGCTTACCCCTGCCCCGCCGCCCAGCAACGTGTTGAGCCGCACCAGCATGGCCGCGCGCACTTCAAGGTTGCCCAAAGGCTCGCCCACGGCCTGCGCCCGGCCGCGCACCGTGCGGTAGGAAAACTCGGCTGCATCATTTTTCGACAACAGCTCCGTGGCCCGCATGCCAAGACCCGTCGTCAGCCCGTAGGCGGCAATGCCTTCATCGAAGTACCGCTCGATGACGTCACGGCCCCGCTGCATGGCTTGTTGCGCAGAAGGGTCCAGCGTGACTCGTCTGCCTCGTGCAACTGCATCAACGTCTGCAGCGCTCAGCGCCTGCCCGGTCAACACCAGCGCTTCGCCTGAAGAAGACATTTTCCTGACGCGCGCCATGAGGCGCTGAAGCTCGACGACAGCGCGCACATGGCGCCCGGTCATGACCGGTCTTCCGGCCTGGCTGGCGTGGCACTCAAACGTCAGCATGTTGCCATCGACCTCGAGCAGCGTCACGTCGGTGTCGAGGGGCAACTCGAGGCTGGCACCGCCTACATGGCGAAACTCGAAGCCCACGCCCACGCTTGCTTCTCCTGCCTCGAACAGGTGCTCGACGGCCCGCGCGCAGGCCATTTCGAGGTAGCCGATGGTCGCGGGCGACGACACAACGTCGACGCCGGTGTTGCCGATGGCTGACGCAAGATCAGCTGGCTTTGCGCGCACGCTGCCTGTGTGGCGCAGGCCTGGTTCTACCGGTTTCATGGACGATCCTGACGGGACAATTCGGTGAAGGTCAGCGGGTCACCGGATTGCCCGGTGGAGAGGGATTGAGAACGCCACCGGAGTCTAGGATGAAGCGGTTGGAGCGCACAAGCTTGTCGCGCATGTTGCGGGCAAAACTGCTCTCCAGGGCCGCGCCGATCTCAGGATGGCGCGCCACGAAGGCACGCAGTTGCTGCGCCTCGATGGCCCAGTAGCGGGAGGGACCCAGCAGGCGGACCGTGCCGCTGGCCGGTTCGCCGTGCATCGCCGTCATCTCGCCGACAAATGACCCGGGCTCGCATACCGCCACGGCCTGGCCACCCGAAATCACCAGTGCCTGGCCGGTCGCAAGATAGAACAGGTGCGTGACCGGCTCGCCCTCTCGCGTCATTTCGGCACCCCGGTCACCCGAAATCCAGAAGCCCTGGTTGAGCAGCTTTCGGCGTTCGCCCATCGACAGGTTCGGCAGGTGCCCATCCATGAAAAGCTTCTCCTCATCGGAGAATTGCGCCGTCCTGTTCTGCCGCCAGGTGATGGTAAGTTGCACCAGGTTGACGAGCACCAGAAGCGTCTCCCAGAACACGCCAACCGGATCCCTCAGCCAGAACCAGTCATAGCTGATGGCAACGAAGGCGGAGGCGATCACCAGTATGCGCAACAGCACCATGCGGCGCATGACCATGGAGATGACCAGCAGCACGTAAGACAGGTGTCCGACCATGCCACCTGTCGAGAAGGCAGATTCAAGTGTCAAGTCCATGCAATACAACTTGCCGGTTGGCTTTGGAGTAAGACGCTACCGGGCAAGGGGGTCACAAGTTGGACGCAACGTCAACCCATCGGTGTTCCTCGGCAGAGGCGTATATCGCCCGCTCGACCGCCTGCACCACCAGGTAATCTGCGGCCTCGTTCTCCAGCGGGGTGCCGTCCAGCATGTGGGCCGCCACATGGGCGCACAGGGTGTAAACACAGTCACCGCCAAAGCTGGTATCATTGAAATCAAACCCGACCGGCTGCTCAACCGGGCTGCCGTGTGCCCGCACGTGAAGGCGTCCTTCGCCATCGAGCCGCAAGCTGGCGGTTGATCCTTCGACCAGCATCTCGCCCATGGTGCGCCGCGGATTTGTTGCGGCATGGTCAGCCAGCCGGTTGCCGTCCAGCACGCCGCGTACGCCATTGGGCAGGTCAAAGATCACAAGGCCTGCATCTTCGCCGGCAATGGCCGGGTTCAACTGGCGCAGGTCGGCAAACACCGCTGACGGATTGCCGAACAGGTACCTGAAGGTATCGATCCAGTGGACGCCGGTTTCATGAATCAGAAACTTCTGCATCCGCTGGAAATACGGCTGGCGTGCCAGGTAGGCATCCGGTCCCTGCCCGTCGCCGGGCCGCAGCCGGAACGTTACCTGGTAGACGTCACCCAGCGCGCCGCTGTTGAGCAGTTCGCGGGTCTTGCGATACCAAGGCTGGAACCGGAAATTCTCGTGGACGCAGATGAACTGGCCAGACCTACGCGACAGCTCGACCGCCTGTGCCGCTTCATCAGGCGAGGCACAGAACGGTTTCTGGCAGACCACGGCAATGCCGCGCTGCATTGCGGCAGCAATCAGCGGCAGGTGCGACGGGGGCGGCGTGGCGATGTCGAGCAGGTCGGGACGGATCTCGTCAAGCATTGCACTGGCGTCGGTGAAACCGGGCGCACCGGTCTGCGTCATGGCGGCCTGCAGGTTGACCTCATCGATGTCGCAGATGCCGCTGAGTTCACACCGCTCCAGCCGCTGCCAGGCTTCGTGATGCAGCCGGGCAAAGTACCCCGCCCCAACAACCGCTACCTTGAGCGCGCTCACGGCACCAACCCCCGGGCAGCCAGCAGCGGAGAAATGTCCACGGTCCAGTGCGGTAGCGGATGGCCGGCAACCGGCATCGGCAGGAAGGCGACCTGTTCACCCAGCAGGCATCCAAGATAACCGGTTCTGAGGTCTGGCCCGCCGAAGGCGAGGTTGGAAATGTTTCGCAGCCGTTTCGATTTTACGCCGTCGAGATGCGGCCGTCCCATTTCGCTGGCCTGGTAGGCGTCTTCCACCCATGCAAGGTGGCCGGGCTCAACGTCTTCCAGCCAGATCGTCCGCTGTCCGTCCGCCGACACCCGGACCAGCCGGTTTGACACGATGGACGTGACCCACGCGTTGCCATCCACATCAAACGCCAGTCCATCGGGGAAGGTGCCAGGCCCGAACTCACACACCGTTTGGCGCGGCCCCAGCTTGCCGGACCCGGTGAGTTCGAAGCGTGACAACCGCCGCCCGAAGGTCTCGTTGACATACAGCCAGCGGCCAGACGGGTGCAGCATGCATTCGTTGGTGTAGCCGAGCCCGTCGGCCGCGATCCGGGCTGAGCCGTCCGGCGCGACATGGACGATGAACCCGTCGTCAACGTCCTTGCGATACCCCAGCGCGCGCGGCACGCGCCGTGTTGAGACGGTGAGCCACAACCCGCCTGCGCCATCTGCAATGACGAAATTGCACGGCGGCAGAGGCACTCCGTCAAGCCGGTCGAGAACCACCGGGGTCGACCCGTCAGGCTGGAGCCGGACCACGCCGCCTGTTTCATCGCCGAGGTGGGCCATCAGCACCGAACCGCCAGCTTCCAGCGCGATGCCATTGGGCCGGAGCGGATCATCGGCGGTGCGGTCGCTCGCAAGGTGCCGCACGGTCCGTCCGTCCGGCAGCACCAGCGACACGCCGCCGCCATCGGTCCAGTCCGGCACGATCAGCACGCCTGAGACATGCGCCAGCACGCATTCCGGCCGCCTGAGCCCGGAGCCGGTAAAGCCGATCTCCTCCAGCGGCTGCATTGCGCTAGTGACTCTCTCGCGGGATCTCGGCGCCCGACTTGCCGACCAGGAAATCAAGGTCGCAGCCGGTGTCGGCCTGCATGACATGGGCTTCGTGCAGCCTCGCATACCCGCGGGCGGGAAGTTCCGGTGGCGTCCAGCCTTGCCGCCGCGACGCCAGTTCCGCGTCGGACACATCGAGGTGCAGGGAGCGGGCATCAACGTCCAGCGAGATCATGTCGCCGTTGCGCACAAGCGCCAGCGGCCCGCCGTCAGCGGCCTCAGGCGCCACGTGCAGCACCACCGTGCCATAGGCGGTGCCGGACATCCGCGCGTCCGAGATGCGCACGATGTCGGTTACGCCCTTCTTCAGCAGCTTGGCCGGCAGCGCCATGTTGCCCACCTCGGGAAACCCCGGATACCCCTTCGGACCGCAGTTCTTCAGCACCATGATGCTGGTCTCGTCGATGTCGAGCTTCGGATCGTCGACCCGCGCCTTGTAGTCGTCGATGTCCTCGAACACGACAGCCCGCCCGGTGTGCTTCATCAGCTGCGCAGAGGCGGCAGACGGCTTCAGCACCGCACCGGACGGGGCCAGGTTGCCGCGCAATACCGCGATGCCGCCATTCGCCTTGAATGGCTTCTTCAGCGGATGAATGACGTTCTCGTTGTAGTTCACCACATCCTTGACGTTGGCCCACTGGCTCTTGCCGTTCACGGTCTTTGCGCTCTTGTGCAGCAGCCCCGCTTCAGCCAGTTCCTTCATCACCACCGGCAGCCCGCCGGCATAGTAGAAGTCTTCCATCAGGTACTTGCCAGACGGCATCAGGTTGACGAGGCATGGCACGTCGCGGCCCAGCCGGTCCCAGTCATCGAGCGATACCTTCACGCCCATGCGCCCGGCAATGGCGAGCAGGTGCACCACCGCATTGGTCGACCCGCCAATGGCACCATTGACCCGGATGGCATTCTCGAACGCCTTCTTCGTCAGCACCTTCGACATGCGCAGGTCCTCGTGCACCATCTCCACGATTCGGTGGCCCACCATGTGGGCAAGCACGTTGCGCCGTGAATCGGCTGCCGGAATGGCGGCATTGGCCGGCAGTCCCATGCCCAGCGACTCCACCATCGACGCCATCGTCGATGCTGTGCCCATGGTCATGCAGTGGCCAACCGAGCGAGACATGCAGGCCTCGGCCTCTGTCATCTGCTCGAAGGTCATGGTGCCGGCCTTCTGCCGCTCCACGAACTTCCAGACATGGGTGCCGGACCCGATTGTTTCGTTACCGTAACGACCATTCAGCATTGGCCCACCCGACAGTGCGATGGTGGGCAGGTCGCACGAAGCCGCCCCCATCAGCAGCGCAGGTGTGGTCTTGTCGCAGCCGACCATCAGCACGACGCCGTCAAGCGGATGCGCGCGGATGGCTTCCTCGACATCCATCGAGGCCAGGTTGCGGAACATCATCGTGGTCGGCCGCATCAGCGTCTCGCCGAGCGACGATACCGGAAACTCGACCGGGAACCCGCCTGCCTCGTAGATGCCGCGCTTGACCCGCTCGGCCAGCACCCGGAAGTGTGCGTTGCAAGGTGTCAGCTCTGACCAGGTGTTGCAGATGCCGATGACCGGGCGGCCATCGAACAGGTGATGCGGCAGGCCCTGGTTCTTCATCCAGCTGCGGTGGTGAAACCCGTCCATGCCCTTCTGGCCGAACCAGTATTTCGACCGGCCCTCGGGTGCGAGCGGATCTGCTCCCTTTTTCGCGTGGGTCTTGCCGCGATAGACGGTCTTCCTAGCCATGGTCATAATCCTCGATGTAGTGCCGCACGATATCGTCGACAGATGCGTCCTTCGGCAAGCCGAGCGCCAGCGCGCGTTCATCATTGGTGGCGGTCGGCCACGTGGAGACGATCGCCTCGATGAACGGGTCGGGCCTGATGGTGATCTCGCCAAGCTTGCGGTTGTGGGCGACGCGTTTCAGCGCCTCGATCATCTGCGCAACCGTGACGTCGATCGAGGGAAGCGACACGGCGCGGTCATCCCCGAGCCGTGCGGGCGGCAGTTCGTGCAGCGCCAGGATGCCCTCGACGATGTTGCGGTAACCGAGCACCGGCATCACGGTTTCAGCCGCAACCGGCAGCACGTAATCCTCGCCCTTCAACGGTTCGCGGAACACAGCAGAAGCAAACGACGAGGCCGCGGCGTTGGGCTTGCCGGGCCGGATGATAACCGTTGGCAGCCGGGCAGACCGGCCATCCAGAAAGCCCTTGCGGGTATAGTCGTTGATCAGCAGCTCGCAAGCTGCCTTGGTCATGCCGTAGGTGGTCTGCGGCGTCTGCTTGCCGAGGTCACCCACCACGCCGGGCATGTGGCTGCCGCCGAACACCGCGATGGACGAGGCAAACACCAGCCGCGGGCAAGACGCCCTGGCGCGCATCGCCTCAAGCACGTTGAGCCCGCCGGTGAGATTGACCCGGATGGCCATGTCGAAGTCCTTCTCGCCACCTCCCGACACCACCGACGCCAGGTGAAATACGGCAATGTCGTCCCGGTCGATCAACCGGTCGATGGTGGCCCGGTCAGAGATGTCGCCGGTGACCACGCTCACCTGTCCGTCCAGCCCCATCGGCAACGGATCAGGCGCCATCACGTCGAACAGCACTACCTCGCCCACCGGCACCTGCGCACCGTCCGGACCAGCCAGCGTGCCCTTGTCAATAATGCGGCGCGCCAGCCGCGCGCCGATGAACCCGGTCCCGCCGGTAATAACAACCTTCATGGTGATAACGTCCCCTGCCCTGCCTGCGGCTTGTCAGTTCACAATTGCGCAGTTGCCGAAATCTGGCACATTGGGCGCCAACCTACAAAACAGTTTCACAAGGGAGTTTCACGAATGGCGGGGCGGCTGAAGGGCAAGACGGTGCTGGTAACAGCGGCTGGCATGGGCATGGGCAGGGCCGCGGCGATCGCCATGGCGCGCGAGGGCGCCAAGGTCATTGCCACCGACATCAACAAGGACGCGCTCGCCGAGGTGAAGTCGCAGGCACGCGGCATCAAGACCTTCATGCTGGACGTGACCAAGCCCAAGCAGGTGGCCCGCATCATCGAGAAGGCGGGGCCGATAGATGCGCTGTTCAACTGCTCGGGCTATGTGCACCACGGCACCATCCTCGACTGTGACGACGCGGCCTGGGACTTCTCGTTCGAGCTCAATGTGCGCGCCCAGTACCGCATGGCAAAGGCGGTCATCCCCGGCATGATCGAGCGCGGTGGCGGGTCGATCATCAACATGGCCTCGGTGGTCTCATCGATAAAGGGCGCACCGGCACGCTTTGTCTATGGCGCGACCAAGGCAGCGGTCATCGGCATGACGCGGTCCATTGCGGTGGACTTCGTCAAGCAGAACATCCGCTGCAACGCGATCTGCCCCGGCACCATCGACACGCCCTCCCTGCGCCAGCGCATCGAGACGCTGGGCGAACAGATGGGCGGCTACGACAAGGCGCGCGAATGGTTCCTGTCCCGTCAGCCCACCGGCAAGCTGGCCGACGCAGACGACGTTGCGCCCCTGATCGTGTGGCTGGCGTCAGACGAGTCGTCGTTCGTCACCGGCCAGAACCACATCATCTGCGGTGGCTGGTCGATCTAGAGCAAGAGTGTGTGATCGTCCTTGCTTCCCCCGGACTTGATCCGGGGGTCCATGGATGCCCGGGTCAAGCCCGGGCAAGGCATATGGGATAAAGGCTGCGCTCGCTTTGAGTCACTCGGCAGCACTGGCCTGGTTGACATCATCGGCCGTGGCGATGAACCCGCCCGACTGCCGCGCCCACAACGACGCGTAAAGCCCGCCGCGAGAGAGCAGTTCAGCGTGGCTGCCCATCTCGACGATGCTGCCCTTGTCCATCACCACCAGCCGGTCCATGGCCGCAATGGTGGACAGCCGGTGGGCGATGGCAAGCACGGTCTTGCCTTCCATCAGGCCAGTGAAGCTGTCCTGGATCACCGCCTCGACCTCTGAATCGAGCGCGCTGGTTGCTTCGTCGAGAATGAGGATCGGCGCATCCTTCAGCAGCACCCGCGCGATGGCGATGCGCTGGCGCTGGCCACCCGACAGCTTGACCCCGCGCTCGCCGACGTGGCTGTCATAGCCCTTGCGGCCCCGCTGGTCCTCCAGCCCGAGAATGAACTCGTGCGCGGCTGCCCGTTTGGCGGCCTTCACCACGTCTTCCAGGCTGGCGTCTGGCCGGCCATAGCGGATGTTGTCGGCAATCGAGCGGTGCAGCAGCGATGTATCCTGCGTGACCATGCCGATATTCGCCCGCAAGGAGGACTGCGTCACCCCGGCGATGTCCTGCCCATCCATCAGGATGCGGCCGGTCTCGAGGTCATAGAAGCGCAGCAGCAATGACACCAGCGTCGACTTGCCCGCCCCGGAGCGGCCAACGATGCCGAGCTTCTCGCCGGGCTGCACGGTGAGCGTCAGGTTGTCGATGATGCCGCGATCAAGCTCGGCCCGATCCTTGCCGTAATGGAAACCGATGCCCTCGAAGCGGATCTCGCCGTCGCGGCACCTGCCAGCGGCTGCGCACCGGGCTTGTCCACCACCTGGCGCCTGCGCGAAATGCTCTCGATACCGTCCTGCACGACGCCGATGTTCTCGAACAGGCCCGACACTTCCCACATGATCCAGTGCGACATGCCCTTAAGCCGCAGCACCAGCCCCACCGCAAAGGCGATGGCACCGGCACTGATCGCCCCGAGCGACCAAAGCCAGAGGGCCGTCGCCCCGACGCCGAACAGGTTCAGGGCATTGAGCACGTTCAGCGAGGTGATCAGCTTGGTCGACAACCGCATCTGCTGGTGCACGTTGTCGAGAAACGGCTCCATGCCGTCGCGCGCATAACGGTCCTCGAACTCGGTGTGGGCGAACATCTTCACCGTCGGGATGTTGGTGTAGCTGTCCACGATCCTGCCGGTCACCAGCGAGCGGGCATCGGCCTGCGCCTTGGACACCCGCTTCAGCCGGGGCACGAAGTACCACAGCGCGCCGAGGTAGCCGATCAGCCAGGTGACCATCGGGATCGCCAGGCGCCAGTCGGCATCGGCGAACAGCACGATGGCTGCGGTGAAATACACCGCGACGAAGACGAACACGTCTGCCGTCTTCAGCACCACCTCGCGCACGGCCAGCGCCGCCTGCATCACCTTGGTGGCGATGCGCCCGGCAAAGTCGTTCTGGAAGAACTCGAGCGACTGGCGCAGCACATAGCGGTGCGCCTCCCAGCGGATGCGCATGGGGAAATTGCCCATCAGCGTCTGGTGCAGGATGAGTTCATAGACGAAGTTCAGCAGTGGTTGCAGCACCAGCACCAGCCCGGCCAGCAGTATCAGCTCCACCGAATAGTCGGTGAATACCGTCTGCGGCGTGGTCTTGGCCAGCCAGTCCACCACGGACCCGAGAATGGCGAACAGCGAGACCTCGATCACCGCCACCACGGCAGCCAGTACCGACGTCACCGCGATCCAGGGCCAGAACGGCTTGGTGTAATGCCAGATGAAGCCATTCAGCGTGGCCGGCGGCATGGCGGCCTCGCCGTCAGAGAACGCATCGGTGCGTCTCTCGAACCATCTGAAGATACGATCAAGCATGAAACCTCGAGAAGCAATGCAGGGAAAAATGCCCGCCAGCCAAGCCCAACGCCTAGCACGTGAACTTGTTGCATCAAAGGCATTGCAGGCGGATCCGGTGCAGACCAGACTTGCGTGAGGGTCAGGCCTTGAGCGCGTGAAGCACCCTGTCCGTGATCTGCTTCAGCCCCGCATCACCGCCCACCTCGCAAGGCCGCAGGCTGCCATCGGCGAAGGCGGCCCGCACGCCCTGGCGCAGCCGCTCTGCGGCCTCGCTCATCGCTTCATCACCCAGCGTATCGCCCAGCCAGTCCAGCATCATCGCGCCCGACAGCAGCATGGCCGTGGGGTTTGCCTTGCCGGTGCCCATGATGTCCGGCGCAGTGCCATGGCAGGGCTGGAACAGGGCATGCTTGTCACCGATGTCGGCAGACGGTGCCATGCCCATGCCGCCCATCAGGGCAGCGGCAGCATCCGACAATATGTCGCCGAACATGTTTTCCGTCACCATGACATCCCACGCCCACGGGTTGCGGATCAGCGACAGCGCCATCGCATCGACGTACCAGTGGTCTGCCTTGATATCCGGAAAGGCGGCGGCGCGCTCGTAGAACACCTTGCGCATGAACGCGAAGCTGGCAAACACGTTGGCCTTGTCGACACAGGTGACGCGCCCCTCGCCCCGGCCGCGGGCCTTGCGCCGCTCAGCCAGCCGGAAGCCGAAATCCGTCAGCCGCTCTGTGGCATGCCGCGTGATCAGCAGTGTTTCCCGCGCTTCCCTGTCATCCTTGAGCTGCGGCGTCAGTCGCGAGTGGAACAGGCCTTCGGTGTTCTCGCGTACCAGCACGAAATCAAGGCTGGCCGCACGCGGGTCCTTCAGCGGCACGGGCGAACCGGGAAACGTCTCGACGGGGCGCACCCCGGCATAAAGGTCGAAGATCTCGCGCAGTTCGATCTGCGGCGTGATTTCGCGACCATCCGGATAGCGCACGTCCGGCAGGCCCATCGCCCCGAGCAGCATCACGTCCGCCTTGCCCGCCCGCTTCACCACGTCGTCGGGCAATGCAGTGCCGGTAGTGCGAAACACGCCTGCACCTGCCTCGAGCGTCTCCCAGGAAAAGCTGAAACTGCCGGCCTGCGCTGCCACCACATCAAGGCAGGCGAGGCACGGCTGCATGACCTCGATGCCGATGCCGTCACCGGGCAGTACCGCCACACGAACTGAATTGGATGATGCCATGTCTCGCCTCCCGGGTTCCACGAAGGCAGCCAAGCTGTCGCATCGGGCTGGGCGAGGCAAGCACCATGTGGCGCGCCTGAACAGCCCTCGCAGACATCAGTTGGTGAGGATCACCTTGCCGCCAATCAGGCCAGGCGGCACCGGCACATCCGTCGCTTCATAGTCCGAATTGAGCACAACATTTGGACCGCCACGCACCAGCAGCTTTCCGACCACGAGCGCGGTATAGGCCGAGTCACCGGCAATGATAGCGTTGGCAGACAGTTCAAGCAGCGATCTGGGCAGGTAGATGGTGCCCAGCAAGGTTCGTGCGTTGATCGACTGGATCAGGTGGGTCGTGGCCGCATTGTCACGATCCTCGAAGAACAGCAGCCCGGCCATTGGTCCGTTCACCGGTGCTTCCAGCGAGATGGTCGTCAGTGGTCCGAACTCGAACCGCGTGCCGGCACCGGTGAGGTAGAAACTGACGCCCTTGCCGCGCATGGTCGATGCATCCTTCACGACCAGCGGGCCGTCCTTGATGACGTAGACACCCGGCTCGAGATCGACAATGGCGGCACTGTCGATCGTCAGGCCGCCGCAGTACACCGAATTCGCCTTGAGCTTGAACAGGCTGGGCAGGCTGACGCGATGGTTGGTGAAGTCGCATCCCCCGAACGGCGGCGCGGCGCGGCCTTCGAGCGGGTCTTTCATGGGCGGGCAGTCTTCGGTCACGTCGGGTGTTACGTTGCCCTTGTTCTTGACCAGCGATCCACCAGCCGAACATACGTGGGCAGCCTTCAGTACTGCCTCCTTGTCGACCACCAGCGAATGACTATCGGTGGAGTTCGAGAACATGCCGCAATCATTCCCGGACAACCTCGAACTGTCATCCATGTGAAAGACCTTGTTGCCAGTGTCCTCAAGCGCGATTGCACATGCCTTGCCGGACCCGACCATCGAGGCAGTGGAACTGACAACAATCGGCGTCTTTACCTCACCGGTGAGGTAATGTGCCAGCATCGGCTGCCATTCTTCGCTGAGCTGAACCTCAACGGAATTAGCCTTCATGTCGACATTGGTCGTCACCTTGATGCCATGCTGGCCCTTCTGCCAGGCCATGTCTTCCGCGCGGCTCTTGACGTAGCTTTGCACGCTGGCCTCGGTGGCCGACGCTGCCATGTTGGCAACGGTCATGCTCTGGACGGCAGCCACGGCGGCACCGTCAGCCAGCCCCTGCAGGTTGGCATGTGTATGATTGTAGCGTGCAAAATCGACAGCGATGCCGGCCACGCCTACCAGGGCGGGCGCCAGCAGGGCGAAGATCAGTGCCGCGGCACCATCGCTGTGCTTCAGCATCGCCCTCAGCTTCGTCGTAAACCTGCTACCCATGATTTCCCCGGCTCACCTGAACGGCGAGCACTGCCACATGTCAGACATCTGGCGGAACTCTATACGCCTAGAGCATTGAACGCGGTTAACCGGCGCCTTCAGGCAGGGCAAAACGGCTTTGCTGGTTAGCCGGATGTTAACAAATCCTTCCGAACGGGGCTGAGCAGCGCACAAATGGCGGAAATCAGGCAGGTTTTGTTAACCATGACCGGGCTATCAAGGTGTGGGGCATGCAACTTGTACGCAACACGCTCCGCAGGTGTGCTGGCGGGAAACCATGCCGATCAAGCAGAAAATCATCGAGCTGTTGAGCCTCACCATTGCCCGCAAGATCACCATGGTGGTCATGCTGGCGGTTTTGGTGTCGGTAATGACGGCGACCGGTTTCTACGTCTATCGCCAGACCACGCAAAACCTCGATGCACGCAAGCAGGCGCTGGAGGCAACCGCCCAGGTCTTTGCCGCCAGCGTGGCCCCTCACCTGCGCTCCGGTGACAAGGCCTCCGCGCTCAATTCGCTGCGCGCCATTGGCAAGCTCAAGGCCATTCCGTTCATCTCGGCAAACCTGAATGACGGCCAGGTGTTCGCAGCCATCGGCAATGCGGTGATCGTGGAACAGGGCAGCGGCCTGGGCCGGGTCATGCCCGATGAGACGGCAACCGGTATCATGGCCATGGCGGTCAACCCGACCATCTCGGTAGCTGTGCCAGCCATTCAGGGTGGCCTGCAGGTGGGCACGGTCTCGCTGCTGGCAGACATCTCGGACCTGCGCACACAACTGTTCGAGGGCATTCTCGCCTCCGTGCTGGCTGCCCTGTTCGCCTGCGTGCTGGGACTTGGCGTATCGTCCGGCCTGAAACGGTCGGTCACCTCGCCGCTGGCAAGCCTGATGCGAGCCATTGCCAAGGTGCGTGACGAGCACGACTACACAGTGCGCGCTGACCGCACCACGGGCGACGAGATCGGCAAGCTGGTTGACGCTTTCAACGGTATGCTCGACCAGATCAACGCACGTGACCGTGCCCTTGCCCGCCACCGGGCAAACCTGGAACAGACAGTCGATCAGCGCACGGCCCAGCTGCGCATCGCCAAGGAAGCCGCCGAAGCAGCCTCTGACGCCAAGTCCAGTTTCCTTGCAACGATGAGCCACGAGATTCGCACCCCCATGAACGGCATCATGGTGATGGCGGAGCTGTTGGCATCCGGCCGCCTTCCCGACGGCATGCAGCGGTATGCCGACGTCATCGTCAGCTCGGGCCAGTCGCTGCTGGCCATCATCAACGACCTGCTCGACCTGTCCAAGATCGAGGCCGGCAAGCTGCAACTGGAGCCCCTTCCGGTATCACCGCGCACCACCATCGACCATGTACTGGCGCTGTTCTGGGAGCGCGCCAACTCCAGCGGACTGCAACTTGTATCCTATGTCGACCCGAAGGTGCCCGCGACATTCACCTGCGACCCCGTCCGGCTGACGCAGGTGCTGACCAACCTTGCCAACAACGCCATCAAGTTTACCTCGTCAGGATACGTCGGCATTGCCGCGCGCATGCTGCCTCCGGCGTCGGACGGCGGCCTCGCCCGGCTTGAACTGACGGTAATCGACAGCGGTATCGGTATTGCCGAGGACAAGCTCGCCAGCATCTTCGAGGCATTCTCGCAGGCCGATTCAAGCACCACACGCAAGTATGGCGGCACCGGACTTGGCCTGTCGATCTGCAAGCAGCTGGCCGACGCCATGGGCGGATCGATCCGCGCTGAAAGCACACCCGGCCAGGGCAGCCGGTTCATCGTGACCATCCCCTGCCCCGACCCGGTTGCCCATGACGCCCCGGCGCTGGACGGCTGCCCGCTGGCACCGGCGATCGTGTGCCTGGAGGACGAGCCCCTGTCCCGCGCGATCACCTCGCAGTTCCGCGCCATGGGCCTCGACATGACATCGGTCGCAGCGGCGGACATCACGCCTGCCATGTTGGGCGGCTACAGATCCATGATCACCTCGGTCCGCATTGCCCACGACATTCTCGACATGCACGCAAGCCAGACGCCGCGCTTCATCCTTGCCCAGCCCATCGGCAATACAAGTGCGCAATCGATGCTGGCGAGCGGCCTGGCTCATGACCTGCTGCCCTTGCCCATGGCGCACGCGGACATCGACGCGCTCGCCCGGGCCATGGCCAGCGGAAAATTGCGTGGCCGCGATGCGCTTGACGGCAGCAAGACGGCCGTCGAGGCATTGCCTGACCTTTCGCACCTGCATGTCCTTGTGGCAGATGACAATGCGGTCAACCGAGAGGTGGTGGCGGAAGTCCTGCGGCAGCTCAAGGTCCGGTTCGACCTGGTGGAAAACGGGTCGGAAGCCGTCGTCCAATGGCGCAAGCAAATCTATGACGTGGTGCTGATGGACTGCTCGATGCCGGTGATGGACGGCCTCGAGGCAACCCGGCTGATCCGTCGCGAGGAAGCCCGCACAAGGCGGCCACGCACACCGGTGATAGCGCTGACCGCGCACCTCGAAGGCGCAGGCAACGCAGGCAGCTGGCGTGATGCCGGCATGGACATCAAGATCACCAAGCCGTTCACCATCGCCCAGGTCGCGCGAGCCTTGCAGGAGAATGCTCCGGCCGAAGCGGTGGAAAACACCCAGCCGTTGCCAGACAGTCAGGCTTCATCGTCCGAGGCGGCACCCGGGAGTGATGTGCACGCGGTTCGAGGCAGCATTCCGCGCATTGACGAGGATGTCATCTCAGGGCTCGCCGTCATCGGTGCCGACGAGCCGGAGTTCCTGAACCGCATCATTGGCCTGTTCGAAAGTAACGCCGGACCCGCCATGGACCTGATCCAGACGTGCGCGGAACGAAATGCGCTGGTCGAATTTGCTGACGCGGCCCATGCGCTCAAGTCGATGTCGAGCAATATCGGTGCAGCCCGGCTCGCTGCAACTTGTGGCGAGATCGAACGCAAGGCCCGCAGTGGTGAGCCGCTCGATACAGCTACTGCCTGTCGCGAGGTGGCCGACGAACTCGCTGGCGTGCTCGGTGAACTGCGCCAGCGTTGTAGTGCCTGATCATCGCGCCTGGCGAGGCTGCAATGGTTGTTGCCCTTGCAGCCCTGTTTCTGCATGGTCGGCCCGCTCAATCTTTCCGGCGACCATATCCAATGACTGGCTTGAATACCTATTTCGTGCACGGCTTGCCGATCAGGACGGCAATCAGGCTTGACGGGCTGCTCCAGCCGGCCTCGGCTGATGACCATGCATGCATTCTGGACACGGCGCCATTGCTTTTGCAAAAGCGCTCCTTGCCAGAGTCCTGGGACCATCATTCAGTTTCGAAGGACGGCTACCTCGTAGGCAACGACACGGTGTTCATGGGCCTGACCAACGGTATCCGCTGCCTTGTCGAAGGGGGCAGCAGCATTACCATTGACCCCGGCCCGGACAACCTCGACGCCGCCGCATACCTGTACGCCATGTCGGCGGGCGTAGGGTCTGCCTTGCATCAGCGCGGGTACTTTCCACTGCATTGCGCCGCCATTGAAACACCGGCCGGATGCGTGGCATTTCCCGGCAATGCCGGCGACGGCAAGTCGACCCTTGCGGCCAGTTTCAGCACCCGGGGCTTCAAGCTGTTCACCGATGACCGGCTCACCATCCACACCACGCCGGACGTGCCGTTTCTGGCATACCCGTCACTGCCGGTACTGCACCTGTTTGAAGAGGGTGCCGAGGTTGGCGGGCTCGATGGGTCGGAACTGGCGGTCGACAGCTACCGCTTTGGCAAGCACATCCACTTTGCACCGGGGCGATATGCGACCGCTGCCCGCGAGCTGAAGGCGCTGTACTTCACCGACTGGCACGACGACGCACGTGACGCGCCGTCGATTTCAGCCCTGAGCCCCATGGATGCCATGATGCGCACGAGGCGCGACGTGTCGCTCGCGCACCTCGTGGAACTGATGGGCCATGAGCAGGAATTTTTCAGCTGGGCGGGCAGGTTGTGCAGGCAGGTTCCTGCCTTCAGCCTGAAGCGGCCAAAGGACAAGTCACGTCACAATCAATGCATGGACTTGATTATCGGCCATGTTCAGGAGAGATTCGGCTGATGACGCAAACCGACCTGACAGCAGATCTGGTGCTCTTACGTACCAGCGAACTCCCGGCCGCAGAGCTTGGCCCGGAGGATACTGTCCTGCTGGATGCCGAGCATGGCGTCTATTACGGCCTTGAGGGGCCTGCGCGGGTCATCTGGGACATGCTGCAGACCGAATGCACCCTGGGCGACATCGTCGCCGCACTGGTGCAGCGCTACGACGTGGATGAGGCGACTTGCATGAAGGATACCAGCGATTTTGTCCGTGAGCTCGTCGAGAACGGTCTTGTCACCACCCGTTAGCGGACTTGTGGCGCGCTGGAACGCACTGGACGCCCACCACAAGCGCGCCTGGCTGAAAGCCTGTGCGAAGCTCGCGGCAGCCCGTTTCGAGTTGGCGCGCAAGCCGGTCAGCACCATTCTCACCAGCCTCTCCAACCCGGCGACGAGCACCCCTGCAAGCGCGGAAGTAGTCCGCCTGATTGGCTGGGCGATTGCATCGGCCGGGGCGCGTGTGCCGTGGCGGTCCGATTGCCTGGTGCAGGCGATGGCAGCAGCCGCGTGGCTGCATGAACTGGGCCATGGCTGGACCCTCAGTATCGGGGTGCGCCGCGGGCCGGGTGGTGCGCTTGAGGCCCATGCGTGGCTTGCCTCGGGCGATGAGATCATCACCGGCAACCTGCCGGATCTGGACAGCTTCAGGCCGATCCCGCTGAAGGAACTTGCCCGGTCCGGAGCAAGCTTCGCCGGCGACTAAACAGGATTGCCATGTTGCAACCGACCAGGAAAGGACACGGCGCCGCCGCGGGGTTTTCCAGTGACCATGTGCAATCTTCTCGTGCAAATATCTTGTTTTGCAAGCACTCAACTTAAAATTGAACTATACACAGAAAATCTACTACTGATTGTTTAGACGTCTGGTATGAGCAGGGCATGTTGCACCAGGGTTTGCAGAACACTTTGAGTGTGCAGATTACTTCGCGCGTAATGACGCAATCCGAGTGAAATGGGCGATGGCTCATACTCAGGCAAAGTAAGTCTGGCGATATGTGCTGTTCAATAGGAAATCATCAGCCGTCTGTTCGCCTACCGGAGCGATGCTGGGCGCGACAGCGCAGAACTTCCAGCACCAGCTTGCGCCGCCGCCCCGCGGCCCTGCCCTGATAGCCTGACAGGCTCAACAACTTGCGAGACAAAGTGTCCAGATGCTCATGGCGGGTCCGGCAAGTCACGTAGTTCGCCTTTGCCTGGTCAGTTGTCTCTTGCTCGCCGTTTCGAGATCGGCAACTGCCTGACGGGTCAGGTCCAGGTTCACCATCCTGGCCCTCTGCATCGAGCATCACCTGCCACAGCTGCTGGCGAACCAGACGTATCTCCTCGATGTTTGCCTGCACCTCGGCCAGTTCGTCGAGGCAACCTGGTGCATCTGCGGTCAAGGGGTCCTTTGCATAGGCATCACGCAACTGCTGCACGCGAACGGACACTCCGCAGGACAATCCGACCCGGCTGAACAATCCATGAGTACGAGCGTTGAGGCGGGCTCCAATACCAGCACCAACTCGGCCCCTGCTGCCGAATGCGGGGGCTGTCATGTGGAGCCCGGCATCGCGCTGCTTGATCCAGCCGTATTGGCTGTAGCCACCGACGCAGACGTCATACTGACTGCTGCGGCAGCATTCACCTGCTCATCCACGAGGGAAGCCCCATCGCTGCGTTGAGAGTCGTCATGGAGGAGGTTCGCCGAACTCGTGTTGCTCGCACTGGAAGAGTTAGCAACCTTCAGGCTGCCCGCTGCCGATGACCCCGTTGCAATCGGTGCAACATTGACAGTGCCGGGTATGGCAGAATCGGGCACCACCGAGATGGCCTCATTGCTCCGCTGTTCCAGCAATAGGGCCTTGGCTTGGCTAAGGAAGACGAAGTCCCTGAAGACATTCTGCCGCTGTCGTTCGCACATCTGGATCATTTGCTCGAACCTGCTGTAACTGGGCAGCACGGATTCAATGGCCTGTGCTTGCAAGCACGCCCACGACAACCCGCTCACCTCAACCAAATAGCCCTCAATGACATTGGCTACCTCCTTTTTGCCCGCCATGGCTTGCTGCATCATGATTCTTGCCGCCACTTCAGCCTTGGCCTCGGTATCGTACTCTTGGAATAGGACGTGTTTGTTCAGGTAGACCACCAGCGACAGTTCGGAAGTTCCGACCTCGATCATTGCCTGCCGGACGAGGTCAGATTGCACCCTTCTAAGCTTTCGAATCTGCCAGCTATTGTAGACCACATCTTCGATATACTGGGCCTCCAGCAGGCCGTCAGGCTTGAGTTCTGCAAACAGTTCGTCCATCAGCATCCAGTATTCATCACCCGTTTCCGTTGGGAGCATCGGTGGATGGGCGAGATATGGAAGGTATCTTTTGAGGTAGATATTGGTCGAGCCAGTCTTTGATGAGATTCTAGTTGCCGTAATTTTTGTCGATTTATCTTTATTAATATTGTTCATTTCTAATCCTTGAATTGATATGTTGAAAAAATTATATTGAAATACTATTTCGCTAGCGTCGATACAATCTGCTTCTCTGGCTGACGGCGGCTGTTGCCAGCCGAAAATGCTAACCATGCGATGCAGGTCTGCCATCGAATCTCAAAAACTTATGCAGCTGCCATGACTTCACTGACGCAGAACCTGCCCTAGGCAACAGCGCCCTGTGCTGGTCCAGATGTTCCACGGCCAATTGCGCCACTTGACCTGCTCAGCCGCAAGACAACCCCCAATTCGCTTTGACTAATTCCTTGCCGTGTACAGCAAGGGCCAAAGCATGCCACAAAACTAAGCGGCCAGATGGCTATGTGGCAATTGTCAATTCAATCAATAATTGACATGCGGAGGATTTTCACCACGCAATTGACCAAGATCCGATGCTGAAGTAGCTCTTTTATCTTGAAAAATTCGTCATGAAATTGAATGCATATCATAAATTTTTGACTTTGTCAATATAAAATTTCAAAAACTGCAGAATTTTTGCCAAGTGTATGAAGTATCCGACCGACCGGAGCCGCTTCTTAAAACGAAATCTAAAATATTATATCTTATCAAAATAAAATAATAGAATTATAAAATGCCAAATTCAGAATATTTCTAATAAGGGATGGAATGCGTGTATTTTAAGATCCTGGATAAGATCTGTCGCTTGAAAGTCGCACGAAATTCTCGTTGCCTCATAATGTAGTGTATAAACGCGCCCAAATCACACAATGACACCCCTGTCGGCACGCGCTGAAGCCACCCACGCAACAAGGCACATCAGTCGAACAAGACCGCCCGGCACCGGCTAGGGCGCCCCCCATAACAGATCCGAGGAGTACCCGCGATGTTGGAAAGATATCTGGCCTTGCGCCACTCAAGTTTCATCGTTTCCACGTAAAACCGGGCCCAAACGAGTTGTCGCAGCCATATGCACCGATGACAGGCGTGTCAGGTTACTAGGTTTCCATATTCCGTGCCCTCACACCCACCGAGGTGTTTGCCGGAATTGCCTGGTACTCGCCGTTAGACATCTCAATGCCATCGGTAATCCCAGAGTTTCACGAAGCAAACGTTGCTATTCGGCTGATTGCCTGAAAGTGACTACAGGCTGGCCTTTCATCTAGGCGTTCGAGATGATCTGCTACCTTAAGCGCAAGGCCAGCGATAGTCCGACCTTGATGGCATTCAGAAACTTGAACGGTCCCAGTCAATTGACCAGTTCTGGTATGGAATTCCAAGGGCAGACAACCGGGATCTTAGCTCATACACGACGGTCTCGTCGTCATGGGGTCGCGTGGTCCAGCGCGGGTATTCGACCAGCAAGCGTCCGTCACGTTCCTCCAACAGCGTCACCAAGTCGATCTCAAGTAACAGCTGCGCGTGCTCGGCATCCACCTGGATTGCAATCAGCTGTTGAAACGAACCGAACCCGTTTGACGTGAGCGGACCAGACATCGTGTCTCCCTTCTTGGATGTTGCAATTGCCCCTGGAATCCTCACCCCGACGGCGGCCGGCTCCACTGCAAAGTTGGCTTGGCAATCATGCAGGAATGTGAGTCGTTCAAGGACTTTAGAACCGCAGACGCTTGTCGTCTCATGTTCCGACCCGTTTCTCGGATCACACCAGATATCGTTTTCTCGTCCACCTGTTTCAAGGTACCCAGGACGTCGATTGTACGCGTTCGAGGACGCGCAGGGATCATCAAGACTGAACGAGGCCCTCAAGGTATTCGGCGTTGCCTCATTTCGCATAGCGGGGCTGTCTCAATCCCAGGTACTCGGGCAGCTTCGTCCCACGTTGTCGACCTGGAACAGCCCCTTGCCCAGACGGGAGATATTAACGTCGGTGATCTCGAGTTCATCGCGGACCGACCTGATCATCCAAACCGTCTAGCTGACGTTCGCTCAGCCGGGTCAGGACAGTCATGGCTTCACCGGCAATCATACTAACCTTCAGGTGATGTGGAACTGCCTTACGTCTGTACGTAAATTCCTGCGCGGGTCAGTCATCCGTGACTCTCCTCCCCAAGGCGGGCGTTGATCAGCGGTTGGACCCCTTGGCGCGGCGCACAAGCCGACCTGCCGCGAGTGAACTTGCCATGGCGACCGACGCAAATGCCGCCGTCGTATCACGCTTCATCCGGCCCAGAGGGCGCAGTTTCCGGCCAATCGTCCAGCAGCGCCTTGAGGCGGGCGGTATCGATGTAGCGACCGGTGTCCGGGATCATCTGCGCATGCCGCCACCTCCTCGCGGATGCGGTCGATATCCCATGTCATGCGGGCATGCCAGTCGATGATCTGGCGTCCCACTGCCCGGTTGTTCACCACCTCGGCCGGCAGACGGGACTGCATCATGTGCCGGATCAAGCCACGATGCCTGCCGCCGGCGTAGAAGACTTCGTCGGGCAGGCTGAAACACCATTCGATCAGCTTCAGGTCGCAGAACGGGTCGCGAACCTCGATTCCGTGCAAGGCCCGGAAGCCGAGGTCAATCTCGCCTACGCTCCTCTGCCGGTCCTTCGGTCAGCAGACTGCCGCCTCTGGTCACGCCCACGTCTCCGGTCGCGTAGAAGTCCCAGCCGAACTGGTCGAGACGGTTCTGCATGTCCAGCTTCTCGAACAGCGCCGGGTTGATGGCACTGAAATTGTACCAGTGCGGCCAACGGGGAAAACCCGACCTTGCGCTGCGCACCCACATGGCTGCGCGTTGCGGCAGCAACGGTACAAGCATCTGGTTATAGAGACGCCACGCGAGCGAGCGCGGCCTGCGTGCCACGCGCTGACATGTCGCGCGCCAGCGGCATCAGGCGGCCTTGCCGCAGCCACTCCAGCCAGGTTCCTTCCCCGCCCCACGACAGGGTGGCGTTGCCCATGCTGCCTTCGAGCAACAAATCAAGCCCCTGCTCGCTTGCCGTCTGCCGGATCTCGTGCAGCCAGCAGAAATTCATCGTGTTGCGCGGTGCGACGCCGGCAAAATCGATGAACTCGTCGAGCAGGTGAAACATGCCGAAACCCTCGGAGCGGACATACTGCGGCTTGAGCCTGGGGTGCAGCCGGGCAATGGCTTCCACGAACGGCTGTTCATCGCCGTAGGTCCCAGGCGGACAGCGGCCGTCCCACTCATTCGAGGGCAAGGACGTGAAGGTTGGCAGCGATTGCGTTTCCGGCAGCGCTTTCAGCGCAGAAACCGCCACGCTGGAACTGTCCAGCCCTCCGCTCATGAATGCGCCCGGCCGCACGCTGCCACGCAGGCACTGGACCGTCGCCTTGTCGAACAGCTCAAGGCCCTCTTCGGTGAGTTGACGAAGGTCATGGGGCGGCTCGCGCAATGTAACGTCTGCCAGCGACCAGTAGGCTGTCTTGCGCTGGTCCGTCGCACTGAATGTCACAAGGTGCGCTGCCTTGACCCGCTGGATGCCGCGATAAAAGCTGCGCTCGCTGTCATTGAACATCTGCACCAGCTGGTCGGCGATTTTCTGCTCATCGGCTTCGCGCGGAACTCCGTCCACCGCGAACATCGGCATTGGCGCACTGGCCACAATGACAGTTCCGTCACTGCGCCGGTGCCATGACAGGGGTCTGTGGCCAAGCTGGTCACGGACGCAGTGCAACTTGCGCTCCTGCGCATCCCAGACGAGTACGGCAAACTCGCCCGACCAGTGCCGCGGTGCGTCTTCGTGCCATTTGGCCCAGCATTCGGCGGCAAGGCGTGCATCGCTCCAGCCCATGCCGTCCCGGCCTGCACCGATGCGCTCCAGCAGCTCCTCACGCCGGTCCAGCCGGCCATCGAATACCAGATGGTACCTGCCGCCGGCAGCCTCGGCCGGGGCGCCACCGGGGTCATGAATGGTGGTGCGCGCACAATGCGCATACAGCAGGGCGCACGGCCCGGAAAAGATGCTTGCCTGCCGGTCGCGGCCATAGACCCGCAATGCCTGGCCAAACCGCGCAACCTGTTCGCGGTCAGCCTCGCCGCGCCCGTCATGCCAGACAATGGCCCCGATACCGCTCATCAGCCGGCCTGGCGCCTGGTGCCAGCCTCCCGCCCATCACCAGCACCAACGGAAACGGCATCCACCGGCTGCAGCTTGCCGTTGCGGATCTCGTGAAAGCTGTCAGCCCATCCGAGGCTGCCGAGCTTGTGCGCCACGATGATCATGGTCACGTCGGGCCGCAGTTGCCTGAGATTATCCGCAATCATTTCCTCGTCGCGCGGATTGAGCGCGCTGGTCGCCTCATCAAGGATCAGCAACCGGGGCCGGCTAACCAGCGCGCGCGCAAGGGCAAGCCGCTGGCGCTGGCCGCGCGACAGCCGCTGTCCACGGTCGCCGATCTGTTCGTCCAGCCCGGCAGGCAGGTCGCGCACGATCTGCTCAGCTCCTGCCAGGCCCAGAGCCCGCCACACATCGTCGTCACTGGCGGCAGCACCGGCAAAGCGGGCAACATTTTCTCGCACCGTGCCGTTGTTCAACTGGGCATCCTGCACCACGTAGGCAACCGAAGCGCACCAGGCAGCCCGGCTTGCATCGGCGAGCGGTTCGCCATCGATGAGCACGTGGCCGTGGTCCGGCTTGAGCAGGCCGGTCAACAAATCTAGCAGCGTCGTCTTGCCCGCGCCCGACAGGCCAAGGATCACGTTGGCGGTCCCCTGCCTGATGACAAGATCGATGTCTTCCAGCACGGCTACCCCGCTGCCGGGATAGCTGAACGAGATGCCGGCAAGCTCCAGCGAACGGTCAAACGCTGGCGCAGGCAGGCTGGCGTCGCTGCTTGCTTCATCGCGATGCGCAGCTGCCTCGTCCGTCATCGCCGACACCCGTTCCCATGCCGGCAACACGAACAGCAGGTCGCGCAGGGATGACTGCAACCCTTTCAGCGCCGGGAACAGCCGGATGAAGATAACCGCGACCGCGATGGGTCCGACCTGCAGCGTTGCGGCTTGTCCCGCTGCCAGCCACACCAGACCGATCAGCAGCAAGGCCCCTGCGATCTCGTGGAACAATGCGATGGCGGCGTTCAAGCGCTGCCGCGCAAAGGCACCATCCCGGTACTGGTCCGCCATGCCGGCAAACTGCGCGGCCTCCACGCCTGAGCCACTGGCCGTTCTGGCTGCCTTGAGATCGCCCAGCTGGCGGCCGAACATGGCAAAAATCGATTCAAGCTGCGACGTGGTCTGCCGGGCCATGCGGTACAACCGGAAATCGAACACCATCACCGGCAGGGCAATCAGTCCGGCAAACCCGATCACCATCAACGACAGCTTCGGATTGATCAAAAGGGCGATACCCACGCTGACCCCAGCCAGCAGTACCGCCGAGATGATCCGCGTCATCACCGTGATGCCATAGGCCGCCTGCTCTGCATGAACGCTGAGCGCATGGTTGAGGCGTGACGCCTCCTGCAGCGCAAGGTAAGGCCAACGCGCGCCCATGACCGCTTCGTAGGCCCTCACCCTGACGTGACGGAGATAGCCGGTCTGAAGGTTTGCCGCTGTCAATTGCTGTACATAGCCGATCAGGGCGCGCGCAATCACAACCCCCAGGAACAGCCCAAGCACGACCTCCAGCGACAACCCCTGGGCCATTGTCCTGATCCAGTCTGGCAGCGCACCCAGCGGCCCGCCTGCCTCACCCGGCTGCGTTGCACCGACCCCGATCAGCGCCAGCATGGGAATGATCAACACCAGCCCCGCACCTTCAGTCAGGCTGCGGGCCAGCATGAGTGCGACAGCCGTCATCGTGAGCGCGGGCCGGTACTGCCAGATGTCCCTGCCGTAGCGTATGACGAGTCGCAGCATGCCCATCTGTCAGGCCCATCCGCGCAGCTTGTAGACGGCCATGCCGATCCATTCCTTGATGCACAATGTTGAAATCCGCAAGGCATCCACGTCCGGCAGGTACCCGAACGGGATGCTGTCGGCCAACTGTGCGCGAAACGAGTCTGTCGGCGCAGGCACGACAGTAACCCCGGCCCGGCGGAACACCGCAACCGCACGCTGCATGTGCCACGCCGACGTGACCAGCAGCACGCTGGCACCGGGTTGCTTCTGCAGCATCCTGGCGGTACCGGTCGCGTTCTCGTAAGTATTCCGGGACAAGGTCTCGACAATTATCGCCGATTCCGGAACGCCGAAATCCATCAGCAATGCGCGCACCATCTCGGCCTCCGATGCCCTGCCGGCAACCGGAAACAGCTGTCCACCGCTGATCAGCACCTGCGGCGCCTTGCCGGCCCGGTACAATCGCGCTGTCTCGGTGATCCGGTCGGCACTGGAATCAAGATCACCATACGGGTTCCACTGTCCCGGCGGACTAAGCGTACCGCCCAGCATCACGATCAGGTCTGCTTGCGGCATCTGCTCGACAGTTCTTGTCAGGTAGTCGCCTTCCAGGCTGTCAGCCAGCAGTCTCGAGAAGACCGGTGTCGCGCACAGCCAGACATATAGCGTGCCAACCAGCAGGCAGGTGACGGCCGCTCGCCGCCAGTTCCAGGCCAGGAACAGCAGGCACAGCAATGCCGACACAACGATGAAGCCCGTCGGGTAGACAAACAGCGGGATGATCTTGTCCAGGAATATCGACATGCGGCGCCAGTTTTGGCCCTGCGGTTGCGATTTGTCGAGCAGCTTGTGCACCGTGTGATGGCTGGGCTGCGGCGGCATTTCCCGCGAGGCGAGTCAAATGCGCGCAATTGCAACCCTGCCGTAAAGACTCTTTTAGGGCTCGCGCTGTAGTTTCGCCGATCACCGGTCATGCGCGCAAGCGTATGCCCGGGCGTTGGCGCCCAGTAGAGAGATGGGACGGTAAGTATGTGTTGCGTAATCTGGCAAGCCCTCGTGGCTTGCAATGCGTTGGTGATCTGACATGGCAACGATCACTGGCGACAGCAATGACAATGTGCTCGACGGCACCACGTCCGATGACATCATCGACGGGCTCGGCGGCAACGATACCATTCATGGCGACGACGGCAACGACACCATAAGCGGTGGCGACGGCGACGATTTCATCGATGGAGGCGCCGGCGTCGACGTCATCGATGCAGGCGACGGCGATGATGTTGTGGTCTATGACGCAGCAGATGGCCTGTCGAACTATCAGGGCGGCAACGGCATCGACACGCTGTTGTTCAACGATGGCGAATGGATGGAAGTCGATCTCGCAGCCTATGGCTTCGAGTTCTCCGCCGAGCGCTACATGTTCGGCAACGATACCGTCACCGACAAGTACGACATCACCCATCTGCTGGTCGAGTCGCGCTACCAGTACGAGGACGGCTTCTATTCCATCACCATTTTCGACCCGCATGACAATGAAACATGGTCGGAATGGTACCGTGAGTACGACGACCAGGGTACCTTGATCCTGGAAGAGTTCATCCAGGACTCCGGCGGCACCGGCAGCAATACCGCGCCCGAAGACTATGCTGCGGTCACGGAAGACCTTGTGCTGGTGACGACCGGCAACATTTTCGCCAACGACACCGGCACCAACCCGCTGCTTGAGACGGTCAACGGCCAGGCCATCGCGCCAACCGGCACCACGACCATTACCGGCACCTATGGCACGCTCGAGATCGATGCTGCCGGCAGCTACACCTACACGCTGAACAATGCGTCGGTGCAGTCGTTCACGGCAGACGACATCAATCCCGACACGTTTGCCTACGAATTCACCAATGATGATGGTTCGTTCTTTACCGACCTGATCGTCAACATCACCGGCAACAACGACGCACCGATTGCCACCAACAACACGGCCTATGTCGAGAAGGACTCATACCTGTCCGACAGCGGCAACGTGCTGACCGATGACGACGGGTTTGGTGTCGACACGGAAGTCGAAAGCCAGGCCATGGCCGTCTCGCAGGTGGACGAAACCATCCTGTCACCCAGTGGCAACACGGTGATTTCAGGCGTGTACGGCACCCTGACCATCAACGGCATTACCGGTGCCTACACCTACGATCTCGACAACAACAACCTGAACGTTCAGGCGCTTGAGGTCGGCGAAACGCTGATCGACACGTTCGACTACACGGTAACAGATGCCTCGTCGTTCGATGTGGCAACACTGGCCGTGACGATCATGGGTACGGCATCCGCCCCCACGACACAGTCGGACCTGATCATCACCAATGAAGATGACACCGTCGGCGTCAGCGACAATGTTCTCTCCAACGATTTCGGCGCATTGATCTATGTGTCGCAGATCAACACCACGCCGGTCGCAAGCTCGGGCGATACGGTCATCAACGGGCTTTACGGCACGCTGACCATCAACGCCGCCGGTGACTTCACCTACCTGGTCAACTCGGCAGATCCAGCAGTGCAGATGCTGAAGGCCAGCGAAAGCCTGAGCGAGACCTTTACCTACACTGCCTCCAACCTGGTCGGCTCGGAAATTGCCAACCTGACGGTCAACATCAACGGCGTGAACGACGTGGCCGTTGTGTTCGGCGATGACAGCGCCCAGGTGACGGAAGACGCAGGCGCACCCCCGTTCGACCTTGGCGTGCTGTCGGTCACCGACCCGGACGGCGGCGAAGCGGAATTTACCGGCGGCAGCTACTTCGGCAGCTACGGTACCGTCCAGATCACCGCACAGGGCAGCTACACCTACACGCTGAACAACTCCGCTGCGGTGATCCAGTCATTGCCACTGGGCGCGACACTTACCGATACCGTGACCATCCAGACGGTAGACGGTACCACGCACGATATTTCCGTGGTGATCACCGGTGCCAACGACGTCGCCGTGATCACTGGCGTGAGCACGGGCGCCATCGCTGAAGAAGATGCCCCGCTGACACTCAGCGTGTCGGGCGCACTGGCCGTTACCGATATCGACACCGGTGAAGCCTTCTTCACGGCACAAACCGTACCCGGCAGCGTGGGCTCACTGACCATCGATGCGGCCGGCAACTGGACCTATACGGCAGACAACACCCAGGCGGCCATCCAGGAGCTTGGTGAAGGCGTTACGCTGACCGAAACGATTGCCGTGACTTCGCTCGACGGCACCCAGCAAAACGTCGTCATCACCATTACCGGTGTCAACGACGCCGCTGTCATCGCCGGAACCGACACCGGTGCGGTGACCGAAGAAGCCGACCCGACCACGCTGACCACCACCGGCATGCTGACCATCTCCGACGTCGATGCCGGGGAAGCGGTCTTCAACGCCAACACCACGCCCGGTGCCTTTGGTTCGCTCACCATAGATGCAGCCGGTCAATGGACGTACTCGGCAGACAACACCCAGACCGCCATCCAGCGGCTTGGTGCCGGTTCGACGCTGATCGATACCATCACCATCCAGTCCATCGATGGCACCACCCATGATGTCAGCATCACCATCAACGGTACCAATGACGCTGCCGTCATTGCCGGCGATGACCAGGGCAGCGTGACTGAAGACGCCACCGCGCCCGCTGTCACCGATACAGGCACCCTGACGATCACCGACGTTGACCTCAACGAAGCAGTGTTCGTGGCCGAAAGCCTGTCCGGTACGTGGGGCGGATTGACGATCGATACCACTGGCAACTGGTCGTATGCCGCATTCACGGACCAGCAGGCGATCCAGGAGCTGGGTGCCGGCGACACGCTCACCGAAACCTTCACCGTGCAATCGGTCGATGGCACGACACACGCGGTGAACGTGGTCATCAACGGCAGCAACGACGCGGCCGTAATTGGCGGCGTTGATGCAGGCGGCGTCACAGAAGATGGCGGCGTGCTGCAACAGGTCTCCGGCGTGCTGACCATCTCCGATGTGGACGCAGGCGAAGCCGTGTTTGCCGATGGCACCGTGGCAGGCGCACATGGCTCCATCCTGCTCGACGCGAACGGCAACTGGACCTACACGCTCGACAATGAAGGCCCTGCGGTGCAGGCCCTGGCACAGGGTGCCACCCTGATCGACGTGGTAACGGTTTACGCCGACGACGGCACTGCCCACGACATCACCATCACTATCACCGGCACCAATGACGTGGCCGTCATTACCGGAGATGACCAGGCAGGCGTGACCGAAGATGTTATTCTGCCACCAACAGACCCGGAAGCCCCGCCGGTGACGGCCATCGTCGATTCCGGATCGCTGATCATCACAGATATCGATACGGGTGAAGCCGCCTTCGTCGCCGCCACCACTGCCGGCGTATACGGCTCGTTGACCATCGATGCCGCAGGCAACTGGACCTATTCGGCTCAAACGGCCCAGCTTGTAATCCAGCAGCTCGCCACCGGCGAAACGCTGACCGACACCATCACGGTCACCACCGTCGACGGCACCACCCACGAGGTCACCGCCACCATCACCGGCGTGAACGACGGACCAACCGGCGTTTATGATGCAACGGGTCCGGTCAGCAACAGCGCCGATACGCTGCTGCTGATTTCCAACCTGATGGCCAACGACTTCGACGTGGAAGGCGACAACTTCTTCTTCGCCGGCATTGAAGGCCAGCCCATCGCTCCGGGCGGGCAGGTCGCGGTGAGCCACGGCGTTGTTACCCTGTCGCTCGACGGCTCCACGCTGATCTTTACGCCGGAAGCAGGTTATGTCGGCCCCACCAGCTTCAACTACACACTCAGCGACGGTGAAACCTTGGGCGGCGGTACTGTCGCCCTGGACCTCATCGCCCAGGCAGGCGATGACACGCTCAACATCCTTGAAGATACCCAGGGTACGGTCAACGTTCTGGCCAATGACGGCATCGTGGTGGACACCGTAACCGCATTCTCCGTCACCTCACAACCGTCAAACGGCTCGCTGGTTGTCAATCCGGACAACACCGTCACCTATACGCCGGACGCCAACTACAATGGCCCGGACCAGTTTACCTACGAATTCACCGGCATGCAGACCGGACTGACCTACCAGTTCTTCGACAAGCCACCGAACAACAACAGCGTGTTCACCATTCAGGCGGGCGGCGAAACCGGTGCTGGCGTTGCCGCCGATTTTGACGTCGACAGCCTCGCCCTGTTCTACCAGGGCAACCGCGAGACCTTCGCCGTCCGCTATGAAGGCCATATCTTCGTCACGACTGAGGGTACCTACACCTTCACCACCGGCTCTGACGACGGCAGCGCGCTTTTGATCGACGCAGAGGTCATCGTCGACAATGATGGCTTGCACTCCTACCAGGTTGAAAGCGGCAGCATTTTCCTTACCGCGGGATACCATGATATCGAGATCCTGTATTTCGATCGCACCGGGCAGGAGCAACTGACCGTAACCATGCAGGGGCCTGACACTGGCGGACTGCAGGTGGACCTGTTTGCATCTGAAATGGTTGGCCACTCACTGCGCACTGACACTGCCACCGTCAGCATCACCGTGGCGCCAGTCAACGATGCAGCCATCATTGGCGGCACGGATACCGGCACGGTCAACGAAGACAGCGGCCCGGCAACCCTGGTCTCGACCGGCAGCCTGACCATAATTGATATCGACGGACCGGCGCAGGAAGCATTCGTCGCCGGCATCACCGGTGGTGCCTACGGCAACCTGACCATCGACGCGGCCGGCAACTGGACCTACGAGGCGCTCAACGATCATCCGTCCATCAACGCACTGGTGGCCGGCGAGTCGCTTGTCGATACCTTCACGGTGTCCAGCATTGACTTCACCACCCACCAGGTAACCATAACCATCAACGGCTCGGACGACGCGGCTATCATTGGCGGCGTGGACACCGGCATCGTTACCGAAGACAGCGGGACAAGCCAGGTTGCAACCGGCACACTGACCGTTACCGACCCGGATGCTGGTCAGTCCGTCTTCAACCTCGCGTCGGCCACAGGCAGCCACGGCATGTTCGACATGGACACCGCCGGCAACTGGACCTACGTGCTCAACAACGCGGACCCGCTCGTGCAGGCCCTGCCCGCCGGTGCAACGCTTGAAGACCAGTTCACCGTATCGTCACTCGACGGCACCACGCATGTGGTCACCGTGACCATCACGGGCAGCAACGACCTGCCTGTCGTCACCGGCGACAGCACGGGGACGGTTGCAGAAGACAGTGACCCGCTCACCCTCACCGTGCAGGGCACGCTCATCGTGACCGATCCTGACACCGGTGAGTCCGAGCTGTTGGCTGGCAGTTTCGAAGGCACCTACGGCACGATTACCACCGATGCACAGGGCAACTGGACATACGCCGCCGACAACACGCAAGCGGCGATCCAGGGGCTGGCCGCCGGTGCAACGCTGATCGACACCGTGACGGTGTCAGCCATCGACGGCACACCACACCAGGTGAACATCACTATTACCGGCGTCAACGATGCCACCGTCGCCGTGGATGAAGCCCCGGTGACCGCGGCCCCCGGCCAGACGGTCAACCTCGATGTGCTCGCCAACGACTTGGATGCCGATGACGTGACGCTTGCCGTGACCGGCATCATTGATCCGGCCAACCCGGCCAACGTAATTACCATTTCCGAGGGCAACCCCGTCACGCTGGTGTCCGGCACCACGATTGCCCTGCAAGCCGACGGCACGCTGGACGTGACACCGGGCAGCAAGCCTGCCGACAGCGAGACATTCAGCTACGAGGTCACCTCCAGCGACGGTGGCAAGGATCAGGCCAGCATCACCCTCAACATCGATACCGATGGTGACGGTGTGGCCAACATTGATGACATCGATGATGACAGTGATGGCATTCTCGACATCGACGAGATCGCCCAGACCAACGGCGCCGACAGCGGCATCGACGGCTCGCTGAATGCGCAGGACGTGTCGTTCGGCATTTCCAGCGCCAACCTGAACGACGCCGACGGCGACCACATCCTCACCTCGGTGACGGTGAACGGCAAGACCTACACCGACTTCGTGCTGCCGGATGGTTACAACCATTCCTTCCAGAACTCGGTGCAGCTTACCTACCAGAAGGACGGCAACACAGCCGCAACCTACTCCGGCAACCCGAACTGGGATGAAGACATCCTCGAGGCGTTCCAGTCCACCGACCTGAACGACTACCAGGAATCAAGCTCCAGCTTCACCACGGGCGACTATTACGAGCTGAGCTATGACACCCCGCTGTTCGTCACCGCCGGCACGTTTGTCGGCGTGACCGAGCGCGGCGGCAACAACGAGGTGCTGATCCAGGCCTACGATGAGCTGGGCAACCCGATGGGCAGCCAGATCTACATCTCGAATACTGATTATCTCGCCACCGGCGCGCGGCAGAACTCGACGCAGGATGCCCGCATGGCCATCTATGCGCTCGACGATCTGGCACCCGTGGGCTCCGGCATCTCGTCGATCCGCATCTACATTCCGTCCGGAGCCGGTGGCCCGGATGGCAAGATCTTCGTGTTCGGCGACGGCGTGGCCTTCGGCGGCGGCAACCGGCTCGACATTGATAGCGACAATGACGGCATCACCGACAATGTCGAGGCACAGGCCACGGCTGGCTACATCGCGCCGTCAGGTGTCGATGCCAACGGCAACGGTCTTGACGATGCCTATGAAGTCACCCCCGGCACGGCAGGGTTCAACCCGGATGGCGTCGGCCTGTTGCCGATCGACACCGATGATGACGGCTTTGCCGATTACGTCGACTTCGATAGCGACGACGACGGCCTGTCCGACGCCGAGGAACGCGGCGATGGCGGCCCGACCGAGATCATCTCAACGGTGGACACCGACGGCGATGGCCTCATCGACCAGTTCGAGGGTACCGACGTCAACGACGGCTTTGACGTCAACGACGAGAACATCGCCGCCAACGGCGATTTCAACCTTGGCGGCGTGCCGAACCTGCTGCCCGACGGCTCCAATGCCGATGCAAGCGTCGACCTGTCGTTCCGCGATGTGAACGATGCGCCGGTGGTTCAGATACCCTTTGCGGCCTATGGGTCAATTGACGAAGATGGTGTGATACCCGCCACGGGTAACCTGTATTCGCTGCTGGACATCACAGATGTTGATGGCGATATCCTGACCATCACCGAGATCGATGGCCAAGCCTTCACGGTCGGACAACCAATTGACCTGGTCAATGGTGGACAACTTACGGTCCTGGCAAATGGCGACTTCAGCTTCACGCCTGCGGGTGACTTCGAACACCTTGGTCTGGTTTACGAACCCAATTGGATTGTCAGCTTTGGTGTCACTGTTGGTGACGGCAACGGAGGTTCGGCAACTGGTAATGTGAGCATCGGCATTGATGGTGTGAACGATGCTGCCGTCATATCCGGCCCGCTGACCGGCGACGTTACCGAGGACGATATCGTCTACGGCAGTGAGTTCGGTGATGTCGCCTATACATTCACCTACTTCGATATCGCAGATCCGGATTCAGGTGAGGGACGTGTCCAGGGTGGTGAGTACACTGGCACCTACGGCAACGCAGTCGCTCAAGGTTCCGAAGTAGTAGGCAATTGGTGGAGTTACATCCTCAACAACGATGATCCCGCAGTCCAGGCATTGGGCGTTGGCGAAACCCTGATCGACACGATCACGCTCCAGACGTTTGACGGCACACCGTTCGACGTCACCATCACCATCCACGGCACCAATGACGGTCCGGTTGCGGTGGCTGACACGCTGACCACCGGCGAGGACGACTCCGTCACCACCGGCAACCTGATCAGCAACGACACGGACATCGATGGCGACACGCTGGCCGTATCCGAGGTCAACGGCGTCGGCGCAAGCGTCGATACCCAGGTCGCCATCGCCTCCGGCGCACTCGTCACCGTCAACGCAGACGGCAGCTACAGCTACGCCGCCAATGGCGCATTCGAGTATCTCGGTGCGGGCGAAACCGCCATCGACACGTTCGAATACACCGTGTCGGACGGCAATGGCGGCGTGGATACAGCCACCGTCTCCATCACGGTCAACGGCATGAACGATGCCGCCGTGGTCAGTGGCGACGATACCGGCTCAGGCCTGGCAGGCTCCGGCGACACGCCGATCGATGTCACCGGTACCCTGACCGTGGAAGACCCGGACCAGAACCAGTCCAGCTTCCTCGACGGCATCATTGGCGGCAGCTACGGCAACCTGACCATCGGCGTGGCCGGCAACTGGACCTACACGGCCCTGTCGAACCACCCCGCCATCGCAGCTCTCGTTGTGGGTGAAACGCTGACCGACGTGATCACCGTGTCGACGCTCGACGGCACCACGCACCAGATCACCATCACGCTCAGTGGCGGCAATGATGCACCGCTGGCAGTGGACAATACTGCCAGCATGTCGGAAGCAGACGCCGTTGCGCAGACCGGCAACGTCATCCTCGATGATAATGGATTTGGCGCCGACAGCGATCCTGACGGCAACGACCTGACGGTAAGCACCGTCGCCGGCACCAGCGTTCCGGGTACTGGCTCCGCAGTCATTGCAGGCCTCTATGGCACGCTGACCATCGCAGCGGACGGCAGCTACAGCTACCTGCTCGATACCGGGAACCTGTTCGTTGTCGGCATGGCCACCGGCGACACGCTGACCGACACGTTCAGCTATACGATCACCGACGGCCTCGAAACATCAACCGCAGACCTTGGCATCGTCATCAACGGGATCTCGGAAGCCGACCAGCAACTGGCAGGCGACGAAGGCGCAAACGTGATCCACGCCGCTGGCGGCAACGACCTGGTCGATGCCTACGAGGCGGACGACATCATCTATGGTCATGGCGGCAATGACGGCCTCAATGGCGGTGCCGGCAATGACACCATTCATGGTGGTGCTGGTCTCGACTTCATCTACGGCGATACCGGGTCCGACCACCTCTATGGCGGAGATGACACGGACGCGATCTTTGCCGGCGACGATGACGACTTTGCCTGGGGCGAAGGCGGCGGCGACAACCTCGACGGTGGCTTCGGCAATGACGAATTGCACGGTGGCGACGGTGTCGACTGGCTGTATGGCAGCTTCGGTGACGACGTTCTGTACGGCGATGCAGACGGTGACGCCCTGTTCGGCCAGGAAGGCCAGGACACCCTGTACGGCGGCACCGGCGGCGACTCGCTCGATGGCGGCGCGGGCAACGACGTGTTGCACGGCGGCGATGGTGTCGACTGGATGTTCGGCGGCGCCGACAACGACCTCATGTATGGCGGCGCCGATACCGATGCGATGTTCGGCGAAGCCGGCAACGACACGCTTTACGGTGGCGACGGCGGCGACTCGCTCGACGGCGGCATTGGCGACGACAGCCTGTTCGGCGAGGATGGCGTGGACTGGCTGTTCGGCGGCGACGGCAGCGACCTGCTGGTCGGTGGCGGCGATACGGACGTGCTGTTCGGCGATGCCGGCAATGACTGGCTGCAGGGCGGCGACATCGGCGACTCGCTCGACGGCGGCGCAGGCGATGACGTGCTCGACGGCGGCGACGGCGTCGACGTGCTGTACGGCGACACCGGCGCGGACATCTTCTTCGTGTTCAACGCAGCCCAGGGCGGCGACGTGATCCGCGACTTCTTCACCGGTGAAGACAAGCTCTACGTCGATCCGCTCGGCATGGGGCTGGATGCCAGCTACTCGGGCCAGATCAGCGCAGGCATGTTCTCGTCCGGCGAGGGCCTGCCGGCCGAACTGGCCAGCGGTCCGCAGTTCTATCTGGAGACCGGCGGCCAAGGCCTGTGGTTCGACCCGACCGGCGGCGGCACCGGCGACATGTTCATCGTCGCAGGCTTCGAAACGGGCGTGCCGCAATGGTCGGACATCCACTTCAACAACCCGTGGCTGGCCTGATCCGGGAGGTTTGACGCCATGTGCATCGCCTGCATCACGGCAGCCCTGCCCGAATGGCAACGGTTCGAGGAAGAACGCGCCGCCGTCGCCGAGGCGGCGCTGTCCGCCCAGGGCACCGCGGACAGCTGGGCACGCATGGGTGCAACAGACGCTGCGGCCCCTGCACTGCAGCAGGACCAGGCACAGCCTTCGGCCGATGACGCGGCAACCCTGCAGCCCTACCTTGCCGGTAGTGCCGCGGGCGGTACGGCAGCAGGCGTACCTGAAGGCTACAACGCGGCAATGGTCGACTACATTGCCACCTTCGGCGGATCAGACGAGTTCTACTGGTACAACTCCACCGGCGCCGTTGCCCAGACCGTCAGCTACGGCTTCCCCACCAGCGGCAGCTTTGCCAGCGGCTACAGCGAGGCCAGCGGCTGGAGCGCTTTCACGACGACCCAGCAGGAAGCAGCCCGCCTTGCCATCAGCCTGTGGGACGATCTGGTTGCCACCACGTTTGTCGAAAGCGCCAACGGCAACACCGCCGACATCAAGTTTTCGAACACCACCAACTCGGGCTTCGCGCATGCCTACACGCCCGGCCAGACCGGCAGCGAAGGCTCGCTCACGGCGCGCATCCAGGGCTCGTTCTGGGTCAACCCCGGCTTCAACGCGTCCCAGCAGTCGAACGACCTAGTCTCGCCGAAGATCGGCGATGCCGGGTTCGAGACCTACCTGCACGAACTGGGGCATGCCCTCGGCCTCGGCCATTCCGGCAACTACAATGGCGGCAACCCGCAGTACGGCAACACCGGATCAGGCTGGCTGTTCGCCGAGGACACCAACCAGTACACGGTAATGTCGTACTTCCACGCCTCGAACACCGGCGCGGACTGGGGCAGGGACATCACCTGGGGCGGTGTCTACTGGGACAACTACGCCCAGACGCCGATGGTCTACGACATCCTCGCCATCCAGCAACTCTACGGTGCCGACTACTCGACCCGGGCTGGCGACACCCGCTATGGCTTCAATTCCAATGTGGGCGGCCCGATCCATGATTTCACAGTCAACACCACGCCCATCCTGACCATCTGGGACGGCAACGGTCACGACACCATCGACCTGTCCGGCTGGACATCGTCCTCCGTCCTGTCGCTGGTCGCCGGTGCCTATTCCTCCGTCAACGGCATGACGCAGAACCTCGCCATCGCCTATGACGTGGACATCGAGGACGCCGTTACCGGCGATGGCCACGACGAGGTAACCGGCAACGACCTCGACAACTTCATCGCCGGTAATGGCGGCAACGACATGCTGCACGGCAACGGCGGCAATGACGGCCTGTATGGCGGTGCCGGCACCGACGAATTGCAGGGCGGCACAGGCCTCGACTGGCTCTATGGCGGCACCGGCATCGACTGGCTCTATGGCGGTGACGACACCGACGCCCTGTTCGGCGAAGACGACGGCGACATCATCCACGGTGGCAATGGCGGTGACTCGCTCGACGGCGGCTTCGGCAATGACGAGCTCTATGGCGATGCCGGCGTCGACTGGCTCTATGGCAGCTTTCGGCGACGACTGGCTATACGGCGGCGCTGAAGGCGATGCGCTGTTCGGCCAGGAAGGCCAGGACACGGTGTTCGGCGAAGACGGCGACGACTCGCTCGATGGCGGCGCCGGCAACGATACGCTCCACGGCGGCGCAGGCGTTGACTGGCTCTATGGCGGGGCCGACAACGATATCCTGAACGGTGGTGCAGATACGGACGCGCTGTTCGGCGAGCAGGGCCTCGACATCCTCTACGGCGGCGATGGCGGCGACTCGCTGGACGGCGGCATCGATAATGACCAGCTGTTCGGCGAGGCAGGCGACGACTGGCTGTTCGGCGGCGACGGCGACGACATGCTGGACGGCGGTACCGACTCCGACGTGCTGTTCGGCGACTCGACGGCGATGACCGGTTGTACGGTGGTTCCGACGGCGACACACTTGACGGCGGTGCTGGCGATGACGTCCTCAACGGCGGCGAAGGTATTGACGTCCTGTTCGGGGGCGAGGTGCTGATACCTTCTTCGTGTCTCAGCGCATCTGAGGCAGGCGACATAATCCGTGACTTCGTGTCCGGTGAAGACCGGTGGTATTGACCCTACTGGCTTTGGGCTTGACGGAACCTTCAACGGACCGCTAGCGAGATCCATGTTTTCCACCGGCATCCGGCTTGTCGGGCACGCTTGGCACTCGGTCCGCAATTCTACCTTGAGACCGACGGCCAGGGCCTGTGGTTCGACGCCACCGGCGGCGACACCGCCGACATCGTCATCGTGGCCGGGTTCGAGACCGGCGTGCCGCACTGGTCCGACATCTATTTCGACTTGACTGGGCCTGACCGAGGACGGACTGTCAACCTGTCCGCTTCTGAAGGGGTAGGCAATGACATTGAGGTCTGCTACCCTCGACGCGGGGACTATAGAGGGTCCGCCGTGCACCGCGGCGGGTGTAGCAAAACCACATGAAGAAGAAGTGCTTGGTCGCGTTCGGAACGCGCCCGGAGGCTATCAAGCTTGCACCGCTGATCCACGCACTGCGCACCTCGCAGGTGGTGGAGCCGGTCGTGTGCGTGACAGCCCAGCACCGCGAGATGCTGGATTCCGTGCTTGAGCTGTTTGCCATCACGCCTGACCGGGATCTCGCCATCATGCGGCCGGACCAGTCGCTGAACGGCCTGCTTGCCCGCGCGATCGCGTCGCTCGACGAGGCGATGGCCGAGATCAATCCGGACATGGTGCTGGTCCAGGGCGACACGGCCACGGCGTTTGCAGGCGGTGTCGCGGCATTCATGCGGCGCATTCCGGTCGGCCACGTCGAAGCGGGCCTGCGCACCGGGTCACTCGACCACCCGTGGCCCGAAGAAGCCAACCGGCGCATGCTCGCAGTGGTGACGGCGCGCCATTATGCCCCCACCGAAACGTCGGTGCAGAACCTGCTGCGCGAAGGCACGGATCCGCAAACCGTGATCAACACCGGCAACACGGTGATCGACGCGCTGCTGTCGATCTCCGACCGGCTGGACCGCGAACCCGCGTGGGCCGATACCATCACATCAAGGCTGCCGCAAACGGCACCGGACAAGCGGCTGATCCTGGTGACCGGCCATCGCCGGGAAAGTTTCGGCAAGGGCTTCGATGACATCTGTACCGCCCTGGAAACCATCGCCGGGCGCGGTGACGTGGAAATTGTCTATCCCGTGCACCTCAATCCGAACGTGCGCACCGTGGTGCATGACCGCCTCGGCAAGCTCGACAACGTGCACCTGATCGCACCGGTCGACTATGCCTCCATCGTGCAGCTGATGAAGCGCTCCCACCTGATCCTGACCGACTCGGGCGGCATCCAGGAAGAAGCCCCTGCCCTCGGCAAGCCCGTGCTGGTGATGCGCCAGACATCGGAGCGCATGGAAGCCGTGACGGCCGGCGTGGCGCGGCTGGTGTCGACCGATCCCGGCAGCATCGTCCAATGGACCAATGCCCTGCTCGACGACCCGCAGCTCTATGGCTCGATGGCAAACGCCGTCAGCCCGTTTGGCGATGGCAAGGCCTGCGCCCGCATCGTTGCCGACATCGAGGCGATGTTCGGCTGAATCTGCGTTGGTCAGCGCGCTGAAACGAACAGCCGGCAAGCCATCATCAGGTGCATGCCGAACGCAGCGAACGAGTAGGTCACGAACAGCGCGAACATGCCTGTCGCACCCGGAATGCCCGGCATCAGCAGGCCCAGCGCGATGAAGGCAAACACCTTCACCGTGAACGACCCCATCACCGACAGCAGGAACGCCAGCGGATCATATTCGCGGATCATCACCATCACCACGAAGGTGAAGATCAGGATGTAGGTGAACGTGTTGACCGTGCTGGTGAACAGCGCCGAGATATTGTGGGCAGGCAGGCCGAACACCAGGTCGAACGACGTACACGCCACCAGCATGGCCGACAGGAACATGGCAAACGGCGCAAAGTTGGAGTTCGTCGCACGGTGCCGGAACACCAGGTAGACAAACATGCCCGCCAGCATGAACACCATCAGCGACAACTTGTTGTTGATCATCGGTGCAGCCAGCTGGCAGTTGACGCCGAACGTCTCGCGCACACAGTCCATGCTGTGAAACCGGCTCGACAGCAGCACCAGTCCGATGTCGCTGATCAGCGCCACCACACCGGTGGTAGCCAGGTAGATCAGCCCCAGCACGATGCGTGACAGGTCAAGCCGCATAATGAAGCCCTTCCTGCTCGCTGGCCACCAGCGTGCCGCTGCCGGAAATGACGCCCCTCAGCATCAGCCGCCGCGCCACCACGCACACGGCATGGCGTTGCGGCTGGCCGGCCACCATGAACCTTGAAGCCGTCAGCGCGCCCTTGACCACCACGTCAGACATGAACACGCAGCCTTCAGGCGCATCGAGATCGCCGTTGATGATCACCGGTCCGAGAAACAGCACGGGGCCTGACAGCTTCACCGAACCATATACCTTGACCGCTCCGTGAATGGTCGCGTTCGCCCCGATCTCCAGCGATCCGCCACACACGATGTTCTCGGTGATGATGGCACCGTCGGCCACCTTGTCCGTCACCAGGTGTGCCGCGCCGCGCTGCGTATCGGGGTTATAGCGCCGGTACTTGAAGGCCAGCTGGGCAAGCTGCGGCAGCGGCTGAGTGCTGAACCGGTACGAGAAGCCGGACACCCGGGTCAGGTGGGTATCAGGGCACATGATGTCGACATCGCCATTGGCCAGAAGCCCGTCAGCCTGGATGCGGCTTGCCCGGATATCAAGGTTGCCGCGTGCCACGATCAGGCGCGCCGTGATGGCCGATGCCCCTGCCACGCTCACGTCATCGCCATAGACGTAAGGCACCTGTCCGACCCGGCTCAGCGTGACGTTGTGGGCCGAGGCGACGCTGATTTCCTCCTCGGCGTGCTGGGTTTCGAACCGCACCGCACCAGCGGGTATCACCACGTTGAGCATCCGGTCCGCCAATTGCAGCTTCGTCAGTTGCACGCTCGCCCCGGCTTGATTGGTCGCAGGCACGCGCGGCAGCAGTGCAATCTGCTGCAGCAGGAACTGGTGGTGGAACTCCGGATTGAAGCACACCGGGTCGGCCAGGTTGAAATTGAGCTGCGTGTCATTGGTGCCATAGCGCTTGGCATAGACCGCATAGGCCAGTGCCACCGTGCCCACCAGGCAGATGATGTAGAGAACCGGAACGATGTTGGACTGGAGCACGATCATCTGGGCCAGTGCCTCACGGCGTCCGGAAGCGGACGGTCTTGTCCCAGCTCAGCCGGCTGCCCGCCAGGCTGTGCTTGACGTTCATGTAGAACGCCGAGACGGATGCCAGCATCGAGATCGACGACGACACGAAAATGAACGGCAGCGGTGCCACCGATTCCGACTGGCCATCCTTGTGCGCGCCAACCAGGATCTGGAAGTACGGCGAGAAATTCCCGAAGCCGATCATGAACGACAGGGCCGGCACCACCGACAGGTTGAACGGCGGATAGCTGAAGAACAGCGGGTAGAACAGCGCCAGCACCAGGCAGAACACCGACAGCACCGGGAACACGTAGAACAGTAGCACGATCGCCGCATCAAGCCGCCGGATCAACGGCTGCCGCGTACACGCCAGCACCTTGAAGAAATACCGGCCAAGGCACTCGTTGTGACCATAGGCCCAGCGCCGCACCTGCTTGATGCGGGTCTGCCACTGTTCCGGGCTTTCCTCGTAACAGGCTGCGTGATTGAGATACTCGACCGTCCAGCCATTGAGGAACAGCCGGTAGGTGAGGTCGGTGTCTTCCGCCAGCACGTCCTTGCGCCAGCCACCCACCTGGTTGAGCGCGGCCAGCCGCACTGCGCCACAGGTGCCGCCGAACTGCGGCAGGAAATTCAGCAGCGACCGCGCCTGCTGGTCGACCACGTAGCCGCCGCGGCGTTCGAGGTCTATCAGCCGGGTCAGCAGGTTGGTGTTGGTGTTGTACGGCACCACGCGGCCCATGGTGGCGCCTACTTCCGGGTCCACGAACGGCGTCACCAGGTGCTTGATCAGCGATGGCTCCGGCAGGTAGTCGGCATCGAAGAACACGATGACCTCGGAGTCGAGCTGGGCGATGACTTCCTTGATCGCTGCCGGCTTGCCGGGCTCGGCGTCTGCATGGCGATTGTAGGCACGGAAACGCCGGTCGCGCGCCGCCCATGACGCCGCGATCTCGCCGGTATTGTCGCGCGAGCGGTCATTGATGACGAAGAAGGTGATGCGGTCGGACGGATAGTCGACCTTCGACATGGCGGAAAGGCAGCCGTCGATCACCTTGCCCTCGTTGTGCGCGGGGATAAGGATCGTCACAGTTGGCCAGCTCGACAGTTCAAGCTCGACATAGGGCGACCGGCGCGTGGTGAACAGCATGAACAGCGACAATGTCAGCTGCCGCGTGACGAAGATCACCGTGACCAGCGTGGTGAGCGCGAAGGTGCCGAGAAACACCGTCGCGGCCAGCGTTTCACCGATGCTTGCTATCAGGTCCAACACAGACAACCTTTCGTCGCCCCGCGGGCGCCGTTACTCAGAACGTGTACTTGATGCCGGCATATCCTCCGGCGAGGTCGTAGAAGTCGGTCCACAGGTACTCGGCGCGCGCAAACACCTCGACATCGGGCGACAGGTACATCGACACCGACGGCCGCACGGCGGCGAAGTCGTTGCGCACGCCCACTGAAAGGAGGCCGAGCTGGTTGTCGTAAGCTGACGAACCCACCACCCCTGCAATACCCATCGACATGGTCCGGGGCCGGACATAGATCACGCTGGCACCGGCTTCCCAGCCGATGTTGTCGCCAGGTGACACGTAGTTGACCGACCCCGTGACACTGCCCACGAGGTACGATCCGTCGGTGAACGGTGAGAAATACTTGGACACATTGGCCAGCGCCTGCACTTCGTCGACGCCGTTGCGATAGCTGCGGTAGATGATTTCAGGCGTCAGTACGACGCCCATCTGCGGGCCGAAATCCACCGTCGCGCTGCCGTTCACATATAGCTCTGGCAGGACTCCAAGGTTGTCCGAGCTCGAGCCCAGCATCAGCTTCAACCGCGTACCGGATGTCACCGCATAGGAGGCGCCAACGGCCACGAACGCTGCGTCTTCCTCGCGCTGCACATGAACCGCATCAACATGCACGCCGAAGCCGGTTTCGTCATACAGGCTGCCCTGCAGCCCCATGAAGGCGCGGTCCTCATAGCCGCTGTCGACCGCGGAGGCGCCACCAGTGACCTGGAAGTCACCCCTCAGGGCGGGCGCGGGCTGCGCAGCCACGACTGACGCAGGTGGCGGCGGAAGTTCATCCAGGTCGGCAGCATGCGCTTGCTGCACAAACCACGCGATCGATGCTGCAAGGGCGAGTATGTGTACACGCGAATGAGGGAAATCCATGGTCCGTCCAAGGCTGAATTGGTCTGATACTGACCATTGTTACCTCGGGGCGGTTGAAGTTTTGGTTAACGGAACCTGAGCGATGTGAGTCAACGAAGGACGGTGTTGGTCAACGGCATCATGCTGATCGCGGCAAGTGATTGTCGCGGATAGCCGGTGGGTGGGGGAAAAAATTTCTAAACTACCCCATGCGCAGGAGCGTCAGATAGAGCTATGACGCCTGGAAAAATTCAAACTGCTTCAGCCGCCAGGCAGGCGAGTAGCTCATGGGACGAGGCATGGGCCGCATGATGCGCGGCGGCTGACCCCGAGGGGCATGAACCGGCGCCACGACATCAATGGCAAGGCGGTCGCCCGCCGGAACAAGTGTTCCCCGGTTGGATAGCAGGTTCGGGAGGTCTACCAACTGGCCATCCGGCAGTCAGGTTCTCTACGGAGATCGCTCATAAGCAGTAGTTTTCGACGATTTCTGCAGTCTGCAGCTTGCGCGCGAGAAACTGGTCCATACCGGCGTGGGCCCGTGTCAGGTCAGTGCAGAAGCGAGATTGTTCAGACATCACCAGGAACGAGTTGAGCCCCAGAACGAACAGAACCGCTACAAGGACCGCGCAAATGCGGGCCAGCCGGTTCGCAGAATCAAGGCGCTCGTTGGCAAGTCGCTGCCAGGGGGTGGTGGTGTTAGGGTTGCTTGCTACGCGCAACATGGTTTTTTCTCCTCCATTGGGAGCAGGACCGACTGCAGGGTCGGGTCGGCTGGTGCAGAGCCGTATAGAGGAATTGTTTACCATTTCTCCATGTATTGGTGGTGATAAATTATTTATTTATGTTTATAAAAGGTGACCGGTTAATGTATATTTTGCTAGAAATTGAATATATTTGCGGCACAAGGTGGATTGCAAACCTTGGAGGAGAGACAATTTGAGGCGGCAGGGAACTGTCGCGACTGGTTTATCGCCAGCGTTGTGACGCCGTTCCGCTCATGTTGGCCGCTGGACATCTTACTTCCACTTGTATTCGTCAACCTGCTGACTGACCGGTCAGGGCGTACACGTGAAAAAAGGAAACCCGGGCACTTGGCCCGGGGAAGTGAAACTCAGGGGATTGCAGGGGAGTTGCAGGGGCCAGGTCAGTCGGGTTCAGCGCAGACCAACCAGGTTGATGCCGATATCACGCGCCATATGCGCATCGATGACCGAAGGGGCCAGCAGGCCAGTCTTGCTGCCGGGGCGGAAAAGACGCTGCGCTGATCCAAATATACTCTGCGTGAATGTTGTGTGGTGCAATCTGGTCATGGCCTGTGTCCTTTCTGTGAAGGCAATTCGTGTTTGATGACCACAACATTGAACCATCCGCACCCGGACGGATGTGCAATTTATCACATTGCTGAACAACCAGTTGTTATCCGTACAAGCAGGCCTTGCTTCTCGAGGAATGCTTGTCGGTCAAATGATCTTGTCACTATGAGCAACCGTCGGAATCCTCACCCGCGTTATCAGATGAGCCACAAGGCAAGTATGCTGGTGGGCGACCAGGGATGTCGCGTATTCTGCACCCTCGAGGACATGAGCCTGACAGGAGCACGACTTGGTGCTGTTCCACTCAAGGCAGTTCCTGAAATTATCACGATATCTATGCCGGACAAGGATGTCCTGCTGCCGTGTCGTGTGCGTTGGGTAAATGGCAGGGAAGTGGGAGTAGAGTTTACGGGAACTCCCGAGTATCTGAGAAAACGCTTTGCTCGGGATACAGAATCGAGCTGAACCGATCCGAGGTTGCCTGGCTCTCATATGCTACGACTGAAAACGCCCGTCGGTATGGTTCGCTGCATTAATCGAACATCAACGGACATGTGCCAGAGTTTCAATACCCCGCAAGACGGGGCGTGAGTAAGCGTTGCGTACTCTGACTTAGCCTGTCACCTGGTCACGGACGAGCTTCCCAGCACAAGCTCATTCAGGCAAGTTGCATATATCCAGTTTGTGTCATGGACGCCAAGTCGGTTACAGAGCGCTTGCGACGATTGATTGTCCCGGCGGACGCCGGTGATGAAGCCTCGTGCTGCCTCATTCTCCCACATGTGCTTGATGGCCATAGCCCCCAGCTGCACCGCGATCCTTTGGCCGCGCCGGTCCGGCCGCGTGGCCAGCATCCCCCAGAATACATCTGCCCGATGCGGGTTGTCGGCATGATGAATGACAAATGACGAGGCGCTGGCCACCGGATTACCAGAGCTATCGATGGCGACAATGGTGATCCCGGGTCGTGCATCGCCACGAAGAAAGCTTCCAGGCACTGGCATCACATCGCATGATTGCAGCAGCTGCGCTACATCCTGGACAAGGCTGGAAGGACTCTCCTTGTCCAGCCGTCGTATTGTAAGGTCGGTGGGCAACTCATTCTCTGCGAGCACTTGGCGACTGGCATGCATAGCCCTCTCGCCGCCCCGGTAATGTTCATGCCGGTCCGTCTTCAGGCCAATTGTCTCCAGTTTGGCATATAGTTCGCCCGCAGCATTCTTGGGGTAATAGTAACAAACTCCCGCTCCCTGCAGCTGCGCCAGTGCTGTCATAAGCTCGAACGTATCGTCACCGGGAGCACTGAGCGCCACCAGCCGTCCATAATAGGCGAAGCGGGGGTCGTCCTTGACCAGGCTGTACAGTGCACCTGACCGGCGCATCAACTCGACCTTGGCCAGATCTCCAAAATATTCATCCTGATCCATGTATTCGCTCCCGTTGCAACCCGGCAGGAAATTTCAGTCTCGGCGCTGTTGCGGCTATCCCCCACAGCAGGGGATCCATAGCCTGTTGTCCGCTGGCGTTTGAGCCCGATCACGTCTGGGGGATGCACCCTGCAAGCTTTACTCCCCTGAGATCAGTCGCAACATGGGCTCGGGTGCCGGCATGAATTCAAGCTGTTCAATCGCGTGCTGATACGCATTGATCGTCTCATCGATTTCCGACCGTAGCAGCAAGCGCCAGTCGATCACGTTGCGCGATCCGTGTTTCAAGCTCTGCTCCATGGTACGTGCGATATCAGCGAGACGACTGGCACCATAATCGGAAGCCGTGCCGCGCAGCTTGACGCCCAGGAACCGCACAGCGTCGCTGCTGTGGTGTGGCATTCTTTCGAGATCGGTCCGGGTCGACTGCAGGCATCGGATGAACTCCTCCAGCAGGCTGATCAGCACACAGTCGTCACACACGAGCTGCATGCGCTCAATGAATTCCAACTCGATGTGAGGGGAGTGCATCATGATATTCCGAAAAGGCAAGGGCGCAGGTTGTGAGGTAAACCATAACCGTCAACCATTTAGCCCATTCAAAATTCGCTCTGCGTATTGTCCGTACTCAGATTACCGGTCGTTAAGCACTGACAATGGCTCAGGGACGGACGCGATATCGACTGACCAGGCCGCCCGTGTCTTTAAATTCGGCCTGCAGAGATATCTGCAGCTCATCGGAGAGTTCTGGAACGTGCCACAACCTGCCGGTGGCTCTCCTTTGCGGTTCCTCAAATGACACCGCAAGTTTGGCACATCGCGATGCCAACGGAAGAGCCGTCCACAGCATCAGGAACGGTCACTGAGAAAACTGCATCAGACCCAGCGCACTTGGCAACCAGAACCGAGCGCCAACGCCTGACCATAATGGACGGCAGACCAGTTACTCCCTGGCCGGGACAGTTCGCATCCAGGCAACGATTGCATTCAGGTCTTGAGCACTTAGTCCTGCATACCAATTGAAGGCCATGGGAGGGCCTAGTTTCTTGCCATCACGGGATATGCCATCGGTAATCGCACGCTTGATTTCGTCATCCGTCCAGTCGCCAATACCCTTCGTGGCATGCGACGTTATATTTGGGGCAATTGAACCTTTCCAACCTTCCTCGAGACCCTGGACAATTGATGGATCGAATTGCCGTCCGCCCGCGCCGAGCCCTGCCTCATAATCGGAAACCCCCTTGGTCCGAACCGAATGGCATTCCATGCAGTGCCCGACGGTCACAAGATAGGCGCCAAGCCGTACCGGATCCTTCATGTCCTCTGCACTGAAACCTTGTTCCGCATCGGGATAAGGCTGGTGCACGACGGGTAACTTGTATTCAGGAGGAGCGATCTCATTGCGCACCGGTTTGACCGTGCGGAGATAGGCGACGATAGCATCAAGATCACCAGGAAGAAGCGCTTTGTAGAAGCTTGCCGGCATGACGGCAGCCAAGGCGACACCGGAGAGTCGCGCATGAGCGGGCCTTACGCCTTCGGTAAGTGCGCGCTTGATGTCTTCGTCACTCCAGGTGCCTATGCCGGTTTCGGTGTCTGGTGTGATGTTGGCGGCAACAGCATTGAAGGCAGGGGTCTTGAAGGAGATGCCACCAGACAGCTCCTTCTCAGGAACTGGGTTTCCGTCTGGCGTCTTTGGGGTGTGGCAGTTGCCGCACGCCAGGATCGTGTTGACCAGGTAGCTACCCCGCTCCACCAACGTTTCGGCCGCGGCCGGAACCGCGATCACAACCATGGTAGTGATGGCCATGGACAGTCTGGTGAATGCTTTGGATTTTGAGCTTCTCGTTCTAGGCGCTGCAGGGTGTGTCATGGAAGTCCTCCACCCAAGTGGCCCGGTCGAGTTGACCGTATACGGACAGTACTCCGAACCGGCGTCAACTGACAGTAGCCAGAATTGAATCCGGTCGTGTTGTTCATGGTGCTGACGGGGAACGGTGGTGAGAACAGCTGAAAATTGAGGGGTAGCTTCGAGCAATTACACCGATGGACTGTTCCTGCAACTCTCACTGCCGCTGTCGCTCGGTTTCGCATTTGCCAACATTGTGGAACCCTTTACTCCAGTCCGCGACATAGATGGGCCTGGTAGTACACGTCCAGCTCGCTGGAAAAGGGTTCTGGATTGCTCCAGATGTTGTCGCATATCACTTGCTGCGCGGCCCGCCGGGTCTCAGTGAACTGCTCCGAGTCAGAGGTTTTCGCCGTGGCGCCTGCGAAGAGGTTAGATAACGCCCGAAGTTTCTGCCATGAGGTCGGGAAGGAGGTCAGCGTCATTTGCACGTCCTCTCGGAAACAAACCAACTAAAGCAAGCGTGCTGCTGGCCCCTGCCTTGCAACTCTTCTCTGGACAAATGAAGACGTGTCCCGGCCTGACACAACGGGGTCAGGCAGCAAGAGGAGCAGACAGATGGAGTTCTTCCTGATCATGACGGCGCTGATGGGCGGCCAGGTGCAGGACTACCGGATACCGATGTCACCCGTGTATGTGCACGACATGGCCAGCTGCCAGTATGCAGCCAGTCGCATCATCGACGACTACCGCGCTACGCAGGCAGGTTTCCGGCTGGTTGCCGCCCGCTGCGTGCGAGGTTGAGCGCCAACGATCCAGGCAGGAACGGCTGTCGAACTGGTTCAGAGTAAACTGCGCTATAGTGATGACCCTGCCAATGTGGAGGTGCCGAATTGACGGCCTGATAGCCAATTCAGTGGCAACTGTTCAGACAGGACAAGTGTGGTTTCGATCAATCGACACTCTTCTGAACACCGCAATTGAGCATCACGACCAGGGGGTGGAAAGGGTGTCGCGCTCAATGCTGTAAATCAACCCCATGCACAGTAACTCCCGATAGAGCCGTACACGCCTGCAAGTATAGCGAGAAGATCCAGTTGCCGGGCTGGAGAAGAAGCGCTCTCGGTTTCCCCATCAGATATAGTCGCCGCCGGGAAAAGTGCCCGGCGAAAATTTGGGCAACTTATTTTCCCGAAAGTCCGGACTTCGGCATCGTTCTGGAGGATGCTGAGTGCATTTCATGCAGTGTTGAAAAGTGAAATACCCAGGGACTGGTGCATGGCTACGACAGCTCAAGAACTGAACTTGGCGTAAAGCCGAGTTCAATCGCCATCCGTGCCAGCACCATGTCGTTGCCGGTGGTGAGGTTGTTGTCTGACAGATGACCGCTCTTAACCGGAATGGATGTGAAGCGGAACGGCTTTCGCCTTACTTGACGAGTCGGGCGTCCACGTCTCCAGGCAGCAAGCTTTAGCCAAAAGTCGTCTGTCATCGGTGCCACCTGAAGCGCCTGATGCCTGTCCGTCACAGTCGCATCCAGCGATCCAGGCGGATAAAGCACGCCCGCTGATCCGATAGGGAACACGTCCATGGAAACCCACGCGTGGTCGCATGACGGCCAGCTTGAATATGGAGCCCAGGTATTGTCACGGAGCCCGCGGCCCAAACGGCCCCGATGACAGATGATTGCTTCGGGTGTTTCATGACTTGCCCGGACAAGCTGTTTTAACCAGTTGGGCGGGTAGATCTTGTCATCGTCGCAGGTCACGATGGTAGCGTCGGGAAATCGTTCGATAATCGGAATGATCTTTTTATAAGGGCCGATGTTTCCTTCGTCATAAACGATTTCAATGAGCGCGCCATGAAGCGCCTTGATGGCACTTGGCAAAGGGAATTCTCTAGTTTCTTCTGCACTCACTACGAGTATCAGTTTCTCAGGTCTGATCGACTGCCGTAGCAAGGATTCCAAGCACAGGTGCAAGGTATTGAACCGAGCAGGATAGCTCGTCACTGAGACCGCGAGCCCGGGTATCACTGGCGGCTTGCCGACAAGATTGCCCACCGCCGCATGCAAACGCTGTAATTGCAATGCCGGCCAAAGCTGCATCGCTTCCCTAACATTGCGCATTCTCGTCATCGGACTTCGCCAGCTCGATGAACCTGGTCGAAAGCGTCATCAAGAGCCGGTACGACCGCCTGCAATTGCGATGCAGCGATTGCTTCGTGCTTGTAGTGAACGGCGAATGGCTTGAGGCTTTGAAGATGAGGAATTTGGCTGTGATGTGTCATCCTGATCACTTCGTTGTCCAGAATACCGATGTGCGGCCTTTCTGAACGCAGGAGGCCGCGCCACAGGACATTCTGATTGCGCGGATGTACATCAGCCCATTGACTCAGGTCGTTACGTGCGAGGTCGAGCCATCGGTCAAAAAACTGCTCGAGAGTATTCGTGAACCCGTATCATCATGAAGCCGGCATTCGGCAATTTCCGTTGACCCAGGCGCAACCGGAGCAAATGGCGTCGACCAACACGTGGACGTCCCGGTCGCGGGAAACTGACGTCATCGGAAAACAGGATGCTGCGATCCGGCTGCCACAGACTTTCCAGCGATTGTTCGGGGCTGAAGACAAAACTGTCTGCATCAACGAGAAGCAAAACTCGTGCGTCGGTTTCAGCAAGCCGACGTCGAACCAGTTCGATCTTCGACCAGTTCACGTGCATGTCTGGCACAAGCTTTTCCTCGCAAATCAGAAAGTCGTGGCCATGCGCTTTCGCATAGTTCCTCCAGCTGGCCTTGCCAAGCCACGAATAGTCGGCGGCTTCAGGTGTCGCCAACATGGCAATTTCAACCTGGTCATGCCGCTGCTGGTCGAGAATACCGCGAGACTTCATTGAGTTTTCAGGTTTCCGGCAACGCGGGCGAGCATATCGCGCGTCAGTTCCGGAATGTCTGGCAGACGATGTCGCACCGGCTTGCCGTGAAGTTCGACAACAAGGTAGTGCGCAGGCTCAGTCCCTGAGTTTTTCAGGCCGTGTTTCCATCCTCCCGGATGCAGCAAACAGCTGCCAGCCGGATACGTCACCTGGTCGAAAGTGACCTCGCCCTTCAGAACGATAATGACGACGTCATGTTCATCTGTATGACACTTATAGCCAGCGCCAGGAGCCAACCCGCTTGCATGGACTTCAAGCCTGTCGAGCCAGGTCGTGGCAGAATCGAAAGCAACTACAGCCCTTGGTCTGGATGCCTCGGCATAGCTGATGAGACGGCTTTTGCCCGTGCCAGGTTCGGTTGACATGCCTCGGGTGTTTGCATGCCACTTGACCGCCAGATAGGTAGCTGGCTCGTGTGACCTGTTTTCCAGATAATGGTAGCGCGCTGAGGGGTGGTATACGAGGGTGCCAGGCTTCAACACCTCTTCCCTGGTTATCTCGGGAGAGTCTGGCTTGTCACAGAACCCGATGACTACCGTGCCCTTCAACAGGATTGTGAGTTCTTCTTCCTGGTGCTTTACGACAGGCTCTGGAGCGTGGCCTGCCTTCAGTTCGGACATGTGAATGCCAAGCCAGTCAGTGTTTCGTGTTGACCCGCGGAACAGAACCGAACGCCGCCAACCGTCGGTTTCTTTCCGGTCAAACGATGGAAAACCACTTGTCGCACTGTTGGACAGTCTTCTTTTCATGGTGTTTGGGCTCCCTGGTCAGTCAACCTGAACCACAGGCGCGATCCGATCGGTCATCTCGAATGGCCATCCGTGCTGATGTTCAACAGGCATCCTGACTTCCGTTCCCCTCCTGCAGTATTGCAGTAGTAGTGCAAGCCGGGTTCCGCTCGACTGCGTATTGTGCGTGGCATGCCAAATTCGACCGTCGAAGAATAATGCCTGTCCATTGTGAACCATAGGCATTGCGAGCTGACACTGCGGATCGGTCTTCTGGGCAAGCGCGAGCGCTGCGCTATCATTGAGTGCGGATCTTTGAATATCGTGCTCCATAAGAACCTGTTGCACTGGCTTAGGATTCAAATGTGTTCGCGTAACAAAGACGGGTGAAGTTTGAGCAGTGACTTTTTCAAGCCCCAACCACACGGTAGCGTAGCCGCCGTCGGAATTGTAGCTCTCCATATCGCAGTGCCAGGGATGGGCTTGCCCCGGCTTGCGACGAATAACGTTCGCCCCCCACAAGTCGATTTGCGGCCCTATAAGTGCTCGAACCGTGTCAACAATTTGCGGCAGCAACCCGATCTGGCGAATAACCGGGTCAGCAGCTGCCAGCCCCTTGTACCAGTCCAACGGCGGTCTGAGTGACCTGGACTTGATGTGGAAGATCAACCGATAACGGGCAAATAGTCCGAGTACGTTAACAGGCCCGCAGAACCCGTGCGTCTCAAAGTCTTCCTTGAACGTCATGCACTTTTCCCGAGACATTATGGCATAGGAATAGAAGGTACTGAACTTGCTGATCACCGCAAGTGAATGTCACGGCCAGGGGGTGGCTCTGCATAGTGGCCAGCTGAGCGACGATCTGACAAAGGCACATACGGAGGACACGTCGCCTGTCATCCTGAGGTGCCGGATCTGCATCGAAGGAAGCTGACGTTGGCCAAGAGACTTGCGGGTTCGGCAAGGCGGGTGTCGCGCGTGAAATCTCCAACCCATGCAAGGATCTTGTTTTGCAGCTTGTCAGTCTTAAGTCGTACTATTTTTCATAAATCAACTTTTAATTGCGAACATTTCTAAAATGAACAGGGCATGTTGCACCCGGACTTGCGCGTCAGTGACTCATTCCGGGCAGACCGGACAATGGGTTGTGATCTGCCAAAGGAAAGCTCGACTACGCGTGCAACGGGGCTGTTTCAATCCCAGATATTCTAGCATAGCTTCGCCCCATATCGTCGACCTGCAACAGCCCCTTGCCAGACGGGAGTTATTGACGTCGGTGATCTCGAGTTCATTGCGGACCGACCTGGACATCCAAACCGTTCAACTGACGTTCGCTCAGCCTTAACCTGCAGCAAGGTACTGACGAAGTTTGGTCCAGTGTTATTGACAATGTCCAAAGTCAGATCATGGTGGTAACCGGCCCAGTACTTACGGCATTGCCAATCGGATTCGACAGGACCATCTGACAATCATTGTCCCGCAGTAACAGATTGGGTCCAACGGTTCCAAATTCAGTTGCCAACGGGTCAGGACAGTCATGCTTATCCCAGCATTCATACTAACACTTAGGTGATGTGGAGCTGCCTGACGTCGATGCCGTGTAGATTCCTGCACGGGTCAGTCAGCCATGACTCTCCTCCCTAAGGCGGGCGTTGATCAGCGGTTGGACCCCTTGGCGCGGCGCACAAGCCTGCCAGCCGCGAGTGAACTTGCCATGGCGACCGACGCAAAGGCCGCCGTTGTATCGCGCTTCATCCGGCCCAGAGGCGCAGTTTCCGGCCAATCGTCTAGCAGTGCCTTGAGACGGCCGGTATCGATGTAGCGGCCTGTGTCCGGGTCATCCGCGCATGCGGCAACTTCTTCACGAATGCGCTCGATATCCCATGTCATGCGGGCATGCCAGTCGATGATCTGGCGTCCCACGGCCCGGTTGTCCACCACCTCGCGCGGCAGACGGGACTGCATCATGTGCCTGATCAACCCACGATGCCTGCCGCCGGCGTAGAAGACTTCGTCGGGCAAGCTGAAACACCATTCCACCAGCTTCAGGTCGCAGAACGGGTCGCGAACCTCTATTCCGTGCAGGGCCCGGAAACCGAGGTCAATCTCGCCTCGTTCTTCTGCCGGTCCTTCGGTCAGCAGATGTCGCCTCTGGTCACGCCCTACGTCGCCGGTGGCGTAGAAGTCCCAGCCGAACCGGTCGAGACGGCTTTGCATGTCCAGCTCGCGGAAGAACGCCGGGTTGATGGCACTGAAATTGTACCAGTGTGGCCAGCGGGGAAAGCCCGACCGGGCGTTGCGCACCCACATGGCTGCACGTTGCGGCAGCGACGGCACCAGCATCTGGTTGTAGAGCCGCCACGCAAGCGAACGCGGCCAGCGTGCCACGCGCAACATGTCGCGGCTGAGCGGCAACAGGCGGCCCTGCCGCAGCCACTCCAGCCAGGTTCCTTCCCCGCCCCAGGACAGGGTGGCATTGCCCATGCCCCCCTCGAGCAACAGGTCCAGCCCCTGCTCGCTAGCCGTCTGGCGGATCTCGTGCAGCCAGCAGAAATTCATGGTGTTGCGCGGTGCGACGCCGGCAAGGTCGATGAAATCGTCAAGCAGATGAAACATGCCGACACCTTCGGAGCGGATATACTGCGGCTTGAGCCTGGGGTGCAGCCGGGCAATGGCTTCCACGAACGGCCTTTCGTCGCCGTAGGTGCCGGGCGGACAGCGGCCATCCCAGTCTTTCGAGGGCAATGAAGTGAAGGTTGGCAGTGATTGTGACGGGGGCAGTGCCTGCAGCGCAGAAACCGCAACGCTGGAACTGTCCAGGCCGCCGCTCATGAACGCACCCGGCCGCACGCTGCCCCGCAAGCACTGGACCGTCGCCTTGTCGAAGAGCGCAAGGCCCTCTTCGGCCAGTTGACCAATGTCATGTGGTGGCTTGCGCAAGGCGACATCTGCCAGCGACCAGTAAACTGTCTTGCGCTGGTCCGTGCCACTGAACCTCAACACCTGTGCTGCCTTGACCCGCTGGATTCCGCGATAGAAGCTGCGCTCGCTGTCATTGAACATCTGGACCAGCTGGTCGGCGATCTTCTGCTCATCGGCTTCACGCCGAACCCCGTCCACGGCGAACATCGGCATCGGCGCGCTGGCAACGATGACCGTGCCATCCTTGCGCCGGTGCCATGACAAGGGCCGCTGGCCAAGCTGGTCCCGGACACAGTGCAACTGGCGCTCCTGCGCATCCCAGACGATCACGGCAAACTCGCCAGACCAGTACCGCGGTGCGTCTTCGCGCCATCTGGCCCAGCATTCAGCGGCAAGGCGCGCATCGCTCCAGTCCATGCCGTCCCGGCCTGCGCCGACACGCTCGAGCAGTTCTTCGCGCCGGTCCAGCCGGCCATCGAACACCAGGTGGTACCTGCCGCCGGCAGCCTCGGCAGGCGCGGCGCCGGGGTCATGAATGGTGGTGCGCGCGCAATGCGCATGCAGCAGGACGCAAGGCCCGGAATAGATGCTCGCCTGCCGGTCACGGCCATAGACCCGCAGTGCCTGGCCAAACCGCGCAGCCTGCTCGCGGTCAGCCTCTTCGCGCCCGTCATGCCAGACGATGGCACCGATCCCGCTCATCAGACTGCCTGTCGCCCTGCTTCAGCCGTCGCCCTGCTGCCAGCACCTGCCGTGCCGGCATCCACCGGATACAACACTCCGTCACGCAGTTCGTGAAAGCTGTCAGCCCATCCCAGGCTGCCGAGCTTGTGCGCCACGATGATCATGGTCACGTCCGGCCGCAGCTGCCTGAGGTTATCGGCAATCATCTCCTCGTCGCGCGGATTGAGCGCGCTGGTTGCCTCATCAAGGATCAGCAACCGGGGCCGGCTAACTAGGGCGCGCGCCAGTGCAAGCCGTTGGCGCTGGCCGCGTGACAGCCGCTGGCCACGGTCGCCGATCTGTTCGTCAAGTCCGGCAGGTAGGTTGCGCACGATCTCTGCGGCACCTGCCAGCCGTAAGGCCCGCCATACATCGTCGTCACTGGCGGCAGCACCGGCGAACCGGGCCACGTTTTCCCGCACGGTGCCGTTGTTCAGCTGGGCATCCTGCACCACGTAGGCCACCGACGCGCACCAGGCAGCCCGGTCCATATCGGCCAATGGCTCGCCATCAATGAGCACGTGTCCGTGGTCCGGCTTGAGCAGGCCGGTCAACAGGTCGAGCAGCGTTGTCTTGCCCGCACCTGACAGGCCAAGGATCACGTTGGCGGTACCTTGCCTGATCACGAGATCAATGCCTTCCAGCACGGCCGCCCCGTTGCCGGGATAGCTGAACGACACGCCGGACAGCGCCAGCGACCGGGCAAACTGTGGCGCGGGCAGGTTGACGTCGCTGCTTGTTTCGTCGCGATACCCGGTCGCCTCGTCCGTCATCGCCGACACCCGCTCCCATGCCGGCAACACGAACAGCAGGTCGCGCAAGGATGACTGCAGCCCCTTCAGCGCCGGGAACAGCCGGATGAAGATCACTGCGACCGCAATAGGCCCGACCTGCAAGGTCGCGGCCTGGCCCGCCGCCAGCCACACCAGGCCAATGAGCAACAAGGCCCCGGCAATCTCATGAAACAGCGTGATCGAAGCGGTCAACCGCTGACGGCCAAATGCACCGTCGCGGTACTGGTCCGCCATGCCGGCAAACTGTGCGGCCTCCACGCCTGAGCCACTCGCGGTTCTGGCGGCCTTCAGGTCACCAAGTTGCCGGCCAAACATCGCAAAGAGTGCTTCAAGCTGCGACGTTGTCTGCCGGGCCATGCGGTATAACCGGAAGTCGAACGCCAGAACCGGCAAGGCAATCAGCCCGGCAAACCCGATGACCATCAATGTCAGCTTCGGGTTGATCAGCAGGGCAATTGCCACGCTGACCCCTGTCAGTAGCACGGCCGAAATGATCCGCGTCATCACCGTGATGCCATAGGCCGCCTGCTCTGCATGAACGCTCAGCGTGTGGTTGATGCGCGATGCCTCCTGCAGTGCGAGATACGGCCATTTTGCCCCCATGACCGCCTCATAGGCATTGACCCTGACATGCCGGAGATAGCCGGTTTGCAGCTTTGCCGCGGTCAGTTGCTGTGCATAGCCGATCAGCGCCCGCACCATTACAACAGCGAGGAACAGTCCGAGCACGGCCTCCAGCGACAACCCCTGGACCATTGTCCGGATCCAGTCGGGCAGCGCGCCCAGCGCCTCACCTGCCTCGCCGGTTTGCGTTGCGCCGATACCGATCAGCGCCAGCATGGGAATGATCAGTACGAGCCCTGCCCCTTCGGTCAGGCTGCGGGCCAGCATCAGCGCCACAGCCAGCATCGTGATCCGGGGCCGGTATTTCCAGATATCCCGGGTGTAGCGTATGGCGAGCCGAAGCATGCCCATCGATCAGGCCCAGCCGCGCAGCTTGTAGACGGCCATGCCGATCCATTCCTTGATGCACATGGTTGAAATGCGAAGGGCATCCACGTCCGGCAGGTAGTCGAACGGAAAGCCGTCGGCCAGCTGCGCACGAAACGAGTCTGTCGGTGCAGGTACAACGGTGACACCTGCCCGGCGGAAAGCGGCTACCGCGCGCTGCATGTGCCACGCCGAGGTAACCAGCAGTACGCTGGCACCCGGTTGCTGCTGCAGCATCCTGGCAGTGCCAATCGCGTTCTCATACGTGTTGCGAGACAAGGTCTCTACGGTTATGACCGCTTCGGGAACACCGAAATCGATCAGCATTGCGCGCACCATCTCGGCCTCCGAGGGGCTGTCGGCAACCGGAAACAGCTGTCCGCCGCTGACCAGCACCTTCGGCGCCTTGCCGGCCCGGTACAGCCGAGCTGTCTCGATGATCCGGTCTGCAGTGGACTCGAGATCGCCATAGGGGTTCCAGCGCCCTGGCGGCGACAGTGCGCCGCCCAGCATGATGATCAGATCGGCTTGCGGCAACTGCTCTACGGTTTTGACCTCATAGCGGCCTTCCAGGCTGTCTGCCAGCAATCGCGAGAAGACAGGCGTTGCACATAACCAGACATAGAGCGTGCCGATCAACAGGCAGGTGACAGCCGCTCGCCGCCAGTTCCAGGCCAGAAACAGCAGGCACAGCAATGCCGACACAACGATGAAGCCCGTCGGGTAGACAAACAGCGGGATGATCTTGTCCAGGAATATCGACATGCGGCGCCAGTTTTGGCCCTGCGGTTGCGATTTGTCGAGCAGCTTGTGCGCCATGTGACGGCTGGGCTTCGGCGACTGCTCCAGCGAGGCGAGTCAAATGCTCGCAATTGCAACCCTGCCGTAAAGACTCTTTTAGGGCTCGAGCTGTAGTTTCGCCGATCACCGGTTATGCGCGCTGGAGCAAGTCACCGCGTTCCATGGAAGACGCTGGTTGCACGCCACTTGTCGATCGAGATCATCTTGAGACCAAGGGCATCATAATCGACAGTGTAAAAACCATCGGCCCGAGTCACGACTGCTTCGGGTTTCACGTCGAGCACATCCTGCGCCATGACGCCAACGAATGTCTCGTCGCCGCCAATGTACCTGAAGCTGTAAAGCTTGAGGCCATGTGTAGCTTTCCCGACGTTCGCGATGTCCTTTTTCAGGCGAATGTCACTGCCTGGGCAATTCCCACCATTATTTAAAGGACCGCTCAGCGTTCCTGCATCATTGCATGAGCCGGATGTCCCTGCCGTAATAGTTGCGATGGAATGGCACTCAATCCGAGGAGTGCGCCATTCCAGCTTGCCTTCAACCACGTGGCGTGCCGTTGCAAGGATACCAGACATCTTACTCACCTTGAAAACAGCTGACGTACATCACGCTGCGAAAATGATCGACTACTGCAGGCTGTCCGTAACGCAGCTATAATAGTCCTTGATATGAACACAACACCGGACGGCTGAAGTTACAACCTCACAGTGGTGAGTCATCCGAAAGCGTAAGCAATTATAGGTTGCAAAAAGGAGCTCTATGCGCTTCTGCATAGCGGCCAGCCAAGCATCAATCTGACTGAAGCACCTGCTGAGAATCCGTCGCCAGCCATCCTGAAATGCCGGATCCGAAGTGGAGGTGTCATGCCAGACCATATCAAGAATCTCGCGGGCCCAGCAAGGTGACTATCACCCGTGCAATCTCCAGCTTGTGCAAGGACCTTGTTTTGCAAATTATCAATCTAAAGTAGTAATTTTCATTATAAATCAACTAATTATTGTAAATACTTCTAAAATGAACAGGGCATGTTGCACCCGGATTTGCAGATCACATTGCGCGTCATGACAAGTTCCGGGCAGACCGGGCAATGGCTTGTGATCTGCCAAAGGAAAGCTCGACTACGCGTGCTGTCAAGTTAGAGATCATTGGCTTTCTGCTCGCCTACTGGAAAGCGACTGGGCGCGACATCGCAGAACTTCCAGGACAAGCTTGCGACGCCGCCCCGCGGCCCTGCTCTGATAGCCCGACAGGCTCAACAACTTGCGAGACAAAGTGTCGAGATGCTCATTGCGGGTCTGGCAAGTCACGTTGTTCGCCCTCGCCTGATCAGTTGCCTCTTGCTCGCCGTTTCCAGACCAGCGACTGCCTGACGGGTCCGGTCCAGGTCCACCATCCTGGCCCTCCGCATCGAGCATCACTTGCCACAGCTGCTGGCGAACCAGGCGTATATCCTCGATGTTTGCCTGCACCTCGGCCAGTTCGTCGAGGCAACCTGGTGCATCTGCAGTCAAGGGGTCCTTCGCATAGGCATCACGCAACTGCCGCACCCGAACGGACACTCCGCAGGACAACCCGACCCGGCTGAACAATCCATGAGTACGGGCGTTGAGGCGGGCTCCAATACCAGCACCACTCGGCCCCTACTGCCGAATGCGGGGGCTGTCATGTGGAGCCCGGCATCGCGCTGCTTGATCCAGCCGTATTGGCTGTAGCCACCGACGCAGACGTCATACTGACTGCTGCGGCAGTATTCACCTGCTCATCCACGAGAAAAGCCCCACCGCTGCGCTGAGAGTCGTCATGGAGGTGGTTCGCCGAACTCGTGTTGCTCGCATTGGAAGGCTTAGCAACCTTCAGGCTGCCGGCTCCCGATGACTCCGTTGCAATCGGTGCAACATTGACAGTGCCGGGTATGGCAGTATCGGACACCACCGAGATGGCCTCGTTGCTCCGCTGTTCCAGTAACATGGCCTTGGCTTGGCTGAGGAAGACGAAGTCCCTGAAGACATTCTGCCGCTGTCGTTCGCACATCTGGATCATTTGCTCGAACCTGCTGTAACTGGTCAGCACACGATCAATGGCCCGTGCCTGCAAGCACGCCCACGACAATCCGATCAAGTCAACCATCACCAACTCGATAGCATCGGCCACCTCCTTGTTACCCGCCGTTGCTTTCATCATCATGATCTTTGCCGCCGCTAGAGCCTTTGTCTCAGTATCGTACTCTGCGAATATTGCGCGTTTGTCGAGGTGAAGTATCTGTGATAGTTCGAACGTTCCGACTTCGACTATCTCCTGCCTGACGAGGTTGGCCTGCACCTGTCTAATTTTTCGAATCTTCCAGCTGTTATAGACCACATCCTCGATGTACTGGGCCTCCAGCAGGCCGTCAGGTTTGAGTTCTGCGAATAGCTCGTCCATCAGCACCCAGTAGTCATCACCCGTTTCCGTGGGCAGAATCGGTGGATGGGCGAGATATGGAAGGTATCGTTTGATATAAATATTGGTCGATCCAATATTTGATGAGATTTTGGATGTCGTAATTTGTGTCGATTTATCGTTATTAATTTTGCTCATTTCTACTCCTTGGATTTAATGGATGGGGACACAGGCATCACTGACATGCAGGATGCTGTGCCCGGTATGTGTATTTAGTGACTCTGGCGGCCGAAGCGCCGATCTGCCGCAAGTTAGTTCCGACAGCCGGCATCGCGACCATTCACGCTTCCAGATCGGAACAAGCCCGCCGTCATCAGTGACGTGCACCTGCTTTCTTGGCAGGTGTGCCAGCCGGATCTGCATGAACTCAATTTTTTCAGCTCACGCAGAATGGCACCGGGCCAGCGGACAGAGGCCATATGGGCCATGGTTCACACGCCGCTGGATCTCATCAGCCCAGACCTTGTCCGGGAAGCCGGGTACTGGTTCAACAATGCGGACCAGTCCTCAGACAGGTCACGAAGCGGAACTTGCATGGCTGGCAGGGCAGCTTATCCCAAATGCGGTGGAGCCGTGTTGGCCGACTCTCTGACCCCGGACACCCTACTGGAACCTGACCTGCCGGTTACTACCACATTATCGACAGAGGCCATGACTGGAGGCATGCAAGGTACTGCCGCAATGGCCTCGTTACTTTGTTGTTCGATGAAGGCTGCCCTTGACGGGTCAATCTTCCGACAACCCGTCAGGATAATTTGCCGATGCAATTCGCATTCCCGGATACGCTGCTGCATGTTGCAATAATCAATTTTCACCTGCTGCAATACTGGGCGTCGAGGCTATCTAGCGAGACGTGCAGACTACCTCCAGTAAGCTCTTCATGTACTCAACCATTGTTGGGTTGTCATCCAACGCTCCGTCCAACAACATCGCTGACACCTTCTCCACAAGCAACTCTGTCTCGCGGTTGATTGATCCACCTCTGTGGTACCTGTGTCTTGCCAGTGCAAGCCCGACAATGTCATCCAATGCATTCCTGATCAGGTTGCACTGCTCCCGTCGAATGCATTGGATCTGAAATGTGACTTCGGCCATGTCGGTGTTGTAGAACTCTTCCAAGTCGCCATCGCGTTTGTGTACCTTGACAGGTACCTGGTGCAGATCTTCGCGACCACAGTCCAGTTTGGCATTGGACGCAGGTGACGTCAGCACACCAGATTGATCCTGTTCCACCAGATCAACCCGTTGATTGCATTCTATAATAAGAGAATTTTTCTTTTTCATTTTTTATGTCCTTTGTTAAATGAATGAGGTGTTAGAAGATCAATATCTGAACACCGTCATATCTATTTAGTGACCTTGAACAGAAGTGATATTAAAAATTCCGAGGAATTAATGGAATTCATGAAAATAAATGAGAAATTTCCATGCCGACTTTATGCATTGAGGTACCGATGGAGAAAACTTGAAAAAATATGTTCTTGTTTAGAAATCAAAAAAGTTCTTGCAATAGGTTTTCCTGGCTAAACCACACTCATATACATGATCGAACACATCGATCCCAAACATCCCGCCCAACCAGTCTGCTCGTCCTCGGTCCTGATTTGTAAGATTGCAGGCGATGTACGAGTACACCAGGAGCTTGGTAATTTGCTCCTCGGACATGCCTTTACCTGCAAAAGAGGCCCCGGTCTTGGTCAGGCCTTCAATTCACCATGGAAGTGGGGGTGTTCAACGCGCCGAGAGGCGTCCCTCGAAGCTGTGCCCGGCCGTCGCAGGTCAGGTCGAGTTCCAATCCTGACCCTTCACCATATCCATCAAGGAGGAGATGGAAACGGGCTTCTGCAGCCCCCCGATCAGGCGCAATCCCCTTGCCTCGGCGAGTTCCGCGGCCATGTCGAGCAGGTGCCGTGGCATGCCAGACAGCAACAGCAGGATGATATGGCTGGCAATCTTGTCCAGCGTGACATAACCCCCGAAATCTCAGCCCTGTTTGGCCAGCACATGCGTGTAGGCAATCAGGGCGTTGTATGAGAGGGTATTTAAACTGACCTGGACTGGTTGCGCGGCGACACGCTACGCCAACCCGGGCCAGTGGAACTGGGTCTGCTTCAATCCCGAGCGGCGGACCACTGAATCGGCATCCGGTCGCTGGCCCGACCCCGGCCTCGCACTCTTACCCGATATCTGTAGTTTGTAAGCAATATGTTCTCGGAAACGATCCTTGCTGGCCCTGCCTGACGATGAAGCGCTGGTTTTTCTTTTTGATCCTTCTCGCCGTGCTGACGGCGCCGCCGGCGCTGATCCTGGCAGCGATGGAGCCGGCCCCCCTAGTCCGGCAGCAACTGGTCAGTTCACACGCCGCGGCGACCCGCACCCGAGCCGTTGTACGCAAGATGCGCGCCCTCAGCGGAGACCGTGGTGAAGATTCATTGGTACTATCAGAAGCAGACCTGAACAGCATACTGGCTACCGGACTGCGCCCACTCAAAGAGGTGCGGGGACAGGCAAGCGTTTCCGGCAACAAAGTCCACATACAGCTGTCAGCCGACCTGTCGCGCCTGTCCGGCGGCAAGTGGCTGAACCTTGCGGTGACCGTGCCGCGATCAGACCGCGGATTGCAGCTCGGCTCGGTCAGACTTGGTCCGTACGAGCTGCCACCCTGGATCATCCTTCCGTCCTTGGCATATGCACTGGACCTTGCGCTCGGGGACAGACTTGGCCACGCAGCCCTCGGCCTAATCGACAAGGTGGATATCGAGGAGAAGAAGATCGTGCTTGGCATCGGGCTGGACCCGGATCAGCGTCAGGTTCTCGCCGAGCGTGCCAGGAGCGCCGCGCGATCCGCTGCGGGCCTCAGCCAACCGGAACATATCCGCGCCTATGTCGAGACCATCGAGGTATCTGTCGCCAACGGCCAGCTATCCGGCACCGGCTCCCTGGTTCCAGTGCTTGATCATGCACTCGGCCTTGCGTCCCGGCGCGCCACGCAAACCAAGCAGGCCGATGAAGTGAAAGCTGCGCTGTTCGCAATCGCCATTGCCTGCGGCCACCCACGCTTTCAGGAAATCGTCGGCTCTGTTGCGCCGTCAGACGCTGCCGTAGGCACCGGTTGCAACAAAGTCACGCTGCTTGGGCGCCGTGATCTCGCCCAGCACTTCGTCATTTCCGCCGGCCTGCACGCGGCAGCTGACAGTGGTGTTGCCTTCGCCATCGGCGAACTGAAGGAACTGCTCGACAGCAGTGCCGGCGGCAGCGGCTTCAGTTTCGATGATCTTGCGGCTGACCGGGCCGGCGTCGCCTTCGCACAGGCTATGCTTGACGCAGACCAGGTGCGACTCGCCCGCATGCTCGAACAGCTGAGCGATGAACTGGTCATCATGCCGTCAATCGGGCATCTGCCATCCGGCATGTCGGAGCGTGAGTTCAGCCGACAGTTCTCTGACATGGACAGCGATGCCTACAAGGCCATGGTCGACGAAATCGACCGGCGCATCTCCGCCCTTCCGATGTATTCCGGTCGCTGATCTAACGATTTGGCACCTCACCGGACGACGAGGACACCCCGTTCAGATTGCAATCCAGCCACACCGCGGCCGAGGCATTGCCTGACCAGGATCTGCAGTGCGTCAGCTTCCTGCTCCTTCGGTTCCGCCAGCCCCGAGTGCAAGGCAACACGCGAGGTTGGCAGTCCATCGGTGGACACGGGCATGTCTTCCCGGTCAATATCAGCCTGAAAGACTTCTCCGTTATCCCCCAAACGGGGCAAGCGGGGACGTTCAAAGTCTGTAAAAAATTCAGGTGCGTCGGCCGCGATGGCTTTCGCAGCCCTGTCAATACCCCTTCACCGTATAGGGTGGGCGGTCAAGGTCGACAAGCTCAGCCTTCTTCGGGGGCGGGATCTGTGGTATCCTGTTTTGCTGATCAGGCACAACGATCAAGTCCGGGCGAGTACGTACAAACAGGTACAGATCAGGAGGCTCGCAGTGTCGTGTCCCGACTGAACTACATGTCCGATATCGAGCTTGCCATCCTGACCATCCAGGAAGAGCTGGACTGTCTTGAGCGCCATGTCACATCAGGCGGGCGGTTTGACGAGTACGACGCAAGAGCCCTCCTCGACTGTCTGCAGAGGCTTGCTGTCATCGTTGCAGCTTCCGACAAGCCCAAAAGTTCGGACTGGGAGACAAGCGAGGAGCCTCTGCCGCCCTGGCTGCAACGAAGAGAGGATGATAAAGAGGCCGCGGCTGCAGAGCCAGTTCCGAAGAAGGCCTAGTATACTTTGCCAGCGAATTGTCGCGCGCGATCATCGAGTTCTGGAAGTGTCAACGTCGGCCACATCACCTTGCGCATGATCTTGGCCTGGCCCGACCAGCCAAACTCCTCTCGGCCCACCGCCACCCCGAAGCGCACGGCGCGGCCGCGATCGAGTTGTACGTACAGGAAGCGGTTGGTTGAATCGACGACGATGGCGCCGGAATGCAGGTTGGTCATGCCTTTACCTGCAAAAGACCCCCCGGTTTCGGTCAGATTCAACGCTCCGAGAGGCGTCCATCGAGACTGTGCCCGGCCGTCGCAGGTCGGGTCGAGTTCCAATCCTGACCCCTCACCATATCCATCAAGGCGGAGATGGAAACCGGCTTCTGCAGCCCCCCGATCAGGTGCAACCCCTTTGCCTCGGCGAGTTCCGTGGCCATGTCGAGCAGGTGTCGTGGCATGCCAGACAGCAACAGCAGGCGCGTGTCAGCCTGGCAGTCATCGAAATGGTCCAGCAGCTCGATACCATCCAGGTCAGGCAGGCAGAGATCCATCAAGATCAAATCGATGGAGTGTGCACGCCCTGACATCAGGCGCTTTGCCTCATGGCCGTCCCTCGCCCTGAACACATGGATCACACCAACTTTCCGCAATGCTACCTCGAGAATATCGAGGTAAATTTCGCTATCCTCGACTATCAGGACTGTTCTTGGAACGCTGAGCGACATTACCTTTGAACCTTCAGCTGGTCACAAAGTCATAGAATGACACATTCTTGTTTCGATCAGGTTAAGCAACAACGGAAACATAGTTGCCGGAAAGAAAACTGAATATCGTCAGCACTCGATCTCTGAGTGAATTTCCTGATAGCTGGGGCATCAGGCAATGTGGCTGATTTAACAAATGAGACCTGTTCATCAAGGCTGCACCAGACCCTTCAGGTATTCTGCGTAGCTCGACTTCGCATAGCGGGTCTGCGCCAGTTTCAGCACCTGATCGGTGTCAATATAAGCATTCAGCAAGGCCACTTCCTCGGGGCAGGCAATCTTGAGGCCCTGGCGCACCTCGATCGTGCGCACGAAGTTCGCAGCATCAAGAAGGCTGTCATGGGTTCCGGTATCAAACCAGGCATACCCCCGGCCCATCTTCTCGACCTGCAGCTGGCCTTTGCCGAGGTAGGTATTGTTCACATCGGTGATCTCGAGTTCTCCGCGTAGAGACGGTCGGATTGACTTCGCAATATCGACGATCTGCTCGTCATAGAAATACAATCCCGTGACGGCCCAACGCGATCGGGGTGCAGCGGGCTTTTCCTCGATTGACAGCGCCTGTCCCTGATCATTGAACTCGACTACCCCGTAGCGCTCCGGATCGGTGACGTAGTAGGCAAACACGGTCGCCCCCGACTCGAGGCTTGCAGCACGGCGTAACTGATCGGTCAACCCGTGACCGAAGAAGATATTGTCGCCAAGCACCAGGGCACATCTGTCGCCGGCAATAAACTCCTCGCCGACCAGGAATGCCTGTGCAAGGCCCTCGGGCCGTGGCTGCACGGCGTAAGCAAATCGAAACCCCCCACTGACTGCCGTCGCCGAGCAGCTTCTCGAAGCCAGCGATATCGTGCGGCGTCGAGATCAGCAGGATGTCGCGAATGCCGGCCAGCATCAGCGTGCTGAGCGGATAATAGACAAGCGGCTTGTCGTAGACCGGCAGAGACTGCTTGCTCACCGCCAGTGTCACCGGGTAGAGACGTGTGCCTGCCCCGCCTGCCAGGATGATGCCTTTCATTTTGCCTCGTACTCCGTGGATAGCCGGTTCGCCCGGGCCTGATCGTGCAAGATGTTTGCCATGCAGGCTGAAAGCCCTTCCTCCCAGGGCCTCAGCGTCAGGCCAAAGGTTGCGCGCACCTTGCTGCAGTCGAGAACCGACCAGGCCGGACGAGCTGCCGGCGTGGGATACCCGGCCGTGGAGATCGGGTTGACGGTCACCGACGGACGGCCGGCGGCTGCCGTGTGCGCGAAGATGGCGCGCGCAAAACCGCACCATGTCGTCTGGTCGGCATGGGTCAGGTGGTAGGTTCCCCACACATCGTCATCCGGTTGCTCCAGCACTTGGGCCGCAATGTCCGCGATCCAGCGAGCAAGGTCTCCGGCATAACTCGGGCTGCCGACCTGGTCATCGACAATGTTCAACGAGGAATGTTCGCTCCCCAGCCGCAACATCGTATTGAGGAAGTTGCGGCCGGTTCCGCCATACACCCAGGCCAGCCGCAGGATCAGGTGCCGTCGCAAGCGTTCGCGCACCGCCTGTTCGCCGGCCGCCTTGGAACGACCGTAGACATTGCGCGGGCCAAGCGGATCGTCTTCGCGGTAGGGCCGCGTTGCGGTGCCTGGAAACACGTAATCGGTCGACAGGTGGATGAGCGGCACCTCAAGCATAGCACAGATGTTGGCCAGTCGTGCGGGCCCGTGCTCATTAATGTCGTGGGCCAGCTCGATCTCCGATTCAGCCTGGTCGACCGCCGTGTAGGCGGCACAATTGATAACCAGGTCCGGCTGCTGCGCCATGGCGCACTTCGACAGGCTCCTGGCAGACTGAAGGTCCGCCTCGGCACGGTTGGCAAAGTGCCAGGACAGGTCTGAGGTTGCAGCGACCTGCTGCAGCGCGGTTGCCACCTGCCCGGTCCTGCCGATCACCAGTACACGATGGCGGGTCATGCTGTGGACCTAGCCAGCATTGTTTTTCAGCAGGCCAAGCCGTTCGCCGCCATAGCGGGACTGTTTCAGTGGTCGCCACCAGTCTTCGTTATCAAGGTACCAGCCCACCGTGCTGGCCAGCCCGGTCTCGAAGGTTTCTTGCGGGCGCCAGCCCAGCTCTGCCTCGATCTTGGTGGCATCGATAGCGTAACGGAAGTCGTGGCCCGGCCGATCCTCGACGAAGCTGATAAGGTCCGCGTAGCTGCCACCCGGGGTCCGTGGGCTGGCCTTGTCCAGAGCCTGGCAAATGGCCTCGACGACCTGCAGGTTGGTGCGCTCATTGTGACCGCCGACATTGTAGCTTTCGCCGAGCCTGCCCTGTTCCAGCACCGCGACAAGGGCGCGGGCATGGTCCTCGACGAACAGCCAGTCGCGGACATTGTCTCCCCTGCCGTAGACCGGCAGCGGCTTCTCGTCGATGGCGTTGGTGATCACCAGCGGGATGAGCTTTTCCGGGAAATGGTAGGGGCCGTAATTGTTGGAGCAGTTCGACATGACCACCGGCAGCCCGTAGGTATGATGCCAGGCATTGACCAGGTGATCGGAGGCCGCCTTGCTGGCCGAGTATGGGGAATGGGGATCGTAGGCTGTCGTCTCACTGAACAGGCCGTCGGCGCCGAGGCTGCCATAGACCTCGTCGGTCGAGACATGCAGGAAGCGGAAGTGCCTCGTACCGGTCTTCGGGCAGACCGTTCCAGTAGTCACGGGCCGCCTCGAGTAAGGTATAGGTACCAACGATATTGGTGTTGATGAAGTCGGCCGGCCCGGTAATCGAACGGTCGACGTGGGACTCGGCGGCGAGGTGCATGACCGCGTCGGGTTGCGCGCTGGCAAACACCTGTTCGAGCGCCGGCCGGTCACAGATATCGACCTTCACAAAACTGTAGCGCACGCTGCCCGACACCGGCTCCAGTGAGGTCAGGTTGGCGGCATAGGTGAGCTTGTCGACGTTGACGACGCTGTGCCCGGTCTCGTTGACCAGGTATCTGCACAGTGCCGAGCCAATGAAGCCGGCCCCGCCGGTGACGAGTATCTTCATGTCAATTACGCTGCCTCCTGTCCTCTTATGAAACGGTTAGGCAGCGAGGGGCAACAATTGAATCAAAACTTAGTATACAAACGGGCTTTCAAGGTCAGCGAACCTTGGTTGTCCCCGGTCCTTGTCGGACAGGATGGCGTCGGCTTCACTGACTGGCCAGTCAATGGCGAGCGCCGGATCATTCCACAACAATCCATGGTCATGCTCGCGGGAATAGAGCGCGGAAACCTTGTAGAAGACAACCGTGTCAGCACGAAGCGTGCAGAAACCATGGGCGAAACCCTCGGGGATCAGTAACTGGTTGCCCTGCTCCTCCGGTCAGTTCGCAAGCGACATGCCGGCCATAGGTGGGGGAACCTTTGCGGATGTCGACGGCAACATCGAGGATGGCACCTTGCAGGACACGGACAAGCTTTGCCTGGGCGAAGGGCGGCGACTGGAAATGCAGGCCCCGTACGGTGCCAACCTCCCGTGAAAGCGACTGGTTGTCCTGGATGAATTCTCGGTCAAAACCCGTTGCGCACGAAGAACTTCCCGATTGTAGACCTCGCTGAAATAACCCCTGACGTCTTCCAACTTATCTGGGACGAGTTCCATTACGTCATCAATAGAAATAGAGCCCTGTGTATGAGCCTTCAAAGACATGAGCGAAGTTTCCTGCAAATCCATCAAACACAGCCCAAATATATTCTATTGTTCGCGAAAATAGGTTCCAAGTCTGATTAGACGCAACCACTCAGATTGATTGGATGAACCCCGGATGGTTCCAGTGAACGGCTCTTTAGATTTGTATTGAGACCTTGAGAAATGCTAAACCACAGCACAAAATCTCTTTCATTGCCAGAACTCGCAGGGAAATTTCGATTGTAATTGCTAACCCAAAAACTATCGCGCGCCATCACTGCGTCAATTGATCTTGCAGTGCATATCGCTATACACCGATCAAAAAATTAGGAAGGGGCACCCTCCGAGGATGCCCCTTCAAAAACATAGCAAACACTTAGTCGATAATCTGTCAACTTGTCACACAGCTTTCGATATGAAGCGCTTAAAGAAGCCTAAGCCACCAATCGCAGACAACAAGAGAAGAATGCCAGCAGGCAGAGGTACCGGAGATGGATTGATAGACCCGAAACTCGTCTTATTGATCAATGACAGGCTCCGATCGGTTGTTGCACCATCTGGCGTAATCGAAGTCACGTGTAACCCCACAACCAACGCAAACTGGTCCAGCCAATTGTCTACCTCAATCAGAGTTCGCATTGGTTAACTTTATAACCAAGTATTCACCCAGAATATCCAGTCCGTTTTTCGGTTGCCCACCCTGCTGCGTAGCGCCAAACTCATCATTGCTGACGAACCCAATAGTATTTCCGCCAGGTAAATTGCTCGGATTTACCCCAGAGCCTGAAAAGCTGACGCCGTTTGTACCGGCCGGCGGTGACACGTCGTCGCTATCGCTCACAATAGACCATAAATTCGGGTCTGTCGCAAAGTCTAACGACTTCGAATCAAAATAAATCTCTGTTATACTTGCATCACCTGACGTAATATTACTAAACGTAAACAATACGTCCGATCCACTAGTGGATGTGACCATTTGGAATGCCGATGTAGCGACGCTTACGTCTGCTGGGGCGGCTGAAACTCGAAATATTCGAGAAGCCATAAGTAGCCGCCTCTGCGCGGCCATTCAAACTGAGAGGCACTACAGCTGCTAATGCCGTTGCTAACGCAATTCTCACTATCATATTCATAGCCGTCCCTTCGCACCCGTAAGGGCACCCATCATGAAACTCACTGCCGCATCAATCAGAATATTAAAAATTTCGTAAATTTGCAAGCTTCAAGGAAGTATGCAACCGAGTGTGGTTAGTGTTCGAACCTCAGACCAGCCATAAAGTGATAAGAGGTTTGGTGGTCTTACGAGTTTTCCGCGCTGCCTGGCACACGGCGTCGATGCCGTGCAACACAATGAATTTGGACCGCCTACGCCCACCCGGACAGGTCGCCTGTTGAGACCATCAAATTAGTTGAGCTGACCTGAGACAACGCGTTTGAGAAATCTATCCACCGTACCTTTTGCCACATCGATGAATGAGGAAGTACAGACCAATGATATAGCCTATGCACCCGTAACCATCACGATAGATGGCAGAACACAACCTATATCTGATGGCTCAGTTACTTGTTTGCTCACTAACCACGGACCGGATTGCCGCCTCGATCTTTTCTCTCAGAAGATCCCCTTCGGCGCTCGTTTCCAGCGCCTTGTTCAGTTCTACCTTCGCTGCTTCAGTTTGTCCGAGCGCCTTGTGGGTCATGCCAAGATGATATCTGACCAGATTCAGGTTCGGCAGCCTTTCCGCGGCCTGCTTCAGATAGCCGAGTGCCTCCTGGTAGTTGCCGCTGCGATAGGCGATCCAGCCGAGCGTATCCTTGAACTGCGGCAGTTCGGTTGACTTCAGAATGGACGACAACTGACTGGCGCGCTCCAAGGCTTGCCGCATCATCGCGGTAATCCGCCAGAAGGCTGGCGAGGTTGTTGACAACGATCAGCGCATTCGGCTGGCGCTCATGGAGTTTTTCATAGAGCGCGATGGCGCCATCGATGTCCTTCCTGAACTCCAGGATGCCCGCGAGGGTCAGGCCGGTGGAGAGATCGCCTGGCACCTGCTCCCAGGCAGTCTCCAGCGTCTTCTGCGCCTCGTCCACCTGGCGCTGGGCGATATAGTGATTGGCGAGCGCCAGGTAGCCTGCCGTACTCTTGGGCTGGCGGCTGATCGCCTCGTTGTAGGCGGCAACCGCCTCTTCCGGCTTTTTCTGCAACTGCTTCAGCGAGCCCAGCATGACGCGGGCCTCGGCATTGTCCGGGTTGGCTTCCAGCACCGACAGGATGAACCGCTCGGCCTCGTCAACCTTGCCGGCCCGGACATAGGACATGGCCACGCCCATCATCGGGCGGACGGCGCCCTGGCTCTGGGTGAAGACGGACTTGAACGTTTCCAGGCTCTGCTCGAACTTCTGCTGCCCCAACTGGGCGGCGCCGAGGATCTGGTCGCTGACCCCGCTCTGGTCACCGAGCTTCTTGAGCGCCCGGGCCACCTGTTCGGCGCCGGCCCAGTCCTGCTTGTTCAGGCGCAAACGGGCCAGTGCCGTCAGCAGTTCACGATTGCTCGGATTGCGTCCGACAGCATCGGTCAGCACCTGCTCGGCCTTGTCGGCCTTGCCGCGCCGTCCCAGGAAAGCGACGTATTCCAGCGTCAGTGCCGGCGCGAACTTCGCTTCCGTTACGGCCTGGCCGTAGCGTTCCTCGGCCAGGTCTACGGCCCCCTGGCGCTCCAGCGCCTTGCCCAGCAGACGCATCAGCGGCACCGAGCGGGGCTGCTGGCTCAGGGCGTCGCGCAGGTCGGTGATGGCATTGTCGACCTCGTTGGCGTCAAGGCGCATGGAAGCGCGCAGGGCCAGAGCATCGGCGTTCTTTTCATCGCTGGTGAGAACATCCGCGACCACCTTGGAGGCGGCTGGCGTATCCTTCTCATTGAGCAGGATGCGGGCCAGCACGATGCGGGCCCGGGTGACGCTGTCCTGCGGTTCACCCTTGTCAATGATGGCATTCAGCGCAGCCTTGGCCTCGTCCTTCCGGTCCTGACCATAGTCGAGCTGCGCCAGGGCGAGCCTGTAGTCGATGGTCTGCGGGAATTCCTGGACCAGCCGTTCAAGCTCGGTCCTGGCCGCAGCTGCTCCCTTGGTACGGCCAACGAAACGCACCAGTTCCAGCGCCAGTTCGGCATTCGCGGTGTCGGTCGCCGCCAGCGCCCGCATCTCGGTCTCGGCATCATCAAGCCGGTTGCGGCTGACCATCATGGTGATCAGCGCGCGGCGGAACGCGACCTGGTCAGGATAGTAGGAGAGCAGCGTGCGCAGCACTTCCTCCAGCTTGGTGTCGTCCTTGCGTTGTTCGAAAATGCGCACCTTGAGCAGCAGCAGGGCGAGGTTTTTCTCGTCTGCCGCCAGGCCGCGATCGATGAACAGCAGCGCATTGTTCAGATCATCCTCGGCAATGCGTTCTGTCGCCAGGACCGCGTAGGCGTCGGTGTTCTCCTTGTTCAGGGCCAGCGCGCGTTCGCCATCCCGGCGCGCCCCCTCGCGGTCATTGAGCCGCAGCAGCGCGGCAGCCCGGGCGGCCAGCACATCGCTGTCGTCCGGCTTGATGCCATTGGCCTTGTTGATGAGTTCGAGCGCCTTCTCGACATTGCCGGCCACCAGTTGCAGCTTGGCCATCCGGACAAGTGACTCGAAGTGGTTCGGGTCAAGCTCAAGCACCTTGGTCAGCGCCGAGTTCAGGCCCGCCCAGTTCTTCGCCTGCTCCTCGACCTTGGACAGACCGATCCAGGCAGCCGCCAGCTTGTCGTTGTACCTGACCGCGTTCCTGAACTCGAGGCCTGCCTTGACATAGTCGTTGCTGGTCAGCAGTTCCTGACCGCTTTCGAGGTGGGCCTGCGCCTTCTCCTCAGGTGACGAGCAGGCCGCCAGCGAGAGAGATGTCGCCAGCAGGGCCGCCGTGAGCACTGACTTGATGGAACGGGAAAGGTGTGAACTGGAACTCATGACAGATGCTGACCTCATGGTCGAAAAGATTGACTGGAATTCATACCACCTTTGCAAGACAGGTGCCAATTACCAGCGTGTAACTTGAAGAGTTCCGAGATCAACAAGCTTGACAATAATGGGGTGCTGCAAGACAGATGTGGCCGCGCTGATGGCGGCCACACTCCGTACGCTTGCCTGATAAAGATCTGACTGCGATCAGCTTGCCTGCTGCCTGGCTCTGGCACGGCCCAGCCAGCCAACACCCAGCAAACCGCTGAGGAGCAGCAGCAATCCGGGTGGAAGTGGTACCGGATTAAGCTGTCCGGGATTCAGGATTGCACCCAGAATAATGTCATTCGCGCAAGACATGGCCCACGAGAAGATCAGGAAGTCGGCGCTCGCGCCAGGATTGCCGGTGGCAAAGAAGTCATCGATGACGAATGAAATATAGCCAGTACCCTGAACAAGTCCGGTCTGATCCTGGTTGCTGTTTGCTGTATTTTCCGCAGTGAGGAGTTCTTGCCAGGTGCATTGTTACCATCTTCAACGGTCCAGGATCCCGTGATACTGGTCGCTGTAGCATTGCTGTTCGGTTTCCAAGCCTGGTCAGTGCGGAATATGCCACTATTGACTGATGACTGGTCCACATCCGAACCATTCCCGGCAAGGCTGTAAAGAGTACCGGCGCCACTGGCGTCTCCTGGCCCTGCTGAGTAGTCCATGCTGAAAGCGTACTGGAACCGATCGGGGTCCGCAGCGAAGGTATCGGTATCATTTGCCCCAAGTTGAACCTTAGTGGCATCGGTACCGATGAAAAGCGCGCCGTACTGGGTACCAAGGGCGCCAGAGGTCCCCTGCTGTCCGGCATAGTTGGTGTAGATGACCACCTGCAAGGCATCACCGGTTCGCCCAATGTCTTCGCGCCGTGTATGGCGAACACATCGTAGTCACCGATGATTTCCCGGCCATCGTAGGTGTTGCTGTTGGGATCGCCACCGACATAGGCTTCGTTTGGCGTGCTGATTCCCCACGTGTCGTTTACCGAGGCCGCGTTCGCAGAAGTGGCCAATACGCTCAAGAGCGCGGCCACCGTGCAGGTGGCTAACAAATGTCTCATTGGATTGCCGTCCCTTTTAAAAGCAGCACACCAACCGGGGGATTCACTGCTCTACGCTCATAACAACCTTCGAGGTTTTCGAAAGCCTGCCGCACTCTAGGCGAAGACGTTAACAGAAAGTTAACAATCGTCAAGCAGACAGTTCAAACTGAACATCCGACAACTTGCTGACGTTTCAATCTGACACGCACGACGCCTTGGCGTCAGACACAGCAACTCTCAGGCCAATGCGGGGGGCCTCGCAGGTTGCTAGACCGTGGCTTCAGGTATGCCGGGCAGGCTTGCCAGTCCGTGGGTATCCACGTCCTCCAGCATCTTGGCGGTGACGTGGGTGGAAATGCGCTTGCTGCCATTGGAGAAACCGTAAACCAGGGCCCGGTCACACAGGATGTTGATGGTGCGAGGGATGCCGCTGCTGGCATCGGCGATCATCAGGCAGGCATTGCGCGAAAAGATATGATCCTGCGCACCGGCCACATAAAGACGGTGGTAGATATACTCGACCACCTCGTTCTCGCTGAGCGGCTTGAGGTGAAAGTCCGACGAGATCCGCTGCAGGAACTGGTGCAGTTCCGGCTTGCGCAAGAGATCCCGCAGTTGCGGTTGGCCGACCAGCACCATCTGGATCAGCTGGTCCTTTTCCGAGTTGATATTCGACAGCATGCGCAGTTCCTCGAGCGTTTCCGCGTTGAGGTTCTGGGCCTCGTCGACGATGAGGACGACATGCCGGCCCGTGCTGTACTCGTCAATGAGGAACTGCTGGAAGCGCTGGTAGAGGGCAACGTAGGACGTGGCCTCGAACGGCTGGTCCGAGGGACATCATCACCCATTCGAGCAGATGACCGGGATGCGGCATGGTGTTGGTGATGAGGCCGACCGTAGCGGTGCTTTCAAGGTGCGCCAGCAGGTTTCGGATCAGGGTGGTCTTGCCGCAGCCGATCTCGCCGGTAATGACGGTGAAGCCCATGTTGTTGAGCACACCGTACTCCAGCATGGTGTAGGCCATTGAATGGGTATCGGCCCAGTAGAGAAAGTCCGGATCGGGGACGATCGAGAAGGGTTTTTCCCGCAGGCCATAGAAAGACTCATACATCGCACTTCAATCGCACACTCGAGACTACATCAGCAATCGGCTTTGTAGCATATGGTGACTGAACGCCGCGATCGGAAGGCTATCACGGCTACCAAGTTGCTCGATCAACGTCACAATGACCTAACCTTGCACGCCAATCCATTGCTTGAGGCACCTGGTGCGCCGGTTGTCCGCCTCGCGCAGATAGCGCTGGATGGGTGGTGCTTGCTGCGGTTCCGCGTAGGTGCGCTCGATATGGGAGTCCAGTAGCTGCAGCAAGGTTTGAAGAACACCCTCGCGGTCCATCTCCACCGCCTCGGCAGACACGGAACCCGGTGCGCGCAACCTCGTCCTCAGCTCTTGGATAAGGTCCATTGCCGAGCGGTTGATCAGTTCGTATTGGCCTGCCATGAGGACGATGAATTCAGCTTCGTCCAGTCTTCGAATGGTGCTCAGCACAGAGCGTAGCACGCGCCGCGGCCAAGGCGGATCACCTAGCCGGTCCGCTGCCTCCAGGTGCGCGTTCAGGACATGCTGGCGGTCGGCCTCAACGATGGCTGTGAGCCAGGCTTCGGCTTCAGCAAGTGACAGCGCCGCCTGGCAGCGCAGATTGACGTCGAAAGGATCCGGCTCTGCCATAGCATCGTCGAGGATGATCTTGTACCAGGCCCGGACCAGCTGTCGGGCGGGGCGTGCGGTGAGGCTGTGACGAGTGGCATTGAGACTGGATCGTTGGCGGCCTGCATGGGTCCGCGGGCCGGTACTCTTCTTGGCATTGCGGCGATTGGAGCTGACTTTCCTGTCACTGGCCGACATGCTGCGCCGCCCTAGACATCTGTAACGGCTTGCTGCTCGCCGCGCGTGAGACGAACCTGTTTGAGAGCCTTGAAATCCTGCAGCAGCCGGCGCCGGCGCAGCTCAAGCTGGGCAAGACGGGTCTCATGGGCAGCCAGGGCATCGCCGGCCCGGCTATAGGCCAGGGCAACCAGTTCGGTGAGAGTGGTGTTGGCCGATTTGAGATCTTTTTCGAACTTTGATCGCCTTCCACCTTCATCCTTACTAACCGCGTCCAGCAGGGCCGTGAATTCGGCAGAAACCCGGTCCTGCTCAGGCAAAGAGATGCCATTTCGTCCTACCTGTCCCAGCTTACCAACCACCTCCTGGCGAAGCGCTGAAAGCAGCAGGCCTTCGCGCAGGCGGCGATGACGGAAGCTTTCCCATTCCAGCGCCACCAGGTTTTCCGCAAGCATGGTCTCATAGGGCGTGCCGGGATCGAGATCTGCGATCAGGGCATTGCGAATGGACTCGAACTCCGCCGGGTCTTCGTCCGCGGTGAGCTGCAGCCGCGGGATCAGATCACGCCACTGAACAAGATCTGAAGCGGATTGAGGTTGGTCCTGCGTCATCGTCGTGCTCCATCGCGGTTGATTGGATCAGCGGTGACCCTACAGGGGCAAGACAAACAGTTCGTTACCTCTCATGAGGAGCGAAAAATGCGCAGAAATCCCGCGCTGGCGAGTGATTTGGCTTCGTTTCGGTAAATGACTTTCAGGGATCTGATGTTCCAGCATGAAGAGATGTCGCCCTATCGCCCTGACCTGCGAGCGGCTTGTCCACTGAGATGCACTCCGTGCGCAACCGGTTGATGACATCGGGCAAGACAAAGCTGTTATGGCAAACGTCGCCCGCGGATAGCGCACCGAAAACGAATTCCCGTCACCCAAACTGTCACTTGCAAGGATTCGGCCCGCAAAATTAACGATAACTTGCAACAAGCTCTGTAGGGAACGAACAATCTGTCGCAATATAGAAAAGCCGGTCCGGACCGAGCGAGATCGCCGTCCCTGCTGGTCCGAACCGGTCGGCCCCGTAGCCTTCAAGACAAGCCGCACGCGACTTGATGTGCTACGGGGTCACCCTTCGTCGCTGGTTGATTTCCAGCGCTCATAGTTTGACGCGCTCCCGATGCGAAACATGTGCATTCCGTCACACCGCGAACAGAGCAGCAAATGTTGGGAAGTCCATCTGCTCCTGCCACCTGTCACCATTGTTGATCGGCACCCGTAAAATGCCTGTAAAGAAATGTGGTTGAGACGTTCTTAATCGCGGAACGCGTCCCAGACGCTTCCGCCTCCCCCGCAGTTTTGGCCCTGTTTGGACGGCACGCGCGGCTAGGCAGTCGGGGCGTTGCATGAGGAGGACATCCAAGCTGGGATGGACTGGTCGCGCGGCGAAACGCTACGTCAGGCCGGGCCAGTATACTGGAGCTGTTACAGTCCCGCGCGGTGGACGACCTTGTCCATATCATCGGCCATCCTTGGCATGGCGACGGCCACCACCAGCCCGAGAAGGGCGGCGCGCAGCAGCGCTGCAGGCTGGCACACCGCAGCACCCAACCCGAGGACTTCTGCACAAGGACCGGAGGCCGCTTCACAACACAATCACCAACATATTGATTCGGCCTGGAGAAACCCAAGACTTCCTCGTTGAACATCCTGATACATCTTGAAGACAGGGCCTGGCCGATGGTGTGCTGCTGGTTGGTGCCGTGGATCCGGTAGTGCGTATCCTTACCGCCGACATAGAGGTAGAGCGCGCCCCCCAGGGGGTTGTTGGGGCCGCCTTCCATGCGCTCCGGCAGCTTGCGGCCAGGCGCCCGAACATGATCTCGATCTTGCTGCGTGTCCGGTAGAGGTCGGATCACAGGAAATCTGGCACTTGCGGTTTGCTCTGGACGGAATGCAGGCTGCGATGCCCTTTGCAGCAAGTGCGTCACGAAACTCGCTGCTGTCATATCCCTTGTCACCGATCAGCGTGCTGGCTTCGGGCAGGTGCGGATACAGCAGTTTTGCGCCGATATGATCGCTCATCTGACCTTCTGTGAGCAGCAACATGATCGGTCTGCCGTCCTGGTCGGTGACCGCATGGAGCTTGGAGTTCAATCCGCCCTTGGTGCGTCCGATGCAGCGTGCAGAACCCCCTTTTCCACCAGGCTGGCTGCGGTGCGGTGAGCCTTGAGATGGGTGCTGTCGATCATGATCCGCTCGGGCCTCGGGCCTTCCGCGGCCAGGCTCTGGAAGATGCGGCTGAACACGCCCAGGCGGGACCATCGTACAAACCGGTTGTACAGCGTCTTGTGCGGACCATAGCCCGTTGGAGCGTCCTTCCACTGCAGACCGTTGCGGATCACGTAGATGATGCCGCTCACCACCCGCCGGTCATCCACCCGCGGCACACCGTGGGCCAAGGGAAAATGCGGAGAAATCCGCGCCATCTGGGCTTCACTCAGCAGAAACAGTTCGCTCATCGGGGCCTCCATCAATGGAAGCCTTGAATCAAACCGCCGACTGATCCGCAACCGAATTAATGGGTCCTGAGCCTAGGCAAACTCCTGACCCAGAGCCGTGCGGCAGCGATATGAATGAAGCCGAGGTAGCTGGCAGCGGTTTTATCGTAGCGTGTAGCGAGACGGCGGGAGCATTTGAGCTTGTTGAAGCATCGCTCCACCCGGTTTCGCAGGGCGTAGGTAATGCCATCAACCAGTATCTGCTGCTTGCGATTGACCTTGCCTGGAATGACGGGCGTACCGCCACGCCGGGCAATCACGTCGCGGATGTGGTCGCTGTCATAGCCGCGGTCGGCAATGAACACCTTGGCTTCGGGAAGATCGTCATCAACGAGTACATCGAAGCCTTTGAAGTCGGAGACTTCACCACCGCTTATCTCCGCCCGGACAGGCAGTCCGTGAGCATTGGCAATGAGGTGGATCTTGGTCGTGAAGCCACCTTTTGAGCGGCCAAAACCTTGTTTCTGAGTCCCCCTTTTGCGCCGGCTGCCAAGTGATGGGCGCGGATGATGGTGCTGTCGATCATCTGGACCTGACCGGGACTGGCCCCGCTGTCGTTGAGAGCATCCAGGACCAGCTCCCACAGACCTGCCAGTGTCCAGCGCCGGAACTGGCGGTAGACGCTTGCCCATTTGCCGAACTCCTCCGGCAAGTCCCGCCAGGGAGAACCGGTCCGCGCAATCCAGAACACCGCGTCGAGCACCCGGCGGTGATCCGTAGCCGGCCGGCCACCACGGCCACGAACCGCAATCAGGAAGGGTTCAAAGAACGCCCACTCCGCGTTCTCCATCAGCAAACGAGCCACAGTAGCCTCCGCAAAAGCTACCTTGAATCATGCGCTAACTGATTTGGGAATCCAGTTTGTCAACATAAAATATATATTTCCTAGCGCTATATTGTTCAGCTCAACAGTTTTGACTTGACCCGACCAAAGAACCCCATGCCGAGGAGCCCGCTCAAAAGCAGGACGAAGCCAGCAGGAAGCGGAACCTGTCGGGACTTCCTGCAGAGGATCATTATTCAACACTATACCCGAGAGGTAAAATTGCTCATTATTAAACCTCATGTGTATCAACGTCCCAGCAACCAAGCCGTTAATTCCCGCCCAAGTGCCAGCCAGTTTAGCCCCCAGGACGGCAGTCGATGATACGTTTTCAATCAAGTAACTGGTGTAGCTTCCAGCTCCCACCGCAACGTCGATGTACAACGGATTGGTCGTTGTATCGGTACCCGCGCCATCACCGTAAAATTCTGGTGTATGACCTTCAAAGCGAAACAGCAAATCGTCAATATTGAAAGTTCCATTGAAGGCGATAGACAAAACTTCATCGCCCGCATCGGTGCCATTTCCCGTTACATTGTCATCTGAAGCGATATTGCACTGCCCCCTGCCGCCACTGTTCACCGTGACACCTGAACTACAAACGCCCATACCGGCGTTACCGCCATCAAGATAAGCGAAAGTAGCAGAACTCGTCGAACCCCCTGAAGAACCCAGCGTAGGATAGCCAGTACCCGGGGATCCAACGCCACCGTACGCGGTGACCATTATCCCATCATTGCTAAAATTTAACGCGCTTGTAACGGCTTGTTCAAGGACACCGCCGTATGAACTCCCAACCCCTGATCCGCCCGAACCAGCATCAATATAGTCTATAATGTCCAATGTATACGTAGCTGCGTTAGCAAAAGAGCTTCCTGCTACCAAGACAAAGGCCGATGACGCCAGCCCTAATGCTCGCGAAGAAAATCTCGCCATGATCGTTCCGTCCCTGTTTGTTGGCAATCTACTGCCATCAGCCGCAATGAAAATTATGTTAAATTTTTGGTAAGGAGTCAACTGCGTACGATTCGTTGTCGGAACTGACTTCCTTGCCTTCGCTCGCAATCATCCCTTCATTCTTAGCAACGAACTCGTCGCCTTGGTTGGCATACGTTTTCTCTTCAAGCTGAGTGACGTTTCGTTCCGACGTCGACCGAAGACACAGACGCTAGGGTGATGCGCTTGCCATCAGGCAAGGTAAGCCAAGACGGCTTGGCCATGCGCCTGGGATCCACAATGCCACTGAAGTCATGCGGATCGGACTTGTCGGAGACACAGCATGTGCGCGTGTGCCGACGCAATGAGCCGGCTCTTCAGGGCTTTGCCAGCCGCACGCCGGGTCCATGCCTGTCATCGGCATCAATGAAGATGATGCCGCATTGCTCCTTGGACCGCTATTGCCCCTCGAAGTTCATTGAGCGGCATGAGCGTATACGTCCTTGTAAACAACCATTCTTCAGACTATTTTCACAGGCTGTGAGGTTCCCGACATGCGACTGACTGTAACTGAAGCCAAGGCACGCCTGACCGATATCGTCAAACAGGCAGAGGCGGGGGAAGACATCATCCTGACACGGCACGGCAAGGAGGTCGCCCGTATTGTCGGCATGAGAAAGCGTCCGAGCACTGAGGCTCGTCGCAAGGTCATCGAGGCAGTGCGGCGACAGGCAGCGCGTAAGTCTACGGAAGGTCCTTCGGCGGCGCGCTCGCAGGATTTTCTCTATGATGCTGACGGTCTGCCAGGATGATCGTGCTTGATACGTCTGCGGTGATGGCATTGCTGCTCGACGAGGCGGAAGCTGATCGTGTCGCCATCACCCTTTCTAGTGCAGAGCGTCTTGTAATGTCGGCGGGCACGCTGGCCGAATGCCGAAATCGTTGCGGCTCGCCCGGGGATTTTCGCAAGAAGTGGGAGCATTGCTGAGAGGGCTCGGCGTTGAGATCGAGCCCGTTGATGAAGCAATCGCGGTGCAGGTTGCCGATGCCTATGCCAGGTGGGGCAAGGGAGCACATCCGGCCGGGCTGAACTTCGGCGACTGCTTTGCCTATGCCTGTGCCAGACGGTTGGGTGCAAGCTTATTGTTCGTGGGCAATGATTTCGCCCGGACAGATGTGGCAGTGGCCGTATTGGGGTAGCCGCACGGAGAAAGGGAGTATCGGGGAATGCGGGGGATTTGCCGACATCAGTCCGTAAATGGACAACCCCGGGGCGTTATGCCCCGGGGCGTTCCGGTTGGAATTTCGATTCCAGTGAGTGCTGTTTCTACAGACAGCCTCAGGCCACCTTGGCATCAACCTGCTTCAGCACGGATTCACCGGCTTCAGCCATATCCTTGGCTACGGCCTGGCCTTCCTCGGCAGCCTGCTCCATCAAGCCGAACATCTTCTGGCTCTGCTCGGAATAGTCGCTGAAGGCCGTCTTGTAGAAGTCGGCCCAGACTTCCATGGCATCCATCGGTTGCTTGCAGCTCATCAGCTTCTGGGGCAGCGCCATATCTTTCTGCAGGCGCTTGGTCACGAAGCCGACGGTGTCAGTCGAGGACGCCTTGAGCTGCTCGAAGGTCCTGGTGTTGTGCCGGGTAATGAAAGCCAGCGGCATGTTGAATGCAAAAGTTTCGGTCTTGATGGTCATTGAAAAATTCCCTTCTTGATATCGCGCCGAGCCTGAAACTGCCTAGCATGGATCTATTGTGCACTGCACCATAAATCCGCAACTCGGGGCAAAATGACACAACGGTAATGGGGATTGATGCCGAAAGTGAACGGGCCGGGAATCATCGTGCCAAGGTTTGAGGCGACCAGCCGACGGAACTTAAAAGAGCCCGCACACGATGGGTTCCGACGGTGTCTTGTTTACCGGGACAAGCCGGTGGCTTCGTCCGTCATCATGCTGTTTGCCTGGACTTGTCAGAGATGCAGCATGTGTGCGCGTCCTGACGCAATGAGTCTGCTGTTCAGGGCCTTGCCAACGAACCCCCGGGCCCATGCCTATCATCGGCATCGATGTAGATGATGCCGGCTTGCTCGATATGCTGATAATTGGTGAGAGGTGACAAGCAAGGGGCCACACGTGATCGCTATTGCGGCAACGGGGACGGTATTTGAAGCTGAAAAGATGACAGCAGCCCTGTTAGGGACCGCTGCCAGCAAAATACAAAATCAGTCAGACGAAAGGCCTTAGCCTGCAAGCTTCGCCCTGAACCGTCCCAGGAACCCAAGCCCCAACAACCCGCTCAGCAGGAGCAGGATGGGTGCAGGAAGCGGAACTTCAGGTACGATCTGACCGACCGTCGAGATCAGCACGGCCATATCATCATAGTCGCGGTCACCCGTACCATCGCCGAACATGGCAATCACCAACGTCGGTGACAGCTGATAGAACGCCATGTAAAGTGGATTGGTAATGTTGCCGTTGGCCGCCAGCAGATCGTCAGCAGTGTTGGCAGAACCCCGATTCGACTCGAAGCTGAACGGCAACAGTTCAGGTGTATTGGCGATCGTGCTCGTATAGGACACGGTGGCGTTGTCGCCCACGGTGTTCAGAGACGTGGTGAAGATCGCGGGGTCCGGACCCGCACTTCCAACAAAGTTGTCAAAACTCCAGTTGATGAAGCTCGCTTCCTTGCCAAGGTAGGTGTAGGTGACATTGGAGTCGCCCGCGATAAACAGCCCTTCAGTCGGGCCGTTCGTGGATCCAATACCTGAACCGTAATCGTCCCGTTGTTCGCAAGCCCTGTCGTTGACGACAGAGAGAAATTCGCTCCGAGCTGGGCAGTAGAACCGCCAACGATCGAAAGAGTAGACGCCTCAGCTGCAATCGGCGCGATCAAAAGACCAGTGCCCAGCGCTATCACTCGAGATACGTTCTTCATAAGATGCCGTCCCTGCTTTTAAGATTTCGTTCGAAAGTTGAATCCGCCATGCCGCTAAGGAACCATCTCACGACTCGCCACCGGAATCAAGCCTAGCTTAACTCTTTCTTAACCTTTCTGGGTGGCATGAAATCAACTTGGGCAATAGCCCAGAACTTGTGCATAACCTCAAGCACCATGCCCCACAGCCGCAGCAGTTGCCCCTCACAGCGCAAATCCTTGTTGTTGGGGGCGTTTTTGGAACGCCGGTTGGCTCGAAACTTGCTGTGCCAACTTGGGTCTTGTTCGTCACGACAATGCGTCGGCAGCAATGAGACAGGAAGTTGCAGTATAAAACCCAATCGACCCTTTGCAGGCGCTTGCTTATTGACGGTCAGAAACACCCGCCCTCCTAAATGAAACCAGAAGCCGTTCATAAGAGTGCAAGTCCGACCCGCGTCCTGTTTATCTACCGGACCGGGAAGACTCCTGGTGACAGCCCACGACCATTGGCGGCAAGAACGCAAAGACCCCACTCAAGTCTCGATAACGTTTTCGAGCCTTGTCGAGACATTTTGCGCCAACACCAGAGCCAAGATGCACGGCATATCTCAGGCTCAACCAGCGCGCCTCAAAGAAGATGGAGACTTTACCATTGAAAACAGACCAAAGAAGAAATTCAAAGGCTTATATAAATACTATATTAATGAAATTAATTATACAGTTTCGTTATGGAATACGAATAAAGAATTCAAATCGAACTTAATTATTTTTGATTTCCGGTCCAATTCCGTATTTCTTACAGTCTATATTTGGAATAGCAGGTATTCCGACGATTTTAGTTCTTCACAATACTCTTTGGCCCAAAGGGCATAAGCCACAAAGATGGCTACGCAAGCTGAAACTTTGGCTGGACAGTCTCTATCTTAGGCGCTTCCCCATGGCCATCATCGGAGTCTCACCAGAATGCTGCAGGCAGGTCATTGAAATCACAAAGGGCAGACATCCGCCCTTGCTGCAGTGCCGTGCGCAATTCGATCCGGAATACTTCCAACAGTTCGCACCGCCACCGGATCATGCAATGCGACCGTTCACATTGCTGTTCATCGGCCGAATCGTGGAGAACAAGGGGGTCTTCGATATCCTGCATCTGGCACAGAAATTGAACGCAAGAGTCTCAGAACAATTCCGCTGGCACATTTGCGGCGAAGGACGAGATCTGAATCGATTGCGGGAAGCCCTCAACAGAATGGCGTTGGAAGGTTGCGTGGAGATACATGGTTGGGTCAGCCTCGATCAGCTGATCGAGATATACAGGGACTGTCACGCGACGATCGTCCCCACCCGCAGCGACTTTGAAGGAGGTCTAGACATGACTGCCATCGAAGCCGCTCTGGCGGGCCGTCCAGTGATATCGAGCCCCGTGGTGTCCCGCCGTAGGCCTCATAGGCATACCGTCAGCGTCGCAGAGACCAACAACAGTCGGCTCCTTCGTCGATTGCATGATCGAACTGGTGAGTGACAGCGGAACTTTATTAGAGACGCCGTAAAACGTGCCACAAGGTAACGACAGATTTTGTTGATCCTTCCAACGGACTTGGTCAGCATGCTGTAGGTCGTTGAAGCTGTTCTATGAGCCAAGATAACCAACCTGAAGCCGCAATCCAAATCACAAGACCCGGCCAAACCTTTAGAAGATTGGCAAGACCTGCGAGCGGGCAATGGAGCCGAAATGGTGAATAACGCGAACACCTATGTATCCGAAGGAACGCTGGGGCTTTTCTCCGGTCGATCCCCGCTTTTCGTCTGGATCGCTGTAGTTGCCATTGGACTTGTCGCCTTTTTCTGGGACGGGATTGACAGCATTGCTGGATGCATGGTCCCGCCCGGAATACAGTCATGGTCCGCTTATCCCGTTGATTGCCATATACCTCTTGCTTCGCGAGGCAAGTGAGCGGCCTTCCATCCCGGCTCAGCCGATCGCCTGGCCGGTGTAGTTGTCCTGGGCCTGGGATTACTCGTCGGATTGCTGGGGAACCTCACCCAGATCCCCTACCTGATTACCTATGGCCTGATCATCTCGATCGCGGGACTGATCCTCACATACACCGGGATTTAAAGATGGGCTCAGGTTCTGGCCGGCCATTGTCTATCTCGGCTTCATGCTTCCGCTGCCCAACTTCATGTACTGGAAGCTGTCGACGTCGCTGCAGTTCATCTCATCCCGTCTTGGCGTTGACTTCATCCAGCTGCTTGGCATTCCCGTCTATCTGGAGGGCAACATCATCGATCTCGGCGTCTACAAGCTGCAGGTCGCTGAAGCCTGCAGCGGCCTCAATTACCTGTTTCCGCTGATGAGCTTCGGGTTCCTGTTTGCTGTGCTCTACAGGGGTCCAGTTTGGCACAAGGTGCTGCTGTTCCTGTCCACCATCCCGATTACGGTACTGATGAACAGCTTCCGGATTGGCGTCATCGGTGTGCTGGTGAACCAGTACGGCATCGAGCAGGCAGAGGGCTTCCTGCATTTCTTTGAAGGCTGGGTCATTTTCGTGGCCTGCCTGGCCATCCTGTATCTCGAAGCAGTACTGCTGCAGTGGACAAGACGAAAGCCTGAGAGTGCCGCCAACATTCTCGACCTTGAAACCCGTGGCATATTCAAGGTGCTGCGAAGTCGGCGCAATCAGCGCGTGCAGGCAAACCATTTATGTTGGCCACAATTGCCGTATGCGCCCTGGGGCTGCTATGGCAAGCGATGCCAGGCAAGTCGGCACCCACCGTATCGAGAGAACCATTGGCCCTGTTTCCGATGAGACTTGATGAGTGGCAAGGAACCTCGGCCGTTCTCGATGTAAACGTAGCAGGCGGTTCTCGGCGCCGATGAATACCTGCTCTCCGAATTACAGCCAAGCGCCAATGAGCCTGCCGCGGTCAATCTGTTTGCCGCCTACTATCACTCCATTACCGACGGAAGCGGAACGCATTCGCCTGAAATCTGCATTCCCGGCGGCGGCTGGGAAGTCTCGCGATGGCAGCGCGCCAGGATTGATGACGGAAAACAGGAATTCACCGTCAACCGGGCCATCATCCAGAAAGGTACGGATCGCCGTCTCGTCTACTATTGGTTCGAACGCGGCGGCAAGCGTTTTGCCAGTGAGTATGCCTTCAAGCTGAATACGGTATGGGATTCGGCAACCACCGGGCGCTCTGATGGGGCACTGGTCCGCCTGATCACGCCAATCGTTGGCGGAGAACCTGAAACGGCCGCCGAACAGCGTCTCGAGACATTCGCCAGATCTCTGAGCGGCGTTCTCAACACGGTATATTCCGGACTAGAGGCTGACGATGCTTACCGGTCTCCACAGGAGACGCTAACCAAGTGGACCTGCCAATAGCCGAAGAACCTGGATCAGGCAGGAAAAGGCAACATGCAGATGCCTTGGACCGTCGACGGATGGTCCCGACTGTCTGCGCCCGGTGCACCTCATCATGGGCATCCCCATTGATGCGATCACCATGGAGCAGCTTGTCGAGGCAATACGTGGCGCCGCCAGGAGCCGCGAAAGACTGTTCATTTCGACGGTCAATCTCAACTTTCTCGCCCTTGCAGCCAAGGATGCCGATTTCCGGGAGTTCTTGCTCGAGAGCGACCTTTGCACCCCGGATGGCATTGCCGTTACGCTGGTGGCGAAACTGCTAGGCATCGATATGCCGGAACGTGTTTCCGGTTCAGACATTCTCGAAGCGTTCTGGAATGCCCCGTTGGCACCCGACCAGGCGCCGCTCAAGGTGTTCTTCTTTGGTGGAACGGAAGAGGCCAATCAGCAAGGCTCGAGGAAGCCGTGAATGCGCGCGATCCCACGCAGGATCATCTGCGTGGGCGCTCACCATGGTGGATTTGGCAGCATCGAAGACCTGAGCGATCCGGCAATCATCGAGCAGATCAATGGGTCAGGTGCCGACTTCCTGATTGTGGCGCTTGGCGCCCAAAAGGGAC
>CAVOZI010000026.1:0-25680 GCA_963700895.1 uncultured Alphaproteobacteria bacterium | reverse complement strand
AATGTTCGCATGGGAGGCCGGATTGCGCGCGGTACAGTCATCATGCCAATGTTGGGGTTCCTTAATGGCGAATTCAACAGGGGCAACAAGCACATGATCGTCGAAACACTTGACCGGCTCGCCGGACAACTGGAAGCGGGTACCACCACAGCGCGCGACCTGACCGAAGCGTGTCTGGCGCGCATCGAGAATGCGGACGGCGAGGGATCGCATGTGTTTCTGATGGCAGACCCGGAAGGCGCCATAGCGCAAGCCGACTACATGGACAGCTTGCGCCGCAAAGGCAGGGCGCCGTCGCGCTATGCCGGCATTCCGGTTTCGCTGAAGGACCTGTTTGACGTGGCGGGCCAGGTGACGGCGGCAGGCTCGACGATCCTGCGCGATGCGGAGCCTGCAACCCGCGATGCGACCTGCGTGGCGCGGCTGCGGGCGGCGGGGTTCGTGTTCCTCGGCCGTACCAACATGACCGAATTCGCCTATTCCGGCGTTGGCCTCAACCCGCATTACGGTACGCCCAGGTCGGTCTGGGACCGCAAGAACGGCCGCATTCCCGGCGGCTCGTCGTCCGGTGCCGGCGTCTCCGTTGCTGACGGAATGGCTTATATGGGGCTTGGCACCGACACCGGCGGGTCCTGCCGCATTCCGGCAGCGTTCAACGGCATCGTGGGCTACAAGTCGTCGACCGGCCGGGTGCCGAAGGACGGGGTGTTTCCGCTGTCGGCTACGCTCGACACGGTGGGGCCGCTGGCCAACTCGGTAGCCTGCTGCTCCACGATCGACGCATTGATGGCAGGCGACCGGGGCGATGGGGCGGTGAGCCCACGTGCACCGCATACGCTGCGCTTCGGCATCCTTCAGCACGTGGCGCTGGACGCCATGGCGCCGGAGGTGGCAACGGCGTTCGACGCCGCCATCAAGACGCTGGGCAAAGCGGGCGTGACATTCGCCGAGGTGCCGTTCCCCGACCTGCTGGAGCTGCCCAGCATCAACTCCAAGGGCGGCATTTCGGCCTGCGAGGCGATGGACGTCCACGCCAACATGATCGAGCGCCATGGCGATGCATATGACCAGCGGGTGCGCCGGCGCATCCTGTCGGGCCTCACCGTCACAGGGCCTGAGCTCGTCGGCATCTACCGCCGGCGGCGCGAGATGATGGCGAAGTTCAACTGTCTGGCATCCGGGCTCGACGGCTTCATCCTGCCCACCGTGCCGATCCTGCCGCCGATGATCTCCGAGGTGGACGATGATGAGCGCTACGGGCCGCTCAACTTCCTGTGCCTGCGTAACACGTTCCTCGGCAACTTCCTCGACAGTTGCGCGATCTCCATTCCGATGACGGCGCGTGGCGAGGCTCCGGCGGGCCTGATGATCATGCGCCCGCACGGGCAGGATACCGAACTGTTCAACGCCTCTGCCGCGGTGGAGGCCGTACTGCAGGAGGCGCTGGGATGAAGACGGAGTCGATCCGGCTGACAGACCTCAAGACCGAATGCATCAAGGCGCTGAAGAACGCCGGCTGCGACGACGCCAATGCCGATGCCATCGCCGGCACGGTTTGCGCAGCCGAGCGGGACCACTGCCACAGTCACGGCGTGTTCCGCATGCCGGGGTACCTGAAGTCGATCCGCAACGGCAAGGCCAGGGCGGATGCCGTCCCCAGCTGGAGCAAGATTGCGCCGGCCGTCATTCGTGGCGACGGCGACAACGGCTTCGCGCCGCTTTCGCTCAAGTTGATGGGGCCGGAGCTTGCGGCCCTTGCCAAGTCGCAAGGGGTGGCGTGCCTCGCACTCACCAACATGCACCACTTCGCCGCCATGTGGCCGGAGATGGAGATGATGACGGACGAGGGGCTGGTGGCCATGACCATGACCTCGGCCTTCCCCATCGTGCCGCCACCGGGCGGCAAGAAACCGCTGTTCGGCACCAACCCGTTCGCTTTCGGCTGGCCGAGGGAGAACGGCGAGGCAGTGATCTTCGACATGGCCACGGCATCCAAGGCGCACGGCGAAATCCTGATCGCGGCGCGCGAGGGCAAGGCGCTTCCGCCCGGCACCATCATCGACAAGGACGGCAACCCCTCGACCAATCCGGCCGACGTGCATGGCGGGGCGATTCTTGCCTTCGGCGGGGCGAAGGGCGCGCTGGTATCGATGATGGTGGAACTGCTGGCGGGCGCGCTGATGGGCGAGCCGTTCAGCTTCGAGACGGCGAAGAAGGTTGAGCCGGACGGTCTGGCCAACCGGGGCGGGCAGCTGATCATTGCCATGGACCCGGCCCGGTTCGGCGATGCATCCGGGTGGGCTGCCCACGCCGAGGCGCTGTTTGCCGAGATGGTGAAGCAGGATGGCGTGCGCCTGCCCAGCCAGCGGCGCTATGAGGCGCGGGCGATGACGGAAGCCTCAGGCCATGTCGATGTGGCGGCGGACATCCTTGCCGCTATCCGCGAGGCGGCGGCAGGCTAGGTTCGCCAATGCATTCCTGAGGGAATGCCTGAGTATTTCTTTTCGTGATTTGCATGCACCTCATGGGGGTGAAAGACTTGTCGACGGGGGAAGGCAGCCGGTGGCGCTATTCCCGCCGGTTGCCGACTTGCAACAAGGCGCCCGCCAGATGTGCGCCAGCAACCGGAGGAAACACCCATGAACGTACGGCCAGACCCCACTTTTCACGCCACGCCCAGACTTGCCATGCGGGCGCCGCCGGAGACGCTTGCCTTTACCCTGATGCTGTCGCCGGACGGTTCGCAGCCGGACGGGCTGGCGGTGGTGAACGTTGACCCGAAGTCGAAGGACTATGGCAAGATCGTCCACCAGGTGATCATGCCCAACAAGGGCGACGAGTTTCACCATTTCGGCTGGAATGCGTGTTCTTCCTCGCTGTCGCCGCTGAGCGGCCATGCGTTCCTCGAACGCCGCTACCTGATCATTCCCGGTATCCGTTCCTCGCGCATCTACGTGATCGACGTGAAGGAGCCGCTGAAGGCCAAGATCCACAAGATCATCGAGCCGGAAGAGGTGTTCGCCAAGACCGGCTATTCGCGCCCCCATACCATCCACTGCGGGCCGGAAGGCATCTACGTGTCCACGCTCGGCGGCGGCGGCGCGGACGGTACCGACGGCCCTCCCGGCATCTTCATCATGGACTGCGAGACGTTCGAGATCCTTGGCCGCTACGAGATGGACCGGGGCAAGCAGGACAAGCATTATGACTTCTGGTGGAACCTGCCGCGCGACTACATGGTGTCTTCGGAATGGGGCCTGCCGCCGCAGTTCGAGAACGGGCTGGTGCCGGAGGACCTGCTGTCCAACAAGTACGGTCACAGCATCCACTTCTGGAACCTGCGCGAACGGCGCAACGTGCAGACCATCGACCTGGGCGCCAACCACCAGATGGCGCTGGAAATCCGCCCGGCGCATGATCCGGCCAAGGACTACGGCTTCTGTGGCGTGGTGGTGGACACCACCAACCTGCAAGGCGCGATCTTCACCTGGTGGCGCAAGCCCGACGGCACGTTCGACGCGAAGAAGACCGTCACCATCGACCCGCAGCCGGCCAAGGCGGATGACCTGCCGCCGCTGCTCAAGGGCTTCGAGGCGGTGCCGCCGCTGGTGACGGACATCGACCTGTCGCTGGACGACAAGTATCTCTATGTGGCCTGCTGGGGCACCGGCGAGATGCATCAGTATGACGTGTCCGACCCGATGAACCCGAAGCTCGCGGGCAAGGTGGAGATCGGCGGCATCGTCAAGCAGACCAAACACCCCAACGGCAAGACGTTCGGCTATGGCCCGCAAATGGTCGAGATCAGCCGCGACGGCAAGCGGGTGTACTGGACCAACTCGCTGTACTCGACCTGGGACGACCAGTTCTACCCCGGCGACCGGGGCGCGGCGATGGTCAAGGCGGACGTGGGCGCCAATGGCGGCATCACCCTCGACAAGGACTTCTGGGTGGAGTTTCCCAAGGGCTACCGCTCGCACCAGATCCGGCTGGAAGGTGGCGACTGCTCGACCGACTCGTTCTGCTATCCGAACGTGTAAGCCTTGGGGTTCGACGACTGGACGGCGGCGGGCCTGTGGCTCGCCGTCATCGGCTCCGGCATCTATCACGGCATTAACCCCGGCATGGGCTGGCCGCTGGCCGTCTCGGCCGGGCTGATGGGGCGTGGCCAGCGCGACCTGTTTGCTGCGCTCGGGCCGCTGGCGCTTGGGCATCTGATTGCAATGGCTGGCATCCTGCTGCCGTTCGCGGTAATGGCGTCGCTCGTGCAGTGGCAGCACGAAATCCGCATCGGCGCGGGCCTCATCGTGGTGGGCATGGGCATCTACCTGCTCATCAACCGCCGCCACCCGCGCTTTCTCGCCCGCATCCGGCCCACGCAACTGGCACTGTGGTCGTTCGCGGTGGCCATGGCGCATGGGGCGGGGCTGATGCTGGTGCCGATCTTCCTCGGCCTGTGCAAGGCTGGCGAACTGGACGCGGGCCACGCGGCGGCGATGACGCTGATGGGCGGCAATGTGGGCATGGCGGCGGCGGTGTCCATCGTCCATGCGGGCGCGATGATCGTCTCGGGCGGGCTGATCGCGTGGGCGGTGTTCCGCTGGCTGGGCCCGCAGTTCATTTCAAGGAGCTGGTTCAACCTCGACGTGGTGTGGGCGCTGAGCCTGATCCTCGTCGGCGGGCTTGGCCTGTGGGGGGCGCTGGCGGGGTGAGGTTGCATTCCCCTGAACCTTCATTTTGGCGAACGCCGGACTCCATGCCTCGACACTTGTGCAAGCAACCATTCGCCGGGACCGCGGAACAACGACCGCTTCCCGGGATGAAACATCTCTGCTTCAGGCCGATGTTACCTATCGCAGAAGGCCTGCCTGAAGTTCGCCTTTGGGTCCTCGTCTCAGGTCACGCTCAGGATCGTGAGCAGTATAAGGCTCGCCCATCGTGCAAGATCAACGTGAAGAGCCGGCCCGTCATAGCGCGCTGCTGATCGCCAGACCCCGACAAGGGCGACGACGTTGTAGGGAACGGAAAAGGCATAGCCGGCAATGAGCGCAAGCCAGGGCTGATCGTTGGTCATCAATACCAGACCCAGGATCGTCGTCGATACATTGACCGCCAAGGCCCCGAGAACTGCCCAGTTCCAGAACGCGTCGCCTAGTCGAAGGTCTCCCCGCCAAAGAGCTTTCAGGTTTTCCATCACGACAGTTCAGAAGCCTCGCTCAATTCGCTTGCGTCTTGCGCGCCTCGGCACTGATGGAAGCCGCATGAACCGTTGACGCCTGCGGCTTAGTGGACGTTTTCCTCAGCGAGTAGACGATACCCGCAGCTAGTATGGCGAAGGTTATGCCGAGCGACCATTCCGGCGGAAACTTCTCCCAGCCCATCGCATCGGCAACGAAGATCTTCGAGCCGATGAACACCAGCAGCACTGACAGCGAGTACTTGAGATATGCAAAGCGGTGCAGCACGGCGGCCAGTGCAAAGTACAGGGCACGCAGGCCGAGGATGGCGAAGATGTTGGAGGTGTAGACGATGTACGGGTCAGACGTGATGTTGAAGACGGCGGGAACCGAGTCCACCGCGAACACGAGGTCGGCGACCTCGATCATCACGAGCGCCAGGAACAAGGGTGTCGCATAGCGCGTCAGCTTGCCGGTTTCGGGGTTCGGCTTTGTCACGAAGAAGTCGTGCCCGCGGATCTCGTCGGTCACGTGGAACCGGTTCTTCAGGAACTTCAGCAGCTTGTTGTTGCCGATATCGTGGTTCTTGGTATCGGCCACCAGGAGCATCTTGATGCCGGTGAAGATCAGGAAGGCCGCAAACAGATACAGAACCCAGTGATACTGGTCGACAATGGTGGCGCCCAGGCCGATCATGATGCCGCGCAGCACGATCACGCCCAGAATGCCCCAGAACAATACCCTGTGCTGGTATTCGCGGGGGATTGCGAAGAAGCCGAAGATGAGTGCGATGACGAATATGTTGTCCATCGCCAGGGTCTTCTCGACCACGAAGGCAGTAAGGTACTGCGCTGTCGCCGTGCCGTCCATCTGCCACCAGATGAAGCCAGCGAACGACAGGCCGAGTGTGATGTACATGGCGGAAAGCTTAAGGCTTTCCGCAACGCCGATCTCGTGGTCCTTCCGGTGAAGGACACCCAGATCGAAGGCAAGCAACGTCACGACGAGCGTGAGGAAGAGCAGCCACATCCACAGTGGCTTGCCCAGAAACAGCAGTAAAAGGATTTCCATGATGAAGGCCTCGGTGCATCGTGCAGCAAGGTCAACAAGTCAGGATGTTCTTGATTCGGGCTTGTCACCGAGCGCACTCGATGCGGTCCGACATCACAACGGCCATCTGTTGTCAGAGGGGCCCGGCCCGCAGATGCACCAAATTGGAGGTGCCTGCGAGGCCTTCAAGAGCGTCCGGAAAATATATTTGCGCAGGCATCGTGCAGGGCGGCCTGGCCCGCCTGCAGGAGGTCAAGGCTGTGCGGGCCAGATGCGATGCCAGGCAATCTGGTGGATCATTCCTGCGGCGGTTGCCCCTTGGCCTTTGGGGCCCGGCTGATGAAAACGAATGCCGCCACGGTCACCAACACGAGCAGCATGACGACAATATCTGTCGCCTCGAAGGCATGGAACATCTGACTCTCCCTGAACAGCCAGCAATCTGGCGAACGCTCATATGAGGGGGCGGTGAGAGGCTTCAAGGCCACAGCCAAACGAAATTTTGCAGTGACGACCTCGGGACGAGGCGTTCAAGAGTGCCCAAAAGGCAGGGATGATACTGGGAGTCCCATGGCTCTGCCCGGCTCGCCGCTGCCTGTATGGCCGAGCGAGAAACAGTGCAAGTCCGGCCCGCCAGGGTGATCGTGGTTCAAGCCTGACGCAAGTCCGCCTCGCGGGCGATGGTTGCCTGTTGCAGCCTTGCCGGGTCAACGCTGAACACGGCGTTCGGTGCGCCGGCCGCGGCCCACACCGTTTGGTACTGCAGCAGGTCTTTGTCCATCAGCACCGGGCAGGGCTCCAGATGGCCGATGGGCGCCACGCCGCCGATGGCGAAGCCGGTGCGCTCGCGCACCAGCCGCGGGTCGGCGCGGTCCAGCTTTTCGCCGGCAAGGGCTGCGGCCTTGTCCATGTCCACCTTGTTGGAGCCCGATACCAGCAGCAGGTAGAGCCTGCCCGTCCGGTGGCCCTGGAACACCAGCGACTTGACGATCTGTCCCACCGCGCAGCCGCAGGCGGCGGCGGCTTCTTCCGCCGTACGGGTGGAGGCGGGCATGGTGACCACCTCGACTGGAAGGCCGGAAGCTGCGGCGGCTTCCATAACGCGTTCTGTACTCGACGCCATTTATTGCTTCCCTGTCAGAGACAACGCACTCTGGCGCGTTCTCTCTTCCCCGCCTCTTGACTATTTCCCTGTCGGGGCTTCGCCCCTCCACGCCTCTTTATTGCGGGCCGAAGTTCTCGTCGAAGAACTTGAGCCAGTTCAGGCCCATTACCTTGTCCACTTCCTCGCGGAACATGCCGCGGTCCAGCAGGCCGCGCTCGATGTTGCCGAAGTCGCGGTTGTCCCGGAACCAGTCCGGCTGCGGCGGGAAGCCGGCATTGTCCTTCGAGCCCTCGCCATAGTCGATCTCCTTCGACCAGCGGCCAACGCGCATCCACTCAACCACGCTGTCCGGTTGGTCCTGGCACAGGTCCGAGCCGATGCCGATGTGGTCGATGCCGATCATGTCCGCGGTGCGCGCGATCATCTCGCAGAAGCTGTCGAGCGTGCAGTCCGGGCCGGCCTTGAGGTGGTGCGGGTAGAGCGAGAAGCCGAGCATGCCGCCGGATGAAGCCAGCGCCTTCAGCACCTCGTCCGACTTGTTGCGCAGGCCCGGGTGCCAGAACTTCGGGTTGGCGTGGGTGATGGCGATGGGGCGGGTCGAGTGCTCGATGGCCTGAAGCGTCGAGCGCTCGGCCGAATGGGACATGTCGACGACGAGGCCCACCCGGTTCATCTCGCGCACCACCTGCCTGCCCATGCGGGTGAGGCCGGTGTCCTCGGCCTCGTAGGCGCCCGTCGCCAGCAGCGACTGGTTGTTGTAGGTGAGCTGCATGAAGCGCACGCCGAGGGTGTGCAGGATCTCGACAAGGCCGATGTCGTCCTCGATGGGCGAGCAGTTCTGCAGGCCGAAGAAGATGGCGGTGCGGCCGGTCAGCTTCGCGCGCCGCGCGCAATCGCCGGTGGTGCCCTTGATGATGAGGTCCGGAAACTGCTCGAACCAGCGGTTCCAGCGTTCGAGATTCGCCACGGTTTCGCGGAAATTCTCGTGATAGCAGACGGTGACGTGCACCGAATCGACGCCGCCTTCGCGCATCTGCCGGAATATCTTTTCGGAAAAGTTGCAGTACTGCAGGCAGTCGATGCGCAAGGGGTGTCTCCCTGGGGTCATGGCGATGGCCCGGAAACTGGCAGAAAACGCCGGGTTGCGCCAGTTGCAAAGGGGCGCGAGGATTTCTGGCGGCGCAACGCAAATTAGCCTTTGACTAATTGCCTCTCCTTATAGTAGCAGAAAACATATGCACACTACTCCTAAGGGTGCACACACGAACACGTTCCGCCGGGCTGGGTGGGTCTGCAAATTTACCCGCCCCGGTGGTTGAGCCCGGACCTGAACTGCTCTCTCCCCAACGAGGCTACTGAAACACACCAGTGCCTGCAGCGAACCGTCCGGACTCTCTCCGTGCCTCCCCGCCCTGCTGGTACGCCAGGGCGGGGAGTGCCACCCGCAACATTCTCGTTGAATCCGCAGAAATCCGGCCTGAACTGAAGGTTGCAAGAAAGTGCTTGCAACGGAACAAAAAGTGTACAATTGTGTGGAACATAAGCGGAACGACGGGATGGACTGGCAGTCCGCAGGGCAATGTGGAATAAGGAGCGGTGAGAGCAATGGGACAGACGAATCTCAAGGTCGTGGAAGGCGGTTCTATGGACAAGCAGAAGGCGCTCGAGGCGGCGCTGAGCCAGATCGAACGGGCGTTCGGCAAGGGCTCGGTGATGAAGCTGGGCTCCAGCAAGGCGATCGAGGTGGAGGCCATTTCCACCGGCTCCATCGGGCTCGACATCGCGCTAGGCATCGGCGGCCTGCCGAAGGGCCGGGTGGTCGAGATTTACGGGCCTGAATCCTCCGGCAAGACCACGCTGGCGCTGCACGTCATCGCCGAGTGCCAGAAGCGCGGCGGCATCTGCGCTTTTGTCGATGCCGAACATGCGCTCGATCCGCTGTATGCCCGCAAGCTGGGCGTCGATGTGGACGAACTGCTGATCTCGCAGCCGGACACCGGCGAGCAGGCGCTGGAGATCGCCGATACGCTGGTGCGCTCCGGCGCGGTCGAGGTGCTGGTGATCGACTCGGTCGCCGCCCTGACGCCGCGTGCCGAGCTTGAGGGCGACATGGGCGACAGTCTGCCCGGCCTGCAGGCGCGGCTGATGAGCCAGGCGCTGCGCAAGCTGACCGGCTCGATTTCCAAGACCCACTGCATGGTGATCTTCATCAACCAGATACGCATGAAGATTGGCGTCATGTTCGGCAACCCCGAGACTACCACCGGCGGCAACGCGCTGAAGTTCTATTCGTCGGTGCGCCTCGACATCCGCCGCATCGGCGCCATCAAGGACCGCGACGAGGTGGTCGGCAACCAGACCCGCGTCAAGGTTGTGAAGAACAAGGTGGCACCGCCGTTCCGCCAGGTCGAGTTCGACATCATGTACGGCGAGGGCATTTCCAAGGTTGGCGAACTACTCGATCTCGGCGTCACCGCCGGAGTGGTCGAGAAGTCAGGCTCGTGGTTCTCCCACAGTGGCGAGCGCATCGGGCAGGGCCGCGAGAACGCCAAGAATTTCCTGCGCGAAAATCCGGATGTCGCCAACGCGATCGAGGCGGCGATCCGCTCCAATGCCGGGCTGATTGCCGAGCGCATCACCGATCCCGATGCAGTCAGTGTGGACGAGGACGGCGTGATTGCCGACGATCTGCCGGCCGCGGCAGGTGGCGAGGAATAGGCCGGCAGGGACTACAACTTTGCCGCAAAGCGCGCCGCAGAGCCTGGCCGATGAATGGCTGGCAGCTGGCAAGCCTTCCTTGTGAGTAAATCCGTGTAACGCCTCAAGTGCCCGAACCCCCGGAGCCGGCCGTACAACGCCTGCCGCTCTCACCACCCACACCCGGCGGGTGGCCGGCTTCCGCGCAGCCCTGATTGCCCTGACCAGGGCTGCACCCCACAAAGGCGCCTTCCGCTTCCCCGGCGGAGGGCGCTTCTGCTTGTGACCGGCAGCGCAACGGCATGGCGGCGGCGTTGTGGCGAACCTGGCGTCCGGATGGCGGAACGGCGAACCACAGTTTTATGGACACCAGCACGGCAACTTGTATAAAGGCCGCCCGAAACCCGTTTCCCACACTGTTACCAGGACGAACGAAGCCAATGTCAGGCGTCAATGAAATCCGCTCAACCTTCCTGAACTACTTCGCCAGGAACGGCCACGAGGTGGTGGCCTCATCGCCGCTGGTGCCGCGCAACGATCCGACACTGATGTTCACCAATGCGGGCATGGTGCAATTCAAGAACGTGTTCACGGGACTGGAGAAGCGCGCTTACAGCCGCGCGGTCACGGCGCAGAAGTGCGTGCGCGCCGGCGGCAAGCACAATGACCTGGACAATGTAGGTTACACGGCGCGCCACCACACCTTCTTCGAGATGCTCGGCAATTTCTCGTTCGGTGACTATTTCAAGGAACGCGCCATCGAACTCGCCTGGAACCTGATCACCAGGGATTACGGCCTCGACGCAAAGCGGCTGCTGGTGACGGTCTATCACGAGGATGACGAAGCCTTCGGCCTGTGGAAGAAGATTGCCGGCCTGTCTGACAGCAAGATCATCCGGATTCCGACGTCGGACAATTTCTGGGCCATGGGCGATACTGGTCCCTGCGGGCCGTGCTCGGAAATCTTCTTCGACCATGGTGACCACATTCCGGGCGGTCCTCCCGGCTCGCCGGACGAGGACGGCGACCGGTTCATCGAGATCTGGAATCTGGTGTTCATGCAGTTCGAGCAGGTGACTGCGGACGAGCGCATCAGTCTTCCCAAGCCGTCGATCGATACCGGCATGGGACTGGAGCGCATTTCCGCCGTGCTGCAGGGCACCCATGACAATTACGAGACCGACCTGTTCCGCGCCCTCATCGGCGCGATCGAGGACCAGACCGGCGTCGAGGCGGCAGGCAAGCACAAAGCATCCAACAGGGTGATTGCCGACCACCTTCGCGCCACGTCGTTCCTGATCGCGGATGGCGTGCTGCCCTCCAATGAGGGCCGCGGTTACGTGCTGCGCCGGATCATGCGCCGCGCCATGCGCCATGCGGAGCTGCTGGGCGTCGGGGAGCCGCTGATGTGGAAGCTGTTCCCGGCGCTGAAGCGCGAGATGGGGCAGGCCTATCCGGAGCTGGTGCGGGCGGAAGAGCTGATCACGGAGACGCTCAGGCTGGAGGAGACCCGGTTCCGCAAGACGCTGGAACGCGGGCTGAAGATGCTCGACGACGAGAGCGCCGGGTTGAAGCAGGGCGACAGCTTTTCCGGCGATGTGGCGTTCAAGTTGTACGATACCTATGGCTTCCCGCTCGACCTCACGCAGGACGCGCTGAAATCGCGTAGCGTCAACGTCGACACTGCTGCCTTCAATGCGGCCATGGAGAAGCAGAAGGCGGATGCCCGCAAGGCATGGACCGGCTCAGGCGAGGCGGGCACCGAGGCTGTCTGGTTCGACGTCCGCGAAAAGGCGGGTGCTACCGACTTTCTCGGCTATGACACCGAGACAGCCGAAGGCGTGATCAGGACAATCGTCGGTCCGGGCGGCAAGATGTTGGAGACCGCCTCGAAGGGCGACGAGGTGTCCATCGTGGTCAACCAGACCCCGTTCTATGGCGAAAGTGGCGGGCAGACCGGTGACAAGGGCGTGATGCGCACCGCGGAAGGTGCGCGGCTGGTGGTGACCGACACGCAGAAGCGGGTGGGGGACTTGTTCGTCCACGTGGCGCGCGTGAAAGAGGGCTCGTTCAAGCCTGGTGATGCCGTGGAAATGGAGGTGGACCACACCCGGCGTTCCGGCAACCGCATTCACCATTCTGCCACGCACCTGGTTCACGAGGCGCTGCGGCAGGTGCTCGGCACGCACGTGGTGCAGAAGGGCTCGCTGGTCGAGCCGGGGCGGCTGCGCTTCGACTTCGCGCATCCGAAGTCGATGTCCGACGATGAACTGCAGCAGGTCGAACGCATCGCCAATACGGTGGTTATGCAGAACGACCCGGTGTCGACGAAACTGATGAGCGTCGATGATGCTATCGAGGCCGGCGCCATGGCGCTGTTTGGCGAGAAGTATGGCGACGAGGTGCGCGTGGTCACCATGGGCGTGCAGCCCGGCGGCAGCGCGGGCGGCAACAAGCAGGTTTACTCAATGGAACTGTGCGGCGGCACGCACGTGTCGCGCACCGGGGACATCGGCCTGATCCGGCTGGTATCTGAGTCGGCTTCCGCAGCTGGCGTACGGCGCATCGAGGCGCTGGCGGGCGATGCGGCGCGCGACTATCTGGAGGCGCGCGACCGGCAGGTGCAGCGCTTGGCCGAGGTGTTGAAGTCTTCGCCGGACGAGGTGGAAGCCCGCGTGGTTGCGCTGGTTGACGAACGCCGCAAGCTGGAGCGCGAACTGGCCGAGGCAAAGAAGAAACTGGCCATGGGCGGCGGCGGTGCGGCCGGTCCGGTGATCGAGGAGGTCGGCGGTGTCAAGCTGATGGCACGGGTGCTCGATGGGCTCAACCCGAAAGACCTGCGTGGCGCCATCGACGAGGGCAAGGCGCAGGTAGGTTCGGGCGTCGTGGCGCTGGTGGCGGTCAACGACGGCAAGGCCACGGTGGGCGCTGGCGTGACCGATGACCTGGCGGGCAAGTTCAGCGCAGTTGATCTGGTCAAGGCCGGGGTCGAAGCGGTGGGCGGCAAGGGCGGCGGCGGGCGGCCAGACATGGCGCAAGGCGGCGGCCCGGACGGGGCAAAGGCCGAGGCAGCGCTCGACGCCATCCGGGCGGTGCTGAAGGGTTGAGGTTGGCGGGTTCCTGAACGCGTCCGGTACCCGCGCAAGCGGATTTACGGCCACTTGTCGGTGTCGTGGTCCGGATGCTGGCGGCTGACCAGCCGGGCGAGGGCCTCCGGTTCCCAGTCTTCTTCGGTCGTCTTGCCAGGCAGGCCAGCCAGCGTGCCGAACCACTTGCGCTTGCTCTCGATGCCGACCTCATGATCGGGAGCGGCGGCGTCAGGATCGTCCAGCGTGCCGACGCACAGTTCGTAGGTGTGTTCGCCCTGGTCGTGCATGTAGAGCGGTGTGCCGCAGTCCTTGCAGAAGCCGCGCCGGGTGACCGGCGTCGAGGCGAACTCGGCCGGGCGGCCGCGCGTCCAGTCGAAGTGCTTCAGTTCAGCCGTGACGAGGATCATGCCGAAATTGCCCGACGCCTTCTGGCACATGCGGCAATGGCAGACGCCACAATTGCCCAGCGGGCCGGTGACGCAGTAGCGCACCGCGCCGCACTGACAGCCGCCGGTATGCACCTCGCCGGTCATGGCCGCTGCCACACGACCGGGAACCAGTCTTCAGGCATCGGGTCGCCCATGTTGAGCTTGAGGCCCATCTCGTCGAACGGCGGCGAGACGGCGTGGCTGCGCGCCACGTAGCGGCAGTCCTCGCCCATGAAGCGGAAAGACACGGCGCGCCGCCGGGTACCGCCGGTGTTGGGCGGGGCGTTGTGCAGGGTGTGGTAGTCGAAGGCCACCGCATCGCCGGGCTCAAGGTCCCAGGCCAGCAGCCTGTCCGCATCGCGTTCCTCGTCGATATCGGGGAAGGGCTGGTAGACCGAAGTGTCGCCCTCCAGCGGCTGCAGCGTCTTGAAGCGGCGCGGCACATAGGTCACCGAGCCCTTGTGGCTGCCGGCAATGAAATGCGGGCAGACCGCCTTCTTCACCGGGTCGAGCGGCACCCAGATGGAGACGGTCTTGGCGCCGTCCATGCAGTAATAGGGCAGGTCCTGGTGCCATGGCGTCGGATCGGCGGTGCCGGGTTCCTTGACCAGTACGTGCTCATGGAACAGCTGGGTGCGCTCGGCGCCCATCAGTTCGCCGGCGATCTTGCCGAGCGGGCCCTCGTCGCACACGTCCTTGAACGCGCCGATGCGCTTCCAGTTCACATAGTCGCCGAAATAGGCGCCGGGCCGGCCGGCCTCGGTGTGATTTTTGCCGTAGGGGCCGGGGTTTGCGATGTTTTCCTCGATGGCTGATTCAAGCTTTGCCCGCCAGACGGGGCTCAGGATGTTGCGCAATACGGTCACGCCGTCGCGCTGGAATGCCTCGATTTCTGGTGTGCCGATCATGCCGGGTATCTCCGTCGGGTGGGTGCAATGCTGCCCGCGACTATCGCGCTGGGGATCAAGGCTGGTCAAGGTGTCTTGCGCACGATGCAGGCGACGGCGCGCGCCTGCAGCGACTGGCAAATGCGTTGGGCTTCGGACTGGCTGTCGGCGCCGATCAGCGCGGCGTGGCGAAGGCGCGTGCCCATGGAGCGGTTGCGCACCGGGATCAGCATCGGCGGGCGGGAGGCCGCCTCGCCGGGGAAGCTGCGCTGCAGGCGCTGGTAGATGCGGATGGCGGTGCCTTGCGAGAAATGCTCCGCCACCTGCACGCCCCAGGGCTTGCGCTCGCCGAGTGCCGGGGCGGCGATGCGCACGCGGCCGGGACGGGCCACGTGGTCCGGACACGCATCGGCGAAGGGCGCGGTATCGTGGATCGGCGGGATCGGATGGCGGGCAGCCGCCTCGCGCCATTGCTCGGCCGGGCGGCCGGTGATGGTGATGACATAGTTTTCGGTCTCCCACGGAATGCCGCCTCCGGCCACGAAGCGCCGGGCTGCGCCCTCGCCGGCATTGTAGGCGACGGCGGCAAGGCCGAGATTGCCGAAGCTGACCGCCAATTCGGCCAGATAGTCGATGGAGGCTGTCAGTGCGGTGGCCGGGTCGAACGGGTTGGCGAGATTGCGCAAGCTGGCGGTGGAGGGGATGAACTGGGCGATGCCCTGCGCGCCGGCGGGCGACACGGCATTGGGCGAGAAGCGGCTTTCGGTGTGGATCAGCCGGGCGATGAAGTGCGGGTCGATGCCGCGCCAGCGCGACCGGTTTTCTATCAGCCGGCAGACATCGGCAGCGAAGCTGGCCTCGCGCGCCGGCAGCGGGGCGGCAGCAGCTGGCGGCTTGGCCTTGACGGGGCGGGCGTGAACTGCCGGACCGGCAGCAACCTGGGCGGCCAGCAGCGCCAAACTCAATCCGAATGGAAGCAGATTAAACCGCATGACAAGGCAACTATACTCACCGGGCGGCAACAACACGACTGTTTCGAGAAGGCTCGAACAAAAAAGGCCGGGCAGCGGGGCCCGGCCTTCTCAGGTGTGGTGCAGCGGATGAGCCGTCAGGCCATGGCCTTCTGCAGGTTGCGGTCGATGGCGTCCAGGAAGCCCTGGGTGGACAGCCACTTCTGGTCCGGGCCGATGAGCACGGCCAGGTCCTTGGTCATCTCGCCGGCCTCGACGGTATCCACGCAGACCTTCTCCAGCGTGTTGGCGAACTTTGCCAGTTCGTCGTTGCCGTCCAGCTTGGCGCGGTGCTTGAGACCGCCGGTCCAGGCATAGATCGAGGCGATGGAGTTGGTGGAGGTTTCCTTGCCCTGCTGGTGCAGGCGGTAGTGGCGGGTGACGGTGCCGTGGGCGGCCTCGGCCTCGACGGTCTTACCATCGGGCGTCATCAGAACGGAGGTCATAAGGCCGAGCGAGCCGAAGCCCTGGGCCACCGTGTCGGACTGCACGTCGCCGTCATAGTTCTTGCACGCCCAGACATAGCCACCGGACCACTTCAGGGCGGAGGCGACCATGTCGTCGATGAGGCGGTGTTCGTAGGTGAGGCCGGCGGCCTTGAACTTGTCCGCAAACTCGGCGTCGAACACGTCCTGGAAGATGTCCTTGAAGCGGCCGTCATAGGCCTTGAGGATGGTGTTCTTGGTGGACAGGTAGACCGGGTAGCCCAGCGACAGGCCATAGTTCATCGAAGCGCGGGCGAAATCGCGGATCGACTCGTCGAGGTTGTACATGGCCATGGCCACGCCGGAGCCGGGGGCCTTGAACACCTCATGCTCGATCACCTCGCCGTTGTCGCCCTCGAACTTCACAGTCAGCTTGCCGGGGCCGGGGAACCTGAAATCGGTGGCGCGGTACTGGTCGCCGAAAGCGTGACGGCCGACGACGATCGGCTGGGTCCAGCCCGGCACAAGGCGCGGCACGTTCTGGCAGATGATGGGAGCGCGGAAGATGACGCCGCCGAGTATGTTGCGGATGGTGCCGTTGGGCGAGCGCCACATCTTCTTCAGGCCGAACTCCTCGACGCGGGCTTCGTCCGGCGTGATGGTGGCGCACTTGACGCCCACGCCGTACTTCTTGATGGCCTCGGCGGCATCGATGGTCACCTGGTCTTCGGTGGCGTCGCGGTGCTCGATGCCGAGGTCGTAGTACTTCAGGTCGATGTCCAGGTAGGGGTGGATCAGCTTGTCCTTGATGAGCTGCCAGATGATGCGTGTCATCTCGTCGCCGTCGAGTTCGACGACCGGGTTTGCCACCTTGATCTTGGACATGGGAATTGCCTCGCTTTGTCAGGATTAGTGCAGTGCACAACGTCAGGTCGGACGGGTCATAGCAAAGCCCGCGGACAAGAGCAAACCGGACAAAGGGCGTATGCGGTTCGCGCTGGGGAAATCAGGTGCTTCGCGCTGGGGAAATCAGCTGCTTCGCGCCGGCGGGGAGGGCGGCAGGTCTCAGTCTTCCATGAACCGGACGCCAAGCAGCAGTTCGTCGCGCCAGCAGACCTGCACCATTCGGGTGATCTTCTCCGGCAGGATCGTCAGCTTTACGCAGGAAGGAACTGTCACGTCGCCGGCAAGCCGGAGCTTGGCGCCGGTCGCACTCAGGTCGCGCACCTGACATTCGATCTCGAAGTTCTGATAGGTGATCTTGCCGCGCCGCAAAACTTTCTGGCGGACCTCGCCGCGGGCGTTGAGTTCATCCAGCAGTTCGGAGTTCTGGCTCGCCAGGCTGAAACTGCAGACTGATGTCCGGGATGCGGGCACCGGCTTCGGCGGCCAGTCCGGCAGCGGGCACGCCGTAGTCCACCGGCGGATCGATCGGCATCGGATCTGTCATCGGGCTGCGCGGGGGCGATGGCGGTACCGGCGAAGATGTCATGGCGGTAGCAGACGGCCGCACCGGCGGACGCGATGCCGACGACATGGCTTTCGCCTTGTCCAACAGATGCAGCATCCGCTGATGCAGATCAGTTGCCGTCATTTCAAATGTCTTTCTTCCCCAGGCAATACGCCGTAGTTCCATTGTGCTGTCAAAATCGTGAACAGGCCGTAAATTTGCCCGCGCAAACTGTCTGTGCCCGGCTGGTTGAGCGGTCTTGTTTTTTTGCGCGCCTGGTGTATCCCCTCGAAGCGTCATGGACACGAACGAACACACTGAAACCGGGGCGCCGGCGGTTATCCTGGTCAACCCGCAACTGGGCGAAAACATCGGCACGGCGGCGCGCGCCATGGCGAACTTCGCCCTCTCGGAAATGCACATCGTCGATCCGCGCGACGGCTGGCCCAGCGAGCGCGCCGTCAATGCGGCATCAGGGGCCGATCACATCATCAAGGCAGCGCGCCTGCACGGCACCTGCGAAGAGGCCGTGGCGCCGTTCAACCGGGTCTACGCCACCACGGCGCGGCCACGCGGCATGACCAAGCAGGTGATGACGCCGGAACAGGCAGCCGCCGACATGCACGAGCGGGCGGGACGCGGCGAGCGTCTTGCCATCCTGTTCGGGCGCGAACGCTGGGGTCTCAACAACGACGAGGTGGCGCTGGCCGACGTGATCATCACCGCGCCGGTAGACCCACAGTTCGCCTCGCTCAACATAGCCCAGGCGGTGCTTCTGGTGGGTTATGAATGGTACAAGCCGGTGGCGAAGACGCTGGGCATGGGTACCGGCGAATTGCCGGCGATGGACGGACCGGGGCTCAAGGTGCGCGGCGGCGAGGGCCTGGCCAACAAGCAGGAACTTCTGGGGCTGTTCGAGCACCTGGAGGGCGAACTCGACAAGGCGGGCTTCTTCAAGTCTCCCGCCATGAAGCCGGTGATGGTGCGCAACCTGCGCAACATGCTGCAGCGGACCGAGTTCAGCCAGCAGGAAGTGCGCACCTTCCGCGGCATCATCGCGTCGCTGACGCGGGCGCACCTGCGCATGCGCGGCCAGCAGGCAGAGGCGGAGGACGCCAGCGAATGAGCATCCGGCGGCAACGCGTGCTGATGTTCGACTCGGGCGCAGGCGGGCTGAGCGTTGCGCGCTCGGTACGCGCCCAGCTAGGCGAGGTTGCCGATCTTGTCTATGCTGCCGACACGGCCGCATTTCCCTACGGCCGCTGGTCGGAAGTGATGCTGGTCCGGCGTATTCTCAAGGTGATGCGCGAACTTGTCAGCGCCGTGCAGCCGGATTGCGTGGTCATCGCCTGCAACACCGCCAGCACGCTGGCGCTGGACGTGCTGCGCGAAGAGTTCCGGGTGCCGTTCGTCGGCACGGTGCCGGCCATCAAGCCGGCGGCTGCGCAAACCCGGACAGGTGTCATCGGCGTGCTGGCAACGCCGGGAACGGTCAAGCGCGAGTATACCCGCACGCTCATTCACACCTATGCATTTCACTGCAAGGTGCTGCTGCACGGCGCACCGAACCTGGCCGAAATAGCCGAGCGCAGGCTGGGCGGCGAGGCGGTGGACGCGGACGAGCTGCTTGCCGAGATCAAGCCGGTATTCCGGACGCGCGGCGGCAACCGGACAGACGTGGTGGTGCTGGGCTGCACCCATTATCCGCTGGTGCTGGACGAGCTGAAGCAGGTGGCGCCATGGCCGGTGGAATGGATCGATCCGGCGCCGGCCATTGCGCGGAGGACCGCCTTCATCCTCGCCGACCGCGGGGCGCACCAGCAGCCGGGTGACGGCAGCGACATCGCGCCTGACACGGTGATTTTCACGTCGGCAAGTGCAGGCGGACAGGCGCCGGCGGGGTTCAGGGCGATGGGGTTCTCCACGCTCAAGGTGCTTGATATCCCGGTCTGATCTGCCGGCCGCCTGGATGCCAGCCGGGAGCGCCGTTTTCCGGTTCCTGCTCGCAATTCGGGAGCCAAGGCGGCAAGTTTCTCAACCCGAGAGCGGCTCTAATAATGAGAGCGCCTTTATATTCAGTAATATCAATCATTTGACACTCTGGCGTTGATTGGCATCTGCCTTGCCTTGGCTGGCCCTGACGATTCGAACCTTTACCGTCAGCAGGCACGGAAGATGTCGGCTACGACCGGACTTACACTCGCAGGCACCGCAGGAAATGAGACCCTGCTGGGTACCAGCGGCGACGATACGTTTTATGCCAGCAGTGGCAATGACCGCATCTGGGGCGGCACCGGCGGTTTCGACCGGCTGGTGCTGACCGGTGCGCTGGCGGACTATGCGGTGAAGGACAATGGCGACGGGTCCTACACGCTGACCGACCTGCGACCAGGCGGCGACGGCCAGGACGTGGTGCGGGCCATCGACAGCTTCCAGTTCGCCGACCAGACGGTTGCGCTTTCTGACTTGCTGGCCCGCACAGTCAACCTGATGAACGGCACGGCTGGCGCCGACACGCTGCTGGGCACGGCCCGCGATGACCGGTTTGAAGGCGGCGCGGGCGACGACCGCATCTGGGGCGGCAGCGGCGGCGAGGACATCGCCGTCTATTCGGGCCGCGCCAGCGACTACACCATCCGCGACAATGGCAATGGCAGCTACACCATCACCGACAAGCGCGGCGTGGATGGCGTGGATGTCATTCGCGACATCGAGCAACTGAAGTTCGCCGACAAGGGCATGTCGACCGCCGACTTTCTGGCCAGCATGCCCAACGTGGTGACCGGCACGTCCGGCAACGACGAGCAGCTGGGTACGGCGGGCAATGACCGCTTCCAGGCCAGCGGCGGCGACGATCGCATCTGGGGCGGCGAAGGCGGGGACGACCTGCTGGTGTTGACCGGCCGGTTCGAGGATTACGTGATCGTCGACAGGCTCAATGGCAGCTATCTGGTCGTCGATATCCGCTCCGGCTCGCCGGACGGGAAGGACATCGTGCGCGATATCGGCACGTTCCAGTTCACCGACCGCCTTGCCACACTGGGCGAGTTCGTTGCCGCGCACCCCAACAATTTCGTTTATGACGGCAACGGCACAACCGGCAACGATGTGCTGATCGGCACTGATGGCGATGACCTGCTGCAGGGCGGTGGCGGCAAGGACCGCATCTGGGGCGGTTCTGGCGGCGACAATACGGCGGTGTTCACCGGCGCGGCGGCCGACTACGAGATCGTCGACAACGACAATGGCGCCTTTACAATCATCGATCTGCGCGCAGGCTCGCCAGACGGCATTGCCGTGGTGCGCGACGTCGAGCACTTCCAGTTCACTGACGCTACGGTAGATGTGGTTACCGCAGAAAACGGTTCCGCCAAGCTGGTGACGACCCTGCGTGGCACGGCGGCGAACGACCTGGTGACAGGCGCACACACCTACGGCCTGTTCGACGCCCATTCGAACGACCTGATCATCGGCAATGCAGGAACGGATGAACTGCGCGGCGGACCGGGCGACGACACGCTGCTGGGCGACAGCGAGGAAATCAGCTACACTCACGAGTTCACCTTGTTTCCCGATACGGACCTGCCGCGCTTCGAGTACGAGCCGGGGCTATACCAGGCGATCAACGGCCAGCTGGTGAAACTTGATCCGCTGACCGGCCAGTATGCGCAGATCGGGCCGGACAACCCGAACTACAACGCAGCGGGGCTCAACCCCGAGGACGGCTATGCCTATGGCGTTGGCACCGGTGGCGCCATAAAGGGGCACCTGCTGCGCATCGGCTCGGACGGCAATTATAAGTCGCTCGGCAGCGGCTACCCGGCGGTAGCAGCCGGCGGCATGAGCGAGGACGGCAAGCTCTACCTGATGACGTCGGCCACGCAGATGACGGTGATCGACATCGACACGCTGGAAATGTCGGTCGTGTCGTTCGGTGGAGCAAAGCCGCCTGTGGTGCATGACATCGTTTTCGTGCCCAATGACGATGCCGGCACCTTCTATGGGGTGTCCGTCAATGGCGTGCTGGTTGCCTACGACATGACGGCGATGACCGTCTCGACGGCATCGATCGACGGGCTGCTGGTGGGCGAGGGCGCCTATGGTGCGGGGTGGACGTCTGCCGATGGCGGGCTCTATTTCAGCCACAACTCGACCGGCAACATCTATGGCATATCGGGGGTGGAAAACATGGAGCCATCGGCGGCGCTGCTGTCGGTTGGCGGAACCTCGTCCACCAATGACGGCTTCTCGTTCGGCACTGCGGCGCTGCCGCAGGAACTGCTGGGCGATGGCGGCGACCACCTGCTGGGCGGGGCGGGCAATGACACGCTGCGCGGGCAGGGCGGCAATGACCTGCTCAATGGCGGCGAAGGCGCGGACCTACTGGACGGCGGGGCCGGTTTCGACACTGCCGACTACAGTCATGCCACTTTAGCAATCGCGCTCAACCTGGCAACCGGGTTGCATACCGGCGAGGCGGCGGGCGATGTGTTCCTTTCGGTCGAGCAATACGTCGGCTCGGCATTTGCCGACGTCATGACTGCAGGCGGCGGCAACGTTCATTTCGACGGGCGAGGCGGCAACGACCATCTGCAGGGTGGCGCAGGCGCCGATCACCTGTGGGGCAACGAGGGCGACGACGTGCTGGCGGGTGGTGCGGGCAATGACGTGCTGCGCGGTGGCCTGGGCGCGGACACCTTCGTGTTCGAGGCGGGCGGCGGCTCCGATATCGTGCGGGATTTTGAGGCAGGAATCGACCTGCTCGACTTTACCGCGTTCGGAACGGGCTTCGGCGCCGGCCTGTCAGTCACCCAGACCGGTTCAGGAGCGCTGTTGTCGTGGGAGCACGATGGCACGGCGCAGCTGGTCCTGCTGGAACAGGTGCAGGCAACGACCCTGCCGGACGATGCCTTCATCTTCGCCTGAGCAGAAAGGGTCTCGTTTCGGGAGCAAAACTGGCAAATACGCTCCCGAAACGCATTTCCCTCCATTGGCGAATAAAAATAACACAATAAAAACAGGTACTTATGTTTTCTCGTCAGTTGGCATCGGGCTTGCGAGGAGAAAGGCACAAGAGGCGCGGCAGACAGGCAGGAGGTGCGACGCAGATGACTGACACGACGTATACGCTCCAGGCCGCCGGGCCAATACAAGTCAAGCCGGGGGAGACCGCCAGGCCTGACAGCACAAATACCGACTGCAGACCCGGTGTCGTGCTGATCAGGCCTGGTAGGCCCATACAAGGGCTGACCGGTCACCGGTAAGCCCCAAGATTGCTTCGGCGGCCACTGTGCCGCCAGACGACTGGTCCGGCAGGTGCCTCTCCCCAGAAGCCTGCCGGACCATTTTGCATTTGGTGCCCCCCTTCGAGGCGGCCCGCCGTGCCGGGCGCAAATGTTTGACATGGGCCGGGTTCCGGCGTAAAAGCGCGCTCGTTCAGGCCTGTTTCGGGCCTGTTCGCGCTTGTTCGTGGCTGTTTCACCCGCCTCGCTCTTGTGATACGCGAGGCAGCCTTTTCGGGAGAACCAGCCTGTCGCACCGGGAGACCGGTGAGGAGGAGACCAGGCATCATATGGAGCTGACGGCCGGCGGAGGATTATCCGTTCAGGCCGTTGATTTGTTTTACATTTTGGAGTTTGAACTCGCATGTCAAAGCGTCACAGCGCAAAATACAAGATCGACCGCCGCATGGGCGAAAACATCTGGGGCCGTCCGAAGTCCCCGGTGAACCGCCGCGAATATGGCCCCGGCCAGCATGGCCAGCGCCGCAAGGGCAAGCTGTCCGACTTCGGCACCCAGCTGCGCGCCAAGCAGAAGCTGAAGGGCTATTACGGCAACATTTCCGAGAAGCAGTTCCTCGCCAGTGTATGCCGAAGCCTCGCGCATGAAGGGCAACACCTCGGAGAACCTGATCGGCCTGCTCGAGTCGCGGCTGGATGCTGTTGTCTATCGCGCCAAGCTGGTGCCGACGGTGTTTGCCGCCCGCCAGTTCGTCAACCACGGCCACGTGCTGGTGAACGGCAAGCGCGTCAACATTCCGAGCTATCGCGTCAAGGTCGATGACGTCATCGAGGTCCGCGAGAAGTCCCGCGAGATGGGCCTTGTGCTGGAAGCCATCCAGAGCCCCGAGCGCGACGTGCCGGACTATATCGACGCCGACCACAAGAAACTCACCGCAAAACTGGTGCGCGTGCCGCTGCTGGCCGATGTGCCGTACCCGGTGATGATGGAACCAAACCTGGTCATCGAATTCTACTCGAGCTGATCAGGCGTCCATCGCAGTCAGACACCGGCCCGGCAGCAGCAGTTGCCGGGCCTTTTTGTTGCAACAACGGAGACTCACATGTCCGGACTTACCCTGTTCATCGGCAACCAAAAGTACTCGTCGTGGTCGCTCAGGCCGTGGATTGCGATGAAGGTCAAGGGCATGGCGTTCACGCAGCAGCTGATGCGGTTCGACGATCATCCGGAGCGGGTGGATTTCCGGACCTTTTCCGACACCGGCACCGTGCCGGCGCTGCACCACGGCGAATTGCGGATTTCCGAGTCGCTGGCCATCCTGGAATACCTGGCCGATCTTCACCCGGAGAAGGGTTTCTGGCCGGAGGACAGGGCGGCGCGGGCCAGGGCGCGGGCAATCTCGGCGGAAATGGCGGCCGGGTTCCGGCCGTTGCGCGGCGAGTGTCCGATGAACTTTGCCCGCGAGGTGCGCGCCATCGAGGTGTCGGACGGGGTGCGGTCCAATGTGAAGCGGATCGAGGAAATGTGGGACCGCTGCCTCGCCGCATCGGGCGGGCCGTTCCTGTTCGGCGAGTTCTGCAATGCAGACGCCATGTATGCGCCGGTGGTCAACCGGCTTGAGATCTATGCCCTGTCAGACCATCCGGCGGTCAAGGCTTACTCAGCGGCCATGAAGGCGCTGCCGGCGTGGGCTGAATGGGCGGCAGCCGGCAAGGCCGAGCCGTGGATCGTGCCGGAAGATGAGGCCTGAGGCATTACCTGTCGCAATTCCGAACGGAAAACCGGTTCCCGCTTTTCCTGGAATTGCTCTAGTGCAGCCGCCACTCCTGGCCGACCATGCGCAGTTCCGCGGCGCCGACGATGGCGTTGTGGGCAACGCGGACTTCGGCCAGCGGGCCGTCGGGATTGTGCGCCCAGAAGTCGAGAAACTTGATCAGTCGGGGGAATTTCGGGGCCAGGTCGTACTCCTGCCAGATATAGCTTTGCAGCAGGTGGCGGTGGTCCGGCAGGCGATAGAGGATCTCTGCCGTGGTCAGGCTCCAGCCCCTCAGTTGCAGTTCCAGTGCGCTCGGTGTTGTCATGCAGGTGCTCCGTGACTATGGGTCCAAACATCCCGATGGTGCCAGAACAGTCTGCGCGCGCAATCTTGAAAAAATCATTTAAATGAGTAAAATCAGAACGTTAGCACTCATCCGTTCGGACTGCTGCCAGACGGGTTGAAACGCCGCTCAGGTGCGACTAACTGTTTGGCCATTCCCGGCAGGATCAACACACTGATTCGAAACGTGAGAGACCTTATGGCCGCACTGCTCGAACTCAAGGCACTGGTAAAACGCTTCCAGACTTTCACCGCCGTGGACGGCATCTCGCTCGAGGTGCCGGCCGGTGAGGTGCTGGGCTTTCTTGGCCCCAACGGGGCAGGCAAGTCCACCACCATGAAGATGGCGACAGGGTTTCTGGAGCCCGACGGCGGGGCGGCATTCATTTGCGGCCTCAATGTCCACGAGAGCCCGCAGGAAGCGCGCAAGCATCTGGGCTACCTGCCCGAGGGTGCGCCGGCCTATGGCGAGATGCCGGTCCAGGCCTTCCTGAAGTTCTGCGCCGCGATGCGCGGGCTGACGGGCGAGGCAGCACGCACGGCCATCGACAAGGCGGTGGGCCGCACCGAGCTTGGCGGGGTGCTGGAGCAGCCGATCGAGACCATGTCGAAGGGCTTCAAGCGTCGCGTCGGGCTGGCCCAGGCGATCCTGCACGAGCCGCCGGTGCTGATCCTCGACGAGCCGACCGACGGTCTCGACCCGAACCAGAAACACCAGGTGCGCCAGCTGATCAAGGACATGGCCAAGGACCGCGCCATCGTCATTTCCACCCATATCCTGGAAGAGGTGGACGCGGTGTGCACGCGCGCCGTCATCATCGACCGGGGGCGGATCGTCGCCGACGGCACGGCGGACGAATTGCGCAAGCTGGGCCCGGCCAGGGCGAAGTCTCTGGACGAGGCATTCCGCGCAATTACCATCGGCAGGCGGGCAGAAACGGGGGCCGCCCATGTCTAGCATGCTGGCCATCTTCCGGCGCGAGCTGGCGGGCTATTTCGCCACGCCCATCGCCTACGTTTTCC
>CAVOZI010000025.1:0-121943 GCA_963700895.1 uncultured Alphaproteobacteria bacterium | reverse complement strand
GGTTGGCCGACTGGCGCTTGAAGCTAAGTTGCGTCGACAGGCTGGCCTGGTGGCCGGTGCCGAGCAGGTTGCGTTCGCTGACAGACACCGAGCCGATAAGCTGCTCGCTGGTTCAGTAACCGGCGGAGAAGTTGATCGAGCCGGTGGACTTCTCGATCACGTCGATCACCACCACGACCAGGTCAGGCGCGGTGCCCTGCTCCTGGCGGATGTCGATCTTCTCGAAGAAGTCGAGACCGGTCAGGCGGCGGCGCGCCCGGTCAACCAGAATGCGGTTGTAGGCATCTCCCTCGGCAATGTTCAGTTCGCGGCGGATGACCTCGTCCAGCGTGCGCACGTTGCCAACGATGTCGATGCGCTCGATGTAGACGCGCGGGCCTTCGTCAAGCTGGTAGACGATGTCGAGACGGCGGGACGCCGGGTCACGCTCGATCTGGGGCCGGGCGCGGGCGAACGCGAAGCCGGACTTGCCGGCCTCAAGCGTCATCTGCTCGACGGTCTTGTCGATCTTGCTGGCGTCATAGATGTCGCCTGCCCGCTCCTGAACAGCGTTCTGCAGCACGGCCGGATCAAGGGCCGTTGCGCCAGTGTTCACCGCGACGTTGCCGATGGTGTACTGCGGGCCTTCGTTGATCTGGAAGACGATGTTGTAGTTCTGCCCGTCTGGCGCAAGCTGGGCGTCAGCCGAAACGATCTCCACGTCGGCGAAGCCGTTCTTCAGGTAGTGGCGGCGCAGCAGTTCCTTGTCGTAGTTCAGCCGGTCCGGATCGTAGGTGTCCGTGGTGGCGAAGAACTTCCACCAGGCCGATTCGGAGGTGGTGATGACCGAGCGCAGCGCGCTGGCCGAAAAGGCCTCGTTGCCGATGAACTGGATGGCCTCGATGCCGGATTCCACGCCTTCGGAAACGGTGTAGACCAGGTTCACGCGGTTCTGGTCGAGCGGCTCGAGGCGCGGCTCGACGCGGGCGTTGTTGTAGCCCGACCGGCGGTAGAGCGTTTCAAGGCGCTGCACGTCCTGCTGGGCGCGCGCACGGGTGAAGATGGTGCGTTCCTTCAACTGGATTTCGGCAAGCAGCTTCTTGTCGTCGAGCTCGTCGTTGCCCTGCACGGTAACGCTGTTGATGAGCGGGTTTTCCTCGACCTGCACGACAATGGCCGAACCGCGGCGGAACATCCGCACGTCCGAGAAGAAGCCGGTCTGGAACAGTGCCTTCACCGAGGCGTCGATCTGGGCGTCGGTAACGTTCTCGCCAGCATTGAACTGCATGTAGGCGCGAATCGTCTCCGGCTCCACGCGCGCATTGCCTTCAACCACAATGCCCGTGATCGCCTGAGCATACGCCACACTCGCCGGCATCACGCCCTGCCACGTGGCAGGCAGCGCGACCCCCAAAGCCAGCGCCAGTTTGGCTGCTTTTACGTACTTCTTGCCCATGAAGAAAACAGTTACCCCAAAAACGCGCTGGCCAGACCCACTCCCCAACCAGCAATTGTTTGTTTTTCTACGCTGATTTGCAGCGCTTTAGAACCCATGCACCATGTTTTTTTCATGGCTTTGAGGCGAAAATCAGAACGCTTTGCGGCCATACTGGCCGCACCTCAGGTGAAGTCGTTCCAGGTGGCAAACAGCAACATGGCAATAACCAGCGCAAACCCCACCTTGAATCCGAATTCCTGCGCCGCCGCGCCCAGCGGTTTTCCCCTCACAGCTTCGAAAAAGTAATACATCAAGTGGCCACCATCCAGCATCGGAATGGGAAATAGGTTAATCAAACCTATCGAAACCGACAGAAGCGCGATCAGCTGAACCAGTCCCATCGGGTTCTGGGAGGCCACATCGCCGGCGATCATGGCGATTCCCGCCGGGCCCGACAGCTGGTCGGCCGACTGTTTTCCGACGATCACGTCCTTGATGTAGCCCAGCGAGCGCACGATGATGAACCACGTCTCGTCCACCGCGCGCACGAGCGCCTCAACCGGTCCGTAGCGCTCGACGCTGACCACCTGGTCGGCGCCCCGGGACACGCCCAGCAGGCCAACCTTGATCTTGCCGCCGCTGCCGTCGTCGATCTCGGTCATGCGCGGCGTTGCCGTGAGGCTCACCTCCTCGCCGCCGCGGTCAACGACGATCTTCAACGGCACACCGGCAGACACCGTGACTATGCGTTGGACCTCGATGAAATTGTCGATCTTGCGCCCGTCTATCGAGGTGATCAGGTCGCCCGGCTGGAAACCGGCTTCCGCCGCTGCGGAGTTCTCGACGATGGTGGCAACCTTGGGCTGCGTTACCGGCACGCCCATGATCATGAACATGCCGGCAAACACCACGATGGCCATTATGAAGTTGGCCATTGGCCCCGCCACCACGATCAAGGCGCGCCGCCACAGGGCTGCAGTGTGGAAATCGCCGGGTTTTGCCGTTTTCAGCGCTTCTTCGGTCGGCAGCGACGCCGCATTGGCGTCGCCGGCAAACTTGACGTAACCACCCAGCGGCAGCCAGCCGATCTTCCAGTAGGTGCCGTGGCGGTCATGAAAGCCGCCCAGGGAGCGCCCGAACCCTACAGAAAACGTCTCGACCCTCACCCCACACAGACGTGCCGTTTTGAAATGGCCGTACTCGTGAACGAAGACGATTACAGACAAAACGCCGATGAAAGAAACAACCGCGATCAGGACTTCCACTACTGAACCGTGCAGTAACGCACTGATATCCATAACTTATCCTCAAATCCGCCCAGCCTGCCCAGCTGTAGCATGCCTGCCCGGCCGGATTGCTCCGGTGTACTTGCGACAGGCTCAGCCCCGCAAATTTCCTGCCAGTTCGGCAGCCCTCGAACGAGCATATGAATCCGCTGCCCACACATCGTCAAGTGAAGACATGGACACAATCATCTGCTCCCGTTCCGCCGCTTCAAGCGTTTCGGCCACCAGACGGGTAATGTCCAGCCAGCGCAGGCGTTCCTTGAGGAAAGCCGCCACGGCGATTTCGTTGGCCGCGTTCAGGATGGTCGTTGCGTTGCCACCACGCGCCAGCGCCGAGCGGGCAAGCTCAACCGCCGGGAAGCGCTTGTCATCCACTGCCTCGAAAGTGAGCGTGGCGATCCTGGCCAGATCCAGCCGTTCAACCGGCGCGCTGACCCGTTCCGGATAGGCCATGGCGTAGGCGATGGGCGTGCGCATGTCCGGCATGCCAAGCTGGGCAATCACGGAGCCGTCCACATAGGACACGTAGGAGTGGATGATCGACTGCGGGTGAACCACCACATCGATCTTTTCCAGCGGCACCGGGAACAGGTGAAAGGCCTCGATGAACTCCAGGCCCTTGTTCATCAGGGTCGAGGAGTCGATGGTCACCTTCTGGCCCATCGACCAGTTGGGATGCTTGAGCGCATGGGCAAGCGTGGCCTGCTCAAGCTGCTCCATGCTCCAGGTGCGGAACGGCCCGCCCGATGCCGTCAGCGTCAGCCGGTCGACGTGTTGGGTATTGTGATCCTCGAAACACTGAAACAGCGCACTATGTTCGCTGTCCACCGGGATGATGGTGGCATTGGCCTTCTTCGCCGTCGAAGTGAACACTTCGGCGCCCGAGACCAGGCATTCCTTGTTGGCCAGCGCGATGGTGGTCCCCTGCTCCACTGCGGCAAGCGTTGGCCTCAGGCCATCCGCGCCGACAATTGCGCCCATCACCATGTCAACCGGCCGCTGCGCTGCCTCGATGACCGCCTGCGGGCCGGCTGCCGCCTCGATGCCGCTGCCGGCAAGCGCAGCCTTGAGATCCTCGTACAGCGACGGGTCGGCGGTAACGGCGAGCGGCACCCGCAGTTCCTTCGCGTCGGCAGCAAGCTGGGCAATATTGCGGTTGGCGACCAGGGCCTCGACGCCGAAGCGGTCCGGGTGGTGGCGCACGATGTCGACCGTGGATTGCCCGATGGAGCCGGTGGAGCCGAGAATGGTCAGGGTCTTGCGGCCCGAAGCGGTGTTCATGCTGTCTTGTCTTTCGAGTTTGCCGGGAACGGACAACCGGCGGATGCTTACCAGACCAGCAGGCCGGATGCCACCATGTCTTGACCGCCGCGCAGGTAGCCGATCAGCGCTGCCGCGATTGCCGCGAACATCAACCCGTCCACCCGGTCCAGCACGCCGCCATGGCCGGGTATGATATGACCGGAATCCTTGACCCCGAACCGCCGCTTCACCGCGCTTTCGAACAGGTCACCCCCCTGCTCCAGCACCGCCAAAACTCCGCCCAGAGCAGCCAGAACTGCTACCGCCGGCAGCCCCGCGAGCAGCGCGGCGGCCACCGACGCGGTCATGCCACCGAACACGGCTCCGCTAAGGCCTGCCCAGGTCTTGTTGGGAGAAATTGCCGGCGCAAGCTTCGGACCTCCAATCAACCGGCCGAATACGTAGGCCATCGTGTCGGCGCTCCACACCACCGCAAACAGCCACAACACGGCCGTTAGCCCCAGTTCTGGCGAATGGCGGATCATCACCAGCGCCACGCCCGGCAATGCGATATAGGGCACGCCCCACCACATGAAGCGCGAGCCGGACTTGCGGGCGAAGACCTCGATGGCCAGAGACAAGGCCCAGCACAGCAGGATGAGCTGTCCGGCGGTGACCACCCCGGCGCGCGACACGACCAGTACAGCTCCGATTGCCGCCATGGCGTGCACCACCAGCTGGCGGTGCGAGCCCTTGTGGACCATGCGGCACCATTCACCGGCCATCAATCCGGCAATCAGCGCAATGCCGATATCGAACCACACATTGCCCAGCCATACGTCCAGCAGCACGATGGGAATGAGCACCACGGCCGCAATGACGCGCACCGCAAGCTCCCTCGTCATGAAACCTGAAAGCCTGCTGGAAAATCCGCTACCGGCCATGGACTGCAACCGGGCCGGCGTCAGCCGGCGACGACGGCAGCCGGCACACCGCCAAACCGGCGCTGGCGGCTGGCGTACTCATTGATCGCACGCAGAAAGATCGCCTTGTCGAAATCCGGCCAATGCTCCTCCACGAACACCATCTCGGTATAGGCCATCTGCCAAAGCAGGTAGTTCGAGACGCGTTGCTCGCCACTGGTGCGGATGAGCAGGTCGGGCTCAGGCACCTCGGGTGCGTACAGGTGGGCGCCAAGCGATGCCTCGTCGATGTCGCTGACGGACATTTCACCGCGCGCCACCTTTTCTGCCATGGCACGGGCGGCCCGGGCAATCTCGGTGCGCCCGCCATAATTGAACGCCACCACGAGGTTGAGCTTCCGGTTGAGCACTGTGAGCGCCTCGCATTCGGCGATCATCTGCACGATGTCGGAATCGAGCCCGTCGCGCTCGCCGATCACCCGGATGCGCACGCCGGCGGAATGAAGCTCGGCAACATCCTGGCGGATGAAGCGGCGCAGCAGTGCAAACAGGTAATTGACCTCGGCGCGCGGCCGACGCCAGTTTTCCGACGAGAAGGTGAATACGGTCAGATACTCCGTGCCGCATTCAATGGCCGCCCGCACGAGCCGGCGTACCGCCTCGACTCCATGCCGGTGCCCTTCAGTGCGCGGCAGCGAGCGTTGCGTCGCCCAGCGGCCGTTGCCGTCCATGATGACGGCGACATGTCGGGGTGCGCTCAGCGCGTCGCAGATCCCCGCTCTGGCAGTTGCCAATTCCTGCATGGACAAGACCTACTCCGTTTCCCCCGGTTGCACATGCTGGCACTTGCCGGCCCTCTTGCGGCCGGAAAGGTCGCCCGCCCTCAAACCTGCATGATGTCAGCGTCTTTCTGGCTCAGCAGTTCATCGATGATCTTGATCTGCCGGTCGGTCAGCTCCTGGACCTTTTCGGCTTGCTGACGGTGATCGTCCTCGGAGATGGCGCCATCCTTCTCCATCCTCTTCAGCGTATCCATGCCGTCGCGGCGCACGTTGCGGACGGCGACCCGCGCATGTTCGGCATAGGAATGCGCCACCTTGGTCAGGTCGCGCCGGCGGTCCTCGGTCAGTTCCGGAATCGGAATTCGGATCACCGCGCCTTCGGCCATCGGGTTGAGACCCAGGCCCGAATTGCGGATCGCCTTCTCGACGGCGCCAGCCAGCGATGCATCCCAGACCTGAACCGACAACATGCGAGGTTCCGGCACCGAAACCGTTCCCACCTGGTTCAGCGGCATGTGCGATCCATAGGCATCGACGGTAACCGGCTCGAGCAGGCCAGCCGACGCGCGTCCGGTGCGCAATCCCGCAAATTCGGTCTTCAGAACGTCAACGGCCCCTTCCATGCGCCGCTTCAGGTCATCGAGGTCGATCATGTCACTCATCGGAAACTCTCTGTGCTGATCCAGATGGCGATGGCTATACAGTCACCCGGGTAAACGTTCCCTGACCATGCAGCACCTTGTTGAACTCGCCATCCTTGCGAATGGAGAAAACGATTACAGGAATGGCATTGTCCCGCGCAAGTGCTATGGCGGCCCCGTCCATAACCTTCAGGTTGCGCGCCAGCATCTCGTCATAGGTCAGGCTGTCGAGCCGCCGGGCGGCAGGATCCTTCTTGGGGTCCGCCGTATAGACGCCGTCAACGCTGGTGCCCTTGAACATGGCATCGCATCTGAGCTCGGCGGCACGCAAGGCCGCACCGGTATCAGTGGTAAAGAAGGGGTTTCCGGTGCCTGCCGCGCAGATCACCACCCTGCCCTTTTCAAGATGACGCAGCGCCTTGGCGCGCAGGAACGGTTCGCATACCGTCGGCATCGGGATGGCAGACATGGCGCGCGCGTCAATGCCCTTGCCGGCCAGTACGTCCTGCATGGCCAGGGCATTCATGATGGTCGCCAGCATGCCCATCTGGTCGGCATTGGCCCGGTCCATGCCGCTGGCCGCGCCCGCCACGCCACGAAAGATGTTGCCGCCGCCGATCACCAGCGCCACCTGGACGCCCCCGCGCACGGCTTGCGCCACTTCACCCGCCACCCGGCCCGCCATGTCGAGGTCGATGCCAAACTCCTTAGAGCCCATCAGCGCCTCGCCGGAAACCTTGAGAAGAATTCGGGAATATGCCGGTTCTGACCCCATCTGACGAAAACCCCATAAGAAAACGGAGCCCGCCGGAACGGACTCCGTTTGTTGTCTTGCAAATCGCCGATTCGCGCCAGTGTACGTAACGGCAGACTGGTATCAGGCGCCGGCGACCTTGGCGACTTCTGCGGCGAAGTCTTCCTCGACCTTCTCGATGCCCTCGCCCAGCTGCATGCGCACGAAGCCGGTGATCTTGAAGTCCTTGCCGGCTTCTTCCGCCGCCTTGGCGACGGTGAGATCGGGGTTGATGACGAAAGCCTGGCTCAGCAGCACCGACTCTTCGTAGAACTTGCGGATACGGCCTTCCACCATCTTCTCGATGATGTTCTCCGGCTTGCCGCTTTCGCTGGCCTGCTCGGTGAATACGGCACGTTCGCGCTCGACCACCTCGGCCGGGATTTCATCCGGCGTCAGGGCCAAAGGATTTGCAGCTGCCACATGCATGGCAACCTGCTTGCCGAACGCTTCTGCGGCAGCCTTGTCGCCGGCAGTCTCAATGCCGACCAGCACGCCGATCTTGCCAAGACCGGGAGCTGCCTGGTTGTGGATGTAGGAGGCAACCACGCCGTTGGACACGGTAATGGCGGCGGTGCGGCGCACGCCCATGTTCTCGCCGATGGTGCCAACCATTTCGGCCACGTACTCCTCGACCGACTTGGTGCCGCCCGGATAGGCCGACGCCTTCAGCTTGTCGAGGTCGCCAGCAGCAGCCGGGGCCAGGCTGGTGATGTCGCTCACCATCTTCTGGAACTCCGGGTTGCGAGCCACGAAGTCGGTCTCCGAGTTGACTTCGACGGTTGCGCCGGTATTGCCGGAAACAGCCACGCCAACCAGGCCTTCGGCGGCAACCCGCGATGCCTTCTTGGCAGCCTTGGACAGCCCCTTGGCGCGCAGCCAGTCGATGGCGGCTTCGATGTCGCCGTTGGTTTCGTTCAACGCGGTCTTGCAGTCCATCATGCCTGCGCCGGTGGTCTCGCGCAGTTCCTTCACCATCGCAGCAGTAATCTGTGCCATGATCTACCTCTCAATCTTTCGTTATGGCCGATGACGGCCTCATGAAATGGAAATGTGGCGTCCGCATAACAAAGAGTTGATGCGGACGCCGCCATGTTCTCCGGCAAGGGCTCAAGCCCTTAGCTGGCGGCAGCCTCTTCGGCAGGCGCCTCGGCGACTGCGGCTTCGGCTTCCGGCTCGACAGCCGCGCCGATGTCGACGCCACGGCCGGCAGCGCTCTGCGAGATGCCGTCCAGGGCTGCACGGGCGATCAGGTCGCAGTACAGCGCAATGGCGCGGCCGGCGTCGTCGTTGCCCGGGATCGGGAAGTCGATGCCTGCCGGATCGCAGTTGGAGTCGAGCACTGCCACGACGGGAATGCCGAGACGGTTGGCTTCCTTGATGGCGATGGCTTCCTTGTTGGTGTCGATGACGAACAGGATGTCGGGCGTGCCACCCATTTCCTTGATGCCGCCGAGCGCCAGTTCCAGCTTGTCCTTCTCGCGCTGCAGGGTCAGCTGCTCGCGCTTGGTGAAGCCCTGGGCGCCACCGTCGAACAGTTCTTCCAGCTCGCGAAGGCGCTTGATCGAGTTTGAGATGGTCTTCCAGTTGGTCAGCGTGCCGCCGAGCCAGCGGGAGTTGATGAAGTACTGGGCCGAACGGCTCGCCGCGCCGGCGATTTCTTCCTGCGCCTGACGCTTGGTGCCGACGAACAGCACGCGGCCGCCGCCTGCCACCGCATCGCGCACGGCGACGAGGGCCTGATGTAGCAGCGGAACCGTCTGCGACAGGTCGATGATGTGGATGCCATTGCGCGCGCCATAGATGTAGGAGCCCATCTTGGGGTTCCAGCGGTGCGTCTGGTGGCCGAAGTGCACGCCTGCTTCGAGCAGCTGGCGCATGGAATAATCAGGCAAAGCCATGCCTTGGTTCTCCTTTTTCCGGTTTATCCTCCGTGTCAGAAAGTGACCGGGAATCCCGGCACCGGATGGTTGCGCCTCTATGTGGCGGGGACACCCCGCGTGAAACGAACCGCTCTGACACGTGTGAATTTGCCCCTGCCCGGACTATTCCGGCCAGCGACCCGCGGCTTATAGGGTCAAACCGGGCTTGATTGCAAGCCTCCAGCGTGTCACAGCCTTCAGGCAATGACCAAGCTGATTGCCATAATCCTCGCAGCGGTGGCGCTGATCCAGATCATCAAGCCGCTGGGCCTGCCGGGACTGGAGAGACGCCAGGACGCCTGGAAGCTGGCAGCCGGGGGCGCGGCGCTGATGGTCGTGGTGATCGTGATCACCTCAGGGCTGAAAGCCTCGGGGTACTAGTTGCCGCGATCCTCCACCGGCCGGTGCACGAAGCGCTGGTAGATGAAGCCGATGCCGACGAGGCAAAGGCCAAGCCCAAGGAACGACGCCACGCGCAACAGGCCCTCCAGATCGGACAGGTCGACGAGGAACACCTTGAGCACAGTCAGCACCAGCACCGCCAGCGCCGCATATCGCAAGGCAGCAGCCTGCAGCAGGATGCCACCCGCCAGCAACGCCAGCGCGAACAGCAGCCAGACCACCGAATAAGTATAGGTCTCCGCGGTGCTGATCCCACCCACGTGCATCATGTCCGGCGCATGAAACCAGCGGCGGACCTCGAACGACAGCCACGCCAGCAGCAGCGCCAGCACCAACGGCGGTCCCGCCTGCCGCAACAGCCGTGGCATGGTCATGTCGCGCAACAGATATCCGATGATCGACAGCATCAGGGCTGGCAGCAGATAGGCGGGCGCCAACGCGTTGACCAGTGGCCAGTTGCCAACCATCTGCCGGTCAAGCACCGGGTTGAGTTCGGTGAACAGGCACAAGCCGACGAGCCCCGTCCCCATCAAGGTCAGCACCCTGCCCGCCCACAGGTCGATGAAGCCGCCGCGCTGGCCATAGCGCCACCAGCAGGCGTCAGCCGACACCAGCCAGCTGGTGGCGTGCAAACCCGCCTCCAGCAGGGTGAATCGGTCTGCCTCGAGACTGCCCGCCACGCCGACCCGGATGATGGCCGACACCAGCATGGCGGCTAGCGCGATGCGGCCGCCTTCCAGCACCTTCGTCAGCAGGTCATCGCGCCGGTCATCATCGCTGAAAGCCTTGAGCGCCAGGTGAAACATCACCAGCGGCAGGCCGTAGCCGTAGATCACCCACCAGCGCCCCAGCCAGGCTGCCTCGTCGTAGTCGAGGATGTGGTGGTTGAGCGTCAGACGGAACAGCACCACGCCCGCCATGACCAGCGCCGGCCAGCGCAGCTGCGGTAGCGACAGATGCCGCGATATGTAAGCCGTGGCTGCAAGCAGCACGGCCAGCGAGGCCGTCAGCCAGGCATCGCGCAGCACGAAGGCCAACGCCATGGCCACAGCCGCGCACACAGACATCGCCATGATGCCCAGCGCCAGCCGTGGCGCCTCATCCTCGTCCGCCACGCTGCGCAGGCGCGCCGCCATGCCGACGAACAGCGCAGCAAGCGCCAGCCCCGCGAAGGACCAGGTGAGGCTCGGCTCCAGCGAGCGCAAGGTTGCATAAGCCGCAACCATCAACCCGATCGGGGTGATCGTGGCGACAGTTGCCCACACCCACGGCCTGACTGACCGCCACAGCAGCACGTACCCCGCAACCGCTGCCGCCACGCCGAAGCCTGCTGCGTAGCGCAAGTAGGCATTGGCCTCGTCCGGCACCTGCGCCACCCAGGGCGATGGATCCGGTATCAGCCAGTCACCGAGCCAGCCCTCGATATGCAGCCACGAACCCCAGGCAGAGAACAGCAGCAGGATGGCAATACTGGCCAGCAACCCGAGGAAATCGAACCGTTGCGCGCGCATGGCAGCGGCGGCGAACACGACGCAGAAGACGGCGAGCGACACGACCGACCAATGGCTGAAACCATCGCGCCCGGCGAGCGCAAGCAGCAGCAGCAAAGCTGTAATCCCGGCCAGGATCGCCGCATTCAGGTCCGCCCCGCCACGTCCAAGTGTCTTGTGCCAGGCCGCCGGCAGCACATCGCGCGATATCTGGCTTCCGGCAACGGCGAAGCCGGCCCCCAGCAGCGTGACGAACAGACCGAGCGTCAGGGTATCTGCGCGCTCAAACGGGCCGGCGAGCCAGATCAGCACCCACGCCGCCGAGGCCACGATGGCAGACAGCGCCAGCCACAGGACCGGCCGCCACACCATCACCGCCATGACGGCGATCAGGATGACGGCAAAGTAGCCGAACAGGCCCGGCGCAAACGGCTCGGCGCTTTCCATCAGGCCCGGCAGGGCGAACCCGCCAAGCAGGCCAACGATCGCCGTCAGTGGCCCCTGCACCACCGACAGGGCGAAGGCCGCAAGCGCAGTAACGGCGAGAGCTGCCAGCGTAACCGCCGGGCCAATGAAGCCGTACAGGGCCGAGGCCGCATATATGCTGGCAAACACGGCAGCAAGGCCACCGGCTGACAGCGCCTGCGGCACATAATCGGGCTTCAGCGCGGCAGCCTTCTGCTGGGCCGGACGGCGGCGGAGCCACTCGCCCCCCAGGGTCAGCGCGACACCTGCCGTCAGCCCCAGCATGACGCGCATGCCCGGCCCCAGCAGGCCGTAATCGGCCATGTACTTGACGAGGAACAGCCCGGCCAGCGCGATGGCCACCGCGCCGATCCAGACGAACCAGCGGCCGGCAAGGTTTTCCTCCAGGCTTGCCCGCGCCGCCTCTCGCGGCGGTTCCGGCGCCGCGATGGTTTCGGGCTCTGGCGCTACTTCGGAAACAGGTTCCGGCGCCGGAACAGGTTCGCCGGGCTGCTCGGGCGCTGAGGTGGCAACAGCAGGTTCTGGCGGCTGGATGCCCTGCGTCTTCAAGAGATTGATCTCGTTGCGGAGCTTGAACAGATCGCGGGCAACCCTCTCCGCCTTGTTCAGCGCGACGATGGCGAGGATGAGCGGCACAAAAAACACGCTGGCTGCGATCAGCACGATCCAGACGAATTCATCCATGCTGATCGCCCCTCCTTCAGCGGCGGATCAGAAGTCCTCGACGTAAACGACGCCCGGGACCGCCTTGATGGCGGCCTTTATCTTCGGATTGACGGTGAATTTCCGCCCCAGCGCAATCTCCACCTCGTGGCGGTTGGGCAGGCTCATCACCAGGTGCACCGGCGCGTTGCCGCCATTGGCCAGGCGCGACCGGATAAGGTCAAGCGGCGCTGCGTCGTTGACGAACACCCGAAGGCCCATGACGATATTGTCGGCCTTGGCATCGAGCGGTTCCACGCCCTGCAGGCGCAATTTCACTTCCTCGCCCTCGACATCAGCCTCGACGCGCAGCATCAGCGGCTTGCCGCTTTCCAGAAGATCCCGGCAAGCGTTCAGCGTGTCGGAGAAGCATACCGCCTCAAACTGGCCGGTCGGGTCGGAAAAGCCGATGAAGGCGAACCGGTTGCCCGACTTGGAGCGGCGTTCCTGCTTGTAGGTAACGGTGCCGATGAGGCGCGCTGCAGACGCCCCCTTGATGGCCTTCTCCCGGAAGCCTGTCCACGAATCTGCGCCCAGTTTCGGCAGCAGCCCCAGATATTCATCAAGTGGGTGGCCCGAAAGGTAGAAGCCGACCGCCTCGAACTCTGCCTGCAGCTTGTCCATCGGCAGCCACGGTTCGACAGCCGGCAGCGGGAGTTCTGCTGCCGCCCCTTCCCCGCCGCCACCAAAGAAATCGGACTGGCCAATTTCGGCTTCGGTGGCGGTGCGGTTGGCCATGGCGATGATGGCCTCCACGCCGCGCAAGACTTGCGCACGATTGGGGTTGAGTTCGTCGAAACCGCCCGACTTGGCGATGGATTCCAGCGCCCGCTTGTTGACCATGCGCGGGTCGATGCGGCGGGCAAAATCGCCCAGCGACCTGAACGGCCCGCCCTCCTCGCGCACCTTGACAATGTGGTCGACCGCCTGCTCGCCCACGTTCTTCAGCGCTGCCAGCGAATACTGGATCGCACCGTCCTTCACCGTAAAGTCGAGGCCCGACTTGTTTACGCTGGGCGGGTTGACCCTGACCTCCATCCGGTCCGCCTCGCGCTTGAACACCAGCAGTTTGTCGGTGTTGCCGCGGTCAAGCGACATGGAGGCAGCGAGAAACTCCACCGGGTGGTTGGCCTTCATCCAGGCGGTCTGGTAGGCGACCACGCCATAGGCGGCGGAATGCGCCTTGTTGAATCCGTAACCGGCAAACTTGTTGACCAGTTCAAAGATGTTTTCGGCCTGGCCTTTATCGACACCATTGGCCACCGAGCCTTCCACGAAGCGCTGCTTCTGGGCATCCATCTCGGCCTGGATCTTCTTGCCCATGGCACGGCGCAACAAGTCTGCCTCGCCCAGCGAGTAACCTGCCAGCACCTGCGCGATCTGCAGCACCTGTTCCTGGTAGATAATGATGCCGTAGGTGTCCTCGACGATGTGTGTCAGCTTTTCGTGAAGAAATTCAGGCGCTTCCTCGCCTTTCTTCGACGCGATGTACTTTGGGATGTTCTCCATCGGACCGGGCCGGTACAGCGCCACCAGAGCGATGATGTCCTCGATGTTGCCAGGTTCGGCCTTGCGGATGAGGTCGCGCATGCCGGAACTTTCTAGCTGGAACACGCCGACCGTCTCGGCCCGCTTGAGCAGGTCATAGGTCTTGCCGTCATCGAGCGGCAGCGCAGCCAGGTCCACCTCGATGCCGCGCTGGGCCAGCAGCTTCACGCCCTTGTCCAGCACGGTGAGCGTCTTCAGGCCGAGGAAGTCGAACTTCACCAGCCCCGCCTTCTCAACCAGCTTCATGTTGAACTGGGTGACCGGCATGGGCGAGCGCGGGTCGCGGTAGAGCGGCACCAGCTCGTCCAGCGGGCGGTCGCCGATCACCACGCCGGCAGCGTGGGTGGAGGCATGGCGGTACAGCCCTTCGAGCTTCAGCGCAATCTCCAGCATGGCCGCCGTGGTCTCATCGGCGCGGCGCTCTTCCTGCAGGCGCGGTTCACCGTCGATGGCCTGTTGCAGGGTAACAGGGTTGGCCGGGTTGTTGGGGATCAGCTTGCACAGCCGGTCCACCTGGCCATAGGGCATCTGCAGCACCCGGCCCACGTCGCGGCAGACGGCGCGGGCCTGCAGCTTTCCGAAGGTGATGATCTGCGCCACCTGGTCGTAGCCATACTTCTGCTGGACGTAAGCTATCACCTCGTCGCGCCGGTCCTGGCAGAAATCGATGTCGAAGTCGGGCATCGACACGCGTTCGGGGTTGAGGAAGCGTTCGAAGACAAGGTTGAAGCGTAGCGGATCAAGATCGGTGATGGTCAGTGCCCACGCCACCACCGAGCCCGCGCCCGAACCGCGGCCCGGCCCGACCGGAATACCCTGCCCCTTGGCCCACTTGATGAAGTCGGCAACGATCAGGAAGTAGCCCGGAAAATCCATCGAGTTGATGACATCGAGCTCGTATTCCAGCTTCTTCTCGTAGTCTTCGCGGGTGAAGGCTTCGGCCACGCCCAGCGCATCCAGCCGGGCGGCAAGGCCCTCGCGGGCTTGCACGCGCAGTTCTTCGGCCTCGTCGCGGGCATCCTCGCCGGAGGTGAACTTGGGCAGGATCGGATCGATTCCATGCGGAAACCACGAGCAACGCCGGGCAATCTCGACCGTATTCTCAACCGCTTCCGGCAAGTCCGCGAACAGACTCACCATTTCGGCCTGGGACTTGAAGTGATGGTCGGGCGTCAGGCGGCGGCGGTCGTCATTGGCGATCACCTCGCCCTCGGCGATGCAGATCAGCGCGTCGTGAGCGGCGAAGTCGTCGGCCGTCGCGAAGTACGGCTCGTTGGTGGCGACCAGCGGCAGGCCCATGTCGTAGGCAAGGTCGATGAGACCCGCCTCGGCGGCGCGCTCCTCGTCCATGCCGTGACGTTGCAGCTCGACATAGAGACGGTCGCCGAAAATCTCCAGCAGCCGCTGCACCCGCTTCTGGGCCAGCGCAAACTGGTTGTCGACCAGTGGCCGGTTGATCAACCCGCCCGGGCCGCCGGTCAGGCAGATCAGGCCGGCGTTGTGACGGGTGATATCGTCGAGCGTGACATGAGGCAGTTCGCCATCGGGCGCGCCAAGATAGGCCTTGCTCAACAGCTTCATCAGGTTGCGGTAGCCCGGCTCGTCCTTGGCCAGCAGCGCCAGCCGCGACAGCTCAAGCCCGTTGCTGGTGCGTTGCGGACCGTCGGGACCGTCGCCTGCGTCCACCATCAGCGTACAGCCAACGATGGGTTGCACGCCCTTGTCCTTCATGGCGTCGGCAAATTCCAGCGCACCGAACAGGTTGCCGGTATCGGTTATTGCCAGCGCCGGCATCTTGTGTTCGACCGCCAGCTTGCCAAGCAGCTTGATCGGCAGCGCGCCTTCCGACAGCGAGTAGGCGGAATGCGCGCGCAGGTGGATGAAGCTGACTGGTATGCTGGAATCGGCCATGGCCGTAGGAGATTAGCCTGTCGGACCGCTGCTGGACATGGTGCAGATGCGGCTACCCACCAAAACCTTTCAGGAAGGCTGTCAGGTTGTTTTCCAGGTCATCGGTCAGGTAGCCACCTTCCTGCACGATGACGGTGGGAAGATCCAGTCTGGCAATAGCGTGCGCCATGCGGGTGAAGCCGGCAGTGGTGACAGCCCCGCCATTGAGCGGATCGGCCTCGTGGGCATCGAGCCCCAACGCCACGACCAGCGCGCCGGGGGCAGCGTCCTGCAGTTCGCCGAGCGCCATTTCGAGCGCCCCCATCCACACTTCGTCGTCGGACTTTACCGGCACCGGAATGTTGATGTTGTAGCCCATCCCCTTCCCCTTGCCGCGCTGGTTTTCGTAGCCGTAGTAGAACGGATAGTACTTCTTCGGGTCGGCGTGGATGGAGATGGTCAGCACGTCGGCGCGGTCATAGAAGATGCCCTGGGTGCCGTTGCCGTGGTGAACGTCGATGTCGAGAATGGCCACCTGGTCCCATGACTGGCGCAGGTACTGGGCGGCGATGGCCGAGTTATTGAGGTAGCAAAAGCCGCCGGCCCGGTCGGCATAGGCATGATGGCCCGGCGGGCGGCACAGCGCATAGGCCACCTTCTCGCCCTCCGCCACCAGTTCAGCCGCTGACAATACGGTATCGGCGGAGGCCTTGACCGAAGTCCAGGTCTGCTCGGTGATCGGGCAGGAAAAGTCCTGCTGGTGCCAGCCGGCCTGCCCCAGGATGTCGGACGGATAGCGGGCCGGCTTCTCCACCGGGCGGATCGAGGCCATAACCTCTTCATAGGCCTTGCCCTTGGGCCGGTTCCACTTGCGGAAGGCATTCTGCAGGAACTTCACATAACGGCCCGTATGAACCGCCAGAATATGCGCCTCGCCGTGAGCGCGCGCGGCATGCATATCGCAACCGGCGGCCTTGGCCCCGCGCAACAGCCGCTTGGCCCGCTCGGGCTGTTCGGGAAAGCCGACGATGTGGCCACGGCTGAGATAGCGCTGCGGATTGTGCAGCAGCTGGTTGTGATGAAACACCGCCTTCATGATCTCAGATCTCCACCAGCTGGCCACCCTGCAACTGCACGACGCGGCTCATGCTGCGCGCCAGCTCCAGATTGTGGGTGGCAATCAGCGCCGCCAGCCCTTCATCACGGATCAGCGACAGGAATTCGCCATGCACCCGGCCCGCCGTTTCCGGATCGAGGTTACCCGTCGGCTCATCGGCGAGCAAGAGCAGCGGCTGGTTGGCCAGCGCCCGGGCAATGGCCACGCGCTGTTGCTCGCCGCCCGACAATTCGGCCGGGCGGTGCGAGGCGCGCTTGGTCAGGCCAAGCCGGTCGAGCAGCTGCCGGGCGCGGGCTTCGGCATCGACCCTGGACTTGCCGGCGATCAGTTGCGGCATCACCACGTTTTCGACCGCGGAGAACTCGGGCAGCAGGTGGTGAAACTGGTAGACGAAGCCGATGCCCAGCCGGCGCACCCGCGTCATGGCATCATCCTCGAGCCGGGTGCAGTTCTTGCCGGCCACATACACGTCGCCGCCGGTCGGCCGTTCCAGCAGGCCTGCAATATGCAGAAGCGATGACTTGCCGGTGCCGGACTGGCCGACGAGCGCGACCACTTCGCCCGGATAAACGTCCAGCGACAGTTCCTTGAACACGTCGATGGTGCGGCTGCCCTGGCTGTAGGTCCGCGAGATCCGGTCAAGGAAAAGGGCGGGCGACGGGGCCTGCTGCTGGCGGCGCATGTCATTCATAGCGAAGCGCCTCCACCGGATCGAGCTTGGCGGCACGCCGGGCCGGATAGATTGTGGCGATGAACGACAGGCCAATGGCCATCAGCGCGATCATCATGGTCTCGTTGACGTTCATCTCGGCCGGCATGCGCGAAAGATAGTAAAGCTCTGGCGAGAAAAGCTCCTTGCCCGACAGCCATGAAAGGCCCTGCCGGATGTTCTCGATGTTCAGGCAGACGACCACGCCGAGGATGATGCCGGCAAACGTGCCCGCCAGCCCGATGGCCGCGCCGGTCATGAAGAAGATGCGCAGGATGGAACCGCGCGTGGCGCCCATGGTGCGCAGGATGGCGATGTCCTTGCCCTTGTCCTTCACCAGCATGATGAGGCCTGAAATGATGTTCAGCGCCGCTACGAGGATGATCAGCGTGAGGATCAGGAACATCACGTTGCGCTCAACCTGCAGCGCGTTGAAGAAGGTCTGGTTGGAAGTTTTCCAGGTGACGAACTGCAGGTCCGCGCCGGCGTTCTGGGCCATGGCAGGCACATACTCGTCAATCTTGTCAGGGTTCTCCACCATCACCTCGATGGCGCTGGCGCCGTCTTCCTGGGCGAAAAAGTCCTGGGCTTCCTTTATCGGCATGTAGATCACCGACTTGTCGTACTCCGACATGCCGATCTCGAAGGTGGCGATGATCGGGAACGAGCGGATGCGCGGTGCAGTGCCGAAAATGGTGGCCGGGCCTTCCGGTGACACCAGGGTGATCTGGTCGCCTATATTGAGGCCATGCTGCCAGGCAAGCCGGTAGCCCACCGCAACGCCCTGCCCCTCGTCGAACCCCTCCAGCGAACCGCGCAGCTTGTCGTTCACCACGCTTGTCAGCTTCTGCAGGTTCTCAAGCTTCATGCCGCGTATCAGCACGCCGGTGGAGGCGCGCGCCGAGGAGGCCATGGCCTGGCCCTCGGTAAACGGACTGGCTCGCACCACGCCCGGGGTTGCGGCAAGCTTGGCGGCCCTTTCCTCGAAGTCGGGAATAGGCGCGGCATTGGCGGAATAGACCATGGCATGGCCGTTGAAACCCAGCACCTTGCCCAGCAGTTCGGTGCGGAAACCGTTCATCACCGCCATGACGATGATCAGCGTGGCAACCCCCAGCAGGATGCCGACGAAGGAGAAGCCTGCGATGACCGAAATGAAGCCTTCCTTGCGGCGGGCGCGCAGATAGCGCCAGGCAATCATGCGCTCGAAGGCGGAAAACGGCGCGGTGTCAGTCTGGGCCATCGGCGGCCTCCGGTTCGGTTCAGTTGGCGAAGCGCGACTTGAGCGCCTCGAGCGAAACGTCCTCGCGCTCACCATTAGCGCGATTCTTCACTTCCGCCTTGCCTTCCTTGAGGCCACGGGGGCCGATGATGACCTGCCACGGTATGCCGATCAGGTCCATGGTGGCGAACTTGCCCCCCGCCCGGTTGTCGGTGTCGTCGTAGAGCACCTCGTTGCCCTGGGACTGGAATAGCCGGTAAAGTTCGTCGCACGCCGCATCGGCTTCGGCATCGCCGGACTTGAGGTTGATCAGGCCGATGCGGAACGGTGCCACGGCCTCTGGCCAGATGATGCCCGCATCATCGTGGCTGGCTTCGATGATGCCGCCCACCAGACGCGACACGCCGATGCCGTAGGAGCCTGACTGCAGCGTGACCGGCTTGCCGTCCGGTCCCTGCACCTGGCAGCCCAGCGGCTTCGAGTACTTGTCGCCGAAGAAGAAGATGTGCCCCACCTCGATGCCGCGCCCGTTGACCCGGCGATCAGCAGGCAGCTTGCCGTATTCGGCTGCGTCGTGCATCTCGTCGGTGGCGGCGTACTTGGAGGTGAACTCGTCCACCACCTTCGCCACCGCGCCCACGTCGTCATAGTCGATGTCGAAGGCCGACCAGTCGAAATCATGGAAGGCCTTGTCGAAGAACACTTCCGATTCACCCGTGTCGGCGAGGATCAGGAACTCGTGGCTCATGTCGCCGCCGATGGGGCCGGTTTCGGCGCGCATCGGAATGGCCTTCAGCCCCATGCGGGCGAAGGTGCGCAGGTAGGACACGAACATCTTGTTATAGGAGTGCTTGCCCGCCTCGGCCGACAGGTCGAACGAATAGGCGTCCTTCATCAGGAACTCGCGGCCGCGCATGATGCCGAAGCGCGGACGCACCTCGTCGCGGAACTTCCACTGGATGTGATACAGGTTGCGCGGCACGTCCTTGTAAGACTGAACGCCGGCCCGGAAGATGTCGGTGATCATCTCCTCGTTGGTGGGACCGAACAGCATGTCGCGCTCGTGCCGGTCAGTGATGCGCAGCATCTCCTTGCCGTAGTCGTCATAGCGGCCGGACTTGCGCCACAGGTCGGCCGACTGGATCGTCGGCATGAGCACCTCGATGGCCCCTGCCCGGTTCTGCTCTTCGCGAACGATCCGCTCGATATTGCGCAGCACCTTGTAGCCAAGCGGCAGCCACGAATAGATGCCCGCGCTTTCCTGGCGGATCATGCCGGCGCGCAGCATGAGCCGGTGCGACACGATCTCTGCTTCCTTGGGGTCGTCACGCAGGATGGGAAGGAAATACTGGCTGAGCTTCATCTTGAGGTCTCTGGAAAGGGTCTCTGGCAGGCCGCAAACTGGCCGGAGTGGCGAAATCGTCTGGTGTTCTTAGTCGAAGTTGCCTGCTTTGACAAAGCTCAACTCCGCTTAGCCCCATCAGGCGGAAGGTGCGACAAAATGGCTTTACAAGCGGCAACAATATTGTACTGTTCGCGCAGTCGCCAACGAGCGATGTCCGGACACCAAGTCTGGGGAGGAAAGCCCGTTAAATGCGAGGGCCAGGCGCGCGGTAAACGCTGTCGCCGAAAACCACTGAAGTGGGCAAAGGCAGGGTTGAGCAACCCTGCCTTTCGCTTTTCAGCCATCACGATATCGGACAGGTGAACCGTCGTTGCTAGATGCCTTCCATCCTTGGCAGGAACGGAATGTCGTCGATGCTGAACCCGCTGAAATTCACCAGCCAGTAATAGAAGGCATAGACAAACAGCGTCACGATGGTCGTGACCATGAACTTCCGCCACATGTTGACGCGGACGGGTGCGGCGCGCTCATGGCCCTTCTCCACCTCCACGCCCTCCTCGTAGGCAGAGCGCATGCCCCACGGCAGGACGGTGAACAGCACCAGCCACCAGAGAATGAAGAAGACCGCAAAGCCGGTCAGGAAGTTGACAATCATCAGGCTTGTTCCAGTTCAACCAGGGTGCCACAGAAGTCTTTCGGATGCAGGAACAGCACCGGCTTTCCATGCGCTCCAATCTTCGGTTCGCCGTCACCGAGCACGCGCGCGCCCTCAGACTTCAGGTGATCGCGCGCGGCGATGATGTCCTCGACCTCATAGCACACATGATGAATGCCGCCGGACGGGTTCTTGGCCAGGAAGGCGGCAATCGGGGAATTCTCACCCAGTGGTTCCAGCAGCTCTACCTTGGTGTTGGGCAGTTCGACGAACACCACGCTAACGCCGTGGGCGGGTTCGGGTTGCGGGTCCGACACCTTTGCGCCCAGCATGCTGCGATAGACGGCGGTACCGGCGGCAAGGTCCGGCACGGCAATGGCGACATGGTTGAGGCGGCCAAGCATGGTCAGGTCTCCCGGTTCGTGTATCGGTCCGTTGGCAAGGTTTCTAGCAGGATCAGGCGTCGCTGCAATGGAACAATCAGCGCACCGGCGAGAACCGCAACGACAGGCAAGACATGCCGCCGTCCAGCTTTGCTGCTTCCGAGTTGCCGATCTCGCGAACGTCATAGCCAGCTGTCTGCAGGGTATCACGGGTCTTGGGGAAACCTGCCGGCATGAGCACCAGGCCGTTGAAGCGGATGGTGTTGGCGGCTGCCTCCTCGCCGTCGGCGACGTGGACGATGCGGTAACCATCGAAACACCCGGACGCCGCCAGACGCCGCGTCGCCAGGATCGTCTCCTCGTCCAGCAGCGAGCAGTCGGTCTTGAAATGCAGCACGCCTTCCGGCGTATCGACGGTGCGCACCTTGTAGCCCCAGTCGGCTGCCAACCTAGCTAGGGCCGCGATGCCCGCTTCGTTTGTGCGGGCAGACGTGCCGGCGAGAATCTCGTTCTCCGTCACCAGGATGTCGCCGCCCTCGATGGTGGCGGGCGCCTCGATCTCACGCACATCGCCATAGAACTGTTCAAGCACCGGGCGCATCCGGGCCGCCTCGCCCAGCCGCGTCGGGGCGCCGGGGCGCATGACGATGGCGCCTTCAGGCAGGCACAACGCGGTATCCTCTACGAACACCGCATCGGGAAAGTCCTCCAGCGCATCAAGCATCAGAACCTCGGCGCCGGTGGAGCGCAGCGCAGCGACATAGTCTGCGTGGTGGGCCATGAAGGTTGCCAGATCGGGCGCGCCAGTATCGACCGCGCGCAAGCCGCCGGTGATGCTTGAGCCCGGCAGCCGCGCAATCGCGTGAGTGAATGAATAGCTTCGCATGGCACGAAGTGCTAGCCGGTCCTGAGCCACCTGACAATGCGGCTGCGCTGTTCGGGCGCAGCAAGTCCGCGCGGCTCGAACAGGTGGCAGGCAAGAAAGTGGCCGGTCAGTTCCAGCCCGTCCGCAACATCGTCGCGGCCCGGCGCGCCGCCTGCCCCCGCAATAAACCCCGGCAGACGCAACAGCTTGTCTTTCCACTGCTCCCCCGCCTCGGCCGTCACCGCCTTGCCGGTGCGCGGCGACACAAACGCCAGCCCGTTGCGCTCACCACTCATGGCGCATTTCTCGAGGTCGAGACCGAAACCCAACTCATCCAATAACCCCAGTTCCCAGCGCATTAGCAGCGCCGGCCAGATGGCGTCGTCATCCAGATGATCAAGCAGCAGCAGCGAGGCGTCATAGATTCGCGGGTGCGGCTCGCGCTCCGGCAGCAGGCTCGCCAGCGTGGTGATGGTGGTCACTGCCGCCAGCCTCGCCATGTTGTCGATGATGCCCGCCACGATCATCCGGTGCGGGTCGGCGGTGAACATGCCCAGATGGTCTTCCAGCCGCGCCCGCCAGACCAGGTGCACAAGGTTGCCGGCCTGCAGGACGGGGCGCTGGGTGCGTGAACGCCCGCCGCGCACAAGCCCTGAATGGCGCCCGCGCTCGCGGGTCAGCACATCGATGATGGCCGAGGTCTCGCCGTGCCGGCGCACGCTCAGGATCAGGCCGTCACCTTGCCATTCCATGATCGTTCGCTCCTGCCCGGCCTCGCCCCTACCTCGATGGATCGAGCCCCATCATGCGCAACCGCTCCGGGTCTTCCGCCCACTTTTCGCGCACCTTCACGAACAGGAACAGGTGCACCGTCTGGCCGATGGCCTCGGCAATCTCGGCCCGTGCCGCCTGGCCAATTGCCTTGACGGTCTGGCCGTTCTTGCCAAGTACGATCTTCTTCTGGCTGTCGCGTTCGACGAAAATCACCTGCTCGATGCGCACCGAACCGTCCTTGCGCTCCTGCCAGGTCTCGGTCTCGACGGTAGACGCATAAGGCAGTTCATCGTGCAGCCGCAGGAACAGCTTTTCGCGGGTGATCTCGGACGCCAGCATGCGCAGCGGCAAGTCGGCCATCTGGTCTTCGGGATAAAGCCACGGCCCCTGCGGCATCCGGGCGGCCAGCGTTTCCTTGAGGTCGTCAACGCCATGACCCTTCATGGCAGAAATCATGAAGGTGTCGGTGAACGGGTACCGCTTGTTCAATTCGTCCGCCAGCGTCAGCAGCTTCTCGCGCTGAACGGTGTCGATCTTGTTGATCGCCAGCATCACCTTGAGATTCGCCTTCTCGAGTCCCTCGATGATCGCCAGATTGGCCTCGTTCAGGCCGTCACGAGCATCGATCAGCAGTACCGTAGCGTCTGCCTCCGCCGCGCCGGCCCAGGCGGCCGCAACCATCGCCTCGTCCAGCTTGCGCTTCGGCGCGAAGATGCCTGGCGTATCGACGAAGATGATCTGCGCATCGCCCTCGATCGCGATGGCGCGAATACGGGCGCGCGTCGTCTGCACCTTGTGGGTCACGATGGCGATCTTCGAACCGACCAGTTGGTTGAGCAACGTCGACTTGCCGGCATTGGGGGCGCCGATCAGCGCAACGAAGCCGCATCGCGGATGTAGGGGCATGGGGGCGTCGTTGGTCATTTCCAGATCTTCTCCCGGACAAGAAACGCTTCAGCCGCCTGCTGCTCGGCCATGCGGCGCGACCCCGCAATGCCTTGCGACGGCGAGCGGCCGTGTACTGTCAGTTGCACGGTGAATTCCGGTGCATGGTCGGGACCGGACTGACCTATGATCTCATAAGCCGGCACGTCAAGCGAGCGGGCCGCTGCCCATTCCTGTAGGGCGGTCTTCGGATCCTTGCGCACGCCCGGCGCCTGTTCGAGGGCGTCCCTCCAGTGCTGCCGGATGAAACGCGATGCCGCCTCCAGTCCGCCATCCAGATAGATCGCCCCGATCAGCGCCTCCAGCGCATCGCCCAGGATGTTGTCGGTGATGACAGTGCGCTTCTGGCCCTTGCCGGCCAGCTTCAGCGCCGGGCCGATGTCGAGCCTTTCGGCAACCTTGGTGCACATGGCGCGACGCACCATGGCGTTCAGCATGCGCGCAAGCTCGCCCTCCGCCAGGTCATCATGGCGCTCATAAAGAATGTGGGCGATGACCAGTCCCAAAACGCGGTCACCGAGGAACTCCAGCCGTTCGTTGTTTCCCAGCGTCCGCTTGCCGGTTCCGCTGGCATGGGTCAGCGCCTGCTCAAGCAGCGTCTCGTCGGTGAAGCTGTGGTCCAGCCGGGCCTTCAGCGCGGCCACTGCCTCTTCGCGCCCACTCATTCGACGAAGTTGAACAGCCGGCCCCAACGGATGTTGGTCGGCCACTTCCAGAACTCCCAGAACGCGCCATCAGGCCCGTGCGAGAAGAACAGGATGGTGGCGCGGCCCACCATGTTCTCGACCGGCACGTAGCCAACCTCGTTCAGGAAACGGCTATCGGTCGAGTTGTCCCGGTTGTCGCCCATCATGAAGTAATGGCCTTCAGGCACAGTGTAGACGGGGGTATTGTCCGCTTCCGACTGATAAAGGTCGATGACCAGGTGGCTTGTCCCATTGGGCAGCGTTTCCATGTACTGCCGCACCTTCCGCTTGCTGGAGTGGTCCGGGTTGATGAAACCGTCGATCTCCTTGATCTGGACCGGCTCGCCATTGATGTGAAGCAGGCCATCGATCATCTGGATGCGCTCACCCGGCAGGCCGATCACGCGCTTGATGTAGTCTGTCTCGTTGTCCCGCGGCAGCTTGAACACCACCACGTCACCGCGCTCCGGCTCGCCGCCGAACACCCTGCCCTCGATCGGCACCGGGCCGAACTTGAACAGCGTATTGCCAAGCAGACTAAAGCTGAAATTGAAGGAATACTTCGAGTAGCCGTAGGATAGCTTGTTGACGAACAGGTAGTCGCCCACCCGCAGCGTCGGCACCATCGACTCGGAAGGAATGTTGAACGGCTGGAAGAAGAACGTGCGCACCACGAAGGCGATCAGCAGCGCCTGGACGATGACCTTGATGGTCTCCCAGCCGCCGTCTTCGGCCTTTTTCCGGCTGCGCTCCACGTTTGAAGCCATGGCGTTCCTGCTTTCCTTGTCTATGCACCGCCGCGCGGGGATTTACGTCAAATCAGCCGCCGTTTGAACAGTCATGTCGCAGTTTATTGGCAGAAATGCAACCGCCCGGACCGGCTGCGCGGGCAGATGCCGCAGTCATTCTGCAGGAAGCCCCGAGATGATGACGATGGCCTGGGCCCATGGAAAATCATCGGTGATGGTGAGGTGGATGTCGGGCCGGAAGCCCGCCGGGACCAGCGTGGCAAGCTGCGCCTGCGCCCCTCCGGTCAGCACCATGGTGGGCCGGCCGCTGGCCAGGTTGACGATGCCCATGTCGCGCCAGAACACCCCCTTTCGGAAGCCGGTGCCGAGCGCCTTGGAACAGGCCTCCTTGGCGGCAAACCGCTTGGCGTAGGATGCAGCCCGCTGCATTCGCCGGTCAGACTTGGTGCGCTCGATGTCGGTGAAGATGCGGTTGAGAAACCGGTCGCCGAACCGCTCGATGCTCTGCTCGATGCGGCGGATGTCGACCATGTCATTGCCGACGCCAAGGATCAAAGCACACCTCCGCCCGGGTCCGGGCCTGCACGATGCGATGTCTCACGGCGCTGCCGCAACTCGGCAACACGTTGTTCGCGTATCCGCGCCCGCCGCTTCTTGTACCGGGTGATGGCCGGCTTCAGGATCAAATAGCAAACCGCGCCACATGCCAGCCCCAGCGGCACCGCACCCACGCACATCGGCCAGAACACCGGCTCCAGCGTTGCCCACAATTCCGAGAAGAAGCTGCCCGGCTGGCTGAACAACAGCCGTATGCCACCATGCGGCGCGGCCAGCGCAATGTCGTGCCGGCCCTCCTGCCCCAGCAAGAAGCTGCCCACGTTGTGCGTGGCAATCCAGATGAACGGAAAGGTGAGCGGGTTGCCAACCGAGGTGCCGATGGCGGAGGCAAGAATGTTGCCGCCGATGATCCACGCAATCAAAGCGGCAAGGACAAAGTGGAATCCGATCGCCGGGGTGAACGAGGCGAACGCGCCTGCGGCAAAGCCCAGAGCGATGGCGTGCGGCGAACCGGAAATCCGGTTCACCTTGTGCGACATGTATTTCGCGGCGCGATTGAAGCCGATCTCGGGCCAGAAGAAATTCCGCACCCGGCGCCACAGGCCGACAGTTTCGCGCCGCTTCAGGATCATCTAACCGTTCGCACCAACAATCATGTTCATCACTTCAGACCACGGCTGCCCGGTTTGACAGCCTCGATTGCCGCCAGTTCAGGTGGCAGCTTCGTCGGTTCGTAGGCCGGCACCTCAAGCTGCGCCAGACACACCAGAGGCACGCCCACGTCCGCCTTGCCGCCCGATCGGTCAATCAGGCACGCAGCCCCCACGGTCTTGCCGCCTTCGCGGTGAATGGCCTTGATGCACTCGCGCGAGGACAAGCCGGTGGTGACGATGTCCTCGACCATCAGGCACCGCGCACCCGGATCGATGGCGAAGCCGCGGCGGAACGTCAGGGTACCTTCGACCCGTTCACAAAAGATTGCCGGCACGTTCAACTGACGGCCCATTTCGTAGCCCACCACCACACCGCCCATGGCCGGCGAAACCACAAGGTCGATATCGCCAAACCCCGCCCCGCGCACCTTTTCGGCGAGGGTCGAACACAGACGGTCCGCACGTGCAGCATCCATCAGCACCCGCGCGCACTGCAGGTAGCGGGGGCTGTGCAGCCCCGAAGACAGGATGAAATGCCCTTCCAGCAGTGCGCCGGCAGCACGAAACTCGTCGAGAACCTGGTCTTGTGTAAGCATGTAGTGTCCGTCCTTTGGCAACTGCCGCCAACCGGCCTGCCCCGCCAGGGTTCAGGCTTCGCCTGTCGCACGCGCCGCCGATGAAATGAGCGGCTTGCGGTTGAGCTCGTTGATGATGCGATTCAGGTGCCTGATATCCTCGACCTCGATGGTGAGGTCAATGTTGTAGAAGTCGCGGGCCCGGTTTGTCATCTGCAGGTTCTCGATATTTGCCCCGCCCTCGGCCACGGTCTGGGTCAGCTGGCCAAGCGCGCCAACCTCGTTGTGCAGCACCACGTTGAGCCGGGCCGGATAAAGATCGCCCAGCGCATCCTCGTCCCAGGCCAGGTCGACCCACAGGTCCGGCTCCTCGTCAAACTTCTGCAACGTGGCAGAGAAGATCGGGTAGATGGTGATGCCTTCGCCGCGGGTCAGGATGCCGACGATGCGCTCGCCGGGGACCGCGCCCGTCCCAGGGTCAATGCGCAACGGCAGGTGGCGGTTCACGCCGCGCACCGCGATGGACCGCTCGCCCTGCTCACCTGCCGGCCGGCGCGTCTGGCGCACGTCGCGGCGCGGCTTCTTCTCGTCAGCATTGAAGCCAAGCGCCATCAGCACGTCGCGTGCCAGCAGTTCGCCACGGCCAAGTGCAGCCAAACCGTCGTCCAGCGAGGTCACTCCCAGCTTGCGGAAGGCTTCCGCCGCCAGCTTGGCTTCGTACACGGCATCGAACCGGGCCAGCTGCCGTTCAAGTATCTCGCGCCCCAGCCCCGCATACTGGTCACGCACCGCAAGCCGGGTGGCCCGGCGGATGGCGGCGCGCGCCTTGCCGGTATGGGCGACCTTTTCCCAGGCGGCCGGCGGCGTCTGGGCCTGCGAACGGATGATCTCCACCTCGTCCCCGTTGCCCAGTTCGGTCATCAGCGGCGCATGGCGGCCATTGATCCGGCAGCCGACGCAGGAATTGCCGACGTCGGTGTGCACCGCATACGCGAAGTCGATGGCGTTGGCGCCCTTCGGCAACGCAATCAGCGCGCCCTTGGGCGTGAAGCAGAACACCTGGTCGGCGAACAGCTCAAGCCGCGTATGCTCAAGGAACTCGCCGGGGTGATCACCCTCGGCGAGGCTCTCGACCAGGGACCGCAACCACCTGAAGGCATTGGAATCGCCGTGCTGGATCTTGACCCCGCGCTCGGCCGCCATCGGGTCGGCGGCATCCTTGTAGAAGCTGTGCGCTGCAACGCCGCGCTCGGCGATGTCGTCCATGTCGCGGGTGCGGATCTGCAGTTCCACCCGCTTGCGGTGGGGGCCGATGATGGTGGTATGGATGGAGCGGTAGTCGTTCTGCTTGGGGTTGGAGATATAGTCCTTGAACCGGCCGGGGACTACCCGCCAGGTGGTGTGGACCACGCCCAGCGCGCGATAACAGTCGGCGACATTGTCGACGATCACGCGGAAGCCGAAAATATCCGAGAGCTGGCCCAGTGACAGGTCCTTGCGCTGCATCTTGCGCCAGATCGAGGCCGGCTTCTTCTCCCGCCCCGACACGTTGGCGGCAATGCCATGGCTGGCCAGTTGCTCGGTCAGCCGCTCCTCGATGTTGGTGAGGATATCACCCGACTCCGCGCGCAGGGTCTCCAGCCGCTTGATGATGCCCTCACGCGCCTCGGGGTAGAGCGCCTCGAAGGCAATGTCATCAAGCTCCTCGCGCATGGCGTGCATGCCCATGCGCCCGGCCAGGGGCGCATAGATGTCCATGGTTTCCTGGGCGATTCGGGCGCGCTTTTCCGGCTTGACGTGATCCAGCGTGCGCATGTTGTGCAGCCGGTCGGCCAGCTTCACCAGCAGCACCCGGGCATCGCGCGCCATGGCCAGCAGCAACTTGCGCAGATTCTCGGCCTGGGCAGCCTCCTTGGTGATCAGGTCGAGCCGCTTGATCTTGGTGAGCCCCTCGACCAGACCGGCTATCTCGGTGCCGAACAGCTCCTCGATCTGCTGGTGCGTTGCCTCGGTGTCCTCCACCACGTCATGCAGCAGGGCGGCGGCAATGGTGGCGTCATCCAGCTTCATCTCGGTCAGAATCGCCGCGACTTCCAGCGGATGAGTGAAATAAGGATCGCCGGAGGCGCGAACCTGGTGGCCGTGCGCCTTCATGGCATAGACATATGCCCGGTTCAGCATGTCTTCGTCGGCATCGGGGTCGTAGGAGGTAACCCGCTCCACCAACTCATACTGACGCATCATCGCGTGCGTGCCATCCTGTACGAGAAGCAAAGATTCCAATATGATGAGATAGTTGCCAGCGGCACAAAACACAACAGCCGGAGCATCGCGAAATGCTCCGGCTGCAATAAAACTGCCGGCTTGCTATGCCGTCGGCAGGGCGATCAGTAACCCGACCGCTGCGAGCCCGGGCTCTCGGCCGGCGGCAGGCCTTCCAGCCCGCGCAGCAGATCCTCTTCGGACATCCGGTCGTAACCGTCCTGGCCGTCCTGCTGGGCCGCGCCGCCCTCAGCACCCACAGTCGACTCATCCCCCGAGGTGAGCAGCGGAACCGCGCTTTCTTCCGGTTCGTCCACTTCGACATGCTTCTGCATGGAGTGAACGTAATCTTCGCGCAAATCTTCGACGTCAATGGTCGAATCGCCGATCTCACGCAGCGCAACGACAGGGTTCTTGTCGTTGTCGCGATCCAGCGTGAGCGGTGCGCCCTGGGCTATCATGCGAGCCCGGTGGGCAGACATCAGAACCAGTTCAAAGCGGTTGGGAAGCTTCTGGATGCAGTCTTCTACGGTGACGCGCGCCATTCAGCTCGTCTCCTTGATGTTTTGGAGTTTCATGAAACTGACACGGCTTTTAGTCTTGCTTTGCACGGAAAGCAAGTGTGACCTTGCCGCAGGACATCCCGTTCCGCCACACCCGACAACGGCGGCCTGCCAGGACGAATTTATGCCCGCAGCCGGTTTCCACAGGATCGTCTGGCCGCTTGCCGTCGCCGAAACCATCGTTTGGGCCGGGCTGTACTACGCCTTTCCCGCGCTGCTGCTGCAATGGGAAGCCGATCCCGGCTGGTCGAAGGCGGAACTGACCGGCGCGTTCACGCTGTCGGTGCTGGTGTCGGCCTTGCTTGCCCCCTTCTCCGGCCGCGTCATCGACCGGGCGCTTGGCCCGCACCTGTTTGCCGGCAGCGCCGCCCTGGGTGCGCTGCTGCTTGTGGTGCTGACGCAGGTGACGCAGCTTTGGCAGTTCTACATGGTTTGGACGGCCATAGGCGTGGTCATGGCCGGCTGCCTCTACGAGCCGTGCTTCTCCCTGCTTACCCGCACCATGGGCCTGATGGCACGCCGCGCAATAACCGCGGTATCGCTTGTGGCAGGTCTTGCCGGCACCGTGTCCTTCCCGGCTGCCCACTACCTTTCGGCATGGCTTGGCTGGCGCGGCGCGGTAATGGTGTTTGCCAGCGTGATACTTGCAGTAGCGGTGCCACTGATGTGGTATGCAGCAGGCCTTGCTGAACGCAGTGGCGGCCACGCGGCACCCGCATCAAGCCTGAAAGCGGCAAGCGCCGCCCGCGTTGCCGCCCAGCCCGCCTTCTGGGCGCTGGCGCTGGGCTTTGCCATGCTGGCGCTGAACCACGGCATGATGCTCACCCACACCCTGCCCCTGCTTGATGAACGGGGCCTTGACCCTGCCCTTGCCGTTCTCGCCATCTCGTGCATAGGCCCGATGCAGGTTGCCGGGCGCATCGTCATAATGTCGGTGGAACACCGCGTGTCCAGCACGGCCATCGCCATTGCCTGCCAGGTGTCGCTGGCGCTGGCGGCGGTGGCCCTGATGGGGGCTGCCGCGTGGCCGGTACTGCTGGTGCCGTTCGTGATGTTGCAGGGAGCCGGCAACGGCGTCACCAGCATCATCCGCCCGGTGCTGACGGCCGAACTGCTCGGCCGGGCAGATTTCGGCGTGATATCGGGCCTCACCGCGCTGGTCTACATATCGGGCTTTGCACTGGGACCAACGGCCGGATCACTGCTGTGGCAGTCAGGCGGCTACAACGCGATGCTGGCGGCAGCCATCGCCATGGCGGGTGCGGGCATGTTGCTGCTGGCAGCCGCTCGCCGCCTGTCTGCCGCCTCGCCTCACGGATGAGGTGCCTTTCCGCGCTCGAACATGCCGTAGTCGCGGATGATGCGGCCCGAAATTGCCCACGCCAGCTGCGGCTGAGCAGACCACGACCTGAGCTGCGCCGCAGCTTCCGCCTCGTTGCCGGCTTCGGCGACTGTCACGAACCGGTCATCAAAGTTGACGCTTTTGAACTGCTCGCCGGCGTCCTTGACGGGACCTCCCTTGCCGTGACTGGCAACGACCCAGCTACCGTTAGCTGACCCCGTCAGTCCGTAAGTCTCGACAGGAGCGCCGGCAGCAATGCGCTGCGCCACCTCGATGATGCGGATACGGTAATCGGCGAAGTGCTTCTCGCGGCCAGCTTTTTGCGAGCCCAGGTGATGCTGGTCCTCGCGCCAGCGGATGATGGCCGCCTCATCTTCCCACAACTGGTGGGACAGCAGCACATCCTCCCGCGACAGCGAGTTGAACCGGTCGATCCAGATCAGCCCAGTGTGCTTTTCGAGCACCGGCTTCAGCATGCCAACATGCCGGAAATAATGATCCAGGTGGCCCGGCTTCGGTTTCACCTCGAAAAACAGCGCAAGCATTCAGGCAGTCTCCTTTCCGTCCAGCACCTTGCCACCCTTGTCCGTGTCGAGGTCCGCCAACAGTTGGCGTGCCGTGCGGCCAAGCACAGGATGACGCCAGCGCGGCGCAATGTCCTGTATCGGCTGCAGCACGAAGGCGCGCTCGTGCATCGAGGGATGCGGCAACACAAGCTGCGCATCGGTCGACTGGCCGGCCGTCTCGTTCAGCTTCAGGCCATTATAGTCGAGGATGTCCAGATCGAGCGTGCGTTCGCCCCAGCGTTCACGCCGCTCGCGCCCCGCCGCACGCTCGATCTGGCGTAGATGTGCAAGTAATTCAACAGGTTGAAGTCGTGTCTTGATGCGAGCTACGGCATTGGCGTAAACCGGCTGGTCCTTCCGGCCCCAGGGTTCTGACGCAATGATGGCAGAGGCCGCAACCAGCTTGAGCGGTGACTTCCCCAGTTCAGCCAGCGCACGCTCCAGCGTCTGCCGCGGGCTGCCCCACGGCCCCGTCACATTGCTGCCGAGCCCGATCAGGATCATGTGTCGTCCAACCATTGCGCGCCATTGCGCAACAACCCTGCTTGTGGCACACCTGCTGCGTATTTCAAGGCCGCATGGTGAAATTGCCAGTCCGGCCATGACCAGATGATTTCAACCCGGGAGAACCCCCCATGCGTCTATACAAGGACGAACGCACGGCGCTGTTCATCGATGGCTCCAATCTCTACGCAACCGCCAAGGCGCTCGGTTTCGACATCGACTACAAGAGCCTGTTGAACCATTTCGAGACCAACACGCGGCTGATGCGGGCAATCTACTACACCGCCCTTACGGACGACGCGGAGTATTCGCCAATCCGCCCCCTGATCGACTGGCTGGACTACAACGGCTTCATGGTGGTGACCAAGCCCGCCAAGGAGTTCACCGACGCGCAAGGCCGCCGCAAGATCAAGGGCAACATGGACATCGAGATCGCGGTGGACGTGATGGAGCTGGCCCCATCCCTCGACCATATCGTTCTGTTCTCCGGTGACGGCGATTTCCGCTCGCTGGTGCAGGCGGTGCAGGGCAAGGGATGCCGCGTCACCGTCATCTCGACCATGGCGGTGCGCCCGCCTATGGTGGCCGACGAACTGCGCCGCCAGGCCGACCAGTTCGTGGATCTGAACTCGCTGAAGGACCTCGTTGGCCGCACCCCATCCGACAACCGCAAGGCCGGCGGCGGCAACAACCGCAACGAGACGCCCGACCAGAGCTTCGAGGAATTTGCCGACATCTAGACTGCGGCCAGCGCGTGCAGGTGTTATCCAACCGGGCGGAACACGGTCTCGCCGGGGCGGCGCGTGTTGTCGATGCCGTTGATGACGATTTCCGGCAATCCGGCAGTGCTGCGCCGCAGTATCCCGCATGCCCCGAGCGACCTTCGCAAGTCTACCTTCCTGCCGAGATATTCCCACACCAGCCTCAGGCATTCGATGTCCTTGGATCCTTCGGGAGACGTGCTGAGGGTTACGCCAGTCAGATAGCTGGGCTGGTCATAAATCGACCCGTAAAGCATTGTGCACCACATGCTGCGGCCGGGCCGCTGCTCGCGCTCCATGCAGACGAGGTTGCCCTGGCTTTCGGTGGCTATGCCCACATACTTGACCGTCTCGGGCAGCCCGTATGTCTCGTAGAGCTTCCGGTCGACCGTCTTGGTTGTCCAGATATTGCCTTCGCGCCGCAGCCGCACGAGGGCGCGCACGATGGTTGTGGCGCGGGCGTCGAACGAAACATACGAGAAGTAGTATCCCTCGTGCCGTGTCAGAAAGGCCTCGTCGGCCTTGCCAACGGATACAAGTGACTCCGCCATGGCCTGAAGCGGATCTGGTGTGTAGCCAACCCTCGGCAGCCTGACGCGCACAAGTTCTCCAAACTCACGCGGATCAAGCAGTATTTCCGTTTCGTCTACCCCGAAGAAATCGCAAATCCGGCGCAAGGTCTGGATAGACGGCATACTCTGGCCGTTCAGATACTTGTTGAACTGCTGCCGGTTGAACTGGCCTTTGCGGCAAAGGTCCGAGGTCGAGCGGCCATAGCTGCAAAGCAGGCGCAGGTTTGACGAAAAATTGGTCGTGATCATGTTGTATGCCATTTTATGCCATCTAACATAAAACAGCTTAATTAATTCGTCTTCCAGCTGCTGGTCAACCGCATGCTGATGGTCCGATGATCCACCTCCCGGATCGCACACACCCTTGGGAGACGTACAATGACGCACCCGACCAAAGCCTATCTCGCCTGGCTTGCCAACATGCACCGCACCGGTCGCATGGACCGGCGGCAGTTCTTCAGCCGCGCCGCCGCCGCCGGCCTCGCCGCCCCGGCAATCACCGGCCTGATGACCAGCAGCGCTCTTGCTGCCGGACCGAAGAAAGGCGGCACCATGGTGCTGGCGACCCGACATGGCGCCACCAATGACAGCCTCGACCCTGCCCTGCTCACCCATGGCGGCCACTGGGCGATGACGTACGCCATCGCGAGCACCCTGACCGAAACCCTGCCCAACGGCGAGACCGTCCCCAGCCTCGCAGAAGCCTGGGAAGCCAGCCCCGACGCCAAGGTGTGGACCTTCAAGCTGCGCAGCGGCGTGACCTTCCACAGTGGCAAGCCGCTGACGGCCGACGACGTGATCGCCTCGATCAACTATCACCGCGGCGCAGACTCCAAGTCCTTCGTCAAGCCGATTGCGGACGAGATAACCGACATCAAGGCCGACGGCCCGCTGACCGTCGTGTTCACGCTGCAGGCGGGCAATGCCGACTTCCCGACCTCGTTGAGTTCGGCCGGTTTCGCCATCTATGCCGCCAAGGACGGCACCATCGACTTCGCCGGTTTCGACGGCACCGGCGCTTATGTGATGAAAACCTTCGAACCTGGCGTGCGCGCCGAGATGATGAAGAATCCCAACTACTGGCGCACCGACCGGGGCCATGCGGATGTGGTCGAATTGCTGACCATCGCCGACGCCACAGCACGCACCAATGCGCTGATCAACGGATTGGTCGACGCAGTCGACCAGGTCGATGTGAAGACCGTCGAACTGCTGTCCAGGAACCCGAACATCGTCATCGAGGAAACCACCGGGCCGTTGCACTACACCTTCCCGATGCGCACCGACATGGCGCCCTTTACCGATAACAATATCCGCATGGCGCTCAAGCATGCCATCAACCGCCAGGAACTGCTCGACAAGGTGCTGCGCGGTCACGGCTCCATCGGCAACGACAATCCGATCGGCCCGTCCTATCGCTATCACGCCACAGACATTCCCCAACGCGAGTACGACCCCGAAAAGGCCAAGTGGTACCTGCAACAGGCCGGCCTGAGCAGCCTCAAGGTCGATCTCAGCGCCGCCGAGGCCGCCTACACCGGCGCGGTGGACGCTTCCGTCCTGTTCCAGGCGCAAGCCGCACCAGCCGGCATCGAGATCAACGTGGTGCGCGAATCCAATGACGGTTACTGGGACAACATCTGGATGAACAAGCCGTTCTGCGCCTGCTACTGGGGCGGCTACACAACCGAGAGCGAAATGTTCACCACCGGCTATTCGCCCGGTGCCGCCTGGAACGATACGTTCTGGACGCAGGAGCGGTTCGAGTCGCTGCGCAGTGCCGCCAAGGCCGAACTCGACAACGCAAAGCGCGCCGAAATGTATCGCGAGATGCAGATGATCGTGCGCGACGACGGCGGCGCCATCGTGCCGCTGTTCGCCAACAACGTCTATGCGCGCAGCACCAAGCTGGCCCATGGCGATCTCGAAAGCAGCTCCACCTTCGACGGCGCCCGCATCGCCGAACGCTGGTGGGTTGCCTGACGTTTCATCAACCGGACTGCCGGGCGCCGCAACGGGTGTCCGGCAGTGCAACTGTGCTTGCCGCGATGGCTTGACACCATGAGATGGTGATGTAAGTCCGCCGCCTCGAGTATTTTCCAGTCAAGCCCGGATACTTGCGCATGAGCTACGCGATCTATGTTGGCCGCAACCTGACAATGGAAGGCCATGCGTGGCTGGCAGGCTATGGCGATGAGCCCTCCAGCCACTGGCTGGAGATCGTGCCGCGCATGACGCACCAGCCCGGCGCGACTTTCCGCGCGGGCGTGGGCGCGGATGCCGATCTGCCAGGCATTCGCATCGACGTGCCTCAAGCTGCAGAGACCTTCCGGCATCTGCGGGTCAGCTATTCCTACTACAAGGGCGTTCCGGCCCCGATCACCAATGGCGGGCTGAACGAGCACGGCGTGGCGGTGCGCGATGTCTGGTCGCCGTCGCGGGATGAACTCGTTGCCATGACGCCGAAGGACCAGCGGGGTCTCAACTATTCGGATCTTGCCCGCGTCTGCCTGGAGCGTGCCACGTCGGCACGGCATGGCGTCCAGCTGATGGGAGAGCTGATCGCCGAACACGGCGAGGCCAGCTATGGCGGCAACTCGCACCTGCTGGCCGACAGCAGCGAGGCCTGGGTGGTCATCCAGTTTGCCGGCGGCAAGGGACTGTGGGCGGCTGAGAGGCTGGGGCCGGACAGCATCCGCGCCTCCCGGCCCGGCTACATTCTGGAGATTCCGGTGAATGAACCGGGCCATCCCGATTTTCTCTATTCACCCAACCTGATCAGTTTCGCCCGCCAGATGGGCTGGTACGTGGACGGCCCGTTCGACGTGAACGCCATCTATGGCGATGGCAAGGGCCGCTGGGATGGCGTGGCGTGGATCGAGGATGAGATGCGCAGCCGCGCCGCAAGGCCGGAAAGAATCGGTCTGGCAGACATGATGTGGGCGATCCGTACCGGCAAACTGACAGGAGACTCGGCTGGCTACGGTCAGGTGGTTCCACTGCAAGAACCGCCCTCGCCTGTCCTGCGCATGATGTGGCATGCCCCCATCGGCGCACTGGCCGCCCCGTTCGCCCCCGTCTTCATGGGCCAGGACAATGTGGCTGCCGAGTTCGCCAAGCACCGCTACCTGACAACCGGCGAGGATCACCGCTTCATGGACCCGCGCCGCGACGAAGGCTTTGGACCGGACGTGGTTTCGCAAGTGAACCAGGCCGTGGAAGGCACCCGCTCCGCGGTGCACGAATGCAAGCGGTTGATGTACCTGATGCTGCAGGATGCGGACAGGTTCGTACCGGAAGTCACCCGCGCGCTGGAGGACTGCGAGGCAAGGTTGGCCATTGAGACGGCGCGGATGATCAAGCTGGCTGAAACGTTGATCGCATCGGACAACGAGGCGGACGCGCGCCAACTGATCGACTACTTCTCCAATACCGAACTCAGGCACGGCCTTGATCTGGTGATCGCCTTATCGGCCAGCATTGAGACCCGGCTGAAGACATCAGGCGCGTTACGCCCCGATGCCCCGCTCAAGGGCCTGCCGCAGGTGTGGTAGCTGTAAGGGGCAAGCCCAGTCAGCTCGCCAGGATGTTGCGGAACTGCCATGGATCGCTTTCATCGATATCCTCGTTGAAGCGGTCCCAGCGCGAGGAGATCGGCGTCCAGTCGGTATAGTGCCCCTCGACCGGCCCCAGATAGGGCTTCTGAACCTGCAGGCAGCGCACGTGGTCCATCTCGTCCGTCTCGACAATGCCAGCTTGCGGATTCTCAAGCGCCCAGACCATGCCGGCCAGCACGGCTGAGGTCACTTGCAGGCCGGTCGCGTTCTGGAACGGCGCCAGCTTGCGCGCCTCCTCCATCGACAGCCGCGAACCATACCAGTAGGCGTTCTTCGCGTGGCCGAAGAGCAGCACGCCGAGTTCGTCCTTGCCCTCGATGATCTCGTTTTCGTCCAGCACCTTGTGCTCGGTCTGGGGCTTTCCGGCGCCAAAGCACTCGTGCAGCGACAGCACTGCCATGTTGCAGGGGTGATACGCATAGTGACAGGTGGGACGATAGGCCGGCGCCTCGCTGTCGCCGACGGTATAGTAGTCGGCAATCGATATGGCCTCGTTGTGGGTGACGAGGAAGCCGTACTGCGGACCGGGTGTCGGGCACCAGGTGTGCACCTTGGTCAAGGCACCTGGATAGTCGATATAGATCGCGGCCTTGCACCCGGTGTCGTGGGCGTGGGCATTGTCCGGCATCCATTTCTCGTGGGTGCCCCAGCCAAGTTCGGCAGGCTGGAAGCCTTCAGACAAGAAACCTTCGACCGACCAGGTGTTGACGAACACGTTGGCGGGCTTTGGATATGCGGGGGCTTGCGTGTCGCGCTCGGCGATGTGGATGCCCTTCACGCCGAGGTCCATCATCAGCCTTGCCCAGTCCTCCCGCGAGCCAGGCGCGTCATGCTTGTGGCCCGTGTCCCTGGCAATGTCGAGCAGCGCCTCCTTGACCAGCCACGACACCATGCCCGGATTGGCCCCGCAGCAGGAGACGGCGGTGGTGCCGCCGGGATTTGCCCGTTTCTCTGCCCGCACCGCTTCACGCAAGGCATAGTTTGACCGCTCAGCCGGGGTCGCATCCTTGTTGAAGTAGAAGCCGGGCCACGGCTCCACCACCGTGTCGATGTAAAGTACGCCGAGCTCACGGCAATGCTTCATGATGTCGAACGAGCTTGTATCCACCGACAGGTTCACGCAGAAACCGCCGCTTGTGCCCTTGAAAAGGCCGTCCAGAACCGTCTTGTAGTTGTCGCGCGTCAGCCCGAGATGGTGAAACGTCACCCCGCGCTGGTGCAGGAAGTTTGCGTGTATATCCGACGGATCAATGACGTGCAGTTTCCTCGCGTCGTAATCGAAGTGCCGTTCGATCAGGGGCAGCGTACCGCGGCCGATCGAGCCAAACCCCACGATGACGATCGGACCCTTGATTTCCGCGTAGACCGGGTAGGCCATCATGCACTCCTTTGTGTCAGGCGTGGACGGTGATCTCCGCCATGGCCGCCAGGAACCTCGCCACTTCAGCTTCGGTATTGTAGTGGCACAGCGATACGCGCACGCATGAATCGAGGCCCAGCGGCTTAAGTACGTTGCCGGAATAGTGATCGTCCTTGCGGGTGTGGGTGCGGATGCCCTGCGCATTCAATTGCTCGACGACATCCACGGCCTTGACGCCCTCGACGGTCAGCGACACCAGCCCTTCGCGCGCCGGGTTGTCCACGCCGCCGATGATACTGACGCCGGGCATTTCCGCCAGCCCCTTCAGGTTGCCGGTGCCGTGCAGCATGGCGTTGGTGAGCATCTGCTCGTGATCATGTATCGCCCTGCCCGCCGCCTCGATGCGCTCCCGCTCGTCGGCGCTGTCGGTGAACTGCCCGCCGAGCCAGATCAGGTAATCCACCACGTCGGTGAAGGTGGCGTAGGCGCCGGTGTCGCGGGTACCGAACTCCCAGTTGGTGTCCGGTCCGTCGATCAGCCGTTCGCGCGGCAGCTGCGTCAGCCGGTCAGACGCCCAGCCCACGCCGTAGCCGTGGCGCGAGAACACCTTGTAGGGCGACACGGCATAACCGTCGATGCCGGCAGCGGCGATGTCGATGTGGCCGTGGCTGGCGTGCTGGATACCGTCCACGACGATGTAGCACTCCGGCGACACCTTGCGGATGGCCGCCGCGACCCCCGCGACGTCAACCCCCATGCCGGTGACCGGTGAGGTGTGGATGATTGTGGCCACACGAACGTCAGGCGTCATCAGCTGCGCATAGTCTTCCGGCTGGACCGTGCCGGTGGCGTTGTCATGCGGCACGGCGATGTAGTCACGGTCCGTCTCATTCGCCCAGTACATGGCGGCAGACCGCGAGGCCGGATGCTCCAGCGTGGTGCCGATCACCGCCCCGCCCTCAGGCGCTCCGACGACAGCCGTGCGGATGATGCGGAACAGCAGTTCTGTGCCACTCTCGCCGACGAAGAACTGCCCGCCGGGCGCATTGAACATCACCCGCATCTTTGCCTTCGACTGGTTGATGATGTCGACCAGTGCACGGGAGGCCACGTTGTCCCGGCCCTGGTTGTCCGGGATGGCGGCAAACTTTGCCGAAGTCTCGACCACCGACTTGAGCGTCAGCGCACCGCCGGCATTTTCAAAGAAGATGCGGGAACCGGAAAACGGGCATTCGTCGACATGGGCAAATCGGCTGCGCACCTCGTGCAGCAAGCCGGGCTTTTGGGCAATCATCGTGGGTCTCCGGAAACGGGGCTCAGCCTTTTTCGCGCAACAGCCGCGCCTTGTCGCGCTGCCAGTCACGCTCTTTCTTGGTCTCGCGCTTGTCGTGAACTTTCTTGCCCTTGGCAAGGGCGATTTCCAGCTTCACCCGGCCACGCTCATTGAAATAGATCTTGAGCGGCACGATGGTCAGCCCTTCGCGCGAAGTGCCCTGGAACAGCCGCGCAATCTCGCGCTGGTGCGCCAGCAGCTTGCGCGGCCGGCGCGGCTCATGGTTGAAGCGGTTGCCCAGTTCGTATTCGGGAATGTTGCAGTTGATCAGCCACAGTTCGCCGTTCTTCACCTGCACATAGCTCTCGGCGATGTTGGCCTTGCTGGCGCGCAGCGACTTGACCTCGGTGCCGGTCAGCTGGATGCCCACTTCCAGCGAGTCCAGCAGCTCGAAGTCAAAGCGGGCGCGCCGGTTATCGGCGATAACCGGGCTGCCGGACCGCTTCTTTGCGCCACCGCTCTTCGAAGACATCTCTAGCTACCTGCTGACCCGCACATTGCAGGCTGTTGCGTCAGTTCAGAAGGCCGGCGTGAACCATCGCCGCCTTCACCTGTTGGCGGGCCCCGTCAGTGGCCGGCACCATCGGCAGGCGCAGTTCTTCCGAGGCGTGGCCCAGCAGGCTGACCGCATACTTCACCGGCGACGGGCTGGTTTCGCAGAACAGCGCCTTGTGCAGCGGCATCAGCCGGTCCTGCAGCTTGAGCGCCCTGGCATAGTCGCCCGCCAGCGTGGCTTCCTGGAATTCCGCACACAGCCGCGGCGCCACGTTGGCCGTAACCGAGATGCAGCCCGTGCCGCCATGGGCATTGAAGGCCAGCGCCGTGCCGTCCTCACCCGACAGCTGGATGAAGCCCTCACCGGTTGCCAGCCGCTGCAGCGAGGGCCGGGTGAGGTCCGCAGTGGCGTCCTTGGTGCCGACGATGTTGGCGAACTCCTTGGCCAGGCGGTCCAGCGTCTCCACCGAAATGTTCGAGATGGTCCGGCCCGGCACGTTGTAGACGAAGATCGGCAGGTCAGGCACAGCGCGCGCTATCGCGGCGAAATGCTGGTAAAGGCCTTCCTGGGTAGGCTTGTTGTAATAGGGGCAGACCGACAGCGCGGCATCTGCGCCGGCTTGCTGTGCATGGCGGGCGAAATCAACCGCTTCGGCCGTCGAGTTCGAGCCAGCGCCGGCAATGACCGGAATGCGGCCAGCCACCTGTTCGATGACGATGTTGACCACGCGCTTGTGCTCGTCATGGCTCAACGTGGGCGATTCACCGGTCGTGCCAACGGGCACGATGCCGTGCGTGCCTTCGGAAATGTGCCAATCGACCAGTTTGCGAAGGGCGGCCTCATCCACCTTGCCGTCCTTGAACGGCGTGATCAGGGCGGGAATGGAACCGTAAAAACGAGCAGCCATCGCAAAACCTCAATAATTCGTAAACCATGTTGCACTAGGACTTAAGCCAGAAACGCCCTGCGCAGGCAAAGCCCGAATGCCGATGTCCTTACCAGGCGCGGCACCATAGACGCCGCAACGGTTTGCAGCAACCGAAAGCTCGCAGCCGTGTTGTGATTGTGCCGGTGCGTCACATGGCAGCCGCAATCGCCCCCTAATCAGGCGATCTTGCAGGGTTAGTGCAGCGTTTTTGGGGTAGCGGCAGGTAAATTCGCAAACCGCGAACGAGGACGGGATGACACAGCCCAATACGATTTCAGACTACAGGCGCATGCTTCTGCTGGCGGGCTTGGCTGCGGGCTTCAGCCTTGCTGTGTCCGCTGGCCCGAGCCCGGCCACAGCGAAGTCGACTGATGACGGCGATGTGTCATCCAGCGAGGAACTGCAGACCGGCAACAGCGGCCGCTCGCCCGCCCGCAACAATTCCGCTGCCGTGCGCGCCATCGATGCCGCCCTCGACAAGAACTGGCAGGCCGCCTTTGATGGCGCTGCCCGTACCGGCGACCAGGCAGCCATCAAGACAGTCGAGTGGCTCTATATCCGCACCAATCCGAAAGAAGCCGGACCCGAGCGGATCATGAATTTCGTGGCCAGCAATCCGGCATGGCCAGCCTCGCAGGCGCTGACCCGCGCCGCCGAAGCCAGGCTGGTTGATGACACTACGCCGGTCGATGTCCTTGCCCGCCACTTCAACCGCTTCACCCCCATCTCGTCATGGGGCCAGGTTGCATTCGCCCGGCTGGCACTGGCTCGTGGCGACCGGGCCAGCGCGGCGGCAGCGATCCGCAAGGCCTGGCTCGACGACACCCTGCCAACCAGCCTCGAGAAGGAAATCCTGTCGAAGTATCGAGGGCTTCTGACCGAAGACGATCACAAGGCACGCATGTACGCCATGATCATGGCGCAAGAGACAAACGCTGCCGTGCGGGCTGCCGGTCTCGTTTCGCGTCAGCATGTGGAGGCGGCCAAGGCCGCCCAGGCCCTGATCCGGCGCAAGGCGGATGGTCCCGGACTTTACCGCAAACTGCCGGCAGCTTTCCGCAATCACCCGCCGATCTTCTATGCCTACGCCCGGTGGTACAGGCGCATGGGCAAGCACGAAACAGCTTTGCAGCTGCTGCAGCAGGCGCCGACCTCGCACGCCGCGCAGATTGATCCGGAACAGTGGTTCATCGAGAAGCGCCTTGCCGCCCGTCAACTGGCAGGCCCGGCGCACCGCAAGCACTGGCCCGCCATCTACAGGCTGATGGCAAACCACGGCTTCACGTCGGGCAAGCACTTCATCGAGGGTGAGTTCCTGGCCGGCTGGTATGCGCTGCGCAAGCTGAACGATCCGGGCGCCGCCGCCGTACACTTCAAGCGCATCACCGACGCAGCAACCACCCGGACAGACGCCTCGCGCGGCTGGTACTGGCTTGGCCGGGCCCGCGCCGCCAAGGGCGAGGGCGGCCGCGCCGAGGAAGCCTACCGGCAGGCTGCCACCTCGCCAACGCTGTTCTATGGTCAGCTGGCGCTCGACAAACTGGGGCTCGGCACCCGGCCCATCAACATCACCGGGGCCAGCCCGACCGATGCTGCACGCCAGAAAGTCAAGTCCGTCGAGGTCTTCCGCGCCGCACACCTGCTGGCGCAGGCCGGTGGCGACAGCCATGTGGGCCTGTTCCTGTTTCCCATCGCCCGCGCCGTGAAGGACCCCGCCGAAGCGGCATCCGCCATCGACGCACTGCACTCCCAGGTTGGGTATTTTCCGGCAGTACGGCTTGCCAAGGCTTTCGGCACCATGGGAGTGGATGTCGACAACTGGGGCTATCCGGTCAATGCCGTGCCCAACTGGCGCAGCCTGAGGCAACCGGTCGAGAAGGCCGTCATCCTTGGCCTGTCCCGGCAGGAAAGCGAATTCAACGCGGTGGCGGGCAGCCACGCTGGCGCCAAGGGGCTGATGCAGATCATGCCCGGCACAGGCAAGGAAATCGCCCGCAAGTACCGCATCTCCGGCTACTCGACGGGCAAGCTCACATCCGACCCGGCGTTGAACGTCGCCATGGGCGAAGCTTATCTCGGCGATCTGATCGACAGGTTCGGCGGTTCCTACATCATGGCGTTCGCCGGCTACAATGCAGGTCCTGGCAACGTGGCAAAGTGGATAGACCTGTATGGCGATCCACGCTCCGGCAAGGTTGACGCCATAGACTGGATCGAATCAATCCCGATCACCGAAACGCGCGGTTACGTGCAGAAGGTGATGCAGAACGTGCATGTGTATCGCACCCGGCTGGACACCAGGAAGTACGCCATCAGCATGGACATCAATCGTGGTGGCGTCATGCCCACGCCGGCCACCACCCAGCGTGAAGGCAACAGCTGCGGCGAAGGTGCGCGCACTATCGCTTCCCTGCTGGAGGAGTGCTGAGGCCGCTGCTGCCCTGGCCGGAGCTGTTTCAGGCAACAGTTGCCAGATCGGTATTCGACCCGCACAGCAACACGCCCACCCGTTCACCGGGACCGGGCTTGTAGCGGCCTGACAGCAGCGCAGCAAGCGCCGCCGCACCTCCCGGTTCGGACACCAGCCTGAAGTCGCGCCACAGCAGTTTCCGGGTGTCGCGAATGGCGTCATCGCTCACCAGCGCCACGTGGTCCACCGCGTGCCGGGCGACCTCGAAAACCAGCGAGCCTGCCCGGCGCGCGCCCAGCGAATCGGCTGCCACCGAGTTGACCTCGACGTCTACCGGTTCACCGGCGGCAAGTGCGGCATGCAGGCAGCATGAGCCTTCAGGCTCCACGCCGACAACCTTCACCCTGCCTGCCCACCAGGCTGCCATGCCGCCGATCAGCCCGCCGCCGCCAACGCCGATCAACACCGTATCGAGATTGCCAAGGCACAGCGCCTGCTGGTCTTCCTCCCACTCCTTGGCCACCGTGCCCTGCCCGGCCAGCGTCTCCAACGCGTCGTATGGGTGCACCAGCAAGGCCCCGGTTTCCGCGGCAAACGCATCGCACGCAGCCTGCGCATCGGCATAGCGCGCCCCGCCGACAATCGCCTCGGCGCCTTGGGCGCGGATAGCGTCAACCTTTACCTGCGGTGAAATCTCGGGGATGAAGATGCGAGCCTTGTAACCCAGCCGCCGCGCCGCCAGCGCTACTGCGATCCCGTGATTGCCGCCCGACGCCGCGCTCACACCCGCCGCTGTCACATCGCGCGACAGCAGGTTGTTGAACGCCCCTCTCGCCTTGAACGATCCGACGTGTTGAAGCAGCTCCAGCTTCAGAAAGACGTCCGCTCCGGCTGCTTCCCCGAACCGTGCCGGCAGGATGGGCGTTCGGCGCACGTATGGGCGAATCCGGTCGTGGGCTGCGTCAATATCGGCCTGCGAAACCGGCAAAAGGGCAAGGTCTGCCTGTTGCGTCATGTGGCTACTCCTCGTGCACGGCAACCTAAGCTGGTCTTGACCAAAAAAGAAGGCCGGCATCGCTGCCGGCCTGCTGTTGCAGCACGAGAGCTGGCTATTTCTTCTTCCTGGCGCGCCGTGTGCGGGTGCCCGACTTCGTTTCGCCTGCAGCGTTCCTCAGCCCACCGGTGCCGTAGAGCTTGTTGAACCTGTCCATGTCGCCCTCGGCCAGCAGCTTGCACTGCGGAATCCACTCTTCACGGTCGATGCGGCCCTTGAAGCGCAGATGCTCGTCCACCCAGGCAACCTCGTCGCGCGTCCAGTTGGCAATCTGGTCGAAGTGAAAGAAGCCCAGCCCGTGCAGGGTCTTCTCCAGTTTCGGCCCGACGCCCGAGACCATCTGCAGGTTGTCTGCCTTGCCGCTGCGGGCGCCAGCCAGCCCCTTGGGTCTTGCCGGCTTGCCCGCCGAGACAGGCTGCGCCACCGGCATTGGCTTGGGTTCGGCAGGCTTGGGCGCCGCAGGTGCTGGCGTATGCGGCTTGGGTGCCGCGGCAACCGCCGTTGCGGCAGTTGCGGCAACTGCGGCAGGCGCCGCTGCCTTGACCGGTTCAGCTTCCGCCCCGAAAAGCTTGCGGAACAGACAGCCCAGGATACAGCCGATCAGGAAGGCCAGCAGCATCCAGAGCAGCAGTTCTATCGTCAGATGTGGCATTGTTTCGTTTCCTCGCTCGTTGCTTGCCGGCGCTCTAGCGTGCGTCCACGCGGCGGCACGTCACCCAGCCCACGATGAGCCCCAGAACGAGTGCTGCCAGCAGCCATGGCCAGTTGTGGCTTGCCACGATCATGGCGTCCTTGAAGTTCCAGAAGTCCATGTTCATCTCCCTCAGGGTTGTACCTTGAATTCGGTGCGCCGGTTGCGCGCACGCCCTTCCCTGGTTGCGTTGGTCGCAATCGGGCGGCTTTCACCATACCCGACCGCGCTAAGATTGGCAGCATTGGCGCCACGCGCCACCAGCGCATCACGCACCGCCACCGCCCGGCGCTCGCTCAGCGCCTGGTTGTAGGAGGTCGATCCAGTGGAGTTGGTGTGGCCACCGATCTCGATCTTTGCGTCCGGACACTGCTTGATGACTTCAGCCAGCTTGTCGAGCAGGTCACTGCTGTTCGAATGCACCGCTGCCCGGGCCGTTTCGAATTCAATTTCAACTCCCGCGACTGCTTCGTCGAACAGCTTCTGGCAATCGACAGCAGCGACAGGCGCCGGTGCCGCCGGCGCCGGCGGCGCCACGATCTCGACCTCGTTGACCGTGGTGTCAGAGCGCTGGTTGCCGGCCTTGTCGGCCACGACCACCTTCACGTCATAGGTGCCCGGCTCATAATCCCTGGCTGTCAGGATCGACCAGTTGCCCTTGCCATCGGTCGACAGGTTGGACGACGAGCCCTTGGCGAAGGTTTCACCGGCAAAGGTGACGGCCATCGATTTCGGCATCGCCTTCGGGGAAGGTGCCGGACAACAGCGGCCGCGGGAATTCCGACGTGTAGCCGTTGACGGTGGGCACCGCCGGCGGCGTTGCATCGATGGTCAGTTCCGCATCGCTCTCGTCGGTCGCCGCATTGCCCGCCTTGTCTGTCACGGTCGCAACAACGTTGTAGGTGCCATCTGGCAGGTTTTCCGGGATCCGCAAGGTCCAGTTGTCGCCATCGGCAGCAAGTCCATCGCCTGCCCCGGCCACATAGGTCCGATCGCCAACTTTCACCGACAGCGCCGATGCATCGCCCGACGGCCACGATCCGGTCAGTACCGGCTGGCGCTGGCGGGTCAGCAGCGTGTTGACCGTCGGCACGGCAGGTGCGGAGGCATCCACGATCACTTCGCCGAAACCGCGGTCCGACGCGCTGTTGCCAGCCTCGTCAGTAGCGGTTGCAACCACATCATAGGTATTGTCGGCCAGATCGTTGTCGAGCCTGAGCGTCCAGTTGCCGGATCCGTCCGAGCTCAACTGGCCGTCGGTTCCCAGTGTATAGGTCTTTTCGGCGAGGCTGACCGTCAGCTGCTTTGCATCGCCTTCCGGCCAGGTGCCCGATATGACCGGGCGCACCGAACGGCTGGAGAGTGGCTCTACGGTAGGGGCCTGCGGCGGCGTGGTGTCCACCCTTACCGCCCCGGATGCGGTTGCAGAAGATGACTGGCCACCGGCACCGGTGACGGTTGCGGTCACATCATAAATGCCGTCAGCCAGCGGCGAAGACGGCGTCAGCGTCCAGTTGCCGGAACCGTCGGAGGAGAGCTCGCCGTCGGTGCCGAGCTTGTACTCCTTGCCGGCCAGCGCCACGGCAAGCGAATTGCCAGCCGTTTCCGGCCACGTACCGGTGATCGCAGGCGTGTTGCCAAAGCCTGCAGAAACCTCGACGCCCGGCGCATCCGGTGCCGCGGCAGCCGGCGTCTCCACCGTTACAGCTCCCGCAGCAGTCGCAACAGCCTCTGCCTGACCGCCATAAGTGACTTTTACGTCAACGTCATAGGTGCCAGGCTGCAACGCACTCGACGGCACCAGCTTCCAGTTGCCCGCGCCGTCGGAGGTCAGTTCGGCATTCTTGCCAAGTTCGTAGGTAACGCCGGCCAGCCCGACGGCCAGCGTCGTTGCCTTGCCCTCCGGCCACGTGCCGGTGATCTCCGGCGTGCCGGATACGCCCGTGACCGGGCTTACCGTCGGCGCATCGAGGCTGACTGGCGGCGCCACGGTGATGCCTGACGCATCTACACGGCGCACGCCATATGTGCCCGCAACCAGTTCTGCGGCTTTTGCCACGGCGGCCTGCTCGGGCGCTTCGCCCGTCAGCTTCGCATCGCGGCCATCCATGACGACCCCTGCCCATGGCGCGCCGCCGGAGGCAAGCTGGCTCTCCGCCGCACTCTTCAGCTTGTTTTCCAGCGAATCCGAATTGAACAGCAGCGCAGCCGCGCCCAAGCCCAGGGGCAGAATCGCCCACGGAAACAGCCACTTGGGCCAGTTACACTTCATCACGACACGTCCCCTCGTCCAGCGAACCGTAACCGGCCCGCAATTTTCCCCGGTCGCACGCAGCCTGATCGCTTTCCGGCAGGCAGCGCCCGGCAGTCAACCGATTATACCGGAACCCCCCAGTCAACGCGGCAGACGGAATCAATTGATTCGCCCGCCATCAACATGATTCACCTTCCAGGCCGGCAAGATACGGCAAGCGCCGCCTCGGGTCCCTCGATATGGTCAACCATACGTTAATTTAGCGGCAGCTCGTTTCACCAGCAAGTTGAATCAAGCTTGTTCTGCCGTCCCTGCACGGAAACGATGCGGGAAAACACTACAAATTTCGCAGGCTTCGGCCATTCTCCGTCGTTTTTGACGACCGCGCCCCGCAAGCAGCCTATATAATGTAGCCTGCTGGTGGCGCGCCGGAAGGCGCCAGCCGTCCCCATACCGCTGCCGGGGCGACTGTTGCAATAAGGTCACACTTTCCAGAATAGTTCATCCGGAGCGTTTGCGGCAGTTGATTTCCAGATGAGTTGGAGAGACAACAGTCTGCGTGTGATTTGACGTTGCACGCCGTCCTCCTAATCCCGGTTTGCAGGGGAAGTTTCCGGGGGGCAAACCCAACTCTAGAGATTATGGGAGAAACCATAATGATCAATCTTCGCAAGGCTCTGCTCGGTGGCGCGGCTCTCGCCGTCATGGCTACCGGCGCTCAGGCCGACGAATTGTCTGCTCTGAAGGCTCAGCTTGAAGCCCTTCAGACCAAAGTAGACACGATGGAGTCCTCGGCTTCCTCGTACAACGTGCCGGAAGGCGTGAGCCTGCTCACCGGCCGCCGTGGCGCTGCCGACTACAACTTCGCCTACAACTCGCCGCAGATCGACCGTGACTGGGCCGGTGGTGAAAACTCCGGTTACACCATTGCCATCACCCCGACCGCCGACATGCCGGCACCGGTGGCTGAAATCACCGTCAGCGGCTATGTCAGCAGCTGGGTGACCCTGGGCATCGACGGCCACACCCCCGGTGAAGCCGGTAACTTCAACCCTTACGAATGGGTTGATGGCGATACTCACCTCGACATCAATGGCCGTGGCTCGATCCGTGTCCGTTCGCGCATCGACACCGCTGTGGGCCAGATCCGCACCGATATCGAACTGCGTGCTGATACCCCGAACTTCGCCCAGATGCGCTATGCATGGGGTGAGTGGGACATGACCCCGAACTGGACCCTCGGCGCGGGTACGTTCTGGCAGCTGAACAGCCTCATCGGCGTTCCGACCACCGTGAACTCCTCCACGCCGCTTGGTGTCTCGAACACCACCCGTCGTGACCAGGTTCGCCTGACCTACCGTGACGGACCGCTGTCGTGGGCCGTTGCTCTGGAAGAGCCGACCTTTGAGTCCACCACTGCTATGCCGGACATCACCACCTCGATCATGTATGATGTCCCTGGTGGTCATCAGTTCCAGATCGTTGCTGGCGTGTCTGACTTCAGCGGCGGGGTCGCAAAGGACGACGGGGAAGGCAACTGCTTGGGCATCCCTGCTCGTTATCAGGGGACCGTCTACCCGTTCAGCATCACCAACGGCCAGGCCAGCGGCAGTGCTTGTGAAGAGCTCGGCGGCACATTTGTCAACAATGACATCATTGATGCCAACGACGAGCTCGGCTGGATGGTCGGCGGTTCTGCCGTTGTCAATCTGGCTGACGTGGCAACGCTGTCGATGAGCGCTGCCTACGGTGAAGGCATGGTTGGCCGCAGCCTCGTATGGATGGGTGGCACTCAGAACGGTCTGTACGACTGGAACGGCGACCCGCGTGAAATGTGGGGTGGTGTTGCTGGTCTCGGCTTCGCCATCAACGACGCAACCAGTGCTAACATCTTCGGTGGTTACGAAAAGGACCTCGAGTCGCTTGGCAGCGGTAGCGCACAGGTTGGCGACTTCAGCGAAGGTTGGGTTGTCGGCGCCAACATCATCTGGCAGCCAGTGCGTCAGCTGCGCTTGGGTTGGGAAGTCAACTACGGCCAGGCATCGTACTACAACGAATCTGACTGTGGCGAAGGCGAAAACGATGACTGCCTCAGCGACAACGATGCACTCAACCTGATGTTCCACACCCGCTTCTTCTTCTAAGAAGCAGTTGGACAGACACAACGATCGGCTCGGGGAAACCCGGGCCGGTTTTTTATGTCTGGCGTCAGGAAGCATCTCAAGCTTGCTCATGCTGTCTCATGCGAAATGGCCTGAGACTGAGTTGCCAAATCAGGGTTGGCAAGGAGTTTTTTTGGCCAAGGCCTCAAACTCATTATGTTTTCTCGGGAAATGCCACCAAACATAATGAAAAAAGTTCTCGGCGCTACGCGCAAGCATAGAGATATATGCGCGCCAATCCCGTATAAATGGCAGATACAAGGCCACAGATGGACCATTGGCGTCCTCTACCATCCGCTTGCTCCATGACACGACAATTACGTCACATGGAAGCAGAGAGCCTAGATAGCCCCTCCCATCCCCCGTCAAGGTACCGCACCGGCAGGTATTATTTCGAAGGCACTCGCGCCTGCTCCCAGTGGTGAGGTTGGCCATGCCCCCGCCTCCCGGCCATTGGCATCGGCTTTCACGTTTTTTATTTCATCAGCCCCTCGGCAGGCCGTTGAGCCCTGAGAGATGCGGATGACACCTCGTCGTTTGAGCGTCCGCCGGTCCGCTGCGAGCTTAAAAGTAAATGCCCCGTGGAGGCCAGCGAGAGAGGTAGGGCGGAAGCGGAGCCTGGCTGATGTTTGGTGGGAACGGCTTGTTGAGTGGGGTAGCTTTAATCGTCACCCACCACGTAGATCTCGGACGTCTTTCGTGCCAACAAGCACAAGATATTGTGGTTTGTGGATGCGCAAACACTAGAACTTGACATGGTGCGACCCGATCTGGCACTATGCATTAAAGGTCGGCTCAGGGTCGGAACAAGTTCCGAAAGGTTCATTCCCCCTGATCGGCATCCCTTCCGGCAAAGCCACGCCAGGCTCGGAAGATGACTGGCAGCAGTCAGAACAAGTCGTAGGATTACCTACGTCATTCTGGACATCGCGGCCCGGGTGAATGGGGACAAGGCATCGTCCATCCCGCAGATGAACCCATCGAGCAGCGTCAGCGGCGAACTGGCTGCCCGAGTGAACCAATCACAGTCATCTGCTTCGGGAGGGCATCTCTATGCTCAATCCAGAATACGGACGCATTGCGTTCAGCATTGATGAGACTGCTAAGGCCTTGGGCTGCAGTCGCGCTACCATCTATCGGTGGGCCAATATGGGGCTTCTGCAAGTACGCCGCATAGGTGGTCGCGCATTCGTCCTCAACGCTGACCTCGAAGCGCTGCTGCAATCAGCCGAGCCAATAGGTGATGAGCCAACATGGCTGGCAAATGCCGACAAGTGGCGTAGTGGCATAAAGCCTGACGCGGCCTGAGCAATCAGGCGTTCGCGTCGTGGACCTTAGCGCTCTCAAGTCTGCTCTTGCAGCAGATGCTGCCGCTATAGGTGAGCATCTGCTGGGCAAGCCAACCTCGCGCACCCGGAAGGAGATGCGCTGGGGTCGGAAGGGTGCGCGCGTTTTCACCCTCAGCGGCAGGGGCCGCGGACGATACTACAACTTCGAAGCTGGCCGCGGCGGCTCTGTTCTCGATCTGATAATGGATGCGCTAGACTGCGACCTTCAAGGTGCTGAAGCGTGGGGGCGCCGTTGGCTGCGCGTGAGCGACGACGAGCAACCGTCTCGTACAATCCTGAAGCCCAAGGCCCAAGCAAAGTCTGACCCTGAATCAGACCGCGATCCTGAAGAGGAACGCAAGGCCGCCCAGGTGCGGCGTATCTGGTCTGAGGCGGTACCGATACCGGGTACACCTGCCGAGGCCTATCTGCGTAGGCGCGGCATACTGGCTGCTGAGTGGCCCAGTAGCTTGCGGTGGCATCCGCAGATCAGGGCGCTCATTTGCGCCTGCACGGCTCCGGATGGGCGGATTACCGCCATACAGCGCATATTTCTCAATGACGATGGCACTTCACGTCTTGACGACGAAGGCCGGAAGGTGAAGCGCAGCCTTGGCTCCATAACAGGCAGAGCTGTGCGTTTCTCCGTCAAGCCAGACGGTCCGCTGGTGCTTGCTGAAGGCCCCGAGACAGCACTGAGTGTCTGGTGGGCCACTGGGTATGAAGTATGGGCTGCGCTCGGTCAGATCGGCAACGTGGATCTTACCTCAGTTCACATGAGCCGTACCATTATAGTGGCTTTGGACGACGACCCGAGGGTTTCACCAGCGAGAGTGAACCTGATGAAAGCGATCCGCGGCTGGCGGCGCGGTGGCCGCACGGTGCTGGAGGCGACACCTTGGCCAACGCTTAGGGGTGACAAGAGCGACTTCAATGACGCGCTGCAGGCTGAGGGGCAAGACCATGTCCGGTGCCGTCTGCAGGCCGCACAGAGCTTCGATAAGGCGGGAAGCGTGTCCCGCCATATGAACTTGCTGTCTGCACGCAAACGGCTCTCTGCGGCTGTCTCCGATGCCATCTCCCGCTTGCGGTCTGAGCTTGACTGTCCTCCGCTAGGTATCAGAGTGGATGTTGGCGTCGGCAAGACACACGAGGCGATCGGGGCTGCTGTTGGTTGGATAGCAGAAGGCTACCATTTGGGCGAAGGCGGGCGCCGCCCGGTGGTGTTCGCAGTGCCGACCCACAAGTTGGGTCGCGAGTTGCTGGGTCGACTCGACAAGGAAGCTAAACAGCAAGATCTGACGCTACAGATTGCCTGCTGGCGAGGCCGCGATGCCGACGATCCGGACACTCTCGGTCAAAGGATGTGCCGTAATATTGATGCCGTCCGCCTCGCTCAAACCCTGCTCCAAGACGTACAAGAAACCGTTTGCAAGGCAGGTTGTCCCCATTTTGCAACTTGCGCCTATCAGCAGCAGCGCCAGCGCTCCGCAGATATCTGGGTGGTGCCGCACGCGAGCCTGTTTCACCAGCGTCCGGACGCAATCGGCCAGCCATCGCTGGTAATCATCGACGAAGGCTTCTGGCAGGCCTCCTTGCGTGGCTTCGGGCAAGCGCCAGTGCGCTTGGAGATGGTGATATTGAAGGACGAACCTTTGATCCTCAACCGCGAAGGTAAAGTTATAAATCCTGTCACTAACGATCTGGTGGCAGAGCTAATGCCACTGCGCCGCAAGCTGGTTAGTTTGATCGAGGCCACTGGCAATGGTCCCCTTACCCGCAAGATAGTGTACGGCTCAGGATTGACAGCAGAGGACTGCGCCAGCGCTCGCAGGTTGGAGTGGAAAAGGAAGCCCACGAAAATCAGCGTGAAGCCAGATCAACAGCATCCACCCTTCTTTGCTAAGCATTTGGCCAGCATACGCCCTCTGTCGCGGCTATGGAGCCTGCTGGAAGCGTTCCTCGAGGGCGAAGGCGAGGTCTGCGGAACGGTTGAGGTGATTGGTGTCGAAGACGAGCGCAACGCTTCAGGACGGCCAGTGGTGGCTCTCTGCTGGGCCGACACGATCAAGGCAGGATGGCAGGCTCCTACGCTTCATATCGATGCCACCCTGCATCCGGAGCTGGTTTCGCCTTTACTGCCTGACTTTGAAGTGGTTGACGACATTGCCGTTAAAAGTCCTCACCAACGCGTTTTGGCTGTCACCGGCAAGAGCTTTGCTCACAGCGCCTTTGAGAAGCAGAGCCACGACGACCAGCTCTATCGCTCGATCCTTTACGCAGCCGCGCCGGTGCCAGGGAGGACGCTGGCGATATTGCCTAAGAAGGCTGAGAAAGCGATCCGCGCACGGCACGCTATCCCCGACCACATTGCACTGGAGCATCACGGCGCTATCGCAGGCTTGGACGCTCATGGCGATGTTGACCTGCTGATCGTGGTTGGTCGCATGATGCCGTCACCGCGGGACACTGAGCGCATGGCAAGCGCGCTGTCGAGCCAATGGGTACCTGCCTCCAACGCTCCAGATGGCTGGTACGAGATGCAAAAAGTGACAGTAGCCGGCGCGGAAAAGGGATCAGCCACGATGACTGTTCATCGGCACCCGCATGTTCTTGCCGAAAGCATCCGGCACGCCATCTGTGAGGATCAGATTGTGCAAGCCATAGGCCGCGGTCGGGGCGTCAATCGCGCCGCCAGCAATCCGCTCCAAGTAGAGATCTGGGGCGAGGATGCTCCGCCACTGCCGGTGGATGAGGTTCTCTGCTTCAGCACGCCATCCAGTGATGATAGGGCCTTAGGATTGGGTATGTGGCTCGAGAGCGCTGCGGATCTGAGCCGGATTTGGCCAGAGCTAGGGAACGAGCAATCAATCAAAGATCAACGGCGTGGGACTAGCCAGAGGACAGTGGAGTTTTCCTATATAAAGACAATATACGAAAATCCCACTGTCCTCCCATCTCACTTTATACCCTTCTCGTACCACCGAGCAGCTCAAGGGGCGAAGCTCAAGCGTGGCATTGCCGACAGCCGGGTTTTCCCTGATCCGAAAGTCGCCTTGGAAGAACGTGTTGGGCTTTTGAAGGTCTTCGAGCTGACCGGATCGGCCTGTGAGGCTGCCCACAGCATTGAAGCCCGTGCCGAAGCCCTAAGCGCCTGCTACAAGCCAATGGAGGCTTCGCCGCAACTTGTCACCGTCGTCAAGAATGCCGCAACTTTCGATAATCCCGCCGTCGCTAAGCCACCTCAGCCTCAAGACCCGCGCCTGCCACTTCAGCGAGTGAGTGCCAGCCTGCAGGCCAAGGTGGCCGAGACAGTCACTGCTCTAGTGACTGATCCGCACATCCCCATACCGCAGAAAGCGGACCCCCTGGGTGTCATTCGCTTTGCCGCAGACTGGAGGTTCATCACGCGGACCAAGGCCCGCAAGCTCACAGATGCCGTCAGGCGGCGTCTCCAGACATTCGATCCAGTCTCTATATTCAAGCAGGTGGTGAGGGCTAATCCCGAGCTTTTCGCTGCTGGCGTCGCTGCTGCACTGGCTGGTCAACAACGCGGTCTGTCTGCAAACAGCCAATGAGACTGCTATAGTCAAAATTGACATTAAACCTACTTCATGATTTAATTCTTATACAAGACCTCAGATCACGTCCTGAAAGGGGTTAGCAATGCAGCGCGACGGTAGTGGCCGTTTCCTTCCCGGCCAAAGCGCCAACCCCGGCGGCAGGCCCAGCGGCGTCAAGGAACTGCGCGAGCTGGCGCGGCAACACACACACGAGGCCGTCGATGTCCTGGTGAAGCACCTCCATGACCCTGATCCGCGTGTGGCCCTGTATGCCGCCAACTCACTGCTCGACAGAGGTTATGGGCGACCATCACCGGCAGCAGACGAGGATAAGTCGGACGTCGCGACGGCGCATCTGGAGGCGCTGAAGTTGATCATGGCCAAGTCAGCAAATGAACCACTTTTGGATGTGTCCAAGAAAGTCCTAATAAGCTAGCAACTTCAAATTTGGGCCGATCACAAATGCTAGCTAGACCATGTTGACGATACGCTTCTTCGCAACTTCGTCGCCCTCAATATACCTCTGTGTCGTAAGGATATTGCTATGGCCTGCAAGATGCTGAACGTCGCGCAGACTGCCACCGACGAGGTTTATCCGTTTGGCTGCCTGCGTAATGAACGTCCGGCGTCCAGAATGAGAGGAGACGCCCACAAACCCCATTTCTTTATACCAAAGGTAGAACGTATTAACGACACTTTGGGCAGAGAACCCTCTACCAGTCCGTCCGCTTATGATCACGAAGTCATCTGGCACTACAGGCGAAGTTCTCCGCAGCTTGTCAAGCCGCGCGCGGAGGCGATCATTCATCGGGATACGCCTGCCACTGTATCCGCCCTTGGACGCCCGGTCCTCGATAATGACCTCTTCGCCTATGCCGCCTCTAGGGTCACTGACACAGCGCCAACGCAGACGAGCAATCTCCACCGCCCGCAGCCCCGCTTTCATAGATAGCAAGAACATCACAACATTACGATCGGGATTCTTTGTTGTTTCTAGTTATTGAACAACCTCTTCCTGCATCTCATTAGGAAGGAGTTTAGCCTGTTTCCTCTGCATGACTTTCAATCACCCATCTAATCAGTACACGTCGACCCCCAAGAGAGCCTAAACTTGAGATAAGCTATTGTTTTTTCTTGAATGGTGGACGTTATGATTTGGGAGAAACCATAATGATCAATCTTCGCAAGGCTCTGCTCGGTGGCGCGACTCTCGCCGTCATGGCTACCGGCGTTCAGGCCGATGAATTGTCTGCCCTGAAGGCTCAGCTCGAAGCCCTTCAGACCAAAGTAGACTCGATGGAGTCCTCGGCTTCCTCGTACAACCTGCCGGAAGGCGTGAGCCTGCTCACCGGCCGTCGTGGCGTTGCAAACTACAACTTCGCCTACAACTCGCCGCAGATCGACCGTGACTGGGCCGGTGGTGAAAACTCCGGTTACACCATTGCCATCACCCCGACCGCCGACATGCCGGCACCGGTGGCTGAAATCACCGTCAGCGGCTATGTCAGCAGCTGGGTCTCCCTGGGCATCGACGGGTTCACCGATGGTGAAGCCGGCAACTTCAATCCCTACTACTTTGAAGGCGACGATACCCACCTCGACATCAACTCGCGTGGCTCGATCCGCGTTCGTTCGCGCATCGACACCGCTGTGGGCCAGATCCGCACCGACATCGAACTGCGTGCTGACGCTCCGGGCAACACCCAGATGCGTTATGCATGGGGTGAGTGGGACATGACCCCGAACTGGACGCTCGGCGCTGGCTCGTTCTGGCAGCTGACCAGCCTCATCGGCGTTCCGACCACCGTGAACTCCTCCACGCCGCTTGGTGTCTCCAACACCACCCGTCGTGACCAGGTTCGCCTGACCTACCGTGACGGACCGTTGTCGTGGGCCGTTGCTCTGGAAGAGCCGACCTTCGAGTCTGACACCGCCATGCCGGACATCACCACCTCGATCCAGTACGATCTGCCTGGTGGCCACCAGCTGCAGCTGGTTGCCGGCGTGGGTGACTGGGAAGCTGATGTTGATCGTGCCCCCCTTCCTCCCGCTCAGGACGAGCTCGGCTGGGTGATCGGTGGTGCGGCTGTTGCCAACCTGGCTGACGTTGCAACCCTGTCTGCCAGCGCCGCTTACGGTGAAGGCATGGTTGGCCGCAACCTGGTGTTCCTCGGCGGTACCGGCAACACCGTGCATAACGCTCTTGGCGACCCGCGTGAAATGTGGGGTGTCGTGGCTGGCCTCGGCTTCGCGGTCAACGACGTGACCACCTTCAACGTCTTCGGTGGCTACGAAGAGGACCTCGAGTCGCTCAATAACGGCACTGCGCTCGACGGTGACTTCAAGCGTGGCTGGGTCGTTGGTGCCAACGTGATCTGGCAGCCGGTGCGCCAGCTGCGTCTGGGTTGGGAAGTCAACTACGGCGAAGCTGAAACCTACGGTGCCAACGGTGGTTGCCCCACGGCTGACCCCAATTGTATCCAAGGTGGTCCGGACGACGAACGGATCTTCGACACCGACGCACTCAACCTGATGTTCCACACCCGCTTCTTCTTCTAAGAAGCAGTTGGACGAACACAACGATCGGCTCGGGGAAACCCGGGCCGGTTTTTTGTGCCTCAAGCAACCCGCCCTGCCCCTGTGCGACCGCACCAGAATCCGCTTGCCGTCAGCGTCCGGTCCCTGCACACAGGTCTCATCCACCGCGCGGGCATCCACGCCCCGCCAGCCGGAGCATGAGGCCTGATGAACTTCGCCGCCAACCTCACCATGATGTTCACCGAACACGCCTTCCTGGACCGTTTCGAAGCGGCGCATGAGGCGGGTTTTGCAGGCGTCGAATACCTGTTTCCCTATGACTGGCCGGCCGATGAACTCTCCGCCCGGCTCTATCGCACGGCTCAGCAGCAGGTGCTGTTCAACCTGCCGCCCGGCAACTGGGAGGCCGGCGAGCGTGGCCTCGCCTCGCTGCCCGGCCGTGAGGCCGAGTTTGAGCAAGGCATCGCCACAGCGCTTGCCTACGCCCGGGTGCTGAAACCGCTGCGGGTGCACTGCATGGCCGGCCTTACCGCGCCCGGCACGGACCCGAAATTGCAACGCGCCACCTACGTGGCCAACGTCCGCAAGGCAGCCGGCGCCTTTGCCAAGATTGGCGTCGACGTACTGATCGAGCCCATCAATCCGTTCGACATTCCCGGATACTTTCTCAATGATTTCGGCCTTGCGCTGGAGATGCTCGCGGAAATCAACGTTGAGTCAGCCGCGCCAGTGAAGCTGCAGCTCGACATCTACCATTGCCAGCGCATTCATGGCGGCGTTCCGGCCTGGCTCGAGCGCTGCCGCGAGCACACCGCCCACCTGCAGATTGCCGGCACGCCGGACCGGCACGAACCGGACCGGGGTAATCTGCCGCTGCAGGAAATCCTTGAAGCCGTGGAAGCCCTGCACCCGGACCTGTGGATCGGCTGCGAATACCGCCCGGCCGGGCGCACCGAAGACGGACTGGGCTGGCTGAAGCCCTACCGCTGAACGCCGGGCACATACCCGGCAATGGCCTCGCCATAGTCGGCGAGCAGCCTGGTGAATATGCTGTCCCAGTCATGCTCGCGGACGGCGATCTGGCGCGCCTGTGCCCCAAGGCGTGCCCGCAGTTCCGGGTCGGCGATCAGCTGAGCCAGACGCTTCACCATCAGCCCTTCATCGGCCGGGTCCACCAGGAAGCCGGTTTCGCCCTCGCGCACCAGCGACCGTGACCCCGTGGCATCGGCATTCACCGCCGGCAGGCCAGATGCCATGGCTTCCAGCGTCACGTTGCCGAAGGTTTCGGTGATGGAGGGAAAGAAGAAGATGTCGCTCGAGGCATAGCCCGCCGCCATCTCGTCGCCATGCAGGAAGCCCGCAAACACCGTGTCCGGCATGGCCTTGCTCATCCACCCGGCTTCCGGTCCGTCGCCCAGCAGGATGGTGCGATGGGGCAGCGCCTCCTGCTTCAGCCGCGCGAACACCCGCGCCATCAACGCCATGTTCTTCTCCGCAACCAGCCGCCCGGCATAGGCGATCAGCACCTCGCCGTCGCCGATGCCATGGGCCCGCCGCCAGCCGGGCGACCGCCGCGCCGGCGAAAACCGCTGATGGTCCACCCCACGCGTCCATAACCGCATGTTTTCGCCGCTGATGCCCTGCGCCGAGAGTTCATCCATCATCGATTGCGACGGCACGTAGACGTGCTCGCACGCCGCATAGAACGCCCGTAGCCGCCGGTGAAACAGCGGCTCGAGGAACTTCAGACCGTAGTATTGCAGATAGGTGTCGTAGCGGGTGTGAAACGACGAGACCACCGGCACCTGCATCCGCCGGGCAAGCCGCAGCGCGCTGTGCCCGGTGATGTCGGGTACGGCAATATGGAACAGCTGCGGCCTGAACGCCTCGATCTTGCGCCGCAGCTCCGCAGTCAGCGTCAGTCCGATGCGGTATTCCTTGCGGGTGGGAATGGCGAACGATGCCACCGGCTCCAGCCTGCCCTCGTGCTCCATCGCGGCCACCTCCGCCACAGGCGCCACCACCAGCACCTCGACGCCATGCCGCTCCAACCAGCCCACCAGCCGGTTCAGCGTCAGCGACACGCCGTCCTTGATGTAGTTGTAGTTTCCGGTGGTCAGCACCACCCGCAATTTGTCGGCCACGCGGCAACGGCTCCCGAGACTGCTGGCGCGGCACGCGGCGCACCCAAGGCTGGGGCCGATCAAGCCCAACCACGTAGAGGCTGTCAACTTGTATGGCTTCTGTTATGCAAATCAAGGCAAACCCCGGTTCCTGCACCGGATGATCCTCCGGAGTACCACAAACCTTGTTCGCCCTGCCCACCACCATGACCGTTGCCTTCGTGGCGCTGGCGCTGGAACGCTTCCTCGGATTTCCGGCTCCATTGCGGCGGCTCATCGGTCATCCGGCAAACTGGCTCTACCGCTTCACCGGCATCTTCGCCCTGCTGCTGCCAGGCGCCAGCGCGGGCCGGATGCAAGCCACCCTCCGAGGGGCGCTGTTCTGCCTTGCCGCCATGTCGGCCACGATGGCGCTTGCCGTCGCGCTGACTGCCTGGCTGCGGCCCCTGCCCTGGGCGTGGTGCTGTGAGGCCCTGCTGGCGGTGCCGTTCCTGCAGCAATATGCAACGCGCATGCGCGCCCGCGCCGTGGCGGCGGCCCTGTCTGACGGCAAACTGACGGAAGCAGCCCGCGCCGTGGCAATCATCAATCCCGCAAGCCCCGTGCCCCAGACCGTTTCGCAGGCCGTCCGCCGCACCATTGAGGCAATGGCCTGGAACCTGTCCACCGGCATCGTTACGCCGGCCTTCTGGCTTGCCCTGTTCGGCCTGCCCGGCATCCTTGCCATCGCCGCGCTCCACGCCGTTGAACGCCGCGCTGCCGCAAGCCACCCGCAGGCTGCCGGGCTGGTTGGCGCATTGCTGACCGCTGCCCGCTTCCTGCCATGCAAGCTTGCCGGATTGGTGGTGACGGGAGCCGCCAGCATGATGTCCCCCTCCGCGGGCGCCCGGGCGCTCGAGCACATCCACGCCGACGCCCGCTTCGACCGGGTGCGCGACGCCAACTGGCCACGCGCGGCCTTTGCCGGCATCCTCTCCATCCGTCTCGGTGGTCCCGAAATGCCCGGCCAGACCGAACGAACCGATCACTGGATCGGCAATGGCAGCCGCGAGCCGGCGCTGCCGGAACTGCGGGCCGGATTGAGACTGCTGGCCACCTCGCTTACCCTGTTCACCATCCTCATGGGAATTGCCGCCGCCTTCGCCTGATGCCACGCGCCGTTTGACTTTCCCCTCCGCAGCCGACTAACTGGAACCGACTTCACTCCCCGGTTTGCCACTGCAGGATTCCGACGCCGTCATGAAGCTGCATTTCGTCTCATCAAAGGCACCCGAGGCGCTTGATGCTGCCCGGCAGCTCAAGCACGTCTGGGGTCAGACGCCCCGCGAAGATGCGGAAGTCATCGTTGCGCTGGGCGGTGACGGTCTGATGCTGGAGACCGTTCACACCGTGGTGCAGTCCGGCCAGGCCATCTTCGGCATGAACCGGGGCTCCGTCGGCTTCCTGATGAACGACTACAGCGCCGACGGCCTGCCCGAGCGCATATCAATGGCCACCGAGACGATCATCCACCCGCTGTCGATGACCGTGACGGCAAAGGATGGCGCAGTACACTCGGCGCTGGCCTTCAATGAAGTCTCGATGCTGCGCCAGCAGCACCAGGCCGCCAAACTGAAGATCTCGATCGACGGCAAGGTGCGGCTGGACGAACTCATCTGTGACGGCATCATCGTCGCGACGCCTGCAGGCTCCACCGCCTACAACCTGTCGGCCCATGGCCCCATCCTGCCCATCAATTCGCCGTTGCTGGCGCTCACCCCGATCAGCCCGTTCCGCCCCCGCCGCTGGCGCGGCGCAATCCTGTCGCACGAGGCCAGGGTGGCCATCGACATCCTAGAGCCCGAGAAACGCCCGGTTTCAGCGGTTGCAGACCAGACCGAATATCGTGACGTGGTTCGCGTGGAAGTGGCCGAGGACGCCAGCAAGTCGGCCCGGTTGCTGTTCGACGACGGTCATTCCCTGGCCGAACGTGTTTTGAACGAGCAATTCCGGTTTTGAGACACCCGGTTTAGGGGTTCGGCAAGGCTTCGTTTAGCTGCCATTAAGCACATCGCGCTATCTTGATGACTGTGAGTTGCGTAACCGGCCTGTTGCCGGAAGTCGAGTACCCGAAGCGCCAGATTCTCCGGAGTCTGGCGCTTCTCTTTTGCGCACCTGCCCTTGCAAGCCCCAACAGCAACAACGAAATGGCTGCCGGCGATTGCAGGCAGCCATTCATCTTCAGGCATGTGGAAGTATGGCCGCGCCCGCTCAGGCGACGCGCGCGTATCCGTCGTTCAGCCGGTTGACCAGCGTGCGGGTGCGCCCCTGCGCAAACTGCGACAGCAGCTGGATGACGCGCTGGCGCTGGTCGGCGTCGAAGCCTGCGGTGCGGGTCATCGTCACTTCAACCAGCGCGCGGCCAAATGCATCCTGATCGGCCTTCTTGCCAGCAGCCCCGGTGGCCGAGGACACCATGCATATGGCGAGGAACAACGCATGCGTATCCTCCGGAATCCCGGCCCGGCGCAGCATGGTCATTGCCGAACGTTCGGAAGACCGCGCCGTTGCCATGCGCACCCGCCGCATGGATACGTTGGCAAGATAGGCCAGCGCCCACTCGAAGAACGGCAAATGGCCGTTGATGCCGGCCCGTAGCAGGAGCGACGTTGTCAGCATGTTGCGCGCCGACATCAGCGCCACGAGGTCGCGCAACTTGTCATCGGCCACATCGGCAAGGATCCGCAGCGCCGTCATTTCCTCATTGTCCGAGATGTAGTCGTCGCTCTTGAAGTCGGCCACCCAGCCCTGCAGCCGGGCAGACCGGCGCAGCTCTTCAGCCGTGCGCTGGTTGTGCACGAGTGCTATTTCCGGCGGCAGGTAAGGCGCATCCATCAGTGCGGTGCACACCTTCGGCTGATCATGGAAGCGGTTGTAAAGCTTGCGGCAATAGCCGGCGCCAAGCCGCACTGCCTTGTTCCTGAGAAGCGCGACGGCCGATACTTCCAGCCCGTCATAAACCATCTTCTTCACCGCAGCCGCAGACACGTCCTCGCGTCCGGCAACTGCAGCGCAGCGCTGGGCATCGCCAACCGTCAATATCGCGCACTGGATGCTGCAGTTGATCGACGGGTTGCCCGCTACAAAGCCGACGGCCAGGTCGTCATCATCAGCCACCATCGAAAATACCAGATCCGCGCTCAGGCAATCCGCCTGCACCAGACTGGAATGAAGAATTTCCCGCACCAGCCGATCGCGATCACAGGCCAGCCGCGCCAGTACCGGCATAACGGCGCGCCGGTCGGCCATGCTGGTCTGCGGATCAATGACCAGGGCGCACAATTGCCGTGCAAGCGCGAGGCGATCCTCGATCGGGCCATGATCGATGACCTGTTCGAAAACAGCCGTATCGAGCGTCGGCAGATCCCCCAGGGTGATATCGTCGTTCATGCAGCTTCCCACACTTGCCTACAGACCTGCCGCTGGATGAAAGCAGCAGCAATCCGAATCACTCCGTGCAGTTGGCGATGCCGCCTGTTGCACTGGCTGAGAAAGTTAACGCTGCAAGGGTTAAGGATTGGTTCACCATAATGCGCCGCGGAAATCCGCCACTGCGTGCCGGCAATCCGGGTAATGTCAGGCGGCAGGGCGGTCGTGATCTGCAGTCTCGGCCATTTCCTCGGCCACAGCCGTGGCAGCAATCGCCGTGGCCATGGGTGCAACGGGCACCAGGTCACCGGTTTCGGAGGGCGGCAGAACCTTCGACTGCGTCATGCGGTAAACCGCATAGACCGCCAGCCCGCCATAAATCACCACCATGTAGAACATGAAGCCTGCCGACCCCATCTGCTGCATGAACAGACCGGCAATCGAAGGCCCCGCTATGGCGCCTGCACCATAAAGCAGCACCAGCTTGGAACCCGCTGCCAGCATCTGGTCCTTGTTGAGCTGGTCATTGGCATGGGCAATGGCCAGCGAGTAGAGCGGCATCGATATACCGCCGAACACCGCCACGATGCCGATCAGCACAAACTCGGTCGTGGCCGGGGTTACCATGGCGATACCCGCAAGCACGGAAGACACGATCGACAGAGCCACGATCAGCAGCCGCCGGTCATAGCGGTCCGACAGCCAGCCGATCGGCATCTGCGAAACAAGCACCGCCATGGGCGCAACCGCCATCATGGTCGAGACATAGGGCAGCGACAGCCCGTGCATCACGCCGAACACGGCGCCAAGGTTGAAGAAGGCTGCCTGCCCCAGCCCGTTGGCGATGGCGCCCACGACAGCCAGTGGCGAGGCATGAAAGATCTCTGCGATCGAGATCCGCCGCGGGTTGGCCAGTACCGGCGCCGAAACCTTGGTCAGCGCAATCGGCACCAGGGACAGCGACATGACTGCCGACACCACGATGAACCGGACGAATCCGGTCGGGTCGTCAATAAGCAGCGCAAATGAGCCCAGGCCCGCCCCTGTATAGAAGATGATCATGTAGACCGACAGCATGGTGCCGCGGGTCTCGTTGCTGGAGCCCTCGTTCAGCCAGGTCTCGATGACGATGGCCAGGCCTGCCGCGCAGAAGCCGATCAGCGTGCGCATCACGAACCACCAGACCGGATCGATCCACACGGGGATCAGCAGCACCGCGGTCGACAGCACCGACGCATAGGCCGCAAAAACGCGGATATGGCCCACTGCCCGAACGATGCTTGGGGTAAGGATCGCCGACAGGAACAGGCCGAGGGAGAACCCGGATGCGATTAAGCCTGTCGTGGTGCTGGAGAAGTTCGCAACCGCCGCCTGAACGCCGATAAGAGAACCCTGCAAGCCATTGCCGATGGACATCAGCAGAATGGCGACCATCAATGGCCATATGGTGCGCAATCCGGAGATCATTGTGCCTGCCTAACAGTCCATGCTGGCGGCAACAGGGCCACCAGCGACATACGATGTGTCATTAGAGGCAGATCATCAATGCGCGCTCATTACAAAAGACCGCTCTGCCGCAACTTGGTGCCGAATATCTCGCGCGAACACGGCTTGATCATGTAGTCGCTCGCCCCGTTCCAGATGGCCTGCGTGACCGTTTTCGCGTCGCCACGGCCCGTACAGTGGATGACGATGGGCTCCTTCCCGCCAAGCCGCCTCAGCTGGCGGATGAAGTCTGGTGCCCGCGGCGTGCCCACAAGCACCACGTCTGGCATTTCTGCGGCGCAGTGCTGGATGGCATCCTCCTCGCAAGAGGTGGCAACGAAGTCGAAGCCGAGGCCGGCGCAGTAGGCCAGCACCTGATCCTGCCAGTCGCGGTCTTCATCAACGATAAGGCACCTGGTCATGTCAAACTGTCCGCTCATGTCCATCTCTCAACTGCTCCCCAGCCATTCCCGTGATACGAGTTCCTGCGCCTGGCTGGTTAACGAGAGGTTAATTGCCTGAAGAGGCGTACAGGAAGCGAAATTTGCATAATATTTTCAATATTTTACGGCCTACTGCAGAATCAGTTTGTGAACCACCTGCCCGGCCTGATCCGGTGGAATCGGCGACTCGCAAGGCAACTCGGCAGTCACGGTCCTTCCCGCAAAGGTTGCATTATCTTGTGCCGTGAACGCCTGTTCGACCACGCGTCTCGCCATTGCTACCGGCACGCAGGTGGGCTAGCAGTTGGGGTAACGGTCACGATGGCAGCAGGGATACCGCCGGCATGGCAGGCAAATGGTTTGACGAGCTCGAAGAAGGCTTCTCGATGCAGCACGAGGTGCGCCGGACGGTCACCGAGGCGGACAACATGTGGTTCTCCAACATGACGCTCAACCCGCAACCGCTGCACATCGACCACGACTTTGCTTCGAAGACAGAGTTCGGCCAGCCGCTGGTCAATTCCATGTTCACCCTGTCGCTGATGATCGGCATATCCGTGCAGGACCTGACGCTGGGCACACTGGTGGCACAGCTGGGCATCACCGATGTGAAGTTCCCTGCCCCGGTCTTTCACGGCGATACCTTGAGGGTAACCTCCACCGTGGTGTCGCGCCGGGAAAGCCGCTCGCGCCCCGATGCCGGCATCGTCGAGTTTCGCCATGAGGCCCACAAGCAGGACGGTACGCTGGTGGCGGTGTGCACCCGCCAGGCACTCATGCGCAAGAAGCCCCACGGAGCCTGAGCCCATGCGGTCGCTGCTGTTCGTACCAGCTGATTCAGAGCGCAAGATCGACAAGGCGCTGGCGTCTGCCGCCGACGTGGTGATCCTCGACCTGGAAGACTCCGTCGCGCCGCAGAACAAGCCTGCAGCCCGCGCACTGGCCGCGGCCACCCTTGCGGGCCGCCGCCGTCACGGCCAGAAGCTCTATGTCCGGGTCAACGCGCTGGACTCGGGCCTGACCCGAGAAGATGTGGAAACCGTGCTGCCAGGCAACCCCGATGGCCTCATCCACCCGAAGACGGAAACCGGCGCCTGCGTCGAGACGCTGGCAGGCTGGGCAGGTATCGAAATGCCCATCATCGCCATCGCCACCGAAACCGCCAAGGCCATGTTCGGATTGGGCTCATATGGCGGGCTCAAGGCCAGCCTGCAGGGCCTCGCCTGGGGCGCGGAAGACCTGTCCAACGCGCTCGGCGCCCAGGCCAACCGCGACGTCGATGGCAACCTGACCGAACCCTACCGGCTTGCCCGCACAATGTGCCTGTATGGCGCCCGCGCCGCCGGCGTCGAGCCTGTCGACACCGTCTACGTGGACTTCCGCAACGAGCAAGGCCTGATCACCGATTGCGAGCAGGCCGTGCGCGACGGCTTCACAGCCAAGATGGCAATTCACCCGGCGCAGGTGGACGTGATCAACATGGTGTTCACGCCCTCAGCCGGGCAGATCGCCGAGGCCCGCAAGGTGATTGATGCGTTCGCCGCCGCCGGGGATGCAGGCGTGGTGGGGATCGATGGCAAGATGTTCGATATTCCCCACCTCAACCGCTCGAAGAAGCTGCTCGAACGCGCCGCGCTCCACAAGCTTGCCTGACTTGCCTTAAATCACCGCTTCAAACAGCGCCCTCGCATTCTCCGCCGTCATCTTCACCGGGTTGCCGCCGGCAGACGGGTCTTCCAGCGCCATGGCCACCATGTCGTCGATGCGGTCATTGGCAACGCCAATGGCCGCCAGCCGGTCCGGAATGCCAAGCTCGGCATTGAGCGCCACGACGAAGGCAAGAAAGCCGTCGAAACCTCCTGCGATGCCGAGGTACGCGGCGGCCCGGTTGATGCGCTCCTCGATGGCCGGCCGGTTCATCTTCAGCACTGCCGGAATGCAGATGGCGTTGGTGGTGCCGTGGTGGGTGTTGTAAACCGCGCCCACGGGGTGAGACAGCGCATGTACCGCTCCCAGCCCCTTCTGGAATGCCACAGCCCCCATCGACGCTGCCACCATCATCTGGGCGCGCGCTTCCATGTCCTTGCCGTCCTTGTAGGCGCGCGGCAGGTACTCCTTCACCAGCCGCATGCCCTCCAGCGCGATGCCCTGTGACATCGGGTGGAAGAACGGGCTGGAATAAGCCTCAAGACAATGGGCAAAGGCATCCATGCCGGTGCCCGCGGTGATTGACGGCGGCATGCCCACGGTCAGTGCCGGATCACTGATGACAACGGTTGGCAGCACCTTGGGGTGGAAGATGATCTTCTTGACGTGCGTCTGCGAGTTGGTGATGACGCTGGCGCGGCCCACCTCGGACCCTGTGCCGGCCGTGGTCGGCACGGCCACGATGGGCGCAATGCCGGCAGGGTTGGCGCGCGTCCACCAGTCGCCGATGTCCTCGAAATCCCACACCGGCCGCGTCTGCCCGGACATGAACGCCACCATCTTCGCAAGGTCCAGCCCGGAGCCGCCGCCAAACGCGATGACGCCGTCGTGGCCACCGTCCCGATACGCCTTCAGGCCAGCTTCGAGGTTGATCTCGTTCGGGTTCGGGTCAACCTCGGCGAACATGGCGCGGCCCAGCCCCGCCTTGTCCATCAGGTCCAGCGTCGATGCGGTGATGGCCATTTGCGCCAGCCCCCGGTCAGTCACCAGCAGCGGCTTCTTCATGCCCGCCTTCGCGCAGGCATCGCCGATTTCGGATATGCGGCCCTCACCGAAGCGGATTGCGGTCGGATAGGACCAGTTGGCGGTAAGCGTCATGGAGGTCAGGCCTTTCTGAGGTGGTATGACTTTGGCCGGGTGAGCGCCTGGATGCCGAGCACCGACAGGCCAGCTCCGCGCCCTGTATCCTTGCAGCCCGTCCAGCACAAGGCCGGATCGAGATAGTCGCAGCGGTTCATGAACACGGTGCCGGTTTCGATGCGGTCACCGATCTCTTCGGCCTTGGCGGCATCCGCCGTCCAGATCGAGGCGGTGAGGCCGAACTGGCAGTCGTTCATCAGTGCGATGGCTTGTTCGTCGTCCTTGACCGGCATGATGCCAACGACCGGACCGAAGCTCTCGTCACGCATCACCCGCATGTTGTGGTTGACGTTGGTGAGGATCTGCGGCGTCACGTAGGTGCCGCCATCGTCTGCCGGCGACTTGGCGATGTGCGCCACGGCGCCATCTGCAATGGCTTCATCGATCTGGGCGCGCACTTCGCGGGCAAAGCGCACATTCGCCATCGGGCCGATGGTGGTTTCCTTGTCCAGCGGATTGCCCAGCTTCAGGCCGTTGTTGACCCACGCCACCGCCTTCTCGACGAAGGCGTCATAGAGGCTCTCGTGCACGTAGATCCGCTCGATGCCGCAACAGCACTGGCCGGAGTTGAACATTGCCCCGTCCATCAGCGTGTCGACCGCCTTGTCGAGATCGGCGTCGGCGCGCACGTAACCGGGATCCTTGCCGCCAAGCTCTGTCGACACCGGAACAAACGTCCCTGCCGCCGCCTGCTCCATGGCCTGGCCGCCGCCGACTGAGCCGGTGAAATTCACGAAATTCAACGCCCGTTTGCCGATCAGCTCGGACGTGGTTTCATGATCGAGCACGACATTCTGGAACACGTCCGCCGGCACGCCCGCCGACGCAAAGGCTTCGGCAAGGTGCTCGCCCACCTTCAGCGTCTGCGCTGCGTGCTTGAGGATCACCGTGTTGCCCGCCATCAGCGCTGGGGCAATGGTATTGATCGCCGTCATGTACGGGTAGTTCCACGGCGCCACCACCAGCACAACACCGTGCGCAATACGCTTGATCTGGCGCTTGAAGGCGTCCGAAGTCCTCCACCTCGATGGGGGCAAGCGCCGACTCGGCAATGCCGGCCATGTAGCGCACCCGCTCGTTGAAGCCGCCATACTCGCCGCCATAGCGCACCGGCCGGCCCATCTGGTGGGCGAGTTCGGTGGCCATGCGATCCGTCTGCTGGCCGATGATCTCGTTGGCGCGCAACACCAGATCGATCCGCTCCCGGATCGGCCGCGCCGCCCACGCAGGCTGCGCTGCCCGCGCCCGGGCCGCCGCCTTGAAGGCGTCGTCGCGGCTCAGCACCTCACGTTCCAGATACACCGATCCATCGACCGGCGAGACAAGCTTTACTGTTTTGCTCATGTTTGAACTCAGGACCTCTCAAAGCCGCGGGCGATTTCCCAGTCGGTCACCCGGCGGTCATACTCGAATTGCTCCCACTCTGCCGCGTGGACATAGTGATCCACCACCTCGTCGCCAAAGGCGGAGCGCAACATCTTTGACTTCTTCAATGCAGCCGCCGCATCACGCAGCGTGCGCGGAATTTCCCGGGCCTTCCTCGCCACATAGGCGTCGCCCCTGAACTCGGGCTCCAGCTCCAGCTCCTGCTCGATGCCGGCGATGCCGGCGGCAATCTGGCTGGCGAAGGCCAGGTACGGGTTCAGGTCCGCCCCGCCAACCCGGCACTCGATGCGGATGCCCTTGGTATCTGTGCCGCAGATCCGGTATCCCGCGGTGCGGTTGTCCATGGACCAGATCGCCTTGGTCGGTGCAAAGGTGCCAGCCTGGAAGCGCTTGTAGGAGTTGATGTTGGGGGCAAGGAAACAGGTAAAGTCCGACGCGTGCGCAAGCAGGCCTGCCAGGTACTGGCGCATCATCTTCGACATGCCGTACTCGCCCTTCTTGTCGAGGAACATCGGCGTCTTGCCGTCCTTCGACCAAAGCGACTGGTGGATGTGCGAGGAAGATCCCGCGGCGGTGTAGTTCCACTTCGCCATGAACGTTGCAGCGCGGCCCTGCGCCCAGGCCATTTCCTTGACGCCGTTCTTGGTAATCACGTGATTGTCGGCCGCCGTCAGCGCATCGGCATAGCGGACGTTGATTTCTTCCTGGCCAGCCCAGGCCTCGCCCTTTGAACATTCAACCGCGATGCCCGCGCCATACAGCCCGTTGCGCACCGTGCGCATCACGTCTTCTTCCTTGGTGGTCTGGAAGATGTGGTAATCCTCGTTGTAAGGGCTGATGAGGTTAAGGTCGCGATACCCCCTGGCGTGGGCCTCCTCGAAGCTTTCCTCGAACAGGTAGAACTCCAGCTCGGTCGCCATCATCGCCGAAAGGCCCATCGCATCAAGCCGTTGGAGCTGCTTCTTCAGAATGGCACGGGGGCTTACCGGCACTTCCGCATGGGCATGGTGGTCGAGCACATCGCACAGCACCAGCGCCGTGCCTTCAAGCCAGGGAATGCGCCGCAACGTCTTCAGGTCAGGCTTCATGGTGTAGTCGCCATAGCCCTTCTCCCAGCTTGCCGACTTGAACCCGGGCACCGGCTCCATCTCCATGTCGACGGTCAGCAGGTAGTTGCAGGAATGGGTTTCATCGACACCTGAATCCAGGAAGTGCTGGGCGTGGAACCGCTTGCCCATCAGCCGTCCCTGCATGTCGGTCTGGGCCATGATCACGGTATCGATTTCACCCGACTGAACGGCCTTCTTCAGTTCGGCAAGGGTCAGCATTCCTGGCATTGCAAGCATCTCCGGTGTGCGGGTTTTGGGGCGTCCCGGCCATGCCGCGGGGGCATGGTCGGAACGCAAATCGTGTCGAGGATCAGCTGTAGCGGTACGGACGGCCAGCCTTTGCCATCACGTTGTTGTATTCCTTGATCTTGGCGACGACCTTGGCCTTGGTCTCGGATTCGGCCGCGATCTCGTCCCAGAACTTCTGCGCCTCGGCCTCGACGGTGGCCCACTCGGCATCCGGGATGGTGGTGAGCTTCATCTTGTCGCCATTGACGCGCAGGTTGGCCTCGCCACCCCAATACCACCACTGGCGATAGTAGTGCGAGCTGTCGAAGCACATGTTGACCAGCTCCTTCAGGTGATCAGGCAGCTCGTTCCAGCGGTCCATGTTGGCAAAGAAGTGGCCGATCCACGCACCGGAGATGTTGTTGGTGAGGAAGTAGTCGGTCACGTTTGCCCAGCCCACCGTGTAGTCCTCGGTGATGCCCGACCAGGCGATGCCGTCAAGCTCGCCGGTCTGCACGGCAACTTCCACGTCTTCCCACGGCAGCGTCACCGGCACCATGCCGAAGCGCTCCATGAACCGGCCAGCGGTCGGGAAGGTGAAGATGCGCTTGCCCTTGATGTCGGCGAGCGAGTTGATCGGCTCCTTGGTGGCGAAGTGGCACGGGTCCCAGGAACCGGCAGAAATGTGCTTGACGCCGACCTTGGCGTATTCCTCTTCCCAGATCTGCTTCAGGCCGTACTGGTTGAACAGCACAGGTACGTCCAGCGAATAGCGCAGGGCGAACGGGAAGTAGCCACCGAACACCGTCACTTCCGTCGGCGATGCCATGGAGTCGTCGTCCGACTGGACAGCATCGATGGTGCCCTTCTGCATGGCGCGGAAGAGTTCGCCCGTTGGCACCAGCTGGTCGGCGAAGAACAGCTCGATCTCCATCTCGTCGCGGGCGATCTTGTTGAAGCTGTCGATGGCCGGCTTGATGACGTGCTCGGCCAGCGCCGGGCCGGCATAGGTCTGCAGGCGCCACTTGATCTTCGACTGCGCATGGACAGCCGGGGCGGCCAGCGATGCAGCACCTGCAACACCGGCAGTCTGGATAAACTTGCGTCTCGTGGTCATTGGCTTACTCCTCAGGTTTGGTTGGCTCATACTCACACTTCAACTCACACTCCACCCCCCGGCACCGCCCTACTTGCCGTAGACGTACTCCGGCAGCCACAGGGCAATCTGCGGAAACAGCATAACCAGCACCAGCGCCAGCGCCATCACCCCGACAAACGGGACGATCGAACGGTAGATGTCGCCCAGCGAAATCTCCGGCGGCGCCATGGCCCGCATCAGGAACAGGTTGTAGCCGAACGGCGGCGTCATGTAGGCGATCTGGGTGGTGATGGTATAGAGCACACCATACCAGATCAGGTCATAGCCCAGCACTGCCACCAAGGGCACATACAGCGGCGCCACGATCACCAGCATCGCCGTATCGTCGAGGAACGTGCCCATGACGATGAACGACAGCTGCATCAGAACGAGGATCATCCACGGCTCAAGCTGCATCTTCTCGGTGAACAGGCTTTCGATGGCCTTCACCGCGCCCAGCCCGTCGAACACCGCGCCGAAAGCCAGCGCCGCTAGGATGATCCACATGAACATGCACGAAATGCCAAGCGTCATGCGCACCGAATTCTCGAATACCTCGCGCGTCATCCGGCGCTTCAGCACCGCCGCCATGAACGCCGTCATGGCGCCGATGGCCGAACTCTCCACCAGGCTGGTCCAGCCGTTGATGAACGGCACCATCATGGCGAGGAAGATGCCGATAGGCAGCAACCCGGCGCTCAGCAGCCGCAGCTTCTCAGCCATCGAAATGTTGCGTTCTTCCGGCGGCAGCGCCGGCCCCAGCGACGGGTTCAGCCGGCAGCGGACGACGATGTAGATGACGAACATCGCCGCCATCATCAGCCCAGGCACCACGCCCGCAAGCCACAACTGGCCCACCGGCTGGCGCGCGATCATGGCGTACAGCACCAGCACCACCGACGGCGGCACCAGGATGCCAAGCGACGAGCCCGCCTGGATCACGCCGGTCACCATGCGCTTGTCATAACCGCGCCGCAGCAGTTCCGGCAGCGCGATGGTCGCGCCGATGGCCATGCCTGCGACCGACAAGCCGTTCATTGCCGAGATCAGCACCATCAACCCGATCGTACCGATGGCAAGCCCGCCGCTCACCGGCCCCATCCAGACATGGAACATCTTGTACAGGTCGTCGGCGATCTTGGATTCGGACAGCACGTAACCCATGAATATGAACATCGGCAGCGTCAGCAGCGGATACCAGTTCATCAGCTTCATGGCGGCGGCAAAGCCGATGTCCGACCCACCCGTGCCCCATAGCGCCAGCGACGCCACCACGGCGACGAAGCCGATGGCGCCGAACACGCGCTGGCCCGTCATCAGCAGAACCATCATGCTGGAGAACATCAGCAGTGCGATCATCTCGTAGGACATCAGATCTCTTCCCCGCGAATGCGGAAGATGTCCTTGAAGAACTCAGACACCGCCTGCATGAGCATCATCAGGATGCCGAACACCATGATCGCCTTGATCGGCCACATATAGGGCCGCCATGCCCGCCGGCTGACTTCCAGCCGCCCGATCTCCTCGGAGCCGGTGATCAGCCCGATGAAGAACTGCAGCGGGTGGTCGCCCCAGTAGCCCAGCGAATAGGCCAGCGACGTCAGTCCGCCATACAGCAGCACGCCCAGGAAAGTGAGAAGGCACAGGATGGAGAAGGCATCGAACCACGCCTTCTTCTTCACGCTCCAGTCGCCATAGAACAGGTCCATGCGCACGTTGGACCCCATCTGGATCGAGTAAGGGCCACCAATGATGTAGTAGGCCACCATGGCGAACTGGGCCATTTCCAGTGTCCAGTTGGACGGCGCGATCAGCCAGTGGAACGGATCGTCCGACAGGATTTTCGACAGCGTCGACCACAGCAGGATGGCGATCAGCAAGAAGATGCCGTACATGGCCACCCGGCCCATACGGTAGTTGAAGGCGTCCACCCTGCGGACATAGGCGCGCATGAACCCGGTCATCAGGCAGCCCCCTCTTCCCGCTGCCTCAGCGCGCCAATGCCCGCCGCCTGCATCGCCTCGCCCACCAGCCCGCACAGCATTGCCGCCATGGCCGCCTGCTGCTTGGGTGTGGCGATCAGGTCATTGCGGATTTCTAGCATGACATTGGGGATGCCGTTGGCCAGCCCGTGCTCGTTGAGGGTGTGGGTGACCCCGTCAGCCGGGCCGTAGGGTTCGTTCTTGCGAACCGCGAGCGTGGTATGATCGGGCGCCAGCCGCAGCATTGCCTCGGCCAGCCGCTCGTCGCTGTCGCACAGGATGCCAAGCTCGACCTCGCGCGCCACCCCGCGATAGACCGGCGTGAACGAATGCACCGTCACCAGCGCCGCCGGCCCCGTCTTGCGCTCCTCGACAACCGCGGCCAGCGCCTGCCGGAAAGGCTCATAGACCAGCGCCGCGCGCTCGTCCCGCTCCGCCTGGCTCAGGCCTGCGTTGCCGGGCACGTCAAAGATCTCGCTGCGCGCCGGCATGGCGTCTGCCGCCGTGGGCGGACGGTTGCAGTCATAGACAAGTCGCGACACCTGCGCCGAGACCAGCACCGCATCGAGACCGGCCGACATAGCTTCCGCCACCGGCAGCGCCCCCGGATCCCAGGCGATGTGCGCATTGAGAGTTGCGGCGTCCAGGCCAAGGCGCGCCAGCTGAGGCGGCACGAAGTTGCTGGCGTGCTCGCATACCAGCACCACGCTCGACCGGCCCTGCCGGTTGCGCACCAGCGGCGCAGGCGCGGTGAACCCGGCCGGATCATGGTTTGGCTGCGGCTTAGGCAAGATTGGACGCCCCTTGTTGTTATGTAAAATTTTTTACAGACGTTGGTGACTTGTCAATATGTTTCCGGTCTGGAATGCTGTCTGCGTTGCCCCTGTGGAACGCAATTCCGGCATCTGGAGCGCGCGACCATGATCACACAGGCCACCGTGGCTGACCTGCTGAGCGACAACACCGCCAGCCTGACCCGGGCGGAACACCAGCTCGCCGCGGTGCTGCTGGACAATTATCCCCTGTCAGGGCTCGGCACGATCACCGAACTGGCCGCCAAGGCCAACGTGTCGGCCCCGACGGTGATGCGGCTGGTGCAGAAGCTGGGCTTCAAGGGCTTTGCCGACTACCAGGCCGCGCTTCGCCACGAGCTTGAGGCCCGCATCTCAAGCCCCATCGCCAAGCAGAACTCGTGGGCAGGCGCCGCACCAGAGGGGCACATTCTCAACCGCTTTACCGAAGCGGTCATCGGCAACATCCGACAGACGCTGAGCCACATCGACCACACCTCGTTCGACGAGGCCTGCGCGCTGATGGCATCGCACGACCGCCACCTGTACATCGCGGGCGGCCGCATCACCCGCATGCTGGCCGACCACCTGTTCCTGCACATGCAGGTGATCCGGCCCGATGTCACCCGCATTGAGGCCAGCGCCAACACCTGGCCGCACTACCTGTTGAACATCAACGAGGGCGATGTGCTGACCGTGTTCGACATCCGCCGCTACGAGGTCTCGACCTTGAAGCTGACCGAGATGGCCGCTGAACGGGGCGCGCGCATAATTCTGTTCACCGACCAGTGGCGATCACCCGCGGCACGCATCGCCGACCACTGCTTCCCGGTGCACATCTCGGTGCCGTCGGCGTGGGACTCGACTGCCGCAATGGTGCTGCTGGTGGAAACCATGGTCAGCGCCGTCGTCACCCGCACCTGGGATACCACCCGCGAGCGCATGGAAGGCCTCGAGGTAATGTTCGACTCCACCGGGCTTTTCCGCAAGTTCAAGTAGGCAGGCGAATTTCAGGTGGATTTGCGCTTTCGCGCAGCCGGCTTGCGGGCGGGCTTTGCAGGTTCCACGATCTCCACCTGAACCGGCCCCCGGAATGCCACGTCCCGGTGTGGATAGGGGATCTCCATGCCGGCTTCCTTGAGCGCGTCCCATAGCGCCAGGAACAGGTCGCCGCGCACATTGACCGTGCCCTGCCCCGGATCGCGTATCCAGAACCTCAGCTTGTAATTGATCGAGCTGTCGGCAAACCCCGTGATGTGACACACCGGGTTGGGCACCGCCTGCACCCGCTTGTGGCTGGCCGCCACCTTCTTCGCCAGGTCGCGGACCTCGTGCGGGTTGGCGTCGTAACTCACCCCGAAGTCGAGGTCGAGCCGCACCAGGTCCGACGAATACGACCAGTTGATCACCTGGCTGGTGATCAGGTCCTCATTGGGGATGAGATATTCGCGCCCGTCGCGCGAGATGACGGACGCATAACGTGCCGCCAGCTCGTTGATCTTGCCATAGGTGTCACCGACGCTGATCACGTCGCCCGGCTTGATCGACTTGTCGGCCAGCAGGATGAACCCCGAGATCAGGTTCGACACCACTTTCTGCAGGCCGAAGCCGAGACCTAGGCCAACGGCGCCGGAGAACACCGCCAGCGCAGTCAGGTCGATGCCCACCATCGACAGCGCCGCCAGAATGGCGGTGATCAGCAAGATCGCCTTGACCAGTTTGCCCAGCAACACCTGCAGCGACGGGTTCAGGTCCTCGCTGGCGCGGAACTTGTTGTCCGCATACCGCCCCAACACCAGCGCCAGCCAAACCAGCACGCTGACCGTGAGGACACCCTTGATCACCAGCAGCGGCGTGATGCGCACACCGCCCTCGATCTGGAAGCCGATGCTGTCCAGGACCGAAATCGTCTCGGGCAGCAGGTCAAGAATACTGAGTGCTGCCACCGACCACGCGAACACCGCTGCTATATTGGCAATGAAGCGATTGCGGACGATGCGCGTGAGAATCGAGATCAGCACCCAGGCCGTCGCCAGGTTTGCGGCAATGCCAACCAGGTAGCTGCGCGATATCCAGGTGAACTCGCGCATGATGCTGAGCGCGATCCACAAGGCCAGTGCGAAGAATATCCATCGCGACCGGCGCAGGAAGATGACGATGATCCGCAGCAACTGCGGCTTGCCCTTGATCTCGCGCGCCCGCGCCTCATGCCTGGGCGTGAAGGTGCGGTCCAGCACCAGCGCCACCACGAACGCAGCAATGATGACGGCCAGTTGAATGGATGCCCATTGCAGGCCCGTCGCGGTTGACGTGATGCCGATCTGGTTGAGCCAATTGGCGAAGAAATCTACTGCCCGGCCCGCAATGTCGCTGATGCCTTCAACCGTCACCCCCTCGGGCGCGGGTGCCGGGACGGGACCGACAGCCTCGCCACCGCCCGTCTCCGTACCGCCGGAGGTGGACTGGGCAAGATGGAAGCTGCCGGTACTGGTGTTCATCGTTTCGTCATTGTCCGGCTGCCTCTAGCCCGGCCTGCGCATGCGGAAAGCTTCCGTTACCACGGCGTATTCCGAATAACCCATGCGCGCCAGCGGCTGCATGCCGGCCGTGTTCACGCGGCCCTCCTCGATGAAGGCATCGTCAATGTAGACACCGATGACCTGCCCCACCACGATGGCATAGCCGCCCGCCGCATTGTCGTGGCCCGGCAGATCGACGGTCTTCACGTACCTGCATTCCAGCGCCACCGGGCTTGCCGCCACCCGTGGGCACTTGACCATCTGTCCAGGCGCCTTCTCGAGGCCCGCCGCCTCGAACTCGTCCACCCCCGGCGCAAGCGACGCGGACGAGGCATTCATCTGCTCCCGCAGGTCCCAGATGGCCATGTTGCAGGTGAACTCGCCCGTTTCCTCGATGTTGCGAATGCTGTCCTTGCGGCCCGCCGAGCCGAACACGACGTAATGCGGATTGTCAGCCATGGCATTGAAGAAGCTGTACGGCGCCAGGTTGGCCACCCCGTCTGCGCCGAGCGACGAAATCCAGCCGATGGGCCGCGGCGCCACAACCGCCTTGAATGGGTCGTACTCGTGGCCATGGTCATTCTTGCGCGCGTCATAGAACATGAAAGAACTGGCTCCTCGCTCACCGGCAGCATCTGCGCCGGGTTTGACGTACTTGATGGGCCGGAGCCACGCCGGGTGTCAACCTTGCAAGCCGTCCAGCAGTCCCGGCAGGTGCGAAATGTCATCGATCACGTGGTCCGCCAGCGCGCTGAGTTCTGCGTGGGTGGAGTTGCCCGACAGTACGCCGACGCACAAGGCCGCCCCGCCCGCCCGGCCGCAATGCATGTCGTGGGTATTGTCACCCACCATCATCACCGCGCCCGGTGCGATGCCGCCATGACCGGCAAACGCCAGCACCGGATCGCCCGCCGGCTTCGGGTTGGCCACGCTGTCATAGCCCAGAACGATGTCGAACACGTCAGCCAGCCCGAAATGCTCCACTGTCGCGCGCGCCGACGCCGCCATGTCGTTGGTGGCGACGCCAAGCTTCAGCCCCATGGCCTTGAGCGTTTCGAATATGCGCCGTTGTTCTTCGTGGCCCAGCACCGGATGCGGCGCAGCCCTTACGCAATGACCTTCGACCACGTCAAACAGTTGCCCCCGGCTGGCGCCGGCGAGCATTGGCAGCCATGCCTCGACCAGGTCATCGGCGTGACCGGCCGCCCAGATCGACCCGGGCAGAAACCTGTCCGCCGAGGCGTCGAAACCTGCCACGTGCAGCAGCCGGTGCGCATGGCCCGCATCTCCGGCCGAAAGATCGGCGGCGATGGCCTTGAGCACCGGCGTCCACGTTTTCTCGAAATCGACAAAGACGCCGTCCTTGTCGAACAGGATGCCGCTGATTTGTGCCATTCGCCGTAAAGGTCTCCGTCAGAACCGGGTGGTGATGCTTGCCGGTACCGGGCGCGGACGGTCTGCCTGCGCCTCGGCCGGTGTGCCGATATATATGTAGCCGGCGATGCGTTCGCCATTGCCCAGGCCGAATGCCTGCAGCACCTTCGGATCATAGGCAAACCAGCCGGTGATCCACTGTGCGCCATAGCCCATAGCCGTCGCCGCCAGCACCAGGTTCTGGCACACCGCGCCCGCCGACATTACCTGTTCCCATTCCGGTATCTTCGGATGGTCCGCAATCACGCTGCTCACCACCGCCACCACGCACGGCGCGCGGGTGAACATCTGCCGCTGCTGCGCCAGCGTCTCCTCACCATGGCCGGGGTGCAGCTCTCGATAGCGCGCCACGACCACCTCGCCTGCCCGTTCGCGCGCCCCGGCCTCGAACACGATGAAACGCCACGGCGTCAGCTTGCCGTGGTCCGGCACTCGCGCGGCAATCGCCAGCAACCGGTCGAGTTCGGCCGCATCCGGTCCCGGCCCGGTCATCGCCTTGGCCGAGGCCGACCGGCGCGTTTCCATCAGCCGCAACATGCCACTGCGGTCGTTGAGCGCCTCCAGCGGCAGTCCCTCGTTCAGTTCTACGGGCATCCTGTATCTCCGGGCGAGCGTAGTGAGATCTGCAATGAATTCTCGCCGATTTAGCCTTTGTGTACGCATTTACTAAATCCTGCGCCACACTGTTAACCCTTTATTAAGGAGATCGTTGCCGCCGGCACGGGTCCGTGGTTTCTTTCACCTGCCGGCCGGGAAATGGTCGGGGGAAAGTTCAGACAGGGTTGTCCTGGAGTTGGGTACCTCGAAGTCTGACAGGGAAGCAAAAGCATGCACGTCTCTCTCTCACGTGCGCGCAAGCACCATCGGGGCCGCCTTCTCACAGGGGCGGCCCTGACGCTGGCGGGCACCATGCTGGCCACCGCCTATTTCACCGCAAGCTCGACCGCTGCCCAGCGCACCGAGGCGGAAACGATCATCACAGGTTCCCTGCCCGCTCCGGCAACCGACGCGCCGTTCGAGGTGCGCATAGAGGTCACCAGGCCGGGCAATGAAGGTATCGAGCTGTCGGCCCGCCTCTCCGAGGACGGCGGCCTCATTACCCGCCCGGTTCAATGGAAGGTACGCCGCGCCCTGAGGGATGGCGGCATCTCGGCAGCCGCGGCGAATAATGAGCTGTTCGAAGCCGAAGAGCCCATCGGCACGGTATTTGTCGAACCCGGCACCTACACTGTCGAAGCTACCTACGGAACGGTTTCGATTATCCGCGACATCGACGTGCCGAAAGGCCATTTCATCGGCGCCACCTTCGTCTTGAACGTCGGCGGGCTTCGCACACTTTCGACGCTGGACAGCGAACCGTTGCCCGCCCCGTTCCGCGCCGTCCACAAGGTCTACGCCATCGGCGGCAAGACCTCGGGCCAGCTCGTCGCCACGTCCGACGTGCCCGGCGGCCTGATGCGTCTGGGCGCGGGCACCTATCGCCTCGAAAGCGAGATCGAGCCCGGCAATACCGTGACCCGCACTGACGTAGCCATAAAGCCGGGCATCCTCACCACCCTGCAGCTTGATCATCAGGCCGGCATTGCCGCAGTCAACGCTGATGCCGCGCAAGCCTGGACGATCGCCGACCGCGACAGCAAGTGGTCGGCCTCGGGCACCGGACCGCAGCTGCTGACACTGGCGCCCGGCACCTACAACTGGACCGCCGGCACCCGTCAGCGCACGGTGATCATCGAGGCCGGCAAGCGCACCGAAGTTCGGGGCGCTGACTGAGCCTTCACCGCTCGGGCAGTGGAATGAACTCTTCCGCATCGCCCGGCACGATGTCGAACTTGCCCTGCCGCCACTCGTGCTTGGCCTGCTCGATGCGTTCCTTCGAGGACGACACGAAATTCCACCAGATATGTCGCGGGCCGTCCATCGGCTCACCGCCCAGCAGCATGATGCGCGACACCTTGGTGGCGATGATGCTGATCGCATCGCCAGGCCGCAGGATCAGCAACTGTCCGCCCTCGAACAGGTCGCCGGCAATGCGGATCTGGCCCGCCACCACGTAGATTGCCCGTTCCTCGAACACCGGCGGCAGCGGCATCGCGGCGCCGGGATGCATCACCGCCTCGCCGTAGAACATGTCGCTTGCGGTCTGCACCGGCGATGCTTCGCCGAACATCTTGCCGGCGATCACCCGCAGCATAACGCCGCCATCCGAGACGATGGGCAGATCATCCGCCGCGTGGTGGCTGAAGGCCGGGGCATCTTCTTCCCGGTGCTTCGGCAGCGCCACCCATGACTGGATGCCATAGAGCCGTTTGTCGGTTGCGCGCTCATCCGGCGCGGTGCGCTCGGAATGCACGATCCCCCTGCCCGCCGTCATCCAGTTCACCGCGCCAGGATTGATCGGCAACGCCGAGCCCAGGCTGTCCCGGTGGAATATCTGGCCCTCGAACAGCCAGGTTACGGTCGACAGTCCGATATGCGGGTGCGGGCGCACGTCGATGCCCTTGCCAGCCTCAAGTGCGGCAGGTCCCATCTGGTCGAAGAAGATGAACGGACCGACCATCTGCTTGCTGGTCGACGGCAGTGCCCGGCGCACCTCGAAACCGCCAATGTCGCGGGCGCGCGGCACCACGATATGCTCCACCGCATCGCACGAACGCGGATCTCCGGGGATCGGGTCATCACAATCAAAACGGCTCATTCGGACTCCATTTCACCCACAATGGTGTTGTTCAAATCACTCTCGATGGGCCACGATACCTCAAAATCGCATGGTGAGTTCAAGCTTGGGCAACATTTCTCTCTTTCAGATGGCTGTTCTGCTGGCTTCGGCGGCCTTCATTGCGCCGCTGGCCAAGCACCTGCGCATCGGCGCCGTGCTGGGGTACCTGTTTGCCGGCGTGCTGATCGGCCCTTATGTGCTGGGCATCTTTGCCGATGCCGACAGGATGCTGCACGTAGCCGAATTCGGCGTGGTATTGTTGCTGTTCCTGATCGGGCTTGAGCTGCGGCCCCAGCGGCTGTTCGCCATGCGCCGTTCGGTGATTGGTGCCGGCGGCACCCAGGTGGCCGTCACGGCCTTCATACTTTTCGCCATGATGTTGGCCGCCCAGTTCAACTGGCGGTATGCGCTGTTCACCGGTCTTGCCCTGTCGCTGTCGTCAACGGCCATGGTGCTGCAGGTGCTGAAGGAACAGGGTGAACTTGAACACCGGCATGGCCGGCTTGGATTTGCTGTCCTGCTGTTTCAGGACATTGCCGCCATCCCGATGATCGCTTTTGTCGGACTGCTGGCGGCAGGCGGAGCCGATCAGGCAACCATGACCTGGGAAGGCGCGCTCAAGGCGCTGGGCGCCCTGTGCGCGGTCATCCTGGCTGGCCGCTATGTGCTGGGCTGGATCTTTCACCTGATTGCCAAGACCGGTATTTCCGAGGCCATGACGGCCTTTGCGCTGCTCTCCGTGGTCGTCATCGAGATCATCTTCAAGGGCGCGGGCCTGTCGCCGGCACTGGGAGCGTTCATCGCCGGTGCGCTGCTGGCGGACTCCAGTTACCGGCACGAGATCGAGGCCGACATCAAGCCGTTCGAGTCGCTGCTGCTCGGCATGTTCTTCGTGTCCGTGGGCATGTCGCTCGACCTGAAACTGATTACCGAGGTTCCGCTCAAGGTATTCGGGGCGGCGGCGGCGCTGATGCTGATCAAGGCGGTGATCCTGTTCGCCGTGGGCCGCCGCTTCGGCCTCGACATCGCCGGCGCCCGCCGCTTTGCCGTGGCCATGGCGCAAGGCGGCGAGTTCGCCTTCGTGCTCACCGGAGCCGCCATTGCCGCTTTCGTGATCACTCGCGATTTCGCATCGCAAATCAACGTCATCGTGACGCTGACCATGGTTGCAACCCCGCTGCTGATGCTGGCGGAAAGCTGGTGGACACGGCGCAAGGCGCCTGTCGAGCAAAGCACCACAGGCCACGACGACATGCCGGAACAGGGCGGCCATATCGTCATCGCCGGCCTCGGGCGCATGGGCCAGATCATCGCGCGCGTGCTCGCTGCCAGGAAAATCCCGTTCACCGCGCTGGACGGCGACCCGAGCCAGATCGAGATCGTGCGGCGTTTCGGCGGCACCGTCTATTTCGGTGACGCCACCCGCGCCGACATCCTCGCCGCCGCCCAGACGGACAAGGCGCGCGCCATCGTCGTGTGTGTCTCCAACGTGGAAGCCTCGTTGCGCATCTGCGAGCTGGTGCGCAAGAACTACCCCGACCTGCCCATCTATGCGCGTGCCCGCGACCGCCGCCACGTGCACTGGCTGATGGATCTCGGCGTTGAGCACATCATGCGCGAGACCTTCCTGTCATCGCTGGAACTGGCCCGGCGAGTACTTCTTGAGACCGGCTTGAGCCGCGATGAGGCAGCAGCCACCATCAAGACCTTCGCAGAGCGTGACCGCCGCCGCCTGCATGACGACTATGCGCACAAGACCGATAACGAGAAGCTGGTCGAAAGCGCCAAACGCCACGCCCAGGAACTGGCCGACCTGTTCGCCTCGGATGCGCCAGACAGCGCCGGCATCGACGATGCGCAAGCACGGTCTGAAAGAACGGCCGCAAAACGCTGAGAAAACTCAGAACTCGGCGTTGCGCCGCTTCACGTCCGGCGGCGTTGCCTCGTCAACCAGTGCCGCGGTCACCTCGTCCAGCGACATCGACGTCTGCGCCTGCGAGCCAAGCCGGCGAACGTTGACGGAGTTTTCCTCCGCCTCGCGCTTGCCACACACCAGGATGACCGGCACCTTGGCCAGCGAGTGCTCGCGTACCTTGTAGTTGATCTTCTCGTTCCTGAGATCGGTTTCGACCTGCAGCCCCGCCTTGCGCAGGCGCTTCGCCACCTTCTGCGCATACTCGTCGGCATCGGAGGTGATGGTGGCGACGACAACCTGCACCGGCGCGAACCACAGCGGCATGTGACCGGCATAGTTCTCGATCAGGATGCCGAGGAAGCGTTCCATAGAGCCGCAGATGGCGCGGTGGATCATCACCGGCTGCTTCTTCTCCGAGTCCTTGTCGATATAGAACGCGCCGAACCGCTCCGGCAGGTTGAAGTCCACCTGCGTGGTGCCGCACTGCCAGTCGCGGCCGATGGCATCGCGCAGCACGTACTCGAACTTCGGCCCGTAGAACGCGCCCTCGCCCGGGTTGATCTCGGTCTTGATCTTGCCGCCCGACTGTTCCCTGATCTGCTCCAGCACGCGGCCCATGATTTCTTCGGCATGGTCCCAGTTCTCGTCGGAGCCGACGCGCTTTTCCGGCCGGGTGGACAGTTTCACGGTGATTTCGTCGAAGCCGAAATCGGCATAGGTCGTCAGGATCAGGTCGTTGATCCGCATGCACTCCGCCGCCAGCTGTTCCTCGGTGCAGAACACGTGCGCATCGTCCTGGGTGAAGCCGCGCACCCGCATCAGCCCGTGCAACGCACCCGATGGCTCATAACGGTGCACATTGCCGAACTCGGCCAGCCGGATCGGCAGTTCGCGATAGGACTTCAGGCCGTGCTTGAAGATCTGCACGTGGCCCGGGCAGTTCATCGGCTTGATGGCGAACACGCGTTCGTCCTCGGTCTCGGTGACGAACATGTTCTCCTTGTACCAGCCCCAATGCCCCGAGGTTTCCCATAGCGCCTTGTCGAGGATCTGCGGCGCGTTGACCTCTTCATAGGTTCCTTCAAGCCGCCGCCGCATGTAGTTGACGAGATTCTGGAACATCCGCCAGCCCTTGGAATGCCAGAACACCACGCCCGGGCCTTCCTCCTGGAAGTGGAACAGGTCCATCTCGCGGCCCAGCTTGCGATGATCGCGCTTTTCGGCCTCCTCCAGCATGTGCAGATAGCCTTCGAGGTCCGCCTGGCTGGCCCATGCAGTGCCGTAGATGCGGGTCAGCATCTCGTTGTTGGAGTCACCACGCCAGTAGGCGCCGGCCACCTTCATGAGCTTGAATGCCGAGCCGATCTGGCCGGTGGATGCCATGTGCGGCCCCCGGCACAGGTCGAACCAGTCGCCCTGGTAATAGATCTTGAGGTCCTGCTCATCGGGAATGGCATCGATCAGCTCGACCTTGTACATCTCGCCCTTGTCGCGGAACACCTGCTTGGCCTTGTCGCGCGCCCAGACTTCCTTGCTGAACGGCTTGTTGCGCTGGATGATCTCGCGCATTTTCTTCTCGATCACCGGCAGGTCTTCGGTGGTGAACGGCTCATTGCGCTTGAAATCGTAGAAGAAGCCGTTCTCGATGACGGGGCCAATGGTCACCTGGGTGCCGGGCCACAGTTCCTGCACGGCTTCCGCCATCACGTGCGCCGCGTCGTGCCGGATCAGTTCCAGCGCTTCCGGGTCGTCACTGGTAATGATGCGGAAGTCCGCGTCTGCCTTGATCGGGTCGGCCAAGTCGGCCAGCTGGCCGTTCAGCATCACCGCCACGGCCTTCTTCTGCAGCGACTTGGCGATCGAGCCTGCCACGTCATGACCGCTCGTGCCCGCTTCATACTCGCGAACGGAACCATCGGGAAATTTAAGGGAGATCATCGTTTCACCTCTTGCTCACTCTCTGCATACGAACGCAGGTAAGCATCTGATGTTGATATTGGCGCTGTGACCGGCTGGGTCAAGCGAGGCCCTAGATGCCCGCGCAGGACCTGCTTCGTCAAGCTTCCAGCTGGCTAACCGCCTTGTCAAACCACGCCCGTTATGGGCTGAACTTCGCCCCTCGCCTGTTGGTCTGCGGAACGGCCGGCTTTGCCATGACCTCGCAAGATGCAAATTCCGGGGGCATTTCCCCCGCCCTGCCCGGTGTTTTCGGCGTCGAAAGCGCCGGGGCCTGCAGCCTCCGCACCTGGCTCGAGTACCTCTGCTCGCACAAATCGCGGCATCAGGGCGCACACATCGTGCGGGCGGCACTCATCCTCAACCTCAGATAAAACCGATCAAAAACAATCGCTTGAAAACGTGGTTAATGCCTCAATGTCAATTTTTTGGCCGTGAAACCAAAGATTAACCATCCCCACCCTATGGTCTGCCCAGTGTTAACCATAACTCCAGACCAAGGAAACCACGATGTATTCCCTCACCAAGCGTGTTTCTCTTGCGGCGGCTTGTGCGGTTGTCCTTTCGCTGAGTGCCCTGCCCTCTTTTGCTGCAGACCTCGATCTGCCACCGCCGCCGCCGCCACTACCTGAGCTCCGCGCTTCGGTGACCGACTGGAGCGGCCTGTACGTCGGTGGTCAACTCGGCGTAAGCTGCTTTGAGGCTAGCTACACTGACGAAGACCCCTTCACCGATGACCCGTTTAACGTCGGGGGCTGCGCCGGTATGGGTGGCGTTTATGGCGGTTACAATTATCAAATAGGCTCATCATTAGTGATTGGCATTGAAAGTGACTATAATGCCGCTTTTGATGGTCATCTCTGGTTTCAGCCTGGCCCCTCAGATGTCAATACCTACGTAGACGACTTAATTACTGTGCGCGGCCGACTTGGCTGGCTTGCAAGCGATAACACAATGGTATTCGCAACTGGCGGGTTTGGCTGGCTCGGAACTGAGGTTGACGCATTGGTTGGCGCAGGCGAATTCGCTAGCACATCGGAAACACTTGTCGGCTTTGTCGTCGGCGGCGGCATTGAGCATGCCTGGACCGAGAATTTCCATATCAAGGCTGAGTATCTATACGGCAACTTCGAAGGTAAAGACTACTCGCTGGTTGGCTCAACCGGTTGCAATCCTGAATGCACGGTTTCAGGCAGTGACGTCGAAATGCACGCCTTCCGCCTAGGCGCCAGCTACAACTTCAACTTTGGTGGCGGCTATACCGCTGTGCCCACCAAGTGGTGATCTCGCACTGATTTCTGCAAACAATCTTGTGAGTTGGGTGAGCCGGCTCTCCTTCGGGAGGGCCGGTTCTTGTTATTGCGGCCGGCCCTTGATGCTCGCATAGCGCCAGAACCGCAGCTCGGCGCGGGGCGCCTCGTCCGGGACCGGGTCGAATCCGCTGGTACCCCAGGGATTGCACCGCGCGATCCGGAAGAAACCCAGCCAGAACCCCGCCCATGCGCCGTGCCGCCCTATGGCTTCCATGGCGTAACTTGAACATGTTGGCAGGTGGCGGCAGGTACGCCCGAAAAACGCCGACAGCGTAAGCTGGTAGGCGCGGATGAGCATCATCATGGCGCTTGCGGCAATGCCCGTGTTGGTCTTCTTCTGCACCGTGTTCATCCGACATCTTCAACTGCAAGCCGCGAGCGCTGACCCATGGCACAAACCAGCCCCAACATTCTCTTCATCATGGTCGACCAGCTGGCCGCTCCGTTTCTTGCGGCTTACGGCCACAAGGTGGTGAAGACCCCGAACATCGACAAGCTGGCAAGTGAAGGAGTCGTGTTCGAAAACTTCTACTCTCCCAGCCCGCTGTGCGCGCCGGCGCGCGCTGCCATGATGTCGGGCCAATTGCCCTCGCGCAACCGCGTCTATGACAATGCCGCCGAGTTCGCGTCGATGACGCCAAGCTTCGCCCACTATCTCCGCCTGCAGGGCTACCGCACCTGCCTGTCCGGCAAGATGCACTTCGTGGGTCCCGATCAGCTGCACGGCTTCGAGGAACGCCTGACCACCGATATCTACCCGGCAGACTTTGGCTGGACGCCAGACTGGCGAAAAGCCCAGGAGCGCGTCGACTGGTGGTATCACAATCTGCTTTCCGTCAAGCAGGCGGGCATCGCCGAGCAGACAAACCAGCTCGAATACGACGACGAAGTCGGCTTCCAGGCGGTGCGCCGCATCTATGACTATGCTCGCAACCCCGACCAGCGTCCGTTCTGCCTGGTGGCGTCTTTCACCCACCCGCACGACCCCTACGCTGCCCGCGCCAGGTACTGGAACATGTATGACGAGGCGGACATTGATGGCCCCGCCACGCCCTGCCCCGGCTATGACGAACTGGACCCGCACTCGCAGCGGCTGTGGAAGGTGTCGGCCATGGATGATTACGACATCACCGATCAGGACACGGTGAATGCGCGGCGTGCCTACTATGCCAACATCACCTACCTAGATGACAATGTCGGCAAGATGCTGGCGACGCTCGAAGACTGTGGCCTCGCCGACGACACCGTGATCGTTTTCACCTCCGACCACGGCGACTTCATGGGCGAGCGCGGGCTGTGGTACAAGATGAGCTTCCTCGAGCGTGCCGCCCGCGTGCCGCTCATCGTTCATTTTCCGGAGCGCTTCAAGCCCCGCCGCGTCAGCCAGCCGGCTTCGCTGCTCGACATCCTGCCGACACTCTCGGACATCGCTGGCCGGGACAGTCACGCCGCCACGCTGGATGGCCGTTCGCTGCTGCCGTTGCTCGATGGGGCGGAAGAAGATGCCACCGCTCCCATCTTCGGTGAACTGACCTGTGAAGGCTGCGTGGCGCCGGTGTTCATGGTGCGCCAGGGCAACTGGAAACTGATCACCTGCCGTACGGATCCTGACCAGCTGTTCAACCTGTCAGATGACCCGCATGAGCGGACCAACCTCGCTGCGCATCCTGACCACGCCCTCGCCTTGCGCAAGCTGAAGGGCATGGCGGCGGGCCGCTGGAACCCGGCGAAGCTGGAAGCCGACATTCGCGAAAGCCAGCTGGTGCGGCTCACCGTCTGGCATGCCCTGCGGGAGGGCAAGTGGTATCCGTGGGATTATCAGCCGCTGCGCGATGCCTCGGAGCAATACATGCGCAACCACAAGGACCTGAACGTGCTGGAAAAAACGGCGCGGTATCCGGTGCCGCCGCAGCCAGAGAAAAAATCAGGCTGACTGCGCCTGGGCCGGCGCAGCGCCCGTCTTGCCCTCGGCCATGTCGAGGGCCTTGACCACCGCGTCGAACGTCAACAGCGTCGAGGCGTGACGTGCCTTGAAGTCGCGTACCGGCGTCAGCGCCTGCAGATCCGCCCAGCGGCCTTCCGGCGCCGGACCGTTTTCCTTCAGCATGGCGTGCATCTGGTCGCGCAGCATCCGCAGTTCGTCCACCGTGGACCCGATGATATGCCTTGCCATGATCGAGGACGACGCCTGGCCGAGCGCGCAGGCCTTCACGTCATGGGCAAAATCCGTCACCACGCCGTTTTCCAGCTTCAGATCGACGGTAACCTTGGATCCGCACAACTTGGAATGGGCTACCGCTGTGCCATCAGGCGCGTCGAGCCGGCCGAGCCGCGGAATGTCGGCTGCAAAGGCAAGTATCTGCTTGTTGTAGATGTCGTTCAGCATGATGCACGTGATTATGGAGATGCTTGCGTTGTATTGCCAGAGCTTTCCTACCATAAGAAGGCCGCTCCGGCCAAAGGCTCCAGCGGGAGCGGAACGGGCAACTTCTGGTTTTGCACACGGCCTCAACCGGTGGTAAACATTATAGTTCCGCCTCAGGCGGTAAAAAGTTGCCGGCATCGGGGAACCCGTATCATCGGTAGAGCATTTGAGGGGGTGCAAGCGGGTATGCCGTCTAACTCAACCAAACCGTCCGAGGTTATCATGGATGCTGTCGTAAAGCGCCTGAAGCCGACCCAGCCGGATATTGGCGCAGGTCCCGATATCGCGAGGCCGTCCGAGGAAGAGGCGCTTGCCGCCGTGCGCACCCTGATTGCCTGGGCTGGCGACGACCCGCAGCGTGAAGGCCTGCTCGATACCCCGAAGCGCGTACTGAAGGCTTATGGTGAGCTGTTCTCCGGCTACCAGGCAAGCGGCCGCGACGTGCTGGAACGCACCTTCGAGGAAGTCGGCGGTTACGACGATATCGTTCTGGTACGCAACATCGAGTTCTTCTCGCATTGCGAACACCACATCGTGCCGTTTGCCGGCCACGCCCACATTGCCTATCTGCCGACCGACGGTGTCGTTGGCCTGTCCAAGCTGGCCCGCGTGGTAGACGTGTTCAGCCGCCGCCTGCAGACCCAGGAAAACCTGACGGCGCAAATCGCCCACGCCATCGACATGCAGCTCGACACCCGCGGGGTAGCGGTCATGCTGGAGGCCAGACACCACTGCATGAGCATGCGGGGCGTGCAGAAGCGCGATTCCTCGACAATCACCACACGGTTCACCGGCGAGTTCAAGACGCAAGTCCAGCAGCAGGCCCGTTTCATGGAGATGATCCGCTATCGCAGGGCGGATTGAACCTCATCCTTGACCCAGACAGCCTTCCCCTCGCCCGGCAGTGTTGACGACCTTGAGGAAGGCCGCGTGTTTGCCCCCCGCTTCGGCGCCGACGGTCTCGTCCCGGCCATGGCAGTGGCGGCCGGAAGCCAGGCGCCCCTGATGTTCGCCTGGATGAACGCCGAAGCGCTGGCGCTCACACTCGACACCGGCATTGCCCACTACTATTCGCGCTCACGCGGCAAACTCTGGAAGAAGGGCGAGACATCCGGCCAGCTTCAACGTGTTGTTCGCATCCGCACCGACTGCGACCAGGACGTTGTCATTCTGGATGTGGAAGTGGCCGGCGACGGCGCCGCCTGTCACACCGGCCGCGCCACCTGCTTCTATCGCGAGGTAGCGCCGGACGGCAGCCTGCGCATCATGGATGATGAGCGTCTGATCGATCCGGAAAAGGTCTACCGCAAGCCCTGAAGGCGGAGCAAAAACCGTTCTGGTCGAACGGCCAGGGTTGCACCGGCACCGTAAGAACGAGCATCCCTGTCCGCTCAGATCATTCAATCTGATCAGATAATGCCCTAGCTGCTGAATGTTGCCCAGGCAGTTGGCATGGCAACAGGTTGCGGCTGCGACTGCTGCACTTGCGTCGGGAATGGCGCGTGTTGAGGCTGTGGCTGCGGCTGATGCATGCCGGCACCCCCGGCATGATGTACCGGCAATGGCGCTGGCTGGCCGGGTTGTGCAAACGCTGCCGCCGGCGGAACGTCCGGTATTGAAGGGTACGCTGGCGGCCACTGTCCTTGCTGCTGCGGCATTGCAGCCACCTGCGGCTGTGGCTGCGCCTGGTCCGGGACAGCGTGCGAGTGTGGCTGCAACTGGAAGACAGGCGGCTCCGGCATCGCCTGAACGTGAAATTGTGGCTGCTGCTGCTGAATGTGGTGCGGAGGGACCTCTCCGGCTACCTGGCCAACCTGCTGCTCTGGCAAAGCGGCAGCCGCTGCGGGCTCGCTGTCTGCATCGCTGCCGCCAAGCGCCGTCACCAGCAACTCCGTCAGATCCTGCACGGTCACAATACCCTTGATCTGGCTGCCCTCGGCAACCAGTGCGAAATCGCTGCCGGTTTCGGTCACCAGTTCCAGCAGCTCGATCAGCCCGTCACCGCTCTGGCACACCGCCACCTGCTTACGCATCAGTTCCTGGGCCATCATCTGCATCACCGAAGAGCCAAGCCGGCCCGACGCATGGATGATGTCGCGATGTGAAAGTACACCCCGCAGTTCGCCGCGTGAGGTAAGCACCAGTACCGCGGGCGACTGCGTCAAGCGCAGGTACGCGCACACGTCAACGATCATGGCTGTGTCGAGCGTGACTGGAATGCCTCGCCCGAAATTTTCGATGATGGATGCTGCGTTCATGACCCGGACTGGCGAAAAACGTTGATTTGCGTGATCTTTTTCTCAGGCCGTCAATCTGGCACGAAACCATTAACCAGTCGTTTCAGTGCCCGCGCCAGTTGTGCTGCCGGCCACGGCTGTCGAACAGTGGAAATGCCAGCAGTCCGGTCAGGAAGCCGCCAAGATGCGCCTCCCAGGCAATGCGGCCTTCGGTCAGCATACCGCTGCCGGCGGTCAACACGTCGATGCCGAGCCAGATCACAAGGAAGATGACTGCAGACCTGTTCGAGAACAGCCGGATCAGCGGTTCGGGCGGCGCCTGAGAAACGTCGCGCTGCATGATCGTGCGCAAGGTCCCGCCGTGAGCAAAGATCAGCCGCACCGCAATGGCCATCTGGCCCGCAATCGCGCCGGATGCCCCAACCAGCACGAGCTCCTGACCCCAGTTCAGAGCCAGCGAGAAACTCGCCGCGACCACCGCGGCCAGCGCACTGAAGGCCAGAAAGTTGACGGCGCCAAGCCGGCGCGCGGCGACCGATCCGAACGCCAGCATCCAGAACGAATTCATCGCCAGATGCATCCAGTCACCATGCACGAAACCGTAGCTGACGAACTGCGTCACCCGCGCAACCTCGCCACCGGGCAACCCCGCTCCCCCCTCCATCAGCCGCACCGGAATGAAAGCCAGCGCCAGCACCAGCCAGTTGGCCAACTGGTCCCCGGCGAACTGGATCGCCAGGTGGACCACCAGAAAGGCGCCAGCCAGCCACAACACCACAGGCGGCGCGTTGAACAGCGGTTCCGCCACTGCAGATCCCGGGTCCGCAGGGTAGCCCGGCCCGTCTGGCCGCGCCTCATCGCCAAACCGGTCATGGTCCGGATGATCCGGCTTTTGTTCGTTCATGTGGTGATTGCGCCTCCCGGGGCAGATCAGTTTGGCACGCGGCCTGCATCCATCTTCACACAGAGTTCAGCTTTGAAACAGCGTGGACGGCAGTCGCGAACAGGCAAAGACGTTATGGCAAGCAAGACACACATTTTCAACAACGGCCCCGATGAAGTGGCAATGCATCCGGCCAGCCGCTCCCTGCTTCGCACCTGGGAGCGCCTGCGCGGCGAGAGCAGTGCACCAAACCGGTCCTACGTTACCATGCGCGATCTTTCCGACATACTGCCGTGGGTCTGCGTGCTGCACCGCGACCCGCAGCAGATGGCCTATACCTGGCGCCTTGCCGGCAGCGGCGTGTGCGAAACCTGGGGCCGTACGCTCACCGGTCTGCCTGCATTCAATGACTGGCCAAGCTTTGACCGCGAAACCATCATTCGCGGTCTGGACTCGGTGGCTGGCATGAAGCAGCCTTGCGTCGGCCGCTTCCTCGCCCGCTCGTTCGGCGGTCGCGAGGTGGGCTTCGAGTTTGCCGCCGTGCCGGTGATCGCCAGCGATGGCGAGAGCGTGCATGTGATGGCCACCTTCGCCACCTTCCGCGACCAGCAACGCATCAGCAACGATCCCCTGGTGGACTTCGAGATTCGCCGCATCCGCATCCTGTGGAACGACCAGTTGCCCGGCGCACCCGCCACCACCTCGCCTGCCTACACCAATAATGACGTGCGCCGCATCAATAGCAGCTTTCTGCGCGTAATCGACGGTGGCAAGACCTGATTGCGCAACCCTTGTTCGTGTTGACGTTCGGTGAAACAAATTGCCGGACGACGGCCTTGTCTTAACAAAGCATTCACTCCAACCGACATAAGGTTTTGGTGACTGGGTATGGAAGTTTTCCATTCACCCGCGCGGGGAGAGACACCTGAACGCCTCTCAACAAGGAACACAGTCGTGAACGCTTTTACGCTTTCCGCCAACACGGGCATATTTGAAGAATCTGCCGAACCTGCCGGCAATCGCATTCTTTTCGGCCGCTTCATGCTGCCGGACATGAGCGAGCATCCTTGCCAGGTCGGCTCCATAGATGCCGATGGCGTAAACCTGCTCACCGATACGCCTGTCGCCGCCGGCATCGCCATCATTGCCTATCTGGATGATATCGGCCGTGTCGATGGCGTGGTGACGGGCAAACAGCCCGATGGCTTCCACATCGCTTTCAACCTCACCGGCGCGCGCCGCGAACGGATGGAAAAGCGGATCGAGTGGCTGCAGGCTTCCAGTCCGGATCAACGCCGTCACGACCGCTTCAAGCCGAAGGAAACGGTGTCGCAGATCACCCTCGCCGACGGACGCGAATATGACTGCGAAGTTCTCGACATATCGATTTCAGGCTCCGCCATCAAGTGCCACGTGCTGCCGTCCATCGGCACCTATGTGAACCTCGGCAAGATGCGTGGCCGGGTGGTGCGTTACACTGCCGACGGCTTCGCCATCGAGTTCATCCGCAAGATGGACCCGTCCAACCTCAAGCTGCACGCCCAGCTCTAGAACACACGGTTTCTTTCCGCCAGCAAGCCCGCCCGAGCCCTGCTCCGGCGGGCTTGATATTTTTCGGGCCAGTTGCTTTGCAATGCCCCGTCAACGATTTGCTCACCAGTTAGCACAGCTTTCATGATTAACAGAATTCCCGGGGTTCGATTCAAATACGGGACATCTGTTTAGCTGAATCTCAAAACCGCCCCGCTAGTCTTCAATCCAATAACAAAAGGGATTGGGGCGTCAAAATGAACATCATCAAGGGGACCGCAATGTGTCTGGCGTTGTTTGCCATGGCACTTCCGGCACAGGGTTATACCAAGTCGAACACGGCCAACCTGGCATCGCCGGCTGCCGTTCACGCACCTGAATTCGGGGTCACGTTGCCGCCGATCGGCTACGTGCAGTTCTGCGCCCGGTACAAGGGCGAGTGCCGCGAGACCGGCCGTGGCGATCAGCAGGCTGAGCTGAACGAGCGCAGCTGGTCGCAGATCGTCGAAGTCAATTCGTTCGTCAACACCAAGATCACGCCGGCCACCGACATCGATCTCTACCAGACCGTGGAACGTTGGGATTACCCGTCGACCGCCGGTGACTGCGAAGACTACGTGCTGCTGAAGAAGCGCTATCTGGAAGGCCTGGGCTTTCCCTCCGAAAGCCTGCTCATCACCGTGGTGCTGGATGAGAACCGCGACGGCCATGCAGTGCTGACGGTGCGCACCGACGGCGGCGACTTCATTCTCGACAACCGCCGCAACACGGTGCTGCGCTGGTCGGAAACCGGCTACCAGTTTCTCAAGCGTCAATCGCAGCAGAATCCGCGCATCTGGGTGTCCATGACCAACCAGCATCCGCGCAACAAGGAGACGATCGCCGGCGCCAACTAGGCCCAGGATCACTTCCCAACACGAAATTCGAAACGGCCCGGTCGGCGTCCCCTCCCCATCCCCCACCAGACCGGGTCCCAGGGGCCAGCATCGATCCCACCCGATGCTGGCCCCGTCCCTTTTCAGCCCGCGTGAAACTCAGCTTTCGATGAGCTTCAGACCGTTCTGCCTGCCATAGCGGTGCACCTTGTCGACATAGGCAGCCGCCGCCTTGGCAAGCATGGCCTCGGCTTCCGGCCCCAGTGTCTTGACCACCCGGCCCGGCGCGCCCAGCACCATCGAGTTGTCCGGAATTTCCTTGCCTTCGCCAATCAGCGCATGTGCGCCGACGATGCAGTTGCGCCCCACAACCGTGCCATTCATCACCGTTGCCCCCATGCCGATCAGCGAGCCGTCGCCAACTCGGCAGCCGTGCAGCATGGCGAGGTGGCCCACTGTCACCCGGTCGCCGATGGTCATCGGGAAGCCCGGATCGGTGTGCAGCACGCAATTGTCCTGGATGCTGGTTTCTTCGCCAATGGTTATCGGATCGTTGTCGCCGCGGATGACCGCGTTGAACCACACGCTCGACAGCCTGCCGATGGTGACCTTGCCGATCACCTTTGCGCTTGGCGCAATGTAATATGGCTCATCGCCCGGCAGTTGCGGACGGTGACCCTCAAATTCATAGATGCTCATCTGGTCTCCCGGCAGTGGCAGTCCGCGCTGCGGCCACCGGCGCAAGGCCGTGCCTCAGGCGGACATCATCATGTCGAGCAGCACGATTAACACGATCCCGCTCATGAAACACCACAGCACTGCTGCCAGCAGCCCCAGAGCCGTTACCCCGGCATAGCGCCAGCCATGCTCCAGTTGGCGCAGCGCCGATCCCGCAAGGATCAGCGGCGCGGCGAACATCACGCCAACCACGCGAAACGGCACCGTCAGCACCGGTCCCTCGTCGATGATGGATACGAAGGCCGGCCGGGTAGCGCCCAGCCACAGCCAGGCAGAATGTGTCAGCCCGGCGCCTGCAAGACCAAAAGCCATAACCAGGAGGAAGGTGTTGTAATCCATCCCGCCAACTCCCCATACTCACTCACACCCCCGCAAGGCCCAAGGCTCCGCGGTGTTCATCGCAGCACACTTCGAGCCGCTTGCGCCAGCACCTTGCAACAGGCATACCAGTTGCGCACTGTCCGTCCGGCAAGCCTCGAAGCAGGCACGAGCAAAGAAGCACCATGCGCCGCCACCGCCAGCACGCCGGTCCCCAGGAGCGTTCAGTCGGACGGCTGGCGCTCAATCTTGCGGGCATGATCGTGGTCACCGCCGGCTTCATCCTGACGTGGCTGTTCCTTGCCGACCGCGACCTGCTGTTTTCTGCGCCTACGGCCAAGTCGGACCCGCAGGCCGCCCCCGTCATGGCCCGTTACCAGTTTGACGGCGCCGAACTGATTGCCCCGACGCGGCTGGTCACCCGGGTCAACAAGCGCACGCTCGGCAACATCACCAAGCTGGACCTGCTGTTGCCGTTTCCCTATCAGCCCGGCACTGCTCCGGCGCTGCCGGAAACTGCGGCCGAGTTCGACAACTGGCTGATCCTGACGCTGGAAGCCGGCGTGCGGGATGAACTGACCCCGGTCGAGCGATACGGCGAGATCTATCCGGTCTATTTCGACGGTGAACCGGAGCAGGTCGAGGGCAACCTGCTGCGTTACCGGTTCCGCGAAGGCACGCCCTATGCGGACCTCGTGCTCTACGTCGCCAATGCCGGCGGCAACCACGTGGTGCACCGCTGCGACCGCAAGCCGTCTGTGCTGGGGCCGGTGCTGTGCGAGCGGACCTTGCGTCTCACACCCGACATACGCCTGAAAATCCGCTTCGCCGAGGCACACCTTGAGCAATGGGCCGAGGTGGAAAGCAACGCCTGCCTGGCCATGGCCAACATGTTCCGCAGCTATCAGCCCCAGTAGGCCGCAAGCCCGTCGCCGTCGCTACTCGAGATCGTAACTGAGGATGGCCATGGAGAAGTTGTAGGACAGGTCGTCCGGGTCCTCGTCGTCACGGAACAGCACACCGATGAACTCCTCGCCCATGTAGACCTCGCAGGAATCGTCCTTCTGCGGTCGCTGACGAAGCTGGATGGCCGGTTGCTTGAACGTCTTCTGGAAATACCGGGTCAGCTTGCTGATTTCGTCAGGGGTCATGTCGGCCTCTTGTTTTGTTCACGACGGCGAAATGGGCAAAAGCCCTGCCGGAACCGACTCGCAATGCCACGGGCAGCTCCGATGCGCTCAGGTCTAGCCTTTATTTGCCACCCGGAACAAGCCCCGCCGCCGGTGTCACTCGCCTTGCGGCACCGGCCGTTCATCTTCCGGCAGCAACTGGTCCATGATGCGCGCCGGTTCGCTGCAGCCCGCATAGCCCACAACCTTGGCAGGCACGCCGGCCACGGTGCGGTTCGGTGGCACGTCGTGCAGCACGACGGACCCCGCAGCCACCCGCGAGCAATGACCGATCTCGATGTTGCCGAGGATCGACGCGCCCGCCCCGATCAGAACGCCCTGGCGCACTTTCGGGTGACGGTCGCCATCCGCCTTGCCGGTACCGCCCAGCGTCACCGAGTGCAGCATCGACACGTTGTCCTCGACCACCGCAGTCTCGCCGATGACGATGGAGTGGGCATGGTCGATCATGATGCCGCGCCCGATGCGGGCGGCAGGATGGATGTCCACGCCGAAGATCATCGAGGACCGGCTCTGCAGGTAGTAGGCAAAGTCCTTGCGGCCCATCTGGTACAGCCGGTGCGCCATCCGGTGCGTCTGCACCGCCTGGAAGCCCTTGAAGTACAAGAGCGGGTCAATGTAGCGGTGGCACGCCGGGTCACGGTCGAACACGGCAATAATGTCGGCCCGCGCCGACACGCCGATATCCGGGTCGGCCTCCAGCGCGTCCTCGAAGCCGTGCACGATAAGCTCGGCGCCGATGTCCGCATTGCCCAGCCGCTGCGCCAGCCGGTGGCACATCGCTTCCTCGAAACTGTCCGGATTGAGCACCGAGGTGAAGATGAACCCGCCAAGGCTGGTATCGGCGCGGGTAATGGCCTCGGCCTCCTCGCGAATGCGATCCCAGACCGGGTCGACGCTGGCAACGTTTGGAATGATCTGCTGCTTGGGCATGATGTGCCTCCTTCGGGAGCACCGCGCAAGCCGGCCGGCTCGGCGCGATGGTTTCAGGCCCTTATGTACTCCCGAACCATGTCAGCGCCAAGTCAACTCGTCAAAGAAGGCGAGTAACGCATCCGTGAACACATCGTTCTTGTCGCCGGCCACCATGTGCCGCGCACCGGCAATATCGGCGAATTTGGCTTGCGGAACCGCCTTGACGAACGCCTCCACCTCGTCCTCGCCCACCAGCTCGCTTTCACGGCCCCTGACCAGGAGAACCGGCATCTTGAGCCGCGCCGCCGCCTCGAAGCCCTTGCTTTCAACGTCGTGCGCATGTTTGGCAGGGTCTTCGCGGGTGATGATGAAATTGGGGTCCCAATGCCAACGGTAACGCCCGTCGGCGTCCTTGCGCAGGTTCTTCGACAGGCCGGAAAGGTTGGTTGGCCGGGGCCGGTGCGGCAGGTACGCCGATATGGCGTCGGCTGCCTCTTCCACCGTGGCGAAGCCTTCGTCGGCGTGCTCCTGCATGAAGCCGATGATGCGCGCCACGCCATCCACCCGCATCTTGGGCGTGATGTCCACCAGCACCAGCGCCGACATCGCCTCGGCGCCATGCGCGCTGCCGCCGGCGAACAGCCCCGCCAGTCCGCCCAGCGAGGCGCCCACCACCGCCGGCACGAAGCCGGTCAGCCGGTGCAACTGATCAAGCACGCTCAGCATGTCCTCGGCAAACCACTCGAAGCCGTACTCGCCGGTCTTGATCCAGTCGCTGTCGCCGTGGCCGCGCTGGTCAATTGTGACGGCGGTGATGCCGCGTTTGGCAAGCGCGCGCGCCGTTCCGCCCCAGGAATGCCGCGTCTGCCCGCCGCCATGCGCCAGCAACACGCAGCCGCGCGGCGCATCGGCCGGGTGAACGTCCGCCACGATCCGGTTGCCCTGGGCACCGGTGAACACCGCTGTCTGTTTCGCCGTCATGGCCGCCTGTCGAGAAAATCCAGAACGGAGAGCTTGTAGGTCTTGTCGCCCACCGCCTTCATGTGATCGCGGCCCGGCAGCACCACGCCTTCCGCCCCTGGAATGGCGTCTACCAGCGGATCGACCGGGCCTGCAACCGTATCTTCCTCGCCCACCACGACCAGCGTGGGCGCCTTGATGGCGGCAAGCTCTTCGCTTCTCACCAGCACGCGCTGCGACGACATGCAGGCCGCCAATGCTTCGAGGTCGGATTTCGTCTGCTCGGCGAAGGCGCGGAACGCCCTGCCCTGCTCGCCCTTTGCCTGAGCCAGTGACGGCGCGCGCAGGGCGGCAACGACCTCCTGCGAACCCGGCACGCCGTCAATCATGTTGCCTGCAAGCCCCGCAATGATCAGCGAGCGCGCCTGTTGTGGATGATGGATGCCCAGAAGTGCGGTCAGCCGGGCACCCATCGAATAGCCCATGATGTCCACCCGGTCATGGCCGAGATGCTCGATCAGCCGGCTCGAATCGAGCGCCATCTCACGCGCCGAATAGCGCGCCGGATCATGCAGCTTGGCGCTCTTGCCGTGGCCGCGATTGTCGATGACGATCACCTGCCGCCCGGCCCGCGTCAACAGCTCCACCCATCCGGTCGACCCCCAGTTCACGCGCCCGTTCGAGGCAAAGCCGTGAATGAGCAGGATCGGCTCGCCTTCGCCCTGCACCTCGTAGGCGATCTCGACATCGTCTGACATGAAGCTGGGCAAGGGAAGATGCTCTCCGGTTGGTGTTGGCAGGTATTGGCCCGAATGGCCAAGGTATGCTATCGCCAGCACAAGGACCACCTCAAGCAGGGCTCCATCAACACCCAATTCTGTTGCGTCCACGCAGCGCAAGGCAGGCAAACTCATGGCATCCACCGGCACACCAAAGTTCCACAACGACATGGGCGTGGCCCAGATCGAGATCGGCGCCCGGGAGTTCCAGTGCACCGGCGCCCACGCCCCGTTCGACCATCCGCACGTGTTTCTGGACATGGGCGACGACAACGAAATCGTCTGCCCCTACTGCTCGACCCTGTACAAGCACGTGTCCGGCCTGAAGCACAACGAGGCGCGCCCGCCGGAAGCCGTCTTCCACGATTGATCCAGGCATACCGCTGAAATGAGAACGGCGGCGCTGGCCCCTCAACCAGCACCGCCGTCATTCGCGTTCGCGCCGCCTTGGCGGACCGGGGCCCTCACCCCTCAGAAAGGGCTTGCCGGTCCGGCGATTGAGTCCAGCGAGCGGCGCTGAACTGAACGCTTGAGAACACTGTCTCACCCCGCCCGCATTGTTACAATTTGAATTGAATTTTACGGTGAATGGAGACTTAACATTCACCATGTCTCAAGCCCCTCAAATTCGCGATTATGCCGACGCCGACGAGGACGCCCTGATCGGCCTGATCCGTCAGTTGCAGATCCATGAAGGCCGATACTATGACCGCATGCTGCCGCCGGAGGATATTGCAGGCTGGTACATCGATGCCCTGAAGGCCGATTGCCGCCAGCACGCGGGCCACATCCGCATGGCCTGCACGGGCGGCAAGGTGGCCGGCTATTGCGCCATCCTCACCCGCGTCGAGGCCGATGACATCGATGAAACGCCGTACGTCTACGCCTATGTGAGCGAGCTTGCGGTGGCGGAGAAGGCCCGCGGAAACGGCATTGGCAAGGCGCTTCTGGCCGATGCCGAGCGGCTGGCCCGCGCCGCCGGTGCGAAGTGGTTGCGGGTGTCAGTATTGACGCGCAACACCCTCGCCCACGAGGTTTACAAGAGCTATGGTTTCGCCGACCGCCTCGTGAACATGGAAAAGCCACTCACATGAGACTTGCAGGAAAGACCGCCATCGTCACCGGCGGCGCATCGGGCTTCGGCGAAGGCATCGTGCGCCGCTTCGCTGAAGAAGGCGCCAATGTCATCATCGCCGACATCAACGACGCGCTGGGCGAACAGGTCGCTTCGCACATCGGCGGCAATTGCGTCTATTGCCATTGCGACGTCACCAGCCAGCCTGATCTTGATGCCGTAGCCAAGCTGGCCACCGGCCGCTTTGGCAGTCTCGACATCATGGTCAACAATGCCGGCATGCCGCAAACCAACCAGCCGATGCTGGACGTCGATGAAGCCACCTTCGCCAGGCTGTTCGATGTCAACGTGAAGTCGGTGTTCCTCGCGGCAAAGGCAGTGGTGCCGATCATGCGCGATCAGGGCTCGGGCTCAATTATCAACACCGCCTCCACTGCAGCACTCAGGCCACGCCCGGGGCTGGTGTGGTACAACGCCTCCAAAGGCGCGGTCACCACCATGACCAAGGCCATGGCCGTCGAGCTGGCGCCCGACCAGATTCGCGTCAACGCCCTGTGCCCCGTCGCTGGTGAAACGCCGATGCTGGGCGCCTTCATGGGAGGCGAGGTCACCAACGAAATGCGCGCCGCCTTCATCTCGACCATTCCCATGGGCCGCTTCTCGACGCCCCGCGACATGGCCAACGCCGCGCTGTTCTTCGCCTCGGACGACAGCGCATTCATCACTGGCGTGTGCATGGAAGTGGACGGCGGTCGCTGCATCTGATGGCGCTTTCGGACGCCATAAGCCTGAATCAGGCGCGGCGCATCGCACTCACCGCGCAAGGGCTCTCCGGCGTCCAGCCGGCCTCCAAAGCCACACGCTGGGCCACGCTCGCCCGTACCATCGATGACCTGAACCTGCTGCAGATCGACAGCGTGAATGTGCTGTCGCGCTCTCACTACCTGCCACTGTTCTCGCGGCTTGGCGCCTATGACCGCGACGTGCTGGACCGGCATACGCTCAATGACCGCAAGCGCCAGTGCTTCGAATACTGGGCGCATGAGGCAAGCTTCCTGCCGCACCGTTTCCAGCCGCTGCTCAGATGGCGGATGGAGGACGCCCGCAACGGGCAAGGCATCTACAAGGGCTTGACTCAATTTGCCAGCCAACAGCCGCAAGTCATTGGCCGGATTCTCGAAAAGGTGCGCGCAGAAGGCCCGCTGCGCCCTCGCGATTTCGGCCAGCCTGCAGTCAGGTCCGGCGAGTGGTGGGGCTGGAACGACCACAAGACGGCGCTCGAGTACCTGTTCTGGACGGGCGACGTAACCACTGCGCGCCGTGATGGCTTCGAGCGGGTGTACGACGTGCCTGAGCGGGTGCTGCCCGAAGACGCGCTCAACGCGCCCACGCCGTCGCGCGCCGAAGCCATGCGCGAACTGGCGCGTCAGTCAGCCCGCGCCCTCGGCATCGCCACCGAAACCGACATCCGCGACTATTTCCGCCTGCCGGTGGAAGATGCCCGCCGCGCGGTACAGGAACTGGTTGAGGCAGGCGACATTCGCGAGGTGCAGGTGGAAGGCTGGAACAAACCCGGCTTCATCTGGCGCGAGGCGCGCCCGGCCCGCAGGTTCGACCGGGCCACCGTGCTGTCGCCGTTCGACCCGCTGGTGTGGAATCGCGACCGCGCCCACCGGTTGTTCGGCTTCCACTACCGCATTGAGATCTATACCCCCGCGCCAAAGCGGCATTACGGCTACTACGTGCTGCCGGTGCTCGTTGGCGAGGATCTTGTGGGCAGGCTGTGCATGAAGGCTGACCGCCAGGCGGGCACCTTGCGCATCAATGCTGCCTGGCACGAGGACGATGTTCAGCCAGGCCTGGTGGCGGAAGCCATCTTCCCCGCCCTTGCCGACATGGCGCAGTGGCTGGGGCTTGAGCGCGTGGAAGTGGCGGACAGGGGAAATCTGGCGAAGGCGTTGCAGACGAAACTTCCGCCGTCACCCCGATGAAGATCGGGGTCCATGCAGCGAGGCATGGATTCCGGCTTTCGCCGGAATGACGTTGAAGATCAGACCACGCCTTCGCGCACCAGTTCGTCAGTGATGTCGGAAATCGCACCGCGCAGCGTTTCGACGAGGAAATCAGCCTCGTCGCGGGTGATGGTCAATGGCGGCGACATGACGTCGAGATGGCCCATCGGCCGGACCAGCAGCCCGCGCGCTTCACACAGGTTGGAAATGCGCTTGGAGATGTTCACCTCGTGCGGAATGTGGGCCTTGGTCTCCTTGTCGGCGACATACTCGACACACATCATCATGCGCTTGCCGCGGACATCGCCCACCAGCGGCAGGTCTTCCAGTTCCATCAGCCGGTTCTCGAAATAGTCGCCGACGTCGCGCACGTGACCGCAGATGTCCTCGCGCTCCATGATCTCGATGTTCTTCAACGCCACCGCACAGCCGATCGGATGGCCCGCACAGGTGAAGCCGTGGGCGAACCAGCCGTCCGGGTTGTCGGTGGAAACCACCTCGTGAATTTCATCGGAGTAAAGCGTTGCGCCCATCGGGAAATAGCCCGAGGTGATGCCCTTCGCCATGACGATCATGTCCGGTTGGATGCCGAATTCGTCCCACGAGGCAAACATGTGGCCGATGCGGCCGAACGCCGTCACCACCTCGTCCGCGATGAACAGGATGTCGTGCTGCTTGCACACCTCCAGCATCTTCTTCAGGTATCCCGGCGGCGGCGGCACCACCCCGCCCGACGCCTGGATCGGCTCGGCGATGAAGCAGGCGATGTTTTCCGGCCCCAGTTCGGCGATCTTGTCCTTGAACTCCTGCACCAGGTCTTCGGTGAACTGCTCCGGCGTGCGCCCTGCCCCGAAGCGGTAGTAGTAGGGCGACTCCAGGTGATGGATGAAGCTCGAAAGATACTGGAACTCGTCCTGCCGGTCGCCCTCGCGCAGGCCGATGGATGCGGTAAGCACGGTGGAGCCGTGATAGGAGTTCTTGCGGCTGATGATGTGCTTGCGCGAAAAGTTTCCCTTCCGGCCGTGATAATACTGCGCCATGCGGATGGCGCCTTCATTGGCCGCAGACCCGGTGAGCGAATAGATGACGCGATTGAGGCTGCCCGGCGCCAGCGATGCAAGCTTGGACGCCAGCATGGCCGCGGGCGGGTTTGACACGTCCACGAACGTGTTCGAATAGGCCAGCTGCATCGCCTGGTCCGCCATCACCTGGGCCAGTTCCTGCCGGCCATAGCCGACGTTCACGCACCACATGCCGCCGATGCCATCGAGATAACGCCGCCCTTCCGAGTCGGTGACGTGGCAGCCCTCGCCCTTGGCGATAACCAGCGACCCTTCCCTCTCGAAGCTTTCGAAGTGGGTCCACGGATGCAGGAAGTGGCTGCGGTCCATCTCCCACAGCTGGCCGGGATTGAACTGGTTATGAAGTGGATTAAGCATTTGGGCACCTGTTGACTCGTCACATTCGTTTTGAATGTACGTTCAAAATGCCACAAGCGCAGAAATTAGGCAAGCTGGATTTTGAACGTCTGTTCAGAATTCACGCCTGACATCGGTTTCCAGCCTCACCACACCCAAAGCCAAACATTTGAGGAATTCTAAACTATTGGAAAGATTGAATTTTAAAGTTGACTGAATGAGTCGGAAAATGACAATCTTCGGCGCATCTGCTCATTTGCTGCCAAAACAGCTGTCAAAGACCAAACACTCTTTATGATCGTCTGCCACTGCAACGTGATCAAATCCCAGGACATCCGAGATGCCGTCGGCGACATGCGCGGCGCGGATCCGTATTGCATTGTCACGCCGGGCCGGGTGTTCAAGGCTCGTGGCTGCAAGGCCAATTGCGGCGGCTGCATGCCGCTGTTCACCTCGGTTCTCGAGGAGGCCGTTGCCCTGCATGGCGGCATCCGCAAGCGGGCCAGAACGCACCTCATCGACTGCAGCTCGGTTGCCGGGTTGGCAACCGGCTCCAGGACCATTGGTTCCGCCAGCCACTCCTCGGCTGGCAATGACGACGCCTCGCACAAAACAAGCCAAGGAGATTCCCATGAAGGGCAACAAGGACGTTATCGACGCGCTTAACAAGGCGCTGCGGCTGGAACTGACCGCCGTCAGCCAGTACTGGCTGCATTACCGCCTGCTGGACGACTGGGGATTCAAGCGGCTGGCCAGGAAGGAGCGTGAGGAGTCCATCGAGGAGATGAACCACGCCGACAAGCTGATCGCGCGCATCATCTTTCTGGAAGGCCACCCGAACCTGCAACAGCTTGATCCGCTGATGATCGGCACCAATGTGCGCGAGGTGCTGGAGTGCGATCTGAAGGGCGAGCACATGGCGCGCGACAATTATTCCGCCTCGCGCGACCTGTGCCACGCCAATAAGGACTTCGTGTCAATGCAGATCTTCGAGGAACTGCTGCGGGACGAGGAAGGCCACATCGACTTCATCGAGACTGAACTGTCGCTGATGGATTCGATTGGTGAACAGAACTACGGCCAGTTGAACGCGGTGTCGGCGGACGAGGCGCACTGAGTTGCGCCGCCTGTCATGCCCTGATCAGGCTGGTTGCGGCGCCGGGCCGATGGCGTAGCCTGCGCCGTCGATATAATGCTGGATGCGCTGGCCGAGTTCGGGAATGTCCTTGATCATGGCGTGCAGCACTTCCTTCTTGATGCGCAGCACGTGCACCATGGTGCGGGCAACCACGCTGGCCATGCGCGGGGTGTTCTTCATCACCGCGATCTCGCCGAACAGCGCATTGCGGCCAAGCTCCCGCACCAGCTTGTCCTCCCCGCCCGACCTGATGCGCACATCGGCCATGCCGTCCAGCAGCACGTAGACCGCATCGCCGGTCTCGCCCTGCTCGATGATGGTGTCTCCTGGCATGTAGACGGCATGCTCGCTTACAACGGCCAGCAGCTTCTGCTTGACCGGGCTGAGCGCAGCAAACGGAGGAATCTGCTGAAGACAGGCAATCTCGTCATAGATGGTCATGCGTTTCCTCCCGCCAAAGGTGATGCGCGGAACCTGCTGGCCGTCAGCCATCGGACAGTATATGGCAAGTCTTGCAGCCGCGCCGCAGGTTTTTTGGGGGTGACGGCGTGCAACACCCACTTCCCGACACAGGGGGAATGACAGTCAGAGAAACCGGGCTGCCACTCAACTCCACGCCTCGTCCGGTGGCCTGGCGTTGATCTCGTCCGGGATATTCTCCACCTCGTCGGCGGCCGCGTTCATCCGGTCCTCGTCGCGTGAGCGGATGACGATATTGGTGCCATAGCGCCCATCCGGCTTCTCGAACGGATAGGAGCCGATCATCACCCCCTCGTGCGCCTGCTGGATTTCCTTGAGCCGCCTGGCCACATCGCCCTCTCCCAGGTTGAGCGGCACGGTGCGCGACAGCATCTTGCGCCCGCCCGTCAGCTTCGGCGTGGCCGCCTCGAGCATCGACTGCATGATCTTGGGCACCCCGGCCATCACGAACACGTTGCCGATGTGAAAGCCCGGCGCCTTGGACACCGCGTTGGGGATCAGTTCGGCGCCGTCGGGAATGCGCGCCATGCGCATGCGGGCTTCGGTCTCCGGCAGGCCGCGCGCCGCGAAATGCTTGCGCAGGATGGCGACAGCCTCCGGATGATGGCCGATCCCCACGCCGAACGCCTTCGCCACCGCATCGGCGGTAATGTCGTCATGGGTGGGGCCGATGCCGCCTGTGGTGAACACGTAGGTGTAGCGCGCACGCAGTGCATTCAGGGCTGCAACAATGTCGGCCTCGTCGTCGGACACCACGCGGGCCTCCTTGAGGTCGATCCCGAGCGCCGTCAGCCAGTCGGCAATCCAGCCCAGGTTGGCGTCCTTGGTGCGGCCTGACAGTATCTCGTCGCCGATCAGCAGCACGGCGGCTGTGGGTATGGTCTCGCTCATGGCTGGAAACGTCGCCTCTGGTATGACACATCAAGAGATTACGCGAGTAATGTCACAACCGGGTTGAAGGTCAAGCAAGCACATGCAGATTTCCGATGCGCCGCTCAAGCGCGGCAAGCTGATCAGGCGCTACAAGCGCTTCCTCACCGACGTCGAACTGGACAGCGGCGAGGTGGTGACGGCCACCTGCCCCAATACCGGCTCGATGATGGGCCTGCTGGAGCCCGGCAACCCGGTGTGGCTGTCGGTGTCGGACAACCCCAAGCGCAAATATGCCCACACCTGGGAGATGGTCGAGGCGGTGAACCCGGCGGGCCTTCCCGCCCGCGTCGGCCTCAACACCGGGCTTCCCAACAAGCTGGTGGAAGAGGCAATCCTCGGTGGCAAGGTCGATGCGCTTCAGGGTTATGCCACGCTCAAGCGCGAACAGAAGTATGGCAGGAACAGCCGCATCGACCTGCTGCTGTCGGACCATGCGGACGGGCGGCTCGCCTATGTTGAGGTCAAGAATGTCACCCTGTCGCGCCAGGGCGGCGTCGCCGAGTTTCCCGACGCGGTGACGGAGCGCGGCGCCAAGCACCTGATGGAGCTTGCCGACATGGTGCGCGACGGGCACCGGGCGGTGATGGTGTACCTGGCGCAGCGCTCGGACGCTCAAGGCTTTCGGCTGGCCCACGACATCGACCCGGCTTACGTGGATGCCTGGCGCGCCGCCACGCAAGCGGGCGTTGAAAGCATCGCGCTGGCGTGCCAAATGGGAGATGATGAAATTTTCGTCGACCGGACGATTGACCTTGACGTAAAGTAACCAGTTTGCGGTATTGAAGAGCATGCACACCACTTATGTCGATGCGGCCACGGCGCCGCTGGCAAACAACGGCCAGATCAAGCTGCATGGCGCAGCCGATTTTGCTGCTATGCGCAAGGCCGGCCAACTGGCGGCGCAGGCGCTGGACATGCTCGTGCCGATGGTACAGCCGGGCGTTACCACCGAGGAACTCGATGATGCAGTGATGGCGTTCGCGCGCCAGCACAACGCCATCCCCGCCCCGCTCAACTATCGCGGCTTTCCCAAGGGCATCTGCACATCGATAAACCACGTGGTCTGCCACGGCATTCCCGGTCCGAAGCCGCTGAAGGAAGGCGAGATCGTCAACATCGACGTAACGCTGATTGTTGACGGCTGGCACGGCGATTCAAGCCGCATGTACCCGGTCGGCGAGATCAACCGGCGCGCCGAACGCCTCATCGAGGTTACCTACGAGTGCCTGATGCGCGGGCTGGAGGTGATCCGCCCCGGCGCCTTCACCGGCGACATCGGCCACGCCATCCAGACCCTCGCCGAAGCCGAGCGCTGCTCGGTAGTACGGGATTTCTGCGGCCACGGCCTGGGCCGGCTGTTCCATGACATGCCCAACATCCTCCACTATGGCAGGCCGGGCGAAGGGGTGGAGTTGCGCGAAGGCATGTTCTTTACCGTCGAGCCGATGATCAACCTGGGCCGCCCGCACGTGAAGGTGCTGTCGGACGGCTGGACGGCGGTGACACGCGACCGCTCGCTGTCGGCCCAGTTCGAGCACACCATCGGCGTCACGGCGGACGGCTGCGAGATATTCACCCTGTCGCCGGCCGGCCTGCACTGCCCGCCATGGCACACCTGACGGGCGCACCCCATGGGTTTCAAGGACGCACAGGGCTTCAAGGTTCCGCGGACTTCCGCCAGCAAGCCCGCAACCGATACTGCCAGTCCGAAACCCGGCGGAACCGAACCTCATGCCCCGCACTATCTTGGCCACCGCGAGCGGCTGCGCGACCGGTTCATGGGCGGCGGGCCGGATGCTCTGCCCGACTACGAAATGCTGGAGCTGATCCTGTTCCGCGCCATCTCCCGCGCTGACACCAAGCCCCTCGCCAAGGCGTTGCTGGCTCGCTTCGGCAGCTTTGGCGACGTGCTTGCCGCGCCGCCCCACCGGTTGAAGGAGATCAAGGGCGTCGGCGACAAGGTCGTGTTCGAACTAAAGCTCATCCACGCCGCCGCAGTACGGCTGGCCCGCAGGTCGGTGCTCGATCGCCCGGCCCTGTCCAGCTGGACGGCGCTCATTGACTATTCCACCGCCGCCATGGCCTACGAGAACCAGGAGCAGTTCCGCATCCTGTTCCTCGACCGCAAGAACGTGCTGATCGCCGATGAGGTGCAAAGCCGCGGCACCGTGGACCACACCCCCGTCTATCCGCGCGAGGTGATCAAGCGGGCACTGGAATTGTCGGCCACCGCCATCATCCTGGTGCACAACCACCCCTCCGGCGACCCTACGCCGAGCCAGGCCGACAAAACCATGACCCGCGAGATCGTGGAGGTGGCAGGCAAGCTCAACATCGCCGTCCATGACCACCTGATCATCGGTCGCAACGGCCACGCCAGCTTCCGCGCGCTGAAGCTGATGTAACAATCCTGCGCCCTGCCGTGCGGTTGAAACGGTGGCGGCTGGCCCTTACGTGCAACTCACCATGATTGCGAAACAGGAGCAGCCCATGAGCAACGACACCACCTTGAACAACCTGCAGACAGCCCTGCAGATGGAGATGACCGCCGCCCACCAATACCAGCTGCACGCCCACGTGCTGGATGACTGGGGGCTCGACCTGCTGGCCACGCAGATGCGCGAGGAGATGCAGGAAGAGATCGGCCATTCCGACCGCTTCATCGAGCGCATCATGTTCCTCAATGGCAAGCCGGAGGTGGCGTTCGCCAAACAGCCCGAGGCGGCATCTTCGCTTGAAAACATGTTCAAGGCAGACCTTGCCGATGAGGAAGAGGCGATTCGCTTTTATACCAGCGCCGCGCAACAGGCCAGCGAGGTGGGCGATATCGGCTCGCGGACACTGTTCGAACAGATCGTGCTCGACGAGGAAGGCCACAAGAGCTGGCTCGAACAGCAGCTGAGCCTCATCAAGCGGCTTGGCGAACAGGCTTACAGCGCCAAGTTCGTCTCCGGCGCGCAAGCCTCGGGCAATGCTGCGGAATAACAGGCCGGGAGTCGATGGAGCCTGACCTTGATCGAGGTCAAGGTATGCCTGGAAATTATCCGTGTACGCTTTCATTCAGGGCGGATGTCACCCAGTGAAGCAACTCGGAGGAGATCATTCCATGCGATCCATCAAACCCATCCTGCTGGCGTCCGCGCTGGCGTTTTGTGCAGCGGTGGGCGCGGCTGCACCGGGCTCGGCCGCACCCGTTGGCGGCATGAGCGCCGGCATAGCCGCCCCGCAGACCAGTGCGGCTGACGTGCTGCCGGTGGAACAGGTGGCCCAGCGCCGCTACAACCGCCACCGTCATGGCCATCGTCACCGCCATCGCAGGCCGACGCACCGCCACTACCATCGTGGTTACTGGTATGCCTTCCCGTGGTGGCTTGGCGCAGTGCCGTATCACTACAACCGCTGTGACCGCTGGCGCCGCGAGTGCCGTCGCCGCTGGGGCGGTGGTGCCAACTATCGCGGCTGCATGCGCCACCACGGTTGCCGTCCCTGACCGCTGAGCGCGAAGCACAACAACCTGGGCCGGGCTGCATATGCCGCCCGGCCTTTTGCATTGCAGTGCTCGCAGATCAGTTGCTGGCCGCCGTCGCGGCGGCGGCGGGCTTGTAGTCGTAGTGCCAGGGCTCGTCCGGGTTGGTGAGCGGACCCGAGAACGACGGACCGGCTGCGTCCATGCTCGCCTTGAGCTTTTCGTCCCAGCCTTCGGCACGCCAGACACTTTCTACCTGTGTCGAATTGGCCCCGGCATGGATCTGGCCGTCCTTCATCACCTGGAAGTCGATGGCGTGGGCGCGGCCATGCAACGTCAGCCCGGGCGCTGCCAGGTTGGCGCGTTTCGACGGCTGGAAACCGCGCAACCACGCTCCCAGCTTTTTCGCGTCGATCCGGTCGGGCTGCAACCCGTCCTCGCCAAACTCGGCCCTGTGGGCAGCAAGAATCTCCGCCGCCCCCTCGCCCACCGAGGCATTGCCGTTCCACTTGGCAAGCTGCTCATCGAGGCTGCGCACGGTGCCATGGACATAAATCTCGTAGCCCGGATTTGCCGCCTTGAAGTGCTCGTTCACCGCCGAAATTGCGGCGAGTAACGCCTGCTGTTCCGGTGACCCCTCGAACGCCTTGATCTGCTCGTCCGTCCAGCTCCACCGGTCGGCGATCTTCGCCCCGTAGCGCACGTAACTGCGCAACGCCAGCAGCTTGCGCCCGGCGTCGGGTATCTGCCGCAGCGCCGCATCTGATGGCGGCGGCGCCAGCTTCGCCAGCGCGGCATCCAGCGATGGCGCGTCATCCGCAGCCGCCCTGCCCGCCGGCGCCGCTGCCAGCAGCGTCACCGCAATCAGTACCTGAAATACGCGTGTTACACCCCGCATGGGTGCAAGATTTGCGAAAAAGCGCGTGAAACTCAAGACGCTTCGCGCGCCGCCCAGGATTTCTGGAAGGCTGGCCGCGCCCGCACCCGCTTCATGTAGGCGGTCAGCGGGCCTTCCGGGATCTGCCACTTGTGCATGCCGATGGCCCAGCCGAAGCAATGCACGATGATCAGGTCCGGCACGGTGAACTGCTTGCCCATCACGTAATCATTGCCACCGAGGCGCTCTGCCAGCCAGCCCAGCGCCCGGCCGAAGTCGTGCTCGCAGGCCTTGATCGCCGTTTCGGTGCGCAGATCTTCCGGCAGGATGAAGGTGTGCTTGGCCGCCCACCAGCAGGCCGAATCCAGCTCGTCGATTGCGAAGTGCAGCCAGCTGTCCTGCCTGGCCCGCTCGATGGTGCCGGCCTTGAAGGTGCATACATCGTGCCGGTCGGCCAGGAACTGGCAGATGGCGGTGCTGTCGATGATGACTTCGCCGTCCACCACCAGCGCCGGCACCTTGCCCGACGGGTTGTACTTGCGCGCCTCGTCGCTGCGCGCGGCAGCAGGAATGATGTTGTAGGCCTGGCCCGCCTCTTCCATCATCCACATCACACGGAAGGCACGGCTCTTGGGTGATCCGACAAGCGTATACATGGGTTTAACGTCTCCGTTCATGATCTTGATTGGATTCTAGAAAACACAGCCGCGAGCGGCGATGGGCCAGACCGCTTCCACCACACCCTCCTCCAGCACGCCGCGCACGCCGACGTACCAGTCGTGCAGGTTGACGGTCGGATCGATGTGGCCCGGGACCAGCCAGAGGCGGCTGCCCAATGGCGGCTGTATTGCGCCCTGGCCGACAGTCACGACCCCGTGTTCGTCGTTCGCAGCGGTATAGGTCAGCCCCTCCGCGCCCCACACCACGGGCAAGCCGGAATCGATGGCTGCCGTCTTGTGACCGGCGTCGATGACGCACTGGCCGGGTACGGCCACGCTCATCACCGTGGTGGCGATGAACAGCGCATGTTCAAAGCGCGGCAGGTTGGAGCCCTCGCCCGGCTGATTGCGGGCATAATCGGCGTCCATGAAGCAATAGGACCCTGCCTGAAGTTCGCCCCACAGGCCGGAGGCCGCCTCCTCGTAGAAAGTGCCGGTACCCGCCCCGGTCACCAAAGGACAATCAAGGCCGGCCCCGGCGAAGGCGGCAAGAGTGTCGCGCACCCGCCCGGCGGACATGTCAATGGCGGCGTGTCGCTCCTGCGGCGTGCGCAGGTGCTGGGCGCCACCGTGATAGGCCTGCAAGCCACCAAAGGCGAGCCCCTCCTCGGCAGCGATGGCAAGGGCCAGGTCCGCCGCCTTCTGGCCCGCTGCAACGCCACAACGGCTTGCCCCGGCATCTATCTCCACCAGCACGTTGATCACGGCGCCCGCCGCCCGCGCCGCCGCGCCATAGGCCCTTACTTGCGCGACATCATCGGCGCAGACGGAAATCCTGGCGCGGGTGGCCAGGTCTGCCAGACGCCGCAACTTGGCCTCGCCCACGATCTCGTTGGAGACCAGCACGTCGCCAATGCCGCCATAGACGAGGACTTCCGCCTCCGACACCTTCTGGCAGCACTGACCCACTGCCCCGCGCGCGGCTTGCGCCAGCGCCACGTCCGGGCTCTTGTGGGTCTTTGCATGGGGGCGAAGCCGCACTCCGGCTGCCTTGGCATAGGCCGCCATGGCGTCGAGATTGCGCTCGAACGCGTCCAGATCGATGACCAGCGCAGGCGTGTCGATGCTCATGACGGGAGCGCCCACGCGGGCGGGTTTCCGGGTGCTCATGCCAGCGCCTCCGGGGTGTCGATATCCCTCAACACGGCGTCGGAGTCCATCGCCACCAGCGTAACGCCCGGACCGGACAACAGGTCTCGCGCGCCCTTGTCCCCCGTCAGACCTTGCAGCGCCGGGAAATGCGCCCTGCCAACGATCACCGGGTTGCCGCGCTGGCCGTCGAACTGCGGCGCGACAATGGAGGTCTCACCGGCAAAGGCATCGATCAGCGCATTGATCTCGCCGGGACAGATGCGCGGCATGTCTCCGAGCAGGATCATGACGCCGTCGCACCACTCAGGTACGGCGGCGATGCCGGCCCGGACCGAACTTGCCTGACCTGAAGCGAAATCGGGGTTGCGCGCGACCTGCACATCGAGCCCGGCAAGTGCTGCCTCGACCTGCTCGCGCTCATGGCCAGTGACCACGATCACCGGGTCCAGTTCGGTGGCGAGCACGGCTTCCAGCACCGAGCGCAGCATCGGCTGGCCGCGCCACTCCGCCAGCAGCTTGTTCGCCACCCCGAAACGGGATGACGTGCCTGCCGCCAGCACGATGCCTGCAAGCGCGCTCATCGGCCGGCCTCGCGCGGCGAGGGTCGCGTCTCGATTTCCATCAGCAGCCCGCCTGCTCCCATGTCCATGATGTCCTGTGGACGTACGTCGATGCCCGCCAGCATCCGCGCCAGCACCCAGTCAAAACCGTTCAGCTTGGGCGAACGCGCGCATGACGGCACCCCGATGACCGGCTTGCCGCCGAGCGAACCGAGCATCAGCAGGTTGCCCGGATCCACCGGCATGCCGAGGTGGACGACCTGCCCGCCCGCCGCCATGAGACCTGCAGGCACCACGTCGCCCCGGTCAACGATGGCCGAGGCGCCAAACACCAGTACCGGGTCATGGCCGGATGCCTTCAGCCGGGCAATTCCGTCAGCCACTCCCTCGATGGTGTGCGGCACCTCGACGATCTCGCCCAGCGTACTGCCGAACCGCTCCAGCCGGTCGCGGATCACCCGGGCGGACTTGTCCAGCAGCGATGCCTTCATGCCCTCGGTGCGGGTGAGCACCAGGCCGGCCCGGTGCGGCGCGAACTGCCTGACGGAAACAAGACTGCCCGATTGCGCCAGCGCACAGGCCTCTTCCACCACGGCGCGGGGTGCTGCGAACGGGATGATCTTGACGGTCGCCACCATCTGTCCCGCTTCGACCGGCTGGAACGGCGTCACAGTTGCCAGCGTCACTGCTTCATCGAGCCGGTTGAGCGCACGCACCAGCCCCGCATCCACCAGCGCCACACCGGCCGCGGCCGCATAGATATTGGCCCGCCCCGTGGAAGCTTCCTGAATGGAAACGCCCCCGCCAGACACCGCCGCCGCCAGCCGCGCCGCCGCCTCGTCCTCGTGGACATCGTCCGCCGAAAGCGAAGCAGCGAATACCGTGTCCACTCCGGCTTGCGTCAGGGCGCTCACGTCCCCGGCAGACAGCATCCTTCCCTTCTTGAACGACAACCCGCCCCGGCGCACCGAATGGGCAAGGATGGCGCCCTGCGCCGAACTGACCGCGATCTCGCCAAAGATCATGGCTTGCCGCCGCCGAGCCTGAGATGACGGGTCATCTCGGCCATGATGGAAATGGCGATCTCCGGCACGCCGCGCGCACCGATGTCGAGGCCGATGGGACCGCAGATGCGGGTGGGGTCGAGACCCGACGCCTTCAGCCGTTCATGCCGGGCTGCCTGGGTCTTCCTCGATCCCAGCGCGCCGATATAAAAACATTCGGACTTGAGCGCGATGGTCAGCGCCGGGTCGTCGATCTTGGGATCGTGGGTGAGCGCGATGAAGGCGGTGCGCGCATCCAGCCCCATGCCCGGCAGCACCTCGTCCGGCCAGTCGGCATGCAGCGTCAAGCCGGGAAAGCGTTCCTGCGTGGCAAACGCGCCGCGCGGATCGATGACGGTGATGTCATAGCCGGCCTGCTTCGCCATCGGCGTCACGGCCTGCGCAATATGCACGGCGCCGATGATGACCAGCCGCAGGGCGGGGTTGTGAACATGGATGAAGGTTTCGCCCTTGTCCGTTGAAACGACTCCCGATCTGTCGAACCGGAACGCTTCGTCCAGTTGGGCCGCCAGCGCGTGCTCGCCCGCATAGCGGCGCGTTACCAGTTCCTGCTCGCCTGAGGCAAGATCGGTCAGCACCGCCACCGCCATGCGGGCATCGCGGGCATCCGCCAGTTGCTTCAGCAGTTGAACGTCCATCGCCTCACGCCTTACCCGTAACCGGCTCGACATAGACCCGGATCTTGCCGCCGCAGGCAAGGCCCACTTCCCAGGCGGTCTCGTCCGCCACGCCGAACGCCAGCACCTTGGCCTTGCCGGTGGCGATGGCGTCCAGCGCCTCGGTCACCACGGCGCCTTCGACACAGCCGCCCGACACCGAGCCTTCGAAATTCCCCTCGCCGTCGATCACCAGCTGCGAGCCGACGGGCTGCGGCGCCGAGCCCCAGGTCTCGATGACCGTGGCCAGCGCCACCTGGCGGCCCTCGTCCACCCACGCATTTGCCTTGGCCAGCAGGCTTGCATCGTTCGCACTCATGCCGTCACCTCCTTGCCCAGCCGTTCCGCCGCCCGGTCCATCCACCGCCGCGGATCATGCGCCGCGTCCCGCGAACCTGACAAGACCTCGGCGAGATCGGCCAGCGAATTGAGCGAGTGGCACGGCCGGAATTCGTCAACGTAGGGCATCATCGCCTTGATGCCGGCGGCGCGCGCCTCGAAGCCTGAATAGCGCAAGAGCGGGTTGAGCCACACCACCCGTTTGGCCGACCGGGCCAGCCGGGCCATCTCCGCCTCCAGCACCTCCACGTCGTCGCGGTCGAGCCCGTCGGTCATCAGCAGCACATGCGCGCCCTGCGCCAGCACCCGGCGCGACCACTTGACGTTGAACTCGCGCAGGATGTGGCCGATGCGGGTGCCGCCCGACCAGTCGTTGACGTGCGACCCCACAAGCTCCATCGCCTCGTCCACGTCACGCCGCTTCAGCTCGCGGGTGATGTTGGTAAGCCGCGTGCCGAACGTGAACACCTGCACCCTCGAACGGTCATTGGTCAGCGCATGCAGAAAATGCAGGAAAACCCGGCTGTAATTAGCCATCGAGCCGGAAATGTCCAGCAACACCACCAACGGCGGCTCGCGCGTCTGGCGCGCCTTGAACTTCAAGTCCGCCATGTTGCCGCCAGTGCGCATCGACTTGCGCAACGTGGCCCGCATGTCCACCACCCCGCGCGGGCTGGCGCGGAAGCGGCGCATCTTGACCAGCAGCCGGTTCATGCGCATGCGCTGGATGGCCTCGCGGGCCTGGCGCTCTTCTTCGGCGCTCATCTGTTCGAAGTCCTTCGACCGCAGCACCTCGCGCGCCGACGAGGTATACTCGCCTTCAAGTTCGATGTCGTCGCGCGGCCGCTCGCGCTGCGACTGTTGCTCGTCCTGGTCGAACATGGCTTCGGCAAGCCGCTTCTGACCGGCCTTCTTCTTCGCGGGCCTTGCCTCGACGCGCACCTGCTGGAACAGCAGCTGCATCAACTGCTCGATCATCTTGGGCTTGCGCCAGAACACCTCGAAGGCGTGGTCGAACAGCACCGTGTGCTCGCGCCGCTTGACGAACACCGAATGCAGCACCCAGTAGAAATCCTGCTTGCTGGCCATGCCGCCGCCGCGCACCGCTTCCAGCGCGTCAAGCACGGCACCCGGCCCCACCGGCAGCCCAGCATCGCGCAGCACCCGAGCGAAGTGCATGATGTTGGCCGGCAACTGGCCGGTTGGCGCGGGCTTGTTGGAATTGGCCGCCGTTAGCGCCATGGGATCAGCCACGATTGCGGATCTCGGACTGGATCTGCTCGACCAGCCGCTTGGCCTCGGAGCCTTCCATGCGGGCAATGTCATCCTGGTACTTCAGCAAAACGCCAAGCGTGTCGTTGACCGTCCCTGGATCGAGCGCAACGGCGTTGAGCTCGTTCAGTGCCGACACCCAATCGAGCGTCTCGGCGACGCCCGGCGACTTGAACAGGTCCTTGCCGCGCAGCGCCTGGATGAAGCCTACCACTTCCTGCGCCAGCTGATCCCCCACCCCGGGCTTGCGGCGCTTGATGATCTCCAGCTCGCGCTCGGCCGACGGATAGCCCACCCAATGGTAAAGGCAGCGCCGCTTCAGCGCGTCATGCACCTCGCGGGTGCGGTTGGAAGTGATGATGACGATGGGCGGTTCCGGCGCCTTGATGGTGCCGATCTCCGGAATCGTCACCTGGTAGTCGGACAGTACCTCAAGCAGGAACGCCTCGAACGCCTCGTCGGTGCGGTCAAGCTCGTCGATCAGCAGCACCGGCGCACCATTGGTGTGCGGCTCCAGCGCCTTGAGCAGCGGCCGCTTGATCAGGAACCGGTCAGAGAAGATGTCCGATTGCAACCGGCCGCGATCATCCACGCCCTCGGCCTCGGCCATGCGGATCTCGATCATCTGGGCCGGGTAGTTCCACTCGTAGACGGCAGCGGCCAGGTCCAGCCCTTCATAACACTGCAGCCGGATCAGGTCGCGGCCCAGCGTGGTGCTCAACACCTTGGCGATCTCGGTCTTGCCGACGCCTGCCTCGCCTTCGAGAAACAGCGGCCGGCCCATCTTCAGCGCCAGGTAGACAACGGTCGCCAGAGGCCGGTCGGCGATATAGCTCTCGGTGGAGAGCAACTGCCGGGTTTCATCGATCGAGGTGGGAAGTGTCACTGGCATGATGCCCCTTGTTTACAACGATACGGCCCGCAAGCGCAAAAGGCTCACGGGCCGCAGCGGTTTTCGTCAAACGGCTCGAAAGACGGCCTACTTGGCGGCCGCCACCGCGCGCTTTGCCATCACGCCAACCAGGTGCGCGCGATACTCGGCGGAACCGTGGATATCGGCGTTCATGTCATCTGCCTTGACCTTGACCCCGGCCAGTGCATCGGCCGAGAAGTTGGCCGTCAGGGCCTTTTCCATGGCCTTCTCGCGATAGGCCGAGCCCTTGGCCCCGGTCACGCCGACGCGCACGCCCTTCTTGCCGAAGTCGGCCACGAACACGCCCACCATCGCATAGCGCGAGGCCGGGTTCGGGAACTTCGAGTAGGCCGCCCGCGCCGGAACCTCGAACTCGATCTGCTTGATGATCTCGTTCGTCCTCAGCGCGGTCTCGAACAGGCCCTTGAAGAACTTCTCGGCCTCGATGGTGCGGCTGTCCGTCACCACCTTGGCGTTGAGCGCGATCAGCGCCGCCGGATAGTCGGCAGCCGGATCCGCATTGGCCACCGAGCCGCCGATGGTGCCGCAATGGCGCACGTGCGGATCGCCGATCCGGCCAGCCAGTGCGGCCAGCGCCGGTATGGCCTTCTTCAGCTCCTTGTCGTTGGCCACCTCGGCATGGGTGGTGCCGGCCATGATGGTGACCTTGGTCTTGGCCACCTTGACGCCGGTGTTCTTGAGGCCGCCGAGGTCGATGATGTCGGATGGCGTTGCCAGCCCCTGCTTCATCGTCGGGATCAGCGTCATGCCGCCCGACATCAGCTTGCCGTCCTTCTTCGCCTTGATCAGCTTGACCGCATCCGCCAGCTTCGAGGGACGGTGATATTCAAAGTTTTCCATTTTTCTGTCTCCTGTCCCTGGATTTACTCGGCCGCCTCGCGCAGATGCGCCATGGCCTTCCACACGGTCTGCGGGCTGGCCGGCATCGGCACGTCCTTGACGCCCAGCGCATCGGTCAGCGCGTTCATCAGCGCTGCCGGTGCGGCGATGGCGCCAGCCTCACCGCAGCCCTTGATGCCCAGCGGGTTCGACGGGCACTGGGTCTTGGTGAAGTCGAGACGCAGCGGCGGCAGGTTGTCGGCGCGCGGCATGCAGTAATCCATGTACGAGCCGGTCAGCAGCTGGCCGCCCTCGTCATAGACCACGCCTTCGGTCAGCGCCTGGCCTACACCTTGAGCGATGCCGCCATGCACCTGGCCTTCCACGATCATCGGGTTGATGATGTTGCCGAAGTCGTCCACGGCCACCCAGTCAACCACTTCGGTCACGCCGGTCTCGGCGTCGACTTCCAGTTCGCAGATGTGGCAGCCAGCCGGGAAGGTGAAGTTGGTCGGGTCGTGGAATGCGCCTTCCTTGAGGCCCGGCTCCACTTCCGAGGTGGGGAACTTGTGCGCCACATAGGCCGCAAGCGCCACTTCGCCGAACGCCATCTTCTTGTCGGTGCCCTTGACCGAGAAGCTGCCGTTCTTGAACTCGACGTCGGATTCGCTGGCCTCCATCACATGGGCGGCAACCTTCTTCGCCTTGGCCTCGATCTTGTCGAGTGCCTTGGAGATGGCGGTCATGCCGACCGCGCCCGAACGCGAGCCGTAGGTGCCCATGCCGAACTGCACCTTGTCGGTGTCGCCATGCACGATGGAGACCTGCTCGGTAGAAATGCCGAGGCGTTCGGAAACCAGCTGGGCAAAGGTGGTCTCGTGACCCTGGCCGTGGCTGTGCGAACCGGTGAGGATTTCAACGGTGCCCACCGGGTTCACCCGCACTTCAGCCGATTCCCACAGGCCGACGCCGGCGCCCAGCGAGCCCACCGCCGCCGACGGCGCGATGCCGCAAGCCTCGATATAGTTGGAAAAGCCGATGCCGCGCAGCTTGCCCTTCTTGGCTGCTGCCGCCTTGCGCTTGGAGAAGTTGGCGTAGTCGATGAGCTCCAGCGCCTTGTCGAGCGACGCGCCGTAATCGCCGGCGTCATAGCACATGATGACCGGCGTCTGGTGCGGGAACTGGGTGATGAAGTTCTTCCGGCGGAACTCGGCCGGGTCCATGCCCAGCTCGCGCGCCGCCGTTTCCATCAGCCGCTCCACCACGTAGGTGGCCTCCGGACGGCCCGCCCCGCGATAGGCGTCAACTGGCGTGGTGTTGGTGTAGACCGCATCCACCTCGGCATAGATGTTGGGGATGTTGTACTGACCCGACAGCAGCGTGGCGTACAGGTAGGTCGGCACCGACGAGGCGAACGTGGACAGATAGGCGCCCATGTTGGCGATCGTCTTGACCCTGAGGCCTGTGACCTTGCCGTTGGCATCGGTGGCCAGTTCCGCGGTCGTCACATGGTCGCGGCCATGCGCATCGGTGAGGAAGCTTTCGCTGCGCTCCGCCACCCACTTCACCGGCACGCCGCCGGCGCGCTTCGACGCCCACAGGCAGACCACTTCCTCGGCATAGATGAAGATCTTCGAGCCGAAGCCGCCACCCACATCCGGCGCGATCACCCGCAGCTTGTGCTCGGGCGCAATGCCGATGAAGGCGGAGATCACCAGCCGGGCCACGTGCGGGTTCTGGCTGGTGGTGTACAGGGTGAAGTGATCCTCGCCCGCGTCGTAGCTGCCGATGGCAGCGCGCGGCTCCATGGCGTTGGGGGCCAAGCGGTTATTGACCAGCTGCAGCTTCGTCACGTGCGCGGCCTTCGAGAAGGCAGCCTCGGTGGCGTCCTTGTTGCCGATCTCCCACTCGAACACGGTATTGTTGGCTGCCACGTCGTGTACCTTCGGCGCACCACGCTTCTGCGCCTTGGCCGGATCGGCCACGGCGTCGAGCGGCTTGTAGGTGACGTTCACCAGCGCCGCGGCGGCCTTGGCCTGGTCCTTGGTGCGAGCCACCACCACGGCGACCTGGTCGCCAACGTGGCGCACCTTGCCCTGGGCCAGCACCGGGTGCGGCCCGGCCTTCATCGGCGATCCGTCCTTGGAGTGGATCATCCAGCCGCAGATCAGTCCGCCGACGCCGTCCTTGGCGGCGTCGTCGCCGGTCAGCACGCACAGCACACCCGGCGCCTTGGCCGCTGCCTTGGTGTCGACCTTCTTGATCTCTGCGTGGGCATGGGGGCTGCGCACGAAATACGCGAAAGCCTGACCCGGCAGATTGATGTCATCGGTATAACGGCCCTTGCCGGTGATGAACCGGTGGTCTTCCTTGCGCACCAGACGGGCGCCAATTCCTGTTTCGCTCATCTTGAGTTGTTTCCTCTGATTGTTTTGTCCCGGCGCGCGCCACCATAGGGGCGCCGGTTTCACTCATCACATCTTGGCAGCGCCGGCCTGGATGGCCTTGACGATGTTGTGGTAGCCGGTGCAGCGGCAGATATTGCCTTCCAGCTCTTCGCGGATGGTCTCTTCCTTGAGCTTCTTGCCCTTGCGCTTGACGATGTCGATGCCCGACATGATCATGCCCGGCGTGCAGAAGCCGCACTGCAGGCCATGGTTCTCACGGAAGGCTTCCTGCATCGGGTGCAGCTTGCCGTCCTTGGCGATGCCCTCGATGGTCACCACGTCAGCGCCATCGCAGGCAATGGCCAGCGCCGTGCAGGATTTCACCGCCTTGCCGTTGACGTGCACCACGCAGGCGCCGCACTGGCTGGTGTCACAGCCCACATGGGTGCCGGTCTTGCCGAGCGTGTTGCGGATGAATTCGACCAGAAGGGTGCGGCCCTCAACCTCGCCGCACACTTTCTCGCCATTGACTGTCATTGAGATTGCCGGCATCCGAAGCCTCCCTTTGCATGCCATCGCCAGGTTGATCCCTGACGTTTGAATCCGGACGCGCAGCTTGCGTCATCGTCACAAGCGCCGTCAAGCGGGTCACCCGGCCCGCAACATGAAATTGACGTAGTGTTTGCAGGGAACCTCTGCCCGCTCCGCTGGTTAACGCGAAAAGGAGCAAGATAATGCACCTGCGCACCCTGTTCATGACCATCGCGATGATCTTCGCCCTTATGCCGGGCGCGCCCGCACAGGCCCAGCAGCCTGCCTTCGAATCCATCATCAGCAAACAGATCGAAGTCCTTCCGGACGGGCGACAACGAGGCCGCCTTCTCGTTCGCTGCACCGGCGCTGCAGCAGCTGTTTCAGACACCGGACAATTTCATCGCCATGGTGAAACGCGGCTACATGGCAGTCTATGCGCCAAGCCGCTTCAGCTTTCCGGGGACAGAGACCGATCCGCAGGGACGCCCGGTGCAACTGGTCGAGGTGGTGGACGGCGACGGCCGGGTGTGGACGGCGCGCTACACCTTCGAGCAGCAGCCCGACGGCAGCTGGCGCATTGCGGCAGTGACACTGGAGAAGGCGCCGGGGGCGGACGTCTAATTGGCAAGTTGCTGGCAGCTTGCTTGCCGGCGGTGCTGGGACGGGGCAAGCCCATAACGGGCCTTGTAGGCGCGGGAGAATTGCGCCAGCGACGAAAACCCCGACGCCAACCCTATGTCACGCACGCCCAGCCTCGAGTAAGTGAGCAACCGCTCGGCTCGTTCCAGCCGCAAGCCCAGATAGAACCGCATCGGCCCCATGCCCAGCGCCCGGCGGAACCGGCGTTCAAGCTGGCGAGCCGACAGCCCGGCAGCCGCCGCCACGTCTTCCAGCCGCAGTATGTCCTCCAGATGCTCCTCCATCGCCGAGATGGCTGACAGTACATGCGCGTCATCGGTGCCGAACCGGGTGCGGGCAGCGATGCGCGCCCCGCCCGGGTCGCCGCCATGGCGCGCATGCACCAGCGTGTCCGCAACCCGCGTCGCTAGCGCCTGCCCGTGCAGGCTGCCGATCCATGCAATCGTCATGTCCAGCGGCGCAGTACCCCCAGAGGCAGTGAGCCGCGGACCGTCGATGACGAAGATCTCGTCCAACACCTGAACCCGCGGAAAGTTCTCGCGCATGGCGCCCAGCGTCTCCCAGTGACAGGTGGCCTGGCGCCCGTCGAGCAACCCTGAGTCCGCCAGCAGTATGGCGCCCGTGTCTAGCCCGCCCAGCCACACCCCTGCCCCGTCCAGCCGGCGAAGCGCGGCGCGCATGGCCGGCGTCATCGCCTTGTCATGGTCGTAGCTTGAGCACACCACGGCCAGGTTGGGACGGCCCGCAGCTGCCATCGCCCCCTCCACCGACACCGGAATGCCGTTCGACGCGATGACCGCTTCGCCGTCAAGCGATACG
>CAVOZI010000024.1:0-25021 GCA_963700895.1 uncultured Alphaproteobacteria bacterium | reverse complement strand
AGTCGCCTCGGCCGACGCTCCGCCATACTGCCCGGCCAGCGCCCAGTCCTGCACCACGCCTGGTGAGAACACGCCCCAGATCATGTAGGCTTCGCCGGTGATGCCGATGTCGAGGCCGAACTTGCGGATGTTGCCGGTATAGTATTCCTCGCGGCCCGAGGTGGACAGGTAAATGCATTCCATGTCCTTGGACGAGGTGATGATCATTCCGATGCCGCCCTCGACCTTGCATTCGAGCGTGCCGATATTGACGCCTGCCGACTGCGCCTGGACGGCGGACGGAGCGGCAGCGGCGAGCGCGGAGACGGCGATGAGGAAGCTTGCGAGTTTCTTTGTCATGGCTGTTCAACGCTCTTTGCTGGTGCGAGGTTCCGGCGGCCGCCCCTTGCGAGGCGAGCCGCGGGTAACCGCTTCAAATCGCCGTCCCGGGCAATCGGCCTGTTGAATAGCGCAACCTCACCCGACTTACCAATGACAATTCTGCAAGGCTTTCAACCGACCGGGGCGTGTATGACGCACTACCGCTATCTCAAGCTGCCGCAGAACCGCTGGATGCGCTGGCAGGCGTCTTCCAGCGCCTCGTTCGAGGTGGCGTAGGACACCCGGAAGAACGGCTCCAGCCCGAACGCCGCGCCGTGCACCGCCGCCACGCCCTCTTGCGCCAGCAGCTCGGTCACGAAGTCCTCGTCGTTGCCGATCAGCTTGCCAGACGGCGCGGTCTTGCCGATCACGCCCTCGCACGACGGGTACACGTAGAAGGCGCCCTTCAGGTGTCGGGCACGACAGCCCCTTGGCCTGGTTCAGCATCGACACCACCAGGTCGCGGCGTTCCTTGAACTTCCTGTTGTTTTCGGCGATGAAGTCCTGCGGGCCGTTGAGCGCCTCGACCGCCGCCCACTGCGAGATCGACGAGGGGTTCGAGGTTGACTGCGACTGCAGCTTGCCCATCGCCTTGATCAGCTGCTCCGGCCCGGCCGCATAGCCGATGCGCCAGCCGGTCATCGCATAGGCCTTGGACACCCCGTTCATGGTCAGCGTGCGCTCGTACAGCGCCGGCTCCACCTGGGCGGGCGTGGCGAAGCGTGAAGTCGTCATAGACAAGGTGCTCGTACATGTCGTCGGTCAGCACCCACACGTGCGGATGGCGCATCAGCACGTCGGTCAGCGCCTTCAGTTCGGCATGGGTATAGGCCGCGCCGGACGGGTTGGACGGCGAGTTGAAGATCAGCCACTTGGTCCTCGGCGTGATCGCCGCCTCCAGCGCGTCGGCGCGTCAGCTTGAAGCCGTCTTCCAGCGTCGTCTCGACGAACACCGGCGTGCCACCGCCGAGCAGCACGATGTCCGGATAGGACACCCAGTAGGGCGCCGGCACGATCACCTCGTCGCCAGGGTTGATGGTCGCCATCAGCGCGTTGAACAGCACCTGCTTGCCGCCGGTGCCGACCGACACCTGCGCCGATTCGTACTTGAGGCCGTTGTCGCGCGCGAACTTGGCGCAGATCGCCTTCTTCAGCTCAGGAATGCCGTCCACCGGCGGTGTACTTGGTCTTGCCGTCGCGGATCGCCTTGATCGCGGCTTCCTTGATGTTCTCCGGCGTGTCGAAGTCGGGCTCGCCCGCCGACAGGCCGATCACGTCGCGGCCTTCCGCCTTCAGTTCCATCGCCTTGGTCGAGATCGCGATCGTGGCCGACGGCTGGATGCGGTTGAGTGCGTCTGCGATGAAACCCATGGGAAGGTGCCTCCTTGGCTGCTGGCTGGGGCAAATGCGAATGCGGGCCTTGCTCTAAACCCGCCACTTTTCTACTGCAAGGGCTAAGTCCGCCGATTTGCCGAACGGGAGTGGATTTTGCATATTCGCATCGCAGGAGCAGGAGTGGCAGGCCTCGCCTCAGCCATCGCGCTGGCGAGGGCCGGTCACGAGGTCACTGTGCACGAACAGGCCGCCCGACTGGAGGAAGTCGGAGCCGGGCTGCAACTGGGCCCCAACGCCGTGCGCGCGCTCAAGTCGCTCAATGCCTGGGACGGGCTGCAGCCGCGGACCTGCGCGCCGCAAGCCATCCACATCCACGACGCCTTGACCGCCAGCCGCCGCGCCACCTTGCCGCTCGGCGGCCGCTTCGAGGCCCGCTTCGGCGCGCCCTACCGGGTGGCCCACCGGGCTGACCTGCTGAACGCGCTGTCGGCTGCGGCGCGCCAGCACGGCAACATTGAAATTCTCACCGGCCAGCGGCTGTCCCGGTTGGACCTGTCAGACCCGGCACGACCGCGCCTGGCCTTCAACGGCCACGACGTCTCCTGCGATCTTGCCATCGGCGCCGACGGCGTACGCTCCACCATGCGCCGTGCCATCGCACCCGGCGTCGAGCCCCGCCCTGCCGGCGACGGGCTCTACCGCGCCCTGTCTCCCGCCTCAGCCCTACCTGCCGCACTTGACCCCGATGCCGTGCACCTTTTTCTGGGCGCAGGCGCCCACGCCGTTGCCTACCTCGTCGCCGGCGGCAAGCGGCTCAATATCGTCGCCTCGGTGGCAGGTGCCGCACAGGTTGAAGGCTGGAATGCGCTGGCCAGCCGCGAGCAGGTGATGGCCGCCTTCCCCTCCGCCAGCCAGCCGTTGCGCGAACTCCTGTCGGCGCCCGCCAACTGGCTCGCATGGGCCGGAGGCGACATCGAACCGTTCGATGGCTGGTCGAAGGGCCACGCGGTGCTGACCGGCGATGCCGCCCACGCCACCCTGCCCCACCTGGCGCAAGGCGCCGCGATGGCGCTGGAAGACGTGGTGGAGCTTGCCGCACAAGTCGGTGACGGCAGCGACATCCCTGCTGCCCTTGCCCGTTTCGAGGCGGCTCGCAAGCCGCGCACCAGCCGCATCACCCTGACCTCGCGGGCTCAAGGTAACCTTTACAAGTTGACCGGTCCCGCTGCCATCGCCCGCAACCTTGCCATGAAGCTGTTGCCGGCCTCCCGCCAGCTTGAGCGCCTGGCATGGATCTACGAAGGTTGAACGGCCGATCAATCATCAGTCCAGTGACAGTTTAACCCGCAGTTCACGACGTTCGTTTGCAGTTCGAAAAGCTCGTCCCGATTAGTTCCGCAATGTAATCTGCACCGGGGGACGAACCATGCGCACTGAAATCCGCACTCTTGCGCGCCGCTTTGCGCGCGACATCAATGGCAACATGGCCATCGCCATGGCGCTGGTTGCCGTACCGCTGTTTGGCGCAACAGGCGCCGCCATTGACTATAGCGGCCGCTTCCAGGCGGAAGCGAAGCTGCAGGCCACCATCGATGCCGGCGCGCTGGCCGGTGCCGCCAGCGAAGATGGCCGCGAGGCCGCTGTCAAGAAGGCCATGCGCCGCTTCGCCATGCAGAACGGCGCCGGCAAATACCTCGATGGTGACGGTGCGCTAAAGGTAAAAAATATCAAGCGATGCCGCCAGCGACTTCGTCAAGATCATCGACAATACCAATGCCAACACCGCCGAGGGCATGATCCGTGTTTCGCTGGTGCCATACGCCCAGTATGTCAATGTCGGCACCGGCAACAAGAGCGCCAGCTGGATGGATCCGGTCAACGAGAGCACCGGCAATGTCTGGCGTGGCTGCGTCGGGTCTCGCGAGTACCCGAACAACATTATCGACGGCAGCTACGGCGATGGCATTCCGCCCATCATGAACGAAACCTGCGCCCAGCCCATCGAGCCTCTGACTGCAGACACAGACAGGCTTCTCGGCCGCATCGGCAGCCTTACCGGTGGCGGCCTGACCTACATACCTGGCGGGCTGGCCTGGGGCTGGCGCACCCTTTCCGCCATCCCGCCATTTTCCGAAGGCGTCAGCGCCACCGAGGCTGACCAGAAGAACATCCGCAAGTACATCGTGCTGATGACCGACGGCGACAACACGGTACAGAAGTTTCCCGGCAAGCCGGAACACCGGAGGCTGGGCAACGGCAGCAATGCTCCAGCCGCCGACAAGCTGACACTGGAGCTGTGTGAAAACATCAAGAGCGACGGCGTCACCATCTTCTCCATCGCCTTCAAGGTTTCAGGCGTCAACACCCGCTACATGCTTGCCAGGTGCGCCTCCAACCCGGACAACTATTACGACGCCGATGACCCGGCCCAGCTGAGTGCCGCCTTCAACGCCATCGGCGCCAATGTCGCCGCCGTCCGCTTGTCGAAATAAAGCTGGCGTTCGGGCGGGCTCACGTTGACTTGGGACCCCTGGCATGAGCAGTGTTTGGCACACCCGTTCATGCCCCGAGGAACTCAGACGATGTCCCGCCTGCCCGCCATCCTTGCCCGCCGCATCGCCGAACATGGTCCTGTCAGGGTCGGCGTCATCGGCGCCGGCAAGTTCAGCTCGATGTTCCTCAACCAGGTACCGTTCTCGCCGCACCTGCACGTCGTCGCCATCGCCGACCTTGACGTTGACCGCGCCCGCAAGGCCTGCCGCAACGTGGGCTGGAGCGAAGACCTCATCGCCGCCGCCCGCTTTACCAGTGACGGCATGTCGGTGATTTCTGATCCGTCCGTCGAGGTGGTGATGGAGATTACGGGTTCGCCCGCCGCCGGCTGCGCCCATGCGCTGGCCGCCGCCCAGCACGGCAAGCACATCGTCATGGTCAACGTCGAGGCCGACGTATTGGCAGGCCCCGTGCTGGCCGCCGCTCACCGCTCCGCCGGCACCGTCTACTCCATGGCGTCGGGCGACCAGCCCGCGCTGGTATGCGAGATTGTCGACTGGGCGCGCACCTGCGGGCTGGAGGTCGTGTGCGCCGGCAAGGGCACCCGCTACCAGCCGGGCTTCCACGATGTCACCCCCGATGGCGTCTGGGACCACTATGGCCTCACCGCCGAACAGGCCGCCGCCGCGGGCATGAACTCGCAGATGTTCAACTCCTTCCTGGACGGCACCAAGTCGGCCATTGAAATGGCGGCCATCGCCAACGCCAATGGGCTGGACGCCCCGGAGGACGGGCTGAAGTTCCCTGCCGTCGACGTGTACAACCTGCAGAACGTGCTGATCCCCGCTGCTGACGGCGGCATCATCGATCATTCGGGTACGGTCGAGGTGGTGGCCTCCGAACACCGCGGCGAGAAGACCGAAATGCCCAATCACCTGCGCTGGGGCGTCTATGCGGTGTTCAGGGCGCCCAACGACTACGCCCGCGACTGTTTCCGCCAGTATGGTCTGGTCACCGACAAGTCTGGCTGGTACGCCGCCCTGTACCGGCCCTATCACCTGATCGGCCTGGAACTGGGTCTGTCCGCCAGCAACGCGGTCATCCGCCGCGAACCGACCGGCTCGACCGCCGAATGGCGTGGCGACGTGGTGGCGGTGGCCAAGAAGGAGCTCAAGCCCGGCGACCGTCTCGACGGCGAAGGCGGCTACTGCGCCTGGGGCCGGCTGATGCCTGCCGCCAGCTCCCGCGCCCGGCGCGCCCTGCCCATCGGTCTCGCCCACGGCGTCAACCTCGTCCGCCCGGTCGCCCACGGCCAGGTCCTCACCTATGACGATGTAGATGCCCTGCCCGACAACGCCGCCACCCGCTGCCGCAAGGAACTGGAGAATTCCGCCAATTCCTGAGCCAACCCCCTGAAGGCGTTAACCTTTCATTAACCATATCGCCACGGGATCGTCACACAATCACCGCCTGCCAGGCGCGTTTCGGCAATCATTGCGCCCCTTTTCAATGTCAGGAAATGAGCCCATGAGGGGTTCTCTGGAACCGGGACGACGGCTCGACATGACTGACAGACGGAACAAGGATCACGGGCAACTCTATGGCTTCGGCGCAACCGCGTCCGGTGCCGTGTCGGCCATGCGCCGCCGCACCGCCGGACTGCTGTCGCTTATCGCTGCAGCCCTGTGCATTGCGCTTGCCGTGGTGATCGTCACCGCCTTGCCCGCCGGCACCGCCATAGCGGCCCACGGTCTCGCCACACTGGTAAACTGACACCCGGTACGTCTACTGCCAGTAGGCCTCCGCCAGCCGAACGTACTTCCCGGTGTTGCGCGTCAGCCCCTCCGTGTTGAGGCCGGCATAGTTGGCGTGCACCATGGCATTCATGGCCTCGGCCCGCTTCAGCCCCTCCGGATACCCGTTGAAGACATCGAAGATGCTCTTCTTCTGGGCATCTACCCCGATCAGCGCCGCAAAGCTCTTGGGCGCCTCGAACGGGTCATATCCGGCCGCGACGAAATAGCGGAAGCCGATCCGGTCTGCCTCTTCTTCCTGGGCGCGGGTGTAGCTGTTGAGGCTGGTATCGGCCAGCGCCTTCACGCCCGTGCTGAGCCATGGCACGCCCAGACCCTCGTCGAACACCCGCTTGCCGAACGCCGTGACGCGGCGGTTGAGCGACAGCCCATCCTGCCCCTTGACCACGTGGATCGCCCGGTTGTGGGCCATCTCGTGGGCCAGCACCATGGCGATCTGTGCCTCCGTCCGCAGCCGCCGGATGATGCCGGTGGTGACGAAGATGTGCCCGCCGCCGGGGGTGAACGCGTTGGCGTGCGGACTGTCGATCAGGTAGACGCGATAGAACAGGCTGCTGATGCCGTGTTCGGGGTTGGCCTGCAGCCGGTTGACGATCGCGTTGAGATAATTTTCGAGATCGGTGTCGGTGGAGCGCGTCATCATGGCCAGCGCGCGCTGGGCCAGGTCGTCGCCGATGCGTTGCTGGCGGTCCATCTCGGTGCTGCCCGCCGGCCGGATGGTCATCTGGTCGGACCTGTCCATGCCGAGTATGGTGGCGCCGTTGCCGTCTCCGGCATTATCCAGCAGCCCGGAATGGCCGCAAGCCGCCAGGCCCACGCACATGGCCAGTCCTACCGCTGCTCTTGCCGCCAGTTTCATGCTCAAGCTGTCCGGTTCAGGTCGCAATGCCGGCACGAACCACTGCCAGCCTGCCATCGGCGACGATAATAGCCGTCATTGCCCTGCACCTCAACTCTGTCATCATCCCGGTCAACCTCAAACGCAGTTGAAACACAATCCTGTGAAAACCTCCCGCCGCACTGGAGAAATCGCCGGCAGAAGCTGTATTGTTCTCGCCATCTTGCGTTCGGGCAGGGAACCGCCAGCCTTGTCCGCGCATTGGCAGGACAAATCCGCTTCGTGAGCCATGCCCAAGACCCCGATTACCAAGGAGACCGCACAATGAAGTTCGCCGCACTCGCACTTTCCGCCGTCATTGCCGCCGCCGCAGCCTCGACCGCGCACGCTGCCGGCTCCGAGAGCACGTCGTCGTCCACGCCCACCTGCAAGAAGGGCGAGGTCTATTCCTCATCCAAGAAGAAGTGCGTCAAGCAGACGTCGGAAGTGGTGCCGGACCGCTCTCTCAAGGCTCAAGGCTGGGCGCTTGCCCGCGCCGGCCAGTATGAGGCTGCCATCGAGCTGTTCAACCTCGTTGCCGACAAGTCTGACCCTGAGGCGCTCAACGGTCTCGGCTTCTCCCACCGCAAGCTCGGCAAGGTCGAACAGGGTATCGGCTTCTACGCCAGGGCACTCGAAATCAACCCGGACTACGTGCTTGCCCGCGAATACCTGGGCGAAGGCTATGTGAAGATGGGCCGCCTCGACCTTGCCCGCGAGCAGCTTGCCGAGATCGGCAACCGCTGCGGCACGGCGTGTGAGGAATACCTCCTGCTGGCCCAGGCCATCGACACCGGCAAGCCAATCTACTGACCTCCCCGGTGTTGAAACTCATTTACGCTGCCGCCGCGATCATCCTGGTCGCGGCGGTCATTTTGCTGGCCGGCCGGGACCGTATCTGGGCGGCAGCCTTCGGGCCGGCCGATCTCGGCCCGGTAGACTTCGCCACGCTTGAGTTGAAACCGTCGCCGAACCAGTACCTGCTATGCCCCCCGGGTGTTTGCGCCGCCAGGCCCCATGCCGCCCCGCCCACCTTCGCGGTGCCGGAGCAGGCACTTCGTAACGCCATCATCGTCAGTTGGGGCGCCATGGATGGCACCCGCCTCGTGGCCGGCAGTCCCGAACCCGCCTCCGGCGAGATCCGCTTCGTCCAGTATTCAAAATGGCTGGGCTTTCCCGACACCATCTCCGTCGCCACCTTCGCCATCGATGACAACACCTCGACGCTCGCCGTCTACTCGCGCAGCCAGGTGGGCGAGTCAGACCTTGGCGTCAATGCAGGCCGGATCACCGAATGGCTTGCCGCCTTGCCGGTGCCGTCAAACGATTGACGCATTGCCTCCATCATCGGGCCGTAAACTTCTCCTAACCCTAACAAACTCTTAACCAGAGTTGCCTTACTCTGGACAGGCTCGGCGCATGTATTGCCGGGAGCGTTAGATTGGGGGATGAAGTGATGAGCAAGATGATCGGCAGGCGCAGGTTTATCGGCCTTGGCGGCGCCGCAGCCCTGGTGGCTGCAGCGGCAGCCCCGGCGCGCGCCCAACAGTTCAGCATCGATGCCATCGACGACTGGCTGCGCCGCAATGGCGGCTACTCGCTCAATCCCGTGCGCCGCGAGGACGCCACCGGCTCCGTCTCGCCGGCCAATGCCGACCCCTATGGCAATCGCCCGAACCAGCAGCCGCTGCCGCCGTCGCAGGCTCACGAGCCGCAACTGCCGCCGCAGGCCGCCGCACCGCGCCCACCGCTGGAAAGCCCCATCGACTTTCCCATCGAGCGCGTGCCCGACCACAAGATCAAACCGCAGTTCCGCCGCCAGCTGGTCCAGTACAATGGCCCCGAGTGGCCCGGCACCATCGTCGTCGACACCAGGAACCGTCACCTCTACCTCGTGCGCGACGGAGGGCAGGCCCTGCGTTTCGGCGTCGGCGTCGGCCGGGACGGCTTCCGCTGGCAGGGCGAGGCCTATGTGGGCCGCAAGGCGCGCTGGCCGCGCTGGACGCCACCGGCCGAGATGGTCTCGCGTGATCCTTCCGCCGCCCCGTGGGCCAACGGCATGCCCGGCGGCCCGGACAATCCGCTCGGCGCGCGCGCCCTCTACCTGTTCGACATGACCGGCAAGGACACGCTCTACCGTATTCACGGCACCAACGATCCATCCTCCATCGGCAAGGCCATGTCGTCGGGCTGCATCCGCATGCTCAACCAGGACATCGACGAACTGCATCGCCGCGTCCTCGTCGGCGCCCGCGTCGTGGTGCTCAACCACGGCACCTGACGTGAGATGCTCTGTGCCCCGGATTCACTCCGGGGCCCAGACTGGATCCCGGCACAAGGCCGGGATACGAGCTGTTGTGCAAACACCGAACTCGCCACCACCGTCATCCCGGCGAAAGCCGGGATCCACGCCTCTGTGCTGGCCCCAGCCCTTGCCGCATGGACCCCGATTTCCATCGGGGTGACGGGATCAGCAAAGGGGCTAGACCACCACCGGCTTCTTCTTCGGCTTCCGGTTCACCATCACGATGCCGATGCAGACGATGGCCCAAGCGGCGTGGAGAAGCGAAGCTTCGACAGGGACTAAAGAACCAGCGCGGCAGGGATGCTAAACGATGGCCGCCTTCTTCTTCGGCTTCCGGTTCACCATCACGATGCCGATGCATACCATCGCCAGCGCGCCGACGAATTCCCAGGTGATCGTCTCGCCCAGGATCAGCCAGCCGAACGCCACGCCGAACAGCGGCGTCAGGAAGCCGTATGATGCCATGTCGGACGCCGGGTAGACCGCGAGCACCCGGAACCACATCAGGAAGCCGAACGCCACCACAACCAGCACCTGGAAGGCGAACATCGCGCCGATGGCCGGAGTGAACTCCCTCAGCATCGGTCCCGACAGCGCGGCCACCGGCAGCAGTATCACGCTCGATACCGCCAGTTGATAGACGAGCTGCATCTCTGGCGACGACTTCGACAGTCTGGTCAGCCGGGCGGTCAGCGCGATGCCGGCCCAGCACATTGCTCCGCCGATGCACAACAGGTCGCCGAACAGCGCGTACGCCGTCGCCGGGTGCTCGTTATGGGCCAGCGCCCAACCCACGCCGGTGATCGCCAGCGCCAGCCCGGCCGTGCGCAGCAGCGTCAGCCGTTCGCCGGGAATGAGAAAGTGTGCCGACAGCGCCAGCCAGAACGGCATGGTGTAGAACAGCATGGTGGCCCGCGACACCGACGTATAGTCGAAGGCGGTGAACATCATCATGAATTCGATGGCGAACAGCGATCCGCACAGAATGCCGGGCAGAAGGCTGCCGTCACTCACCGACAGCCGCTTGCGCGTCCACCACGCATACAGCAGCACCGGCCCCAGCGCGCAGATCGAGCGCAAGCCCGCCTGCGCAATCGGCGCAAGACCGGCATTCACCAGCTTCACCAGCACCTGGTTGATGCCCATGAGACCTGCAAACAGCACCAGCCAGAAGCCGCCGGCCAGGTCGATGCGGTCCTTGCGTTGCGGCGCCTCGTTCACCTTGTGAATACCCCAACCATCTCGACGTGCGCCGTGTGGCGGAACTGGTCCACCGGCACCACCCGTTCCAGTCGGAAACCGCCGTCCGTCAGCACACCGGCATCGCGCGCAAAGGTGCCGGCATCGCATGACACGCCCACCACCCGGATCACGCCGGGGGCATTGACGATCTCGGCCGCCTGCGCCGCAGCGCCCGCCCGCGGCGGGTCGAACACCACGCCCGTCACGCCCTTCATTTCAGGTGCCGTCAACGGATCGCGCATCAGATCCCGCGTCCGCGCCACCACCGGCTTGAGGCCGCTCGCCCCGCGCACCGCCGCCTCCAGCGCCGTGATCGACGCCTTCTCCGAATCCACCGCCAGCACCTTCGATTGCCGCGCCAGGCGCAAACCGAATGCACCCCAGCCGCAGAACAGGTCTGCCACGATTGGCTGGCCCGCCAGCGCCCCTGTCACCAGAGCCGCCAGCGCCTGCTCTCCCAACGCGGTGGCCTGCGCGAAGCCGCCCGGCGGTGGCGTCACGGCCACCCCGCCCGCATCCAGCACAGGCCTGCGCCGCTCGATCAGCAGGTCGCCCGATGCCGTTACGCGCGCCAGGTCGAACGCCTCTGCCACCTCAGCCACTTTCACCCGCGCCTCAAGCTCAGGGTCATTCATGCCGATGAGTTCGCAGTCGAGCCCGCTGTCGCTCGCCAGCACGTGCACCTTGAGCGGCTTGCGCGCACCCACCGCCTTTGCCAGCGCCACCGCTGCTGCCGGTGCGGCCTGCAAGGCCGGCACCAGCACCGGGCAGCGGTCCACCGTCACCGGGTCATGGCTGCGATGCGCCATGAACCCGGCCCTGCCCTTCTCGACCGTCAGCGTCACCCGCCTGCGGCCCGCCCCGTGCGCGTCCAGCAACTCCGCCACCGGCACGTCGCCCAGCCCCCGCCGGGCCAATGCCTCCACCACCAGCTGCCGCTTCCACGCCGCATAAGGCGCGCGCGACCAGTGCTGCGTCAGGCAGCCGCCACAACTGCCGAAATAACGGCACTCAGGCTCCAGCCGGTCAGCCGATGGCGTCACGATCCGGCGCACCTGCCCGCGCTGGCCGTGCACCTCCGCCTCAACCGTCTCACCCGGCAGCGAATACGGCACATAGATCGCCCCGCCGCGTCCGTCATCGGCCACGCCCTCGCCCCGCGCACCCATATGCGCAATTGCAAGCTGCATCACGCTCATGCCGCAGCCTCCCGAACGGCTGCCTTGCGGCGGCGCTCTGCCCGCTGCTCGCGCACCGCGATGAACCCGCCTGCCGCCGCCACGATGGCAGCACCCGCCCACGCCGCCGCAGACGGCACGTCGCCCCACATGAACCAGCCGATCAGCGCACCCCAAACCAGCGCCACGTATTCCTGCGGCGCCACCACGGCGGCCGGCGCGTTGCGGTAGGCGATGCCGACGAGATAGTGTGCTGCCCCACCGATCAGCCCCAGCGCGGCAAACGCGCCCAGATGCGTCGCGTCCGGCGTTTTCCAGGTCAGCAGCGCCAGCGGCCCGAACACCACCAGCGAGACCACGGTTGTCCAGGTGAACATGCCCGCCACCGTCTCGGTGCGCGACAGCCGCCGCGTATAGGTGATGCCCAGCGCAAACACGAAGGCCGACGCCACGATGATCGCCATCTCCGGCCGGAAGCTGCCGGTGCCCGGCTGCACGATCACCAGCATGCCGGCGAAGCCCACCAGCACCGCCAGCCAGCGCGCCGGCCCGACCCGCTCGCCCAGCACCGGCACCGACAGCGCGGTGATGAACAGCGGCGCGGTGAACGCCACGGCAATGCCGTCGGCCAGCGGCACGTACTTCAGCCCCCAGAAGAACAGCGCCAGTGCCGCCGACAGCAACAGCCCTCGCACCGCATGCGCCCATGGCCGGCTGGTGCGCACCGCCTCGAGCCCGCTCCACCACAGCACCAGCGCCAGCGGAATGAGGCCGAAAAGGTAGCGGAAGAACACGATCTGCACCGCGGCAAAGCCCTCGCCGCCGCCCCACTTGCCGATTGCATCAGCGATGGAGAACGACACCACCGCCACCCACATGGCCGCAAGGCCTTGCGCCACCGACCCGGCACCACGGTTCGTGATGTTGGTTTCACCGCTCATGGCTAACGCTTGTAGCCTGTTGGCGCCGTCGCGGTCACGCGCCAATAACTCCCCGCCTGCCATGCCGGCAGCGCATGGCAGCGCCTCGCCTGCGCTCTGTCCCCTGGTGGCGGTTTCGTGGTCTATTCCCGGCCGATGAGTTCCGAAACAGCTGATACCGGCAGCGCGGCGGCAACCGACGCCCCGCGCGCGCCCTTTGCCATCCTGATTGCCATGGCGGCCATCGGGCCGCTGGCGCTCAATATCTTCATTCCGTCCATGCCGGGCCTCAAGGCCACCTTCGCCAGCTCACCCGGCGTGGTGCAGTTGACGTTGACCGTCTATCTCGCAGGCCTCGCCCTTTGCCAGCTGCTCTACGGTCCGCTGTCCGACCGCTATGGCCGCCGTCCCGTACTGATCGCTGGCATGGCGCTGTTCGTCGCTGCCAGTATTGCCTGCGCGCTCGCCACCTCCATCGAGATGCTGATCGCGGCACGTGGCGTGCAGGCCATCGGCGGGGCCGCCGGCATGATCCTGTCGCGCGCCATCGTGCGTGACATGTACTCGCGCGAGAAATCAGCCTCAGTCATCGGCTACATCACCATGGCTTGGGTCGTTGCGCCCATGGTGGCGCCCGCCATCGGCGGCATCCTCGACCAGCACTTCACTTTCAGGGCAAGCTTCTGGCTGCTCGCCGTCATTGGCTCCCTGGTGCTGCTGGGCGCCCTGGCGAGCCTGCCCGAGACCAACCGCACGCTGCAGCCGGATGCCTCGCTGATCCGGACGAAGCTTTATGCGCAGCTACTGCGCAACCCGGCGTTTCGCGGCTACACCGCCACCATGTCTTTCGGCGCGGCGGTATTCTTCCTCTACCTGGCGGTAGCGCCGTTCATCATCATCACCGTGCGCGGCCACTCGCCCGTCGAATACGGCATGTGGACCATCGTTGCAGCTCTTGGCTACATGGCTGGCAACTTCGCTTCGGGCCGCTACTCGGAAGCAATCGGCAACGACCGCATGATCGGATACGGCAACTGGCTGACGCTGGCGGGTGCTGCCGCCATGCTGGGCCTTGCGCTGGCCGGCCTCGTCCATCCGGCATTCCTGTTCCTGCCGATGGCGGTATGCGCCTTTGGCAACGGGCTCACCATTCCCAACGCGCTCACTGCCGCCATCTCGGTTGATCCACGCAACATCGGTTCAGGCGCAGGACTGGCCGGCTTCGTGCAGATGACCATCGGCGCGCTGGCTTCGCAGGCCGCCGGCTACGCGCAGGGGACCTGGCACAATACCGGCTTCTGGGCCATGGCGGTTTTCGCCCTGCTCGCCACTATCGCCCATCCGGCCCGGCGCAACGGCCATCAGCAATAGGTCTTGTCACACGGCTCGAAGCGGAACTTCATGCTTTCGCCACGCCGTTCGATGTCGAAGTCGCGCCCGTCCGTGCAGTGCACCCGCGCCTTGACCACCTGGTCATCGCCCTCGCCCGTTACCTCCTCGGCGACGTAGTACTCGACCTTGCAGAACTGCTCCTTGAGCAACTGCTGCTCGACAAGCTGCTTCCACACTGGCGTCTGCGCCGGCGCCGCCTGCGCAATCGCAACCAGCAGACCGCCGGCAAGGAGAAGGGATTTCGTGAGGTTCATGGGGTTCGCGCCTCCAGTGCTGCTTGGCTTGATCCATGCACCGTGAAGCATCGCCGCCCCGCCTGCCTTGACAGGGATCAAGCCGTTGTCTTTCCAGCTTGATGCACCAGCCGGTCACGGCTTAGTTTCGACGCCATGAGCAAAGATTCGACACTTGGCCCGACCGGCGCCCTCACCATCCGCGTCATCGCCATGCCCGCCGACGCCAACGCCGCCGGCGACGTGTTCGGCGGCTGGGTCATCGCCCAGATGGACCTTGCTGCCGGCATTCGCGCCAGCGAGCGAGCGCGGGGCCGCGTGGTCACCGCCGCCATCAACGCCCTGTCGTTCAAGCTGCCGGTCAAGATCGGCGATGCGCTGGAGCTATACACCCACGTCTCGAAGGTTGGCCGCACCTCCATCACCATCGAGGTGGAGGCCTGGGCGCAGCGCTACCTGACCCACAACAAGGTCAAGGTGACGGATGCAGATTTCGTCATGGTCGCCGTCGATGAAACTGGCAAGCCCCGCCCTGTTCCGGCGGAGTGAGCGCTAGCTGCAGGTTTCGTTAATCCGGCGTTCATAAAGTCTAACGCACCCTTAACGTGTAAATGCGCGAATCATTTCGCCTGTTTCGCAAGGGGGAGTTCGCATGGCTCAGTCACCAGCCGCAAACCTGCCGGCCCTGGCCCTCACCAAGCTGCTGGTCACCGTTGCCCGCGCCGATGTGGTGCTGCGCCCGGTCGAACTGCTGACCGCCGCTGACATCCTGATCACGCGGCTCGGGCTGGACCGTACATCCGCGCAAGCTCACCTGCTGGAAGCCCTCGGCCGCGCCGAACACGACACGACCTTGCTCAGCTGCCTGAACCGGCTGGTGGAGCAGCAAGGCTTGCAGGCGCTTGAAGCCGTCATGGAAGACCTGCAGCGGCTGGCGGTGTCCGACGCCGAGTTGCACGCCAAGGAGGCCATCATCCTCGACGGGCTCGAACGCATGAAGGACCACATGCTGAGCCACACCCGCGGCGAGGCTGCGTAGGCCGGCAGGCCCGTCCGCCATCCGGCTGCATCAGGAACGGTGCTGTCTCGTGGCGGCAGCAGCCTACTCGTCGACGATCATTTCAAACGAGCCGTAGATCATGCGCTTTCCGTCGAACGGCATTTTCATCGCATGCATCCGCTCGTCCTGCATGATCTTCTCCCAGCCCTCGTCCATTGCCTGCTTCGACGGCCACTCGATCCAGGTAAACACCACGCTCTCGCCGTCCTGTTTCTTTACCGCCATCGGAAACGACGTCAGCTTGCCGTCCGGCACGTCGCTGCCCCAGCAGTCGACGATGCGCTCCGCCCCATATTCCCTGAACAGGGCCGAAGCCTCACGCGCATGCTTGATGTAGGCATCGCGGTCCTTGTCCGACACCGCAGCAACCATTCCATTGACGTATCTCATAATCCGTTCTCCTCACTGTTCGATACCGCAGCCTTGAGCTTTGCAATGTCGATCTTGCCCATGGTCATCATGGCGTCGAAGGCGCGCTTCGCCTTGCCGGTGTCTGAACTGGTCGTAAGTTCAAGCAGGATCCTTGGCGTGATCTGCCACGAATGACCCCAACGGTCCTTGCACCAGCCGCAGGCGCTCTCCTGCCCGCCATTGCCGACGATGGCGTTCCAGTAGCGGTCGGTCTCTTCCTGCTAGTTGGTGACCACCATGAAGCTGACCGCTTCGTTCGGGGTGAACATCGGGCCACCATTCAGCCAGACGAACTTGCGGCCCAGCACTGTGAACTCCACGGTCAGTTCATTGCCGCTGGCTCCGCCTGGAAAGTCCGCGGGGGCCGTGTTGACCCTCCCGACCGAGCTGTCGGGAAACGTGGCGGCATAAAACTCGGCAGGCTTCTTTGCTTCACCATGCTCAAACCATAGACAGCTAATGAGCTCAGTCATGACACCATCTTCCCTGCAACACGCCTGGCGAGCTCTTCAAGCTGGTCAGCCGCCGTGCCCCAGCCTTCATGAAAACCCATTGCCTCGTGTTCCGCCTTTGCCTCGGCGGTCCAGTGCTGTGCCACGGCGGTGTACTTCGTGCGCCCGTCGCCGGCATCCTCCAGCGTCACGTGTGCCACCATGAAGGGCCTGCCCGACGGCTTCCATCCGGGCACGAACGCATCGGAGAACACGAACCGCCTGCCCGGCTCAACGGCCAGCACCACGCCGGTGTTGGCAAATTCCTCGCCGTCAGGACCATGCATCACGCTGGAAAACTCGCCGCCGGGCTTCAGGTCGATCCGCACGTCCGTGACGTACCAGGGTTTGGGGCAGAACCACTTCTCCAGCAGCTTGGGATCGCTCCAGCACTGCCAGACCTTGGCGCGCGGGGCATCCATGACCCGTTCAATTCTCAGCTCGTGCGCATCGCTCATGACGTAACTCCTTTCCTGAACAAAAAAACTCACATACCGCTTCAAATGCTCGACCGACTGGATGGCAACATCCGGGCCGCCCTTGGCCTTGGCGAGGATGAACGCGCCCTGCAGCACGGCTTGCGTGTGCAACGCCAGGCCAGCCGCATCCCACCCGTCCGGTTCGATGCCATGCACGCTGATCGCCTCGGCAATGTCTGCCTCCAGCCGCGCCGCATGTCTACTGATGGTGACGTCGACGGCATCGCGAATGGCCGGTGACGAGTCGTAGGCCTCCTGCACCATGGTACCCACCAGGCAGGTGAATTCGCTGACCTTGCCGGTCAGGATCGCCCTGCGGAAATCGATGTAGCCAAGCACCCGGTCGAGTGGGTCCTTGTGCTGGTGATAGTCCTGCGCGGCGAAGAAGGCCGAAGTCATCTCGTCCCAGTGCCGGGCAGCCTCGACGCCCAGCTTCTCCTTGCTTTCGAAGTGATGAAAGAACGCACCCTTGGTCACCCCCGCCCGCTTGCACAGGTCGTCCACGGATGTCGCCGCGAATCCCCTCTCGCGCACCATGGCCACTGCGGCCTCCATCAGCTTGTCTCTCGCCGTCCCTCTCATGGTCAAGAACATACCAACCGGTTGGTACGTGTGAATCAAAAAGCAGAAGACGCCTGACTCAGTCTCTCCAGGTCAGGCGCCAAGATATTGAAAAATATGGCTTACCAGCCGCTCTTCACATAGGCGTCGCCCACGCCGCCGCACAGCTCAACGCCGCCTCTGCCAAGCTGTGACAATCGTCACAAGGCGATCGAGCCCGTCGGTCAGCGCCGCCGGCCCGGGCTGCAGGATCAAGGGCGACTTGATCTCGTGCAGCTGCCCGTTGCGCACCGCCGGTATCGCATCCCACCCCGGCCGCGCCGAAACCTTTTCAGGCACGAATTTCTTGCCGCACCACGACCCGATGATGATGTCGGGCCTGGCGGCAATCACCTCGCCGGGTGCGATGATCCGGTCCTTCGCCGCCTGCCTCGTGCGCAGGTGTGCGAAGCAATCCTGCCCGCCCGCAATCTCGATCAGTTCCGACACCCAGCCGATGCCGGTGATCATCGGCTCGTCCCACTCCTCGAAGTAGATGCGCGGCCGCACGACCGGGGCCGACGCCTTGAGCGCGGCGATGGTCTCGCGCCAGCCATTGACCAGCCCATGCGCCTCGTCGCGCGCGTCCACCAGCGCCCCCAGCGTCAGCACCATGTCGAGAATGCCCTCGACGGTGCGCTGGTTGAAGCAGTGCACCGCGATGCCGTGCCGGATCAGGTCCGCCGCGATGTCCGCCTGCAGGTCGGAGAACGCCAGCACCAGGTCCGGTTTCAACGCCAGGATCTTGTCCGTGTTGGCCGAGGTGAACGCCGCCACCCGCGGCTTCTCCTGGCGCACCCGCGCCGGCCGCACTGCATAGCCGGTCACCCCCGCAATGAGGTGCTCGCGTCCCATCAGGTAAAGCGCCTCCACCGTCTCCTCGGTCAGGCACACGATGCGTTCGGGCGGATAGGCCAAGTCATTCTTCCTTTGTCGCGCAATTTCTCCTGAAACCGGTTGCCACTTTCCGGATTGCGCTCAGTAATACCCCTCCGCCGGGCCCTTGTACTCCATCAGCGTGTTGCCGCCGTCCGCCACTATCAGCTGCCCCGTCACGAAGCTCGCCTCCTCGCTCGCCAGGAACACCGCCACGTGGCCGATCTCGTCCGCCGTGCCGGGCCGGCCGATGGGTGCCTGCTTGCCGGCGAAGATTTCCTCCGGGCTTGACGACGGCGTCTCGATCCAGCCCGGCCCGATGCCGTTGACGGTGATGTTGTATTCCGCCAGCTCGATGGCCTGCGCCCGCGTCATGCCCATGATGCCCGCCTTGGCGGCGGAGTAGATGGTGCCCTTGGGGTTCGACACCAGCGGCCCCGTCACCGAACTCATGTTGACGATGCGGCCATAACGCCGCGCCATCATGCCTGGCACCACGCGCCTCGTCACCTTGAACACCGTGGTGATGTTGATGTCCATGCCGCGCCGCCACTGCTCATCGGGTATCTCGTGCACCAGCCGCGACGGCTCGTCGTGGCCGGTCTGCACCATGCCGGCATTGTTGACCACGATGTCGACGGGGCCGAGCGCTGTTTCCACCGCCCGCACCAGCGCGTCCACCTGATCCGTATCCACCAGGTCCGCCACGTGCGCAAACGCGCCATCGCCCAGTTCCTTCGCCCGCTCGTGAATCCTGTCCGTGGTCGAGGTCACCGCCACCTTCGCGCCCGCCGCCTTGAGCAGCCGCGCGCACGCATACCCGATGCCGCCCGCGCTGCCCGCTCCCGTCACCAGTGCCACCCTGCCTTGCACGCCTGCCATGGTTGCCTCCTCACAAGCCCTTGAATTGCCATCTGCCGCTGATCATGTTGCACTCACGCCAACAGTCAACCCGGAGTCCGCCCGTCCCATGAACCGTTTCGCCCTTGCCTTAGCCGCGTTCATTGCCGTCTCGCCCGCCGCGTTCGCCAGCGAGCTGTCCTTCGACGTGAAGAAGACCGCCAGCTGCGGCTGCTGCCAGGCCTGGGTCGACTACATCAAGGCCGCCGGCCACAAGGTCGAGACCTCCAACATGGACATGGGCTCGCTGAGCCAGCACAAGACGAAGCTCGGTATCACCCCGCAATACGCTTCCTGCCACACCGCCACGGTTGAAGGCTACGTCATCGAGGGCCACGTCCCCGTCGAGGACATCGTGCGGCTGCTGCAGGAAAAGCCCGACGCCGTGGGCCTCAGTGCGCCGGGCATGCCGGCCGGCTCGCCGGGCATGGAAATGGGCGGCACCTACCGCGAGGCCTACGACGTGGTGCTGGTGATGAAGGACGGCACCTCGAAGGTCTGGACCTCCTACGAAGCGCGGGATTAACCCCTGAACACCAGCGCCGCGCCGCCCGCAATCAGCGCGAATCCCGCCAGCGTGTTCCAGGTGATCGCCTCCTTCAGGTAAACCACCGAGAACACGCAGAACACGATCAGCGTGATCACTTCCTGCAGCGTTTTCAGCTGCGCCGCGGAATAGACCTGGTGGCCGATGCGGTTGGCCGGCACCGCCAGGCAGTATTCGACGAAGGCAATCCCCCAGCTCGCCACGATGACGATCAGCAGCGGCGTCGACTTGAACTTCAGGTGCCCGTACCACGCCAGCGTCATGAACACGTTGGACGCAATCAGCAGCACGATCGGCCACAGGTGGGCCGGCGAGAGGTAGGGCATGGGCAGGCTCCGGAAGGGTGGTTGAACGCCAGCGCTCATGCGCCCGAAACTTCGCGCCGTCAACGCCTGCTCATTCCCCCGTCAGTCACTCCACCCGCCACGCCGGTTCGCCCGCCTTGAGCCGTTCCGCCAGCGCCGGCAGCAGCACGGGAAGCTCATCCGCCAGCGGCCACGGCGGGTTGACGATGATGAGGCCAGAACCCGCCAGCCCGCCATTGATCGTTACCGGCCTCACCAGCAGTTCCGCCACCAGCATGCGCGGCAAGCCCTCTTCTGCCGCCGCCGCCACCATCCGGTCAGACAGCCCGTCGCCGGTCACCGGATACCACAGTATGAAGCACCCGGTGGCGAACCGCTTGTGCCCCTGCTTCAGCATGGTGAGCGCCCGGTCTGCATCGTCGGCGCGCTCATAGGGCGGGTCGATCAGCACGATCCCGCGCCGCTCCGCCGGCGGCAGGTTGGCCTTCACCGCCACGCCAGCTTCCTCGCGCGTCACCCGCACCCGCCAGTCGCCCGCATACTGAGCCGACAGCGTTTCGAAGTCCGCCGGGTGCAGTTCGTTGAACACCAGCCGGTCCTGTGCCCGCGACAGCTGCGCCGCCACCTCCGGCGAGCCCGGATATCGCCGGAAGCCGCCGCCGTCATTGACCGCCGCCACCGCCTGCCGCCACGGTTCGAGCAGCGCCTCGGCGGCCGCATCCTCCAGCGTCAGCGCCCTGCCCGCCGCGTCGATCAGCCGGCCCGCGCCGCCTTGCCATTCCAGCGTCTTGCCGGCCTCCACGCCCTCGATGTCATAGACCCCGATGCCGGCATGCGCGTCCACCACGCAATAACCCTTGTCCTTGCGCCCCATGTGCGCGAGCGCGCGCGCCAGCACCGCGTGCTTCAGCACGTCGGCGTGGTTTCCGGCATGGTAGGCGTGGCGGTAATTCATGCGGCATCGGTCTCTTTTCGGTCGTTGTGACGCAGCGGGAATGGATACCGGTTTTCCGCCCGGGATTGCGACAAGAAACGGAATGTCACAATGTTTCCACAATTGCGCCGAATGCCCGACACGCGGACCCTATCTATTGCCGCCCATTGACAAAATTACCGGCTGGAGCACGAACCCCATGGCATTCAGAAAGATCGTTTACGCAACCCTCATTCTCGGCGCTGCCGCAGGCTTTGCCGTGGCAGGGGCGCCCAAGTCGGACGCCGCCAGCCGCAGCCCCGTCGAGGTGACCGTCAAGAAGAACTTCAACAACGCCATCGACGTGCCTGCCGAAGACAAGTTCATCCCCGGCCCGGATCCGGTTGAAGGCATCGGCGAAGGCTTCTACTTCACCGGCCTCGGCGTGGTGGAAGGTGGCCGCGAAGTGGTCAAGGGCGTTGGCGAAGGCGGCGGCCGCCTGGCCGAAGACGCCCAGGCCTATGGCCCGCCCGGCCTGGTCTCCGGCACCGCCAAGGGCGTCGTCCGCGCTGGCGAAGGCGCTGTGTACGGCGCCGGCACGGTGGCCTATGGCGCGCTCAAGGGCGCCGGCTGCATCGTGACCTTCGGGACCACGTGCTAGTTCAAATCGCACGTAGAGCGTGGACACCAGTCCGCGCGATGCGCAAGATTTGAACTAGGCAAAGATGCAGGTTCACTTGCACTGACGACTCAGTTTTCGCCCCGGCCCCGCGCCGGGGCGTTTTGCATTGAACGAAGCACACCTGATGCATGGCCAGCGCCACAATGCACCAACCAAAATATTGACCAATAGACATTTTGCCAATGACTATGCAAACTTCATGGGCCTTGGATTAAGGAGCACCAATGTCGAAGGATGAGGTCTACGGAACTGTCTGGGATGAGTCGGCTGTTCGGCTCGTGGTCAACTCGTACTTTCAGTGCCGGTCGCTGGACCTTGAACGCAAATCCTTCGTGAAGAGTCACGTATATCGCGAGTTAGCCGCTCAAATTGGGCGCACCGAAAAATCTGTCGAGCTCAAATTTCAGAACATATCGGCAGTGCTCGATCGTCTGGGAATCGAATGGATTACCAGCCTCGCTCCAAGATGGAACTATCAGAATCTCCTCTTCAAAGTAATCGAAGAGAAACTGGATGTGATAACGAAAACCGAGGCATATTCACCTGCGGCAGCCTATGCGCACGGCCTCAACGAGGCTCATGCCACATTCCAGCATCTTGCCAATCTGCTTGAGTACGAAGCCCCCCGGAAAGAAGCCATCGGCCCGCTACTCTTCCCGAACAGATGCAGTTCTTGGCCAAAAAGTTTGATCCAGTACTTCGCGACCTTCGTAATCGAGCACTGGGTGAAGCGGGCGAAATGACGATCTTTGAAAACGAGAAGAATCTCCTGCACAAATCAGGTAGATCAGAGTTGGCAAAGAAGGTTGAATGGGTATCCAAAGATCAAGGCGACGGGGCAGGATTTGACATTCTGTCGTTTGATTTGGAAGGACGAGAGAAGTTTCTTAAAGTCAAAACCACCACAGGTTGGCGAAACACCCCCTTCCACATGAGCAGCAACGAGGTCGAGTTCGCTCGGCGAACGAACCAGCGTTACTCGATCATTCGACTGTACGATTTCAGGCGGTCCGCCAAGGCCTTCCAAATCGAAAATCCCATAGAGCAAAGCGTTCATTTGCGGGCTGATGGCTACAAGGCGACTTTCGGATGAAACAGAACGCTGACAGGCAATTTGCAAAGTGGCGTGACCGGCTGGATCGCTACATGATCAAGAAGTATGCACTCAGTATCGAACTTTCTGGTTGGGACGATGAAAAGTTGCGTCGGCATTTCGACGATGGCGACACACCCGAAGAGACGGTCGAGTTCTACGCGGAAAAATATGACTTGGTGTCTCGTGAAGACTTCCTTGCCTATCGCTGACTCCCCCTACCAAACCGTAACCTGCACACCGCGTCATTCTATGTTATCGTTTCCGAAGTGCCGGGTGCGACGCTCGGTCTGCCTTGCCCGCGCGCATCCGCGCCGGACCCCGCTCTCCTCGCCGCCCCGGCCTTCGCAAGACCCGCGATGCAACAAGAGGAGTATGTCCACCATGTTCGTAAGCTCGATACTGGCTGTAAAGGGAGACAACGTGGCCATGGTGCCTTCGCGCACCACCGTGACCCTGGCTGCCCAACGAATGCGGCTGCAGAAATGCGGCGCGCTGCTGGTCACCGACGACGGCGGCCGCACCATTGAAGGCATCATTTCCGAACGCGACATTGCCCGCGCCCTGCCCGATCACGGCGCCGAGCTGGGCGAGATGCAGGTGTCCGAGCTGATGATCCGCAAGGTCATCACCTGCCGCCCGGATGACCAGCTCCGCTCGGTCATGCGCACCATGACCACCCACCGCTTCCGCCACATGCCGGTGCTCGACAACAACGGCAACCTGATGGGCATCGTCTCCATCGGTGACGTGGTCAAGCACCACATCGACGAGCTGGAGCTGGAGACCAACATCCTGCGCGACGTCGCCGCCGCGCATCACTGAGTGCGGAACGCCTGAGCCCCGGCCGCCGCGCCGGGGCCCGTGGCGCCTCACGCCGGACCAACGGACCCGCGCCCCAGTTCCTCGGCGAGAATGTCATAGACGATGCGGATGCGGCGCGACGTCTTCAGCTCGCGGTGCGTCACCAGCCACACCGGAAATCGGATCGGCGGCAGGTCCGGCAGCAGCCGCACCAGCCCGTCCATCCGCCCGGCAATCTCCGTCATCATCACGCCGACGCCCAGCCCGGCGCGCACCATCTCCCACGCCGCAACCGAGTTCTCCGTCATCAGCGGAAAGTTTGCCTCCATCACCGGCAGGCCCATGCCCTGCAAGTGGCGGATGAACCGGCCCTCGCGGTCGAAGCCCACGAAGTCGGCCCCCGCCAGGTCCGCCAGCGCCCGTGGCGTGCCGTGCTGCCGCAGCCAGCTTTCAGCAGCATAGAAACCGGCCTCCGCCTCGCGGATCAGCCGCGCCACCAGTTCCGGTTCCTGCGGCCGCACATGCCGGATGGCGATGTCAGCTTCCCGCCGGCGCAGGTCCGACAGGCTGTTCGAGGTGATGATTTCAAGCCGCAAGGCCGGCGCCTCGGCGCGGATGCGCCCCAGCACCGGCGGCAGCAGGTGCACGGCCACTGCGTCAGTCGCCGAGATCGAGACGATGCCCTCCACCGCCTGGCTGCGGCCGCTGGCCGCCAGCGCCATCGCGTCGGCCGCCGCCTGCATGGCCTGCACGTGTTCAACCAGGTCCAGCCCCGCCTGCGTCGGCGCCAGCCGCTTGCCCAGCCGCTCGAACAGCGTCACCCCGAGCGCCTCCTCCAGCGCCGCCACCTGCCGCGACAGGGTCGGCTGGGTCAGCCCCAGCTTGCGCGCAGCCGCTGACAGCGATCCGCTCTCCACGGTCGCCGCGAAGGCGCGAAGCTGGTTCCAGTCGGGCAAAGTCATGCAAATACGTATATATGAAGTGCAAGTTTTGGCAATTCATTCAAAATTTGCGTATGATACAAGTTGGTCTAAGGAGATTGACCATGACCACGCAGACCATGCTCGCCGCCCCGGCGGATGCCGGCGCCCGCTTCTGGGACAGGATCGCACGGCAATACGCCGCCGGTTCCATCGCCGATCCGGCCGGCTACGAAAGGACAATCGCCCGCACCGCCGCGCTGATTGGCGGCCTTGGCCACGTGCTCGAGACCGGGTGCGGCACCGGCGCCACCGCGCTCCGGCTTGCCGGCCATGTGGGACACATCACCGCCACCGACATTTCCCCCGCCATGATCGCCATCGCCCGCGAGCGGCTGGCTGGGTCCGCCGCCGGCAATGTCAGCTTCGAGGTCGCGCCATCGGGCGCCGAACCGCCGGCGGACAGCGGCTACGATGCGGTACTTGCCTTCAACGTCCTGCATCTTGTCCAGGACCTGGACGGGACGCTGGCTCACCTGCATGCCGTCCTGAAGCCAGGCGGAATGCTGATCTCCAAGACGCCGTGCCTCGCCGAGATGAACCTGCTTATCTGCCGGGCGATGATCCCCGCCCTGCAGTTGATCGGCAAGGCCCCGCACGTGCTCAGCTTCACCTCCGGCCAGCTGGCCGGCGCGCTGCGACGGCACGGGTTCGAGATCATCGCCGACGAGCGCCACGCCTCGAAGGGCAAGGACACGCGCCCGTTCCTCGCCGCCCGCGCTGTTTCCTGA
>CAVOZI010000023.1:0-37558 GCA_963700895.1 uncultured Alphaproteobacteria bacterium | reverse complement strand
CACCGGAAACCGCGGCTTCAGAACAACCAGATCACACGCCGGACTGCATCGAAGGCCCCCTCGAGCCTCGCACCGTCCGCCCACGGCGGCAGGCCCGAAACGGAAAGCCGGCGATACTCGCGCCGCTCGCCGTCAACTGCCCACGTGTTTACGCCCGCGCGCCTCGGCCAGCTTCACCTGCCGGTGCCGCTCGCGATACCTGGCGCGGTCTTCTTCGGTGCGGCTGGCGTGGCAATGGCGGCAGGCCACGCCTTCCTCGTAGTGCGGATGAGCGAGGTCTTCCTGCTTGAGCGGCATGCGGCAGGCCCGGCACAGCACATGCCCGTCCGGTTCCAGCCCGTGGCCGACAGAGACGCGCTCGTCGAACACGAAACAGCCGCCTCGCCACAGGCTGTCTTCCGGCGCCACCCGTTCGAGATACTTCAGGATGCCGCCCTTCAGGTGATAGACCTGATCGGCCCCGGCCTGTTTCGCGAAGGCGGTGGACTTCTCGCAGCGGATGCCGCCGGTACAGAACATGGCGATCTTCTTGCCAGAGAACTCGTTGTGCTTCGAGCGGAACCAGCCGGGAAACTCGCTGAAGCTGCTGGTTGCCGGGTCGATGGCGCCTTCGAAGGTGCCGATGGCCACTTCGTAGCCGTTGCGGGTGTCGATGACGACCGTGCCGGGATCAGAGATCAGGTCGTTCCAGTCTTCCGGCTCGACATAGGTGCCGGTGATGTGGTTGGGGTCGATGTTCTCAACGCCCATGGTCACGATCTCGCGCTTGAGGCGCACCTTCATGCGGTGAAACGGCATGCTGGCGGCAAGCAATTCCTTGTGCTCAAGGTCAGCGCAGCCGGGCAGGGCGCGGATGTGAGCGAGCGCCGCATCCATGCCAGTGCGGCTGCCGGCAATGGTGCCGTTGATGCCCTCGCGCGCCAGCAGCAGCGTGCCCTTTACGCCATTGCTGCAGCAGGTTTTCGCCAGCGGACCCTTGAGTGCGGCCGGATCTTCGAAACGGGTGAACCTGTAAAGAGCCGCAACCACGACTGGCAATTCGCCTGGCTGATGCGTGGACATGAAACCTTGTACCCTGATCGCGCGTTGAACCGGCGCCACTCGAAAGGAGACTAGCAGGCAATGATGACCCGCCGCCGATTCGGTTTCTGCCTTGCCACAGCCATGGGGCTGGTGGCAACCCTTCCGCGTCCGCCCGCCGCGCTGGCCGGCCTCGAGGGTGGCTTCAGGTTCAGCTTCAACGGCTTTGACGGCAAGCCCTTGCCGCTGTCACGGTTCAAGGGCAGGGCGGTTCTGGTCGTCAATACCGCCAGCGAATGCGGCTATACCGGCCAGTATGGCGGGCTTGAAAAGCTGTGGCAGGAGTTCGGCCCGCGCGGGCTGACCATCGTCGGCGTGCCATCCAACGATTTCGGCGGCCAGGAGCCGCTGAAGGGCGAGGAAATCAAGAACTTCTGTTCCCTGCACTATGGCGTGACGTTCCCGCTCGCCGACCGAACGCCCGTCATCGGGCAGGCCGCTCACCCGTTCTACAGATGGGCGCACGAAACGGCGGGACAGGGTGCCGTGCCGAAGTGGAACTTCCACAAGATCCTGCTTGCGCCGGACGGCAATGTCGCCGCCATGTTCCCCAGCCCGGTGCGCCCCGACGCAGCCGAACTGCGCCAGGCCATCATCGCCGCGTTGCCGGGCTCCTGATCCTTTATTTGAACGCCTCGTCCACCGGCACCTTGTAGGCGTTGGCCAGCCGGTTGGTCATGTTGGCCAAGCCGACGACGGCAATCAGTTCGTTCATCATCGCGTCCGAAGCGCCCTTGGTCCGTGCCGCTGCGCCGTGGCTGGCCATGCAGTAGTCGCAGTTGTTGGTGATCGACACCGCCACGTAGATCAGCTCCTTGGTCAGCGGGTCGAGTGCGCCCGGACCCATCATGTCCTTCAGCGAGGTCCACAGGTGCGCCAGCATGCGCGGCTCGTTGGCCATGTACTTCCAAAAGTTGTTGACGTCCTTGACGCCGCGCGTGGCCATGATGTCGTCATAGACGGCGCGCACCTCGGCGCTGGCATCGGCATACTCGATCGGGTTCATGCTGGGTTCATCTCCATGTCGCCGTTATGCTGGTCATAATGCTCATACAGCCTGCGTTGTCACTAGGCGTTTGCCAAGGAGTGAATGCATGAACAGGTTCACCAAGCGGATCATTGCCTGCACGGCGCTCGTGCTGGTGGCGGGGGCGCTGGCAGCGCCCGTGCCGGCATTCGCGCAAACCAACGAAAGCGATCTGCGCCGCATGAGCGTCGAGCAGCTTCAGGAACAGTTGCAGCAATTCCGGACCGGCAAGCACGAGCTGTCGACGCAGGATGCGCGCCGGGAGATGCGCAAGATACAGCGCGAGCTTCAGCGCCGCAGCGCCAATCGTGAACAGATCCAGCAGCAGCAGACACAACAGCCACAGCCACAGCAGCAACAGCAGACGCAACAGCCGCAGCCACAGCCGCAGCAGCCGCCTGCCGATGATGGCAACGCCAACCGCGAGGCGCGCCAGTACCTGCGCTCTACCGGCAACGTCGCGCAACTGAACGACCGCCAGCTGGTTGACGCCATCCGCACCGGCCGCAGCCTGCTGCAGCAGCCGGACCTTGGCGGCCGCTTGCAGAACCAGGTGCGCGAGACCGTGCAGGCTGCTGTTGCCGAGCGCGAACGCCGGCAGAATGCCACCCAGCAACCTCAGCCGCAGCCACAGCCGCAGCAGCCGCCTGCCGATGATGGCAACGCCAACCGCGAGGCGCGCCAGTACCTGCGCTCGACCGGCAACGTCGCGCAACTGAACGACCGCCAGCTGGTTGACGCCATCCGCACCGGCCGCAGCCTGCTGCAGCAGCCGGGCCTTGGCGGCCGCTTGCAGAACCAGGTGCGCGAGACCGTGCAGGCCGCCGTTGCCGAGCGCGAACGCCGGCAGAATGCCACCCAGCAACCTCCCGCTGGCAGCAATGCAGATGCGGCAGCCCGCCGGCTGCTCAATGACAACCGTCCGGCGTCAGCGCTGCGCGACAACCAGTTGCGTGACCGATTGCAGGAGGCCCGCCGCGTCATGGGCGACAGCTCGCTTGACCGGCGGCTGTTCCGCCAGGTGAGGCGGCTGGCGGCAGGCGACGCCGATGAACTGCGCAATCGTGTTTCGCAGCGCCAGGATGGCCGTCCTGGGGGGCGCGAGGACCGTCAGGACGCCCGCCAGCTGTTGAATGATCCGCGCCCTGCTGCACGCCTCAATGACATCCAGCTGCAGGTCCGGATCACTTCGGCGCGTGATCTGCTGGGGTCCAACAGCCTGCGGCCTGCCCAGCAGGCACGCATCCAGGACATGCTTGACGAAGCCCGGCGAGAAAAGCGCCGGCGGCTGATCGGTGAGCGCCAGCGCCGCCGCGACGACCTTGCCCGGCAGAGCCGCCAGAACCAGATCATCATCCAGATCCCGCGGGGCAATTTCGAGGACCGGGACGACATTGCCGCCGCTGAAGCCGATGACGAACTGCTGGAACGGCAGCTGGTTGCCCCGCCAACACGGCGCATCGACCGGCGTTATTCGCGTTCGGAGTTGCAGCGTACCCGCGGCTGGCGCAACTCGATGCCCGCCATCGAGGTGGATACCATCCGCTTCGGGTTCAACGAGGCGTTCGTGCGCGAGGAAGAGATCCCGCAACTGGAGCGCATCGGCGAGATCATCGAGCGCATCGTGGCATCCAACCCGGACGAGGTATTCCTGATCGAGGGCCACACCGACGCAGTTGGGTCGGACAGCTACAACCAGTCACTGTCGGAGAAGCGGGCCGATGCGGTGCGTGATGCAATGCTGCAGTACTTCAACATTGCGCCGGAGAACATCGAAACGATCGGTTACGGCGAGGACTTCCTCAAGATCGAGACCGAAGAGGCGGAACAGGAAAACCGCCGCGTCACCATCCGGCGCATCACCCCGCTTCTGACGGGTGCGCGGTAGACCGTCCGCGCACCAATTCAAACCGTTCCGCCCGGTTGCGCGGCGCGCAGCCGGGATGCCGTTACGTTTTCGCCGCATTCGGACGTTTAAGTGGTGTGCAACAGCTCGTGCAGTCGAGATTGAGCATCACGACGCAATCCAACAGGAAGGAAAGCCATGACCAGCAAGTCCAGTTTGATGGCCGGCGCGGCCGCAGTTGCCATGATGTTTGCCATGCCGCAGGCCTCATGGGCGCAGACCGCCACGGAACAGCAGGAACAGGTCCCGGCAGTCGAGCTACCGCCCGTGACCGAGCAAGCGCCTGCTGAAGAACAGGCCCCGGCGGCCGAGCAGGCTCCTGCAACTGAACCACAACAGCAGCAGGCAGAGCCCGCGCAGCAGGAACAGGCTCCACCGCCCGAACCGGCGCAGGAACAGCAGGCCGAGCCTGTCCAGCAGGAGCAGGCTCCTGCTGACCAGGCGTCCGAGCAGGCAAAGGAGCAGGTCGAGGACAACGCCGGAAAGAAGCAGAAGAAGGCCGAGGAACGGGCCCAGAAGAAACAGCAGAAAGCCGAGGAGCAGGCTCAGAAGAAGCAGAAAAAGGCTGACGAGGAAACCGCTGCAGAACCGGCCCAGCAGGAACAGGCTCCCGCCGCCACTGAAGAGCAGCAGCAGGCTGAACCCGCCCAGCAGGAACAGGCTCCCGCCGCCACTGAAGAACAGCAGCAGGCTGAACCGGCCCAGCAGGAACAGGCTCCGGCTGCGACTGAAGAGCAGCAGCAGGCCGAACCCTCCCAGCCGCAACAGCCCGTGGCAGAGGATCCCAAGCCAGCCTTCACCGCTGACAGCGTGCTGGGCGATGATCGCACCCCCACCGAAATGACTGATTCCGACCTGCGAGAGCGCATCCGGGCGGCGGAAGAACTTGCCGCCAGTGACCAGACCCCGCGCCGTCAGCGCCGTCAGTTGCAGGAGAAGCTTGCGGCAGACCAGGCCGAACTCAATGCCCGCATCGCCGCCAGCACCGGCGTGACGGTGCAGAACATAGACGTGTCGGCGAAGGTCGGCGAGATCACCGGCGACAACCGCAAGGCGGCAGATCTTGCCGACGATGAACTGCGCCAGCGCATCCAGCAGACCCGTGGCCTGCTGGCGCTGGAGGGATTGAGCGATCAGCAGTCGCAATCGCTGCGGCAGGTGCTGGACGCCGACCGCGCCGAGATCCGCTCGCGGGTTGCCGCCCGCGATGAAGAGCAGCGCCAGACGAGACGGGCAGATGATGGCGATGGCCGGAAGCGTTCCGATGAGCTGCCGATGCGTGGCGATCAGCTCACCCTTCGCGACCTGCTGGAAGACGACCGTCCGGCTGACGACCTGACCACCAACGCTCTCGAAAGGCGCATCGACGCCAACCGTCGCGCCATGCGGCTGGACAATCTTGACGGCCGCCAGCGCGAGGCGCTGCGCGAGCGCATGCGCGAGGACCGTCAGGCCATGCGCGGCCGCCTTGGCGAGCGCCGTGAGCGCCGCCGTGAACGCCTCAACGACCCGGCTTACGCCATCGCCATCGCCGCCGGCGTCATTGCCACGGCAGCCATCCTGTCGCGCCCCAATATCGCCGCAGCAGAAGCCTACGACGAGGACATCGAGGACTGGCTGACGGCGGGGCCGTTGGTTGAAACCCGCCGCCGCTACCGGGTCGAGGACTTTCGCGACCAGCCTCGGCTGCGCTATGCGGTGCCGGGCATCGAGGTTGACACCGTGCGCTTCGGCTTTGGCGAGGGCTTCCTGCGCGAAGAGGAAATCCCCAAGCTTGACCGTATCGGCGAGACCATCGAGCGCATCGTTGCCGGCAATCCGGACGAGGTCTTCATGATCGAGGGCCACACCGATGCCGTGGGCACCGAGGCGGCCAACATGAAGCTGTCCGAAGACCGCGCCGAGGCGGTGAAACAGGCGCTGCTGGAGTACTTCAACATCGGCGAGGAAAATCTCGTGACCGTTGGCCGTGGCGAGCTTTACCCGAAGATCCCGACGCAGGCCGCCGAGGCCGAGAACCGCCGCGTCTCGGTGCGCCGCATCACCCCGCTGCTGGCGCGCCGTTAACGTCACTGCAGCGGGCAGGGCGCCGTGTTGTCGCAAGCTGTCCGGCTACCTCTGCCGGGCTGCTTGCGGAGCGCGGCGCAGGCGGTTATAAGCGCGCCATCCTGCAACTTCCCCTGATCAACAGAGATGAAGGAACGTCCGATGGCCGTGCAACGCACTTTCTCCATCATCAAGCCCGACGCAACCCGCCGCAACCTGACCGGCAAGATCAACGCGATGATCGAGGATGCGGGCCTGCGCATCATCGCGCAGAAGCGCGTGCACTGGTCCGAGGCCCAGGCCAAGGAGTTCTACGCCGTTCACAAGGAGCGCCCGTTCTATATGGAACTGGTCAACTTCATGATCTCCGGCCCGATTGTCGTGCAGGTGCTGGAAGGTGAAGACGCCGTTGCCAAGTACCGCAAGGTGATGGGCGCCACCAACCCCGCGCAGGCCGACGCGGGCACCATCCGCAAGGAGTTTGCCGAGTCGATCGAGGCCAACTCGGTGCACGGTTCCGACAGCCCGGAAAACGCTGCCATCGAGATCAAGCAGAACTTCACCGACGCTGAAATCGTCGGCTGATCTGCCTGTTTTCATTGTCGTTTCTTTCGGAAGGGCGGTCCATGCGGGCCGCCCTTTCTGTTTCGACAGTAGATTGGAATTTCTCCAAACTATTGAATTTGAAGCCTTATTTTGCTTTTTGAGACTTGACGGCGCAGGTATTCTGAATTACTGACTATTTTAGTCGGAAATTGAGGTTCGCCATGTCCAACGAAGCGTTCACTTCCACTGTCATGTATCCGGTGCGCACTGAAGGCGACCGGCTGGTGCTGGCGGGTCTGCGCAGCTGGATCGCCGGGTTGCACTTTGAAGACGCCAGCTGCTGGGAAGCGGGCTGGAACGTGCTTTCCAACGAGCTTGAGCCCGCCCGCGCCCGCACCGTGTTCTCGGGGCTGGAACGGCTGGCCTTCGCCATCCGCAACGCCGGCATGACGGGCGAGGTGACGTGGCCGATTGCCTGCCGTCTCGCCAACCGGCTTGAAGCGCTGACTCTCGCCGCCATCGGGCTGATCCAGCGCGGCCTGCGCAACCAGGCGCTGGCGGTGATGATGCAACTTGAACCTGGCATGGAGAGGAACATGGACGAGATTGCCGATGCCATGGTGACGCTGAGCCTGGCGCTGGACGAGGCGGGCCTTGGCATTTCCTGCAACCTGGAGCCACTGCTGGCAGTGGATGACGCGGCACAGGAAGGCTCATCCAGGCCCGGCGACCTGCACACCATTCTGGGTGCGGCGTTGCGCCGGTGCATGAACTGAGCGCATCCGGCTTGCATTGCGGGAAGATTCCTGCCAAACCGCGCACCATCATGAAAACACACCACTTCTTCATCGCCGTGGCGGCCATGGCCGCCATCATTGCCGGGTCTAACTACCTGGTGCAGTTTCCGGTGCACGTGACGCTCGGGGCGTTGAACCTTGCCGACCTGCTGACCTATGCGGCCTTCACCTTCCCGGTGGCGTTCCTCGTGACGGACCTCACCAACAAGCTGTTCGGCGCTGCTGCCGCGCGCAAGGTGGTCTATGCCGGTTTCGCGATTGCCGTGGTGGTGTCGATCATCGTGGCGTCCCCGCGCATCGCCATCGCATCCGGTTCGGCCTTTCTGATCTCGCAGCTGCTGGACGTGTCGATCTTCGACCGCCTGCGCGCCGGCGCCTGGTGGCGCGCGCCGCTCATCTCGTCGATGCTGGGTGCGGTGGTGGACACGTTCATCTTCTTCTTGTTCGCCTTTGCCGCCAGCCTGTCGTTCCTGGGCGAGGGACTGGACTTCGCCGTGCAGCCAGCGCCATTGCTGGGTGTGCTGGCCATGGAGGCTCCGCGCTGGGTGTCATGGGCGCTTGGCGACCTGGCGGTCAAGGTGGCCATGGCACTGGCGCTGCTGGCGCCGTACGGGGTGCTGCGGTCCGCGCTCGAGCGGCGGGTATCGGCGGCAGCCTGAGCGGGCGTTTAACCTTTCATTAACCATACGGGACGATCCTTGCCCTCCCTGAAAAAGCGGGGCGGCGCGAAGGAGGTTTGAGCAATGGACCTTAAAGCCTGGGCCTTTCTGGCTGCTGCGATGATGGTGTTCGCCTGGGCAACAAGCCCAGTCCGCGCCATTTCCGAAGACAAGGTGGCCGAAGCCGAACCGGCGGTGACGCTGAGCCATTAGGCCGTCAGGCCCTCAGACGCTCGTTGTCCGGATCCCAGGCAGGCTGCGGAATGATGCGGGCAGGGTGCTTCTCGTTGTAGACGAGAATTTCGAACGCGCCGTCCATGTTGACCTTCTTCGGGTCCAGGTAGGCGAAGGTCAGCGACTTCTTCACCGCATGGCCGTACGCGCCGCCGGTTGTCAGGCCGACGATCTCGCCGTTCTGGTAGATGGGTTCGTTGCCCATGCAGTCCGAGTCGGTCGCGTCCATTTCCATGTAGACGAGCTGGATGCGCGGACCCTGTTGCTTCGAGGCGAGTGTCGCCGCCTTGCCGGTGAACTCCTTGTCGAAGCGGCAGAAGCGCTCCATGTCGGCCTCGATCATGGTGATCTCCTGGGTGAGCTCCGATCCCCAGCCGCGATAGGCCTTCTCCATGCGAAGCGAGTTCATGGCGTAGGTGCCGAACAGCTTCAGCCCGATGGGCTCGCCGGTCGCCATCAATGCGTCATAGATGGCCGGCAGCCCCGCCATCGGCGCGTGGATTTCCCAGCCCAGTTCGCCCACATAGGACACCCGCAGCAGCCGCACGTCCTTGACGCCCGCCACCGTGGTGACCGTGCCGCGCAGCCACCGGAGCCCGTCGTTCGACAGGTCCTGCGGCGTATGCGGCTGAAGCACCTCGCGCGCCTTCGGCCCCGACAGTACCAGCACGCCGTAATCGTCGGTGATGTCGGTGACGGTCACCACTTCGTTCTTGTGGCGACGCCAGCGCAGCGCGTCCATGTCGTGCAGCTGTGCCGTGGCGGCGGACAACACGTAGTAGTGATCCTCCGCCAGCCGGGTGATGGTAATCTCGCTCTCGATGCGGCCATTGTCCTTGAGCAGATGGGTCAGCACCACGCCGCCGTCCTTGCCCGGCACCTTGTTGGCGCAGATGCGCTCCAGGAAGGCGAAGGCGTCCTTGCCCTTCACGTCGAACTTGGCGAACGTCGACAGGTCCATCAGGCCCGCTGCCTCGCGCACTGCCTTGCATTCCTGCGCCACCGCGTCGAACCAGTTGGAGCGGCGGAACGAGTATTCCTCGCCCTTGCCCGTGGGGTCGAACCAGCGCGCCCGCTCCCAGCCGAACACCGCCTGGAACTGCGCGCCGCGGTCTTTCAGCCGGTCGTACAGGGTCGAGGTGCGCAAGGGGCGCTTGTCCATGTGCTGCTCACCGGGGCGGTAGCAGTAGTACATGTGCTGGTAGTCGACCACCGACAGGGTGGCCACGTAGTCCTTGTCGGCCCAGTTGCCGAAGCGGCGCGGGTCGAACTCGGCCATGTTGATGTCGGTGGCACCGTGCACCATCCACTGCGCCAGGTACTTGCCCGCGCCCGCGCCCTGGCAGATGCCGATGGAGGCACCGTTGGCCATCCAGTAGTTGGCCGGGCCGGGTGCAGGGCCGAGCAGGAAGTTGGCGTCCGGGGTGTGGGTGATCGCTCCCGAGATCACCGACTTGATGCCGGCCTGGCCGAACAGCGGCATGCGCTCGGTGGCCTTCTCCAGCCACGGCATGAGCCGGTCAAGCTCAGGCGTGATCAGCTCGCTCTCGAAGTCCCATGCGGGGGGCATGCCGTCCCAGCACACGTGCGCGCCCTCGGTCTCGTAGGGGCCGACCAGCACGCCGTTGGTCTCCTCGCGCAGATAGGCGTGCGAATAGGGGTCGCGCACCACCGGCAATTCCTTCTGCAGGTCGATCAGCTCCTGCAGCGGCTCGGTGATGATGTAGTGGTGCAGCATGTTGCAGATCGGCACGTTGTGCCCGGTCCATGCACCGACAACATCGGCATACGATCCGGCGGCGTTGACCACGTGCTGGCAGACGATGTTGCCCTTGTCGGTGATCACCTTCCACTCGCCGGTGGGCAGCAGTTCGATGTTGGTGACCATCGTCCGCCGGTAGATCTCGGCGCCACCCTTGCGCGCGCCCGCCGCCATGGCGTTGGTCACGTCGGCAGGCGCCACATGTCCATCGGTAACCGTCATGTAGCCCATCTTGACGCCGAAGGTTTCGAGATAGGGGTGATGCTCGCGGATTTCGTCCGGCCCGATCAGGTGCGCCTCATAGCCGATCAGCTTCGACACGCCGTAGACCTTCTTGAACCACTCCACCTCGTCGTCGGAAATGGCGAGACGGATGCCGCCGCAACCATGCCAGGACACCGCCTCCCCGGTCAGCTCTTCCAGCTTCGGATAGAGCAGGGTGCCTTCATGGTGAATCTTCGCAAGGTTCAGCGAGCCGACGAAGTGCGGGCACTGGCCTGCCGCGTGCCAGGTGGAGCCGGAGGTAAGCTCACCCTTCTCCACCAGCACCACGTCCGTCCAGCCTTCCTGGACGAGGTGGTACAACAGACCCACCCCCATGATGCCGCCGCCGACGATGACCACGCGCGCATGTGACTTCATTGCTCAATCCCTCTTCACGGCTGTTCGAAATGTTGAGCTGGATTGAACCTGTCCGGACCCTGCACCGCAAGGGGCGGCGCGACATCTGACCAACGAAAAGCGCCATGTGGCTCCACTGCTGACAGGGCAAGTTGAAGGCTGCTAACCTGATGATGAACAGCGTCAACCATGGAGAGATACCCGATGAGAAAACTGGCAATCGCTGCGATGGCTTTGGGCGTGGCGGCCGTTGGATTGACACCATCCGTACAGGCCACCTCCGGCCCCGGATGCCTGCGCGTGGTGAACGTGGACAACTGGGACCGGCTGAACGTACGCGCAAGGCCGTCATCCTCGTCGCGCATCGTCGATCGGCTGCATCCAACCCGCCACGGCATAATATCGTTGCGCGGCGACTGCGTGCCCAAGTCGAGGCCCTGGGCCAGCCGCTGGTGCCCGGTCATGCACTTCGACGGCGATCATACCAGCCGCGGCTGGGTGAAGGCCCGCTTCGTGCGCGACTCCGATTGCCCGTAAGCTTGCAGTTCAGGCCAGGTGCGTCAGCAGCCAGAACATGCATGCCGCGAGCAGTGCTGATGCCGGCACGGTGATGATCCACGCCGCGATGATGGTCACGAAGTGCGACCGGCGCACCAGCTTGCGGTAGGTGACCTCGTCCTCGCTGCGCTCATCCGCATTGGCGGCCGCAATCCCGCCTGCTTGCGCCTTGCGGGCAAGGTATTCGCGCCGGCGGGATGAGTGCGTCGTGTAGTACTCGCGCAGGAAGCCGACGCCGAACACCCCGCCCACCGCGATGTGGGTTGAACTGACAGGCAGCCCCAGCCACGAGGCGACCAGCACCGTAATCGCCGCCGACAGCGCTACGCAGAAGGCCCGCATCGGGTTCATCCTCGTGATTTGCTCGCCGACCATGCGGATGAGCTTTGGCCCGTAGAGAAACAGACCGAGGCTGATGCCGAAGGCCCCGATGAGCATGATCCACAGCGGTATGCCGACCTTGGCATCGACGCTTCCGGCCTGGATGGTGTGAACGATGGCTGCCAGCGGCCCGACCGCGTTGGCGACGTCATTGGCGCCGTGGGCAAATGACAGCAGCATGGCGGCGAAGATCAGCGGCAGGTGAAACAGCTTGCGCAGCGACTGGTTGCGGTTGTCCATGCCCTGCGACTGGCGCCGGATCAGCGGCGTCATGATGGCCATCGACACCAGGAACATCACGCCCGAGGCCGCGGCGATGGTCGGTGCGTCAAGCTTCCAGATCTTCTGGACGCCCTTAGTGGCCAAGTAGGCGGTGAACGATGCCGCCATGACCGACACCAGCACCGGCACCCAGCGCCGGGCTGCCGTGATCTTGTCTTCCCGGTAGATGATGTTCGACTTGATGAACCACAGGAAGGCTGCCGCGATCACTCCGCCCATCACCGGCGAGATGACCCAGCTTGCCGCAATAGCGCCCATGACGTTCCAGTCCACCGCGGCCAGGCCCGCCGCAGCGATGCCCGCTCCCATGACGCCGCCGACGACCGCATGGGTGGTGGACACCGGCGCACCCAGCCAGGTGGCCAGGTTGACCCATACCGAGCACGCAATCAGCGCCGCCATCATTGCCCAGACGAAGGTTGCCGGATCGGCGACAGCGGCCGGGTTCACGATGCCCTTGGAAATGGTAGATACCACTTCCCCGCCGGCAATGATGGCGCCGGCGGTTTCGAACACTGCCGCGATCACCAGCGCCGCCATCAGCGTCATGGCCTTGGCGCCCACCGCCGGGCCGACATTGTTGGCCACGTCGTTGGCGCCGATGTTCAGCGCCATGTAGCCGCCCAGGATGGCGGCCGCCACGATCAGCGCGCCATTGGTGCTCTCGCCCGTATAGGCGGCTGCGAATATGCCGGCGCAGACAAGGAACGCCAGCGCGATGCCAGGCGCCATCAGCTGTTTGGACAGGGCCCGGCTTGCGGACTCGACCTGGGTGATTTTCGACAGGTCCTTGTCGAGCGACGTCTTGCGCAGATTTTCCGCGGATTTTGTCGAGTCGCTGCTCATCGCCGCCTTCGTGTGACGGTTTGTTGACGATTGTGTGACAGTGTGCATAGCAATGCCGGGTGCCACAAACCACCCGGGTTTGCGGACTTATGCCCGTCTATTTCGGGGCTGCCCTGAACGCGCCTTCGGCTTCGAGCTGGCTGATCAGCTTCTTGAGCCCTGGTTCGCTGGACTTGTCGATGGCTTCGGCAAGCGGCATCCATCTGACCTTGCGCTCTCCCTTCTCGGGATACTTGCCAAGTTGCTCGGGGTCCCTCAGCAGGAAGACTTCGAGGCGCACGCTCAGTTCAAGTCCTGGTTCAACACCCTTTGCCGCGATAAAGCTGCCGCAGGCGCGGGGGCTGATGGTGCCGCGCAAGCCTGCCTCCTCGAAAGCCTCGCGGGCGGCCGCCTCCGCATGGGTCAGTTTCTTTTCAGGCCAGCCCTTCGGCAGGATCCAGCGCCCGGTTCCGCGCGAGGTGACCAGGCAGATTTCCACCTCGCCATCGCGCACCCGCCATGGCAGGGCGGCCACCTGCAACAGCTGGTTGCGTGCACTGAACACGTGCATCGCCTTCATCAACCAGCCTTGCTTGCCGCTCTTTGGCATGTATCAGGACACTCCCGGGGGTCACCCTTGCGCGGGCCGGAATGGTAGCGACTTTATACGATTCTTCCGCAACGCCACCGCTTCTTCGAATCCCGTTGGCGAACATCGCTCCGCCGCGCTAGTCTTCTAGCCCATGAACCTTCGCCCCAACATGACAACCGGCTTTTCCGTCTGCCCGCACGACTGCCCGTCGCAATGTGCGCTTGAGGTGGAAGTGCTCGACGCCCGCACCATTGGCCGGGTGCGCGGGGCAAAAGACAATACCTATACCGCCGGCGTGATCTGCGAGAAGGTGGGCCGTTATGCCGAGCGTGTCCACCACCCGGACCGGCTGAAGCATCCATTGAAGCGCAAGGGTGCCCGCGGTGACGGGCAGTGGCAGCAGATCAGCTGGGACGATGCCCTGGATGAACTGGCCAACGCCATGCTCAGGGCCGAGGAGCGTTTTGGTGCGGAAGCCGTGTGGCCCTATTACTACGCGGGCACCATGGGTCTCGTCATGCGTGACGGCATCAACCGGCTGCGCCACGCCAAGGGCTATTCCGGCATGTACGACACCTTCTGCGTATCGCTGCCGTGGACCGGGTATCTGGCCGGTACCGGACGCCTTGGCGGGGTCGATCCGCGCGAGATGAGCAAATCCGACCTGATCGTCGTCTGGGGCACCAATCCGGTCAACACCCAGGTCAACGTCATGGCCCACGCCACCGCCGCCCGCAAGGCGCGCGGGGCGAAGCTTGCCGTCATCGACATCTATGAAACCGGCACCATGAAGCAGGCCGACCATGGCTTCATCATCCGCCCCGGCACCGATGGCGCGCTGGCCTGCGCGGTGATGCACATTGCCTTCCGCGACGGCCATACCGACCGGGCCTACATGGCGAAATACACCGACGATCCGGCCGGCCTCGAAACGCATCTCAAGGGCAAGACGCCTGAATGGGCATCCGCCATCACCGGGCTTGCGGTCGAGCGCATTGAAGAACTGGCGCGCCTCATCGGCACCACGAAGGCCACCTATTTCCGCATCGGCTATGGCTTTGCCCGCCAGCGCAATGGCGCGGCCAACATGCACGCCGTCACTTCCATTCCCGCCGTCATGGGCCATTGGCAACACGAGGGCGGCGGCGCCATGCACTCCAATTCCGGCATCTACCGCTGGAACAAGACCATGATCGAGGGGCTCGACGTATTCGACCCGAAGGTGCGCATGCTCGATCAATCGCGTATCGGCGCGGTGCTGTGTGGCGACAAGTACGACCTGGGCAACGGCCCGCCGGTCACGGTGCTGTTCACCCAGAACACCAACCCCGTGTCGGTGGCGCCCGACCAGACCCGGGTAAAGCAGGGCTTCGCCCGTGAGGACCTGTTCATCTGCGTGCACGAACAGTTCATGACCGAGACTGCGGCGCTGGCGGACATCGTGCTGCCGGCCACCCAGTTCCTCGAGCATGACGACCTGTACCAGGGTGGTGGCCACCAGCACATCATGCTGGGGCCGAAGCTGATCGAGGCACCGGGCGAGTGCCGCTCCAACCACGACCTCATCTGTGACCTGGCGAAGCGTGTAGGGGCCAAACACGAGGGCTTCGACGTGAACCCGCGCGAGCTGATCGAGTGGACGCTGGTCAACTCCGGCCGGCCCGGGCTTGAAGCCCTTGAGCAGCAGAAATGGATCGACGTGCAGCCCTCGTTCGAGGACTCGCACTTCCTCGGTGGCTTCGGCCACAAGGATGGCAAGTACCGCTTTGCCGCCCGCTGGCATGAGGCGAAACACAAGAAGCACACCGGCACCATGGGTCCGGTGGACGCCATGCCGTCCTTTCCTGACCATTGGCCGGTGCTGCAGGAGGCTGACGAGACCCATCCGTTCCGTCTGGCCACCAGCCCGGCGCGGACCTTCCTCAATTCCTCCTTCAACGAGACCCCGTCGTCGATGAAGCGCGAGGGCCGTCCGCAAGTGCAGATGCACCCGGACGACATGGCCGCCAACGGACTGGCGGAAGGGCAGAAAGTGGTGTTGGGCAATGAACTGGGCCAGGTGCGCTTGCACGTCACCGCCAATTCCAGCCTGCAGCGCGGCGTGCTGATTTCCGAAGGCATCTTCCCCAACCACGCCTTCGAGGACGGCTGCGGCATCAACACGCTGGTGGGGGCGGACCAGCCCGCGCCGGTGGGCGGAGGCTGCTTCCACGACATCCACGTCTGGCTGAAGCCTGCTTGACTCAACCTCTCAGGCCGAGTCCGCAAGCCCTTGAAAAGAATCATTTCCTGCCGGTGAGAATCGGGCCAGCATTCTGGCCATGGTTTTCTTGCGCAAACGCTCGCCTGTACTGGAACTTGCCTGCATTGCGGGGCTGATTGCTGCTGCCACCGCAGCCCCGCTTGCCGTGCTGGCTGCGTCCCTTCCTTGAAATCCGTGCATCGCGTTCCTACATCACATGCAACCATCCGGCGCCTATGCCGTTGATTCCAGTGTGAGTTTGTGTTGCCGCGTCTGAATAGAACACGAAGGACAAACGACACATGACCCGTTCCAACACAAGCAAGCTGATGCTGATGGCGCTCTGCCTCGCGCTTGCGTGCGCGGCGGTGCCGGTCGTGGTGCTGGCCGGTTAGACCTGCCCGGCGCGGTATTGGCCCGCCCCATCCCTGTTTGAGCCGAGAACTGAACTTTGTTTGCCGTCAGCAAGGCTGCTTGGCGGATGGCGCCGTTTGCACGAGCAATCGGATGTCATCCTGCAATGCGGAACGCCGTCTCGTTTTTGTGGCGGATGATTGGTAAGTAAATTTTACCACTTTTGGGAGATCGCCATGACCACGCCGCTGAACATCCTCATCCTGGGGGCCTCCTACGGGTCGCTGCTCGGCACCCGCATCGCCTTTGCCGGCCATAACGTGACGCTGGTCTGCCTGCCGGCCGAGGCCAGCGCCATCAATGCCAACGGCTGCATTGTGCGCATGCCGGTGCGCGGCCGCGACGGTCTGGTGGAGCTTGACAGCCGCAATGCGCGTGGCAGCCTGAAGGCGGCCGGCACGGCCGAGGTCGACCCGGTGGATTACGATCTTGTCTGCCTCGCCATGCAGGAACCGCAATACCGCGCCGACGGCGTGCGCCAGCTAATGGGCAAGGTGGCGGCCTCGGGCAGGCCGGTCATGTCGATCATGAACATGCCGCCCAAGCCATTCCTCGCCCGGCTGCCCGGCGTTGACGTGAGCCTGCTCGAACCCTGCTATGCGAGCAGCGCCGTTTGGGATGCCTTCGACCCGAAGCTGGTGACGCTGGCGAGCCCCGACCCGCAGGCCTTTCGTCCGCCGGAAGAGCCGGTCAACGTGCTGCAGGTGTCGCTGCCCACCAACTTCAAGGTGGCCCGCTTCGACGATGATTTGCATACCGCGCTGCTGGAACGGCTGGAGGCGGACATCATCGCCTCGCGCATAGAGATGGACGGCGGGCAGATGGAGCTGCCGGTCAAGCTGAAACTGCATTCATCCGTCTACGTGCCGCTGGCCAAGTGGGCCATGCTGCTCACCGGCAACTACCGCTGCGTCGGCGCAAATGACGTGCGCCCGATCCGCGAGGCCGTGCACGCCGACCTGGAGCTGTCGCGCTCCATCTACGACTGGGTGTGCGAGGTGTGCGTGAAGCTGGGCGCAAGCCGCGACGACATGGTGCCGTTCGAGAAGTATGCCAATGCTGCAAGCGGCCTTGCCAAGCCCTCGTCGGCGGCTCGCGCCCTGGCGGCAGGCGCCGTGAACATCGAGCGGGTGGACCTGGTGGTGCAAAAGCTGGCCCACGGGCTCGGCATGCACAACGCCCACGTGGATGCCACGGTGGCCAACGTCAATGGCTGGCTGGAGCGCAACCGGCAGGCTGCGGTGCAGGCGGGCTAACCGTTCTGGAGGATCGATAATTGCGCGGCCGCATCGTCAGCGAACACGGTGCGGCCGTTGCGCATTGAAATCCGCCCTTGCGCCAGTGCGTCCAGCACCGCCGGGTAGAGCAGGTGCTCCACCGTCAGCACCCGCGCGGCCAGCTTGTCCACATCGTCGCCCGGCTGCACCTTGACCACGCCTTGCGCAATGATCGCCCCGCCATCCAGTTCTTCCGAGACGAAATGCACCGAGCAGCCGTGCACCCGTACGCCCGCCTCCAGCGCGCGCTCGTGGGTATCGACGCCCTTGAACAGTGGCAGCAGGGAAGGGTGGATGTTGACCATCCGGCCCGCCCACTTGCCGATGAACGCGCCGGTCATGATGCGCATGAAGCCGGCGCACGCCACCAGTTCGCAGCCGTGACCGGTGAGCGCCTCGTGCATGGCGGCGTCCAGCGCATCGCGGCTGCCCAGCGCCTTGTGATCCAGCGCCACGGCGGCGATGCGGTGGGCGGCGGCGGTTTCAAGACCCTTGGCGTCCGGCCGGTTGGAAATCACGCAGGCTACTTCATAGCTGCAACCGGGCTGCCCGGCATGGGCGATCAGTGACGCCATGTTGGAGCCGCGCCCGGAAATGAGAATTCCCACCCGCTTGCGCGACATTTCAGGCACCGGCGGCAAACGTCAGCTTGCCCGCATACTTGACCCGCGCCTGGCGGCCCGAACGGGCGATGATTTCACCCAGCCGCACCACCTGCTCGCCCTGCGCCGCCAGCGTCAGCATGGCGTCGTCGGCCTGGGCGGCGTCCACCACCATCACCATGCCCATGCCGCAGTTGAAGGTGCGCAGCATCTCTGCCGGTGCGATGTTGCCTTGCTCCGCCAGCCAGCAGAACACGGCGGGCGCCTCGAACGACTTGAGGTTGATCAGCGCGGCGCAGTCGTCCGGCAGGACGCGGGGGATGTTCTCGGTGAAGCCGCCGCCGGTGATATGGGCGAGCGCCTTGACGCCCTTGTGGGCGCGAATCGCCGCCAGCACCGGCTTCACGTAGATGCGGGTGGGGGTGATCAACGCCTCGCCAAGCGTGCGCGCTTTATCGAATGGTGCTTTTGCGCCGTACTTCACGCCGGACACCTCGACGATCTTGCGGATCAGCGAATAGCCGTTCGAATGCGGCCCGGACGAGGCCAGTCCGATGATGACATCGCCAGCCTTCACGGTCTTTTTCGGCAGGATGGCGCGCCGCTCCACTGCGCCCACGGCAAAGCCAGCCAGATCATAGTCGGCGCCATGGTACATGCCTGGCATTTCAGCCGTCTCGCCGCCGATCAGCGCGCAACCGGCCTGACGGCAGCCTTCTGCAATGCCGGCAATGACGGCGCGCGCGACCGCCACGTCCAGCTTGCCGGTTGCGTAATAGTCGAGAAAGAACAGCGGTTCGGCGCCTTGCACTACCAAGTCGTTGACCGACATGGCGACAAGGTCGATGCCGACGCCGGAATGAATCCCGGTCTCGATTGCGACCCGCAGCTTGGTCCCGACGCCATCATTGGCGGCAACCAGCACCGGGTCCTTGAAGCCGCACTTCTTCAGGTCGAACAGCCCGCCAAAGCCGCCGAGCGCCGGATTGGAACCCTTGCGCCGGGTCGAAGCGGCCAGCGGCTTGATGGCGTCCACAAGCGCATTGCCCGCGTCGATGTCCACGCCGGCTTGCGAATAGGTCAGTCCGTTGTCGCGTTTCGCCATGTTGTTGCCCGGATGCTGTTCTTTGTGCCGCCTGTCAAGCGCTGCGGCCAGCCGGCAATGCGCCGGTTGACAGGTGCCGCAAGGCTCTCCTTATTGGTGGATCGGACGGGACGTGCGCAAGGAAAATCGCCGGTTGATGCCAAGCTTTGTCCAGGATAAGCCAACCCCGGGGTCTGCGCAGGAGCGCGGCAGCCGGTTGCGGGGGTAAAGCTCAGGTGCAGGCAGGAGAGGTCATGCTACGGCGGGCAGGGCGCCAGTTCACGCGATTCGCCATGTGGGCGATGTTGCTGCTGGCAGCCGTGGCGGTTGCAGTCCTCAATTCGCCTGCGGCCCGTGCCGAAGAAAACCCGCTCTACACCATTACCGGCGTAGAGGTGGACGTGCAGGCTGATACCGCCGCCGACGCCAAGCGCCAGGCCATCACCGAAGCCAACGTAAAGGCGTTTTCGCTGTTTGCCTCCCGCGTCGGCGCCGGAGAAGCCGAACTCGCCGAGATCGCCAAGCTGCCGCCCAAGCAGATCGACGCCATGCTCAATTCGTTGTCGATCGAGGAAGAGCGCACCGGCCCCGGCCGCTACATTGCCAGGCTCACCATCCGGTTCCTGCCGGACAAGGCGCGCAGCCTGATGAACCGGCTGGGCGTGAGCTACTCCGAGAAGGTGGCCAAGCGGATGGTGGTCGTGCCGGTCTGGCGTACGGCGGAAGGCACCTTGCAGATATGGGAGGAAAACCCGTGGCGCACCGCCTGGCTCGATCTGAAGGCAGAAAATGCCCTGGTGCCGGTTATCGTACCGCTTGGAGACCTTACCGACACCAGCACCCTTACACCTGAGCTGGTGGCTGCGGGCGATGCGGCCGCGCTGGAGGCCTTGCGGCTACGTTATGATGCGGATGCTGCGCTGATCGCTTTTGCGCAGCCGCTGGCGGAAGATACGGTGCAGGCCGTGATGTCCGGCAACAGCCCTGTCGGTGAACTCAGCTTCGACAAGGCTTATACGGCAGAAAACGGTGGCGGCGTTGCAGAGGCTGCGCAACTTGCGGCCCTGCGCTTCCACCAGGTGATGCTGGAGCGCTGGAAAAAGCTCAACGAGCAGCGCCCGGTCACCCAGTCCCTGCCGGTTGCGACGCTGCCAGTTGCGGTTTCTTTCTTCACCAACGACGAGTGGTCCACCCTGCGCAACCGCATCCTCGCCACGCCTGGCGTTTCGGGCGTGGACATATCGACGATCGCTCAAGGTGGCGCTATTGTTCAGCTGTCGTACGTCAGCGGCTTCGAGCAATTGCGGCAGTCCTTGTGGGCAAGCGGACTGGCGCTGCAGAATGTGGGCGGAACATGGGTACTGCAATCCAACTGAGCCGGGCTATGCCGGCGCCGGGCGTTGACAAGGTCGCGGCCGTGCGGTGCGCCGCATGACGCTTCCCAACCTGATCACCATCGCGCGCATCTTCCTCGTGCCGGCCATCGTGTGGCTGCTGTTCAACCACGATTACCTATGGGCATTCGTGCTGTTCCTGGTGGCTGGTCTGTCCGATGCGCTGGACGGCTTCCTCGCCAAGCAGTTCAACCTGCGCTCCGAACTTGGCGCCTATCTCGATCCGCTGGCCGACAAGGTGCTGCTGGTCGCCATATACGTCGTGCTCGGCATCTTCGAGCACCTTCCGGCCTGGCTGGTCATCATGGTGGTCAGCCGCGATGTGGCGATCGTCGGCGCGGTGATGCTGTCGTGGCTGCTCGACAAGCCGGTGGAGATGGACCCGCACATGGTGTCCAAGGCCAATACCGTTATGCAGATCGTGCTGGTCGTACTGGTACTGGGCGGGCTTGCCTTCGCGCGCTTGCCGGAGGGGCTTGTCAGTGTGACAACCGCGGTCGTCGGACTGCTCACCGCGGCATCCCTTGCGGTCTATCTGCGTGACTGGTTACAACACATGACCGGACCCGGCGGCGGGCAGGGACCGGGCGCGCCGCAAGGCTCGCGTTGATTGGCCCGCAGGACAGGAAGCTGCGAAAACTCATGACGATCCAGCGCCAGGTATCGGTTTGGCTGCTCGCGCTTGCCGCGATCATCGCCTTCATGTGGGTGTTCAAGGACATCCTGCTGCCGTTCCTCGCCGGCATCGTGCTGGCCTACTTCCTTGATCCCTTGGCCGATGCGCTGGAGCGGTTGAGGCTGCCGCGCCTTGCCGCGACCCTCATCATCGTGCTGACCAGCGCCTTCGGTGTGGTGCTGCTGGTGCTGCTGCTGGCGCCCCTCATCGGCGACCAGATCGCCCGATTTGCAGCACGGCTGCAGCAGGACGTCACGACGCTGGTGCAGCTGTTCGAAACCCACGCGCCTGAATGGCTGAAAACCGCCCTGCAGCGCACCGAGAGCAACTTGCCGCAATCCGCCACCGAAATAGCCGGCAAGGCGGCCAGCTGGATTGCCCAGCTGGTGCAGTCCATCGTGTCCGGCGCCAACGTCGTCTTCAACATGATCTCGCTGCTGGTGATCACCCCGCTGGTCACCTTCTACATGCTTAATGACTGGGACCGCATGGTTGCCCGCATCGACAGCTGGCTGCCGCGCGATCACGTGGATACGGTTCGCGCCATCGCCCGTGACATCAACACCGCCATGGCCGGGTTCATTCGCGGCCAGGGTACGGTCTGCATGGTGCTTGGCATATTCTATGCCGTGGCGCTGATCATGGCCGGGCTCAATTTCGGCCTGCTCATCGGGCTGACGGCGGGGCTTTTGTCGTTCATCCCCTATTTCGGCGCTGCCATTGGCGGTGTCCTGGCCATTGCCACGGCGCTGGTGCAGTTCTGGCCTGACTGGGTACAGGTGCTGATCATTGCCGCCATCTTTGCCGGTGGCCAGTTTCTGGAGGGCAACTTCCTGTCGCCGAAACTGGTAGGCCGTTCCATCGGCGTGCACCCGGTCTGGCTGATGTTTGCGCTGCTGGCGTTCGGCTACCTGTTCGGCATTGCCGGCATCCTTCTGGCGGTACCGCTGGCCGCCGCCATCGGCGTGCTGTCGCGTTTCCTGCTGGGCCAGTATCTCGAATCCCGCCTCTATCTGGGCACCTCGGGTGGCCGGCCCAAGCCGCCCACTGACTGACCGGCAGGCCGACTTGACCATCGCCAAATCCAGCCAGCTTGCGCTAGACCTGCCGCACCGCGCCGCCACTGGGCGGGACGACTTTCTCGTTTCCGCCGCCAACGAGGCCGCCGTGGCCGCCGTTGACGCCTGGCCGGAATGGCCCAACCCGGTGCTGGTGCTGGCTGGTGCGCCCGGCTCCGGCAAGAGCCACCTTGCGGACGTATGGAGGGCCCGCTCCCGCGCCAGCCTGGTGGCCGCGCCGCGGCTGTCCCGCGACGACGTGCCAGTGCTGATGGAAGCTGGCGCGGTTGTGGTCGAGGATGCCCCCGGCGCCGAACTGGACGAGGTGGCGCTGTTCCACCTGATCAACCTTGCCCGCGAGACCGGCGGCAGCATCCTGGTGACGGCCAGGGACTTTCCGGCGCAGTGGAAGATCTCCCTGCCGGACCTTCGCTCGCGCCTCAATGCCGCGCAGGTTGTGGCGTTGGGCGATCCCGATGATGCATTGCTGCGTGGTGTGCTGGTGAAGCTGTTCGCCGATCGCCAGCTCGCGGTTGGCGAGCCGGTCATCTCCTACATGCTGACCCGCATGGAGCGCTCGTTCGACGCGGCCCGCCTGCTGGTTGCCGCCATCGACGAGCGCGCCCTGGCGGAGCGTGCCGAGATTACCCGGTCGCTGGCGGCCAAGGTCATGCACGAAGAGTTCGAGCCCGACCTGTTCGGCGACGGTTGACCGGCATGGTGCGGGCATTTGGACCGATTCATCCATGTGTTACAATCATCTGACACCTGTATGAAATCTGCCACACTTTGATGCCACGGTCCGGTACATGAACATCGAGAACCCCACCGAAGCCGACTTGGCGAGAGTTATGGCCAAGGCCGCCAGCGCCCTTGACGCCGATGACCTTCTCACTTCGCCGAAGCGGTTCATCAACCGCGAACTGAGCTGGCTCGGCTTCAACTACCGGGTGTTGATGGAAGCCCGCAACGCCAGCCACCCGCTGTTCGAGCGGCTGCGCTTCCTGTCGATTTCGGGCAACAACCTCGATGAATTCTTCATGGTGCGCGTTGCCGGCCTTGCCGCGCAGATCCGCGAGCAGGTGTCGGAGGTGTCACAGGACGGCCTCACCCCGGCCGAGCAGCTTGCCAGCGTGCGCGCCGCCGCCAGCGACCTGATGGGCGAGCAGGACCAGCGCTGGCTTGCGCTGGTGGACGAGCTGGGCGCGAATGGCGTGCGCCTGGTGGATGCTGACGGACTGACTGGCCCCGACCATGATTGGCTGGATACCCGCTTCCATGAGCAGGTGCTGCTGGTGTTGACCCCGATGGCCATTGACCCGGCGCATCCATTCCCCTTCTTGCCAAACCGCGGGCTGATGATCGCGCTGCAGCTGGTGCGCAAGAGCGACGGCGAGCGCATGAACGCGCTGGTGCAGGTGCCGCAACAGCTAGAACGCTTCATCCGACTTCCGGACAGCAGCGGCGAGGCGGGTGCGCGCTTCATCAAGATCGAGGACATGGTCACCCATTTTGCGCCGCGGCTGTTTCCCGGATACAAGCTGCAGGGCAGGGGCGTGTTCCGCATCCTGCGCGACAGCGACATCGAGGTGGAGGAAGAGGCCGAAGACCTCGTGCGCTATTTCGAACGCGCCCTGAAGCGCCGCCGCCGCGGCTCGGTGGTGCGCCTCGAGGTGGACGGAGGCTGCCCGCCGGAGCTGCAGAGCTTCATCGCCCGCGAGCTGGGCGCCGACAGCGAGGCGGTGGTGATCTGCAACGGCGTCGTCGGTTATGCCGATACCTCGCAGCTGATCATCGACGAACGGCCCGACCTCAAGTTTCCGCCATACAACCCGCGCTTTCCCGAGCGTATCCGCGATCATGGGGGTGATTGCTTCGCCGCCATCCGGCAGAAGGACATCATTGTCCATCACCCCTATGAATCGTTCGACGTGGTGGTGCAGTTCGTCCGCCAGGCCGCCAACGATCCCGACGTGGTTGCCATCAAGCAGACGCTCTACCGTACCTCCAACCAGAGCCCGATCGTCGAGGCGCTGATCATGGCAGCCGAGGCTGGCAAGTCAGTGATGGCGGTGGTCGAGCTCAAGGCCCGATTCGACGAGGAAAAGAACATCCAGTGGGCCCGCAACCTGGAACGTGCGGGCGTGCAGGTGGTGTTCGGGTTCGTCGAGCTGAAAACCCACGCCAAGATGTCGATGGTGGTGCGCCGCGAAGGCGGCCAGCTACGCACCTATGTGCACTACGGCACCGGCAACTACCACCCGATCACCGCGCGCATCTACACCGACCTGTCGTTCTTCACCTGCGATCCGGCCCTTTGCCGGGACGCAGCGCGGCTGTTCAACTACATTTCAAGCTATGCCGAGCCGGCCGAACTGGAGCGCATCGCGCTGTCGCCGATCAACCTGTCCAGGCGGCTGCTCACCCACATCGGCGAGGAAATCGCCCACGCCAGGGCCGGCCGGCCCGCCGCCATCTGGGCCAAGATGAACTCCCTGGTGGATCCGGAGATCATCGACGCGCTCTACGAGGCAAGCCGCGCCGGCGTCCAGATCGATCTGGTTATTCGCGGCATCTGCTGCTTGCGGCCTGGCGTGCCGGGCCTATCGGAAAACATCAGGGTCAAGTCGATCATCGGCCGCTTCCTTGAACATTCGCGCGTTGTCTGCTTCGGCAACGGCGAAGGCCTGCCCTCCCAGAAGGCACGGGTGTACATCTCCTCCGCCGACTGGATGCCGCGCAACCTGCACCGCCGCGTCGAGACGCTGGTGCCGGTCGATACCCCAACCGTGCACCAGCAGGTGCTCGACCAGATCATGGTGGCCAACCTGAAGGACAACCAGCAAAGCTGGCTGCTGATGCCCGACGGCCGGTCCGAACGCGTATCTCCAGGCCCCGGCGAGGAGCCGTTCAACGCCCACGACTATTTTATGAACAACCCATCGCTGTCTGGACGAGGAAGTTCTTTGAAAGAAAGCCTTCCACCTGCTATTGCCGGTAGCAAGGGCAAGAAAGCCGGGCGGACCTGATCATCCGGGCCGGACTGGACGACGAAGGCAGGCAGGCACAGGTGAACCCGGCCAGAAAACTGGACAGGATAACCGGCGCTCCACCGGTAGCGGTGGTCGACATCGGTTCGAACTCGGTGCGCATGGTGGTCTATGACGGCCTGCGCCGGGCGCCGTCGCCAATGTTCAATGAAAAGGTGCTGTGCGGGCTCGCTCGCGGCGTTGCCGAAACCGGCGCGCTGGACGCCAAGGCGTCAGAGCGCGCGCTGCTGGCGCTGACGCGCTTCCGCGCCCTGATCGTGCAGATGAAGGCAGGGGAAGTGTTCGCTGTCGCCACCGCCGCAGTGCGCGAGGCAAGCAACGGCCGCGAGTTCATCAAACGGGCGGAAAAGTGCCTTGAGACGAAGATCTCCGTCCTCACCGGCAAGCAGGAGGCCAATTTCGCCGCCCATGGCGTGCTTTCGGCCACGCCGGAGGCTGATGGCATCGTCGGCGACCTTGGCGGCGGCAGCCTTGAACTCATCGACGTGCGCGGTGGCAAGCTCCGCGACGGCATTACCCTGCCGCTCGGACCGTTGCGCATCATCGGCGAGCTTGGCACCGCCGACTCGGAAACCGCGCGCGGCTTCATCGACGAGCAACTCGACCGGGCAGGACTGCTGGCCGGCCTGGACAAGCGCACCCTCTATGGCGTCGGCGGTGCGTGGCGCAACCTGGCCCGGCTGCACATGGCACAGGTGCACTACCCGCTGACCATCATCCAGGGCTATACCCTCGATCATTCGACCGCCCTGTCGCTGGCGAATTTCGTTTCGCAGCTGTCGCCAGAGACGCTCAAGGGCATCGATGCGGTGTCCAACAGCCGCGCCGAAACGTTGCCGCTGTCGGCGCTGGTGCTGGAGCGCATTCTCGCCCGCAGCAGCCCGGCCTGCTTCACCACCTCGGTCTATGGCGTGCGCGAAGGCGTACTCTACAAGCAGCTGGGCAAACGGGTGCGCGACACCGATCCGCTGCTGAATGCCTGCTGGGACTTCGCCAAACGCTATGCCCGTTCGCCCAACCACGAGCTTGAACTGTGCAACTGGACCGATCCGCTGTTCAACCGGGGCAAGCTGACCGAGGCGCCTGTTGACACCAGGCTTCGTCATGCCGCCTGCATGCTGGCGGATATCTCCTGGCGGGCCAATCCGGACTACCGGTCGGGCCGTGCGCTGACAATCATTTCCCAAGCCGCCATCGTTGGCGTCGATCACCCGGGCCGGGTGTTCCTCGCGCTGGCGGTGTTCTTCCGCTACCAGGGCGTCAACACCAGGCAGGCCCCGCGCGAGCTCATTGAACTTATCACTGAAGACGAACTGGAACGTGCCCGCGTCCTCGCCGGCGCCATGCGGCTGGCCTATGTACTGACAGGCGCCATGACCGGCCTGCTGCCGAAGATCAAGCTGTTCGTGGAGGACAGGAAGCTCGTCCTGGACATGCCGAAAAAGCTGTCCGGACTTTACGGTGAGTCAGTACAAAAGCGCCTCAACCAGCTTGCCGGCGTGATGGGGCTGGAGGCCGAAGTCCGGCGCTGAGCCGTCTGCTTGCTCTCAGGGCTCGAAAATGTCGGGTTTGCCGTCGCGGATGCCGATCATCAGCTTGCCCTGCTTGAGCCCGGTGGCGATGTTGCCGAACAGTTCGCGCCGCCAGCCATGCATCATCGGCAGGTGTTCGCCGCCATTTCCGGCCATTTCTTCCAGTTCGGACGCGTTGGCGATGAGGCGCGGGGCGATGTTCTCGCGTTCCGCCACCACTTTCAGCCCCAGCTTGAGAATGTCGGCAATCGCCGAGGCGCCCTCCGGCTGGGGGCCCTTCTGCGGCTCAAGCTCCGGCAACTCTTCCTTGCCCATGGCCATGCCGGTCTGGATCGCCTTGAGGATCTCATCGCCAAGACCGCCATCGGCGAGGCCCTTCGGCAGGGCGCGCAGCTTTGACAGCGCCGCCTTGTCCGCAGGCGCCTGGGTGGCAAGTTCGATGATGGCGTCATCCTTGACGATGCGCTGACGCGGCATGTTCTTCGTTTGCGCCCGCTCTTCGCGCCAGCGCGATACGGCAATGGCGATGCCAAGCTGCCGGGCGTTGCGCGGGCGGAACTTCAGCCGCTTCCACGCCTCGTCCGGATTGGACTTGTAGGTATCGGCCGAGGCAATGATTGCCATTTCCTCAGACAGCCAGGAGGCGCGGCCGCTTTGACTGAGCATCGCCTCGAGCTTTTCGTACACCACCCTGAGGTGGGTGACGTCCGACAATGCATACTTCAGCTGCTTGTCGCTCAGCGGTCGGCGCGACCAGTCGGTGAAACGCGACGACTTGTCGATCTGCTCGCCTGCCAGCCTGCGCACCAGCGCTTCGTATCCCACCTGGTCGCCAAACCCGCACACCATTGCGGCAACCTGGGTGTCGAACAGCGGCTTGGGAGTCTCTCCGGTAGCGGCAACGAAGATTTCCACGTCCTGGCGGGCGGCGTGAAACACCTTGAGGACAGCCTCGTTGGCCATCAACTGGTAGAACGGGGCAAGGTCAAGTCCCTTCGCCATCGGGTCGATGATGGCTTCTTCCGTTTCACCGGCGATCTGGATCAGGCAAAGGATCGGCCAGAACGTATGCTCGCGCATGAATTCGGTGTCGACGGTGACGAAGTCTTCGCTCGACAGCCGTTCACAAAATGCGCTCAGGGCAGGGGTAGTGGTGATGATCTGCATGGCTGGCGGGAGAAAGACACCAAACGCGCCATGATTGCAAGCCGCAGCCGCACATCATGACCGCAATATCCACGCCTGGCAGCCTCAGTGCGGCTTGCGTTCGGTGCGCGCCGCCGAGCGCTGATGCGCCAGCTTGTTCATGAAAGGCGAGGTGCGCAGCAGCGTGGCATAGCGCTTCTTGGCCTTCATGTCCGGGGTGGCGCGGACCGCCATGCGCCAGATGGTGGCGCCCACGAATGCCAGGTGAATGATGCTCGTATAGGTGAAGAAGAAGTCCGGCCCGAACAGTTTCAGCACCTGCGCCGCGATCAGGGGCCCCGCCATGGCCCCGATGGAGAAGAAGAAGCTCAGGCCCGCCGCCACCAGCACATACTGCCCCGGACCCGCATGGTCGTTGGCATGCGCGGCCGACAGCGAATAGAGCGGCAATGCGAAACAGCCGAACAGGAAGATGCCCATGAGAGCCATGTTGTGCGACTGGCTGCCTGCCCACGATAGCAGGAAGCCCGCGCCGGCCGCTCCCAGCGTCGCGATGATCAGTACCCAGCGCCGGTCGAGCCGGTCTGACAGCCAGCCAAGCGGCAGCTGCAGCACCGCTCCGCCGACGATGCCGGCCGAGATGAACGTGGCGACGCCAGCCGTGTCGAAGCCGATTTCCGAGGCATAGAGCGGCCCCATCAGCCGGAAACTGGAGTTGGTGAGCCCTATGGTGATGCAGCCGATGCAGGCCAGTGGCGAGATCGCCCACACCGCCTTGACCGAAAACCGGCTTTCCGCCGGCAGCGCGGGCGATGACCGGTCCATCAGCGAAATCGGCACCAGCGACAAGGTGGTCAGGATGGCCATGACGGCGAAGATGGCGAAGCCTTCCGTACCGAATACCGGCAACAGGAACTGCGAGCCGGTGACGGCGGCCAGGTCCACCAGCCTGTAGATCGACAAGGTCCGCGCCCGCGTCTCGTTGGTCACCGCGGCGTTTAGCCAGCTCTCGATCACCATGAACAGACCGGCGAAGCAGTAGCCCGAGATGAAGCGCAGACCGATCCATGACACCGGCTCCACCCACAGCACCATGGTCAGCGCCGAAGACGCGGCAATGGCTGCAAGACCTGCAAACACGCGGATATGGCCAACCGCCCGGATCAGCCTGGTGGTGAACAGGCACGACAGCAGGAAGCCGCCATAATAGCCGGTGCCCATCAGGCCAATCAGCGACGCATCGAAGCCCTCCTGGCCTGCGCGCAGGGCAATCAGCGTGCCCTGCAGGCCGTTGCCGGCCAGCAGTATGGCGGCGGCGGCAAGCAGCGGCGAGAGGGGAAGCAGGGATTTCATCGGCCTTGGACGCGGGATTGGAGCGAGCCTTGTGCGCCCACCCGTCCTACGCCTGTTACCCCTGCATCTCAAGCCGAAACCTTGACAAACAGCCCGCCCCGTGCGCTTTTCCGCGGCGCTTATCCCGCATCATCCGAGTCACGTTCCGCCGAGGATTTCCCATGCACGCCTATCGCAGCCACACCTGCGCCCAGCTCAACAAGTCCAATGTCGGTGAGACCGCCCGCCTGTCCGGCTGGGTGCACCGGGTGCGCGACCATGGCGGCTTGCTGTTCATCGACCTGCGCGACCATTATGGCATGACGCAGATCGTGGCTGACCCTGACAGCCCCGCCTTCAAGACCGCCGAGACGGTGCGCGGCGAATGGGTCATCCGGGTCGATGGCGAGGTCAAGGCGCGCTCGGAAGAGACCGTCAACAAGAACCTGCCGACCGGCGGGATCGAGGTGTTCGCCCGCGATATCGAGGTGCTGTCGAAGGCTGGCGAACTGCCGCTTCCGGTGTTCGGCGAGCCGGACTACCCGGAAGACATCCGCCTCAAGTACCGCTTCCTCGACCTGCGCCGCGAGACGCTGCATGCCAACATCATGAAGCGCACGCAGATCATCGCCAAGATGCGCGCCGAAATGGCCACTGCCGGCTTCACCGAGTTCTCCACGCCGATCCTGACCGCCTCGTCGCCGGAAGGCGCGCGCGACTTCCTGGTGCCCAGCCGCATCCATCCGGGCAAGTTCTATGCGCTGCCGCAGGCGCCGCAGCAGTACAAGCAGCTGCTGATGGTGTCGGGTTTCGACCGCTATTTCCAGATCGCACCGTGTTTCCGCGATGAAGACCCGCGCGCCGACCGTCTGCCGGGCGAGTTTTACCAGCTTGACCTGGAGATGAGCTTCGTCAACCAGGACGACGTGCTTGGCACGATGGAGCCGGTCATCCGCAACGTGTTTGCCGCCTTCGCGAACGGCAAGCCTGTTACTGAAAAGTTCCGCCGCATCGCCTATGACGACGCCATCCGCAAGTACGGCTCCGACAAGCCGGACCTGCGCAACCCCATCGAGATGCAGGCCGTCACCGAACACTTCGCCGGTTCGGGCTTCAAGGTGTTCGCCGGCATGATCGCCTCCGACCCGAAGGTCGAGGTGTGGGCCATTCCGGTGAAGGGCGGCGGCAGCCGCGCCTTCTGCGACCGCATGAACTCGTGGGCGCAAGGCGAAGGCCAGCCGGGCCTTGGCTATGTCTTCTGGCGCACCGAGGGCGACAACCTCGAAGGCGCCGGCCCCATTGCCAAGAACATCGGCCCCGACCGCACCGAGGCGATCCGCCTGGCGACTGGCCTGGGCGATGGCGACGCCTGCTTCTTCGTGGCGGGGCGGCCGGAGAAGTTCTATTCGTTTGCAGGCGCAGCGCGTGACCGGGCAGCGGCCGAACAGGGCCTCGTCGACGAAAACCGCTTCGAGCTGGCCTGGATCGTCGACTTCCCGTTCTACGAATGGAACGAGGAGGACAAGAAGGTCGACTTCTCGCACAACCCGTTCTCCATGCCGCAGGGCGAGCTTGAGGCCCTGGAGACGAAGGACCCGCTGACCATCAAGGCGTACCAGTACGACCTCGTCTGCAACGGCTTCGAGATCGCCTCCGGCGGCATCCGCAACCACAAGCCCGAGACCATGGTCAAGGCGTTCGAGATTGCCGGCCTGTCGCGTGAGACGGTGGAAGAACGCTTCGGCGGCCTCTACCGCGCGTTCCAGTATGGCGCACCGCCCCATGGCGGCATGGCTGCCGGCGTGGACCGTATCGTCATGCTGCTGTGCGGCACGCGGAACCTGCGCGAGATCACGCTGTTCCCGATGAACCAGCAGGCGGCAGACCTGCTGATGGGCGCACCCTCCGAGGCCGAGCCGAAGCAGCTGCGCGAGCTCAACATCCGCCTGTCGCTGCCGAAGGAGTGAGTTTGGCGAGGTTGTCATCCCCGGGCTTGTCCCGGGGATCCATCTATCCTGTGGAATGCGGTTTCGCGCTCCTGTAGGCTTGCGCTATACCACCCGCCAGACAACCAGAACCTCCACGGGAAGAGCCGCCTGACATGCCACGTATCGTCACCAACGAGTTGCGCGAAAACGCGCTGCACTATCACCGCAGCCCCAAGCCGGGCAAGCTGGAGATCAAGGCCACCAAGCCGTTGTCCAACCAGCGTGACCTAGCGCTCGCCTACACGCCCGGCGTGGCGTCCGCCTGCATGGAAATCCATGACAAGCCGGAAGAAGCGTTCAACCTGACCGCCAAGGGCAACATGGTGGCCGTCATCACCAATGGCACGGCGGTGCTGGGGCTCGGCAATATCGGCCCGCTGGCCTCGAAGCCGGTGATGGAAGGCAAGGCGGTGCTGTTCAAGAAGTTCGCCGACATCGACGTGTTCGACCTTGAACTGAACGCCAACGACCCGGAGAACTTCATCAACGTGGTGGCCGCGCTCGAGCCCACCTTTGGCGGCATCAACCTGGAAGACATCAAGGCGCCGGAGTGTTTCGTCATCGAGGACGAACTGAAGAGCCGCATGAACATTCCCGTCTTCCACGACGACCAGCACGGCACCGCCATCATCGTCGCGGCGGCCATCGTCAACGGCATGGAGATCGCCGGCAAGAAGCTGTCGGACATCAAGATCGTCACGTCCGGGGCAGGGGCGGCAGCCCTTGCCTGCCTCAACCTGCTGGTGGGCATGGGGGCCAAGCCTGAAAACATCTGGATTTCCGATATCGACGGCGTGGCCTATGTGGGCCGCGACGGCGTCAACCAGTGGATGGCGCCTTACGCCAAGCAGACCGAGGCGCGCACGCTGGGCGACATCATCGAGGGCGCCGACGTGTTTCTCGGCCTGTCCGCCGGCGGTGTGCTCAAGGCGGACATGGTCAAGCGCATGGGCGAAAAGCCGCTGATCATGGCGCTGGCCAATCCGAACCCGGAAATTCACCCGGAAGAGGCCCGGAAAGCGCGGCCTGATGCGATGATCTGCACCGGCCGGTCGGATTTTCCCAACCAGGTCAACAACGTACTGTGTTTTCCTTACATCTTCCGTGGGGCGCTTGATTGCGGCGCCACCGCCATCAACGAGGAGATGAAGATCGCCGCCACGCTGGCCATCGCGGCCCTTGCCCACGAACCTACCTCGGAAACCGCCGCTCAGGCCTATGAGGGCGGGGTGTCGTCGTTCGGTCCGGAAAGCCTGATCCCCAACCCGTTCGACCAGCGCCTCATCCTGCGCATCGCGCCGGCAGTGGCCAAGGCGGCGATGGAAACCGGCGTTGCCGCCCGGCCCATCGAGGATTTCGAGGCCTACAACGAGCGCCTGACCCGCTTCGTGTTCCGGTCCGGCCTGATCATGCGGCCGGTTTTCGCCGCCGCGCGCAAGAACCTCAAGCGCATCATCTATGCCGAGGGCGAGGACGAGCGCGTGCTGCGCGCCGCCTCCATGGCCATTGCCGACGGCTGGGCCACGCCCATCCTGATCGGCCGGCCCGATGTGATCGAACGCCGGGCAGCGGAGTTCGGCCTGAACATCAAGGCAGGGCAGGATGTGGAGGTAATCAATCCCAATTCCGACCCCCGCTATCACGACTATATCAACACGCTGGTCGAAGTTGCCGGGCGCAAGGGCGTGCCGCTCAACGCCGCGCGCACCCTGGTGCGCACCAACTCCACGGTGATCGCCTGCCTTGCGATCAAGCGCGGCGATGCCGATGCGATGATCTGCGGGCTGGAAGGCCGCTTCTACAGCCACCTGGACCATATCCGGCGCATTATCGGGCTGGGCCCGCGCACCCAGGACTTCGCCACCATTTCCGGCTGCATCCTGGATCGCGGCACCTACTTCTTCGCCGACACCTATGGCAACGTCACCCGGTCGGTCGAGCACATGGCCCAGCTTGCACGCCGGGCAGCGGGCATCGTCAAGCGTTTCGGCATCACGCCCAAGGTGGCGCTGCTGGCGAATTCGAGCTTCGGTTCGGCAGAGAGCGACTCGATCCAGCTGATGCGCGATACAGCCACGCTGCTGCACGAGCAGGGCACCGACTTCGAGTTCGACGGCGAGATGCATGGCAACACTGCGCTGAACCAGGAACTGCGCCAGCGCCTGTTCCCCGGCTCGACGCTGAAGGGCGAGGCCAACGTGTTCATCTTCCCCAGTTCCGATGCCGCCAACCTCGCCTACCAGCTGGTCATGGAACTGGGCAGCGGAACGCCCATTGGACCGATCCTGGTGGGCGCCGCCGCCACCGCGCACGTGCTGGTGCCGGCCGCCACCACCCGCTCGGTGGTCAACGTGTCAGCGGTTGCCGCTGTCGAGGTGCAGGCCCGCATCGATTACGCCAACGCCTTGTCTGCCGGGCGCGGCTGAAACGGCCTCGCGCGGCACCGGAAACGTCACCGTTGCCGCCAGGCCCCCGAGGCTTGAGCGCGTATAGCTGATGCCGAGCCCATAGGCGCTGGCAAGGTCTGACACGATGGCCAGCCCCAGCCCCGAGCCCTGCCGGGTCTCGTCCAGCCGCTGGCCCCGCGTGGCGATTTCGGACAGGCTTTCATCCGCCACGCCTGGCCCGTCATCCTCGATGGTTACGGACACGGATGTGGCTGTCGGCTGCATGGACACGAGCACGGTGCTTGTGGCCCACTTGCGGGCATTGTCGAGCAGGTTGCCGAACAGTTCCAGCAGGTCATCGCCGTCGACGGCTATCCTGGTATCATTCAGAGCCTCCGTCTGCCAGTCGATCTCATCGCCACGCGGCATCCGCCGCATCGCCTGTGCCATTCGCTCCAGCGCCTCGCGCGGGGCGAACAGCGCCGTGGAACGGCCGCTTGCCATGCGTGCCCGCGCCAGTTCGCGCTCCACCGAACGGCGCATCACCTCGGTCTGCTCGCGAAGCGCATCGGCAACGTCATGTTTTCCGGCTCGTTCGATGTCGCTGGCGAGAGAGCCCATCACCGTCAGCGGGGTGCGCAGCGCGTGGGCCAGGTCGCCGGCCCTTGCACGGGCCTTCTCCAGGCTGTCGTCGCGCGCCCCCACCAGTTCGTTGATCTCCTCGACCAGCGGCCGCACCTCGTCGGGGTAGCTGCCGTCCAGCCTTCGCGTTTCGCCGTTGCGAATCGCACTCACCTTGTCGCGAAGCGAACTCAGCGGCTTGAGGCCGATGCCCACCTGCAGCCATGTTGCAGCCAGCAGCAATGCGGCGATAATGCCCAGATAGGTGACGAGGCTGTTGCGGAAGGCGGCTACCGCCTGGTCCAGTTCCGCATGGTCGATACCGATGTTCAGTACCACCCGGCGGTCGCCAGTCTGCGTGGCCGCAATCACCGTTTCCTGCATCACGTAAAGTACCTGGCCGTCCGGCCCCGGTGTTTCGAAATAGGCAGGCCGGCCTGGCGCCGATTGATCGCCAACGCCTGCCAGCGTCTGGTCCCACAGCGAGCGCGAGTTCGCCGGCGCCATGCCTTCGCCCTGCACCGTCCAGTACAGTCCGCTATAGGGCTTGTCGAAGCGCGAGTCCGCCATCGTCTCGTCGCTGAGCAGCACGTCGCCGCCTGCCAAGTCTACCTTGGAGATCAGTTGCAGCATGTGGTTGCCCAGCTCGGCGCGCATGCGCAGTTGCACCTGCTGGTGGAACAGGCTGGTCAGCGCCACCGCCGCGATTCCCAGCGCCAGCGCAATGGCGATGGCCGCCGTGGCATACAGCCGGAACTTGAGCGATCCGCTAGTCATCGCCATCCGCCGCCGGGATCAGGTAGCCGAAGCCGCGCTTGGTCTCGATGCAGGCAACGCCCAGCTTGCGCCGGATGCGCGCCACGATGGCCTCGACTGCATTGGCGTCGTGGTCGTTGTTGATGCCGTAGATCGCATCGGCCAGTTCAAGCTGCGACAGCGCCTTGCCCTGGTGGTGGAACAGGTGGCTGACCATCCGGAACTCCAGCGGCGTCAGGTTGACCGGCTTGCCCTCGACGCTCACCCGCATCTGCCGCATGTCGAGGCTCACCGGCCCGAACGAGAATGCCGTGCCCTTCGCCCCGGTGCCGCGCCGCACCAGCGCCCGCACCCGCGCCAGCAGTTCCTCCATCTGGAACGGTTTGGCGAGATAGTCGTCGGCGCCGCTGTCGATGCCGAGCACCCGCTCCGGCCAGCTGCCGCGCGCCGTCAGGATCAGGATGGGCGTGGTAACGCCTTCCTCCCGCCACCGCTTGAGCAGCGTCAGCCCGTCGACGCCGGGCAGGCCCAGGTCCAGCATGATGGCGCTGTAGGGTTCGGTGCCGCCGCGTTCCCAGGCCGCATCGCCGTCATGCACCACCTCCGCCAGGAAGCCCAGGCTGTCCAGCCCGGCGGCAACCTCGGCGGCCACCCGCGCCTCGTCCTCGACCACAAGCACCCGCATCAGTCGCGTTCCACCTTGAGGATACGCCCGTCACGGGCATCGGCGTATATCTCGAACAGCCGGCCGCGATTGTCCAGCAGCTTGATTTCGTAGACGCGGCGGCCGCGATAATTGTCTACCTCGATCTCGACGATCCGTCCCGGGTGCTGGCGCCGGACATTGCCCAGCGCCGCCCGCAGGCCAGCCCCGCCACTGCGCGCCCTTGCATCGCCTTCGCCCTTGTTCCTGTTGCGGCCCCGGCCCCGTCCGCCGCCATCCTTGCCGCCATCCTTGCCACCGTCATCGCCGCCGTCATCGCCGCCGTCATCGCCGCCGTCGTCACCGCCGTCGTCACCGCCACCATCGTCACCGCCGCCGTCACTGTCGCCACCGTCCTTGGCATGGGCAGTCAGCGGTTGTCCGGCGATCAGCAACAGACCTCCCAGCGCGGCCAGCAACAGTTGCCTGCGGTTCGGCTCCATGGTCATTTCACTAGTCCATCTCCATAAACGTACGGCTGGCCGGCGCTCCAAGGGGGTCCGAGCACCGGCCAGCCAGATTGTTTCACGATATTTCGGGGCTGCAAAGCGCCGCCCTACAATGTCGCGGCACAATCAACTCAACGCTTACAAACCTACCGGATGCTGCGAGTACCGCTATCGTCGGAGCCACGCCCGCGCCGGCCGCGTTCTCCACCTTTGTCGTCATCAATGTCATGGTCCGGCCCGTCGTCTGTGCCGCGGCCTCGGCGGCCATCGTCACCGCCATTGTCGTCACCGGCATCATGCCCCGGCCCGTCATCGCCGCCGTTGTCGTCGCCGCCGCTGCCGCTGTTGCCGCCTTCACCACCTTCGCCGCCATCCTTGGCGAACGCCAGGCCAGCCGCTGCGGTGGTGAGTGTTCCCAGTGCAAGCAGGCGAAGCGCCAGCCGGCGTGTAAGATCTTCCACGACCATTTCCTCCGTTGAGGTCTTTGAGACATGGTCGTTATGCAGGAAGGGACTTGTCACCCCGCTGACGGGTGCTGTCAGCGTTCTGTCAGCTTCGGTTCTGCGGCCTCAGGCCTTGCTCGGGCGGCATTGCGCATGAAGGCGGCGATGAACAGCCCGGTCATCACCAGTACGATGGTGGGGGCAGGGGCCGAGTCGAGGTGGTAGCTCAGGTATACCCCGGCGAGGCTGGAGAATACTGCCACCGAGGTTGCCACGGCCAGCATCGCTTCAAACCGCCGAGTCACCAGAAACGCCGTGGCGCCTGGTCCGATCAGGAACGCGATGGCGAGAATGATCCCGGCCGCCTTCAGCGCGCCGACGATGGTCAGTGACAATACGGCCAGAAGGCCATAGTGCAGGAAGCCTACCGGCAAGCCGATGGCGCGGGCGTGTTGCGGGTCGAAGGCGTTGAGCAGCAGGTCCTTGCGCCAGACCATCAGCCCGGCGGTGCAGACGGCGGCGATAATGCCGGTCTGCCAGATGTCGGCTGCGGAAATGCCGAGGATGTTGCCGAACAGGATGTGGTCGAGGTGAACGTCCGTCTGGATGGCGACATACATGACGAGGCCGGCGGCGAACATCGCCGAGAACACGATGCCCATGACCGTATCCTGCTTCAGCCGCGAGTTGCGATCGAGATAGCCGGTCGCCAGCGCGCACACCATGCCCGCCGTGAACGCCCCCACCGCGAGTGGCAGGTTGAGCAAATAGGCAAGCACCACGCCCGGCAGCACCGCGTGGGACACCGCGTCGCCCATCAATGACCAGCCCTTGAGCACGAGATAGCACGACAACAGCCCCATCGGGATGGCCAGTAGCACGGCAATCAGCATCGCCTTCAGCATGAAGGCGAACTGGAAGGGCTCGGCCAGCAGGGACAGGAACCCGCTCATGCCTGTGGCCCCCGCTGAAGTGCTGCCCGTGCCTTGGCCGGCGCCGCCAGCAGACCGTGCCGCGGCGCGAACACGAAGGCCACGAGAAATACTCCGTCATCAGCAGCACGATGACGCCGCCGGTGGCGCCGTTCA
>CAVOZI010000022.1:0-153330 GCA_963700895.1 uncultured Alphaproteobacteria bacterium | reverse complement strand
GCTTGGGCAGCCCGGCAGATCGCCGGGCATTCAGGCCCACGTGGCCTTGTCCATCGAACCGCGCAAGACCCACGATGTGGTGCGGGCGCTCGCTCGCCTGCCGCAGGTCGAGACGCTCTACACGGTGTCCGGAAAGTATGACCTGATTGCCATCGTGAGGGCACAGTCCACTGAGATCATCGATTGGCTGCTTGACGACATCGGGCTCATCGAAGGCGTCACCGACACCGAATCGGCCATCATTCTGTCGACCAAGGTTGACCGCCGATAAGCGGCTGAAAACTGGCCTGGCGTGTTGGATTGCAGTGTGTCAGTTGATAGGGTGCAGCAGCTTTGCCGGACTGCACAGGGATTCCCGCCTATGAGACACTCGCGCCACCTTATCGTCCTCGCCATGATGCTGCTGACCTTCCACATCGGTTTGGGGCCTCAGCCGGTGGCGGCGCAGCAGGTGCCGTCATCGCGGGCGGACATCGCCATGTCGTTTGCCCTGGTGGTCAAGGAAACCGCCCCAAGCGTGGTCAATGTCTACGCCCGGCGCATCGTTACCTCGCAAGGCGGCTCACCCTTTGGTGCGGACCCGTTCTTCCGGCGTTTCTTCGGCGATGAGCTGTTCGGCGGCCGCCCCCGCCAGCGGGCGCAGAACTCGCTGGGTTCCGGGGTGATCGTTGATTCATCCGGCATCGTCGTCACCAACAATCACGTCATCCAGGGCGGCACGGAAATCCGCGTCGTGCTGCACGACAACCGCGAGTATGACGCCGAGCTGATCCTCAAGGACGAGCGCACCGACCTGGCCATCTTGCGCATCAAGCCCGAGGACGGCCCGCTGGTGCCGCTGCCGCTGGGCGACAGTGACGCCATCGAGGTGGGTGACCTTGTGCTCGCCATCGGCAATCCGTTCGGCGTCGGCCAGACGGTCACCAGCGGCATCGTGTCGGCGCTGGCGCGCACCAGGGTGGGCGTGTCGTCCTACCAGTTCTTCATCCAGACCGACGCCGCCATCAACCCCGGCAACTCCGGCGGCGCGCTGGTGGACATGAACGGCAGGCTGATCGGCATCAACACCGCCATCTTCTCGCGCTCGGGCGGCTCCAACGGCATTGGCTTCGCCATTCCGGTCAACATGGTGCGTTCGGTCATCGAGCAGTCGCTGGCGGGGGCCAGCCGCGTGGTGCGGCCGTGGACCGGTGCCGACCTGCAGGACGTCACCAGCGATATTGCAGCCGCTCTCGGCCTTGACTGGCCCAAAGGCGCGCTGGTCGCCAACCTGCACGCCTCTAGCCCGCTGGCAGCAGCCGGGGTCGAGCGTGGCGACGTGCTATTGCAGCTTGACGGCCGCGACCTCGCCAACGCCCAGGAGTTCAATTTCCGCCTCGCCACGCTGGCGATCGGCGACACCGCAAACCTGGTTTTCCAGCGCAAGCGCAAGTCCTACCGCACCAAGGTCAAGCTCATGGCGGCGCCCGAACAGCCGCCGCGCAACACCCGGACCATCGGCGGGCGTTCGCCCTTCACGGGACTGGAGGTGATGAACATCTCGCCCGCTGTCTCCGAGGAACTCGGCCTGCCGACGTCGGCAGAAGGCGTGGTGATTTCCGACGAGGGCCAGTCGCTGGCCCGCCGCTTCGGGTTCAGGCGCGGTGACATCATCGTTGAACTGAACGGCTATACGCCGAAGTCGGTGGCCGAACTGGAAACGGCGCTGAGCGAGCGCGCGGGCTACTGGAATGTCGGCATTGTTCGCAAGGGTCAACTCATCCGCCGCAGTTTCGGGGGCTGATCTGCAACGCTCATGAGTTCGCTGTTCGAAGCCGCCGGGCTTGAAGCATCAGCGCCGCGTCCGCTGGCGGACCGGTTGCGGCCACAATCCCTGGCAGAGGTGGTGGGACAGGAGCATCTGACGGCGCCAGGCGGCCTCATCGCCCGGATGATCGCCTCAGGCCGCATCACCTCGATGATCCTGTGGGGACCGCCGGGCACCGGCAAGACCACCATCGCGAGGCTACTGGCGGGAGAGGCCGGGCTGCATTTCGAGCAGATTTCAGCGATTCACTCAGGCGTTGCCGACCTCAAGAAGGTGTTCGAGGCAGCCCGCCTGCGCCGCAAGGATCACGGCCAGGGAACGCTGCTGTTCGTTGACGAGATCCATCGCTTCAACAAGGCCCAGCAGGACTCCTTCCTGCCGTGGATGGAAGACGGCACCATAACCCTGGTCGGCGCCACCACCGAGAACCCGTCGTTCGAATTGAACGCCGCCGTACTGTCGCGCGCCAAGGTGCTGACGCTCAATCGCCTCGATGCGGCAGCCATGGCTGGCTTGCTTCAGCGCGCCGAGACGGCCGAGGGCCGGCCGCTGCCTGTGACCGGGGAAGCGCGCGAGCAGCTGTTTGCCATGGCAGATGGTGACGGACGCTATTTCCTCAATCTTGTCGAAGACCTGTTCGCGATTGTTGAAGTCGCGGCTGCGCCGCTGGGACCTGCTGAACTGGCAGAAACCATTCAGCGGCGGGTGCCGGTTTACGACAAGTCTGCCGATGGCCATTACAACCTGATCTCCGCGCTGCACAAGTCGGTGCGCGGCTCCGATCCGGACGCGGCGCTCTACTGGCTGGCACGCATGCTGGTGGCGGGTGAGGATCCGCTGTTCATTGCCCGCCGGCTGGTGCGCATGGCCAACGAGGACATTGGCCTGGCTGACCCGCAAGCCATCGTGCAGGCCATCGCGGCCAAGGACACCTATGACTTCCTTGGCTCGCCGGAAGGCGAACTGGCGCTGGCGCAGGCCTGCGTCTACCTGGCGACCGCGCCGAAGAGCGTCGGCGTCTACACCGCCTGGAAGGCTGCCATGCGAGCGGCGAAGGAAACAGGCTCGGTGATGCCGCCGAAGATCATCCTCAATGCGCCCACCAAGATGATGAAGGAGCAGGAGTACGGCTCCGGCTACAGGTACGACCCTGACCAGCCTGACAGTTTCTCCGGCCAGAACTATTTTCCGGACGCGATGGGCCGGACGCAATTCTATGATCCGCCCGACCGGGGCTTCGAGCGCGAGATTCGCAAGCGGCTGGCGTGGTGGGACGAACTGCGGGCCAAGCGCGGTGGTTGATCCAGATCATTTCACGTCTGGACAGGCTTGATCAGAATATCGCACGAGCCGGAAAACCGGCCGGGATGATCGAGGGCGGAGGGAACAGCCATGACAACGGATGCAGGCGCAGATGCGGGCCGCCCGCCGGCAATGCCGGTGGTCCGCGCCATTTCCTTTGATGACGTGAAAGCCGCCCTGAGCGCGGGTGTGAAGGATTTCCTTGCCGCGCCCTTGTTCGGCCTGTTCTTCGGCGCGTTCTATGCGCTGGGCGGTTTGATGCTGGTGTTGTTCATCGCCCGGCTCGACATGCACTACATGATCTATCCGCTGGCCATCGGCTTTCCGCTGGTCGGCCCGTTCATTGCCGTGGGGCTATATGAGGTCAGCCGCGGTATCCAGCGCGGCGAGGTGCTGACATGGAAATCGGTTCTCGCCAAGGTATGGGAGCAGAAGGGCAGGGAACTGTCCATCATGGCTTTCGTCACGCTGTTCATCATGTGGGTGTGGATGTACCAGGTCCGGCTGCTGGTCGCCCTTTTCCTCGGCCACAAGTCGTTTTCGACGTTGGCAGGTTTCATGCAGAACGTGCTGCACACGACTGAAGGGCTGGAGTTCCTGGCGGTGGGCCATGTGATCGGTGCGGTTCTCTACGCGGTGCTGTTCGCCGTCACGGTGGTCTCGATCCCGCTGCTGCTGGACCGTGACGTCGATTTCGTGACCGCAATCATCACCAGCTTCAAGGCAGTGCTGAAGAACCCGGTTGTGATGCTGGGGTGGGCGCTCGTGGTATTGGTGTTGACCGCTCTAGCCATGATGCCGGCGTTTCTGGGACTGCTCGTCGTGCTGCCGGTGCTGGGCCATGCCACCTGGCACCTCTATCAGCGGCTGGTGGAGCCCGCCGCCAGCTAACTGGCAGCGGGCCTGTTGCTGGCTCCCCCCAGCGATGTGGCTTACGCCGCAACGATGTTGTGTTCGGGTCCGTACGGGAAGCCGGTGATGTTTTTGACGCTTGACTTGCCGATCACCAGGATGTCGTGCTCGCGGTAGCCGCCAGCGCCCGGTTTGCCTTCCGGCACTGTCAGCATCGGCTCCATCGAAACCACCATGCCCGGTTCCAGTACGGTGTCGATGTCTTCGCGCAGTTCAAGGCCCGCCTCGCGGCCATAATAGTGCGACAGGATGCCGAACGAGTGGCCGTAGCCGAAGGTGCGGTACTGCAGCACGTTCTCCTGTTCGAAGAAGCGGTTGATCTCCGCCGTGATGCCGGAACAGGTTGCGCCCGGCTTGATCAGCGAAATGCCCAGCTCATGGGCGGCAACGTTGACTTCCCACAGCCGGCGTTCAGCCTTGCTGGGTTCACCGATGAACAGCGTGCGTTCCAGCGCTGTGTAGTACCCGGAGATCATCGGGAAGGTGTTGAGCGACAGGATATCGCCCTTTTCCAGCTTGCGCATGGTGACCGGGTTGTGTGCGCCGTCAGTGTTCAGGCCCGACTGGAACCACACCCACGTGTCGCGCATCTCCGAATCCGGGTGTCGCTCGGCAATGGCCAGTTCCATGGCATCGCGCCCGGCCATGGCAATGTCGATCTCGCGCGCGCCGACCTTGATGGCATCGCGGATGGCATAGCCGCCGATATCGGCCACGTTGGCGCCCGACTTGATGAGCCTGATCTCCTCGGCCGACTTCACCATGCGCTGCTTCATGGTTTCCTTGGCAATGTCCACGAAGTCCGGGCAGCCGAGGAAGGCAGTCGCCTTGTCGCGCTGGGCGAGCGTCAGGTGATCGGCTTCTATGCCGATGCGGCCGCAGTCCTTGCCGCAGGCTTCCTTCACCGCGCGCCAGAAATTGTCGCGCTGCCAGTCGGTGTAGGTGATGTTGTCGCCGTGGCTGCGCCGCCAGGGCTGGCCGGCATCGATGTTTGCCGACACGGTGATGCAGGCGTCATGGGTGACGACGCAGGCATAGGGGCGGCCGAAGCTGCAGTACAGGAAACCGGAATAGTAGGCGATGTTGTGCATCGACGTCATTACGACGGCGGGAATGTCCATGCGGCTCATGATGGCGCGCAGGCCTTTCAGCCGGCGGTCATATTCCTTCTGGCTGAAGGGCAGGGGCGCCTTCTCGCCATTGTGAAAGCGGAAATAGGCTGGACGCTCGGTAGCGTGCGGAACTGTCTGGGGGGTCTTCTTGAGCATGTGGCGTCTCCAATGTGGGTGCCCGGACATTGGAGAGCTTGACCGAATGTCCGAACGCAACACCCCGGCGTACAGGGCGCTACAATCGGACCTTTCTCGGTCCTGGTGCCGGATTGGATGCGGACGACGCCATCGCCGCTCCGGCCCGGAATTCCAGATAGCAGAAGCGTTGGAGAAGTCAATCGGGGCGTGGTTGGAGTATCCAGAACGCGTGTGCCCCGGCTTTCGTGCCGGGGCCCAGCCTGGGTACCGGAAGAGGTCCGGGACACAGGATTTGAACAAGCGTGACGGTCAACCCGCAGGCTTGCCGCCGTCCTTGCCGTTTTCGTCCTCCACGTCGGTCACGTCGGCGCGCTTGGCGCGGTCGGCCATGAATTGGTCGAACTCGGCCTTGTCGCGGGCGTGGCGCAGCTTTTCGAGGAAGCCCTGGAACTCCTCGTACTCGTCTTCAAGCCGGCGCAGCGTTTCCTCGCGGTACTCGTCAAAAGCCCGGTTGCCCGACGGCTTGAAGGCCGCGCCGCCGCGATACCAGCGGCCCGGTCCCTTGCCCATGTCCATGCCAAACTTGCCGCTATTGAAGGCAGCGACCTTGCCCTTGCTCCAGCATCCCATTCGTCCGCTCCACATCATGTATCCGAGAATTGCCAGTCCAAGTGGCCAGAAGACCACGAAAGACACCACCATGAGCGCAATCCAGGCGCCCTTGCCGTAGGTGTCCATGCGTTCAACGAGTGCAGTCATGTCTCGCCTTTCGAGTTATGTTAATGTTATTCACATTCACATACTTGGCGGCGTGATATGGCGGAGTCAAGGCAGACAGGCAAAATTTTGAGGGTGGTGTCTGTATTGGGCGGGCGTCAGGAACGTACGCCCAGCCCATCCAGGTAAATAAGCATCTGGGATTCAAGCAATTCTTCCGGCGACAGAGGCTGCTTGAAGGCAGCGCCGTCGCCCCGGCCGAACAGCGACGCCACGCCGTGGCTGATCGCCCAGACGTGCAGCGCCACCATCATGGCGGGCGGTTTGCGCTCCACCGGCATGGCGGCGGTGATGGCTTCGACGGCCTGGCGCAAGCCGTTGAAGGTGGCGTCCGCGGCCTTTCGCAGGTCCGGATAGTCGGAAAAGTTCAGCCCGGATTCGAACATCGCGGAATAATAGGCGGGGTTCTCCCGCGCAAAGGCCAGATAGGCGCGGCCCATCGCCTTGAGCCGGTCGATCTCGTTGCCGGCCGGCGCGGCGCGGGCCTTGTCCATGGCCTCGCCGAATGCGGCGTAGCCTTGTGCGGCAACGTCCGCCAGCAGCGCCTCGCGGTTCTCGTAATGCCTGTAGGGGGCGGCGGGGCTCACGCCGGCATGGCGTGCCGCCTCGGCAAAGGTGAAGCCGCCGGTGCCCTTCGACCCGATCAGGTCGAGCGCCGCCTTGACCAGCGCCTCGCGGAGGTTGCCGTGATGATAGCCGCGCCTGCGGTCCTTGTGCCAGCTCATGTGAATGGCTTTTACATTGCGCCGCTGCCTCGCGTCCAGTTTGATCTGCCGCAAGGCGTTTTGCCACGCCGCCGTGGTTAACTCGCATCCAGGGAGTTTTCACCTTCGCTCAGGGAGGACGCTGTCATGCGCATTGCCATCATTTACGCCACCACCGAGGGCCAGACCCTGAAGATTGCCCGCCGTGCCGCCGAACTTTGCCAGCAAGCGGGTCACGAGATCGAACTGCTGAATGCCGTCGCCGTGCCGGCAGACTTCATCATGGCACCCTATGACGCGGCCATCCTGCTGTCGTCGGTGCATATCGGCCACTATCAGGCCGCAATGTCCACCTTCCTCAACGACTACAAGGATGACCTGGAGGCCATTCCGAATGCGTTCATCTCGGTCTCCCTGTCGGCGGCCAGTACCGACCAGGACGACGTGGATGGCCTGCGCGAGGTAACCGACGACTTCTACAAGCAGACCGGCTTCACCCCGCTTTACGAACATCTCGCCGCTGGCGCCTTCCGCTTTACCCGCTACGACTTCTTCAAGCGCTGGGCGATGAAGCTGATCGCGGCGCAGAAGGGCATCGACGCCGACACCAGCAAGGACCTGGAACTCACCGACTGGCCGGGGGTGGAGCGGTTCGTGAAGGACTTCGTCGCGGAACTGTCCAAATCCAGCAACGCCGCCTGAGCCTGCGCCGCCATTGACGCATTGCGGGCAGACGTTTGCGCACGTATATGTCGCGCACCATGACTTCTGTCCTCTATGCAGCCCTTGGCGGCGCCATTGGTGCGAGCCTGCGATACGGCGTCAACGTCACGTCGTTGAAGCTGCTTGGCGCCAGCTTTCCGTGGGGCACCATTTTCGTCAACGTGGTGGGCTCGTTCGTCATGGGCGTGCTGATCGCGCTCATGGCGCAGGCCTGGACCATCAGCCAGGACATGCGGATTTTCCTGACCACCGGCGTACTGGGCGGTTTCACCACGTTTTCAGCCTTTTCGCTGGATTTTGCCGCCCTGTGGGAGCGCAAGGAGCATGCCCTCGCGCTGGCCTATGCCGGCGGGTCCGTGGTGTTGTCGCTGCTCGCCATATTCGCCGGGCTGTGGCTCGCAAGGACGGTGCTGCAATGAGCGGCGTACAGCAGATCCACGTCAAGCGCACCGAGGAGGGCATGCGGCTCGACCGCTGGTTCAAGGTGCATTTCCCCACGCTCGGCCACGGCAAGCTGTCGAAGCTGCTGCGCACAGGCCAGGTGCGGGTGAACGGAGCGCGGGTCAAGGCCAACGCGCGGCTTGAGTCGGGCCAGATGATCCGCGTGCCACCACTCAACCTGGAGGCAGACACGCCGGAAGAAGGCAGCGAGGAGGCCAAGCCGAAGCCCTTGAGCGCTGCCGACAAGGCGTACTTCGAGTCGATGATCCTGTTCGAGGACAAGCATCTTTACGTGCTCAACAAGCCGGCGGGGCTGGCAGTGCAGGGTGGTTCGCGTACCACCCGCCACGTTGATGGACTGTTGATGGGGCTGGGCGCGGAAATGTACGACCGGCCGCGCCTCGTGCACCGGCTGGACCGCGACACCTCCGGCATCCTAGTCATCGCCAAGACCCGCCAGATGGCCACGGCGCTGGGCAAGCTGTGGCAGACGCGCTCGGTGCGCAAGATCTACTGGGCGCTGGTCAACGGCGTGCCCAAGCCCGAGCAGGGCAAGGTCGACAAGCCCCTGATCAAGGGCGGTGGCGCAGGCGAGGAGCGCATGCACGAAGCCCACAACCCGCACGACGACGGCGCCCAGCGCGCGGTGACGCACTATGCCGTCATCGACAAGGCGCCGCCCGCCGTGGCGTGGGTCAGCCTCAAGCCCGTCACCGGCCGCCAGCATCAGCTGCGCGCCCACATGGCCATGATCGGCCACCCCATTGTCGGCGACGGCAAGTACGGTGACCTCGCCCAGATGCCTGACGGGATGTCGAAAAAGCTGCACCTGCATGCCCGTCGCATCACCTTCCCGCACCCCAAGGGCGGCACCATTGACATCTCGGCGCCAATCCCGGGCCACATGCGCCAGTCGTTCGAGACCTGCGGCTTCGACCCGGACCGGTTCGACATTCCGGAGGCAGGCGACGAAGAGGACGGGGCATGAAACTCGTCATCTTCGACTGCGACGGCACGCTGGTGGACAGCCAGCACGGCATCGTCCACTCGATGCAGCACGCCTATGGCGAGGCGGGACTGCAGTTTCCGGGCCGCGAGCGGGCGCTCAGCATCGTTGGCTTGTCGTTGATCGAGGCCTTCCGCATCCTGGAGCCGCATCGGGACCACGCCACGCACGTGAGACTGGCCGAGGCTTACAAGGGCTCGTTCCAGAAGATGCGGGCGGACCGGCTGCACGAGGAACCGCTGTACGAAGGCTGCCGCGAGGTGCTGGACCGCCTGCATGCCCGCGATGACGTGCTGCTGGCCATGGCCACCGGCAAGTCGCAGCGCGGCGTGCGCGCACTTCTGGAGCGGGAAGGACTGGAGGGCTATTTCCAGTCGATCCAGACGGCGGATGACGCGCCGTCCAAGCCACACCCGGCAATGATCTTCCAGGCCCTGGCCGATACCGGCGGGCAGGCAGACGCCACGGTGATGATCGGCGACACCAGCTACGACATGGAGATGGCCCGCAATGCGAGAGTTGGCGCGCTGGGCGTGTCGTGGGGCTATCACCACGACGACTTGCTGAAAGGGGCAGGCGCTCACCACATCGTCAATCATTACAACGAGGTTGAAGGGTTTCTTGAAACGTGGTTCGGGGTGCCGGCATGAGCGATGAGACTGAAGACGAACGCGCCCGGCGGCTGCTGACCCGGCAGGAACAACTGAACCTGCCGAAGCGGTTCTACAAGCAGGTATCTGTCGCGCCAGCAGAGGGCGGCTTCGCAGTCGAGCTTGATGGCCGGCAAGTGAAGACACCACTCAAGCGGCCCTTGGTCATGCCGGGCGAGGCAATGGCCGCAGCCGTCGCAGCGGAATGGGACGCACAAGGCACCCACATCAATCCGGCCGCGATGATCATCACCAGGCTGGCAAACACCGCTATCGACCGGGTGTCGGGCGACGAGGCCCGCATTGCCGGCGAGATCGTGGATTTCGCGGGTTCGGACCTGATCTGCTACCGCGCAGACCGGCCGCAAGGGCTGGTCTCGCGGCAGGCCGAACACTGGGACCCGGTGCTGGACTGGGCGCGGGACGCCCATGGCTGCCGGTTCGTGTGCGTTGCCGGGGTCATGCACGCCGCGCAGCCCGCAGGCTCGCTGCACGCGCTGCGCAACGTGCTGGCGGGCGAGGGTGCATACCGGCTCACCGCCATTCACAACCTGACCACGCTCACCGGCTCGGCGCTGATCGCCATGAAACTCGCCGCCGGCGTGCTGCAGGCAGAAGCGGCCTGGGTCGCCGCCCACGTCGATGAAGACTGGCAGATCGAACAGTGGGGCGAGGACGAGGAAGCCTCCGCCCGCCGCGCCCTGCGCAAGGCCGACTTCGACGCGACGGTCAGGTTTCTGGGGATGTGTTGAGCCCCATCCGCAGGTCATTTTTCACCACCGTGATGGCCGCTACGTGTTGATCAGGTGAGGAAATGCGGCGGGCTCGATGCCCTGCCGGTCAGCCTCGATTATGTTCCTTGCAGCATCGATGGCCTCGCCGATTGCCTGATCCATGTCCAGGTAGCGGAAACTGGCGAGGCGGCCAACGAAAGTGATACCCTTCAGCTGCCTTGCCTTTCCCATGTAGTGGTCAAGCAGGGCCGAACCATTGGCCAGATTGACAGGGTAATAGGGTGTATCGTCAGGTCCGCATTCAAAGCTGAATTCCCGCGAAAGAATGGACTTACTGAAGGTCTTCCAGGGTTCGAAGTGCTTGTGCTCGGTTATCCGGGTATAGGGAACAGACACGTCGTTGTAGTTATAAACAGCTGTATCCTGAAGCGTGCCATCGATTTCGGAATGTTCGAACCGCAAAGAGCGATAGGGCAATCGGCCGTGTTCATGTTCAAACCATTCGTCCAGCGGGCCGGTAAAGACGATATGATCGTGCCGGTCTGGAAATCCGTTCCGGCTCAAGACCGAGCCTAGTTGAAGCCTTATCAATGGATGATCGAGCAGTGCTTCAGTAAGCGCCGTGTAGCCTTCTTCAGGCATGGCCACGAACGAATGGTTGAAGTAGCTCTGGTTGCGCGTAAACCGGACTGGCAGGCGCTTGATGATCGATGCCGGCAGGTCTGACGGATCGCGGCCCCATTGCTTGCGGGTATAGCCGTCGAAGAATGCCTCATAGAGTTGGTGTCCGAGCATCGAACGGCCCTGTTCTTCGAAGTTGAGCGGCGCCCGTCCGTAGTCCACCGCAAGACCTTTCACAAGTTCCTCGGCGGAACTTTCGTCCAGTTCACGGTCAAACCCAACTTAAACAGTGCTTTTGATAAATCCCAAGCATATCAATAAGGTGCGCGCAGGCGCACGAGTGTTACCACTACATTTGTGATTGCTGTGTGGTCGCGCTGGCACGCGCCAGCACCTATGCCTGTGGCTGTTCGCTCAGGTTTACCGGGAGCGCGATACCGGCGGCCTTGAAGACGTTTCCAACCTCGCCTGTCACATGTGTGCGCGTCGTGACGACCTTGCCGTCTTTTTCGATTGTTGCCTGCTGGAGCCGGTCGAGATCGTTGAGCAGCGGCTGCCACTCGGGGCGCAACCCCTTCTCCTGGCATAGGCGCATCAGTTCCTTGGCGAGCGTCAGGGCCAGGAACGAGACGAACACATGGCCGCGGATGGCAGCGTCGGATTGATGGAAGATCGGCCGGGTATCAAAGCTCGCCTTGGCAACGCGGAACAGCGCCTCGACCTGCAAGAGATCGCGGTAACGGATGACGGCCTGCAAGGGGGTGATCCTCGCATTGGTGCGCAGCACGCTGATCCCGTCGAAGCGCGCCTCGTCAGCCAGCTTGCCCAGATCAACCTCGAAGCCCTTGCCGCTGGCCTTGAGATAGCGGCGCCAGGCCGAGTTGCCGATGAGCGCCTTGTCGCCCTTCTTGAGCTGGGTCTGAAGACCATCGATAATCGCCTGCCGGTCGGCCCTGTCCTTTGCAGCCTCGGCCTCGTTCAGCGTGGTGATATAGCGCTGGGCATCGCGGCCTTTGCCAACGCGGACCTCCTTGACCCAGAGCTGGGTGTCACCCGCCTGCCGCTCGAGCACCAGCGGAACCATCGGGGCATCATCCCTGAGTACGATGTCGCGGACGATGCTGCTCGAGCGCTCGCGGGCACCGAGGATGTATTCCATGCCCAGCTCTTCCAGCGCAGCAATGGTCCCGGCGCTGATCATCCCGCGATCGGCCACAACACATGACGCAGTAACCGGCTTCGGCGAGCACGCGCGCCATTGTAGCCCCCGAAAGGCCGGCGCCGGCAATCAGTATGTGCATGAACACCCATGAAACATGACGTTGACGTCCGCAAGGTAATGCCGATACGCAAGCCGGGCAACGTCCGGTGCCAATGAAATGAGCCAACCCCATGAAGCAGACCTCCAGAAATCTTGTAGTTGTAAGGGCTGGGGACGGATCCCTTCACTAAGGCTGGCTCAACGGCTCCCAACTGCCGGATTTCGATTTGGTCGTGTCTTATTTCGGTGACGATCCCGAAGCCTTCCGCACTCCCGATGAAAACAGGGTCGATCAAAAGGGCGGCTACTGGGATGGCGTCTACAAGCTGTTCAGCAAGCATCCCGAACTTGTCGACAGGTACGAGTACTTCCTGCTCGCCGATGATGACCTCGAGATGCAGGCGCAGGACATCAACGCCGTCTTTCGGATTGCCAGGGAGTATCGCTTGCGCGTCTGCCAGCCGTCACTAACGCCCGACAGTCACTACAGTTGGCCGGAAACGCTGCATCAACCCCATTTCAAGTTGCGGTACTGTCTGGCAGTGGAGGTCATGGCGCCATGCCTTGACAGGGAGCTCCTGAAGCGGTGTCTGCCGCTGTTTGCCGATACCATGAGCGGTTATGCCATGGACAGCATGTGGACCAGGCTGCTGGAACCCGTTCACAAATCCGCTGCGGTGATTGACCTCGTTCAGATCAGGCACACGCGGGAAGTTGGCAAGGTTCTCGCCGGCGTAGGCCTTGCGGCGGGCCGTGACAGGTTCGACGAGGCACGGCAGATGCTGCAACGGTTTGGTCTGGATGAAACGCCGGTGAATGTCTGTTACGCCGCCATTGACCGTTTTGACCGGGAACTGTCCGATCCGGATGAAATTCACCGGATCATGGCCAGGCACCTTTGGGCGAACTTCTTCCGGTTGAAAAGACGGTGGAAGAGGCTCTTCCGGCAGATTCGGCGCTTGTCTCGCCGGAGTCGCGGGTTTGCTGGTGTCACGCCGTTGAAGCAGCTCTACTGACGTTCGCAGTTCCACCCAAACGTCTGACTTGCCGCGCCGCGCAATGCTGCTAGAACGTCCTGCAACAAGTCGATGACAGGGCAGGGAGCGCGTCTCATGGAGGAAATTCTCGAACAGTTGAAGCACAGGCGCGAGGTTGCGCGGCTTGGCGGCGGTGAAAAGCGCATCGAAGCGCAGCACGCGCGCGGCAAGCTGACGGCGCGCGAGCGAATCGAGCTGTTGCTGGACGATGGCTCGTTCGAGGAGTTCGACATGTTCGTCGAGCACCGCTGCACCGACTTCGGCATGGAGAACAGCAAGATTCCCGGCGACGGCGTCGTCACCGGCTGGGGCACCGTGAACGGCCGCACGGTCTACGTGTTCGCCAAGGATTTTACGGTGTTCGGCGGTTCGCTGTCAAAGTCGCACGCCAGAAAGATCACCAAGATCCAGGACATGGCGCTGCAGAACCGCGCGCCGATCATCGGCCTGTTCGATGCCGGTGGCGCGCGCATCCAGGAGGGCGTTGCGGCGCTGGGCGGTTATGGCGAGGTGTTCCAGCGCAACGTGCTGGCCTCGGGCGTCATTCCGCAGATTTCCGTCATCATGGGCCCGTGCGCGGGCGGCGATGTTTATTCTCCTGCCATGACCGACTTCATCTTCATGGTGAAGGATACGAGCTACATGTTCGTGACCGGGCCGGACGTGGTGAAGACGGTTACCAACGAAACCGTGACGGCAGAGCAGCTGGGCGGTGCTTCGGTGCACGCTGTCAAGTCTTCCGTGGCAGACAAGGGCTATGACAACGACGTCGAGGCGCTGTTGCAGATGCGCCGGCTGATTAACTTCCTGCCGGCTTCGAACCTCACCGATGCGCCGACCGTACCGACGAAGGACGATGGCGAACGCATCGACACCTCGCTGGACACGCTGATCCCGGCCAACCCGAACCAGCCCTATGACATGAAGGAGCTGATCTATAAGACGGTGGACGAGGGCGACTTTTTCGAGATCCAGGAAGCCCATGCAAAGAACATCATCACCGGCTTTGCCCGAATGGAAGGGCACACCGTGGGCATCGTGGCCAACCAGCCGATGGTGCTGGCGGGCGTGCTCGACTCGGACGCCAGCCGCAAGGCGGCGCGTTTCGTGCGCTTCTGCGACTGTTTCAACATACCACTGGTGACCTTCGTCGACGTGCCGGGCTTCCTGCCGGGCACCGCGCAGGAATATGGCGGCCTCATCAAGCACGGCGCCAAGCTGCTGTTCGCCTATGCCGAGGCCACGGTACCGAAGGTTACCGTGATCACCCGCAAGGCCTATGGCGGCGCTTATGTCGTGATGAGCTCCAAGCACATCCGGGCGGACGTGAACTATGCCTGGCCGACTGCCGAGATTGCGGTGATGGGTCCGAAGGGCGCGGCGGAAATCCTTTATCGCTCGGAACTGTCCGACAAGGACAAGATCGCCAAGCGGATCAAGGACTACGAAACCCGGTTCGCCAACCCGTTCGTGGCTGCCGAGCGCGGCTACATCGACGAGGTGATCATGCCCAGTACCACCCGCAAGCGCATTTCCCGTGCCCTCAACATGCTGCGCAACAAGCACGTCGAGAACCCCTGGAAAAAGCACGACAACATCCCGCTGTAATCCCGTCCACGGAGTTCCAGATGCCCCTCCCATCCCATCACATGATCCCCGGCGCGCCGCGCCCGGTGGCGCCGTTCAACCATGCCGTCGAGATCGATGGCTGGGTGTTCATCACCGGCCAGATGCCGACCGAGCCGGGCAACGAGGATGCGCCGCTGCCGGAGGGCGTCGAGGCGCAGACACGGCGCGTCATGGACAACCTCGTCATTGTTCTCGATGGCATGGGGTTGGGGCTGGAAAACGTCGTGCAGGCAAGGGTTTACCTAACGGAGTTCGACCGCGATTATGCAGCGATGAACGCCACGTATCGAGCCTATTTCGCCGAAGGAAAGCTGCCCGCGCGCACCTGTGTCGGCGTGACCGGCCTCGCGGTCAGCGCGCTCGTGGAGATCGACATGGTGGCGCGGCGGCCATAGCGCTAGTTGTCGTCTATCCGGCGAATGCCGTTAGGCAAATCTAAAGCCAATTTACCTATCTTCTCCCGCGACTATTGCGCAATTTGGGAGAGGATACGCGATGAATTCAGTGGCAGATATCCGCAAGATTGCCGCCAGCGGCAAGGTTGGCGAAGCTGATGTGCTGGCCCTGCGCCGCACCATGTACGGCAATGATCACGTCATCGACGCTGCCGAGGCGAACGCCCTGTTCGAGCTCAACGATGCAGCCGATGGTACATGTTCTGCGTGGCCAGCGTTTTTCGTCGAAGCCATAACCGACTATTGCGTGCACCAGACGGAGCCGGCTGGATACGTCACCGATGACATGGCGGGGTGGCTGATTGCCAAGGTCTCCCGTTCCGGCGTGGTCAAGACCGCGACCGAACTGGAATTGCTCATCAAGGTCATGGAAACGACCCGGATCGTGCCGGCTGGGCTGGAAAAGTTCGCCTTGAAACAGGTGCACGAGGCGGTGATGACCGGCGCCGGCGCAACCCGTTCCGGCGAGCGGCTTGAGCCTGGCCAGATCGGTGAGCCGGAGGTCAGCCTGCTGCGCCGTGTACTGTATGCTTGTGGCGGCGACACCGGCGCTTCCATCTCCAGGGCGGAAGCGGAGCTGCTGTTCGACATCAACGATGCGGCCTCTTCCAGCGACAATCATCCCTCTTGGCGCGAGTTGTTCGTCAAGGCGATCGCCAACTATCTGATGGCCGCCCGGGTTGGCGTTTCGCCAAGTCGCGAGGAGGCGCTGCGCCGGGAGAAGTGGCTGGACCAGGAATCGACCGGCGTGCTGGGTATCTTGTCCGGTGCCTTATCCAGTGGCCTGCGGGGCTTCCGCCAGGACAACTGGCAGGAAGTTCTGGATAGCCCGCAGACCGTTGCTGCCCGTCGCCACAACCGTTTTGTTTCCGATACTGCGATGGCGGAAGTGATGACGGAAGACGAGGCCGCCTGGCTGGTCGAGCGCATCAACCGCGATGGCGACCTGCATGACGCCGAAAAGGCGCTGCTGCAGTTCATCAAGCGTGAGTCGCCGGACATTCATCCCGGACTCAAGCCGTTGCTGGAGCGTGTTGCCTGACGCCTGGCGATGCGGATTACGTCAAAATCTGTGGCTTGTGCTGACTGTTAAGTTGACCCCTGTTTTCAGGGCTGGTCTGCTGTGCGCCAAGGCGGACGGCAATCGATCCTGAACCAACCGGGGGCACTCCATGCGGTCACTCTCCTGCGTCCAAAAGATTTGGGCAACTGTCATCGTTTGCAGCGCGCTGGCGCTGGCGCCGGTCCATGCAAACGCATCGTCCATATATGACTCCGGCTACACGGCCAAGATCGAGATGACTGGCAGCCAGAAGGCCAAGGTGAAACGCATCTCGGCTGCGGCGCGGGCCGAGCGGCGGCAGATCTTTCGCAAGTACGGCATCTCCGAAAAGGCGCAGCCGGAGATGTCGAAGCTGATGAAGGCTTCGAGCGAGTTGCAGGCGATGAACCGCAACGAGCGCAACGAATTGGCCAAGGTGTTCACGCCTACCCAGCTTCAGCAGTATGACGCGCTGGTGCGGCAGGTCCGCGAACGGGTGGTTCGAGCGGCCAAGTAGCCGTCAGGCGAACAGGCCGATACCGAGTTCGCGCTGCCGCTTTTTGCTGAGGCTCATGGCAGCCTGACGATGAGATTCGGCGATGTAGTCACGCAGGGCGTCATCATCGAGGCCGGGCTTGTCGTGGTGCTGTACCCACTTCATGCCGCGAGAGGCGAGGTAGGGGGCAGGGCGCAAGCCGGGCTGGTGGGCAGGATTTCCCAGGCCATGTCCGACACCTTGAAGGTGACAGCAAGCTCGCTGCCGGGATTGTTCCAGGCGATGGCGAATACCTTGCCCGCGACCTTCCAGACGTGTGCGCCGCCCCATTGCACAACGTGCGTCGCATGCCTGAGCGAGCGGCAGAACCGGTCATATTCATCGAGTGTCATGCAGGTGAGACTATACCAGCTCGCCTATGAGGTCATAGTCCTCCGCCTCGACAACCCGTGCCCGGACGACATCTCCGGGATTGAGGCCGCCTTCGCCGGGCAGAAATACATTGCCATCGATCTCGGGCGCATCCCAGACTGAACGGCCGATGGCTTCCACGCCGTCCTCGTCCTCGTCCACCGCGTCAATGAGGACGTCGATCTCGCGGCCAACCTTGCCGGCCATGATGTCAGCGGATACCTTGGCCTGCACCTCCATGAACCGGTGCCAGCGTTCTTCCTTGAGCTCTTCGGGCACGGCGCCTGGCAGATCGTTTGCCTTCGCGCCTTCGACCGGCTCGTACTTGAAGCAGCCGGCGCGCTCGATGCGGGCTTCGCGCACCCACTGCAGCAGATACTCGAAATCCTCTTCCGTCTCGCCGGGGAAGCCAACGATGAAAGTCGAGCGAATTGCGAGGTCCGGGCACCCCTTGCGCCAGGCGTGAATGCGATCAAGTACCTTGGCCTGATTGGCGGGCCGGCGCATGTTCTTCAGAACGTTCGGCGAGGCGTGCTGGAACGGAATATCGAGATAAGGCAGCACAAGCCCATCCGCCATAAGCCCGATCACGTCGTCCACATGCGGATAGGGGTAGACATAGTGCAGCCGCACCCACGCGCCCAGCTGGCCCAGTTCGCGAGCCATGGTGACGAAGCGGGCCTCAACGTCCCGGCCCCGGAACTTGCTCGATGCGTACTTGATGTCGAGGCCGTAGGCGGAGGTGTCCTGGCTGATCAACAGCAGTTCCTTGACGCCCGCCTTCACCAGCCTTTCGGCTTCGTACAGCACCGACGCCATTGGCCGGGAGACCAGATCGCCGCGAAGCGAGGGGATGATGCAGAACGAGCAGCGGTTGTTGCAGCCCTCGGAAATCTTTAGGTAGGCGTAGTGCTTGGGTGTGAGGTGCAGGCCCGCTTCCGGCACCAGGTCGAATTTCGGGTCGTGCGCCGGCGGCACCGCCTCGTGCACTGCGCTCACCACCGCCTCGTACTGCTGCGGGCCGGTGACGGCGAGGACTTGCGGATGCACGGCGCGGATCGCCTCGGCGTCGTTGCCCATGCAGCCGGTCACGATGACCCGACCGTTTTCCTTCACCGCCTCGCCGATTGCCGCCAGTGACTCCGCCTTGGCCGAGTCGAGAAAGCCGCAAGTGTTGACGATCACTGCATCCGCGCCCTCGTAATCGGGCGAGAAGTTGTAACCTTCAGCCCGAAGCTGGGTGAGAATGCGCTCGCTGTCGACCAGCGCCTTTGGGCAGCCGAGCGATACGAGGCCGATGGTGGGAACCTTGTGCAACATGGAACGCGCTTGTGGCGGGTTTGCGGGGGCCGGTCAAGGCCTTGCCGCGTGAGGCCGGTCAGCGCACGTGGGGCGCGGCCTCGGTGAAGCGTCCCGACGGCACATGGCGCGCGGTGGCGATGTCCCAGGTGTACAGGTAGGAAACGGCGCGCAGGTTGCCGCCGTCGGCCATCGCCACCTCGACCGTGCGGCGCATGAACTCGTGCGGCTCGGGCCAGCGCGGCGAGCAGGCCTCGTAGTCGTCAAACCGCTCCAGGACAAGGTCCGGCGTCAGCAGGCTGTAGACTTCGCCGTAGACCCGCTCCGCGGGATCATGCGACGGCACGGCGCCCGGATACTCGTTCTGGCCGGGCTCGTCCGGATCGTCAATGATGTAGAGCCTTGCGCGGATCGAGCCGTGACCCAGCAAGTCACTGTTGTCGCGCAGCAACTTGCCCATCGGGTGGCTGGCGGTAGTCAACAGCGTACCGTAGACGAAAAGGCAGGTTTCAGGCGTCTTGTTCATCAGGCAAACAGGCTCCGGCATTCGGTGTAAACGGAGCCGCTCAATAGGGCCAAACCACCCTGATTGCCAGTTTTATTCGGCGGCCAGGCCGGGCCGGCCTTCACCGGGCCTTGCAGCGAGTTCGCGGGGGCTGGGACCGGCGAAGGTGGTGCGGTACATCAGCCGCTCGTAACCCTGGTAATCGTTCACCGCATAGTGCTGCGTGGCGATGTTGTCCCAGATGGCGACGGTGCCCGGCGTCCATGAAAACCGGATGCAGAATTCAGGCCGGGTGATGTGGCGCTGGATCTGGTCGAGCAGGGGCGCGCTTTCGGCCTCGGTCAGCCCGTCGAGGCGGGTCACGTACGTCGGATTGAGAAACAGCATGCGCCGGCCCGTCAGCGGATTTTCCAGAACGGCCGGATGGCGGCGTTCTTCATCGGCGGTCGGGTCGCCGCGCGACATCTGCACGCCTGCTCCCGATTGCGCCTTCTTTGGCGGCGCCCACTTGATGCCATAGGGTTTCCCCACGTGAATGGCGTCACGGCCAAGCAACAGCTGCTGCAAGGGCTCGGGCAGGTGATCCCATGCGGCTGCCTGGCTGGCCCAGATGGTGTCGCCGCCGTGAGGCGGCAACGTGTGAGCACACAGGACGGAGCCTGATGGCGGGCGCTCCAGGAAACTGAAGTCCGAATGCCAGTCGCCGCCGAACACGCCGCCTTTCTCGTCTGCGCCCTTGTAGACGCGGATGACGTCCGGCTCGGCGTCCATCGGCTTCACGTACGGCAGTTGCAGGAGCGGGCCGAAAGCGGCGGTGAGCGTCTTCTGTTGCGCGATGTCGAGATGCTGGTCACGCAAGAACAGCACCTGGTGCTGCGCCAGCAGGGTGCGCAGCGTCGCCGCGAGCGCTTCGTCCGGCGGCTGGCGCAGGTCTGCGCCGGAAACTTCTGCGCCGATATTGCCGGTCAGCTTGCGGACCTGAAGCGAACGGGTGGCTGACATGGCTGGCCTCATCCAATCCTTGAAGCGCCGACGCTATGGCGCGCGGACTTTTCTGTCAAACGGCTTGGGCTCAACGCCAGAACCGGGGAGACAGCAGCACCAGAAGCGCGAAGAATTCGAGCCGGCCCAGGATCATCGCGAAGATCAGCACAACTTTTGCGCCATCCGGCAGCGGGGCAAAGTTGCCGGAAGGTCCGATGATTTCGCCTAGCCCGGGGCCTACGTTGGTGATGGTGGTCACCGCACCCGAGAACGCCGTGAGGACGTCAAGACCGAATAGCGTCAGCGCAAGCGTGACAACGATGACGCATCCTGCGAACGCGGTGAGAAAGGCAAGGATCGACAGAATGATGTCTTCATCGATGGTTCGGTTGCCGTAGCGCAGATTCATGACCCTGCGGGGCGAGAACAGATGGTCTATGTAGCGCTTCGTGATCAAGGCCATGGCCTGCAACCGGTAGGTCTTGATGGCGCCAGCCGTGGAGCCGGTGCACCCGCCGAAGAACATCAGGATCAGGAAGATGCCGTTGGCACCCGTGCCCCAGTTGGTGAAGTCGCCCAGCGCATAGCCGGTGGTGGAGATGATGGACATGACGTTGACAGCCGCGATGCGCAAGGCGTCACTCCAGCCGAACTGGCCGGTCATGGCCAGGTAGACCGTGACTGACCCAATTGCCGTGGCGCAAATCTTGGCGAAACCCCGAACCTGCACGTCCCGGAGAATATCTGGACTGTTGCGCTGCCAGGACTTGATGAAAAGAATGATCGGCAGCGAGCCGCAGAACATGCCTGCTGCCGCTACCCAGTGCACCGCAGGCTGATCGTAGTGGCTGAGGGAGTTGTCGTGTGTCGAGAAACCGCCCGTTGAAATCGTGGTCAGGGCGTGGTTGACCGCATCGAACAGGTTCATGCCGGCCAGCGCATATGCCACCATGCACAACAATGTCAGCACGATGAACGCGATGGCGATCTGCGGAATGATGGCCGCCTCGCGGGCGAGCACCTTCTCGGAGCGGTCCGAGCTTTCAGTGCGAAAAATCTGCATGCCGCCGACCCGCAGGAAAGGCAGGATCACCATCGCCATCAGGATGATGCCAACGCCACCGATCCACTGCAGCAGTGACCGCCACAACAGGACGCCCGGCGGCTGGTGGTCCAGGTTCGAAAGAACTGTGGCGCCTGTGGTCGTCATGCCCGATACGGCTTCGAACCATGCATCCACGAAATCGAGCCTGTCGGCCATGAAATAGAAGGGCAGGCAGCCGGCAACCGGCACGACCAGCCAGCTCAGCGCGGTTATAATGAACGCCTCGCGCAACGTGAGATTGCGCTCGGCCCACTGACCGCGGGTCACAAGGATCAGCAGCCCCGCCAGCACCCCGGCGATGCCAGCGGCGCGGGCAAACGATTGCCAGTCGTCATTGCCCGTCATTATGTCGGCAATCATCGGGGCCAGCATGAAAATGGCCGTGACCATCATCAATACCCCGATGACGTAACCTTGCCGTTCGAATTGCATGGAGTTTGATCCAGGCAGGCGCCGTGAAAACCGGCGACTTTGCGTGGCAGTGTTTGCGCCTTTACGGCAGCAAAATCAACATGCCCATATGCATGACAGCGTCCCGCATTGGATTGACGGCCTAGCCGAACAGGCTCTCAGCCAAACTTTTTGACTAGTTTACCGCGCTGGCTTTGCCCGCTAGAACAACGGCCAACCATAAAGACTAGCGGAACTTGCAGGCTCACATGTTCAAGAAGATTCTGATTGCCAACCGTGGCGAGATCGCCTGCCGCGTGATCAAGACCGCCCGGCGCATGGGGATCAAGACGGTCGCCGTTTATTCGGACGCCGATGCGCGTGCCCTGCACGTCGAAATGGCGGACGAGGCAGTGCATATCGGCCCGCCTGCGGCGTCTGAAAGCTACCTGGTGATCGACAAGATCATTGACGCCTGCAAGCAGACCGGCGCAGAGGCCGTTCACCCCGGCTACGGCTTCCTGTCGGAGAACGCTAAGTTCGCCCACGCGCTCAAGAAGGCCGGCATCACCTTCATCGGGCCGAACCCTCGCGCCATCGAGGCGATGGGCGACAAGATCGAGTCGAAGAAGTTCGCCAACGCCGCCAAGGTCAACACGGTGCCCGGCTACCTGGGCGAGATCGTCGATCCAGGGGAAGCGGTAAAGATCGCCGGCGAGATCGGCTATCCGGTGATGATCAAGGCCTCCGCCGGCGGCGGCGGCAAGGGCATGCGCATCGCGCACTCTGCGGCGGAAGTGGAAGAAGGCTTCCGGTCAGCCAAGTCCGAAGCCAGGTCGTCGTTCGGCGACGACCGGGTGTTCATCGAGAAGTTCATCGTCAACCCGCGCCACATCGAAATCCAGGTGCTGGGCGACAAGCATGGCAACGTCATCCACCTTGGCGAGCGCGAATGCTCGATCCAGCGGCGCAACCAGAAGGTCATCGAGGAAGCCCCGTCGCCGCTGCTCGACGAGAAGACCCGCGCCGCTATGGGCGCGCAGGCCGTGGCGCTGGCCAAGGCCGTGGACTACGACACCGCCGGCACGGTGGAGTTTGTCGCCGGGCAGGACAAATCGTTTTATTTCCTTGAGATGAACACGCGCCTTCAAGTGGAGCACCCGGTCACCGAGCTGATCACCGGCATCGACCTGGTGGAGCACATGATCCGCTCGGCCTATGGCGAGAAGCTGTCAATCGAGCAGAAGGACGTGAAGCTCAACGGCTGGGCCATCGAAAGCCGCGTCTATGCCGAGGACCCGTATCGCAACTTCCTGCCATCCACGGGCCGACTGACCCGGTACCGACCGCCAGCGGAAGTGAAAGACGCCGAAACCGGCATTACCGTTCGCAATGACACGGGCGTGTTCGAAGGCGGCGAAATCTCGATCTACTATGATCCGATGATCGCCAAGCTCTGCACGCACGCAGCCGATCGCGCCACCGCAATCTCGGCGATGTCGAGGGCGCTTGATGACTTCTATGTCGATGGCATCCAGCACAATATCCCGTTTGTCGCCGCCATCATGGCGCACCCGCGCTGGAAGTCCGGCGCGCTGGCGACGAGTTTCATTGCCGACGAGTTTCCGGAAGGCTTCCAGGGCGCCGAGCTGAGCGGCACGGCGCGCGCCAACATGGCCACCGTGGCGCTGGTGTGTGACCACGTTCTGAACATGCGCAAGCGCGAGATTTCCGGCCAGATGGGTGGCCGGCCGGTGAAGTTCGGCGCTGCACGTGTGGTCAGGCTGGGTGATGACTGGATTTCAGCCGAGATGCAGGGGTGCGAGGGCCGCATGTTCCGCTGCGTGGTGGATAGCGCCGAGGCAGTGGCGGAAAGCAGTTGGGCGCCCGGCCAGCCGGTCTGGCAGGGCCGCATCAATGGCCGCGCGGTGTCGGTTCAGGTGCGCCCGATCATGAACGGCTTCCGGCTAACCCACGCCGGTTGCGAGGCCAACGCGACGGTCTACAACGCCCGCGAGGCCGAGTTGGCGAAGCTGATGCCGGTCAAGCTGCCGCCGGATACCTCGAAACAGCTTCTCTGCCCGATGCCCGGCCTTGTCGTGTCCATAGACGTGGCCGAGGGTCAGGAGGTCAAGGCGGGCGAGAAACTGGCCGTTGTCGAGGCGATGAAGATGGAGAACATCCTGCGCGCAGAACGCGATGGCACGGTGGCGAAGATCCACGCCGAGCCGGGTGCAAACCTGGCCGTAGATGCCATCATCATGGAGTTTGAATAGGGACCTTCATGACAATCGGCAAATCTGTGGTTTGGACTGGGGGCTGTTTGTGCGGTGCAATCCGCTTTGAGGCAATTGGCACGCCACAGAAGCCGCACACGTGTTCCTGCAGCATTTGCCGCCGTCATACGGGCGCTCTCACTGCAGTTTGGGTCGAGTTCCCGATGCAGGATATCAGGTGGACTGGAGACGCAGGCGCTCCAGCTACCTATAGATCGTCTGATTTCTCCAGCAGGGCATTCTGCGCTAGATGCGGCAGCACCATTGGGGCCATTGATGACGCGCCGGTCATTGCACTTCTGACGGGCGCCTTCGACAAGCCGAAAAGCAAGGCTTTGATGCCGGTGGCGAACTCCTACAAAAGCTGCCGGCCGAACTGGTGGCAACCACAGGTCATGCGGGATCGCTAGACAGCAAACCGGACAGGCCCGAAAATCTCCTGCCACGCTGCTTTCAGCGCAACGTCCGCGTCCGCCATCGTCACCGGCAGATCGAGGTCCACCAGGCTGGTAACGCCGTGCTGCGTCACCCCGCACGGCACGATTCCGGAGAAGTGCTCAAGGTCCGGCTCGACGTTCAGGCTGATGCCGTGGAACGTTACCCACTTGCGCACCCGGATGCCGATGGCTGCGATCTTGTCTTCGGTGCTGGCAGCCTTCTCCGGCCTGCGCACCCAGACGCCGACGCGGTCCTCGCGCCGTTCACCCTTGACGTTGAAGCTGTCCAGCGTGGCGATCAGCCAGTCCTCCAGCGCCGACACGAAACAGCGGATGTCCTGGCCTCGCCGGGTCAGGTCCAGCATAACGTAGGCCACACGCTGACCGGGCCCGTGATAGGTGTACTGACCGCCGCGACCCGTCCTGAAAACCGGAAACCGGCCGGGCGCCACCAGGTCGCGCGCATCTGCCGAGGTGCCCGCAGTGTACAGGGCAGGGTGCTCCACCAGCCACACCAGCTCGGGCGCCTGGCCGGCGGCAATGGCGGCCACCCGGGCTTCCATGAAGGCCATGGCTTCCTCGTAGTCCGCAAGGCCCGGCGTGACTTTCCATTCGACCACACGGGGCGAGTGGAGGCGGGCTCTTCCACACGATATGTCACTGCGAGGTGCGTTCATGTCCGTGCTTTTAGAGTGCTTTGTTGAAGCCGCCAACATCTGCCGTCATCGGGGCTTGATTTGCGTCATGCGCGCTGTTACACGGACCGCCACCTACCGAGGGCTTTTCGATTTGCGGTCGTGGCGGAATTGGTAGACGCGCAGCGTTGAGGTCGCTGTGGGGTAACTCCCGTGGAAGTTCGAGTCTTCTCGACCGCACCATCAGCCCAGTCAGGGTTCCTTCACATCCTGTTTGTCTGGCCATATCGCAAGGAAACGCGGCGAATCCGTTGCGTTGCCGTAAGATCAGCGTGATATGACAGGGCGCTTGCGCTGTGTAACCGCGCATGGCTATGGCATTGGGCGCCGAGGAACGATGGCAGAGCAGGTCGAATTCCAGGAGATTCATGACGCTGACGGTGCACTGCGCGCCGATTTCGTGCGCGCCGTCGGTGAGGCGCTGGAGCAGGAAGACGCCCGCGACCTGCGCCGGCTAGTGAAAGACCTGCACGAGGCCGACGTCGCCGACCTGATCGAGTTCCTGCCGTCGGACGCCCGTGTCCTGTTCATCCTGAAGCTGGGACGCTCGTTCGACGTTGAGGCGCTGCCCGAGCTTGACGAGGCTGTGCGCGACGAACTGATGGAGGCGCTGCCCAATCAGTTTATCTCCTCGGCCGTGCGCAAGCTCGACACCGACGACGCGCTTTACCTTATCGAGGACATGGACGCCGAGGATCAGCAGGAGATCCTCTCCAAAGTTCCCAAGTCGGACCGCACCGCGCTGGCCCGTGGCCTGGAGTATCCCGAATACTCGGCCGGGCGTCTCATGCAGACGTCGTTCGTCGCTGTGCCGGCGTTCTGGTCGGTGGGCCAGACAATCGACTACATGCGCAACGAGGAGGATCTGCCCGAAGATTTTATCGAGATCTACGTGGTCGATCCGGCCTTTCACACCGTCGGTTTCGTGCCGGTAAGCCTGGTGCTGCGCTATCCGCGCTCGCAGCAGATCTCGGAAATCATGCGCGAGCACGAAGTGGTGTTCAACGTCAACGACGAGCAGAACGACGTGGCCTACAAGTTCAACCAGTATCACCTGGGCTCAGCCGCCGTGGTGGACGAGAACAACCGGCTTGTCGGATCCATCACCGTCGATGACATCGTCAACGTCATCCAGGACGAGGCCAGCGAGGACATCCTGCGCCTCGGCGGCGTCGGCGATGAAGAGATCACCGACACCATATTGTCGATCACGCAATCAAGATTTGGCTGGCTGGTCATAAACCTGGCGACGGCGGTGCTGGCGTCATGGGTGATCTCGCTGTTCGACGCCACCATCGAGCAGATGGTTGCGCTCGCCATCCTGATGCCGATCGTGGCCTCGATGGGTGGCAATGCCGGTACCCAGACTATGACCGTTGCGGTGCGGGCGCTGGCGCAGAGAAACCTGTCGCCGGTGAACGCCATGCGCGTCATCTGGCGCGAAAGCGCGGTGGGCGTGCTCAACGGCATCGCGTTTGCCATCATCATGGGCCTGTTCGCGTGGTGGTGGTTCGGCTCTGACCAGCTCGGTCTGGTGATCGGCGTGGCGATGATCATCAACATGCTGGCTGCGGCGCTGGCGGGCATTCTCATTCCGCTGGCGCTGGATCATTTCGAGATCGACCCGGCCATTGCCTCCGGCGTGTTCGTCACCACGGTCACCGACGTTGTCGGCTTCTTCGCCTTCCTCGGGCTGGCGGCCATATGGCTGATGTGATCGTGAGGCCGCCTTGTGCGGCGGATGAAGGCGACTGGCGGCAGCTCTGGGGCGGCTTTCAGGCGCACTTTGGCGGCAACGTGCCCGACGTGGTTTCCACGCGTACATGGCAACTGGTGCTGGACGGCAATTCACCGCTGCACGGACTGCTGGCCGAGGCAGGCGGAACGGTATGTGGCATGGTCCATTACAGCTTCACGCCGTTTGCATGGACTGCCTCGCCCGTCTGCTTCCTGCAGGATCTGTATGTCGCTGATGCGGCGCGCGGGACGGGCGCGGGCAGGGCGCTGGTCGAGGGCGTCTATGAGGCCGCTGCGGCGGCGGGGGCTGCCAACGTGTTCTGGCTTGCTGATCCCGCTGATGAGCCGTTGAAACTGTTCTACAGCCGGCTCGCCATCGAGACGCCGTTCGTGCGCTTCATGCAAAAACCGTGGGCCTGGTAGGCGCGGCTAGACCAGCCACCAGCGCTTGACGCGGCCAGCATAGTCGTCCCACGCCTTGCCGAACTTTGCCTTTAGATGGGCTTCCTCACGCACCACCGCCAGTTGGTGAGTAAACACTGCTGCTGCCGCAGCCGACGCCAGCAGCCAGCCATTCTGCAAGGCAAGCGCAAGACCCAGTGTGGCGATGGTATTGCCCACATAGATCGGGTTGCGCATGAAGGCGAAAGGCCCGTGCGTCACGAGGCTGTCCGCCGCCCGGTGCGGCAGGATGTTGGTGCGGGCGGCAAACATCGTCCACATGGCCCACACGTCCAGAGACAGCCCGGAGGCCAGCAGCACAAAGCCCGGCACTGTCAGTCCGGCGGGCAGATGGACAGGCGTGACCCAGTGCGCCAGCAGTCCTACCACCACGGCGGTGGCGAAGATCAGCGGCGGCCATGGAATCCTGTTCGGCGTCTCGGCGTTCATGTTATGCAACGCTATCAGACAGGAAGGAAAAATCGACATGAAAACGGTTGAGGCGCATGGCGTCACCATACCCGCCCTTGGCCTTGGCACCTGGGAACTGCGAGGCGAACAGTGCTGCGAACTGGTGAAGACGGCCCTGGAGATGGGCTACAGGCATGTCGATACCGCCCAGATGTACGCCAACGAGCGCGAGGTGGGCGAGGGCATACGGGCATCCGGCGTGGCACGGTCGGACGTGTTTCTCACCACGAAAATCTGGCCCGATTGCCACGCGGCAGACGATTTTGCCCGTACGGTGGATGAGCGGCTGGAACTGCTGGATTGCGGCCCGGTGGACCTGTTGCTGCTGCATTGGCCATCGCGAACCGTGCCGTTCAGCGAAACCATTCCGGCACTGAACAAGGCGCGTCAGCGTGGCCTTGCCCGCAATATCGGCATTTCCAATTTCACCGTGGCGCAGATCCGTGAAGCCGTCGCCCTGTCCGATGCGCCGCTGATCTGCAACCAGGTGGAGTTTCATCCGCTGATCAACCAGGACAAGGTGCACGCGGCCTGCCGGGTGGCCGGCATGGCGCTGACCGCCTACTGCCCGATTGCCCGCAACCGGGTGGCGGACGAACCGCTGATGCAGGACATCGCCACGCGTCACGGCGTGTCGCCAGCCGACATCACCATTGCATGGCACATGGCGCAGGGCGATGTCATCGCCATTCCGCGCTCTTCGAAGCCTGACAGGCTGGCGTCCAATCTCGCTGCCTCGCAGTTGCGGCTCTCGCCGTCCGAAATCGAGGCGATCTCGGGGCTCAAGTCACGGCACATGCGGGTGTGCGAACGCACCGGTCTGGGATCAGCCTTGATGATGCAGTGGCGGGATTACGCTGCGGCGCGGCCCTGGGCGAGACCCCAGCCTTTGGCGCTGCCGCCCAGCTTGCCCGCCCAGTCGGACAGGACGCTTTCGACGGTATGAATCTCCTGCGGAACCGGCGCCATGTTGAGCGTGATGGAAACGCTCCATGTGCCATCTGCGGCAGGTGACAGTTCAGCATTTATGCAGTTCGACGCGGAGCGCGAAACGCGGACGATTTCCTCTGCTGACGCTTGCAGGGGAACTTCGGCGAAGAATTGCACGCCAACCGGCGAAATCTCCGTGGCGGTGGAATGGAAGACAGGCTGCATGGCCGGCTGGCCTGCGGTCATTGCCGCTGCGAAACCACTGATGTCGGGCATGTTCGGCTGGTGCGCAGATACGCCCCGGGCGCCCAGTCCGATCCGGGACAGATTGGCGGTTGCCGGGGGTTGCGGCGCCGCAGTCGAGATGTCGGACTTCTTCTTTCGCGACAGTACGCCCTTGAGCTTTCCAAACAGACTATTGCCCATGACTCCACAAACCTCTCGACACACGCGACAAACTCGAAATCGGATCTCACCATACAGTGACAGGACCTAACGAAAGGTTGCCGGCGGCAAATTGGCCGGGAGGGCCACCGCTGGAGCCGGTCCGGAAGGTAACGCCATCGCGAATGTGCTTTTCAAATCGGCGCTGTTGACATAACGAAGCTGGATGAGTGCCGGCAGGCCTTGCCGGTGCATGCCGTCGGACTGTTCAAGGCGAGCGTCATGGGTTTCTCCGCCCGCTATCCAATCTGGCTACCGACAGCGCCCAAGCCTACCGCGGCCGCGTTCACCCTTCTTTTCGCTATCGAGTCACTGGCCCGCGCCAGCGTTGCTACGGTGATCGCGCTGCAGGCATACGACCTCCTTCAGTCGAGCCAGAAGGTTTCGCAGGCTTATACGGTCGTGGCGATCGGCTCGCTGATCGGAACCCTGCTCATTCCGCTGCTCATTCAACGCACGGCGCGGCGCTTCATCTACTCGTTTGGCGGGTTGGCGCTGATCCTTGCTGCCCTTGCCCTGGCCAGCTACACGCTGGAAGGGCAGGTGGCGGGAATGTTCCTGCGGGTGTTCGGTGCGGCCTGCCTGAACGTCACCACCAGCCTTTATATCCTCGACCACATCCGCAAGCACGACTATGTGCGGGTCGAGCCAATGCGGATGACGTTCGCCACATTTTCGTGGACCATCGGGCCGTCGCTGGGTGTCTGGCTGTACACAACCTATGGCGTTTGGGCGCCCCATGCCTTCACCGCGGTGTGCTCACTGATCCTGCTGGCAGTTTTCTGGTACCTGCGCCTGTCAGACAACACGGCCATCCGCGCCGGCAAGGTAAAGCCGGCAAACCCGCTGGCCAGCATCGGCCGCTTCGCCAGGCAGCCAAGGCTCAGGCTGGCCTGGCTGATCGCGTTCGGCAGATCGTGTTTCTGGGTGGTCTTCTTCGTTTATGCGCCCATCCTCATGGTGCAGAGCGGGCTTGGCAAGCAAGCCGGCGGATTCCTTGTGTCCGCAGGCAACGCCATGCTCATTACCGCCATCCTGTTCGGCAGGTATGCCCAGCGCGTGGGCGTGCGCCAGGTGATCGCGATGGCATTCTTCGCCATGGCGGCCTGCACTTTCGGCGCAGGCCTTGCGGGCGCAGATCACCCCTATGTCACGGCTGGCCTGCTGCTCGCGGCCTCGCTCGCCGCCACCGCCATTGACGGGGTTGGCTCGATCCCCTTCCTGCGCGCGGTGCACCCGCACGAGCGCGCCGAGATGACTGGCGTGTACCGTACCTATCTGGATTTGTCGGAACTTCTGCCAACAGCCCTGTTCTCGATCTTGCTGCTGTTTGCACCATTGTCTGCGGTTTTCCTGGCGCTTGGCGTCTGGTCGGCGATTTGTGGCGCCATTGCGTGGCGGTACCTGCCAAAGCGGCTCTGACCGGGTTTCGGAATGAGGTCTGGACTTCAACGGTCCAGCCGCTAGCCTTGGTTGTCTTTTCAGCACAAAGGGAGCGCCAGGGGTGCCGCAGGACATCAAGATCGGAATCAAGCAGCTGTGCGCCGATGCCAAGGCGGAAATTCAGGAAGTCGACGTTGCTGGCGCACGAAACCTGATCGACAACCACGGCGCCACCCTCATCGACATCCGAGACATCCGCGAGCTGTGGCGCGACGGCAAGGTGCCGAGCTCGCGTCACGTGCCGCGTGGGATGGTCGAGTTCTGGATCGATCCTGAAAGCCCGTATTACAAGGATTTCTTTGGCGGCGATGGGCCGTTCATTTTCATGTGCGCAGGCGGTTTGCGCTCTGCACTTGCCACCCAGGTTGCCCAGCGCATGGGTCTGAAGCCCGTCTACAACCTGATCGGCGGATTTGGCGCCTGGAAGAAATCGGAAGCTCCCATCGAGCCACTTGAGAAGACATGGTGACCACAGTACCGGAATGATGACGTTTGGTCGGCTCTGAGGGGGCAGAATAACGCGGGGGCGCAGCAGTTGGCGGCAGATTACCGGGATCTCATGCAACCTGCGTTGCGTATCGTGGAGCAGGCCGGGGGCGAACTCGGCTTTCAGGATCTTCTTGATCGGATCACTGAAACCTTGTCCCTTGACCCGGCCGGCGCAAGTCCGCGGTTGAGCAGCGGCAGGGAAACGGCTCTATCAAACGACCTGCGGTGGGCGCTTTCCTACCTGTCGATCGAAGGCAAGGTTCGCCTGTCTTCCGATGGCGCCCGGGTACATTCAGTGGGTCCTCCCGGCCTCCGGGAGGTCGCAACACCCTATGTTTCGTATGAGGGTGCATCTGCCGCAATCAACCCGTCCGAACTCGAACCTGACAGCGATGAAGACGGCAGTGATCTTGCCCGGCTGTTCCGGCAGGCAAATCGCCGTCTGAAGCGCGATCTGCTCGGACTCGTTCACGCGCGGGAACCGGCGTTCTTCGAGCAGATGATCCTCGATCTGCTGGTGGCGATGGGGTATGCGCCTCTCGCTCCGGCCAGCACAAGGCGCGCCGGCTTGGCGGCCGGTCGGACGGTGGGGTAGACGGGGTCATCTACCAGGATGAACTGGGGCTCGTTTTCTTCTACTTCCAGGCAAAGCGCTACAAGCCTTCGAAAAAGGTGCCGATCAACGAGGTGCGCGACTTCTGTGGTTCGCTTGAAGCCCACAAGGCGCCCAAGGGCGTGTTTGTGACCACGGCCTTCCTGCCAAGAACCGCCCACGCTTTCGTCGCTGCCATTCCGCGCCGCATCACGCTGATTGACGGCGACGGGCTGGGGGACCTGATGATCAGGCACAATGTCGGGGTCAAGCCGGAGCCGCTGTATCAGTTGAAGGAACTCGATCCGGGTTATTTCAGGTTGTGAAGGCTTGAACCATCCGGTTCAGAAAACTGTGCAAAGCGGCGGGGCTTGCGTTGCAACCAGCCACCTGCCGGGTGAATTGTCAGTACATGACCCTTCATATCCTCAAGCTTTGCGTTGGCGCACCCGACATCCAGGACCTTGCCGACTGGCAGGAAATGCGGCTGCGTACGGTGGGGCGCATCTATCACACCACGCGCATGATCCCGAAGCGCGCCGATGAGATCGTCGGCAAGGGATCACTTTACTGGGTGATCAAGGGGATGGTGAGCTGCCGCCAGAAGATCATTGCCATCGAACCGTTCGAGGATGACGATGGCATCACCCGCTGCAACCTCGTGCTTGACGAGGACATCGTACCGGTGCGCCCGCAGCCGAAGCGGCCGTTCCAGGGTTGGCGCTATCTGAAACCGGAGGACGCGCCTGCCGACCTGCCGCGCGGAGATGACGTGGCCGGAATGCCGGAGAAGATGCGCAACGAACTGGCGGAACTGGGCTTGCTGTAGACCGGTTCTACTTTCCGAACAGGAAGCGCCAGGAGGCGATGCCCCACGCCAGCCAGATCGCCGCGCAGATGCCGAAGGCAATGGGACTTTCCACCAGCAATCTTGGTTCGATGAAGGCAATGGCGCGCCCCGTGGCTGCCCAGCCGTGGCCGCCGATCATGAACACCAGGATGAACGCCATGAGCACGAACGATACAACGCGCATGGCAAGCCAGATACCAACCAGTCCATTCATGGCAGCACTCCTCAAACCGCGATATTGTCGATCAGCCGCGTCTTGCCCAGCCACGCCGCAGCCAGCAGCCGGATTTCGGTTTCGCCGAGCTTTTTCACCGGCGCAAGCGTCTCGGCTGCCCGCGCCTCCACGTAATCAGGCCGGAAGCCGGCCTTTTCGAGTTTGCGGCGGGCCGACGTGCACGACCGTGCGATGTTCTTGCCGGCGCGGATGTCTGTTGCGAGCTGCTGCAGCGTCTGATGCAAAAGTGGCGCTGTGGCGCGTTCTGCCGCGCTGAGATAGGCATTGCGGGACGACATGGCCAGCCCGTCTGCCTCGCGAACCGTGGGTACGCCGACGATGATCGTCGGGATGGCGAGATCCCGCGCCATGGCGGTGACGACCTTCAACTGCTGGAAATCCTTCTCGCCAAACATGGCGTAATCGCAGCCCGCTGCATTCAACAGTTTGGCGACTACGGTGGCAACGCCATCAAAGAAGTGCGGCCGGTAGGCGTCTTCCAGCCCGGCCCTGGCGGGGCCGCCCATCGATACTTTTGCCGAAAATCCTTCCGGGTACATTTCCAGCCGGTTGGGCGCGAACACCACGTGGGCGCCAGCGGCACGCAGCTTCAACACGTCCTGCTTCTCGGTGCGCGGATAGGCGTCCAGGTCCTCGCCAGGGCCAAACTGGGCGGGATTGACGAAGATGGTCACCACCACCCGGTCGGCGATGCGCAAGCCGCGCTCGACCAGCTGCAGGTGTCCGTCATGCAGCGCGCCCATGGTGGGCACCACCGCCGAGCGCATGCCCTGGCCGCGCCAGCGTGACACCCACCGGCGCATGGCCTCTATGGTGCGAACAGTCTGCAGGGTCTTGGGCATGGGCGGTTGGCACGGGAATCGGGTTGATGGAAAGTATCCGGTGCTCAGCCTATCACCTTTTTCCCGCCGTCCGCACCGGCTTGAGCGGCAAGGCCCCCATGTCCTTCACCTCCTCCATGACGAAATAGGAATGGGTGCTCTGGACCATGGGCAGCGATCCGATCTCGCTGCCGAGCAGCGCACGGTACTGCGGCATGTCGGCCACCCGCGCCTTCAGCAGGTAGTCAAAGTTGCCGCCCACCATGTGGCACTCGAGAATGTGCGGCACGGCGCGAATGGCGGCGTTGAACGCCTGCAGCGTCTGCTCGCCGGTTTCCTTGAGCGTCACCTCGATGAATACCAGCAGATCGAGCCCGAGTGTGCGCGGATCAATGAGCGCGCGATATCCGGCAACGAGGCCGGACGCTTCAAGCTTGCGCAGCCGCTGGGCGCACGGGGTTGCGGACAGGTTGATCCGTTTGGCCAGCTCGGCGATGCTTGCCCGGCCATCCTGCTGCAGCGCATCCAGCAGGTTGATGTCATAGGTGTCCAGCTTCAATGACGTGCTCCATAACGGCTGCAATAGAGGGTTTCACTGCAAACGGACAAAAACATAGCGGAAATCACCGGGTGGATAAAGCTATGTAACGATATCGACTTTCACGCGGAGTGTAGCCATAAGTCAGCCCGATTTGCCCGATTTGTCGCAGATTTCAAGCCACCTTTTCGCCGATGAAAGCGAACTGGTGCGAACCCTGGCTGCGCAGGCGCGGCTGGACGGCGACGACGCGAAAAAGACCCAGGAACTGGCCACCAGCCTGGTCAAGCAGGTGCGCAAGGGCCGCAAGCAGAAGGGCGGCGTCGACGAGTTCATGCAGGAATACTCGCTGTCGAGCGAGGAGGGGGTGGTGCTGATGTGCCTTGCCGAGGCGCTGCTGCGCATCCCCGATGACCACACGGCCGACAAGCTGATCGCCGACAAGATCGGCGGGCGCGACTGGGAAAAGCACCTCGGCGCATCGGATTCGCTGTTCGTCAACGCCTCGACCTGGGGGCTGATGCTGACGGGCCGGTTCGTGGAACTGGGCGGCGAGGCGGTCAAGAACCCGTCCGGCTATTTCTCACGCATCGTCAAGCGCTCGGGTGAGCCGGTGGTGCGGCAGGCCATGCGCCACGCCATGAAGATCATGGGCAAGCAATTCGTGCTTGGCCGCACCATTGCCGAGGCGCTGGACGTGTCCAAGCCGCTGAAGGGGCAGGGCTACCGCTTCAGCTACGACATGCTGGGCGAAGCGGCGCGCACCATGAAGGATGCCGAGCGCTACTGGCAGTCCTATTCGGATGCCATCAAGGCCATTGCAGCGTCCGACCCGATGGACCGGCCGATCCATGAACTGCCGTCGATCTCGGTCAAGCTCTCGGCGCTGCACCCGCGCTACGAGGCCCGCAAGCAAGCCCGCGTCATGGACGAGCTGTATCCGCGGATACTTGCCCTGTGCGTACAGGCAAAAGAAGGCGGCATGGCGCTCACCATCGATGCCGAGGAGGTTGACCGGCTGGAGCTCTCCTTCAAGCTGTTCGGGAGGCTTGCCCACGACGAAAAACTCAAGGGTTGGAACGGGTTGGGGCTGGCTGTTCAGGCCTATTCCCGGCGCGCCATGCCGGCGCTGCAATGGCTGGCGCAACTGGCGCGTGACACCAGGCGGCGGTTCCCGGTGCGGCTGGTCAAGGGCGCCTACTGGGACACCGAGATCAAGCTGGCGCAGATCGGCGGCTACGAGGGCTTTCCGCTGTTCACCCGCAAGGTCTCGACCGACGTTTCCTATCTTGCCTGTGCGCGGTATCTGCTGAAGCACCGCGACGCGTTTTACCCACAGTTCGCCACCCACAATGCCCACACGGTGGCTGCGGTGTCGGTGATGGCAGGCAACGACCGGGAGTTCGAATTCCAGCGGCTGCACGGCATGGGGCAGGCGCTCTATGACGCGGTGACAAGCGCCGAAGGGCTGGCCCAACCGTGCCGCATCTATGCGCCGGTGGGCAGCCACGAGGACCTGCTGGCTTACCTGGTGCGACGCTTGCTGGAAAACGGCGCCAATACCTCGTTCGTGAACCGGCTGGCCGACGACGAGGCGCCGATTGAGGACATCGTCGAGGATCCGGTGGCGGTGGTGCGCCACCTCGACAGTCTTCCGCATCCGCGCATCGCCGAACCGCGCGCCATCTTCAGCCCGCGCCAAAACTCCGCCGGGTTGCCGCTGTGGGACGACGCTACGCGCACACCGCTGATGCAGCAGATCGAAGCGGCCCTCAAGTCTCCGGTCGACGCCACGGCGCTGGTGCCCGGCAGCGCGAAAGGCGAGCGCCCGCACGATATCACCTCGCCGCATGACCGCTCGGTCAAGGTCGGCAGCATTTCGGAGGCTTCTGACGCACAGGTCGAAGCCGCCATCAAGGCGGCGGACAAGGCGCAAGCCGGCTGGGACGGGTTGGGGGGAGAGGGCAGGGCGAAGGTGCTGGAGCAAGCCGCTGACCTTTACGAACAGAATGCGCCAAAGCTCTATGCGCTGCTGATCCGCGAGGCCGGCAAGACGCTCGACAATGCCCACGCCGACCTGCGCGAGGCAGTGGACTTCCTGCGCTATTATGCGGCGCAGGCGCGGGAGAAATTCCATTCACCAGAGGGCATGCCCGGCCCAACTGGCGAGCACAACGAACTGCGGCTGCATGGCCGGGGCGTATTTGCCTGCATCGCACCGTGGAACTTCCCGCTGGCGATCTATAGCGGGCAAATGGCGGCAGCGCTGGCGGCCGGCAATACGGTGCTGGCCAAGCCTGCGGAGCAGACGCCGCTCATTGCCTACGAGGCGGTGAAGCTGATGCACCAGGCGGGCGTGCCGGCGGAGGTGTTGTCGCTTCTGCCCGGCGACGGTGCGCGCATTGGCGCGACGCTGCTGAAGCACCCGCTGCTCGGTGGCGTGGCGTTTACCGGCTCGACCCAGACGGCGCACATCATCAACCGCGCGCTGGCGGCGCGCCATGGCGCCATCCTGCCGCTGATTGCCGAGACCGGCGGCATGAATGCGATGATCGTGGACTCGTCCGCCTTGCCGGAGCAGGCGGTGCGCGACCTCATCTTGTCGGCCTTTGATTCAGCCGGGCAGCGTTGTTCCGCCGCGCGTATCCTGTTCGTGCAGGAAGAGGCGGCGAAGCGAACCATCGACATGCTGGTAGGCGCGACTGAAGAGCTGAAGGTGGGTGATCCGCTCGACTTCTCGACCGACGTCGGCCCGGTCATTGATATCGAGGCGAAGGACCGGCTGGAGGCCCACAAGGCACGCATGGCGCGGGAAATGAGGACGCTGATCGATCTGCCCATGCCGGCGGCGTGCAAGGCTGGCACGTTCGTCACGCCAGCGATCTATGAATTGCCATCGCTCGCACCGCTGAAGGAAGAGGTGTTCGGGCCGTGCCTGCACGTGGTCCGCTACAAGGCCGACAGGCTGGACAAGGTGTGCGAGGCGCTGAACGCCACCGGCTATGGCCTGACGCTGGGGCTGCACTCGCGCATCGAGGACACCGTGGAGCAGGTGGCGCGCTCGGTGCGTGTCGGCAACATGTACGTCAACCGCAACCAGATCGGCGCCATCGTCGGCTCGCAGCCGTTCGGTGGCGAGGGCCTGTCGGGAACGGGGCCGAAGGCCGGCGGTCCGCACTATCTCTACCGGTTTGCAGCTGAACGGGTGCTGTCAGTGGACACCACGGCGTCCGGCGGCAATGCCGCTCTGATGAGCATGGAAGTGGAGCGGTGAGGAGATAAGGCTGGAGGTGGCCGGTTACTGGCGCTGGATGGCCTCGCGGGCGCCAACATGAAGATTTGGCAACTGCAACACATCTTCCGGCGGCAATGCGCCGGGAAGTGCACTGATGTTGGACAGCACCGCATCGGTGACGATTGAAACGAGATTGTCGGGGAAGTCGGCCCGCACAACGAATTCCAGATCGTCGAACTTGTAGACTGTCCTGAGATCGAGTGCGGGTTTCCCGCTGAACTGGCCAGCTGCAGTTCGCATGGCCTCGACGTTGGCAGCAGACAACAGCGCAAACTGAAACTGGTCCGAGCGCAACAGGTTGTACGCCCTGTCCAGATTGATAGCCCTTGCGGGCCGGGCGCTGGCTTCCGGCGCGCCCTTGTTGATTACCTCAACCAGCCGCTTCGAATAAGGGTAGCTTGCAGCGTCATCGCGGGTACTAAGTACCAGTAGATGCTTCTGGCGATAAACAACGTACTGCCCCCACGGCGAATGTGCCAAGGCAATGCCGGGCGCGAGAAAAGCCGGAAGAGCTATCAGGAAAGTCCGTCTGAGCATCGGCGTCCTAGAGCGTTGGGTTTGGGGCTGTCCCTTAAGTGAGGAACAGCCCCGGCAACCATGCAAGACTAGTAGTGGCGGAACTTGTCGAAGACGCTGAGATTGAGCGTCGCAGTCACGACATAGTTCGGGACGTCCACCACCTGGCCGATGCGCAGGTCGACCGCAACTGAACTCAGCACGTAGGCCTGTTCCCGCGTCAGCCCATGCTCATTGACGATGTAGTCGATCATCTGGATCAGGGCGTGACGGGCAGCGATGGTCAGGTCCTCGTTCAGGTTTTCCAGATTATCAATCTTCGTGCCCTCGAGATACTTGTGACTTGGCGGGATTTCTCCAGCGCCTTTCAGCGGGATGCCCACTGTCTGGTAGTACCTGTGGGGTTCGATCTTGACGATCTGGTCATTGCCTTTCGTTGCCGGCATCGGCAGCTTTTCGGCCATGCCCTTGTGCACCTTCACCACGCGCAAGGTGGTGACAGAGCCCATTTCGATTGCCGTACCGGATACCTCGCCATCGCCCTGCGCGTAATGCACGTCGCCCACGAACAGACCACATCCATCGATGAAGCATGGGAATAGCATTCGAGTGCCGATCTGCTGCTGCTGCACGTCCATGTTCCCGCCGTTCTCGCGGGGCGGAATGGTCCTCAGACAGCGGTCAGCCTGGCTGCTGCCTTCGCCACACAGGTCGGCAGGCAATGCCCCTGCGGCGGATGGCGTCAATACGACCCCTCCCGCGCCTGCCAGATCGGCCTCGCGCTTCAGGATCTTTTCGAGCTCGGGTTCGCCGGGCATGACTCCTATGGAGCCCGGAAATGCCTCATAAGGGATGGTTACGCCCGGCATCTGGTCCGACACCGCGCCCGTCCGGGTCAGCCGCCAGTTGACGATGTAGGGCTCGGTGAACACGTCCCGAAGGAAGCCGAAGCCCGGAGCAATGACCGTGTAGCCATATTCATTCGGCTCGATGTCAACGATTTCCACTTCGATGACATCACCCCTTGCGGCGCCGTTGATGGTCACCGGCCCGGTCATCGGATGGACAAGCCCGAGGTCAACCGTTGCGAGGTCGTCGGCGTTGGAATCCAGCTTGAATTCGGAGTCGAGCGCGTCACGGGTATGGAAGATGATCATGTCGCCGACGTTCGCCGCTGCCTTGCTCGGAACCTCGGGGTGGTAGCGGTTGAAGCAGTTCGGATCGCCCGTGCAGTGTGGACCCTGCTTGGTGATCTCCACCTTGGTCATCCACTTCTGGTCGGTCGTGTCTGCCAAACCCAAGTTGAACAGTGTTGCCGGAACAGACGCGGAACACACCTTCATAAGTCATTGAATTTCGTAGATGTGGGTTTGATGCCGAAAATGAGTATAGTAACAACATTTTCGTGAGAGCGGCTGATTTCATTGATTCCAGGTGGGATTAGCGATAACAACATCGTCATGTTCGTTGTCGAAAGAGTCGCCCGCGGTCATCGCTACCTCTACCTCGTCGAAAGCGTGCGCGAGGGCAAAATGGTGCGCCAGCGCACCATCAAGGCGCTCGGGCGCAAAGATGCACTCGTCGCCAGCGGGGAACTCGACCGGCTCGCAGCCTCCATCGCGCGGCATGCTGAGCGCTGCGTTATCCTTTCCGACATCGACGCGGGCAAAATCCAGGCTCTGCGCATTGGAGGCCCGCTACTGTTCGCCCGGCTGTGGGAGTGGCTCGGGATCGATGCCGTACTGGCTGAGGTGCTGGAGGGGCGTGCATTTGGCTTTGATGTCGAACGCGCCATATTCGTTGCCACCCTGCACCGGCTGTTCGTCTCGGGCTCGGATCGATCCTGCACCGACTGGATGAAGAGCTACGCCATCGAGGGGGCAGGGGAACTGGCGCTTCATCACTTCTACCGCGCCATGGCCTGGCTGGGCGAGGAGATAGCGGAGAAGGCCGAAGGCGCTTTGGCGCCGCGCTGTGTGAAGGATGTGATCGAGGAGAAGCTGTTCGAACGGCGTCGTGACCTGTTCACGGATCTGAGCCTGGTGTTCATGGATACCACTTCGCTGTCGTTCTACGGCGCAGGGGGCGAGACGCGGGGACGCAGAGGCCATTCCAAGGACCACCGGCCCGAGCTTGCGCAGATGATCCTTGCCGTGGTGATCGATGCGCAGGGCCGGCCGATCTGCACCGAGATGGTGCCGGGCAACACGGCGGATGTGAAGGTCCTCCTGCCGATCGTCAACCGCCTGCGCACGCGCTTTGGCATTACCCGCTCATGCGTTGTGGCCGATCGCGGGATGATCAGCGCCGGGACCATTGCTGCGCTGGAAGAGCTGGGCATGGAATACATCCTCGGTGCCCGCGAGCGCTCGAGCAGCATCGTCCGCGACATCGTACTCAGGGATGATGCCCCGATGGTTCCGCTGGTGCTCGAGCGGCAGGCGGGTGACACCCAGCTCTGGGTCAAGGAGGTCCGCGTTGGCAAAGGCCGCGATGCCCAGCGCTATATCACCACGCTGAACGAGGCCGAGGCTGCAAAGGACAGGGCCGACCGGCAGGCGATTATCGATGGTCTTCAGACCCAGCTCAAGAAGGGCGACAAGGCGCTCATCGGCAACTCGGCCTGGCGCCGCTATCTCAAGGCCAGCGGCAAGGGCTTCGAGGTTGATCTGGGCAAGCTGGCTGACGAGGCGCGCTTCGACGGGATCAGCGTGCTGCGCACCAATGCGAGGATCACCCCCTTGCAGGCCGTCATCCGTTACCGCGATCTCTTGCAGGTCGAGGCGCTGTTCCGCGTTGCCAAGGCGAGCTTTGATACCCGGCCGATCTTCCATCAATCCGACGCTGCCATCCGCGGCCATGTGTTCGTCTCGTTCCTGGCCCTGACGCTCGCCAAGGAACTGATGCGCCTATGCCAGGAGAAGGGGTTGCGCCCCGAGTGGCAGCCGCTGCTCAACGATCTCGACCGGCTCCAGCAGGCAACAATCGAAAAAGACGGCAAGGTCGTCACGACGCGCACACATGTGACAGGCGAGGTTGGAAACGTCTTCAAGGCCGCCGGTATCGCGCTCCCGGTAAACCTGAGCGAACAGCCACAGGCATAGGTGCTGGCGCGTGCCAGCGCGACCACACAGCAATCACAAATGTAGTGGTAACACTCGTGCGCCTGCGCGCACCTTATTGATATGCTTGGGATTTATCAAAAGCACTGTTTAAGTTGGGCCAAAGATGTGCGCTGAAGATGGTCAAAGACGCGACGCCTGCCATCAGTAAAGAAGTAAGTCGCATGTCGGCCTCCCTGCATTTGGACGCCTTAACGCTATTTCAGGAAGAACTGCCCCCACAACACTCTTTACCGCCTGTCGGATCGCTGAAATCCGGACAAGCCACGTTATTCCCCCAAATACCTCTTCACCGCCTCGATCATCTTGAAGTTCAACGCGCCAACGTCCGGATCCTGCGCCTTGGGCCGCGATGACAGCTTGGCGATGACGATGCGCTCATGCGGCAGCACCCAGAGGTTCTGGCCGTGGATGCCGCTGCCGAAGGCCATCGGCCGCTCACCGCGCAGAGCGTACCACTTGTTGCGGTAATGCATGTCGCGTCCGGCGAAATAATCGGCGAAATCCCCGTTCTTCCAGGCAACCGGGTCGCCACCGTTGAACAGGTCGTCGATCCACTCAGGCGCGATGACCTGCGTGGTGCCGGCCATGCCGCCGTCGATGATCAGTTGCCCGACACGGGCAAGGTCCCTCAACGTGACGCACATGCCGCCAGCGCCGCGCGGCGCGCCAAGCCTGTCCACGGTGATGTAGGCGGGCGAGCCTGCGCCTATGGGCTGCCACAGGTGTTCGGCCATCAGGTCAGTAAAGCGGGTGCCGGCGGCGCGCTCGATGATCCAGGCGGCCAGGTCGGTATTTGGCGAAACATAATGGAAGCGGCCTTCGTGCGGGCCATCTGTCTGCGTGAGTTCAGAAAAGAACGAGCGCAGGTCGGTGGGCGCTTCGCCGGGCCCGAGCGGGTTCCAGCCGGTGGACTTGCGGTATTCGACGATCGCGCCGGATGTGGCTTCATAATCCTCGGCGAACATGATGCCGACGCGCATGTCGAGCACGTTCTGAACGGTAGCCTTGTTCCAGGCGGTGTCCCGCATTTCCGGCACATACACGGTGACGGGTGCACTGAGGTCCAGCTTGCCCTTGTGGGCGAGGATGCCCGCGAGCACGCCCAGCATCGACTTCGACACTGACATCAGGATGTGCTGCCGCCCGGCCTGGAGCTCGTTGCGATAGACCTCGTGGATGATCGCGCCATCCTGCAGGACGAGGTAGCCGTCCGTCCACGTGGCGTCGAGGTATTGCGCGAGGCTCATCGACGGCTGCACCTCGATGTGGCCGATGTCCTCCAGCGCGGTGCCCAGCGCGCGCACGCCTTCCGGGTTGTTGGGAATGTCCGCCGACGGGATGATCTCGCGCACGTGTGAGAATGCCCAGGCGCTGTAGGGATGCTGACGCCAGTTGGCGAGGGTGACCTGGGAATCTGCCGAGGGAGGAAAGCCTTCCATCATGGCTGTCATGGAACTGGTCTCGCGTCTATGCTGTTGGAGATAAGCCAGACAAGCAGACCTTTCAGGAGGAAACAAGCAGATGCAGCATTTCAAGGCCGGTTCGCGGCCCAGCAAGAAGGCACCGGCCAGTTATTTCACCGGCACGGTCTGGCAGGACCCCATAATCGAGGCGCCGGAACCGGCGCGCATCCGGGGGCTTCGGGTAACGTTCGAACCGGGCAGCCGCACCGCCTGGCATACCCATCCGCTGGGCCAGACGCTGGTGGTGGTGTCTGGCGTTGGCCGCTTCCAGAGCGCAGGTGAGCCGGTGGTTGAGATCAGGCCCGGCGACGTGATCTGGATACCACCGAACGAGAAGCACTGGCATGGCGCGGCGCCGGACAACATGATGTGCCACCTGGCGTTTCAGGAAGTGCTCGACGGTGCCTACGCCGACTGGATGGAGCACGTCAGCGATGAAGACTATGCCCGCGCGCCGGGTTCGCCTTTGTAACATTGCAAACCGCGTGACCGCGCCCCATCTGAGGCCGGAGCAGCATGCAACCGGGGAGGTGCCTCGCCATGAGCACTCGTGACCGCACCAGCGGCAAGTCGTCCGCAGTGACGACTGCGCGTGGCGCATCCACCCCTGCCACGCTTGAGAGCGTCGATGCCTTCCTGGCGCAGGTGAAGGCCACGCCGCCGGTTGCCAAGGCTGGCAACGGACGGCTGATCTTCGCCATGGACGCCACCATGAGCCGCCAGCCGACCTGGGATGCAGCGCTGCAGACCCAGGCCGAGATGTTTCAGGAGGCCGGCCGGGTCGGCGGGCTGGACGTGCAACTGGTGTTCTTCCGCGGTTTCGGCGAGTGCCGGTCGTCGAAATGGGTGTCCAATGCGGACGCTCTGGCGCGGCTGATGACCACCGTGGACTGCAGGGGCGGCAATACGCAAATTCTCAAGGTTCTCAAGCACGTTCGCAAGGAAGCCCAGAGCGCCAAGGTGGATGCGGTGGTCTATGTGGGCGACTGCATGGAAGAACACGTCGACCACCTGTGCCAGCTGGCCGGTGAGCTTGGCCTGATGGGCGTCAGGATGTTCATGTTCCAGGAAGGCCGCGACCCGGTGGCGGAGCGTGCCTTCCGGGAGATCGCCCGGCTGACCGGCGGGGCCTACAGCCGCTTCGATGCGTCCTCGGCCCGCCAGCTGCGCGAATTGCTGGGCGCGGTGGCGGCCTATGCGGCAGGCGGGCGGGCGGCACTGGAAAACCTGTCGAAGGATCGTGGCGGGTCGATTGCCGGATTGCTGGAGCAGCTGCGCTGATGCCCTACGCCCTCGCCATCATCCTCATCTTTATTCTGATAACGCTGCTTCTGCCGAAGCTGGCGACCGTCAACCCGTCCACGGCGGCCAATGGCGCGCGCCGCACCCTGGGAGGAACGCTGATGGGAATGGCTGCCTTTACCGCCTTGCGAGGGCTGTTGCCGCTCGCGGTGCCTTTGTTCCTCGTCGGGTTGGCGATCTTCGGTGCGCAGGGCGCATTCAGAAAGGCCAACAAGGAAAAGGGCCAGACATCTTCCGTCAGGACGTCGATACTCAACATGAGCCTCGACCATGATACCGGCGAGATGGATGGTGAGGTATTTGGCGGCAAGTTTGAAGGAGCGAAACTGTCGTCGCTCCAGCTTGAAGACCTGCTGGCGCTGCTGAAGGATTGCGTTGCCGCCAATGACCGCAGCGAAGCGTTGCTGATGGCCTATCTCGACCGGGCCCACCCGGATTGGCGCGGGCAGGGTGGTGGTCAGCGGGGTGGAGCGGGACCGGCTGCCGGGGCCGGCACGATGGACCGTGCCGAGGCGCTCGATGTGCTGGGCCTAGAAGAAGGCGCAAGCGAAGCCGCCATTCGCAAGGCATACCGCGACCTGATGAAGAAGCATCACCCAGACCAGGGCGGTTCCGCCTGGTTTGCAGCCCGCATCAATGAAGCGCGAAACGTGCTGTTGGGAAGCGGCAAAGGCTGAGCGGCGTCACGTTGCCTGAAACGGAACCACCCGCCGGCAGTGCAGCGGGTGATCGTGCTGGTCAGCGAATATTGTATCAGCTCTGGGGTGCCAGTTCGAAGCAGCCAACGCCGGCGCGCTTCAACTGCCGGCAGGCATTGTGCGCTTGTTGCTTGTTGAGCCCCGAGAAGCGGGCGCGGTAGATAGTGTCGCCGTCCTTGTCCACGGCCATCAGGAACGGCGTCGCCGTCTTCAGCGCACTGACGCGGGACGACTTGGCTATGTCGATCCGGCTCTTGGCGCCCTCGGCGGTGGGGAAAGCGCCAATCTGGATGTTCCAGGTGGACTGGTGCTCGGCCAGCTTCTGCTTCACTTCTTTCGGATTGACGACGAGGTTTGTACCAGCCGGCTTTTCAGCCTCCGTTGCAGTCACTGCGGCGGCAGCAACCGGAGCCTGTTCATCCAGCCGCTTCTGAAGCTTCTGTGCAGGAGCCGGGGTTGGCAGAGCCTGTGCGGCACTGGCCACGATCAGGCCGTCGGACTTGGTGTTGGCCGCCGGAACGGTGACCGACTTGAACGTAACGCCCTGGGCCGGCAGGGCCTGCAGCGCCAGTTCGGTGATCGACTTGCCCGGCACTGTTGCAGCGGTTGCAAGGCTCGCATTTGCGGCCTTGGCAGCCTTGGCTGCAATGGCGGCCGTTTCAGCTGGAGATATCGGCTGGGTGGCAGGCGCAGAGGCTTCCCGGACCAGCTCATCCGGCTTGGCACGCGGAATCGGAGGGTTCGCGATCGCCGGCTCAGGCTTTGCCAGCGCCACAACCTTTGCCGCAGCTGCCGGATTGTAGCCTTTCGGATTGCCCGCGACAGCGGCGATCTGATTGTTGCGTGAGCGCGTCGCCCTGGCGATGTCGCGGTTCAGGATCTTGGTCATGAAGGCGTTGCGCGATGCGCCGGTGCGCCCGCCCAGTACCACGGCGACCAGGCGACGGTTGCCGACTTCCATCGAGGACAACAGATTGAAGCCCGAGGCTCTGGTATATCCGGTCTTGATTCCGTCCACGCCCTTCACCCGGCCGAGCAACCGGTTATGGTTTCCATAACGGCGTTTTCCATAGTTGAAGCTGCGGGTGGAGAAATGACTGTAGTACTGCGGAAAGTCGCGCTGGATGCGCAGGCCAAGGGTAGCCATGTCGCGTGCTGTCGTGACCTGGCGCGAATCGGGCAGGCCATTCGGATTGGTAAAGGTGGTGCGCGTCATGCCGATGGCTCGGGCCGTGCGGGTCATGCGGTCCGCGAATGCAGCCTGCGAGCCCTCGATGTGCTCGGCAATCACCATCGATGCATCATTTGCTGACTTCGTGATGAGCGCAAACATGGCATCGCGGGCCGATATCGTGCTGCCCGCGCGCAATCCGAGCTTCGACGGCGCCTGGCCAGCGGCCTTGGCCGACACGGTCATGCGGGTATCGAAGCTCATCCGGCCGGACTTGATCTCCTGGAACAGGATGTACAGCGTCATCACCTTGGTCAGAGAGGCAGGGAAGCGCGGTTCATCAATGTCGTTGCCATAGATGATCTCGCCGGTCGCCGCATCGACGGTTATTGCAGCAAACTTCGGATTTGCCTGGGCGGGACGATTGAGGCCTGCAACCAGCAACAGGGCCAGAATCAATGTGATCACAAGACCGTACGCACGGCTGGAGGCCGGCCGCTCGACTGAATTACCGACAGATACAAAACCCATTTACGCTCACCCACCAGTTGGTCTGCTGGCGCCCACGCCGCGGTGCCCCCACCAGCCGCTTTCGTGATCACCTGTTCCTGATTCCTGATTTACAGTGTGTGCACATGCATCCTTACCATCGAGTAAATTATCGGCGAAAACCTCCGTATCGGCTGAAAACTGCTCATGATCCACGAAAAATTGTGCGGTGCACAAAAAATTGTTGACAAGAAATTGTGCACTGCATATATATCAGCCATCCGATCAACGCGGGCCCACATCCAAAAGAGGAGTTCAGCCATGTACAAGTCGTTTGAAGATTTCCAGACTGTTGCCAAGCAGGGCTTTGACGCCTACGTCGCAAGCGCCAATGCTTTCACCAAGGGTTTCCAGACCATTGCCACCGAAACCGCCGACTTCACCAAGAAGTCGTTCGAAGACACCGTCGCCCTGACCGAGAAGGTCATTGCTTCGAAGTCCCTCGAGAAGGCCGTGGAACTGCAGCAGGCTCACGTGACCAAGGCCTATGAAGGCTTCATGTCGCAGGCCAACAAGATCAACCAGATCTACATGGAAGCTGCCAAGGACGCCTACAAGCCGTTCGAAGCGCAGATCGAAAAGGTCATGCCGAAGGCTGCTGCGAAGTAATTCGCTGATTTCACTGAAAGCAAGGCAGTCCATCACGCCGGGCTGCCGGTTTTAGCCGCCTGGTACGCAAGTACCGGGCGGTTTTCGTTTGCATCGGACGATTTCACTGCAGAGCCGGCCATTATTGCGGCAGGTGGAAAGCCTTTTCGCTGGCTCTCGCAATCCGGCCATTGACGCCTATATGATGGGGCATGGATGATTGTAACGGCTTGCAGCTATGGGGCTGCACGCTGACTGCAGACCAGCGGAACGATGACGGTTTATCTGGCAGACAAGGAAAAGGACGGCGACGGCAAGGGCGGCGGGCAAACCGGCGTCATTACCCGTACCCAGACCAAGACCAAGAAGCCGAGCCTGTACAAGGTGCTGCTGCTCAATGACGACTACACTCCGATGGAGTTCGTCGTGCATGTGCTTGAGCGATTCTTCGGCAAGGGGCGGGAAGAAGCGACGGTCATCATGCTGCACGTGCATCAGAAGGGTGTCGGCGTGTGCGGTGTCTACACGTACGAGATCGCCGAAACCAAAGTGACACAGGTCATGGACTTTGCCCGGCAGCATTCGCACCCGCTGCAGTGCACCATGGAAAAGGAATAGGAGCCGGCCCAAGTGCCCACATTTTCAGGAAGCCTTGAACAAGCCCTTCACCGGGCGCTGGCTCTGGCCAGTGACCGCAGTCACGAGTACGCCACGCTGGAGCACCTGCTCCTGGCGCTGGTTGACGACAAGGACGCGGCATCGGTGATGCGCGCGTGCGGCGTTGATATCGAGCAACTCCGCTCCAATCTGGAAAACTATGTCGACCATGACCTGGCCAGCCTGATCATGGCGACCGGCGAGGACGCCAAGCCCACTGCCGGCTTCCAGCGGGTGATCCAGCGTGCGGTGATTCACGTCCAGTCTTCGGGCAGGGAAGAAGTCACCGGCGCCAATGTGCTGGTCGCCATCTTCGCCGAGCGTGAAAGCCACGCCGCGTACTTCCTGCAGGAACAGGACATGACCCGCTACGATGCGGTCAATTTCATTTCCCATGGCATCGCCAAGAAGCCGGGCATGTCGGAAAGCCGCTCCGTTCAGGGTGCGCAGCAGCAACCCGACAATGACCAGAACGACGACGATTCGCCCGAAACCGAGAAGGGCGGCGATGCGCTGGACAGCTTCTGCATCAACCTCAACCAGAAGGCGCTGGACGGCAAGATCGACCCGCTGATCGGCCGCGAGGCCGAGGTGAACCGCACCATCCAGGTGCTCTGCCGCCGCTCCAAGAACAATCCGCTGTTCGTCGGTGACCCCGGCGTCGGCAAGACGGCAATCGCCGAGGGCCTGGCCCGCAAGATCGTCAACGGCGATGTGCCGGAAGTCCTCAAGGATTGCACCATCTTCCAGCTCGATATGGGTGTGCTGCTGGCCGGCACGCGCTATCGCGGCGATTTCGAAGAACGGCTCAAGGCGGTCGTGAAGGAAATCGAGGAATACGATGGCGCCATCATGTTCATCGACGAAATTCACACGGTGATCGGCGCCGGCGCCACGTCGGGCGGGGCGATGGATGCCTCCAACCTGCTGAAGCCTGCACTGTCTTCAGGCAATCTGCGTTGTATCGGCTCGACGACCTACAAGGAGTACCGCCAGCACTTCGAGAAGGATCGCGCACTGGTGCGCCGCTTCCAGAAGATCGACGTGAACGAGCCTTCGGTTCCCGATGCAATCAAGATCCTCACCGGCCTGAAGCCCTATTTCGAGGACTTCCACAAGGTGAAGTACACCTCCGAGGCCATCAAGTCGGCGGTGGAACTGTCATCGCGCTACATCAACGACCGCAAGCTGCCGGACAAGGCGATCGACGTGATCGACGAGACGGGCGCGTCGCAGATGCTGCTGCCTGAGAAGAAGCGGAAGAAGACCATCGACGTCGCCGACATTGAAGATGTCATCGCCACCATGGCCCGCATCCCGCCCAAGACCGTGTCCAAGTCGGACCAGGAACTGCTGAAGGACCTGGACGTGGAACTGAAGCGGGTGGTGTTTGGTCAGGACCAGGCCATCGAAGCGCTGGCGTCGGCCATCAAGCTGGCACGCGCAGGGCTTCGCGAACCGGAAAAGCCGATCGGCAGCTACCTGTTTTCCGGCCCCACCGGCGTCGGCAAGACGGAAGTGGCCAAGCGGCTGGCCGAGGTGCTGGGCGTTGAAATGCTGCGCTTCGACATGTCGGAGTACATGGAGCGGCACTCGGTGTCGCGGCTGATCGGGGCACCGCCCGGCTATGTCGGCTTCGACCAGGGTGGCCTGCTGACTGACGGCGTCGATCAGAACCCGTATTGCGTGCTGCTGCTCGACGAGATCGAGAAGGCGCATCCGGATCTGTTCAACATCCTGCTGCAGGTCATGGACCACGGCAAGCTGACCGACCACAACGGCAAGTCGATCGATTTCCGCAACGTGATCCTGATCATGACCACCAATGCGGGCGCGGCAGACCTTGCCAAGGCCGCCTTCGGATTCACCCGGTCGAAGCGGGAAGGTGACGATTCGGAGGCCATCACCAAGATGTTTTCACCGGAATTCCGCAACCGGCTGGATGCCATCATTCCGTTCGGCCACCTGCCGCCGGAAGTGGTGCGCATGGTGGTGCAGAAGTTCGTGCTGCAGCTGGAAGCCCAGCTTGACGAGCGCCAGATCAACATCGAGCTGTCCGACGAGGCGGCCGACTGGCTGGCGCGCGAAGGCTATGACGAACAGATGGGTGCTCGGCCGCTGTCGCGCGTGATCCAGAAGTACGTCAAGCAGCCGCTGGCGGACGAGGTGCTGTTCGGCAAGCTGAAGAACGGCGGCACGGTGCGGGTGCTTCTCGGCAAGGATGCGCAGGGTCTGGACGAACTGAAGTTCACCTACCTCGCGCGCGACGAGGAGAAGGCGCTGCCGAAGCCGGAAGCCCGCAAGTCGTTGCCGTCGGCCAAGAAGCCCCCGGCCAAGAAAAAGGCCAAGGGCTCTCCCGCCACCAAGGCCGCAGCAAAGAAGAAGCCGGGTGGTCCGAAGGACAAGACGGAAACCGTGAAGTAGCCGTTACCGGGCGCGAGTCCAGAAGGGCCGGAGCTGAGAGGCGTCCGGCCCTTTTACGTTCTTGCATGGGCACCATGCGGCAACGCTGCTTGTCAACCGGACCCGCCAGTCCGTAACAGGGCAGGGATGAACGAGCAACCTAACCTGCAAGTCGAACGCGACACCTATGACTGGACGGGTGTTTGGGGCGGCATGCGTGCGGCGCTGTCGATGCCGGGCCTGGTGATGGCGTGTTCCTTCATCGGTTTCGGCGCGCTGATCAACGATCTGGACTTTCCGCTGCTGGCCGGCATGGCAACCATCCCGCTGATCTGGGCGCTGCCGGGGCAGGTGCTGTTCGTGACCATGTGGCAGGCGGGTGCGGCACTGCTGCTGATCGCGGCGGCGGTGTCGCTGACGGCGGTCCGGCTGTTGCCGATGGTGATCGGCGTACTGGCGCAGGTGCGGCTGCCGGGTGCGGCGCGCTGGCCGGAATTCCTGCTGGCTTACTTCACCGCCGTCACCATCTGGCTGTTGTCGGTCACCCATCTCGACAAGGTGCCGAAGCGCCAGCATCTGCCCTGGCTGATAGGTCTTGGCGCGACGCTGATGGTGGCGATGTGCGTGGTGGTGCCGGTGGGCTTTCACGTGGCGGACAGGCTGCCGCCAGTGCTGGCAGCGTGCATGGTATTCTTTACGCCCGCCTTCTTTTTGTTGTCATTGCTGGCAAGCGCCAGGTGGTGGTTCGACTGGGCAGCGATTGCCGCTGGCGCCGTGCTGCTGCCGCTGGCGCGCTGGTATGCGCCCGATTTCGACCTGCTGCTGGCCGGCGTCGGCGGTGGCACGCTGGCGTTCCTGCTGTTCAGGCCCCGCCGCAAGGGGCTGATCAACCGGGGTGATCCACATGAGTGAGGCAATTTGGATCATCGCCTGCATGGTGCCTGCGGGCATGGCGATCACCTATGTCTGGCGTCTGCTAGGTGTGGTGGCAGTCACCCGCATCGACCCGGAAAGCGACGTCCTTTTGTGGGTGAGGGCAGTTTCCACCGCGCTGGTGGCGGCGCTCGTCATGCGCATCGTCATTGCGCCCTCGGGCGTGCTGGCCGACATTCCGCTGGCCGCGCGGCTGCTGGCCATCGCGGCGGGCGTGGCCGTGTTCGCCCTGTGGGGCCGTGCCACCCAGGCAGGCACCTTTGCGTGCGTTCTTGCGCTGGGCGTGCTCGCGGTGGCTATCGGTTAGGCCAGCGCCGCGCGCCACTTTTCAGCCCACGCCTTCAGGTCGTCCTGGTCGGCCATCTGGCCGGTATGAGGCCGCAAGCTGACACCTTCATGGCGCGGGATGACGTGGACGTGGGTGTGGAACACCACCTGGCCGCCGGCGGGTTCGTTGAACTGCTGGATGGTGACGCCATCAGCGCCGAAAGCCTTGGCCGCTGCCTTCGCCAGCTTCTGCACCGTGGCGTAGACGGCGGCGAGATCATCGGCGGAAATGTCCAGCAGGTTGCGCGAGGCCGCCCTTGGGATCACCAGCGCATGACCATCGGAACGAGGCATGATGTCCATGATGGCGATGGTCTTGTCATCCTCGTAGATCTTGTGGGCGGGCAACTCCCCGCGAAGGATCTTGGCGAATACGTTCTGGTCGTCGTAGCTGTTCATCTTTGCTCATTCCCGCTTGGCATCCGGCCTATACTTGATGAGTAACGCAAGCTTGCATCAGGGCCAAGCCCTCAGAAATCGCCTTCAAGATCACGCTCGACGCCTTTGCGGAACGGCGAATGTTCACCCAGATGCTGGTTGTCACGTTCGACCGCGCGGCGTTCGTGTTCCAGGTAATCCGCTACGGCGCGGTGCAGGCGCGGGTCGCGGATATAGTGGACTGACCGGGTTGTGACCGGCAAATAGCCGCGGGCCAGCTTGTGCGCCCCTTGCGCGCCGGCCTCGACCGTGTTCAGCCCACGCTCGATGGCGAAGTCGATGGCCTGGTAATAGCAGACCTCGAAGTGCAGGCAGTGGTGGTACTCGATGCAGCCCCAGTTGCGGCCATAGAGCGTGTCGCCACCAATGAAGTTGATGGCCCCGGCAATCCACCGGCCATTGTTGCGAACCATCACCAGCAGAATGTCCTCGGCCATGGTTTCGCCAACGCGGGAAAAGAACTCGCGGGTGAGGTAAGGCGTGCCCCACTTGCGCGAGCCTGTGTCCATGTAGAAGCGAAAGAAGTGGTCCCAGTGTTCCTCGGTGATGTCCTTGCCCGTAAGGCACATGATCTCCAGACCACTCTCGTGGACCGCATTGCGTTCCTTGCGGATGTTCTTCCGCTTGCGTGAAGAAAGGGTGTCAAGAAATTGATCAAACGAGGAAAAACCCTCATTGTACCAATGGAACTGGGTGTCGTTGCGCTGCAGCCAGTCCTGTTGGCCGAAGTCGTCGTATTCGTCCTGCTTGAGGAATGTCATGTGCACCGACGACGCGCCAAGCTGCTCGCACAATTGCTCCGCCGCATTGCCCATGGCGGCCCGGATGGAGGGCAGGCGGTCGCGGTCTGCCGTCAGCACACGCGGGCCTGATGCCGGGGTGAACGGCACCGACACCTGCAGTTTCGGATAGTACCGCCCGCCGGCGCGCTGAATGGCCTCTGCCCAGCCATAATCGAACACATACTCGCCCTGGCTGTGGTTCTTCAGATAGCAGGGCATCACGGCAAGCGTATCGCCCTTCCCATCCCGCAGTTGCAGGTGTTGGCCCAGCCAGCCGGTTTCCGCCACCGCCGATCCGGATTGCTCAAGTGCGTTGAGGAAAGCATGGCGAACAAACGGGTTGTGCGGCTGACCTGGAGGGTTGGCGCAGGCGTCCCACGTCTCGGCCGCGATGGCGGACAGTGACTGGTGAACCTCGATTACGAATTGCTGTTCGGCGGTCGTGGTGGTCATGGACGTCAGGGACGGTAGCCCTCGAAGGTGATCTGGTCGCACCACCTTAACGCGTCAGACGCCTGTTGGTTGTTGCGGATCGTCCACGTGATGAGAGGAAGCCCCGCCGCCCGCGCCTCACGCGATACCGGCGATGGCAGCCACTCGCGCCACAGCGAGAGAAAGTCGGGCCGGGTGGCGGAAACGTGGCGAAATTCACGCAAATTCAGCCTTGAAGGCAATGAAAGCTGGGCATATTCCGGGTCGGTTGCGCCATCCGCCACGATGCCGCGCAACAAGCCCGGCGCATTGTCGGCCAGCCACGCAATGGGAACCGGGTCGAACGACATGACCGCCACCGGTCCGTCATATCCCGCCAGCAGCGCCGCCACGCGGGCCGCCAGCCGGGTATCGCCATTCCAGTGGCTCTTCAGTTCGATCACCAGTGCCACGTCGCCGTCAGCAAGGCCGAGCAACTGGTCAAGGATCGGGATCGTGCCGCGCCCGTGGCTATAGGCGATCTCCTGCAGTTCAGCAGCCGGGCGGGCGATGACCGGACCGCTCTGGTGGGTCAGCCGGTCCAGCGTGTCGTCGTGGAATACCATTGCCTCGCCATCGGCGGACAATTGCAGGTCGCATTCGATCGCATAGCCCTGGGTGATGGCGGCGGCAAACGCCTCCAGCGAGTTTTCCTCGATACCGGCAGCCTTGTCGTGCAGGCCCCGATGGGCGATCGGCCGCTCGGTCAGCCAATCGCTCAACGGGTTTGATGGACGCCACATGGCGGCAGATCTCGGACGTTGAGGGCTTACTCGATCTCGGCCACGGCCTCGATCTCGACCGACAGGTTGATTGGCAGCGAGCCTGCGCCCACGGCTGAGCGGGCGTGCTTGCCCTTGTCGCCGAACACCTCGACCATCAGGTCTGACGCGCCATTGATGATGCCGGGCTGGCCGCCGAAACCGGGCGCGCCGTTGACGAAACCGACCAGCTTGACGATGCGCTTGACCCGGTCGAGGTCGCCGTCACAGGCTTGCTTGAGCTGGGCGATGATATTGATGGCGCACAGCCGCGCGGCCTGCTTGGCATCTTCCTCGGAGCACTGGTCGGGAACGATGCCCTTGTACAGGAACTCGCCGTCCTTGAGCGGCACCTGGCCCGCCGTGAACACCAGGTTGCCAGTGCGGACCCAGCCTACATAGTTGGCCACCGGCGCTGCCGGGGTTGGGATTTCGATGCCGAGTTCCGCAAGTCGCTTGTCGATCTGGCCCATGAATTTCCTGCCTTTTGTGATTGTTTCGATTGGTGATTGGTTCGGGGGCCAATCTAGGGCGAGCGCACAAGCTGCGTCCAGCCCCGCCGGGCGGGCATCTGCCATGCGCGGAAGGGTGTTCCATATCGTGGAGTGTCGTTTCACCGCAGTTGCGAGGCCCCCATCGCCGCGCTAAAGCTGAACCCATCAGACCAAAGTCAAAAGGGTAGGAGCCGAGATGACGAAGATCGTATTTCTGGACCGGGGAACGTTCGCGCCCGAGGTGGAGCTGGTGCGTCCGGCCATCGAGCATGAATGGGTGGAATACGACAATACGCCGGCAGACAAGATCGTCGAACGGCTCAAGGGCGCCACTGTGGCCATCACCAACAAGGTGCCGATCCGCCGCGAAAGCCTTGAGCAGTTGCCGGACCTGAAGATGGTGTCCGTGGCGGCGACCGGCTATGACGTGATCGACATTCCGGCCTGCAAGGATCATGGCGTCACTGTTTCCAACGTGCGCGGTTATGCAACCCATACGGTGCCGGAACATACGTTCGGACTGATCTTCGCGCTGCGGCGCGGCATCGTCGGCTATCAGCGCGACGTGGCCAACGGCATGTGGCAGAAGAGCGGGCAGTTCTGCTTCCACACCCACCCGATCAAGGACCTTGCGGGCTCGGTGCTTGGCATTTTCGGCGAAGGCAACCTGGGTCAGGGCGTGGCCGACATTGCGCGGGCGTTTGGCATGAAGCCGCTGTTTGCCGCGCACAAGGGCGTATCCGGCCTCGGGCCACTGTACACGCCGTTCGACGAGGTGCTGGAGCGGTCCGACATCATCACGCTGCACTGCCCGCTGATGGACGCCACGCGCAACATGATCGCCATGCTCGAGTTCCGGAAGATGAAGAAGAAGCCCTTCATCATCAACACCTCGCGGGGCGGCCTGGTCAACGAGGCAGACATCGTGACGGCACTGGATGAAGGGTTGATCGCGGGCATCGGCTTCGATGTGCTGACCAAGGAACCACCGGCGCCGGACCAGCCGCTGCTCAAGGTCATGGACCGGCCCAACGTCATCATCACCCCGCACGTGGCCTGGGCCAGCCTTGAGGCGCAGACCGAATGCTGGCGCCAGACGGTTGACCATGTAAATGCCTTTTTCGGCGGGCAACCAAGGAACGTGTTAACTTGACGAGTGGCGGCCGGGCGCTGATCTTCGACGTCCGGCGAGGTGCACAGGGAGTTGCGGAACGTGAAGCATGTTGGACGGCGGGCGGCACTGGGTGCGGCCCTGATGATGTTGATGCCTGTGGCAACCGCTCAGGCGGCAGCACCGAACCTGGTTCCGCATCGGGCCGTCTATGACATTTCGCTAAAGTCCGCCGAAGAGCGCAGCGGAATCGACGGCGCGCAAGGGCGCATGGTCATCGAGTTTCTCGGCTCAGGGTGCGAAGGCTGGACCATCAATTTCCGCATGATCAACCAGTTTTTCCTGTCCGGCGGCAAGTCCCGCGTTCTCGACAGCCGCTCGTCGATGTGGGAATCGGGCGACAATGACCAGCTGCGCTATGTCCAGAGCCAGTATGTCGACAGCCAGCTGCAGGAAGAAAAGGAACTGAAGGCAGAGCTCAAGGATGGCCAGGCGGGCGGGGCCATCACCAAGCCTGCGCCTGAAGCATTCACCCTGCCGGACGGCGTCATCTTCCCGGTCAATCACCAGTTGAAGCTGGTCCAGGCTGCAATGGACGGCAAAACCCGTGACGAAGCGCTCCTCTATGACGGCTCCGACGGCGCCAATCCGGCCATCGCGATCACCTTCATCGGCACTGAAAAGTCGCCAGCAGAAGAAACGTCAGCGGGCAAGTTTGCCGGCGTCGGCGGGCAGCCCAGCTGGCCGGTGACCATTTCCTACTACAAGCCGGACAAGAAAGAGCAGGAAACGCCCGACTACCAGATCAACATGCGGCTCTATCAGAACGGCATTTCCGGCGACATGACGCTGAATTACACGGATTTTTCCCTCAATGCCAACCTGGCTGATCTCGAGGTCTTCGAACAGGGCGAGTGCAAGCAATAAGCCGCGTTCAACAGTCTTTCGTACCTTTTGCCGGTTTCGCCAGAGAGCGGCCCTTGCTGATGGCGCCAACCCCGAACTTGTCACGCAACCTGTCCATGGCCAGTTCTGCGCGCGCCTGACTGGCAGCCTTCTGGTCCAGCCCGCCGGCCAGCGACCCGGCATCAAGGCTTGCCAGGTGGCTGATGCCGACGCCAATCAGCCGGAATTGCGTTCGTCCATCTGCCTCTCGCATGAGCAGGGGACGGGCCGCATCGAAAATGCGGGCCGCAAGTGCGGTGGGCTCACTCAGCGAGGTGGCGCGGGTGCGGGTGCGGAAGTCGGTGGTCTTGAGTTTCAGCGTCACGGTGTGACCGGCCATGGCTTCCTTCTTTGCGCGGCGCGACACCTTTTCCGACAGGGTCCACAGCAGCTTTTCCAGCTGCGCGGCGTCTGCCATGTCGTTGTCGAAGGTCGTCTCGGCGGAGATGCTTTTCGACTCGTGATCGGGTGACACGGTGCGCGCATCCTCGCCGCGCGACAGGTGATAGAGCCTCGATCCCATGCTGCCATAGCGGCGCATCAGTTCTACCTTATCCATTGTTTGCAACTGGCCGATCATGCGGATGCCGTCTGCGTGCAACTTGTCCTGCATGGCCTTGCCGACGCCCCAGATGAAGCCCACCGGCTTCTCCCGCAGGAAGGCGATGCATTCGTCCGGACCGAGCACGAAGAAGCCGCGCGGCTTGTCCATGTCGGATGCGAGTTTGGCGAGATACTTGGTGTGGGCCAGTCCGATGGAGGCGGTGATGCCGACCTCGGCCTCGATTTTCCTGACCAGCCGGGCCAGCGCCCGGGCGGGGCTCATGCCGTGCAGCCGCGCCGTGCCCGACAGGTCGAGAAACGCTTCGTCGATGGACAACGGCTCGACCAGCGGCGTGAGCTCCTGCATCAGCGCGCGCACCTGGCGGCCGGCTTCGGCATACTTCGCCATGTCCGGCTTTATCACAACCGCATCGGGACAGGCCGCGAGAGCCTTGAACATCGGCATGGCGGACTTCACACCGCGGATGCGCGCCACGTAACAGGCCGTGGACACAACGCCGCGCGTGCCGCCGCCGACGATGACCGGCTTGTCGGCCAGTTCCGGCCGGTCGCGCTTCTCGACGGCAGCATAGAAGGCATCGCAATCGATATGGGCGATTGCCAGTTCATGCAGGCGGGGATGGCTGATCAACCGCGGCGAACCACACGACGGACAGCGACGCTCGCCCGGCCGGGCGTCGGCCAGGCAGTCACGGCACATCGGCTTGGCGGCGTCTGGCATGGAAATTCCGGTTCTTCGGCGGAGGTCCGGATTATCCCAGTTCGGCAATGATCCGGCCAACAACCTCGATAGACTCGCCCGTATAGTTCGCAGGATCCACCAGCGCTGCAATCTGCTCCGGCGACCGCAGCTTGCCAATGACCGCGTGTCCGGAAAGCGCCCCGGCGAACGAAAGGCCGGAGCCGGGCAGGGCGGAGATAAGGTCCTTCACGGCATGGTGGGCCTCGTTGCGGCCCATGTCGCGGGCAAGGTCCATCATCACGGCTTCCGCACAGATCAGACCGCCGGTGAGCGCCAGGTTGGCGGCAATGCGGGTCTCATCGACCATGATGTTCTCCACCAGCAGTACTGCCTGTTCGATGGCGGCATGGGCAAGCACGAAGCTTTCGGGGATCACCGCCCATTCCATCGTCCAGCAGGCCATGTCCCGTTCGTGCTCATGCATCGAGGCTTCAACCATCGCGGCAGGCTTTGTCGCCATGAGGCGCGCCAGCGCCACGACGTTCTGCGCGATCATCGGGTTCCGTTTCTGCGGCATGGTCGATGAACCGCCGGCGCCCATCGCAGCCCCTTCCGCCAGTTCACCGATCTCGGTGCGTTGCAGGTTGACGATCTCGTTGGCGATCTGGCCGCACAGCGCTGCCGCAATGGCAAGCTGGCAGACGGTATCGGCAAAAACCCGCCGCGAGGTATGCCAGCTTGCTCCGGGGTCGCGCAGGCCCAGCTCTTGCGCGAGTGCGGCGCGCACCTTGCCGGCATCTTTGCCCAGCGTCGCCAGCGTGCCCGCCGCGCCGGCAAGCTGCACCGGCAGGCTGGAACTGATTTCGCTAAGCGCCGCAGCAGCATCGTGGGCATCGCGCGCCCACAGGGCGAACTTGAGCCCCAGCGTGACGGGCACGGCATGCTGGCCATGGGTGCGGCCCGCCATGGGCAGATCGCGCCAGCGCCTTGCCTGTGTGATGCAGGCCCCCTGCAACGCCGCGAGCGTATTCAGTATCAGCCGCAAACCTTCGCGCACCTGAAGCACGCTGCCGGTATCCAGGATGTCCTGCGTAGTCGCGCCGTAATGCACGAAGGCAGCAGCCTCACCGGCGGCGGCCTCGATGGAGGCGATCACCGGCGTCAGTGGATGGCTTGCGTCAGCAATGCGGGCGCCGAGAATGGTGAGGTCATGGTGGTGCGGCGCGCACGCCTGTTCGATCATCCCGCCTGCTTCGCGGGGGATCACCCCGAGCCTTGCCTGAACGCGGGCCAGGGCCGCTTCGGCGTCGAGCCACGAGTTCAGCGTTGCCTCATCGGTAAACACCGCCTTCATCGAGGGCGTCGAGAACAGGTGACCGAGCAATCGCGAGTCGGAAACATGTACCGGTGGTGTCATGGCGCGCTCCCGAGGCCGGTTTCATTGTCCCACAACCGGGCAGCGCCGCGCACACCGGATGCTGGCCCGTGTTGCGCGGCCCGCACCTGGATGTCAACGGCATCGGCGAACACATGCGGCGCAATAGCTGCCGGCAAGCGTTCGATGAGGCCGGGCAGATCAAGCAGCCCGCCGCCGATGACGATCACTTCCGGGTCAACGATGTTGATCACGTGCGCCAGCCCGCGGGCCGTCCGGTCCAGGTGGCGGTCGAGAGTGGCCTGTGCGGTGCCGTCGCCAGCCAGTGCACGCGCTGCAACTTCCTCTCCGGCCAGGGCTTCACCCGTGGTCGCCTGATGATCGCGTGCAAGGCCGGGGCCGGATATCCAGGTTTCGATGCAGCCATGCCGCCCGCACCAGCAGGCAGGGCCGGGATGTTCGTCTTCGCGTGGTGGCCATGGCAGCGGATTGTGCCCCCATTCACCGCCAATGGAATGGCGGCCCTGCACCAGCATGCCGTTGACCACCAGGCTGCCGCCACATCCGGTACCGAGGATAACGCCGAACACCGAACCCGCACCCTTGCCGGCGCCGTCGAACGCTTCCGACAGCGCCAGGCAGTTTGCGTCGTTGGCCAGTCTTACCGGTTGGCCGATTGCAGTTTCGAGGTCGCGCTGGAAGGGCCGGGCATTGATCCAGGTGGAATTGGCGTTCTGCACCAGCCCGGTCAGCGGCGACACCGACCCCGGCATGCCGATCCCGACAGTCACCGGGCCACCGGCTGCCTTTGCAAGGTCTTCCACCATTGCTGCAATGGCGCGCACGACGCCATCATAGTCGCCGCGTGGGGTCGGCATCCGCCGTGTCCCAAGCTCCTTGCCTGCATCGGACAGCAGGGCGCCGGCGATCTTGGTGCCGCCGACATCTATCCCGATCCGTCCGGCGATGCGGTTCATGGGTCCCGGCGGGTACGCGGACCGGCAATGACCGAGCCTATGTGAAGATGAGCATCCTGCCAGTTGTCGGTACGGTGGTGGATGTGGTCTTCGCGCGGCACGTGCCGGCCAAACCGCTCGTCCTGCATGAAATGCACCAGATAGGTGTGCGGCACGTGATCGGCAGCCGACTTCAGATAGCCATTGTTGTCATCGATGAACACAACAGGCGCGGAGTGCATCCCCGCCAGAGCGGCGATGGCAGGTCCTTTGGGGCCGGAATTGGTCACCACGGGAAACTCGATGCCATGCCGGCGCAGGTTGGCGGTGCGGGCATCGCGGAACCGGGAGGGCAGGTTGGTCAGCATGACGATGTCCGCCTCGTTGCTGAGACTGCCCAACGCTTCCACTGCACCCTCGATAACGTCGAGATTTGCCGTTTCGGCCTCGAAAAAGGCCATCAGGGCCGGTCCGATATCGTCAGCCGGCAGCGGCTCGTTATCTGCCTTGCGGCGGATGTTGCCATTCAGGGCAAAGCTTGCCGGGTCCAGCCACAGGCCATTGCGGTCAAGCCAGTTCTCAAGGCCGCGCAGAAAGTGCACGACCACCTCGTCAACGTCGCACAACAGCAGCGGACGGGCCGGGTCAAGCCGCAAACCGGCGATCTGGCTGCGGGTTGCCTCGTCGATGCCGGGATTGCTCATCATGCAGCCCCCGTACAGGCCGGCCGCTGCAGCGCCACGAGTGCCTGGACTGGCGTTCGCGGGCTAAGGTTCGCCGTTTCACAGAATGCCAGCAACAGTGATTCGTCGCTGCACATGTACTCCAGCAATCCTGCCAGTCCTGGCCGCGTTTGCACCGCTTCACCGAGGCTTGCCGGATCAAACCCCGATACGGCCATGAACCGTTCCAGCTGCTCACCAGTTGAGGCAATGAATTCAAAGGCTTGCAGGGCGACAATTTCTGCAGCATCTACACTGATCATAAAATTTGACCCGTCAGGTGATAATGAGCCTTAACCAGCTGTGGTAGAAGCGTTGTCGCCCCGTAAAGCTTAAGGTTGGCGTAACTTTCTTGCGCGACATTGTGCATGCTATCTGGGGAGAACGCACACTACAATTCATGCGTACCCCGTACCGGTTTTTGACTCTTCGGCACTGCGAGCCGTCGGGGCCATTGAACATGAGAAGGGCGCAGCTCGCATGGCGCAAATATCAGAACAGCCTGATCCTGCCGCGGTCAAGACAGTGCTGATTGTTGAGGACAACGAACTCAACATGAAGCTGTTCAATGACCTGCTGGAGGCACATGGCTATCGCGTGCTGCAAACCCGCGAAGGTCTGTCGGCGCTGGACATTGCGCGCCGGCACAAGCCCGATCTCATCCTCATGGACATCCAGCTGCCCGAGGTCTCCGGCATCGAAGTGACCAAGTGGCTGAAGGAAGACGATGAGCTGCGCTCCATACCGGTCGTTGCAGTAACGGCGTTCGCCATGAAGGGCGACGAACAGAAGATCCGGGAAGGTGGCTGCGAAGCCTACATCTCCAAGCCGATCTCGGTGGCGTCGTTCATGTCGACGATCAATGGCTTCTTCGAGGTCAAGTCATGACTGCCCGCGTACTGGTCGTTGATGACATCCTGGCCAACGTCCGGCTGCTGGAAGCCAAGCTGACCAGCGAATATTTCGAAGTCTGCACCGCCATGAACGGTGCCGACGCCCTTGAGGCCGTAGAAAGCTTCCAGCCGGACATCATCCTGCTTGACGTCATGATGCCCGGTATCGACGGAATCGAGGTGTGCCGCCGTATCAAGACCAATCCGCAAACCCAGCATATTCCGGTCATCATGGTCACCGCGCTTGATCAGGTGGAAGACCGGGTGCGGGGTCTGGAGGCTGGCGCCGACGATTTCATCACCAAGCCAGTCAATGATGCAGCCCTGTTCTACCGGCTGAAAAGCCTGGTGCGGCTGAAGATGCTGATGGATGAGTTGCGCGGCCGCAATGATGGCCCGGCCCTTGACGGCGACAGCGATCAGCGCGTGGATCTGGCGCACGTCGAAACCGGGGCCAATGTGGCCGTCGTGGACAATCGCGGCGTCATTGCGGACCGTATCGAGGACTCCCTTGGTACGGTGCACAAGCTGTTCCTGATGTCCGATCCGGTGCAGACGGTCAAGCTGGCACAGGAGACCGAACTCGACCTGATCATCATCAGCTTTGACCTTCTCGATCATGATGGCCTCAGGCTGTGTTCGCAGCTGCGATCGTTCGAGCGCACGCGGCAGATCCCGATTCTGGTGGTCGTTGACATCGAAGATCAGGTCCGGCTGATGAGGGCGCTCGACATGGGCGTGAACGATTACCTTCACCGCCCGCTGGACAGGCTGGAGCTCAAGGCGCGGGTCAATACCCAGATCAAGCGCAAACGCTATACGGATCGCCTGCGCCTGAATGTGTCGCGCTCGATGGAGCTTGCCGTCACCGATCCACTGACGGGTCTGTACAACCGCCGGCACATGGACAACCAGCTCGCGATTCATGTCTCGAATGCCGCCGCGCGTGGCAAGCCGGTTTCGCTGCTGGCCTTGGACGTGGACTTCTTCAAGCCCATCAACGACACTCATGGTCACGACATTGGCGACAGGGTGCTGCAGGAATTGGCCTCGCGGCTCAAGTCGCAGGTCCGCGCCATCGACCTCTGTTGCCGCATGGGCGGCGAGGAGTTCGTGGTGATCCTGCCCGAAACCGACCTGCAGGTCGGCTTCACCGTGGCTGAACGCCTGCGCCGCACGATTGCCTCGAAGCCCTTCAATGCGGGGGCAAAATACGGGTCGCTGTCCATAACGGTCTCGATCGGCGTGGCCGCCTATGAGTCGGTGACAGATACCCCGGTAACGCTCCTGAAGCGCGCGGACGAAGCGCTCTATCACGCCAAGCGCTCGGGGCGTAACCGCGTTATGTCGGACGCCGCTTGAGCGCCCGTCACTTGCGGCAAGCTGGCTGATTCACCTTAACGCGTTAGGTTAATTGAGAAATTCCGGAGTCATCCAATCCGGACCGATTGGAATTTCATTAAAATTCGAGTAAACTTCTTGCATTCGGAAAGACAGTCCGGTGCGGGAACTCTCTCTCGCCTGCGCCGGGCTGGATTCACATTTCAAGTGCAACACCGAGGTGTTGAGCGAAGGCCTCGATTGGGGTCTGGAAGCCGAGACATTTTCGCGGGGTTGAGTTGAGCATCCAGACGATGTTGTCGAGGTCTGCATCACTGTAGTCGGACAGCGATGTCTTGCGCGGTAACTCACGTCGCAGCCGTCCGTTGGTGTTCTCGATGGAGCCACGCTGCCAGGGGCTGTGAGGGTCACAGAAATAGGCTGGCATGGCGATCTTTTGCCGGACCTTTTCATGCCGGGCGAACTCTCCGCCATTGTCATGAGTGATGCTGCGACGCGCAATGCCGGGCAAGCCTTGCAGTTCGGTGACGATGGCCTCGGCAGTATCGCCTGCATCCTTGCTGTGAAGCCGGCGGACCAGCGTCAGTCGGGTGGTGCGCTCGTGCAGGGTGAGCAGGATGTCGCGCTGGCGGCGGAAGTGCACGAGATCGCCCTCCCAATGACCAAACTCGCATCTTTGAGCAACGCTTTCAGGGCGTTGACTGATCGGCACACGATCAGGAATGGCCGGCTCCCGCTTGCCGTTGCGCACCCGGCGGCCTCGTTCCGACTTGCGCTGGGCCAGGTATCGCGGCAGCCCCGTGCGGCGGCCTGCCGGACTGTAGACATACCGGTAGATGGACTCCGTCGATACCGTGTGGTCGACTTCATCGAGCTCCATCCGCCCGGCGATCTGTTCCGGAGACCATCCCATGGCAAGGCGGTCTTCGACATAGTCGCGAAGGTGGGTGGAGCGCTCAATGCGTGACCCCCGCAGCTTCCTCGCCCAGGCACGGCGTTCCGCGCTGATGGGGTTGTAGCCATCAACCCGTCGGTTACGCCCCAGCTCCCGGTAGATACTGCTGCGGTTCCGGCCAAGCCGTTGCGCAATCTCGGTCTTCAAAAGCCCCAACTCCATCAGGCTGAACAGCTGACAGCGGGCTTCAAGTGTGAAGTGATCATAATGTGTTCCCATGGCGATCCCGGATATACCCGGTGTCGCACTTGGTTTGCGAATCTAGCCGGAACGCCTCAACCGGAACAGTTACCGGCGCCAATACTTCCTTGCGGACATTCGGCGCCCATGTTTGCCCCGAGGCTTTTCAGGTCCGCCGCATCTCCTGAAACCGCGGGGTTTGGCCGGTCCGGCCCCCAACGAGAGGCCTCCTCGACGGGGATTACCGGGCCGGCCACCCAATCACCAAAAAGCTGCTCCAAAACAAAAAGGCACCGGACATGCTGACCGGTGCCTTCGTGACTTCAAACTGAGGCGCGATCCCGCGCCAATGCCTTACTTGATCTTGGTTTCCTTGAACTCGACGTGCTTCTTGGCGACCGGATCGTACTTGCGGAACGACAGCTTTTCGGTCTGCGTGCGGGAGTTCTTCTTGGTGACGTAGAAATATCCGGTGTCGGCGGTCGACAGCAGCTTGATCTTGATGGTTGTAGCCTTGGCCATGTCTGGACCCTTTGTCAGTGAAGCCGGTCAGTCACGCCAAAAGGCTGGCGCAGCCGGAATAATGAAACCTGTGACGGCGCGGTGTATCGCCTGAACAGTACTGTTCTGTCAAGGTGCGGCGATCCGGTCACAGTGTGACGTATTGCCAGTCCTTGCCGCGCATGAACTGGAACGTACAGTCATGCTGGCAGGTGAGGGCGTCGCGCCGTTCGAGCAAGGCTTCCAGCCGCTTCAGGATCTGGCCGGTTATCCACGGCAGGTCCAGTTGCCTCGCTTCGTCGATGGTCACCCAGTGCGGCGTCAGCAACTCGTCCGTTTCAGGGGTGAGCGGGCTGTCCGGATTGGCGATCACGCATGCATCGGCAATGAAGAAGCGGGTATCAAAGCGGCGCGGACGGCCGGGAGGCGTAATGGCGCGCGCCAGCAGCTTGAGTCCCGACAGGTCGGCTCCATGCCCGGTCTGGTGAAATTGCGACCAGGCTGCCGAGCGGGTCGGTGCAATACTGCCTGGCGTGCCGACAACATAGCCGACTTCCTCGAAGGTCTCGCGCACCGCCGCCATGGCAAGGCCCTGTGCCCGGGCCTCGCTGGGCTTGCCGCGCATCTGGCTCAACAGCTTTCCCGCAACGGCCTGTTCCAAAGGCCGCGCAGGTTGCACCCGGCAGTCCGCCAAATCCATGCGGCCGCCGGGAAACACGTATTTGCCGGGCATGAACTTGTGGGCTTCATGGCGTTTGCCCATGAGCACGCGCGGTTGTGACGAATCCCGGCGTACCAGGATCAGCGTTGCAGCATCGCGAGGGCGCAAGGCCCGCTGTGTTCGGGGAGAAGATGATTCACTCATGGGCGAACGTTAGTGGCTTGAGCGCAGGCTCACAAGCGTTCGCGCTCTTGCGGAACGGCCAGATGCGTCGGATTGCCGGCATCCTGGTCGGCCGCAGCGGACTGTTCGCCAAAACCGTGCATCCGGTTAGCCCATTGAACGCCGATGATCGCGCCCTTGACGATCGGCAAGAGCCACAGGGTAAGGACAATGGACAGCGGCGCCCATAGCGTCAGGTGGACCCACCAGTGCGGCTGCCACATCCGCTCGACGACAAACACCAGTGGAATCAGCAGGTGCCCGACGATGAACATGGTGAAGTAGGGCGGTGCATCGTCAGCGCGCTGGTGGTGCAGTTCAAGGTCGCAGGACGGACACACGTCAGCCACCTTCAGGTAGCTCGAATACAGCTTGCCGGTCGCACAGCGCGGACACCTGCAACGCAGGCCGTTGAGCATGGCGATGGCCCACGGAACGTCCGGCCGATCGGCCTGTTGTCCGATTATCTCGATGCTGTGGCTGCGATGATGAGTCTCTAGCGTCATGAGCGAAGTGTTAGCGACATGCTCCGCCAAACAAAGCCTGCGACCGGTCGCGCGTCAGGATGCCACACCGACAGACGGGATAGTCATCCCATTGTGTCAACCACGCCGAATGGAGGGTTTGCTGCTGCCCTTGCGCCGGGGCGCCTTGCCGCGAGGCTGCTGCCGGGACTTGCGGACAATCCCAGCCGGCGGCTTGCCCTTGCGGCCCTTCGACAGCATTTCGAACCGCAAGCCCCCGGCAATGGGCGTGACTTCCACAAGGCGCACCTCGACTACATCGCCCATGCGCCAGCATTCGCCTGAGCGCTGGCCAACCATCGCCTGGCTTGCCTCGTCATGGACATAGTAATCGTCGCCAAGCGTCGAGGCGGGTATAAATCCGTCGGCGCCGCTGTCTTCCAGCGTGACGAACAGGCCGGCCTTGACCATGCCGGTGACGCGGGCAGAGAAGTCCGCGCCCACCTGGCCGCGCAGGAAGTGCGCGATGAGCCGGTCCGTGGTCTCGCGCTCGGCCACCATGGTGCGCCGTTCAGCGAGGCAGAGCAAGCCCGCCGTCTCCTCGAGGTTGTCGATGTCGAACTGGCTCAAGCCATCGTCGCCCAGCTTCAGGGCGCCTATCAGCGCCCGATGGACGATCAGGTCCGCGTAACGCCGGATCGGCGAGGTGAAATGCGCATAGCGGCGAAGGTTCAGCCCGAAATGCCCGCGGTTTTCCGGCGTATAGATCGCCTGCGCCTGGGTGCGCAGGACTGTCTGCGATACGACGCCTTCGTTGGGGCCGCCGCGCACTTTGTCGAGAATGCGGTTGAAGTGCTGCGGCTTCATCACCTGGCCCTTCGGCACCGACAGTTCCAGCGTGGCGAGAAATTCCGCCAGCGCATCGACCTTTTCCGGTGCCGGCGCGTCATGCACACGGAACATCAGCGGCGAGCCTTTTGCCTCCAGTGTTTCGGCAGCCGAGACGTTGGCCTGGATCATGAACTCCTCGATCAGCTTGTGCGCATCGAGGCGGGCTGGTGTGACGACGCTGATGATTTCACCGGCGTCATCGAGGATGAGCTTGCGCTCCGGCAGGTCGAGTTCCAGCGGTTCGCGCTTGTCGCGGGCAGCCTTCAGCACCCTGTATGCGGCCCAAAGCGGCTTGAGCACGGGCTCCAGCAGGGGTCCGGTCACATCGTCCGGGTTGCCGTCGATGGCTGCCTGGGCCTGCGCATAGGCCAGCTTGGCGGCGGAACGCATCCAGACCCGGTCAAACCGGTGACCGGTCTTGCGGCCAGCCTTGTCAAAGGTCATGAAACAGGCAAACGCTGGCCTGTCCTCATTACCCCGCAGAGAGCACAGATCGGTCGACAGCCGTTCCGGCAGCATGGGCACCACCCGGTCCGGAAAGTAGACGGAGTTGCCGCGCAGCCGCGCCTCTCGGTCGAGCGCCGTGCCGGGCCGTACATAGGCCGCCACATCGGCAATGGCTACTACCACCTTGTAGCCGCCGGGATTGGCCGGGTCATCGTCAGCTGCGGCCCAAACCGCGTCATCATGATCGCGGGCATCCGGCGGGTCGATGGTGACCAGGGGCAGGGCGCGCATGTCGGTGCGGCCCTCGGGCGGCTGCAGTTCCGTGAGGTCTTCCGACGCCTGGATCACCTCTTTCGGGAACTGGTCGGGAATGCCGTGCTGGTGAATGGCGATGAGCGAGACGTTGCGCTGATCATCGGCAGAGCCAAGCCGCTCGACCACGCGGGCTTCTGCATATCCACGGCCACGCTGGCGGGTGATCTCGGCGCGCACCAGGTCGCCGGAGCGCGCCTGTCCCTCATCGCCGCGCATCACGTCGAAGCCGGTCTTGTCTTTCCGGTTGGCCGACATGAGCTGCCCGCCGCCACGCGGGCTTGCGGTAAAGATGCCGACCACGGCTCCGGTCGCGCCCTTGAGCACCTTGATGATGCGAGCTTCGTAGGGCCAGTCCTTGTCGCCGGTCGAGGTGACCCGGGCCAGTACCGAATCGCCGACACCTGCAACTGGTCCGGACGGGCGCTTCCGGCTCCCTTCACCAACAATCAGCACGCGTGGCGGGCTCTCGCCGTGATCCATCCATTCGGCGGGTTCTGCAACGAGCTCGCCATCCGGGTCGGTGCCGGTGATTCTCAGTACGGTGACCGGCGGCATGCCGGTGGCATCCGACAGGCGCTTGCGGCGCGAGGCAATCAGGCCGTCGTCAGCCATCTTGCGCAGCAGTTTCTTGAGTTCGACCCGGTCCGCACCCTTGATCCCGAAAGCCCGGGCCATCTCGCGCTTGCCGGTCTTCGCGTCGGCGGTTCTCAGAAACTCCAGTATCTGTTCGGGCGACGGAAGGCCCCGGGGTTTTGCCATGTCATTCGGCAGCCTTGTTTGCGGCCTTCTTTGCTGGTTTCTTCTTCGCCGGCGCCTTCTTCTTGGCCTTGCCGCCACCCTTGGCTGCGATCAGTTCAATGGCCTGTTGCAGGGTCACAGTCTCAGGCGTCACGTCCTTGGGCAGGGTGGCGTTGACCTTTCCATATTTGACGTATGGTCCGTATCGGCCTTCCATGATCAATATGTTGCCACCGCCATCGGGGTGGGCTCCCAGATCCTTGAGCGCGCTTTGCTGGCCACGTCCACCTCGCGATGCCGCTTTCTCGGCGATGAGGTCAACTGCGCGGTTCAGTCCGACTGTGAAAATCTCCTCGAAGTCGGCAAGATTGGCGTACACGCCATCGTGTAGCACAAACGGGCCATACCGCCCAAGCCCGGCGGTGATCGGCTTGCCGGTTTCAGGGTGCAGGCCAACCTCGCGCGGCAGGGACAGCAGCCGCAACGCGAGTTCGAGATCGATATCTTCCGCCTTGACCGACTTCGGGATGGAGGCGCGCGGCGGCTTCTCGCCTTCCTCGGGCTTGCCAAGCTGGACGTAGGGACCGAAGCGGCCATCGTGGCGGGTGACTGGCTGGCCGGTCTCCGGGTCTTCGCCAAGCAGGATGCCATCGGCTGGCACCGCCTGCGCAAAGCCTTCGCCGGTAGTGCCGAGCTGGCGGGTGTAGCGGCATTCCGGGTAGTTGGAACAGCCGACGAAGGCGCCGAACTTGCCGAGTTTCAGCGACAGCTGGCCATTCTCGCACGACGGGCAGGAGCGCCGCGGCTTGCCATCCTCGCGCTCCGGAAAGACGTGCGCCTCCAGCAGGTCATTCAGCGCATCGAGAACGTTGGTGACCCGCAGGTCCTTGGTCTCGTCGATCTGGGACGAGAAGTCCTTCCAGAACTCTGCCAGCAACTGCTTCCAGTTCTTGTCGCCGGCGGACACCTTGTCGAGCTGCTCTTCAAGGTCGGCGGTAAAGTCGTACTGCACATAGCGGGTGAAGAACGATTCAAGGAACGCGGTTACCAGCCGGCCCTTGTCCTCCGGGATCAGGCGGCGCTGATCCATCTGGACATAGCCGCGATCCTTCAGCACGGTCAGGATAGCGGTATAGGTTGACGGACGGCCAATGCCCAGTTCTTCCATGCGCTTGATCAGCGAAGCTTCCGAATAGCGCGGCGGCGGTTCGGTGAAGTGCTGCACCGGCTCGATCTTGCGCGCGCCCACCACGTCGCCCTTGGCGAGCCTGGGCAGGCGGCGGTCTTCCTCGTCCTCGGTATCGTCCTTGCCTTCCTCATAGACTTTCAGGAAGCCGTCGAACTTCAGCACCGAGCCGTTGGCCCGCAGGGTGTATGACTTGCCGTCCTGACCCTTGGTCACGATGTCGGCGCTGGTGCGCTCGAAGTCGGCGCTCTCCATCTGGCTTGCCATGGTGCGCTTCCAGATCAGTGAGTAGAGCGCATACTGGTCCGCATCGAGATTGCGGCGCACGTCGTCCGGCAGGCGCGACAGTTCGGTCGGCCGGATGGCTTCGTGGGCTTCCTGGGCGTTCTTGGCCTTGGTGCGGTAGATCCGGGGTTCGCTCGGCAGATACGGCTCGCCATACTGCCGCTGGATGACGTTGCGGGCGGCAGCAATGGCCTCGTTCGCCATCTGTACGCCGTCGGTTCTCATATAGGTAATGAGGCCTGTCACATCGCCGTCGATGGCGATGCCTTCATACAGCTTCTGCGCCACCTGCATGGTGCGCTGCGACGAGAAACCAAGCTTGCGCGAGGCTTCCTGCTGCAAGGTAGAGGTGGTGAACGGAGGGGCAGGGTGCCGCCTGGCGGGCTTGGTTTCGACGGCCTGAACGGAATAGCGTGCATCCTTCAGGGCGGCCTCGATTGTCCGCGCCGCCGCTTCATCGCCGATGTCCATCTTGCCAAGCTTGTCGCCTGCGATCGCCTGCAGGCGGGCCGCGAAGGTCTGGCCGTCACCGGTGCTCATCAGCGCCTCGATGGTCCAGTATTCCTCGCGCTTGAAACGCTCGATCTCCAGTTCGCGGTCGCAGATGAGCCGCAGTGCGACCGATTGGACCCGGCCTGCCGAGCGAGCGCCGGGCAGTTTGCGCCACAATACCGGCGAGAGGTTGAACCCCACCAGATAGTCCAGCGCCCGCCGCGCCAGGTAGGCCTCCACGAGCGCATCATCGATCTGGCGGGGGTGCGATATGGCGTCGGTCACGGCAGACTTGGTGATGGCATTGAACACCACCCGCTCGATCGCCTTGTCCTTCAGCACGCCCTTGCGCTTCAGCACTTCGAGCACGTGCCAGGAGATAGCCTCACCTTCGCGGTCCGGGTCGGTTGCCAGAATGAGCTTGTCGGCGTTCTTGAGCGCGGCTGCAATATCGCTGAGCCGCTTTGACGACTTCGAATCCATCTCCCAGGACATGGCAAAGTCCTCGTCGGGGCGAACCGAGCCATCCTTGGCGGGCAGGTCGCGGATGTGCCCATAGGAGGCCAGCACCTGGTAATCCTTTCCCAGGTACTTGTTGATGGTTTTGGCCTTTGCAGGCGACTCGACTACGACAACGTTCATGCGGATCCGGCGGGTTTGATGGATGGATACATGACAGGTGAAGCAGTGGCTTCACAAGCTAGTCAAGCGTCATAGGCGCAAATGACGGCTTAACGCAAGCCGGGGCGCCAAAATGCACTATACACGCAATACGATATCAACATTTATCTATACAATCCTTGGTATGGACTATATCTTGCTCGCAATCGAGGCGTCGCGACAGGGGAATCGCGCAATAGGTAGCGGTGGCACCTAATGAAACAGAGCCCGACATTTGATGTCGATGCAACTTCGCAGCAACCAGTCAATGCCTCTGATGCGTGTCAATATGTGGCAGATATGGCGCTGGAATTGCGTGGCTTGTGCAAGCAGAACGATCTGGGGTATCTGGCCTACCTTCTCGAAATCGTGTTTATTGAAGCCAACGGGCAACTGGCCAGGATGATGACCCCGCAGACGCCATCAGCCGACGATTGATACCCTCTGCCCGGGGTGTCGCTCCAGCCGTCCGGCAAGATCGAGTTCAATGAGAATTTCCTGAACCTGCCGCAAGGACAAGCCGGATTCGCGGATCAGCAGGTCAATTTCCACCGGGTCCGGGCCGAGCAGTTCTAGCACGGTCTGCCGCGTTGTCTCGTTGATGCCGTCGGCGCCACCGCCTTGCCAGACTGGCGCCGCCATCATGATTGCTGTGTCTCGGCCTTGCCTCGTGCGGGGCGAGTAGCCGGGCAGCAGCATGGCGATGTCTGCGGCAGTGCCCAGCAGCGTTGCCCCGTCCTGGATCAGCCTGTTGGTGCCTTGCGAGCGCGGGTCGTAGGGCGAGCCCGGCATGGCGAAGACCTCCCGGCCCATCTCGTTGGCCAGCCGCGCCGTGATCAGCGAACCCGAGCGCAGCGCCGCCTCGACCACGGCAACCCCGGCTGACAGTCCGGCGATGATGCGGTTTCGGCGTGGAAAAAGTTCCGCTCGCGGCTGAGTGCCGGGGGGCATTTCGGTGACCAGACAGCCATTCCCGGCAATGCTCGCCGCCAATCCGGCGTTCTCGGTGGGGTAAATCACATCCAGTCCCGTCGCCATGACCGCTATGGTGCCCGCCATCAGCGCGGCCTCATGGGCGGCTGTGTCAATGCCCCGGGCAAGTCCCGAAACAACGGTCCATCCAGCCTGACCGAGTGCAATGGAGAGTTCGCGGGCAAAGCGCCGGCCGTTGGCGGAGGCGTTGCGTGATCCCACGATGGCGCAGCAGGGAGAATTCAGCCGCGCGATGTCGCCAGCCGCAAACAGCACCGGCGGCGGTTGACCTGCCTGGGCCAGCATGTACGGGTAGTCAGGCTCGCCAAAGGTAATCAACTGGCCATGCGCCTTGCCGGTGAGTTCCAGATCGCGCTCGGCCCGGTCAACCGGATAAAGGCGAACCCGGCGGCCTGCGCCTGCGCGGCTTGCCGGTTCCGGCAAGATCTCGACTGCCGCTGCGGCAGAACCGTAATGCGAGACAAGCTGATGCCAGGTGGCCGGACCGACATTGTCGCTCATGGCAAGCCGGAGCCGCGCCAGCCGCTCGCTGCCCGGGATGGTAGCGCCACTGCTGTCGGGCTGTGGCGATGTCACCTTCCGGCCTTTGCGCCTATCCGGCTTTCCTCACCTTTGAACAGGCGGGCAATATTAGCCCGGTGCGTGGCGAAGACGATGACCGTCATGGCAGCCAGCGCCAGCGCCAACGGCAGATTCTGCGTATACGCTGCATAGGCTGGAACGGCGAGCGAAGCCACCAGCGCCGCAAGCGACGAATACCGCGTCAGGACCGCGACTGAAAGCCAGACTGCGGCAAAAACCAGCAACAGCTTCCAGCCGAAACCCAGCAAGACACCCACGTAGGTGGCCACGCCCTTGCCGCCCCTGAACTTGAGCCAGACCGGAAAGATGTGACCCAGAAATGCCGCGATGCCGGCGAGGATGGCCGCTGTCATACCCGAGAGGCTGAAGGCCGCCATAACGGGCAGGGTGCCTTTCAGTGCGTCGAGCAGCAGGGTTGCTGCCGCCGCAGGCTTGGAGCCAGTGCGCAGCACGTTGGTGGCGCCAATGTTGCCTGACCCGATCTCGCGCAGGTTGCCAAGCCCGAAGGCCTTGGCGATCAGCAGCCCATAAGGCACTGAGCCGGAAAGGTAGCCAATGGCGACCCACAGCAGCAATGTGCCGTAGGAGGTCGTGGAGATGCCGGGCAGAGTTTCCATGATCATGTCCGCAAGCAATGCGTTGCAAAAGTCAGGCGAGTTTATACACGCTTGCACCGCCGACAATGGTTTCCATCACCCGTCCCTCGAAGGCGCGGCCCTCGAAGGCGGTATTGCGCGATGCGGAATGCAGCAGTTCGGCGTCGACCAGCCATGGCTTGTCCAGGCTAACCAGCGACAGGTCGGCCGGACGGCCCTGCAGCAACGAGCCATATTCGAGCCCCAGCAGGCTGGCGGGTTTGGCGGTAAGCGCCGTTACCAGGCGCTCGAGACTCAACTGGCCGCTGTGAACCAGCGACAATCCAGCCGACAGAAGGGTTTCCAGCCCGACGGCGCCAAAAGCGGCCTCCGAGAACGGCACCCTCTTGGTGTCGGCGTCTTGCGGGTCATGACTGGACACGATGATGTCGATGGTGCCGTCGGCGAGACCTTCGACCAGCGCTACCCGGTCTTCCTCCCGCCGGAGCGGCGGCGACAACTTGAAGAAGGTGCGATAGGCGCCGACATCGTTCTCGTTCAGCGTCAGGTGATTGATCGATACCCCGCAAGAGACTGGCAACCCCTTGTCCTTGGCGCGGCGGATCACGTCCAGCGAGGCGGCGCACGATATCTGCGCGGCATGATAGGGCGCGCCGGTCATCTCGACGAGTCGCAGGTCGCGTTCCAGCGCAATCAGTTCAGCGGCTGCGGGAATGCCCGGCAGGCCAAGCCGTGTCGCCACCTCTCCGGAATGCATGACGCCACCGGCAAGGTCAGGGTCCTCGACGTGCTGTACGACCAGCAGGCCGAAATCCCGCGCATATTTCATGGCGCGGCTGAGCAGCCGTGAATTCCTCACCGACCTGGTGGCGTCCGTAACGGCAACCGCGCCGGCTTCCTTGAGCAGGCCGAATTCCGTCATCTGTTCGCCCGCCAGCCCCTTGGTGATGGCAGCCATCGGATGGACGCGGACATCGGCCGTGTTGAGGGCGCGGCGGCGCACGAAGTCAATGATCGAGGCATCGTCCATGACCGGCATGGTGTTGGGCTGGATGACGATGCTGGTGACGCCGCCGGCCGCTGCAGCGCGGGAGGCGGTTTGCAGCGTTTCACGGTGTTCGGTGCCGGGCTCGCCGGTGAACACCCGCATGTCGATCAGGCCCGGCAGCAGCAATGCGCCCTTCGCGTCAGTCACATCGGTGCCCTGTGGCACGCTTTGCGCCGTGACAGCCTCGCCGATCCACTTGATGACGCCGTCCTCGATCAGCACTCCACCGGTCGAATCAAGGCCATTGGCCCGGTCGAACAGCCGTGCATTGACGATGACGCGGCGCAACGGCGGAGTCAGGGGTCGTGTTCATGCCTCACCTGCCTTGCCGCCAAAGTTGCCGAGGTTGCGCGAAAGGGCGTCGAGAACGGCCATGCGGGCGGCAACGCCCATCTCGACCTGCTCGCGGATGACCGACTGAACGCCATCCGCAACGATCGAATTGATTTCCACGCCGCGGTTCATCGGGCCGGGGTGCATGACCAGCGCATTTTCCTTCGCCAGTTTCAGCTTGGCCTGATCAAGACCGAAGAAATGATAGTACTCCCGCGCCGAGGGGATGAAGCTGCCGTTCATCCGCTCGGTCTGCAGACGCAGCATCATCACCACGTCGGCGCCCTTGAGGCCTTCACGCATGTCGGTGAAGACCTCCGCGCCCAGCCTCTCGACGCCGGTCGGCAGCAGCGTGGTTGGGCCGATCAGCCGCAGCCGGACGTTCATCTTGGACAGCAGCAGAATGTTGGACCGCGCCACCCGCGAATGCGCAATGTCACCGCAGATAGCCACGGTAAGTCCTTCCAGCCTGCCAAGGCGGCGGCGGATGGTCAGCGCGTCCAGCAGCGCCTGGGTGGGGTGCTCATGCTGGCCGTCGCCGGCGTTGACCACGGCGCAGGACACTTTCTGCGCCAGCAGTTCGACCGCCCCGGACGATTGATGCCGCACGATGAGCAGATGCGGGCGCATGGCGTTCAGCGTCATGGCGGTGTCGAGCACGGTTTCGCCCTTGGCCACCGAAGACGTTCCGACCGCCATGTTCAGCACGTCGGCGCCCAGCCGCTTGCCGGCCAGCTCGAACGAACTCTGGGTGCGGGTTGAGTTCTCGAAGAACAGGTTGATTTGCGTAAGGCCCTTCAGCACCTTGGCGTGCTTGTCGCCGCTGCGCGTCGCATTGGCGTAGCTGTCAGCGAGATCCAGCAGGGTGACGATGTCCGCCGGTGAAATATCGGCGATGCCGAGCAGGTGCCTGCTCTTGATGATGGGGGCGGGGGATGCAGAAGCTTTGGCCATTAAAGCCGTGTCTATAGAAGCCCATTGACCCGGTGGCAAGCCGCATGGTGGGGGTATGGTCAACACTGTTCACAGGGAATTTCAGTGCAGACCGGAAACCTGCCTCGCAAAAGTGATCAGGAAGGGCAGGGTGACGGCTGCAGCCAGCGTCTGGGCTGTCAGGATCAGCGCCACCAAAGGCGCATCCCCGCCCATCTTGCGGGCGAGGATATACGAGGCTGCGGCACTCGGCACGCCGCCTGCCACGATAGCGACGGCCTGCGGCAGGCCATCGACACCCAGCACCCACGTCCAGGCCCACATGAACAACGGCATCAGCGCCAGCTTGAACGCGGTCGCCACGCCGACGGCAGGCCCGGCGTGGCGAAGCCGGGCGAACTCCAGCCCTGCACCGGCAGAAAGAAGTGCAACTGCGAGTGCGCCACGCCCGATCAGTTCCAGTGTCTGCTCGATGGGGGCGGCAAGACCCACGCCCGACAGGTTGAGCGCTATGCCAGCCATGCTCGACAGCACGAACGGATTGGTGGCCAGCGACTTCAGCACGCCCTTCAGGCTTGGAGCGGTGCCGGCCGCATAGGTGGCCAGCACACTGACCGCGCCGACGTTCAGAAGCGGTATCATTGCGGCAGCCGCCAATGCCGCCAGCGCGATGCCCTGCGGGCCGAACACCAGCGGCATGATGGCCAGCGCCAGGAAGGTGTGCCACCGGGTGACGCCCTGGAAGAAGCTCGAGAATGCGGGCCCGTCCATGCCAAGCGTTGCCTGAAGCGGCCTGCGCAGCAGCAGGGCCAGTGCGAACATGGTGAGGATGGCGAGGATCATCGCCAGCGCCATGCGAGCCACAGGAACGCCGGAGAAATCGGCCACGGCAATCGACTTGGTGACGATGGCCGGAAACAGCACGTAGTAGGCAACGTGCTCGACCGCCGACCATTGCTCGTCCCGGATCAGCCCCGTCTGCTTGAGCACGGCGCCCAGCGCAATGGTCAGGAATACCGGCAGCAGCAGCACGATGGTATCACTCATCGGGCATCGTCCTCAGCCAGCGCCAGTGATGCTGCGCGCCAGCCAGATCCAGGCTGGAATGGTGAAGAAGGCAAGCGCCGTCTGCACGGTTGCCGTCGCGGCATAAAGTTCTGCATCGCCTCCCATGGTGCGAGCCAGCACGTAGCCGTTCATGGCTGTCGGCACGGCGGCGGTGATGATGGCGGCCTCGAACGCCAGTCCCGACAGGCCGGTCGCGAACGACAGCAAGACCACCAGCAGCGGCGTTGCCACCAGCTTGACCAGGGTGCCTGCCCACACCAGCAGTTCGGGCCTCAACGCCGACTTGATGCGAAGTCCGGCGCCAACTGCAAGGAGCCCCGCGCCAAGGGCTGCCCGGCCCAGCAGGTCGAGACCGGTCTCCAGGGGCGGCCAAAGCCCCAGGCCGGACAGGTTGAGCACCAGCCCCGACACTGCGCCCCAGATGATGGGGTTCTTCAGCACCACCTTCATGATGTTGCGGGGATCGGGCGACTGTTCGGCGCCGAAAGTTGCCAGCACGATGATGTTGACCACGTTGATGGGCGGTACCAGCACTGCCATGGTGATGGCCACATAAGCGGCGGCTTCCTCGCCATAAAGCTTCAATACGATGGCAAGCGCGATGAAGCCGTGATAGCGCGAGCCGGCCTGGAAGACAGAGGTGAATTGTGCGTTGGTCATGCCCGTCGCCGCATGCAGCGCGGGCTTGATGGCGAACAGCAGCACCCACAGGATCAGGGTTAGCGCCAGCATGGTGATTGCCAGCGGGCCCACCGGCAGGCTGGCGAGGTCGATGCGGGCCAGCGTGATGCACAGAAGCGCCGGGAAAAGCAGCCAGAAACAGAGCAGTTCGATGCCGCGCCAGTCGGTCTCGGGAATGAGCCCCGTACGCCGCACGAGGTTGCCCAGCACGATCAGCGCAAAGATTGGCAGGATGCTCTCGAAAACCGCCAAGCCGCTTATCCTCCGGCTGCGCGGCGGAGACCGGCGAGCCGGTCGAGCGCGCCTTGCAGGATCCAGGCGGCGGCCATCTTGTCGACCAGTTCGGCGCGGCGCGCCCGTGACCGGTCCGCCTCGATCAGCAGCCGTTCGACTGCAGCTGTCGACAGCCGCTCGTCCCACAGCAGGATTGGCAGGTCGGTCAGCTTTGACAGGTTGCGCGCAAAGGCGTTGGTGGATTGGACACGCGGCCCCTGGCTGCCGTCCATGTTGACCGGCAGGCCAAGCACGAAGCCAGCCGACTTTTCCGTTGTGGCAATTTCGAGCAGCCGCGCCGCGTCTGCGGCAAATTTCGTCCGCTTCACGGTTTCACGGGGGCTGGCAATGCTCCGCAGCCGGTCGGACACTGCAACGCCAATGGTTTTGCTGCCGAGATCGAGGCCGATCAGCGGGGCAGGGGCATCAAGAAGAATGGCGAGCTCTTCCGGGCTGGACAGAACGGTGGACATTTCGTCTGCTTACGCTGACAGCTGCGGGCATGCAATTGGCGGCACGCATGGCCTACATGACAAAACAAGGGAGCAACGACATGAAGGTAACGTGGTTCGGGCATTCAGCGTTCAGGGTGGAGTTCGCCGATACGGTCATACTCATCGACCCGTTCCTGTCCGGCAATCCGAAGTTCGAAGGCAGCGTGAACAAGGCGGCGGCGGGCTGTACGCACGTCATTCTCACCCACGGTCATGATGACCACATCGGCGATACGCTGGAGATCTGCAAGGCAACCGGCGCCACGCTGTGCGCTGTGTACGAGCTGGCTGTGCACCTGCACGAGATGGGCGTCGAGAAGTTCGATCCTGCCAATACCGGTGGCGCCGTCTATCACAAGGATTTCATGTGTACGTTCGTGCGCGCCGATCATTCGTCGTCGTCGGGCGGCGTATATCTGGGCAACCCCTGTGGCGTCGTCATCCGGCCTCATGCCGATGGCGCACCTGTCCTGTACCACATGGGCGATACCGACATCTTCGGTGACATGGGTCTGATAGCGCAGATCTACCGGCCCACCATCGGCATTGTGCCGATCGGCGACCGCTTCACCATGAACCCGATCACCGCCGCAACCGCGTGCAGGCATTACTTCGACTTCAAGACCGTGATCCCGTGCCACTACGGCACGTTTCCGCTGCTGATTCCCGACGCCGATCCCTTCGTCAATGCGATGGCTGACAAGGCAGACCGGGTAAAGGTGCCCTATATCGGCCAGACACTGGACCTATCGGCCAGCGTGTGACGCCATTCGCCATTGCCGGGGCCGGATGCCGGTGCTATCAGGCATCGCAATTCCGGCCCCTGAATTGGAGACAACAAGCCGATGTCTGTTGACCAGGCTACAGTGCGCCGCATTGCCCGGCTCGCCCGCATTCGCATTTCCGACAACGAAGTGCCGAAGCTTGAAGGCGAGTTGAACCGCATACTCGACTGGATCGAACTGCTGAACGAGGTCGATACCGCCAATGTCGAGCCGATGACCTCGGTCGTGAGCATGCAGATGCGCAAGCGCGAGGATGCAGTGACCGATGGCGGCTATCCCGATCGCGTCACCGCCAACGCCCCGCAAAGCGACGACAATTTCTACATGGTGCCCAAGGTCGTCGAGTAGCCTTGGCACTGCCGATCAGCCTGCCTGTTCCGATCCACAACGGAAATCCCACATGTCTGACCTGACCCGCCTTACCATCGCCGAAGCACGCGCCGCCCTTGACAACAAGGATTGCAGCGCTGTCGAACTCGCCGACGCCTACATTGCGGCCATGGAAGCCCACCGGGATCTCAACGCCTACATCGTGGAGACGCCGGAAAAGGCGCGCGCGATGGCAAAGGCGTCCGACGAACGCATCGCCGCTGGCAAGGCCGGCCCACTGGAAGGCATACCGCTCGGCATCAAGGATCTGTTTGCAACCGAGGGCATTCACACCCAGGCCTGCAGCCACATTCTCGACGGGTTCAAGCCGCCCTACGAATCAACCGTGACGGCCAACCTGTGGCGCGACGGCGCGGTGATGCTCGGCAAGCTCAACATGGACGAATTCGCCATGGGCTCGTCGAATGAGACCTCTTACTACGGTCCGGTCAAGAACCCGTGGAAGGCGAAGGGAGACAACAAGGACCTGGTGCCGGGCGGTTCGTCGGGCGGTTCGGCTGCCGCCGTGGCGGCGCGGCTTTGCGCCGGCGCCACCGCAACCGACACCGGCGGGTCGATCCGCCAGCCTGCGGCGTTCACCGGGACGGTCGGCATCAAGCCCACCTATGGCCGCTGCTCACGCTGGGGCATCGTGGCCTTCGCGTCCTCGCTGGACCAGGCCGGCCCGATTGCGCGTGATGTGCGCGACTGCGCCATTCTGCTGAAGTCCATGGCAAGCGTCGATCCTAAGGACACGACGTCGGTCGATATCGAGGTGCCGGACTACCAGGCCGCCATCGGCAAGTCGGTGAAGGGCATGAAGATCGGCGTGCCGGCGGAGTACCGCGTGGACGGCATGCCGGCGGACATCGAGGCGCTCTGGCACAAGGGCATTGCCTGGCTGAAGGACGCAGGCGCCGAGGTTGTCGATATCTCGCTGCCGCATACGAAATATGCGCTTCCGGCCTATTATATCGTTGCTCCGGCCGAAGCCTCGTCAAACCTCGCCCGCTATGACGGTGTGCGCTACGGCCTGCGGGTACCAGGCGGCGACATCATTTCCATGTACGAGAACACCCGCGCGGAAGGCTTCGGGCCTGAAGTGCGCCGCCGCATCATGATCGGCACCTACGTGTTGTCGGCTGGCTACTATGACGCCTACTACGTCAAGGCGCAGAAGGTGCGTACGCTCATCAAGCGCGACTTCGAAACCGTTTTCGCCGATGGCGTGGACGCCATCCTGACGCCTGCCACCCCGTCGGCGGCATTTGGGGTGGCAGACCAGGACATGGCGTCCGATCCGGTCAAGATGTACCTCAACGACATCTTCACCGTGACCGTGAACATGGCTGGCTTGCCAGGGCTTGCGGTGCCGGCCGGGCTTGATGGAAAGGGTCTGCCGCTGGGCTTGCAGCTGATCGGCAAACCCTTCGATGAAGCAACACTGTTCCAGCTGGCGCACGTCATCGAGCAGAACGCCGGGCGCTTCTCGCCGGACGTTTGACAATCTGCCGGTTGTGATTTGCCCGTTCTGCCTGTAGGACTCGAATCCAGCGACGGGGTCGGTAGAGGCTGGATCAGTCTCGCAACCCAAGGGACGGACACATATGATGACAAGGCCTGGCCGTGTATTGCTGGCATCAGCCATTCTTGCCTGCGCCATGCTGGCGCCCCACGCTGCTGCAAACGCGCAATGCGCTTCACTCAAGGCCGAGTTCAGCGAGAAGATACGCCCGCAGTTCCTGCGCATCGTCAACCGGAACCGGGATGTAGGCGCCTATTTCCGCAACGAACTGCGCCGCGCCCAACGCGGTGAGACGCCTACGCGGGACGAGATCCAGCGAGCCTATACCAAGACCCGCGGCGTTTGCCGCAATGCCGCGTGCAAGAACGGTGCGCAGGCCGTCTATGCAGCAACCCTGCGGCTGTACACGCTGAACCGCAAGTGGAAGACCTCTGGGTGCCCGGGTTATCTTCGGGGGCTAGAATCAACAGGCTGGACGTCAACCGGGAGATGAGATGGCCGGCAATCTTCAGGACAGGCCATTTCTGCTGCTCATACTCAGGGTAATGCGGCCGATGCTGGCCTTGTGCGCCGCCGCCTGCGCACTGGTTGGTGGTGCGCTCTGGTACAGCATCACCTCGGTGCAGGGCAGGGGCCTGGAAACCCTGACCTCTGCGGAAATGGTGGGCCTCGGTTTTCTCTCGGCTATCGTTGTGATCTGCGCTGCTCTTTTCGTGGCAGCCGGCCGGATACTGCGCCAGAATCAGTGACGTTGAGGCACGTCACTGACAGATCTTCTTCAATGCCGCCCACTCGGCTTGCGTCAGGATCGGCGGTTGCGTGCCGCCCGGACGCGGCTTGATGGCCTCGATGCGCGATTCGGTGCCAGGGTGGGTGGAGAACATGTCCGTCAGCGGTTTCAACCTGGCGCCGAGCGAATTCTCGTCAGCGTTCTGCGCCGTGTCGCCGCCGGCACCCTTCGGGCTAAGGCCCGGCATCGACTTCTTCAGCAGCCGGGCGAAGAAGGTTTGCAGTCCCTTCGGATCGACCTGCGCTTCGTTCAACACCTTGACGGCATACTCGTCCGCCTCGGCTTCGGCAGCCCGGCTGTAGCGCAGCACCGCCAGCACGCCTGCAAGGCTGGACAGCGTTTCGGCACCCTGTCCGGCGCTGAACAGGCTGAGCAGCATCTGCAGGCCGTAAACCCGCACGATGGCCGCTTCCGGGTGGCGTAGCGCCACGTGGCCCAACTCATGCGCCAGGACTCCGGCGACTTCGTCTGCCGACTGCGCATCATCGATCAATCCGGCCGAGAACACCATGCGTCCGCCCGGCAAGGCAAAAGCATTGACGAGCTTCTTGCTGCCAGCCTGGCGGATATCGAACACCCGCAGCGAGAACGTCGGCGGATTGGCGGCTCCGGAAGCAACCCGCCTTGCAATCTTGTTGAGGGCGTCCTCGCCTGCCGGGCTGTTGCAACGCTTGGAGGACTTGATCACGGACTTCTCAAGTCCGTCGGCAAACGAGTTGACCACCCGGTCCGGGATCAATCCCGCCAACGCCTGCGGCGCATAGGCCAGCACGCCATAGCCGAACTCCGAACAGCAGGGCGACGGTGCCGAGGGCCACGGCAGCGCCCCGGAAGAAGCGGTTGCGATGGCCATGACGGACATGCCGCTGGCTACTGAGGATGCTGTCTGCCAGATCGCCCTCCGGCAGCGTCAGCCGGCTGCCATGATCGCCGCGTTGCTTGAGCCGCAAGGCCTGGCCGGGCTTGCCGCCAGAGACGAGTTCAACCTCATCCGCGCGCCAGATCAAATTGGTCTCGCCGTCGCGCGCGATGATCAGATTGCGGCCATCGAAACTGACATGGGCAAGATGCGAGTGGGCCGACCGTCCGTCGAAGAATTCTGCGTTGGGCTTTGTCGTCATGGTCAGAACGCGTCCAGGTCGAGGGCGTCGATCAGGCCTTCGCCACGCTTGTCGAGCTGCGCCTGCGACTGCCGGATGGCCGAGAAGTCCACCAGTCCATCGACGCTCAACCGGTCGCAGAAATACCGCATCACCCGTTGCTCGACGAATGGTTGGGCAATGCCGAGCGTCAGGATGATCAGCGCCAGGTTGCCGAGCCAGAGCGTGACGAGGCTCCAGCCGGTCGCATTGAAGTCGAAACGGACGCCGGGAAAACTCGTGTACCGGGCAAACAGGTTCATTTCGCGGGCAGTATAGAGCGCCCAGACGATCGAGCTGATGATCTGGTAGGCGAGAAACAGCACGATCAGGCCGGCGATAAGGGTGAATACCACCAGGCCGGTGGCCTCCGCCGACCTGTTTTCATTGTCGAAGAGGCTTTCGAGCAAGCCGCCATAATGCTCCAGTGCGCCACTGAAGGCGAGGCTGACGCCACCGATCACGATGGCGAGCACTATGCCCGCCATCAGGAACCAGCAGATCGCGTACTGCAGGTAAAGCGGCCCGGCCCGGCCGCGAAACGTGAACGGCTGGTTGCCAAAGCGCATGTCGTTGTACATCTGTTCGGCGAGCAGCAGGTTCATCGCCGGTCTGGACCACCCCAGAGTCATCGGCACCAGAAGCAGGGCGGCAAAATATTTGCCGCTGTAGGCCAGCGCCGATCCGGTCAGGGCGCCGCGAATGCCGCGCCACAGCGTCCGCGACAGCCGGTAGCGCCGGGCGCGGTAGATGGCGAACCCGTAGAGCGTAACCAACACCACCGATATGACCACCTGGAACACTGTCAGGGCAGGGTTCTCAGGACCGAGATAGGCTGCCAGCCCGATACCTATCAGCGCCAGCGGCAGGAAGAACACGCCCATGATGACGAGGAAACCAAAAAACAGCTCCTTGCCGGTTCCCGTATACTCCAACGGTTCGCCATTGACGCGAACGCTTGACCAGACGTGCCGCCGTACGCGCGTCTTGGCCCAGAACCGGTAGAACCACAGCGTCAGCACGTTCAGCAGGAAGTTGGTGATGGCGATACCGCCAAGACCTGGCTGGGTTACGTACTCCACCCGGATAGGTTCACCGGTGGAACCGCTGACTTGACCTGGTGGTTGGCCGCGGCCGGGCAGGGATGATTGCAGGGGAGTGTCATTCATCGGGGTGTCAAACGTGCCTCGTTGATCAATCCGCTGCAGCCGGATCTGACGCCTGCCGGAAAGTCCTGGACAGTCCGGCTGCCGGCACCCTAAAGCCTCGCCGGAAAATCACAAGCCGTCAGCGGCATGTCGCCCATCTGTGGCAGAAATGTCACAGTTTCACGAAATCCGACAGGGCTCCACCTTGCTGCCTTAATCGCGCTCGAATGCGGATTATAAGAGGATGTTACTCCGCTGGGGTATCGCTAACCAAACCAACAGTTTGCAGACCGCCATTTACCATTGATCAGGTCTTGCAAGCCAACTTTGATGCCTCAGGGACGGATATTGCCTATGGACGCCAAGACTATCAGCAAGAACAAACTGCCCAGCCGCCACGTTACGGAAGGGCCACAGCGTGCGCCGCATCGCTCCTATTACTATGCAATGGGGCTGTCGCGCGAGCAGATCGGTCAGCCGTTCGTGGGCGTTGCCAGCTGCTGGAACGAGGCTGCTCCTTGCAACATCGCGCTGATGCGCCAGGCCCAGGCGGTCAAGAAGGGCGTGGCTCACGCCAACGGCACCCCGCGCGAGTTTTGCACCATTACCGTCACCGACGGCATCGCCATGGGTCACCAGGGCATGAAGGCCTCGCTGGTCAGCCGCGACGTGATTGCCGATTCGGTCGAGCTCACCATGCGCGGCCACTGCTATGACGCGCTGGTGGGCCTGGCTGGTTGCGACAAGTCGCTGCCGGGCATGATGATGGCGATGGTGCGTCTCAATGTGCCGTCGATCTTCATTTATGGGGGCTCCATCCTTCCGGGCACATTCCGTGGCCAGCCGGTCACCGTGCAGGACGTGTTCGAGGCCGTGGGCCGGCATTCCGTCGGCGACATGTCGGATGAGGATCTGGCCGAGCTCGAGCAGGTGGCGTGCCCGTCAGCCGGTGCCTGCGGCGCCCAGTTCACCGCAAACACCATGGCAACCGTTTCGGAAGCCATCGGCCTGGCGCTGCCGTATTCGGCCGGTGCGCCTGCGCCTTATGAGTTGCGCGACCGGTTCTGCATGACCGCAGGCGAGCAGGTGATGGACCTCATTGCCCGCAACATTCGCCCGCGCGATATCGTCACCCGCAAGGCGCTGGAGAATGCCGCCACGGTGGTGGCTGCATCGGGGGGCTCGACCAATGCGGCTCTGCACCTGCCGGCCATTGCCCACGAGGCAGGCATCGAGTTCGACCTGTTCGACGTGGCCGAGATATTCAAGCGCACCCCGTATATCGGCGACCTGAAGCCGGGCGGAAAGTACGTCGCCAAGGACCTGTTCGAGGTTGGCGGCATTCCGCTGCTGATGAAGTCGCTGCTGGACGGCGGTTTCCTGCACGGCGACTGCATGACCGTGACCGGCCGCACCATGGCCGAGAACATGGCCAGCGTGAAGTGGAACCCCGACCAGGACGTGATCTACCCGGTGAGCAATCCGATCACCCGCACCGGCGGCGTGGTCGGCCTCAAGGGCAACCTCGCTCCCGACGGCGCCATCGTAAAGGTGGCGGGCATGAAGAACCTCAAGTTCTCCGGCCCGGCCCGCTGCTTCGACAGCGAGGAAGAATGCTTCGCCGCGGTCAGCGCCCGCCAGTACAAGGAAGGCGAGGTACTGGTCATCCGCTATGAAGGCCCCAAGGGCGGCCCCGGCATGCGCGAAATGCTCGCCACCACGGCTGCGCTGTATGGCCAGGGCATGGGTGACAAGCTGGCGCTCATCACTGACGGCCGGTTCTCCGGCGCAACCCGCGGGTTCTGCATTGGCCATGTCGGGCCTGAAGCGGCCGAGGCCGGCCCGATCGGCCTTTTGAAGGATGGCGACATCATCACCATTGATGCGGTCGAGGGTACACTGGAAGTTGACCTTACGGACGCTGAACTTGAGGCCCGCCGCAAACAGTGGAAGCCTCGTGAGAACGACATGGGCAAGTCGGGCACATTGTGGAAATACGCCCAGACAGTCGGGCCGGCCCGTAACGGGGCGGTGACCCATCCCGGAGGAGCAGCGGAAGTTGTGTGCTACGCGGACCAGTAACGGATCGCAGGTTGCATCCTGCCTGAGGTCAGCCGCCTTGCTGCGGCTGCGGCTGGCAGGCCTTGCCCTGTCGGCAATGGTGACGGCGGCTGCTGCGCAGACCGCTCCTCAGCCTTTGCCACCGGGTTTCCATTCGTTCGTGCCGCAAGTCAACGACACCTTCATCCGCAAGATGTCGCGTGAGGCCGAAGACGACCTTCATGCCGGCGTCTCGGCCTACATGGCCAAGGATTATGCCGCAGCACTCACGTTGCTCGCACGGCCAGCCGAGGAAGGCAGCGCCAAGGCCAACTGGATGCTTGCCCACATGTACCGCAAGGGACTTGGCGGACCGGTAGACGAGTTGAGAGCGCACGATATCTACCAGCGCATGGCTGACAACTTTGATCCGGACGAGCCTGACCGCAGCATCCGTTTCTTCATGGTTGATGGCCTGTCCCGCCTTGCCGACATCCTGCGCGAGGGCAACAAGGCTGCCGGCATTAAGCGCGACCGGCGCCGGGCGCTTCGGCTTTACCAGATGGCGGCCTCTGCAGGCCATGCGGATGCCCAGTACGGTCTTGGCATGATGTATCTGACGGGTGAAGGCGTCGCCAAGGACCGTGCCTACGCCATGCGCTGGCTCGGCACCGCAGCGCAAAAGCGCCATGCTGCTGCAGCGGCAATGCTGGCAGACATCTACTACGAGAAGTCAAATTCCATCAGGGCCCTGGTCTGGTACCGCATCGCCGCCGATACGGCCAACAGCGAGCTTTCGCCACGGGTGCTCAATCAGCACGAACACCTGTCGCGCACGATGTCCCAGCCGGACCTCGCAGAAGCCGATGAACTGTACCGGCGCTGGTCCAACCGGTTCCCTGTGCAGCACCGCACCGCCAACTGACGTCTCAAGGCGCTGCCCGCGCAGCATCAGACATCCAGATCAATGACCACCGGCACATGGTCGGACGGCTTTTCCCAGCCGCGCACATGTTTGTCGACCCGCACCGACCTGAGCCTGTCCGTAGCCTGCGGGGACAGCATCAGGTGATCGATGCGAATACCGTTGTTCTTCTGCCACGCGCCGGCCTGATAGTCCCAGAATGTATAGACGCCGTCTGATGCGTCCATGGCCCGCAATGCATCCGTAAAGCCCAGAGCGGCCAGTTCTCGGAATTTCTCGCGCGAGGTTTGCAGGAAAAGCGCGTCGTTCACCCAGTCCTGCGGCCTTGCCGCATCGCGGGGTTCGGGAATGATGTTGTAATCCCCCGCCAGCACCAACGGTTCTTCAAGCTTGAGCCGCTCTCGCGCATGCGCGATCAACCGGTCCATCCAGCCAAGCTTGTAGGGGTACTTGTCGCTGTCCACCGGGTTGCCGTTCGGCAGATAAAGGCAGCCGACGCGCACGATGCCGCGATCCCCGGTGATGACCGCCTCCAGATACCGGGCTTGCTCGTCGGCATCATCGCCGGGCAACCGCGCTTCGACGTCTTCCATCGGCGTACGGGACAGGATGGCAACGCCGTTGAAGCCTTTCTGGCCATGGGTGGTAACGTTGTATCCCAGATCCTCGAAAACGGACTTGGGAAACGCCTCGTCGACGGACTTGATTTCCTGCAAGCAGGCGACGTCCGGCCTGGCCTCCTTGAGCCAGTCGAGCGCGGTGTCGATACGCGCCTTCACGCCATTGATGTTCCAGGTGGCAATCTGCATGGTGCCACTATGGATGGAGGCTCACGCAAGCGCCGTCAAGGCGCGATTGGCACTTGTCATACGACTCAGTCGCAACGGTCGAGAAACCGCTCCCGGATGCGCAATTCGGCCATCACCTCGCGGCGTGGTGCAGTCTGGCACCATCGCAGGTGCGCCCGGTAGCTGGTGGTCCAGCGCGCACCGCCGTAGCCGCAGCCCAACCGCTGTGAAATACGGGCCTGACGCACCGATTCCTGGGCGTAGGCGGCACAGTCGCCGAGACCGCCGGCAGCGCCACCACCACCTGCCTCTACACGGCAACGGTCGAGCTGCCTGGAGCGGGCATTCAGCAGCTGGGCGGCTGCACGCGGTCCGATGTCCTCGCACAGACGTGCCTGCCTCACACGGCTTGGTGACCAACGCGATCCGCCAAACCCGCAATCCAGCCGCCGGGCCTCTTCGACCTGGAGCACGCTTTGGGCGGCAAACGTCCGGCAGAACCGTTCATCGTGGACGCCGCCGTTGAACAGGTCGCCTAGATCGACGTCGACATCGGGAATTTCGATTGCCGGACGATCATCGCTGCGACGTGCGGCGAGTTCCGTCTTGCATTGCTCAATTTCTCGATCGCGGGCGCTGCGTGCAGACTGCCAGGCAGCGTCGGGATTGCCGGCGCAAAAATTGTAATAGGCTTCGTAGCTGAAGCCCCAGCGCGATCCCGTCAGGCCGCAGCCAAGGCTGCGGTTCTCGTTGTTCTGGGCAATTGCACGGCTGGCATAGTCGCGGCAGGCCGCCACCTTGCCGGGAGGCAACTCCGGTGACGCATCCGCCGTATCATCTTCACCTGGCTGTGGGGCAGGCGGCTTGGGCTTGGGCACAACCGTTGTGCGGTCCGCGGGTTCTTCAGCCCGCGGAGCAGGAACCGGTGCGGGAGCCGGAATGGGCAGGGGCGGCGGCGGCGGCCTCGAATCAGACTTGGCCGTGGCAGCCGGCTTTTCCGGCTCGGGTGATGGCGGCTGCGGCTTGGGATCGTCGGTGCGCGTGACCGGGCTCGATGTCGCCATCACCCCGGAAATGCAGCAGGTGTCGGAGCGCTTGGGCGGCACGCCGGTCTTCAGCGCACACATCGCCTTTGGTCCCTTGGCCCCGGGCCATGAATAGGTCCAGGACCGGCATTGCGCCTCGCGCTTGCAGGCGCTCTCGCACAGGTCAGGATTGGGCGCGGACAGCTCGAATGTCCGGTAATCGAGACCCGGGCGGTCTGTTGAACCGTCACGCGCAGCATGTGCCGGCGTCAGAAAAACCATAAAAAGCAGAAGGAAAACAGCGAGAGGCCGCGTAACACCCGTACAGAGTCTGCATTCGAATTCGTCCCAGAAAAGCCCCTCTGGTCCCGATCTTGCGCACGATCATGGCGCAAATGTGGGCCACAAGGCAATCCCGGCAGAGCGGACGTCAGATGGAGAAGCTGGTGCCGCAGCCACACGATGCGGTTGCGTTCGGATTTTTGACCTGGAACTGGGCCGCCATGAGGTCATCGACGAAATCGATCTGCGAGCCAAGCACATAGACCAGTGATACTGAATCGATCAAAAGTGTGGCACCATCGCGCTCAATGATGGTGTCACCATCTTCTGGCTTGTCATCAAGGGAGAATTCGTACGAGAAGCCGGAGCACCCGCCGCCATTCACGGCAAGCCGCAGGGAGGACTTGCCCGCTTCTGTGGAGACGATTTCGCGAATGCGCCGGGCGGCGTTCTCGGTCAGGGTGATTGCACCGGACATGTTCAAGACCCAAAAACAGGTGAATGGATGTTGAGTGTTATGTTGGCACCAGCGGCTGCTTTGTCAATCGGCGCCGGGAACTTAAAGCAATGACAAGCTGCACGACAGCGGCCTACGCCTCCGACCCGGCAGCATCACGCGGGCGGTTTGTTGCGGAAGAGGACCCGGCAGGCCGTTCACCCTTTCAGCGCGACCGCGACCGTTTAATTCACTCCGCCGCCTTCCGGCGGCTGAAACACAAGACGCAGGTGTTCGTTTATCATGAAGGCGATCACTACCGGACGAGGCTCACCCACTCGCTCGAGGTGGCGCAGGTGGCGCGCTCGATCGCCCGCGCGCTCGGCGTGGACGAGGACCTGACTGAATCACTGGCGCTGGCGCACGATCTTGGCCACACGCCCTTCGGCCATGCCGGCGAACGCGAGCTCGACAACTGCATGAAGGCGCACGGCGGCTTCGATCACAACGCCCAGGCGTTGCGCATCGTGACCAGCCTCGAGCGCCGCTATGCCGCCTTCGACGGGCTGAACCTTACCTGGGAAACTCTGGAAGGGCTGGTCAAGCACAATGGTCCGCTGGTGGACGGAAACGGCAAACCGTTCGGACGGTATGCAAAGTCCGGTCTGCCGCACGCCATCGCCGAGTTTGCAGGCACCCATGACTTGCGCCTGGACAGCTTTGCCTCCGCCGAGGCGCAAGTAGCGGCAATTTCCGATGATATCGCCTACAATGCCCATGACATCGATGATGGCCTCAGGGCGGGCCTGTTCGACATCGGCGCCATAGCCGACTTGCCGATTGCTGGCGCGGCCTTGCGCGATGTTCAAGACACCTGGCCGGATCTCGACCGTCACCGCCTCATTCACGAAACTGTCCGGCGGGTCATCTCGTGGATGATCTTCGACGTCATTGACCAGACCCGCATCAATGCGGCTGAACTTGCGGTGAAAACTGCCGAGGACGTGCGTGCAGCGCCACGTGCCGTCGTCGGGTTCTCCGGCAGCATGGCAGAAGGCAATCGAGAATTGCAGGCCTTCCTTTCAGAACGCATGTACCGGCACGAAGTCGTTACCGCCATGATGAAGCGGGCCCGGCGGGTCGTTCGCGACCTGTTTGAAGCCTACACGAGTGACCCAACGCAGCTTCCGGCAGGGTGGCAGGAACAGGGAACCACGCACGGTTCAAGCCGGCAGGCCCGGCAGATCTGCGATTTCATTGCCGGCATGACCGACCGCTACGCACTCGACGAGCACAAGCGCCTGTTTGACCTTGATCCGCTTTTCCGTTAATCCCGGCCCGGCAGTTTGCTTGTCCGGCTGGATGGGCCAAACAGAAGTCTTCTCGAAAACAGCGGTCCCATGAACCCATTTGCCCACTTCAAAGCGGTGCTCGATGCCGCGCTGGATACTCTTGCCGCCAACGGTACGCTGCCTTCGGGCCTCGACGTGTCGAAGGTGGTCGTGGAGCCGCCGCGCGATCCTGCCCACGGCGACATTACCACCAATGCAGCCATGGTGCTGGCCAAGCCCGCCGGCAAGCCGCCTCGCGAGATTGCGGCTGCGCTGTGCGAGGTGCTGGTTTCGCATCAAGACGTTGCTGCGGCCGAGATCGCCGGACCAGGCTTCGTCAACATGCGTATTGCGGCAGGCTTCTGGCCCGGGTTCATCCGCTCGGTGCTTGAGGCGGGAGAGGGGTTTGCCCGCAGCAGCATGGGCGACGGCCACAAGGTCAATGTCGAGTATGTATCGGCCAATCCGACCGGACCTTTGCATGTCGGACATTGCCGCGGCGCAGTGTTTGGAGACGCGCTGGCAAATCTGCTGGCTTTCACCGGCCATGAAGTGACCCGCGAGTACTATATCAATGACGCCGGCAGCCAGATCGACGTGCTGGCCGAGTCGGTGCTGCTGCGCTACCGCGAGGCGCTTGGCGAGGACATCGGGGAGATCCCGTCAGGTCTCTATCCGGGCGACTACCTGGTGCCGGTCGGCAAGGCGTTGGCGGATGAGTTCGGCAGGAAGCTGCTCGACATGCCGGCAACTGAAGCTGCAGAGTTGGTCAAGGAGCAGGCAATCGACGCCATGATGGCAATGATCCGTGAGGACCTTGCGGCTCTCAATATTCGCCAGGAGGTATTCTTCTCGGAAAAATCCCTTCATGATTCCGGACAGATACGCGAAACAGTTGAGAAGATGCGCGAGCAGGGGCTGGTGTTCGAAGGCCGCATTCCTCCTCCCAAGGGCCAATTGCCCGAGGATTGGGAAGATCGCGAACAGACGCTGTTCCGCGCCACGGACTACGGCGATGACATCGACCGGCCGCTGATGAAGTCGGACGGCACGTATACCTATTTCGCTGCTGACGTTGCCTACGCCCGCAACAAAATCGAGCGGGGCTTCGACGAACTCGTCTACGTGCTGGGCGCCGATCACGGCGGCTACGTGAAGCGGCTGCAGGCCGTGGCGCGGGCTTTGTCCGGCGGCAGGGTGCGCGCCGACGCGCTGCTGTGCCAGCTGGTAAAGCTCTACCGCGGAGGCGAGCCGTTCAAGATGTCGAAGCGGGCAGGGGATTTCGTAACCCTTCGCGACGTTGTGGACGAGGTCGGTTCTGACGTGGTCCGCTTCATGATGCTGACCCGCAAGAACGATGCGCCGCTGGACTTCGACTTCCAGAAGGTGACCGAACAGTCGCGCGATAACCCGGTCTGGTACGTGCAGTACGCCCATGCCCGCATCGGCTCGGCCTTCGCCCGCGCCGGCGAGGAAATCGGCCCAGACGTATCGGAAAACCTCGACAATCTGGACGATGAGACGCTTGAACTGCTGACGGATGAGACCGAACTGCGGCTGCTGCAGTTAATTGCAGGCTGGCCAAGGGCAGTCGAAATGGCCGCGCAGAACCGCGAGCCGCACCGGCTTGCTTTCTATCTCTATGATATTGCCGCTGAATTTCACTCGTATTACAACAAGGGCAAAGATCAGCCTCAATTAAGGTTTATTTTGCCTAATCAGGTGCATCTTACGCGGGCGCGTCTCGCGCTGCTGCAAATGATTCGCTATGCTTTGGCGAGTGGTTTGCATATCCTCGGCGTGAGACCCGTACACGAGATGTAAGTTTTGGTGGGGACCGATGGATCAGGACAGTACCGGTAAGTCCGGCTCGCGCAGCTGGCGCGACAGGTTGGGCATAGACGAGTCACGCAAGGAAACGAGCGCGACTACGCCAGCGCCTGCGCCAAGGCCGCAGTCGCCTCAACCTTCGGGCGGCCAGCAGGTAACGTCAAGGGTCGTGGCGCGTCCGGCGCCCATGGCACCACGTCCGGGAACTGCGGCAATGGCGCCGCGCCCGCCGGCGCCCCAGGCCCCGCAACCTCAGCCAGCGCCGTCGCGGGCATCGCAGGACGATGCGTTCTCTGAGCGTTTGCGCAAGCATCGCGAAGCAGCAGAGGAAGCCGTAAAGAAGCGCACTGCCGCCAGCAGCAGCCTGGAAAAATTCTCGTTCGCCAGGAAGGAAGTCGAGACTGCGCAGGCCGAGAAGACTGAACCGCGCGCCGTCCAGCCCTCAACTTCTGCACCCGCACAGCCACCGGTGCCGCCGGTCCAGACCTCCGCACCGCGACCGGTTCCGCAGCCTCAAGCGCCGGTTCCCGCTCCTTATCCGGCGCAGCCTCCATCTGCCCAGCACCAGCAGCCTGCGCCGCAGCCGCGCCCGCCGGCACCGATGGGAAGGCCAGCGCCTCAGGCAATACCGCCACAGGCGCCGCAATACCAGCCGCCACGGCCGGGATATGGGCAGCCCTCCTATCCGCCACAGCAGCCGCAGCCGGCCTACCGCCCGCAAGGCCCTGGCTATGCACCGCCTCCGGGAGCACGTCCGATGCCGCCCGCGGGATACCAGCCGCCGCAACCGGGTGGATACCCGCAACCGCCAAGGCCGCCTGCGCCGCCTGCGCCCCAGACGCGCATGCCGAGGGCACCTTACGGCGACGATGACCTTTTCGAGGATAACGGGTACCGCCCGGCGCAGCCGCTTGGCCGCGCTCCGGAGCCCCGTACACCGGCGCCGCGCAACGAACCGCTGCGGGCCGATTTTGATGATCCCTTCGATGATGAAGGGCCCGGCGGCAACTATTCGGGCCGCACGGCGCGGGATTACGCCCAGGCCTACCGGGAATACGACGACGATTTCGAGGACGAGCAGCCCCGCCGCTGGGGAGGCATCGTGATGCTTATCCTGGCGCTGCTGGCCATGGCTGCCCTCGCGATCGGCCTGATCTACATGTACAAGTCGCAAAAGCCGGCAACCGGTGATGCAGGCGGGGCAGTGCCAACTGTTTCGGCACCGCAGGAGCCTGTTAAGGCCGAGCCGGATGCGGCAGCGCCGCAGCAGGATGGCACGGCGCCTGCCCAGGGCCGCAAGATGATCTACGAGCGGTTGCTGAGTGGAGAAGGCGCCAACCAGCCGGAGCAGATCGTTCCCCGGGAGGAAACGCCCGTCGCACCACCGGCAGGCAATGGCGACAGCGACAGTCTGCCGCTTCCACTTCCGCCACCACCACAGACGCAAGGTTCGTTGCAGCCCGGCGGTGCTGCCACGGAACCAGCCGAGCAAGTTGCGAATGCTGACGTGCGCACAGACAACCAAGAGGGGGCCGCCGGGGTTGAACCGGCGGCTTCTGCCGTTTCAAGCGGGCCAATCACCAATCCGCCCGTGCCTCGCACCAAGCCTCGCAACCTCGTGGCGGCAATCGAACAAGCCCCCACGACGGAGTTCAGACCAGTGGTCCAGCCGGCACCGGCTCCGGCGCCTGCACCGTTGCCGCAAGCTGAACCGCAGCCCTTGCCAGGCCTGTTGCCGCCCCCGTCCGACCAGTCCTCTTCTCAGGCAGGAAGCCTGTTCAGCCCCGTTGAACCGGCGCCCGGGACCGCGCAGCAGCCGGCCAGGACCACTCGTGCGGGCATACGCGACGATGACCCGCTTGCGGGCACCAGAACCCCGTTCAACCAGACCATAACGGGTTCACAGCCAGCGCAGACCGCTCCACAGGTCCTGCAGCCCCAGCCACAGGTTGCACTTGCGCCTCAGCCCGCTCCAGCGCCAGCGCCGCCAGTCCAGCAGCCCGTGACATCGGAATCACTGCAAGCCTTTGCTCCGCCTGCCCAGCCCCAGCCTCAGGTCGCTGCCCCAACGGGAGAGGGCTACGTCATCCAGCTGGCAGCATACCGCTCGGAACAGGAAGCCATGAGCCAGTACCAGCAATTGCGGGCACGCCACGGCAACCTGCTGGGCAACCTGCCGCCAGCCGTCCAGCAAACGAACCTGGGGGCCAGCGGCACATTCTACCGGCTGGGAATGGGTCCTGTGCAGTCAAAGCAGGCTGCCACGGAGCTTTGCAACAAGCTGATTGCCGCTGGTGAACGCGACTGTCTGGTCCGCAGACAGTAGCAAGCAGTCCGGCATCGGCTGCTGTTCAACGTCGGCTCCCGCCAGCCTTGCGGCTCAGGGCAGGAAACGCTCGGCGAAGTGGATATCCACTGGATTGCCTGAATTGTTCTGTGGCTTGTCAACCTTAAGTGCAGTTGGCGTGAAGCGGCGAGCCTCGCTGGCCGTAGCCGCAACGCACTGCGTGGGATTGCCTGCCGGGTTGGAATTGCTGTCGCCTGCCATGGCGATCACCTCCGGTTCATTCCGGTGAGTGAAAGGCGGCGGCCCGTTTGAAACGGGGCCGGTCGCCCGCGAAACGATCTCGGAAGACCGCTTAGTGAGTCTGTGCCAATAACGTTGCCAAATCGTTGCACTGGCCGCAACCGCGATATCTGGCACGTATTGACGCGGGCCGGGACAATTGCATTCAAACACCACAGTGGCGGAGGGGGAGGGATTCGAACCCCCGGGACCGTGAAGCCCAACGGTTTTCAAGACCGCCGCAATCGACCACTCTGCCACCCCTCCGCGATTCCATGGTGGTTCAGCCGCCGATGCCCGCGCTGGTTTACCCGTCAGGCCAGTCGTAGGCAAGGCCTACGCAATGACCACGGAGACCTCAACCGCGCCAGCTTCTTGCCAGATCGCTTCTGCGTGATCACGGTTGCCGTTTCATAATCCGTTCACCATGTCTGTCCTAGTGTGGCCACAGATCAATTGTAGCAGTCGGTCTGACCCAAGGTAGCCTCACAGGTAATTGCCACTCATGAAATCCATTCTTGCACTGTTGTCGTTCATGGCGCTTGTGGCCTGGCCCGGGCTTGCGGGCAGCGCCGCGGCCTCGACGCTTGTCGAACGCGCCCAGGGCGTCTGGGCGGATGAGGAAGGCAAATCCAACATCGAGATTGCGCCATGCGGCCAGTTTCTGTGCGGCCAGATCGTCTGGCTGCGCGAACCGCTTGATGAGGCCGGCAATCCCAAGACCGATGTCAACAACCCTGACGCCAGCCAGCGCATGCGCCCGCTCATCGGGTTGACCATCATCAAGGGTCTGGAGCCCAACGAGGATGGCGACCTGCTGAAGGGCCTCGTCTACAATGCCCAGAACGGCAAGGTTTACGACATCTACCTGGATCCGGGCGGCGCAACCATGAATGTGGAAGGCTGCTTTGCCAAGTTCCTGTGCGGATCGCAGACGTGGACGCGGATCCGCTAGGATTCCAACCTGAAAGTTTCCCAAGGTTAGATATTTGCATTGAATGCCCGCTGATGTCATAAGCGGCATAACCTGAAATCCCGAGAGGCCTGACAATGAACGAGTTCAGAATATCTCTGGCATCGCTAGCTGCTGCCGGGCTGTTGCTCGGCGCGGCCGCATTCGCTCCGTCCGCGCAGGCTCAAACGGGCGGTAACGAACAGGCGCCGGCACAACAACAGGCGCCCGACCTGACTTCGATGTCATTCAACGAAAAGAATGAGCTTGCCAAGCAGGGAGACGTGGCTGCCCAGATCTCCTTGGCAAAGGACTATCTCGAAGGCGCCAACGGCACGCGAAAGAGCATCACGCGGGCTGCCCGCTGGCTCACGGCGGCTGCCGAGAAGGGCGATCCCGAGGCGCAGTTCCTGCTTGCCGGATTGCTGCTCGAAGGCAGCAAGGACCTGAAGGCCAATCCCGCCAATGCCCTGACACTGTTTGCCAGCGCAGCGGACAAGGGAAACATAGAGGCCGCCTACAAGGCCGCCCATGGGTATCACTACGGTACCGGCGTCAAGCCGGACCTGGCGAAAGCGGTCACCTATTACACCAAGGCCGCCGACGGCGGTCACATTGCGGCGAAGAACAATCTCGGCCTGATGTATCTGCAGGGCATGGGTACCGAACGCGACCTGTCCGTCGCCTTCCGCCTGTTCGAAGAAACCGCAAACGCCGGCAATGCGTGGGGCCAGAACAATCTTGGCGGCATGTATGAAATGGGCTGGGGCACCGCAAAGGATGCCGGAAAGGCCATCGAGCTTTACGAGAAGTCTGCCGCGCAAGGCAATCCTCACGGTCAGCAGAACCATGCCCGGCTCAAGGCAGTGCTGGCGGCCGCCAAGCCCGCAGATGGCGGCAATTCCGTCGAAGCCGCACAACCTGCCGCCGCCGGCGAAGACACCTCCGTGGACAGCGCATCAGGACAGCAGACAGGTCAGTCCGGCACGAACTGACAACTCCGGCGCCGTCAGATTGTCAGCAGTGGTGCAAGATCTGGCGCCGGTCCACCATCGGCCATGTCGAGAACGCCCTGTATCAGGCCGTCAGGGTCCGGGTGGCCGCCATGGACCATGAGGCCCCGGGCCTTGCTCACCATGTCGTCGTGGCCGAGCGGAAGTTCAGAGTCGCCGCGCGCATCGGACACGGCCTGCTCCAGCATGGTCCCGTCCTTGAGAGTCACGCGCAGCCGGCTGCCCCAGTGAACAGGATAGGCGCGGGAATACTCTTCAACTGCCTCGACGGCGATCAGTGAGCCCAAATCCGCCAAGCGGGCGCGCGCCTCCGGCTCGAAACTGTCGAAATCCACTTGCCCGTCGCTCAGTGCGGCCGCCACGCAGTGCTGAAGCGAGAACTTGCCTTCGTAGGCACTGTTCACCTGCACCCGGTCACACAGGTCAAGTGCTGCCGGATATGCAGACACCTGAACTCTTTCCACCCGTGCCGCCCCGCCGATGCGCTGATACAGGGTCAACGCGCAATCGATGGCCGGATGGGTATGTCGGCACGATGGCCAGGGCTTGATGGAGGTCAGGTGCAGTTGCCACGGATCACCGTCCGCCGGGACCAGCCGGGACGGGTCCGCGTCCGTGCAGGTTGCGGCGAAGAAGCCGCGCCGGCCTTCAAGAATGGTTGGAGCGCCGGTAAAGCCGTGTGCAGCCAGTGTGGCAGCCACCAGTCCAGCCTCGGCACCGCGTCCGGCATGCAGGTGCTTGGTTTCGGCTCCAGTGTCGAGAAATTCCCAAAGTCCGGCTGACTGCGAGCCCGCATTGCCCAGCGCATGAACGGTTTGCTCGGCAGTCAAACTCTGCAGTGAAGCAACCGCCATGGTCGAGCCGAAGGGGCCGCAGGTGGCAGTGTTGTGCCAGGTTCGGTAGTGCGCGGGGCCCACGCTCATGCCGACCCGCGTACAGGCCTCGAAGCCCCACAACACGGCGGTCAGCGCCTCGTTGCCGGGCCGGCCCGCAGCAATGGCCATCACTGCGGGCACGACCACGCAGCCGGGATGGACAACCGAGGCGCGGTGCAGGTCATCAACCTCGAGGATGTGGCACAAGGCGCCGTAGAGAAACGACAGCCGCGCCTGATCGGTACCGCCGGTACTGCCGCTCGCCGCCTGCATGGCCCGCTGCCAGGCCAGCAGCTTGGCACCCGGCTTCGAATTGCGTCCCGCAACCGTGTTTGCAATGGCGTCGAGCGTGAACAGCGCCGCCGCCTCAAGGTCGTCACGGGTGACGGGGCGATTGCGGATTGCATGGGTCATCTGCGCCGACAGGGAGGTCGAAAAGCGGGCAGGGGCGTCAGGCTTGTTCATGTCGTCCACGGTTTTCTGTTCGGCGGAAATCATGGCGAGATTCTCACAGCCAGGCTCGTAAACCAAGCGTTAACCGCCTTTGGGAACCGGAACTTTACCGGATTGAGGCAAGCATCGATCAAGTTTTAAGCGTCGCGTTAGGGCGGCGTTTGCCAATCTGCATCCCGGTTGCTGGATGCGGCAGAGAACAACGAGAGCACGCCATGACCACCAGACCAGTGAAACTGCCGAACCGGAGCCGGAAGGGATATTTTCTCGTCAGCGCCGGGCTGCTGTGCGCCATTGCGGTGACCATTGCAGGGTGCTCGGGTGGCGGCAAGCAAGATCCGTTTGCCGGCGTGGGCTCACCGCTCTGGGACGAGGCCAAGGGTCCCATCCCTAAGGGCGGTGGGCGCCGGCACGTTGGCAAGCCCTATGAAGTGGCTGGACAGAAGTTCCATCCGCGCCATGACCCCAGCTATGACCGCAAGGGCGTTGCTTCGTGGTATGGACCGAAGTTCCACAAGCGCATGACGTCGAACGGCGAGTGGTTTGACATGGACCAGTTGACAGCAGCGCACACGACCATGGAACTGCCCAGCTACGCCAAGGTGACCAACCTGAACAACGGTCGCATGGTCATCGTGCGGGTGAACGATCGCGGCCCCTTCGTCAATGACCGCATCATCGACATGTCGCGGCGGTCCGCCGATGCGCTGGGCTTCAGGGCGCAGGGCAAGGCGCCGGTGCGCGTACAGTACATTGGTCCGGCGCCGCTGAAGGATGGAGACTACGGGCACCTTGCCGCGATGAACCAGGAACTGGAGCGCGGAACGCCTCTCAACCAGATGATCGCCAGCGCAGACCTTCGAAATGGACGCTACGGCTCTGAACAGCCGACATATGCAGCCGCCAGCATCGCCGGAAACACCGCCAGCATTGCGCCGGCTGCGGGGGCAGGCGAGGCCTACTTCGTGCAGGTTGCCGCTTTCTCCGATCCGTCCAATGCCGAGCGCGCCCGTGCTGACCTGTCAGACATCGGCAACGTGATGGTCGAGGCAGCCTCGGGCGGCTCCGGTCAGGTCTACCGGGTCCGGGTCGGGCCGCTGTCCAGCGAGGCAGACGCCCGCCAGGCCCTCAGCGCCGTAAGGTCGCGCGGTCACGCCGATGCCTTGCTGAAGGTTGCCAGTTACTGAGCAGCTTGGCCTTCCGCCTCAGCACAAATCCCTGACTCATTTGCCGGCCGGAGCTGTTGCCCCGGTCGCGGGTGATGCGTAAGCTGAAGAACATTTGTTGTTCAATCAGTACTGGACGCCATGTCATACCCGCTTCGGCTGCCCAGACTCTGGCCTTGGTGCGCACTGTGCCTCATGACGGCAATGGTGCTGCTGGCCCCGATGTACAAGCCGTCTGCGGCAACTGCCCAGGCCGAAAGCTTCGACACGCGCGCCTCTCACGCCATCATCATGGACAGCCGCTCCGGCGCGGTGATGCTGGAGAAGAACCCGGACGAGCCCTTTCCGCCCGCCAGCATGACCAAGATCATGACCATGCTGCTGGTCTACGAGCGGCTCAAGGAAGGCAACCTCAAGCTCACCGACACTTTCACCATTTCCGAGCATGCCTGGCGCACCGGCGGAGCCCCTTCGGGCAGTTCGACGATGTATGCTGAGCTGGGTTCGTTGGTGGCGCTGGCAGACCTGATTCCCGGCGCTGTCGTCCAGTCCGGCAACGATGCAGCCATCGCCATTGCCGAGGGAATTGCCGGCTCAGAAGAACGTTACGCGGACATGATGACAGCGCGGGCTCGAAAACTGGGCCTCACCAGATCGGTGTTCAAGAATGTGACCGGCCTTCCCGCCGAGGGGCACGTCTCGACGGTTCGGGAACTGGCCAGCCTGGCGCGCTACCTCATCGAGGTGTTTCCGGAGCAGTACAAGTATTACTCCCAGCCCGAGTTTACCTGGAACAACATCCGCCAGCGCAACCGCAACCCGCTGCTCGGCAGCTACCCGGGAGCGGATGGCATCAAGACGGGGTACATCAGCGAATCCGGTTACGGCATGATCGGATCGGCCGAACGTGAGGGCCGCCGCCTCATCGTCGTGGTTGCCGGCCTGAAATCGGCCCGTGAGCGCGAGGAAGAGGTCACCCGTCTGCTCGATTACGGTTTCCGGCAGTTCCACCGCGTGCAACTGTTCTCCACTGGCGACACCGTGGGGCAGGCAAGGGTCTGGGGCGGCGAGCAATCCACAGTGCGTATCGTCGCGGGTGCAGACATCGTCACGTCGATGTCCGATCAGGAGCTCGCATCGGCAGAGGCGCGGCTGGTTTACAAGGGTCCGCTGGTTGCGCCGGTGAAGGCGGGAACGGAAATCGGCAAGGTGATGATCTATGCCGGCGGAAAATTTGTCTCGTCGGGCCCGGTCGTCGTGCGTGACAGCGTTGAACCCTCCGGCAGCATATGGAGCAGGGCGCTTGATTCAGCGCTTTTCATGACCTTTGGCGGTTGATAGGTTCCGCCCCCATGAAAAGCTCCTGGTTCATTACCTTCGAAGGCGGCGAGGGCGCCGGCAAGAGCACGCAGGTCGTGCGGCTGGCGGAACGGTTGCGACAGGCAGGTCGTGACGTCGTGACCACCCGCGAACCTGGCGGCTCTCCTGACGCAGACGCCATCCGTGAACTGCTGGTCACGGGCGAACCCGGCCGATGGAGTGCAGCAGGCGAGGCGCTGCTAAACTATGCAGCCCGGGAGAGCCACCTCAATCATACCGTCCGGCCCGCACTTGCGGCGGGCAGGACCGTATTGTGTGACCGCTTTGCCGATTCCACCCGCGCCTACCAGGGACTCGCTGGCGGACTGGGGCTGGAGTTCGTCGAGCGTCTTGACCTCGCCATTGTGGGCGAGACCCAGCCTGACATCACTCTGGTGTTCGACCTGGACCCGGAGACCGGAATTGAGCGGGCCCAGCAGCGCGGCGGCACGGACCGCTTCGAGCGCAAGGGGATCGGCTTTCACCGCAAGCTGCGGGATGCATTCCGGCAGATCGCGCAGGATCATCCCGGACGGTGCCATCTGATCGATGCATCGGCCGGCGTTGACGATGTGGCCACGCAAATCTGGCAGGCCGTAACGTCCCGCATGGCGTTGGTTGCATCATGAGCAAGGATGACGAGGAACAAGACCCGCGCGAAGGCCCGCTACATCCGCGCCACGCGCAGGCTCTGGTCGGTCACCACGCCGCAGAACAGCGCCTTCTGGATGCCTACCGCTCGGGGCGCTTTCATCATGCATGGCTACTGACCGGGCCCAAGGGCATCGGGAAGGCGACGCTGGCGTATCGGTTGGCCAAGTTCCTGTTGCGGCATCCGGACCCGTCAGCTGCGCCGGCAGCGAGCCTTGCCGTTCCCGCAGCCGATCACGTGGCTGCGCAGGTTGAAGCCCGTGCCCACCCCGACCTGAAGATTGTCGAGAAGATCGCCGACGGCGGCAAGCTTAAGACTGTCATCAATGTCGAGACGAGCCGCAAGGTTGGCGACTTCTTCTCCAAGACAGCCGGAGCAGGGGGCTGGCGCATAGCCATAGTGGATGCCGCCGAAGACATGAATCTGGCCGCCGCCAATGCGCTGCTCAAGACGCTGGAGGAACCACCGGCCCGGTCGGTGTTCATTCTTGTGTGCAGTCAGCGAGGCCGCCTGCTGCGCACCATCCGCTCGCGCTGCATCGAGCTGCCCCTGGCCCGCCTCAGCGAGGCTGATACGCGCACGGTGCTTGAAGGATTGCCGGACGGCGCGGGTCGTGAAGCGCTCAAACTCACCGGCATCGCCCAGGGCAGCCCGGGGCTTGCCCTGTCGCTGGCCGAGACCGGGGCAGGCGCAGTGTTTGCCCGCTTTGCGGAGGCTGCGCAACGCGGACGGATCGACGGCGCCACCCGCTTCGCCGTTGCCAACGCGCTGTATGGCCGTGGAACCGACGACAGGTTCGCGAGTTTCTGCGAACTGCTGGACGGCTGGCTGGCGAAGGCCGCAGCACATGCCGCCCGTGCGCCGGAAAGTGCGGCAACGGGGCTGGCGCTGGCCGAGGCGCACGACGCCATCAGCCGTAGCATTCGCGAAACAAATAGCCTAAACCTCGACCGGCGTCTGACCATGCTGCAGGCGTTTGAGCAGATCGACAAGGCCCGCCGCGCCTGAAGAAAAACAACATGACCGACAAGCCCACCTTCTACATCACCACGGCCATTTCCTATCCCAACGGCGCGCCCCATATCGGCCATGCCTACGAGGCGCTGGCAACCGACGCGCTGGCCCGCTTCAAGCGGCTGGACGGGTTCGACGTGTTCTTCCTCACGGGCACCGATGAGCACGGCCAGAAAATCCAGCAGACGGCCGCGAAGCAGGGCAAGTCGGCGGAAGAATTCGTCAACGAGATGGCGCCCAAGTTCAAGACCATGGTCGAGGCGCTCAACTGCACCAATGACGATTTCATCCGCACCTCGGAGCAGCGCCACTACGACACCGTGACCGAGTTGTGGAAGCGCATGGCCGCCAATGGCGACATCTATCTCGACAAGTATGCCGGCTGGTACTCGGTGCGGGACGAAGCCTTCTACGGCGAGGATGAGCTCGAAGACCGCGACGGCCAGAAGTACTCGATCAAGACCGGTACGCCGGTGGAATGGGTCGAGGAGGAAAGCTATTTCTTCAAACTGTCGTCCTATCAGGACAAGCTGCTGAAGCTCTATGCCGACCAGCCTGACCTCATCGGCCCGCAGGAACGCAAGAACGAGGTCGTAAGCTTCGTGAAGGGCGGCCTGCAGGACCTGTCAGTCTCCCGCACCACCTTCGACTGGGGCATCCCGGTGCCGGATGCGCCCGGCCACATCATGTATGTCTGGGTGGACGCGCTGACCAACTACCTTACCGCCACCGGTTATCTGGAAGACGGCCCGCGCAAGCGCTTCTGGCCGGCAGATGCCCACATCATCGGCAAGGACATCATCCGCTTCCACGCGGTGTACTGGCCGGCTTTCCTGATGTCGGCAGGGCTGCCTTTGCCGAAGCATGTCTACGGTCACGGCTTCCTGTTCAACCGCGGCGAGAAGATGTCCAAGTCGGTCGGCAACGTGGTTGATCCGCAGTCGATGATTGACCAGTATGGCGTCGACCAGGTGCGCTATTTCTTCCTGCGCGAAGTGCCGTTCGGCCAGGACGGCAATTACAGCCACGAGGCCATCGTCAACCGGGTCAATGCCGATCTTGCCAACGACTTGGGCAATCTGGCGCAGCGCTCGCTGTCGATGATCGCCAAGAACTGCGACGGTCAGGTTCCGCAGCACGGCGAGTTTACCGCCGATGACCGCGAAATCCTCGACGCCGCCTACGCCATTCTCAGCGCCGCCCGTACCGAGATGAACCAGTTCCGCATCCACAAGGCGCTGGAGATCATCTGGAAGGTGGTGGCCGACGCCAATCGCTACTTCGCAGGCCAGGAACCCTGGGCGCTGAAGAAGACCGATCCGGAGCGCATGAACACCGTGCTCTACACCACGGCAGAGGTGATCCGCGTGGTGGCGACGGCGGCGCAGCCGTTCATTCCGGGTGGAGCGGCGAAGCTGCTGGACCTGTTGAGCGTGGCCGAGGACAAGCGCCAGTTTGGCGTGGAAAAGGCGGCACTGGTGCCCGGCACGGCGCTGCCGAAACCCGAGGGCGTTTTCCCGCGTTACGTTGAACCGGATACCGAAGCCTGAGCGTGATTGGGGCCGTTGTGAGCAAGCCAGCCATCGTCGACAGCCATTGCCATCTCGACTTCGACGTTCTCAGCGAGGATATCGATGGCGTGATCGCACGTGCTCATGCGGCTGGGGTGCACGCCATGGTCACCATCTCAACCCGGGTCAAGCGCTACGATGCCATCCGCGCTATCGCCGAGGCCCACCCCGAGGTCTGGTTCACCGTAGGCACCCATCCTCACAACGCCCATGAGGAACTCGACGTGACGGCGGAGCAACTGGCCAAACTTGCCGCTCATCCGAAATGTATTGGCCTTGGCGAAGCCGGCGTCGACTATCATTACGACAACAGCCCGCGCGAAGCGCAGGCGCAGGGCTTCCGCACCCATATCGCCGCGGCGCGCATGAGCGGACTGCCGCTGGTTATCCACTCCCGCTCGGCCGAAAATGACACTGCTTCAATATTGGAGTTGGAAATGGGGAAGGGGGCGTTCAAGCCACTGCTGCATTGTTTCTCCTCTGGAATCGAGCTGGCAGAACGCGGGTTGGCGCTCGGCGCATACCTGTCGTTCTCCGGCATCCTGACCTTCAAGACCGCGGAAGAGATCCGCGAGGCTGCCCGTATCTGCCCGCTGGACCGGATGCTGGTCGAGACCGACGCACCGTACCTCGCGCCTGCGCCACACCGGGGCAAGTCCAACGAACCCGCCTTCACGGCCCACACCCTGGCCTGTCTGGCCGAGGTGAAAGGCCTTCCGGTCGAAGACATGGCGCGGATCACCTCCGACAACTTCTTCCGGCTGTTCTCCAAGGCGCAACGGCCAGCGCAATACCGGGAGGCTGCATGAGCCTCACCCTGACCATCCTCGGCTGCGGATCGTCCGGCGGGGTGCCGCGCATCGGCAACAACTGGGGCAATTGCGACCCCAACGAGCCGCGCAACGTGCGCAAGCGCTGTTCGGTGTTGCTGGAGAAGCGGGAAGGGGAGGCCCTCACCCGCGTCCTGGTGGACACCACGCCGGATCTCGTCGCCCAACTCAACAGCGTCAACGTCGGAGCGCTGGACGGCGTCTGGTATACCCACGAGCACGCCGACCACACCCACGGCATCGACGACCTGCGCCAGGTCGCCATCAACATGCGCCAGCGCGTGCAGGTATGGGCCGATCATGCGACCGCCGACATGCTGATGACGCGCTTCAGCTACTGTTTCATCACGCCGCCGGGTTCGTCCTATCCGCCGATCCTCGACATGCACTCCATCGAACCGGGCAAGCCCGTCAGCACATCCGGAGCCGCCGGCGCCATCGAGGCGATGGCCTTCAGCGTTAACCATGGTGATATCGACGCGCTGGGCTTCCGCTGGGGCGACGTGGCCTATACGCCGGACGTGAAGGACATTCCGGACGCAGTGCTGCCGCACCTCGAGGGCCTCGACGTGTGGATCATTGATGCGCTGCGCACCACACCGCACCCGAGCCATTTCAACCTCGAGGACGCTCTGGCCTGGATCGAGCGGATGAAGCCGAAGCGCGCCATCCTGACCAACATGCACGTGGACCTTGATTACCGCACCATGTGTGACTCGACGCCGGAGCATGTTACGGCGGCCTATGACGGCATGGTCGTGGAGATTGCCTGATGCGCGAACTGCTGTCCGCCGTTGGCGATACGTGGGCGGCAGCTGGCCATCACGAACTGCGCGATCTCATTGCAGCTATTGCAGTGCCACAGACAATCAAGGCTGGCTCAGGTGTGCCGCAGCACCTCGTGGCGGACTATTCGGACGCGCTGGCAACCTTGAGCGTCAGCCTGGGCTTGCGAGACGTGATCCGTCAGCTTGGCGGATCGCTGCTATGGTCCGAAGGGAGCATGAGAATGCCTGAGAGCTTCCGCGGGCGGTTTACCTATGTCGAACTGGCGGGGCCAAAGGGCATGATCGCCAATGGCGACGTCAGCTTCGGTCTGTACCTGCAGGCGCGCAATACCGTGTATCCAAGCCACTGGCACGAAGCTGTCGAGCATTACCTGGTGCTCAGCGGCTGCGCAGACTGGCAGATGGATGATGCACCGTATGTGAGGCGCGAACCCGGTGAAGCCTTTGTGCATCAATCCAACCAGCGTCATGCCACCACGACCCGTGATGAGCCGCTGCTGGCGCTGTGGTTCTGGCAGGGCAACGTCTCTGACAGCACGTACAGGATTGACGGCGTAGATGCCTGATGGCGGATTTCCGCCCACCAGCCATGCAATAATATTCCATAATATATATTATGCGAATTACGTATCTGGGGATACGCGAACCACCGGCCATGCCGCAAAGGTTACGCTCTGCTAGGCTCCCCTGATGACGGACCCCACCCAAATGCCCAAGCGCGACATCACCACCTTGCTGGCGATCATGGCTGCGCTGCGTACACCTGTCACCGGTTGCCCCTGGGACCTTGAACAGGACTTCGCCTCGATCGTCCCGTACACGATCGAGGAAGCCTACGAAGTCGCCGACGCCATCGAGCGCGGCGACATGGGCGACCTGTGCGAGGAGCTGGGCGATCTGCTGCTGCAGGTGGTATACCACGCACAAATGGCCAATGAATCCGGCGATTTTAGCTTCCACGACGTCGTCGAAGCTATCAACACCAAGATGATCCGCCGCCATCCGCACGTGTTCGGCGACGAAGCGGCACGGTCCGCAGGCGCCGCCAAGGGCTTCTGGGAGCGCATCAAGGCCGAGGAACGCAAGGGCACGGACAAGGAACATGTCCGGCACCTAGACGGCATTCCGCAGGCCCTGCCCGCCCTGACGCGGGCACTGAAGCTGCAGAAACGCGCAGCAAAGGTGGGCTTTGATTGGCCGGAGATTTCCCATGTCCTGGACAAGGTGGTGGAAGAAGCGAAGGAACTGGCCGAAACCCAAGGTTCCATGGACCATGGCAGACAGGCCGAGGAGTTCGGAGACCTGCTGTTCGTCATGGTCAATCTGGGCCGCCACCTGGGTCTGGACGCCGAGCACGCCCTGCGCCATGCCAACGCCAAATTCACGCGCCGTTTCAATTATGTAGAGGAACAACTTGAAGTGCGTGGCAGCAGCCTCGACGAGGCGACACTGGAAGAGATGGACGCCATCTGGGACGAAATCAGGGCTCGCGACAAACAGACCGGATAAGGCTCGTTACGCATCGCCGGCGGGCTTCATTCGCCCGCCAAGCTGCTTTGCAGCCGTGCCCGCATGACGCACGTCGAATCTCGCCGTCAACCGGATGCGGCCATCGTCGTCATCCTTCCGGTCCAGCACCTCGCCATGACCATAAACCCAGGCAAGCTGGGCTCCGTCTTCGGGCGCTAGGTCAATGCAGAACACGGGGTTGTGCTCTGCCAGGGCCTCTTCCACCCGTGCCAGCAGCGCCGCCACCCCCTCGCCCGTGACGGCGGAGACAGGCACGACGCGGGCCTGGTGACTGGCGGCATCGGTGCTGAGTGCGGCGCGGTGGTCGGCATCCAGCAGGTCGATCTTGTTCCAGACCTCGATGATCTCGTCGCGTGCAGCTTTGCTGACGCCGAGGTCTTTCAGCACCGCCATCACGTCGGCGGCCTGCTCCTCGGTTTCGGCATGGGCAATGTCGCGAACGTGCAGGATGACATCGGCCGCCAGCACCTCTTCCAGCGTAGCGCGGAACGCGGCAACCAGCGTGGTCGGCAGATCGGAGATGAAACCCACCGTATCGGACAGGATGACCTTTCGCCCCTTAGGCAGCTCAATCTGGCGCATGGTCGGGTCGAGCGTGGCGAACAGCAGGTCCCTGGCAAGAACGTCCGCGTTCGTAAGGCGGTTGAACAACGTCGACTTGCCTGCGTTGGTGTAACCCACCAGCGCCACCACCGGATACGGCACCTTCGCCCTGCTCTCCCGGTGCAGCGTCCGGGTGCGCACCACCTGGTCCAGCTGTTTCCTGAGGCGCGTTATGCGGTCCTGAATGATGCGGCGGTCGGCTTCCAGCTGCGTTTCGCCGGGACCACCCATGAACCCTGCCCCGCCGCGCTGGCGCTCAAGGTGGGTCCAGGAGCGAACAAGGCGGCTTTTCTGGTAGTTCAGGTGCGCCAGTTCCACCTGCAGAGTGCCTTCGCGAGTGTTGGCGCGGCGGCCGAATATCTCAAGGATCAAGCCGGTGCGGTCAAGCACCTTGACCTTCCAGGCCCGCTCCAGGTTGCGCTGCTGGGCCGGTGACAGCTGGCCGTTCAGTATGGCGATGTCGGCTTCCGCAGCCTCGATCTGTTCACCCAGTTCGGCCACCTTGCCGGTGCCGAAGAACGCCCCCGGCGATACCTTCGACAACGGCACGATGACGGCTGCGGCGATCTCCAGTTCGATGGCCAGCGACAGGCCCACCGCCTCGTCAAGCTTCGCCTGTGCGTCGCGCCAGCCGCCCTGCGCCGGGCCTCGGGTCTTTACATCGGGATGAATTACAAAGGCCCGTGTAACCTCGGGCCCCTCGATCTGGAACTCGATGCCGCTGCCGTCGCCTGACCGGTCAGTCATGGCTGCTCATGCCCTTGCTCGCGAGAATGAACCCGCCAGCCCACGCCTGCAGAAGCGGCTCGTGGTCAATTGCTTTCGCCGTCTTCGTCGTAAAGCGATATCTGCTGGGCCGGCATGATCGTTGAGATCGCGTGCTTGTACACCAGTTGCGACATGCCATCGCGCCGCAACAGAACGCAGAAATTGTCGAACCAGGTAATGACACCTTGAAGTTTGACCCCGTTGACAAGGAACACCGTTACGGAAACCTTGTTCCGCCGGACTGTGTTCAAGAAGGTGTCCTGAAGGTTTTGCGCCTTTTCTTGTGCCATTTAGGCCTCTCTTATTGTTCTTGCCGCATCACTCGAAACAGGGCGCGATAAGTCAGGTCCACGCGCCGCCCCGCTCAAGCGCTTCCGTCACTATAATTCCACTTTATGGAATGCGCTACCGGCAAAATCCGCCATTTGGCTCCTAGAAATACTCGATACTGACCCGGAACAGATGCTGGATTTCCTCGATCTTGTCGCGCAACGCGAACATCACTACCCGGTCATTCGGCCGGATCTCCGTGTCGCCAGTCGGAATCAACACCTCGTCATCGCGCACGATCGCGCCGATACGGATGCCGTCGGGAAGTTCCGCCTCGCGTAGCGGTTTGCCGATCATCGGCGAGGTTTCGAGAGCCTCAGCCTCCACCACTTCCCCCTCGCCTGCCTCAACTCCATGCACGCCCCGAATGCGGCCGCGCCGGACATGCTGCAGGATCGACGAGACGGTTACAGACCGCGGGTCGATATACGAGTCGATGCCGAGCGGCGACACCAGCGGCCGCGCATCGAGGCTGGTCACCAGGCACGACGCCGTGCCCGCGCCATGTTGCTTGGCCAGCATCGCTGACAGTACGTTGACCTTGTCGTCATTGGTCAACGCGATATAAGTCTCGGTTCGCGAGATTTCGGCTTCCTGCAGCAATGTCGCATCCAGCGCCGAGCCGTGCAGAACGACGGCGTTGTCGAGTTCATCAGCGACCTGTTCCGCACGGGCGAGATTGTGCTCGATGATGGTGACCTTGATGTGCGAGTCCCGCTCTTCAAGCTTGCGCGCCACGTAAGTGCCGATGGTGCCGCCACCGCCGATCAGCACCCGCCGTGCAGGTCGTTCCTCATGGCCGAACAGCGCCAGCACGCGGGTAGCCTGGCTCCGGTCGCTGATCACGTAGGCACGGTCGCCTGGCAGCATCTGCTCGCTCGAATGCGGCACGAACAGCTTGCCATCGCGCACGATACCGCAAACCACGGCATTGAGATCCGGAAACAGCCCCGACAACTGCGCCAGCGAAGTATTGATGACCGGACAGTCTTCCTCGATCTTGATGCCGAGTGTCAGGACCTTCTCATCGACGAAATAGATCGCCTCGAACGCGCCAGGCAGCGCCAGGCGGCGCAGCACCATCTCGCCAACGGCCACCTCCGGCGAAATCACCACGTCAACCGCCGTGTTTTCACGGGTAAACAGCTTGGCGTATTGCGGCATCAGGTAGGACTGGTCGCGCACCCGCGCTACGCGCGTGGGAATGTTGAACAGCGCCTTGGCCACCTCACATGCCATCATGTTGACCTCATCGACAAAGGTCACAGCGATGATCATGTCCGCCTCGGCGCCGCCTGCTTCGTTGAGCACATCCGGGTGGGCGCCATGGCCGACGATCCCGCGCACGTCGGTGTTGGCGGAAATCGCCTCGATCAGTTCGCTGGAAATATCGATTACGGTGACGTCGTGATTCTCGATGGCAAGACGTTCGGCGATACCGCGGCCGACTTGCCCCGCCCCACAGATAATGATTTTCATCGGGCTTGCCTGTTACCGCCTTGCAAGTTGTTTGCGTGGCCCATTGGACCGGCGGGACAATGCTCCATGATGGGCTGCAAGGCAAGCCATCCTGCCTCTCGTTCAGACTGCCGCCGCCTCGTTTGCGGAAGCTGGCTCATCCCGGTCGCCAACGCTGATGTCGAGCGCGCGCAGCTTGCGATGCAAGGCCGAGCGCTCCATGCCGACGAATGAGGCCGTACGCGATATGTTGCCGCCGAAACGGCTCAGCTGGGCCCTCAGGTAGTCGCACTCGAATTGTTCCCGCGCCTCGCGCAATGGCAACGACATCAGCGCTTCGAGCCCCATGCCGCCGCCGCCGTCGCCCGCTCCCGTCAGGTCTGCCGGAAGGTTTGCCGCGCGGATCGGTTGATCCGCCTCCCCGCCGGTCATGATCAGCAGCCGTTCGACCGAGTTCTTGAGCTGGCGGACGTTGCCCGACCAGTCCATGGTCTGGATGGCGGTCAGCGCATCCTCGGCGAACTGCCTCGGCGGGTGGCCTGTCTGGGCGGAGTAGAGGCTGGCGAAATGTCTTACCAGATCCGGAATGTCCTCGCGGCGCTCATGCAGGGACGGCAGCTTGATCGGCACCACCGCCAGCCGGTGCAACAAGTCCTCACGGAAGGTCTCCGCCTTGACTAGCGCGACCAGGTCCCGCGCCGTCGACGATACGATGCGCACATCCACCTTGACCGGTTTTGCGCCGCCCACCCGGGTAAAGGTCTGGTCCAGAAGCACCCGCAAAACCTTGCTTTGCGTTTCCACCGGCATGTCCGCCACTTCGTCCAGGTAAAGAGTGCCGCCGTGAGCTTCCTCAAGCTTGCCGACCCGCACCGGCCGGCCATTGCTGTCCTCGATGCCGAACAGTTCCTCTTCCATCCGCTCCGGCAGCATCGTTGCCGCCGGCAGCACCACGAACGGAGCGTCTGCGCGAAGTGACCAGACATGCAGGCTGCGCGCCGCCAGTTCCTTGCCGGACCCCATCGGGCCCGTCAGCATCACCCGGCCATTGCTGGGGGCTGCCCGCATCAGCGCCTGCACCAGCTGCTTCATGGCGTTGGATGAGCCGATCAGCTCCAAGCTCTCGCCTGACAGGTTGCGCAACTGCTGGTTCTCGCGCTTCAGCCGGGATGTCTCCAGAGCGCGGCCGACAACATGCACCAGCTTGTCGGCCTTGAACGGCTTTTCGATATACTCGTAAGCCCCGCGCTTGATGGCAGACACAGCGGTTTCGATATTGCCGTGACCTGAGATTATCAGCACCGGCAAATCCGCATGGGCCTGCTTGATTTCGATCAGCAGGTCGAGACCATCAAGCCTGGAGCCTTGCAGCCAGATGTCGAGCACCACCATTGACGGACGGCGCTGGGCGATGGCCGCCAGTGCGCTGTCGCTGTCGCCTGCCAGGCGTGCTTCGTACCCCTCGTCTTCCAAGATGCCGCCGATCAGCTCCCGGATATCACGCTCATCATCAACAATCAGGATGTCTGCAGCCATTACGCAGTGCCTTCCATGGAATGTACCTGTCGGTTGCCGGTATCACCCCCGTGATCTTCGACTTTCCCGCTGTCGGCCCCGGTGGCCGGAAATTCCAGGCTGACGCAGGCACCCATGCCGTCATGGAACGACTGCGGGGCGTCGTTCAGCGTCAGGCGGCCGTCGTGCTCTTCCATGATGCGGGTCACGATGGCAAGACCAAGGCCGGTGCCCTTCTCCCGCGTTGTCATGTAGGGTTCGGTGAGGCGCGAGCGGTTTTCCTGCGGCAGGCCAATACCGTTATCCATCACCCGCACAATCACCTTGCCCGCCATGCTGGCGTCCAGTTCGACGCGGATGGCGCCGGGCAGATCCGGCCGGCTTTGCAGCCGCGTCTCGATCAACTCGCGGGCATTCTTGACCAGGTTGGTCATCGCCTGGTTCACCAGCCGCCGGTCGAGCCGCAGCATCACCGGTTGATCGGGGAAATCGGTCTCGAACTGCAGCGTCTCGTCGCTTGCCTTCTGCAGCACCAGCGCCTCGCGGATCAACGCCGTCAGATCGTTCGGCTCCAGCTGCGCGCTCGGCATCCGCGCAAAAGACGAGAACTCATCGACCATCCGGCCGATGTCACCGACCTGCCGGACGATGGTATCCGTGCACTGGTCGAACACGGCGCGATCTCCGGTGATCTGGTCGCCGTATTTGCGCCGCAGCCGCTCGGCCGAGAGTTGGATCGGTGTCAGCGGGTTCTTGATCTCGTGGGCGATGCGCCGGGCAATGTCGGCCCATGCCGAGTTTCGCTGGGCGCTTTCGAGTTCGGTGGTGTCGTCGAACGTCAGCACGTAGCCATCGACTCCGGCATCGCTCTGTTCGGTCGTCACGCTGACCACGAAACTGCGCTCCTGGTCGCCGACGCGCCGCTTGACGCTGCCGTCTGCAAAACCATCGGGGCGAGCCTTTGCCTTGTGGAAGATGGGCAGAGCCTCGCCAAACACCTCGGCAATCGGCTGGCCGGTCAGCGCGGCGCCGTCAATTTCCAGCAGTTCCAGCGTCGAACGGTTGGTGAGCGTGATCGTGCCGTCAGGATCAAGACCGATCACGCCGGCACTAACGCCGCGCAGCACCGCTTCCATGAAGCGGCGGCGTTCGTCCAGACGGTCATTGGCAGTGATCAGGTCCTGGCGCTGGCTCTTGAGCCGGTCCGTCATCTGATTGAAGGTCTGCCCGAGCGTGGCGAGGTCACCGGTTGCCTGGCGCGTCGATACCTTGGTCTCGAGATCGCCCGCGCTCACCCGCCGGGCAGCGGAAACGAGGCTGACAATAGGCTGCACCAGACGGTTCGAGAACATCAGGCCGAGCAATACGGCCGACATCAGGAAGATCAGCGCCAGACCGGCGAACAAAGCAGCGAAGTTCAGCGTCAGCGCCTCGCGCTGGGCAATCAGTTCGGCGAACTCCTTGCGTTGCGAGCGCGCCTTCTCAAGCTGGGCAATGACCTCCGGATTGACCAGCCGGTAGAGGTATAGGTAATTGCCCTCCAGCTTGTCCAGCCGCATCAGCGCCCGGATCACGTTGCCGCCCCGTTCCGGCTGGCGCACCACCATGTCGCCGGTTGTCGCCTGAGCGAGATCTTCAGGCGGCGGCGGCCGGAACCGCACGGCGTTGCTGGCAGTCGCCGAAATCAATACTTCCTTGGTGGACGGGTTCACCACGAACAGGCCGGCCAGGCCGCGCAACGCGCCATATGTCGCCACTCGCCGGACGATCTTCTCGCGGTCGGTACGAAACTCATCGGCCCGCTGGTTGAGTTCGTTGGCTATGAAGGCGGCATCTGAAAGGGCAACGTCCATGTTTTCGTTGATGTAGGCTTCCGCCACCGCCTCTGCGGAAGTGACGATGGCCTCGGTCTTGCCAGACAGCCAGGTATCGAGCCCACGGCTCAACGTCACCGTGGCGAACACCGCCACCACGATGGCGGGCAGCACCGCGAACAGTGACAGGAGGGTGACAATTCGGATGTGCAAGCCGGACCCGGCCACCCGGCGCATGCGAGCCCTGGCAAGTCTGCTGGCCTGCCATACGATGATGCCGCCCATGAGCAGCAGCAGCACGATGTTGGCGTAAAGCAGTTGGCGTGCCCGCGCGGCGTCCGGTTCAAGCGGCAAGATGCCTGTGAGATACAGATAGGTGCCAAGCCCAAGCGCAAGCGCCAGCACCACCAGTGCAAGCGCGATCCAGTTCAGCGCCCTGTTGTCGATCAAGGTGTCTGCTACCGCTTCCGGCCGTCCGGAGCGGGCGGACGCATCAGTCATGCCGGAGACTGCTGCCATTGATGTCCACCTTTATGATGCCGGCCGGGACTTTGCAGCCCGGATAAACCTGTTGCCCATTCGCAACAGTAATGTGGCATATATGTGACACCCTGAAAACACGCGGCTTGCAGACTATCCACTGCAGCAAACCCCGCCTGACGCCATTGTCCAGGTCTTACTTGCGGGTTCCCGGCGTCCGGACCACGCTCAAGCCCAGTTCCTTTATGCGGGTGCGCAGCGTATTGCGGTTGATCCCCAGAAGGCTCGCCGCCTTGATCTGGTTGCCGCCTGTTGCCGCCAGGCTGGCATTGATCAATGGAGCTTCGACTTGCTGGATGATGCGATGATAGAGCCCTTCCGGTGGCAGGCCGGGCTGGTAGCCGCCAAAGTACCGTCCCAGGTGGTTTTCGACGAACTCGGACAGGCTGGCGGCTGCGCTGGGCTTTGAGTCCGGCCCGACGGCATTCTGGCTGGCAAACTCCTGCTCAACCGTCTGCGCTGTAATCTCGTCACCAACGTGGATGGCACACAGCCGGTTTATGAAGTTCTCCAGCTCGCGGATGTTGCCCGGCCAGCGCGCCTTGCGCAGCACGTCAAGCGCGCCGGGCGAGAAGGTCTTGCCCGGCAGGCCCTGCCGCTCGCATTCCTTCAGGAAGTGATTGACCAGATCAGGAATGTCGTCAGCTCGCTCGCGCAATGGCGGCAGCCGCAAAGGCACCACATTGAGCCGGAAGTACAGGTCCTCGCGGAACAAGCCTTGTGAAATAAGCTGCTGAAGGTCCCGGTGCGTAGCGGCGACTATGCGCACGTCGGTCTTGATCGGCCGCACGCCGCCAACGGAGGAATACTCGCCTTCCTGCAGCACCCGCAGCAGCCTGGTCTGCGCTTCCATGGGCATGTCGCCGATCTCGTCGAGGAACAACGTGCCGCCATGGGCCTGCTCGAACCGGCCCGCATACCGCGAAACCGCCCCGGTGAAGGCGCCCTTTTCGTGCCCGAAAAGCTCCGATTCAATCAGTTCGCGCGGAATCGCCGCCATGTTCATGGCCACGAACGGGGCGCCCTTCCGGCGTGAGAAGTTGTGCAGCGCCCGCGCCACCAGTTCCTTGCCGGTGCCCGATTCGCCCTGAATCATCACCGTCAGGTCGGTCTGCGTCATCCGGGCGACGATGCGGTAGATGTCCTGCATCGCCTGCGAGCGTCCGACGATGGGAAGCACCTCGCTTTCATCCGGTTGCTGCCGCGCCATCGACTGCTGGCCGGTCTTGCGCGAATCCTCCAGCGCCTGACCGATGGTGGTCACCAGCGCCGACAGGTCGAACGGCTTGGGCAGGTAATCGTAGGCGCCACGTTCACTGGCGGTGATGGCGGTCATGATGGTGTTACGGGCGCTCATCACGATCACCGGCAAACGCGGCCGCTTGGCCTTGATGCGTGGCAGAATGTCGAAGCCGCTCTCATCGGGCAGCACCACGTCGGTCAGCACCACGTCGCCCTCGCCCTCGCTCACCCAGCGCCACAACGAGGCGGCATTGCTGGAGGCGCGCACCGCATAGCCTGCCCGCGTCAGCGCCTGGGTCACCACCGTACGGATGGCGGCATCGTCATCGGCAACAAGAACCGTTCCTGTCGTCATGTGTCATCCATCTCCGTCTGGTTTGAAGTTGAAAGCGGCAGCAGCACCCGGAACACGGTCCCGTCAGCGAGGTTCGACGCGTCCACCACGCCGCCATGATCGCGCACCAGCTTGGCCACCAGCGCGAGCCCAAGTCCCCGGCCACTGTCCTTTGACGTCACGAACGGATCGAACAGGCTGCCCAGCAGGTCGTCGGGAATGCCGGGGCCGTTGTCGCGCACACAGATCTCCAGCGGCAGGGATACCGACCGGTCGCTGCCCTGCACCTGCATCCGGATGCCGGGCCGGTAGGCGGTAGTCAGCGTAATCTTGCCATTTACATCTTTTCGTTCAATGGCTTCTGCGGCGTTCTTCACAAGGTTCAGGAACACCTGGATAAGCTGGTCACGGTTGCCCTGCACATAGGGAAGCGACGGGTCGTACTGCTCAACGAACTCGATCGACGACGCAACGGCGGACGATGCCAGCTTGCGCACATGTTCAAGTACCGTGTGCACGTTGATCGGCTTCATGGCAGGCGGGCGTTCGTCGGAGAACACTTCCATCTGGTCCACAAGCGCGCGGATACGGTCGGTCTCGTCGCAGATCAGGCGGGTCAGTTCCCGGTCGTCCGGCGAGGCATTGGTTTCCAGAAGTTGCGCCGCACCACGTATGCCGGATAGCGGGTTCTTGATCTCGTGCGCCAGCATGGCGGCCATGCCCGATACCGAGCGCGCCGCCTGCAGGTTGTTGAATTGCCGGTCGAAAGCCTGCGCCACCGAGCGTTCCAGCAACACCAGCACGACCGTGCCGGGCTGCTCCGGCACGACACCGGCCAGAATGTCGACGGTGCGCTCGCCACCTGTCCGCGGCGTGCCGATGCGAATGCCATATTCCGCCAGCGTGGTGCCGGTGTTGCGAAGACGGTCGACAGCGGAGAACAGCGGGCTCGAGAACGGCGCGATGTCGTCAAGCGAAAGCTTGGACAGCGTAGTCCGGCTGAGCGAGAAGAACTCTTCAGCTGCTGCATTTGCCTCAAGCACGTTGCCTTCGGCATCGATGGCGATAACCGGGCTCGGCAGCGACTGCAGCATCAGCGTCGAAGACAGCGGCGCTACGGCGCTGTAGACGTCGTGAACCTGGCTCATGCAGCCACCCTTGCTTCCGCCCCTGCGTCGCACAACGCTTGCGACAACTGGTCGAGGCCTTCGACAACCCTTGCCGCAACAGCCTCTCGCAGCAGACCGGTGCGCCAATGCCGGGACCGCTCTGCATCGAGCAGCCCTGCCTCGCACCAGCGCTCGATGGCCCAGCCAATGTGCTTGCGGCCGATCTTCAGCCCGTGCGCCTCGCCATAGTGCTCCAGCACCGCCTCGTAGTGCTGGCGCACGATCCGTGTCTGCTCAACGATGCCGGGCTCAATGCGACCTGAACCCGGATCGAGCAGTTCCGCCAGCACCCCCGGCCACCAGGGCCGGCCATAGGCGCCGCGCCCGATCATCACCCCGTCAGCCCCCGATGCAGCCAGCATCGCCTGCACGTCAGCCAGCGTCTTGCCGTCGCCATTGGCGATGAGGGGAATGGACACCGCATCGCGTACGGCGCGGATCGCGGCCCAGTCCGCCCTGCCCTTGTAGAACTGGTTGCGGGTGCGGCCATGCACTGTCACCAGCGCAACGCCAAGATCTTCCGCCCGCTTCGCCAGATCCGGCGCGTTGAGGCAGTCATGGTCCCAGCCCAGCCGCATCTTCAGAGTCACCGGCACGGCGCTGGCCTTCACCGTCGCGTCGATCAAGGTGGCGGCATGGTCCAGATCGCGCATCAGCGCCGAACCGGAGAGTTTGCCGGCCACTTCCCGCGCCGGGCAACCCATGTTGATGTCAATGATGTCGGCGCCGATCTGCTGCGCCAGTTCAGCCCCGCGCGCCATCCATTCCGGCTCGCGGCCCGCCAGTTGCAGCACGAACGGCTTGACCTTGCCCGCCCCGGTTGCCCGGCGGACCATGTCTGGCCGCGCGTTCACCAGCGCATCGCTGGCAACCATCTCCGACACCACGAGGCCTGCGCCATTGTCATGTGCGCAGATGCGGAATGGCTCATCGGTCACGCCTGACATGGGAGCCAGGAAGACCCGATTGCGCGTCTCATGCGGCCCGATCTTGATGCCCATTAATTAGTCACAATGCCGTTTCGAATAAATTTCAGGCACTCTAACAGAAAAATGCTGCAAAGAAACATGAACTTTGTGAAACCCTCCTGGCGCTTGCCCAACCGGTACCATGGCTGATAGAGCAGGCAACAAACTCTGACACACTTGTTTAACTGGCCATCGCCTCATGTCCACTGCCGTCATCATTGTTGCCGCGGGTGCAGGCCTTCGCGTGGGCGGCGACATCCCCAAGCAGTACCAGCTGATCGGCGGCGAACCGGTGCTGCGCCACACGCTGCGCGCCTTTCTCTCGCATCCGGATGTGACAACGGTTCAAGTGGTCATCGGCGACGGTCACCGGCCGCTCTATGACAAGGCCGTAGCCGGGCTCGACGGGCTGCCGGAACCCGTCCAGGGCGGCGCCACCCGGCAGGAATTGGTGTTCAACGGCATTCGCGCCGTTGCAGGCTCGGGCGCAGATCGTGTGCTGATCCACGATGCCGCCCGGCCCTTCATCGATGCCGCTACCATTTCCGCAGTCATCAGCAAGCTCGACGAGGTTCCCGGCTGCATTCCCGCAAGTGCCGTCGCCGATACGCTCAAGCGCGTCGAAGCCGGCGTGATCACCGGCACCGTCGACCGCGCCGGGCTTTGGGGCGCACAGACGCCGCAAGGCTTCCGCATGGCTGACATCATCAAGGCCCATGAAGCAGCCGCCGCCTCAGGCCGCACCGACTTCACCGACGATGCCTCCATCGCCGATTGGGCCGGGCTTGCCGTCGCCATCGTTCCCGGCAAACCTGAGAACAAGAAGATCACCACCGCCGACGACCTGCGCGAGGCAGACGGCAGGCTCAAGACAGGAACCCGATCCATGCTCACCGATATCCGCGTCGGCCACGGTTACGACGTTCACGCCTTCGAGGACGGCGACCACGTCATCCTGTGCGGCGTGAAGATCCCGCACACGAAGAAGATGAAGGGCCACTCTGATGCCGACGTTGGCCTGCACACCATCACCGACGCCATCTACGGCGCGCTCAGCGAAGGCGACATCGGCAAGCACTTCCCTCCCACCGACCCGCAGTGGAAGGGCGCGGAATCGTGGATATTCCTCGACCATGCGGCTAAGATGGTGCGTGACCGCGGCGGCCAGATCGCTCATGTGGACCTGACGCTGATCTGCCAGGCGCCGAAGATGCGCCCACACGTGGACGCAATGCGGGAAAGCGTGGCGAAAATCATCGGCATCGATGTGGGCCGCGTCTCGGTCAAGGCGACGACGACCGAATGGCTCGGCTTCACCGGCCGCGAAGAAGGCATCGCCGCCGCCGCCACCGCCACCGTCCGCCTGCCCGAGTAAGGCTGAAGCCCATGTTCAATCGCCAGCTCATCATCGAGGCCAAGGACACGCTGGACATGCTGCGTGATGGCGGGCTGATGCTGGCGACGGCGGAAAGCTGCACTGGCGGGCTGGTGGCCGGCCTGCTGACCAGCATTGCCGGCTCGTCCGCCGTGGTGGAGCGCGGCTTCGTTACCTACTCAAACGAGGCCAAGGCCGAAATGCTGGGCGTGCCCATGGCGCTCATCAAGCAGCACGGCGCAGTGTCGGAACAGGTGGCGCGCGAGATGGCCGAGGGCGCGCTGCGCCACTCCCGCGCCCAGATTGCGGTATCGGTGACGGGCGTGGCCGGTCCCGGCGGCGGCACGAAGGACAAGCCCGTGGGGCTGGTTCACTTCGCCTGTGCGCGCAAGGACGTCGTCACCCACCACGTGCGCATGGAATATTGCGACCTCGGCCGCGACGAAATCCGCCTGGCCGCCGTCGGTATGGCGCTGGCCATGATCCGCGCGCAGGTCTCTACCGGCGGCGGCATGTTTGCGTGAAAGCCTAGAGCACGCCTTGCCGGCGCAGTTTCCGGGCGAACTTGCGGACATCATCTACCAGCAATCCGGGCTGTTCCATTGCAGCGAAGTGGCCGCCATGGGGCATCTCGCTCCACTGCGCCACGTTATAGATACGGTCCACGTAACTTCGCGGCGGCCAGGCCAGCATCTCGGCCGGAAACAGCGCGCAGGCGGTGGGAACCTCAACCCGCTTGCCCTCGGGCGACAACACGCGCCCACCCTCCTCGCGCCGGCCATAGTAAATCCATGAGGCAGTGTTGAAACAGCGCGTGGTGACGTAGATCATCACCGAGGTAAGCAGATCGTCCTTGGTGTAGACGCTCTCGACGTCGTCGCCCACGGTGTCCGACCAACCGTTGAACTTCTCGACCAGCCACGCCGCCAAGCCTACGGGACTGTCCATCATGGCGTAGCTCAGCGTTTGCGGCTTGGTGGCCTGCTGGGTGCGGTAGCCGTCCTGCATGATCTGGTCGCGCCGGAACTGTTCGGCCCAGGCCTTCTCTTCGTCCGATTGCGGGCCGTCAGGTGCACGCATGGTGAGGATGTTGATGTGGATGGCGGCACAGGCGGGCGCATGCTCGAACCCCAGCCAGGAGCACACGGCCCCGCCCCAGTCTCCACCCTGCGCGAGGTAGCGGTCGTGGCCCAGCGTCTCGGTCATCAGCGCGTTGAAGGTCTGCGCCATGCGGCGCGGACCCCAAGGCCGCGGCGGCCGCCCAGACCATGCGAAGCCCGGCAGTGACGGCGCAATGACGTCGAAGGCGTCTTCCACATTGCCACCAAACCTTTCCGGATGGGCCAGCGGCTCGATCACGTCCATGAACTCGTGCACTGAGCCCGGCCAACCGTGCGAAATCAGCAGCGGCATCGGGTTGTCCCCGGAACCCTTCTCATGGATGAAATGCAGGTTGATGCCGTCGACCGGTGCCTTGAAATGCTGGAAACGGTTAAGTTCCGCTTCGTGGACCCGCCAGTCGTACCCGTCCACCCAGTAGGCGCACAATTCCTTCATGTAATCGAGGTTGGCGCCATACTCCCAGCCGCCGTCATCCGGCATCTCGTGCCAGGGAAAGGCGGCAACGCGGTCGCGGATACCAGCCAGCGTTTCCTCAGGAACGCGAATGTTGAACGGGGTGATCGTCTTCATGGGGCCGAGAGCCTAACCGGGGTTCGCCACGTCGCAAGAGCCAACTTTCAGGCGCATGCAAGTCAGTCCGGTTGCCACTGGAAACCCGCCGCCCGGTTCCCTATATGTTAATCATCGTAACATTACCGGTGAGGTCCTCTCATGGTTCGCCTGATTCTCAACATCCTCTGGCTGGCGCTCGGCGGCATCTGGTCGGCGATTGCGTGGTTTCTCGTCGGCATTCTGGCCGCGATCACCATTGTAGGCCTGCCGTGGGCGCGTTCGTGCTTCATGCTGGCCAACTACACGCTGTGGCCGTTCGGGCGCGACGTTATCGCCCGCGATGAGCTTTATGGCCGCGAGGACCTCGGCACTGGCGGCCTCGGCATGGTGGGCAACGTCATCTGGTTCGTGCTGGCAGGCTGGTGGCTGGCGGTGATGCACCTGACCTTCGCCGTGGCCAACGCGATCACCATCATCGGCATTCCGTTCGCCTGGGCGCACGTGAAGCTGGCCGGCGCCTCGCTGTTCCCTGTCGGCAAGACGGTGGAAACCAACGAGGTGGTCAAGGAAGCCCTGCGCAACTCGGCGCGCGAGCGGGTCGACAGCCTGCGACGTGCCAACTAAGCCCCGCACCCCTGCCCCGAAAAAGAAAACCCCGGCTCAAGTGGCCGGGGTTTTTGCTTGCTTCGGCTGAGCGCCGCTCAGGCCTCAAGGTCCGGAATGCGCAACACCTGGCCCGGATAGATCTTGTCCGGATGGGTCAGCATCGGCGTGTTGGCCTCGAAGATCACGTTGTACTTCGGACCCTTGCCCTTGCCGTAGTGCTTCTCGGCGATCTTCCAAAGATTGTCGCCCTTCTTTACCGTGTAGAACACCGGATCCTTCTGGGACGGGGCTGTCAGCTTGCTTTCGACCTTGGAAATGCCAAGCGTGTTGCCCACGGCGATGATCGCCTTTTCCAGCACCGACTGGTCCGCGACGTCGCCGGTGACGATAGCCTTGTCGCCCTGAACCTCAACCTTCACCTTCTCGGTGCCGAGCTTGTAGCTGTCGAGCTCCTTCTTCAGGTCCTCGGCGCTCGGCGGGGTGTCTTCCTTGCCGATGCCCAGAGCCTTGCCGGCGCTTTTCACGAAATCCCAAATGCCCATGTTCGGCCTCCTCACTTGTTTACGTATGGTAGAGTGCACGATTTGAACCCCTGCACCGTTTCACGTCCAGAGAAATCCTTCCAATCACTGCTTTTCCCTTGCGGCGCTGCCAGCCTCCACTACAAATGTGACAACGCAACAATTCCGATGCCGGGAGCACCCTCATGAAACTTCACTACAATCCTGCCTCTCCGTTCGTGCGGATGGTTACAGTTACCGCCAACGAACTTGGCATCAGGGACCAGATCGAGGATATCCCGACCGGCGAGTTCCTGCCGATCAAGGTGCATGGGGGCGTGTCGGCCGACAACCCGCTGGGGCGCATCCCTGCGCTGGTGACCGATCACGGCACTGCCATCCATGACAGCCGGGTGATCTGCGAATACCTCTGCCACCATGCCGGCGACAAGGAGATCCTGCCCGACGAACCGGTCAAGCGGTTCCGCTACCTGACGCTGCAGTCGCTGGCTGTTGGCGTCATGGATACCGGCGTGGCACTGCGCTATGAAACCTTCCTCAGGCCGGAAGACAAGCGCTGGCGGGAGTGGATTGCCCGCCAGCAGGCACGCCTCACCGCCGCGCTGGACGACATTGAAAACAACTGGAAAACCGAGCTTTCCAGCATGAACTGCGGATCCATCGCCGTGGCCTGCATGCTCGGCTACCTCGATTTCCGCTATGCCAGCATGGGCTGGCGCGATGGCCGTCCCAACTTGGCAGCCTTCTATGAAGGCTTCGCCAAGCGCCCGTCGATGATGGCGACGATGCCGCCGGCCTGAGCCGTCACTGGCCCCTGAAAACGGGTTTGCGCTTTTCCAGGAACGCCGCCACGCCCTCGTTGTAGTCGTGCGTGGTGGCTGCTTCGGCCTGCAGCCGGGCTTCCATGTCCAGGTGCTCCGAAAGCCCATGCGAGGAAGACGCGTCAATCGCCTGTTTTATCAGCGCAAAGGCGCGCGTCGGCTGGCTGGCCAGCTTTGTCGCCAGCGCCGAAGCTTCGTCCAACAGCTTGTCATCATCGCACACCTGCCAGATCAGGCCCCATTCCAGCGCCTTCTCTGCCGGCAGTGGTTCTGCCAGCATGGCAAGGCCCTTGGCGCGGGCTTCGCCCACCTGCCGCGGCAACGTCCAGGTGCCACCCGCATCGGGAATCAGGCCAATGCGCGCAAACGCCTGCAGGAACGAGGCAGACCGCGCCGCCAGGACGATGTCGCAGGCCAGCGCAAGGTTGGCGCCCGCGCCCGCCGCAATGCCGTTGACTGCGCATACAACCGGCATCGGCAGGTCGCGAATGCGCCGGATCAACGGGTTGAAATCGTTGTCCAGAATGTCCCGAATCTCGTCCGGTCCGTCCATGCGCAGGTCCGACAGGTCCTGACCTGCACAGAACGCCCTGCCCTCACCGGTCAGCAGCACGGCGCGGCATCCTCTGGCCTCGATCTCGTCAAATGCGGCGCGCAGCTCGGCATGCATCTGCCGCCTTGTTGAGTTGAGCTTGTCAGGCCGGTTGAGCGTGATGCGGCCCACCCCGTCTGCAATGGCAAGCCTGATGTCGGAATAGTCCACTGACACCTCCCCGGAAAAACTGCATCAGTTTGCCCACTGGCATCTGCCCGCGCAATCCAGCAATAGTGCAGCCCATGAGCACGACCTCCGCATATGACGTGATCGTTGCCGGCGCAGGCCCTGCCGGCCTTGCCGCCGCCTGCCTGCTGGCGCAAGGCCGTTGCAAGGTGGCGCTGGTGTCGCCCGGCATTGACCACTCGCCCGAAACCGCAGACGCCATCCGCCGCACCGTCGCGCTGATGCAGCCCGCCATCCGGCTGCTCGAAGCTGTTGGCGTGTGGACGGACGGGTTGAAATCCGTTGCAGCACCCCTCGAAACACTCAAGCTGGTGGACGATACCGGATCGATGTTCGCAAGCCCCACCGTCAACTTCTCGCACCGTGAACTGGGCGAAGAGCCGTTCGGCTGGAACATTCCGCTCGACCGGCTCACTGCGTCATTGCACGCAGCCGCCGTTACGGCCGGGGTCACCCTGGCAGACGCCAGGGCGGTCAGCTTCCAGGCGCAAGGTGGTCAGGCGCGGGTCACTCTCGACAACGGGACCACCCTCACCGCCCCCGTCGCCGTTGCGGCAGACGGGCGGCATTCGGTGTTGCGCGCCGGCGCAGGCATCGCCACCACCGAGTGGCGTTACGATCAGTCGGCGCTGGCGCTGAGTTTCAGCCATTCAACACCACATCACGGCGTTTCAATTGAATTTCACAAGTATACCGGCCCATTTACCACGGTGCCGCTGCCCGGCAACCGGTCCAGCCTCGTCTGGCTGGTGAAGCCACAAGACGTGGATGGCATTCTCGCGCTTTCGCCCGATGACCTCGCCGCCCGTCTGCAACTTGAAATGCATGGCGAACTGGGCCTGGTTACTGATGTCTCTACCCCGGCTGTCATCCCGATGCAGGGCCTGACCGCCCGCAAGTTCGCCGCCAACCGGCTGATGCTGGTGGGCGAACCGGCCCACGTTGTTCCGCCCATCGGGGCGCAAGGGCTCAACATGAGCCTGCGCGATGCCGCCTTCGCTGCAGACGCCATCACCGATGCGATCCGCATGGACGAAGACCCGGGTTCGGACAAGCTGCTGGCCGCCTATGACGAGCGCCGCCGTGGCGACGTCGTCCCCCGCCAGGCAGTCATCGACACGCTCAATCGCTCGCTGATGTCTGAGTTCTTCCCGCTGCACGCCGCCCGCGCCGCCGGCATGACGCTGCTTCAACACGTGCCGCCCCTGCGCAAGCGCGCCATGCTGGAAGGTCTCAACCCGCCGGGTCCGCTGCCGAGGGCCATGCGCGGCTGACCCGGGCTCACTGACCGGGAATCGGCGTATAGCTGACTTGTGACTGGCGCTTGATCAGCGCGCCCCACTTGCGATTGTAGGGATGAACCAGATCAGTGCGCCCGGCGCTGCTCATCAGCATGCGCTGCTCGTTGTGCCAGCGGAAAATGCCGCCCGACAGGTTGGCCACGACTTTGGCGCCTGCAGAGGCCAATTGCGCGCCGACGCGCTGCGCCATGTCTGACGAGCGCACGCCCACCGAGCAATAGAACAGCACCTCCTTGCCCGCTACCTTGTCTCCGAACTTACGCATGAACTCGTCCGGGTCCATGCCAGGATCGGCCCGCAAGGCGCCCGGCAAATGGCTGACGGCGAACTCGGCCTCCTCGCGCACGTCGATCAGCAGAACGCCGCCACGCGCCGGCGAAGGCGGCAAGGCTTCCGGCGGGATGTGCCGGATCGATGGATAGTCAGCCGTCACCTCCTTCTCGACCTGGTCCAGTGTAAACGCCTGAGCCGGGCCACAGGCAATGGCCGCCCCGGCTGTCAGTGCAACAGCTAGGATAAGTGCCCGCCTTGTCGACATGGTTGCCACTCCGGTCTTGAGATTTGACGTCATCAAGCTGTATCGCGCCGCCGCCGCTGCGACCACTGACAATCCCGTGCGTGGCGCGTGAGGCAGGATGCTTACTTGCCCTTGCCCAGCAGGATGTCGTTGTGGGCGCCCAGGGCCGGCGCGGATTTGTCGACCGATGGATCATCGCGGAATTGCGGTGCAACGGCGACCGGTGTTGCGGGCAGCGTGTCCCATGCCTCGTTCACCAGCGTGTGGTCGAACACGCCACGATCATGGAAGCTGTCATCGCACATGGCTTCACGCAGCGTGCGCACTATCGAGCAGCAGCAATCCGCTTCCGCCAGCAGCGGCGCCCAGTCGTCCGCCGTGCGCCCGGAGACCAGCGCGGCCACCGCCGACATTGTCGCCACGGGGTCCACGGCATCATCGCGAAACGGCTCCGCCAGGCCGATCACGTCGCAGAACCGATCCCAGAATTTCTGCTCCAGCGCAGCCACGGCGACATGCCTTCCGTCCGAGGTCGGGTAGATCTTGTAGCGCGGTGAGCCGCCGGTCAGCTGCGAGGCGCCATTGGCGGGCCAGTTGCCCGTGGCAAGTCCCTGCCCGATCGCCCACCACATCAGCATGAACATGTTGTCGGTCATGGCGATGTCGAGGTGGGTGCCTTCGCCGGTCTTCTCGCGTTGCAGCAGCGCCATCAGGATATTGACCACCGCCGGATAGCTGCCTCCAGCAATGTCTGCCGCCAGTAACGGTGGCACCGTCGGTTGTGCATCCGGGCCCATGCTCAGCGCCAGAAGGCCTGCATCGCCGATATAGTTCAGATCGTGTCCGGCCCTCAGCGCGTTGACGCCGGTCTGGCCGTAACCGGTGATCGAGCAGTAGACGATGCGCGGATTGAGCAGTTTCACCGCGTCATAGTGCAGGCCCAGCCGCTCCATCACGCCAGGCCGGAACTGTTCGACAATGATATCGGCTTCCTCGATCAGCGGGATCAGAAATTCCAGATGCCTGGGCGACTTCAGGTCGAGCGCCAGCGATTTCTTGCCGCGGTTCAGCAAGGCAAAGTTGACCGGATCGCGCCCCCATCTCGGCTGGTAGTGACGCATCTCCTCGCCCTCGCCCGGACGCTCGATCTTGATCACTTCGGCCCCTGCCTCCGCCAGGAAAAGCGTGGCCAGCGGTCCCGGCAGCAGGGTCGAGAAGTCGAGAACCTTGATGCCGCTCAGGGGCTGAACGGTTTTTGCGTCTGTCATTGCGAGCCGATGCGGGATGTGAGCGGAATGCGATGTGTTTCGTGTAGCCGCCCACGCCGCTTCGCGCAACACGCTGGATTGCCCTTCGAATGAAGCATTGCCGCCAGGGCTTGCGTCACCTATTCATGTTGCATCGCAACAATCCGACCGCAATGGAAGTGTACCCATGAAACTCCCCAGCCAGTTCTACAAGCCGCTTGCCATCGGTGCGCCGCAGCCCATGCGCGAGGTGCCGGTCAAGCTGGAACGGATGATCCACTTTCTGCCGCCACACGTGGAAAAGATGCGTGCCAAGGTGCCGGATCTCATCAGACAGGTGGACGTGGTTCTTGGCAATCTGGAAGACGCCATTCCGGCGGACCAGAAGGAGGCCGCGCGCAACGGCTTCATCGAGATGGCGCTGGCCCATGATTATGGCCAGACCGGCCTGTGGACGCGCATCAATTGTCTCAATAGTCCGTGGGCGCTGGATGACATCACCCGCATCGTGCTGGAAGCCGGGCACAAGCTGGACGTGATGATGCTTCCGAAGGTGGAAGGCGCCTGGGACATCCATTATCTGGATCAGCTAGTGGCACAACTTGAGGCAAAGGCAGGCGTCAGGAAACCAATCATGATCCACGCCATCCTGGAAACGGCGCAAGGCGTGAAAAACGTCGAGGAAATCGCGGCCGCCTCGCCACGGATGCACGGCATGTCTCTGGGCCCTGCAGACCTTGCCGCCTCGCGCGGCATGAAGACCACCCGCGTCGGCGGCGGCCACCCGCATTACGGCGTGCTCGCCGACGCAGGCGGCTTTGGCACCCGCGACAGTGCCGCGCGCGCCTTCTTCCAGCAGGACCTCTGGCACTATACCGTCGCCAAGATGGTCGATGCCTGCCAGTCCAACGGCATCAAGGCGTTCTACGGTCCGTTCGGCGACTTCTCGGACCCTACTGCCTGCGAGGCGCAGTTCCGCAATGCATTCCTGCAAGGCTGCCTTGGCGCCTGGTCCCTGCACCCGACCCAGGTGGAAATCGCCAAGCGGGTATTCTCGCCCGACGCCGAGGAGGTAAAGTTTGCCCTTCGCATCCTGGAGGCCATGCCGGATGGTACCGGGGCAGTCATGATCGACGGCAAGATGCAGGATGACGCCACCTGGAAGCAGGCAAAGGTAATTGCCGACCTCGCCCGGCTGGTGGCAGCAAAGGACCCGGAAAAAGCCGCTGAATACGGCCTGTGAATGCGGGCGGGATTGGTTAAATATCTTGGCTTCGGCTTGAAACCCGCCGCATTTGGATGCATTTATTGGCCATGGGAACGATCAACAGGCAGGCGCGATTCGGCATCGGACAGGTGGTCAAGCACCGCCTGTTTCCGTTCCGTGGTGTCATTTTCGACGTTGATCCGACATTCAGCAACACCGAGGAATGGTGGAATTCGATTCCTGAGGAAATGAGGCCATCGAAGGACCAACCGTTCTACCACCTGCTCGCTGAAAACGACGAAACCGAGTACATCGCCTACGTTTCCGAGCAGAACCTGCTGGTCGATGATGCCGGAAGCCCGGTGCGGCACCCGCAGATCGCCGAATTCTTCGAGACCTACGACCCGGACCGGCACGCCTACCTGCCGCGCCAGACGGCAGCCCATTGATCATAACCAGCCTGTCGGGCCACGTCCCCCGCTCGATTTTTGCGGCGAATCCGGCTCTAGATGCGGTCATGACACGACTCGTCCAACTCGCGCTTCTTGCATTCGCCGCCGTGCTGGCGCTGGCGCCCGTAGCGGCACATGCCGCGCCCCAGCACGCCATTGCCATGCAGGGCGAACCCGCGCTGCCGCCGGATTATACGCATTTCCCCTATGTAAACCCCGATGCACCGAAGGGCGGCGCCTATCGCGAGGCGCTGGTGGGCAGCTTCGACAGCGTCAACCCCTTCATCATACGCGGCCAGGCGGTGTGGGGCGTGCGCGATTACGTATTCGAAAGCCTGCTGATGCGCTCGCGCGACGAGCCGTTCACGCTGTACGGTCACATCGCCGAAACCATAGATGTGAATGACGAGCGCACCGAGGTCACCTTCCGGCTGAACCCGAAGGCGAAGTTTTCCGACGGTGAACCCATCCTCGCTGACGACGTGGTGTATTCGCTGGAAACCCTGCGCGACCATGGCCGGCCCAATCATCGCAGCTATTACGCCAAGGTGACGAAGATCGAAACGCCGGACGAGCGCACCATCCGCATGGAGCTTGAGCCCGGCGACCGCGAACTGGTGCTCATTCTCGGACTGATGCCGGTACTGCCCAAACACCTGTTCGAGGGCAAGGACTTCGAGCAGACGACACTGGACAAGCTGGTGGGCTCGGGGCCCTACGTGTTCGAGACTATCGATGCGGGCGATCACGTCATCTACCGGCGCAATCCGGATTACTGGGCGAAGGACCTGCCACAGGCCAAGGGCCAGTTCAATTTCGATACCATCCGCTATGACTATTACCGCGACATGCAGGGTGCCTTCGAAGCGTTCAAGAAGGGCGAGGCGATGCTGCGCTTCGAAACGGACGCCTCTCGCTGGGCAGTCGGCTATGATGACCTGAAGGGCCAGCCAGTGACGCTGGAAGAGCTCAGCATGGGTCTGCCGAACCCGGCATGGTCGCTGGTGTTCAACACCCGCCGGGCGGTGTTTTCCGACAAGCGGACACGTGAAGCGCTTGTCCACACCTTCGACTTCAAGTGGATCAACGACAACCTGTTTCACTCGAAAATGGCCCGCACCGAGGGCTTCTTTTCCGGTTCAACGCTGAGCGCAATCGGCAACCCGGCCACCCCCGGCGAGCGCGTGATGCTGGCGCGCGCCGGAGCCGACATTCGCCCTGAAATCCTCGACGGCACCTATCATCTGCCGCAATCGGACGGCTCGGGCCGCGATCGAGAAAACCTGCGCAAAGCGCTGAAACTGCTGAACGAAGCGGGCTGGAAGGCAGTCGATGGCGGGCTGCGCAATGGCGATGGCCAGCCGCTGGCCTTCGAGATCGCGGTGGCCAGCCGCCAGCAGGAGCGCATCGCACTCGCCTGGCAACGCATGCTCAAGGTCATCGGTGTCGACATGGCCATCCGGCAGGTGGACTCGGCACAGTTCCAGCGCCGCCTTAACACCTACGATTTCGACATGATTCCGTTCACCTGGTACAACTCGTTGTCGCCGGGCAACGAGCAAACCTTCTACTGGGGCAGCGCCGGCCGGACCCAGGAAGGCACCCGCAATTACATGGGCGCTGACGACCCGGCCATCGACAAGATGATCGCCGAACTGCTGGCAGCGCGCGACAAGGCCTCGTTCGAGGACGCAGCACGCGGGCTGGACCGGCTGCTGCTGGAAGGCCATTACGTGCTGCAACTGTTCCACGCGCCAGGCCAGTGGGTGGCGCGCTGGAACACCGTGCAGCGCCCCGAAACCTCATCGCTCTACGGGTTCCGTCCCGAAACCGGCTGGATTGCCCCCGAATGACCCACGGCTTTACCGGCGAATTGCCGCCTGCCCGCCTCAACCTTGCGCGCTATTGCATTGCGGGCGCGGCACGCCATACCCCGGACAAGGTTGCGCTGACCATCGCAGACGGGACCGGTTATCAGCGGCTCACCTATGCCGAAATCGAGGACACGGTGCTGCGGCTGGCATCGGCCTTCGACCTGGTGGGCTTGCAGACCGGCGACCGGGTGTTCATCCGCATGGGCAACAGCTTCGACTATGCGGCGGTGTTCTTCGCCGCCAATGCGGCTGGCCTGGTTCCCATTCCGGCCTCGTCCATGCTGTCGGCGTCGGAAGCGGCTTACATGATCGAGGACAGTGGCGCTGCTGCGGTGGTGCATGACGGCACGCTGGACCTGCCGCCGCTGCCCGAGAACGTGAAGATAGTCGGGCCAGGCGATCTCAAGGCGTTCAAGTCGGGACCTCGCGGCGCCTATGCCGACACTGCCGCCAAGCAACCGGGCTACATGGTCTACACGTCCGGCACGTCCGGCCAGCCGAAGGGCGTACTGCATGCCCAGCGCGCCGTGTGGGGCCGGCGGCCCATGTACGATGGCTGGTATGGCATTGGCCCCGATGACGTCATGCTGCACACAGGCGCCTTCAACTGGACCTACACGCTCGGCACCGGACTGTTCGACCCATGGGCCAACGGCGCGTCCACGATTGTCTACACCGGCCCGCGCGACCGCTCGATATGGTTGAAACTGATCAATGAACTTGGCCCCACCATCATGGCGTCGGTGCCAGCCCTCTACCGTCAGATGCTTGGCGACAGCGGGTTATCACCGAAGACCATGGGCAGCCTGCGCCATGGTCTGACAGCAGGCGAGGCCATGCCGCCGGCGCTGATGGCGGAATGGCGAGAGACCACCGGCATCCCGCTTTATGAAGCGCTCGGCATGAGCGAGATCTCCACTTACATCTCGTCCTCGCCAACCGTGCCGGTGAAACCGGGAAGCCCCGGCAAGCCGCAAGCTGGCCGAAGCGTCGTCATCCTTCGGGTGGACGGTGGCGAGACGCCACTGCTGCCGGGTGAAACCGGGCTGATCGCCGTCCACAAGACCGACCCGGGCATGATGCTCGGCTACTGGAACAAGCCTGAAGAAAACGAACTGGTGTGGCGCGGCGACTGGTTCCTTGGCGGCGACCTTGGTCATTTCGACGATGACGGTTACATCTGGTACGAGGGCCGCAACGATGACGTGATGACCTCGTTCGGCTATCGTATTTCGCCGCTCGAGGTGGAAAACGCGCTGATGCGCCACCCGGACGTGCAGCAGGCTGGCGTTACCGAGGTGGAGTTCAACCCCGGCATGCGGCTGGTCACGGCCCTCGTAATCCGGCGCGAACACGCAACGGTGAACGAAACGGCGCTCATCGATTTTGCAGCAAAGTCGCTGGCGCGCTACAAGGTGCCAAGGCAGGTATTCTTCGTGGATGCCCTGCCCCAGACACCAAATGGCAAGATCGTCCGCAAGGCGCTCGGCACGCTGCTCAACCAGCGAAAGGATCACGCCAATGACCGCTGAAACCCAAGACGCAGACGCCGACCCCATCGAGATCGACGTCATCTCCGACGTCATGTGCCCGTGGTGCTACATCGGCAAACGGCGGCTGGAGAAGGCTCTGGCCATGCTGCCCGGCATCGAGGTGGATGTGCGCTGGCGGCCGTTCCAGCTTGACCACACAATCCCCGAGACCGGCATGGACCGGCAGGAATACCTGCGCAACAAGTTCGGCTCGGATGCAGACGCCGCGCAGATTTACGAACCGGTGCGCGCAGCTGGCCGGGCCGAGAACATTCCGTTCCAGTTCGAGAAGATCGCCATATCGCCCAACACATTGAATGCACACCGCATCATTCGCTGGGCCATGGCCGAGGGCGTGCAGGACGAAGTGGTTGAACGGCTGTTCCAGCTTTACTTCATCGAGGGCGCCAACCTGACCGACAAGCAGGTGCTGGCGGACGCGGCGGTGGACGCCGGCGTTGACCGGGCCGTGGTCGAGCACCTGCTCGCCGGCGACACCGACAAGGCAGAGACGCAGGCCGAGATTGCCCGCATCCAGCAGATGGGCGTCACCGGGGTACCCGCCTTCATCATCGGCAACCGCTACGCGGTGATGGGTGCGCGCGAGCCGGAAATCATCGCGCAGGCGATCCAGGAAGTGGCCCGCGAACGCGCCCTGCCCGCTGGCAACGCCTGACCTGCAGAGCCTGCCCGCGTTACCTGGCGCGCTTCTTGCGGCCCAGCCGCTTCGCATTGGCCTTGGTGCGCTTGCTGTAGGGCTTGAGGGCGGCAGATGCCAGTTGTTCTGCACTGGTCCTGCCCCGGTTCACCGACTTCAGCACCTGCAGGGCGGATTCATTCGCCGCCAGCTGCTTCTCCGACACCATGTCGAACACTTCACTGGCTTTCAGCATGCCATTGGCGCCCTGCATCGTGCGATGCAGGATTGTCATTGCCGCATTGCCCATCATCTGCTGCTGGTTGAGCCAGAGTTGCCATATCGGGAACTGGTTCTTCATGGAGTCGAATTAGCGCGCCAATAGCATCGGAATTATGTCACCACGGCGAGCTTGACCAGCGTCTGCATCAGTTGGCGGCTGCCGTTCAGGCGGTCGGCAGGCGTTTCCCAGTCACGGATAATGACCAGCTTCATGTCCGGCCGGATCTTGGCGCGGCTGCCCTGGTCGTTGATCCACTGCACCAGCGCCTCCGGATTGGGGAACTTGCCATCCCTGAAGGTGAACACCGCGCCCTTCGGCCCTGCATCGATATTCGACACGTTGGCGGTGCGGCACAGCAGCTTGATCGACACGATGTCGATGAGGTGCGTGACTTCCTCCGGCAGACGGCCAAAGCGATCCTGCAGTTCGGCGGCAAAGCCGTCGAGGTCATCCTGGGTGGGAAGATCAGCCAACCGCCGGTAGACGCCGAGGCGCACCTGCAAATCTGGGATGAACTCTTCCGGCAGCAGCACCGAGGTGCCGACATTGATCTGCGGCGACCACTGTCCATCCGCTTCGATATCGAGGTCGCCGGAACGCAATGAGGCAACTGCCTCCTCCAGCATGTGCTGGTAGAGTTCGAAGCCCACTTCCTTGATGTGCCCCGATTGCTCCTCGCCCAGCAGGTTGCCGCCGCCGCGAATATCGAGGTCGTGGCTGGCCAGCGTAAAGCCAGCCCCGAGTGAATCAAGCGACTGCAGCACCTTCAGCCGCTTTTCGGCCGGCGCTGTCATCGGCTTGTTGGCCGGGACCGTGAACAGCGCATAGGCGCGCTGCTTGGACCGGCCTACCCGGCCCCTGATCTGGTAAAGCTGGGCGAGGCCGAACATGTCGGCCCGGTGCACGATCAGCGTATTGGCCGTGGGAATGTCGAGGCCTGACTCGATGATCGTGGTGGCCAGCAGCACGTCGTACTTGCGGTCATAGAAGCCGGTCATGATGTCGTCCAGCTCGGTCGGCGCCAGCCGTCCGTGCGCCACCGCCACCTTCACCTCCGGCACCTGCTCGCGAAGGAATGCGGCCACCTCGTCGAGGTCGGAAACCCGCGGGCAGACATAGAAGCTCTGGCCGCCACGATAGAGCTCCCGCAGCAGCGTCTCACGGATGATCACCGGATCGAAGGGTGAAATGTAGGTGCGCACCGCCAGCCGGTCGAGCGGTGGCGTGGTGATCAGCGACAACTCGCGCACGCCGGACAGCGCAAGCTGCAGGGTGCGCGGGATCGGCGTGGCGGTCAGCGTCAGCACGTGCACGTTGGCGCGCAGTTCCTTCAGCTTCTCCTTGTGCTTCACGCCAAAATGCTGCTCCTCGTCGATAATCAGCAGGCCGAGATCGCGGAACTTCACGTCATTGGCCAGCAGCGCATGGGTGCCGATGATGATGTCAACGTCGCCCGAAGCCAGCCCCGCCTTGGCCTCGTTGATTTCCTTGCGGGCAACCAGCCGCGAAGCCTGTTCGATGCGCACCGGCAGCCCCTTGAAGCGGGCGCTGAAGGTGGCGAAGTGCTGGCGCGCCAGCAACGTGGTCGGCACCACGACCGCCACCTGCTTGCCCGCCATGACGGCAACGAAGGCGGATCGTAGCGCCACTTCCGTCTTGCCGAAGCCGACATCACCGCAGATCAGCCGGTCCATGGGCCGGCCGCGGGCGAGATCGCGCATCACCGCATCAATGGCGTTGAGCTGGTCTTCCGTCTCCTCGTACGGGAAGCGTGAGGCGAACTCGTCATATAGCCCGTCCGGCAGGCTGATCACATCGGCATCGCGCAGTTCGCGCTGGGCAGCAGTCTTGATCAACTGGTTGGCGATCTCGCGCACCCGCTCCTTGAGGCGCGCCTTGCGGGCCTGCCAGGCCACGCCACCCAGCTTGTCGAGATTAACCCCCGCATCGTCGGAACCGTAGCGCGACAGCAGCTCGATATTCTCAACCGGCAGGAACAACCGGTCACCACCGTGATACTCGAGGTGCAGGCAGTCGTGCGGCGCCCCCTGCACCTCCACTACCTTGAGCCCGACGAACCGCCCGATGCCGTGGTCCACATGCACCACCAGGTCGCCGGGCGTCAGTGAGCCCAGCTCGGATATGAAGTCGGACGCCTTGCGCTGGCGCTTGGAGCGCCGCACCAGCCGGTCGCCCAGGATGTCCTGCTCGGCGATGACCGCCAGGTCCGCCGTCTCGAAGCCGTTCTCAAGCGCCAGTATAGCCACCGACACCATGTCCCTGGACCGCTTCAGTGCCTCGGGACCATTCTTGGCCACAACAACGATTCCGAGGTCATGGTCCTTGAGGATGCCCTGTAGCCGGTCGCGGGAGCCTTCCGTCCAGGCGGCCAGCATCACCCGGCGGCCAGCCTTCTGCTGGGCACGCACATGGTCCACCACCGCCTCGTAGACATTGCGCCCGGCCTCCGCGCGCTCGGCCGCAAAGCTGCGGCCCTGCCGACCGCCCGCTTGCAACACCCGCAGGCTGCCGCCCTCCGGCGCCTCGAACGGGGTCATGGCGATCACTGGATACTGCGCAACGGCGTCCGGCCACTCGTCGCCGGTGAGGTACATCCGGTCTGGTGGCAACGGCTTGTAGACCGGCGCGCCGAAGGTGTCCTTTTGCAGGGCTTCGATGCGAGCGTCATAGTATTCGGCAATCTGCGTCCTGCGCGCTTCCATCGACTCGTCGGCAAGGTGATCAAGCGAGATCACGCAATCGCCGGCATAGTCGAGTATCGTCTCCAGCTTGTCGTAGAACAACGCCAGCCAGTGCTCCATGCCCTGGTAGCGGCGGCCGGCCGAGACGGCTTCGTACACCGCGTCATTGAGACCGGAACCCGAAAAGACAGCCGTATAGCCAGTGCGGAAGCGCGAGATGGTGTCAGGCGTCAGCAGCACTTCGCTGGCGGCATCGAGCTTCAGGTGCTTGAGCTGCTGGGTGGTGCGCTGCGATTGCGGGTCGAAACTGCGCAAGGACTCCAGCGTGTCGCCGAAGAAATCCAGCCTGACCGGTTCTTCCATGCCGGGCGGAAAGATGTCGATGATGCCGCCGCGGATGGCGTAGTCGCCAGGGTCGACGACCGTGCCAGTGCGCGAAAAGCCGTTCTTGACCAGGTAATCCTGCAGTTCTTCGGTGTTGATGCGGTTGCCAGGTGCTGCGGAGAAGCTGGCAGCCCTGATTACCTCGCGCGGGGGCACCCGCTGCAGCACGGCATTGGCGGTGGTCAGCACCACGCACGGACGCTTCACATCGCCATTGGCAAGCCTTGTCAGTGCGCTCAACCGGCGCGACAGGATTTCCGCCGCGGGCGATACCCGGTCGTATGGCAGGCAGTCCCACGCCGGAAACTGGATCACCTCCACGTCCGGGTGAAAGAAGGCGATGGCCTCACCCAGCATGGCGGCGCGCTGGTCGTCGCGTGCCACGTGCAGCACCAGACGGTTGCCGGCAGCCCGCGCCAGTTCGCCGGCGATCTTGCCGTCGAGGCCCTCCGGCGCGCCCGACACAATCACCCGGCCCGGCGTTGCGACGGCTTTCTGCAGGTCCTGCGGGGTCATTGGCCTTCCCCGAAAAACGTTTCATCAAAACGGGTTGCGAGCATTTCCTCAAGCAGGCTTGAGGCCTGCTCGGCCGGCACCGGCGAAGCCCCGGTCATCCACGCCATGAGGTCCTGGTCCGGAATCTCCATGATCCGCTCCAGCTCCGCCAGTTCAGCATCGTTCGCCACCTCTATGCGGGCCTTGACGAACGTGCCAACCACAAAGTCCATCTCGCGGATACCACGATGGGTCGCCCGCCAGACGATGCGCTTGCGCCTGTTATGGTGAATGTCGGTCAAGAGAAATACCGTTGATGCGGCAAACGCCGGGTTTGGACTTGGGTGGGCCGCCGGTTTATGAAAGAACCGCAAGCGAAACGCAACCGGCTCGCTCCGGTTTCACCTGCAACGCGCGACCATCTGTTCACAGGCACCAGTCACCGGCCATGCGCCCCGAGATCCTCAACCGCTACTTTGCTTCCGCCAGCGCGCTCAAAGGTATCGGCGCCAAGGTGGAAAAGCTGCTGGCTGGGCTGGTGCGCCCGCAATCTGCCGACCCCGGCGCCCATCATCTGCCCGCCCGGCTGGTTGACCTGCTGTTTCACCTGCCGTCGGGCGTCATCGACCGGCGCAACCGGCCATCCATATCCAGCCTGCCGCAGCAGGGCATCGTCACCATCGAGGCCACCATTGGCCATCACCGCCCACCACCGCGCCACAACAGGCGGGTACCCTACCGTGTAGACGTGTTTGACGAGACAGGCAGCCTGCCCCTGGTGTTCTTCCACAGCCACGGACCGTACCTCGAAAAGCTGCTGCCCGAGGGCGAAACGCGCTACATCTCCGGCAAGATCGAGTGGTATGGAGGCACCCCGCAGATCGTCCACCCGGACCACGTGCTGACGGCGGAACAATTCGCCGAGATGCCACTGCTGGAACCGGTCTATCCATTAACAGCGGGCGTGTCCGGCAAGATGCCGGGCAAGGCCATACGCCAGGCGCTGACGGAAGTGCCGGTGCTGCCTGAGTGGCAGGACAGGCACTGGCTGGACCAACGCAAACTGCCGCCGTTTCATGCTGCGCTGAATGAGCTCCATGTGCCGGAACGCGTCGAGGTGCTGGACCCGGGCAACCCGGCCCGCCAGCGCCTTGCCTATGATGAACTGCTGGCCAACCAGCTGGCGCTGGCACTGGTGCGCCGCCACATGAAACGGGCGAGCGGGCGCAGCCTGAAGGGGGACCGCAGCCGGCAGGATGCGATACTCAACGCCCTGCCCTTCTCGCTGACGCCTGCCCAGAACGAGGCCGTGGCCGAAATCGTGGCGGACATGGCAGCGCCCGCCCGCATGTTGCGGCTGCTGCAGGGCGATGTGGGCTCCGGCAAGACGGTGGTGGGCCTGCTGGCCATGGCGGCCGCGGCGGAGGCCGGCACCCAGTCGGCATTGATGGTGCCAACAGACATCCTTGCCCGTCAGCACATCGCCACCATCGAGCCGCTGGCCCGTGCAGCCGGTCTACGCGCCGAAGTTCTCACGGGACGCGACAAGAACAGCCAGCGGGCGGACAAGCTGGCGGCACTTGCCAGTGGCCGGATCGACATACTTGTGGGCACGCATGCGCTGTTCCAGGAAGGCGTGGAGTTCCGCGACCTGGGACTGGTGATCATCGACGAGCAGCACCGCTTCGGGGTGCATCAGCGCCTTGCGCTGCAGGCAAAGGCCGGTGGCGCCAGCGACCTGCTGGTAATGACCGCCACGCCAATCCCGCGCACCCTGGCGCTAACCGCTTATGGCGACATGGACGTAAGCCGTCTCACCGGCAAGCCGGCGGGGCGTCAACCGGTGGAGACCCGCGTCATGCCGCTGGACCGGCTGGATGATGTGGTCAGCGGCCTCATGCGCGCCGTGGAACAAGGCAAGCGCGCCTACTGGGTGTGCCCGCTGGTGGAGGAAAGCGAGCAGGTCAGCTCGACCGCCGCAGAGGCGCGCCACGAAAGCCTGCGGCAGGTGTTCGGCAACCGCGTGGGGCTGGTGCATGGGCGCATGAAGCCCGCCGAAAAGGACGCGGTGATGGACGCCTTCAAGGCCGGAGACATGTCCGTGCTTGTGGCCACCACCGTGATCGAGGTGGGAGTCGACGTACCGCAAGCCACCATCATGGTGATCGAGAACGCGGAGCGCTTTGGTCTCGCCCAGTTGCACCAACTGCGCGGCCGCGTAGGCCGGGGTGCGGACGCGTCCAGCTGCCTGCTGCTGTACGATGGCCCGCTTGGCGAGACAGCCGCCGCCCGGCTGAAGATCATGCGTGAAACCGAAGACGGCTTCATCATCGCCGAGGAAGACCTGCGGCTGCGCGGCTCGGGCGAGGTGCTGGGCACCCGCCAGTCGGGTGCGGCAACATTCCGGCTGGCCAGCCTGGCCGACCATGGAGAGTTGTTGCAGGCGGCTCGGGACGACGCGCGGCTGGTGCTGGAAACTGATCCCGGCCTGAAGACCAGCCGGGGTGAGGCGCTGCGCACCCTGCTCTATCTGTTCGAGCGGGATGACGCGATCAGGCTGTTATCCGCTGGTTAGGACAAGCGATTCTAGCTGCTGCGCTTCTTCGCCGGCCTGGAAGCAGGCTTCTTTCTGGCAGGCGGCTGCTTTTCCGTCCTCTTGATCCTGTGCTCCGGATCAATGACGCTGGCCGGATCGCTCAGCAGCAATGACAGCGTATCTTCTTCCTTCGCTACAGAAGCATCGGCCTCGCGAAGTTGTTGCGGAGTCACGAGGCCTGCCGAAATCACCAGCTTTGCCGCCTCTTCGACGGTGATATCGAGGATGGTGACCTCACTCTTCTTGACGAAGAACAGAAAGCCGGACGTTGGGTTCGGCGTCGTCGGCATGAAGGCTGAATAGAAGCGTGTGCCGCGAGGCAAGCCGATTTCGCTGGAGTTCGAGCTCACGCGCGATGAATACCACCACGTTCACGCCGGGGCGCGGATAGCCGATCATGCCGACGGACGAGAAATTGCCCGAGCCGGACGAAAGCGCGGTCTCGAAGATTTGCTTCACACCCTTGTAGACCGATCGCACCACGGGCATCCGGTCCAGCGTGCGCTCGCCGAAATTGATCAACGTGCGGCCCACAAGGTTGGCAGCCAGCGCACCGATGATGGTCATGGCGATAAGTGCCGCCACGAGGCCAACGCCGGGAACAGGGAACGGAAGATAGTTGTCGGGGTTGTAGACCGAGGGGATGATCGGCTTGATCCATCCATCGATCAGCGAAACGAACCACCAGACCAGCCAGATGGTGATGGCAATGGGTGCGGTGACGACGAGGCCGGTCAGGAAATATGTACGAATTCTTCCAATCATCCGGGGCAAATTTCAATGAAAGCCACAGCAGGGGCAATGAATCGACAGCCGCCAGGCGGCGGCGCAAGCAGCAATAGCACGCCCGAAAGGCGACTGCTACAACGCATCGGGGGTCTCATTGGTTCAAACCGGAAACTGCGCATTGCCCGGACGCCGGCAGAGAGTGCTCAACCTGTTCCTGAAAGCTGGCGGACTGCTGTTCGTCGGCCTTGGTCTGGCAGGCGTGTTCCTGCCGCTGCTGCCCACGACGCCATTCCTTCTGCTGGCTGCAGGCTGTTTTGCCCGCTCCTCACCGGCTTTCCATGACTGGCTGCTGTCGCACCCGCTGCTCGGCCCCTACATTCGTGACTGGGACCGGGACCGTTCGATCCCGATGATTGCCAAGGTAACAGCTGTCACGATGATGGCCGCAAGCCTGACCTGGATGGCCCTCGCAAGCAATGCCCCCACCATCGCGGTGTGGATGGCAGGGGCAATCCTGTCGTGCGTTGCAGTCTGGCTGGTGACCCGTCCAACAGCGCGCAGATAGAACCGGTCAGCTGGCGCGGGCTATGAAGCAGTTCGTACCCTTGCGCTTCAGGCTGCGGCACAGGCTGTCGGCTTCCTGTTTGCTCTCCAGCTTGTGAACGCGCAGGCGGTAGTAGATGCCCTGATCGCCCAGGTCCGCCTTCACCACCGCAGCTTCCGCACCATCCAGAAGCTTGCCGTGACGATCCTGCAGCTTGTGCCAGTTTTCCCAGGCGCTGCCCGCATCGCGTTGCGACACCAGCTGCACGGTCCAGCCCTGCAGCCGCTCGCTCACACCCTTCTCGAGCGCGACGGCAGCAAGATTGGTGCTTACCTCCGGTGCGGGCGCCGAGACTGGCTCGACATTGACCTGCAGACTGGCGGTTGCAGTTGGTGCAGCCGGTTCGTTTTCAACCGGAGTGCTGGACACGGGCACCGATCCTACGTCAGCAACCGAAATTGCATCGGGCTTGATTGGCAACGGCCTGGTCGGCGTTGCTGTTTCTGCAGCGGCAACGGTCATGCCGGGTGCATCAGGCATCAGACCGCCAAGAAGCGAGGAAGGCGGTGCAACCGGTTCCTTTCGCGCTGCCTTTGCAACGGTCATGGCCGGTGCGCCAGTAGACCCGGTAACGAGGTCATCAGCCATCAGGTTCTGCGCCGGCATCACGGCAAGCTTCACCTGCTCCTGGCTGGGATGGACCGGAACATCGACACCAAGGTCTGCCAGCCGCTCACGCGCATCCTTGAAGTCAGGCTTGATGCCATAGCTGCGCAGCAGCGCGGCAGTAGCTTCGTCGCGGTGGCCGAGCTTCATCAGCGTCAGCGCCTTGCCATACCATGCAAGATGCTCGTGCCTGTAGCCGGCTGCACTGGCGCGGGAATAGTCAATAAGCGCGTATTCGTACTGGCCAGAAGTCACGCAGCACGTTGGCGCGGCTGTAGAACGCTTCCGGCATGTGCGGATCGAGATACAGCGCGTTGGTGAAGTCATCAACGGCGGCGAAGTTCTGCTCCAGCCGGGCATGCGCTAGGCCGCGATTGTAAAGAGCGGCAGCACGGGTCTTGGGATCAAGCGCGTCAAGACCGATCGCTGCGCTGTAATCTTCTACAGCCTTGCCATGATCGTTGAGTTTCTGATGCGCCAGCGCCCGGTTGAGGAATGCCCTTGCGCGCTCTTCGATGGATGTCGAGGCTTGATCGATGATTGCGGTGTACGCGGCAATTGCCTGGTCGGCCTTGCCGGATACGAGGTGTGTGTATGCCTGCTGCATGGCAGCGGAGGCCTGACGGGGTTCGGCGGCTGCGACACCGGTTGCAGCTACACCCGTAGCCAGGAACGCGGCACAAACAGACGCAATGACAACTGACTGTATTTTCATGCCCGCCATAATGGCGGAGCATGGTTAAACAATGCCTAAGCGAAACTGAAAAATTTCTGAACGAAAACCGCCGGTCATTCCACGGTCACGGACTTGGCGAGATTGCGCGGCTGGTCAACGTCCGTACCCATGAAGACAGCGGCATGATAAGCCAGCAATTGCATCGGCACCGCGTACAGCATCGGCGATATGAACGGGTCGGCTTCCGGCACCGCAATGGTCTCGAACGCGTCGGCGGCGTGTTCCCTGGCGCCTGTCTCGTCGGTCACCAACACGATCTGTCCGCCACGGGCTGCCACTTCCTGCATGTTGGAGATGGTCTTGTCGAACAACCCGTCACGCGGCGCAATCACCACCACCGGCACATGCTCGTCGATCAGCGCGATAGGTCCGTGCTTGAGTTCGCCCGCCGCATATCCCTCGGCGTGGATGTAGGAGATCTCCTTGAGCTTGAGAGCTCCTTCCATGGCGATCGGGAAGTTGATGCCACGGCCAAGATAAAGCACGTCGCGTGCAACCGCGATCTTGCGGGCAACCTCTTCGATGTGGCCCTCGAGAGACTTCATGCCGGCCATGATGCGCGGCAGGCCGATCAATATTTTCACCAGCCGCTGCTCTTCCGCCGCGTCGATGGTGCCGCGCGCCTTCGCTGCGGCAACGGCAAGGCAGGCCAGAACGGTCAGCTGGCAGGTGAACGCCTTGGTGGAAGCAACGCCGATTTCCGGACCGGCATAGGTGCGCAACACGGCCGAGCTTTCGCGGGCAATGGTGGATTCAGGAACGTTGACGATCGCCGCCACCTGCTGACCCTGAGAACGCGAATAGCGCACTGCAGCCAGCGTGTCGGCGGTTTCACCCGATTGCGAGATCACGATGGTCAGTCCGTCAGGCGACAATGGAGCCTCGCGGTAGCGGAATTCGGACGCGATATCCACCTCGACCGGCAGCCGGGCAATGCGCTCGAACCAGTACTTGGCGGTGAGGCCCGCATAGAAGGCGGTGCCGCACGCGGTAATGGTGATTGACGACACCTTGGCAAAATCGAACGGCAGGTCTGCCGGCAGACGGATCGTATTGTCGGCAAAGTTCACATATTCGCCGAGCGTGTGGCCAATGACCTCCGGCTGCTCCTCGATCTCCTTGGCCATGAAATGGCGGTGATTGCCCTTGTCGACCAGCATGGCCGAAGCCTGGGTGAAATTGATGTCGCGCTTCACCGGCTGGCCGCTTGCATCAAATATCTCGACGCTGCTGCGGCTCAGCACCACCCAGTCGCCGTCTTCGAGATAGCTTACCCGGTTGGTGAACGGGGCAAGCGCAATGGCATCAGAGCCCAGAAACATGCGGCCGTCACCATGACCAACGGCCAGCGGCGAGCCCTTGCGCGCGCCGATCATCAGATCGCCATGGCCCTTGAAAAGGATGGCAAACGAGAAGGCGCCTTGCAGCTCGTCCAGAACCTTGCGCACTGCTTCACGCGGCGTTTCGCCCTGCTGCAGGCGATGGTTGATCAGTTGCGCCACCACTTCGGTGTCGGTCTCGGTTTCGAACGTCACCCCTGCCGCGGAGAGTCGGTCCTTGATGGCCCGATAGTTCTCGATGATGCCGTTGTGGACCAGCACCACGTCGCCTGCCTGGTGCGGGTGGGCATTGGTTTCGTTCGGCGCGCCATGGGTCGCCCAGCGGGTGTGACCGATGCCGGCAGTCGCCTCGCAGCCATTGCCGGCAACCTTGGCGTACAGGTTGTCGAGCTTGCCGGGCGCCCGTACCCGCTTAATGATGCCGCCGTCCAGTACGGCGATGCCGGCCGAGTCGTAGCCGCGATACTCAAGACGCCGCAGCGCCTCGACCAGCTGCATGGCGACGGGTTCAGTGCCCAGTATGCCAACGATACCACACATGCCTGCTATTCCTCTTTCCCGGCGGTCTTCTTGCGATCGCCCTGCATCTTGTTGTAGCGCACGGCCCAGCCGTCGCGATTTTCCTGCCGGCCCCGGGCGACGGCCAGGGCCCCCGGCGCCACGTCGCGCGTAACCACGCTGCCCGAGCCCACATAAGCACCGTCGCCAATCTTCACCGGCGCCACCAGGGCCGAATTCGATCCAATAAACGCGCCTGCGCCAATGTCGGTACGGTGCTTGAAGAAGCCGTCGTAATTGCAGGTGATGGTCCCTGCCCCGACATTGGCATTCTCGCCCACCCGGGCATCACCGACATAACTCAGGTGATTCACCTTGGCACCGTTCTCGATGGACGCACTCTTTATCTCGACGAAATTGCCGATCTTGACTCCGTCCGCAAGTTCCGTGCCGGGCCGGATGCGCGCATATGGGCCAAGTTCCACCGTCTCACCAATGACAGCGTTCTCGATATGGCAAAACGAATGGATCACCGTATCATTGCCGATGCGGACATTGTCCCCGATAACCACATGCGGCTCGATGATTACGTCGGTGCCGATCACCGTATCGGCGCTCAGGAACACGGTTTCCGGGGCGACCAGTGTGGCGCCCTCTTCCATGGCCTTGAGGCGGTAACGGCGCTGGAACTCGGCCTCCACGGCTGCCAGTTCAGCGCGCGTATTGACGCCCTGGATCTCGTTTTCCGGGCAGGTCACCAGCGCAACCTTTGCTCCGGCTTGGTTGGCCAGCGCGACGATGTCGGTCAGATAATATTCGCCCTTGGCGTTGTCGTTGCCGATCTCAGGCAGCAGCGTCCGCAACAGCCTGGCGTCAAACGCCATGACGCCGGAATTGCACAACGTGATGGCGCGCTCGGCTTGCGAACAATCGGCATGCTCGCGGATCGCCAGCACGCCCTGCCCGTCTTCTGATGTGAGCAAACGTCCATAACCCGTTGGATCAGCTGCATTAAACCCGAGAACAGCCATGCCGGCACCGGCCTTGACCATCTGCGCCATGGTGACAAGCGTCTGCTGCCTCATCAGCGGGTCGGCGCCGAACAGCACCAGCACGATGCCTTCGAAGCCTTCAAGCGCTGGCAATGCCTTGGACACCGCATCACCGGTGCCGCGCGCCGGCGACTGTATGGCGGTCTTTGCGCCGGGAACGTGGGACTTGATTTCTGCTTCGATGGCATCGGCGCCATCACCGACGACAGCCACGATGCGGTCAGCGCCAAGATCTCGCGCCGCGCACACGACGTGGCCTACCAATGTGCGTCCACCTGCCTTGTGCAGCACCTTGGGCAACCGGGAGCGCATGCGCGTCCCCATGCCTGCCGCCAGCACAATGCATGCAATTTCCGTCATTCGCCCGTCGCCCTTGTCAAGAATTCCCCCGGTGTGGCGCGAATCCACCACCTTGACCAGCATCGCAAGGTACGCCGGATTCCTTGAAGATTTATTGCGGTGCAATTAAGGCTGCAGGGCGGGCTCGGCGAGGTCGTTGCGGTCAGCCACCCTGGTCAGCAGGATGATGGGCACCAGCGCAATGGCCACGATGACGAGAGAACCGGTCGCGGCCTGGGCCAGCCGCTCGTCCGAGGCGAGCTGGTAGACCCGCACCGCCAGCGTATCGAAATTGAACGGCCGCACGATCAGCGTTGCCGGCAACTCCTTTAGCACATCGACGAAAACGATGGCAGCAGACATCAGCATGGACCGCTTCAGCAGCGGCAGATGAACCTGGGTGATGACCTGACGGCGGGTCCGGCCCAGCGTGCGCGCCACGTCATCGATGTGCGGAGGGATGCGCTTGAACCCCGTTTCGATGGCGCCGTTCGCCACCGCCAGGAAGCGGACAAGGTAGGCATAAAGCAAGGCCAGCATGGTGCCGGAGAAGATCAGTCCTGTCGACAGCCCGACCCAGGACCGCATCTGTCCGTCGAGCCAGTTGTCTAACACGCCCAGCGGGATAAGCACGCCGACGGCGATCACCGTACCGGGTATGGCGTATCCCAGCGTCGCCAACCGCACCAGCGGGGCCGCAAGCGGGCTTCTGGAGCGCAGGCAGTAACCGGTAAGGACGGCGCACGCGGTAATCAGCACGGCTGTAGTGCCAGCGAGCAGGAAACTGTTGCCGGCATAGCCAAGGAAGCGTTGTCCCAACAGTTCGTCGCCACCATCGAGGTGCAATTCCAGCAGGATCAGCACCGGCAGCACGAACCCCAGCAAAACCGGCAGCAGACAGGCGGTGAAGGCCAAAGCCGCCCGCCAGCCGCGCAGCCGCACCGGCATCGGTTTGGTCTGGCGCCGCGAGGTGTCGTGAAAGGCCTGCCGTGCGCGCGACCATTGCTCCAGCGATACCAGCAGGAATACGAACATCAGCAGTGCCGACGCCAGTTGCGCTGCGCCAATGCGGTCGCCCATGCCGAACCAGGTCCGGTAGATCGCGGTGGTGAAGGTCTGCACACCAAAATACTGGACGGTGCCGAAATCGGCCAGCGCCTCCATCAGGGCAAGCGCCAGCCCCGCCGCGATCGCCGGCCGCGCCATAGGCAGCGCCACCTTGAAGAAAACGCTCCACGGCCCCCGCCCAAGGGTACGTGCAACATCGAGCAGGCCGCGCGATTGCTCGAGAAAGGCGGTGCGCGCCAGGAAATAGACGTATGGATAAAGGACCAGCACCAGCATCAGGCTTACGCCCCACAGGCTGTGCACTTCGGGAAACCAATAGTCGTCCCTGGTCCAGCCGGCAAGGTCGCGCAACGCCGTCTGCAGCGGGCCTGCGAACAACAGGAAGTCCGTATAGGCATAGCCGATGATATAGGCCGGCATGGCCAACGGCAGCAGCAGCAGCCACTGGAGTGTCCTCGAACCCGGAAAACGGCAGGCGCTGACCAGCCATGCCGTGCCGGTGCCGATAATAGCCGTGCCAGCCCCGACAAGAACGATCAGTCCCAGCGTGTTGACCAGCAATTCCGGCAGCAGCGTAGCGGCGAGATGGCCCAGCGTCCCGTCCGACGCACTGAACAGGCTGGCCACTACGGCGCCGATGGGCAGCAGCACCAGCAGCGCCAGCACCACCGTACCTGCCACAACGCCATTGGGGCGGGCCCTGCGGACCCACCCCATGCCATTCGCCCGGCCCGATGCGGGGCCTGCTGTTCCGGTGTCTGCCGTCATGCGTCAGACACCCGCCGTCCCGGTCCGCATTACTTCCAGCCGGCCTTGTCCATGATCTGCACAGCATCGGCGTTCAGAGCGGCATATTTCTGTGCATCGAGGGTATCTTCCTTGAAGCTGCCGAAGCTGTCGAGCGGCGTGGGAAGCTTGACGCCTTCGACGACCGGGTACTCGGAATTGCCGTCAGCGAACATATGCTGGGCCTCTTCGGAAACGAGATATTCGAGGAACTTGACCGTACCCTCGACATTCTTCGAGTGACGCGCAACGCCGCCGCCCGATATGTTCACGTGAGCGCCGCGGCCATCCTGGTTCGGCCACACGATCTGGACCTTCTCGAACACTTCCTTGTCTTCCGGCTTGTCGGACTTGCCCAGTCGTCCGAGATAGTACGTGTTGGACACGCAAACGTCGCCCTCGCCGGCTGCCACTGCGCGGATCTGATCAGTATCGCCGCCCTTGGGCGCGCGCGCCATGTTGGCGACGACGCCTTTTGCCCACGCTTCGGCCTGTTCTGCGCCATTGGCCGCGATGATCGACCCCATCAGCGACTGGTTGTAGATATTGCCGGAAGAACGTATCAGCAGCTTGCCCTTGATGGCCTCATCGGCCAGCGACTCATATGTCGGCACTTGTTCAGGCTTCATGCGGTCCTTCGCGATCATGATCACACGGGCACGCTTGGAAAACCCGAACCAGCTTCCATCGGCATGACGAAGATAGGACGGGATTGCCTTGGTCAGCGTTTCCGACGTCACCGGCTGAAACAGGCCATCAACGTTGGCACGTTCGAGATTGCCGGCATCGACGGTGATGAACACGTCCGCGGGCGAGTTGGCGCCTTCCGCCTTCATCCGCTCGATCAGCTCCTCGGCCTTGGCCTCGATCCGGTTGATGCCGATGCCGGTCTGCTTGGTGAAATTGCTGTAGAAGGTCTCGTCCGTATCGTAGTGGCGCGACGAGTACAGGTTGATCTCGCTCGCGGCGCGGAGAATGGACGGCGCGGCCAGCAGGCCCGCCGAAGCTGCGCCAGCGGCCAGCAGGTGACGGCGATTGAGGGCGAACGATGTAGCCATGAACTATGCTCCCACTTGAGTTCCGATAAACCGACTAAATCAGTCGGAAATAACATTGGCAAGGGAAATACACCGAAGTGCGACATTGTGGCAAGTCGTAACCCGCTGAAAACAAACGATTTTAATTGGAATAATTCCAAACTACGACATCCGGGTAGCCCCTGCACGGCCACTAAGCGCTTGCATCTGCAAGGATAATCTCGCTGGCGCGCTGGCCGATCATCATGCTTGGCGCATTGAGATTGCCGCTGACCACGAACGGCATCACAGAGGCATCCGCCACCCGCAGACCGTCCAGGCCGTGCACTTTCAGGCGCGCATCGACCACTGCATCCGTCCTGGCAGGCCCCATCCGGCAACTTCCCGACGGGTGATAGATGGAGTAGCAGCGGTTGCGGATATCTGCTTCCAGCGCCTCATCGGCAGTAACGTCCGGCCCGGGCGCATATTCACGTTCTATAATGGCCGACAGCGCCGGCGCTTCCGCAAACCGGCGCAGCAGGTGCGCACCCTCCACCAGTTCGGCGAGGTCATCAGGGTCGGAAAGGAAATTGAACTGGATAGCCGGAGCGTTGTTCATACCGGGGCCATTGACGGTGATCTGACCGCGTGACTTGGGCCGCATGTTGCAAACGCTCATCGAAAAGGCGGGGTATGGATCCGGCACCCCCATGCGGCCGGGCGCCCCCGGCACCAGATCGCGGCTCAGCGGCGAAAAATAGAGTTGCAGATTGGGCCGCTGCCGCCGCGGTGATGACTTCACGAAACCGCCGGCATGTGTGGTTCCGGTGGACAGCGGGCCTCCTCCGGTCAGCAGATAGCGCACACCCGCAACGAACTGTCCAAACCGCGAATGCAGTTGCTGGTTCAGCGTCGGCACGCGTGAACGGTACTTGATGTCCCAGGCGACGTGGTCCTGCAAATGCTGGCCAACGGCCGGGAGGTCGTGGGCCGGGTCGATGCCGGCGGCCTTCAGAACCGCACCGGGCCCTATACCAGACACCATCAGCAGTTGCGGCGAATGGATGGCGCCTGCCGACACGATCACCTCGCGGCGCGCCTTTACCTCGTGAAGCTGACCTTGCCTGCGGTAGGTCACGCCCGTCACCCTGCGGCCTTCCATGATCAGCCCTGTAACATTCGCCTCGCATTCCAGCGTGAAGTTTGGCCGCTTGCGGGCCGGTTCCAGCCAGGCCCGCGCCGAGGACATGCGCTTGCCGCGTGCGCAGATCGAGTGGTGATAATAGCCCACGCCTTCAATGTTGGCGCCGTTGAAATTGTCATTGAGCGGCACCTGCAGTTCCTGCCCCGCCTGCAGAAAGGCCTTGCAGATGGGGTGTGAGAATGCCGCGCGACTGGTCACCTGCAGCGGCCCGTCGACGCCATGCCAGCGGTCATCGCCCGAGACGTGGGTCTCCATCCGCTTGTAGCTGGCAAGGACGTCGTCCCAGCCCCAGCCCGGATTGCCCTGCCCGGCCCATTCTTCATAGTCGGCAGGTGTGCCGCGCATGTACACCATGGCGTTGATGGAGCCCGAACCGCCGGTTACCTTGCCACGCGGCACATATTGCCTGCGGCCGTTGAGGTTGGCATCGGGTTCGCTGGACAGCATCCAGTTGACCCGCTCGTTGAACATGGAATGTCCATAGCCCAGCGGCGTGGTGACCCAGAAGCTGCGGACCTTGTCAGGTCCTGCCTCCAGCAGCAGCACCCGGTATTTGCCCGAGGCGCTGAGGTTGCCAGCCAGCACGCAGCCCGCCGCACCCGCGCCGATGATGATGAAGTCGTAATCCGGCTGCATGATGTTGCCGCTGCCTTGCCCGCTGTCGCATTCCGGCTGGCGAGCATAGGTGCGCGATTGCGCTTCGCAACAAGAAAAAGGCGCACCGGGCCCCGGGCCGGGACACGATGCGCCAGTTGATGTCGATCTGGAGGAACGACAACAGCAAAGAGAGTTTATTCGGCAGCGACCTTCACGCTTTCAGCGGTCGGCGACATGTACCAGGCCTGCGCGGCGGCAACGCCGGAGCCCAGCTCGATCTTGGCGCCAGCATCGCGCAGGGCCATCTCGGCCGAACCGAGTGCCGCAAGGCACATCACTTCGTTGAGGTCGCCCAGGTGACCTATGCGGAATACCTTGCCCATCACCTTGGACAGACCCGAACCAAAGCTGGTGCGGTACTTGTCATAGCCGATGCGGATGACATCCCGGGCGTCGATGCCTTCGGGCACCACGATGGCCGACACGGTATCGGAGTGCCACTGCGGGCCGGTGGCGCACAGGCGGCAGCCATCCCAGGCAGCAATGGCGCGGCGCACACCTTCAGCCAGACGGTAGTGACGGGCGAAGATGTTCTCCAGACCCTCTTCCTCGATCAGCGCCAGAGACGCCTTCAGGCCATGGAACAGCTGGGTCGGCGGGGTGTACGGGAAGTAGCCGTCGTCGTTGAACTTCAGCATGTCCTCGAACGAGAAGTAGCAACGCGCCATGGTGGACGTCTTGGCCGCTTCCAGCGCCTTCGGGCTGACACCGAGGAACGACAGGCCGGCCGGCAGCATGAAACCCTTCTGCGAGCCCGAGACGGCCAGATCCACGCCCCATTCGTCCATGCGGAAGTCGATCGAACCGATCGAGCTGACGCCATCGACGAACAGCAATGCCGGGTGCTTGGCGGCGTCGAGGGCGCGGCGCACGGCTGCCACGTCGGAGGTCACGCCAGTCGCAGTCTCGTTCTGGGTGACGAACACGGCCTTGATCTCGTGCGCCTTGTCGGCTTCGAGAACGCGGGCATATTCCTCGGCCGGAACGCCCTTGCCCCACTCGACTTCACAAACGAGCGGCTTCAGGCCCAGACGCTCAGCCATGTCGACCCACAGGTGACTGAACTGGCCGAAGCGGGACATCAGAACCTTGTCGCCGGCATTGAGGGTATTGGTGATTGCGCTTTCCCACGCACCGGTGCCCGAACCCGGGAACATGAAAACGCGGCCTTCGGTGGTCTTGTAAACGCGCTTGAGGCCGGCAAACAGCGGCTTGGTCAGATCGCCGAAGTCCGACGCGCGCATGTCCTGCATCGGCACGTTCATGGCCTGGCGCACGCGCTCAGGGATATTCGTCGGACCCGGGATAAACAGGTGGGTTTGGCCGTTTTTCATGTCTTTTCCTCCAAATGGGTGAGCGCTTGTGATGAGGGTGCGCTTCCACCGAATGGAGGGCTATACCAGCCAGCGGTGGATTGCGAGCCTTTCCGGGTTGCTGGGAAATATCTGTGTTTTACAAAACTCGTTTTTGTAATATTGTAAACCCATCCTATTACACAGGGGAATGCTCCATGAAGTCAGGTAAGACGTTTCTAGGCCCCCGCTTGCGGCAGTTGCGCAAGACCCGCAACCTGACGCAGGCCGACATGGCGCGCGCGCTGGGATTATCGACATCCTACGTGAACCTGCTCGAAAACAACCAGCGCAGCGTGTCGGTTCAGGTGCTGATGCGCATTTCCGAAGTTTACGGCCTCGACTGGCGCGATCTCGTTTCCGATGACAGCACCAACCGGCTGGCTGACCTGCGCAACGTGCTGCAGGATCCGGTGTTCGGCAACTCGCGGCCGGACCTGCAGGAAATGCGCGCGGCACTCGATCACAGCCCTACCCTGGTCGAGAGCATCATCGATTTGTATGACAGCTATCGTCTGCTCAGCGAACGGGTGATGACCGAGCGGGATGCATCTGACGGTTCGGGCGACGGACCGGTCATCGCGGCGACGCCCGAAACCGTGGTGCATGACCTGTTCCGGCGCAACCGCAACCACTTCGCCGCCATCGAGAGCGCAGCAGAGAACTTTTATGGCGGGGAAACCGTAGCGGCCGATGAAGTCTATGGCTATCTGAAGACGCGGCTGCGCAACCGGCTGGGAATCACCGTGCGCACCGTTGCCGTCTCCGACCTGCCCGGCACCTTGCGCTTCTATGACGCCCAGTCCCGCGAAGTGCTGTTGTCGGAAACGCTCGACTATCCCAACCGGCTGTTCCAGCTGACCCACATGATCGGGCTGCTTGAGTTCGGCGAAACGATCGACGCCATCATCTCCACCAACGGAATCGAAGGTCAGCGCGAACAGGCCCGCTGCCGGGTGGAGCTTGCGAACTATCTCGCCGCCGCCGTGCTCATGCCCTATGACGCTTTCATCTCGGAAGCCCGCGCCTCGCGCTATGATCTCGACCACCTGGCTGCCCGGTTCGGGGTTTCCTTCGAGCAGGCCTGCCACCGGGTAACCACGCTGCAACGGGAAGGCAATACGGGAGTTCCGTTCTTCTTCCTGCGCATCGACAAGGCGGGCAACGTCACCAAGCGGTTCAACGCAACGGCCATTCACCTGGCCGAGTACGGCGGAGCCTGCCCGCGCTGGGACATTCACATCAGCTTCCGGATGCCGGGGCGGATCTTGCCGCAGTTCGTGGAAATGCCGGACGGCACCCGGTACTTCACCATCAACCGGACGGTTGACCGCCCCACCCATGGCCATCAGAGCCAGGATCACCGGCTGGCGGTCACGCTGGGATGCTCGATAGAACACGCAGACCAGCTGGTGTATGCCGGCCAGTACCAGCTCGCAGACCCTGAACTGTTCACCCCGATCGGGATCAATTGCCGGCTGTGCCCGCGTCATGCCTGTTCACAGCGCGCCCATCAGCCGATCCATCTCGATCTGCCAATCGACGAGCACCGGCGAGGCCAGACCCGCTTCGAAAGCTGATTTGCAAGGCAATTGTCAATTGGGCTCAGAAGTTGGTCTTCTTGTCGCCGCCGACATGGAACTGCGGGGTCACCGCCGCCCGAAGCGTCTCACCGCGCCAGGGCACTAGACGATAACCTTCGCACCAGCGCGCCTTGAAGGCCCCCTTCTCGCCCTCGACCTTGAAGGCGAACTCGAGGCAATCGCCGCGCTTGGTCACCTTGCCACCGGTGAATACACCAGGCACCTGCAGCGTTATCCGGCAGTCCTTGCTGAGAAACGCGTTGGTGGGATTCGTTCTTTCACGAAAACTGCCGGAGATCTTGTACTTGCCAGGCTTGGCCCAGCTGTGACCACAGGTGCTTGCCTGCGCTTCACCACCTCCGGCAAAAGCCGCCACGCCCGCCGCTACCGCAACAAGCACGGCGCGGCCCAGCCATCCAACGACATAAGTCACCTTCCGTCCTCCATCCAGAACGTCACTTTCAGAAGTCCGGATAGATGCCCCATGGACCAAGACATTCTCGTCACAATAACCTCTCCAGCGCAGAGGGCAAGCCGGTACCGCAAGAAAAGGTGTCACATGGCCAGTTTTTGCTGGTGCAGCAGCGCAACCGTAACATGACCAAAGGACAATTATCCGAATTCATCATTGTTTCGGCATACAAGGCTGATAGTATGCTGTCAAAATGATTGCAAAAAACAAAAGCAATCGCACTGGACGAGGGCCATGGCAGCTACTCACATCAAGCCGAGCGACAACGAGGTGGCTATTCCTGCCAATTGCAGGACGTGTAATGCCCGCACCTACGGCATTTGCCGCGCCCTCAAGACTTCGGAGTTGCTGCGGCTGTCGGCGTCCACGCGCCGCCGCAAGATCCAGCATGGCGACACCATCGTGTTCGAGGAAGACGAAGTCGTTGACTACGCCAACATCATCAAGGGCGCGGTCAAGCTGACCAAGATACTGAAAGACGGCAGGCAGCAGATCGTAGGCTTGCAGTTCGCCCCCGAATTCATCGGAAAGCCGTTTTCCGAGCATTCCACCGTATCGGTGGAAGCTGCAACGGATGTTGAGATCTGCGTGTTTCCCAAGGCCGAGTTCGAACGGATGCTTCAGCAGGAACCGGACTTCGAGCATCGGCTGCTGGAGCAGACGCTGACCCAGCTTGACGATGCCCGCAGCTGGATGGTGACGCTGGGCCGCAAGACAGCCCAGGAAAAGGTGGCGAGCTTCCTGGTCCTGCTGGCCAACAACCTGGGCCGCCTGCAAAGCACCGGCAGCAACCTGGTTTCCTTCACGTTGCCGCTGAAGCGCGCCGATATCGCTGATTTTCTTGGCCTGACCATTGA
>CAVOZI010000021.1:0-134824 GCA_963700895.1 uncultured Alphaproteobacteria bacterium | reverse complement strand
GCATCTGCCGTTTTTCCGGTAACGTTTTGTTAACGCTAATGAACGGTGAACGCTTAGAAGTATGTTAACCACGTTCGGCCATTATCGCCTCGATCCACAGTTTGTGTTGCGAGGCAGTAACAATGCGTTCCCGTTCCCTGGTTCTCCTGCTGGCTCTGGCCGGCACCGCTCTTTCCGGCTGTGCGTCCGGCTTTGACACCGCCTTTACCCAGAGCTCGATCCCGGGCCAGCCCGGCAGCGGCGGCACCGACCCGGGCGGTGACGGCCTGTCCGGCGACACCGGCGGCACCGGCGACCCCAACGCGGTAAACCTGTCTGGTGGCGACACCGCCATCGCCTACGCTGATGGCGCCCGCTCCGTCGACGGCTCCGGCCGGGCGCAGATGATCATTTCGGCTACCGGTTCGACAGCCACTGTCTCGGTCGATCCGGGCACCAACATGGGCTTCACTGGCACCCAGACCATGGCCCGCTACATCCAGCAGACCAACCCTGCCCCCGCCAACCACCCCACCCGCGCCTTTGATAACGCGAACTATACCGAATACCGCCGCATCAATACCACGACCGACAGCGCCCTGCAGGTATGGGAGTTCACCGACGGCAACGGTGACACCAATTACGCCGCGCACTTCCGCGAAGCGCGAGCCGGCCAGGACGCCTGGTTCCATGGCGGCAGCGGCGCCACCAGCGCAACCGAAATGGATGCATTGGCGGCCGGCGGCGCGACACGCACCTACAACGGCAACTTTGCCGGCGTTGCAACCACAAATGACTGGGGCGACGCGACCAACTACCAGACCCGGGATGGCGAATGGCGCATGAACGGATCCGCATCGCTTCAGGCGAACTTTGGCACCGGCCAGTTCACCGGCACGCTGACGCCGGAATACTGGGAAAAGTACGACAATGACGTACTGATCCAGCTGGACATCCCGAACGACACCATCACCAGCCCGACCATCATCGCCAGCCCCGGCGTGCCAACTGCCGCCGGCCCGCTCGACATCGCCACTTTCCACCGCTCGACCATCGAGCTCAATGGCACCATCACCGGCAACCGCATCTCGGGCGACGCCAACATCAACACCGCCACCCCGGGCGACCTGACCAACAACCGCTTCGTGAACGGCGACCGCGCCCTGCAGGGCGGCTTCTACGGCACCAACGCCGAACAGGTGACAGGCGTATTCGCCACCTATGGCGTGCTGCCCGAGCCCACCGGCGGTGACACCGGCATCAACGACGAGCGCCGCCCGTCGATCGACATCCAGGGCGTGTTCCACGGCCAGTAAGGAAGAGCATGCAGACGGCGGCTTCGCCATCGCACAATACAACAGGAAAGCGCGCCACCGGGCGCGCTTTTCGTGTTTCCTGCGCGGCACTGGCGCTTTTTGCCGCAATTGCAGGCCCGCACACGGCACTGGCGGATGCCCCGGGGCCGTTGACGGTGACGGCGGAAGCCTCGGCAAGCTTTGCTCAACTGGACGAGGTCAAGCGTCTGAAGATCCTCGTCGCCATGATCCGCGACGGCCAGCCCGACGCCGCTGATGCGCTGCTGCGCTCTGCTCCCTTCGAGGGTGAATTCGGCCGCAACCGCAACCTGTTCATCCAGGGCATGATCGAGCGCGCCCGCGGCAATCTCGACCAGGCCGCCCACATCTACCGCTCGATCCTCGCCAGCGACCCGAACCTCACCATGGTGCGGCTGGAACTGGCGGCGACGCTCTATGCCCTCGACCAGGACGAAGGCGCCCGACACCACCTCAATCTGCTGAAATCTGCCGCACCAACACCCGAACTTGCGCGCAATTTCGGAGACTTCATCGCGGCCATCGACTCCCGCCGCCCGTGGTCGTTCAACGCCTGGGTGTCGCTGGCCCCCAGCACCAATTTCAACAACGGCACCGCGCTCGAATATCACACCCTGTTCGGCCTCACCTCGGTGACCAGCGACCTTGCCCGGCAGAAGTCCGGAATCGGCATCAAGGGCGGCGCCAACGCGGCCTACGTGTTCGACCTTTCCGATGACCTGCAGGCCATCGTCGCCACCGGCACCTATATAGAGCAGTACGAAGGCAACCTGTTCGACAAGACCGCGCTCAACCAGAACATCGAGCTGCGGCGCAACCATGCACGCGGCTCCATCGGCATCGGCCTGTCGGCCTCGCAATTGTTCTACAAGACCAGCGGGTCCGGGGGCTTTCCCTACGCCAACGAAACCGCCTGGTCGTTCGGGCCGCAGATCACCATCCGCCACCTGCTGACGCCCAGCCTCAACCTGGAAACCCGGCTGTCGCACCGCTGGAACGTGTTCAACGTGGCGGACTGGTCGGACGGAACCACCACCAGCCTGACCAACAGGCTGGCGCTCACCATGTCGACCTCGCAGGTGCTCTATGCCATGGGCGGCGGCGACCGCACCGTGACCGACTATGACCACACCTCCACCTGGGCCGGTTGGGGCGGGCTGGGCATCTACCAGGAATTGCCGTGGGGCATTACCATATTCGCCGAGGGCAAGCTGCGCTATTCCATCGCCGACGGCGACTATCCGCTGCTGCTGGCCCCGCGCGAGATGACCAGACTGGACACCCGTGCCGTCCTGACCAAGCGCGACTTCTCGTTCTGGGGCGTCGCGCCCCAGCTTGAATACACCTACACCAGCAACTGGTCGAACGACGAGCTCAGCGAGTTCGACGCCCACGGCCTGGCCGTGACGCTGACAAGGGCCTTTTGAGGCAGGCGTTTTTTCGCTAACAAGGCGGCCGTCGTTCCACCCCCTCGCCAGCGAGTGTCCGCCGATGAAATTTTCCAGCGCCAAGGAACTTGAGGCCTGGCCCTCGAAGGCCGTCACCATCATGGGCATGTCCGGCGTCGGCAAGACCACGCTGGCCAACCTGCTGCGCGACGACGACTGGTTTCACTACTCCGTCGACTATCGCATCGGCACCCGCTACATGGGCGAGCACATCGTCGACAACTTCAAGCGCGAGGCGATGAAGAACCCTTTCCTGCGCACGCTGCTGCGCACGGATTCGATCTACATCTCGTCCAACATCACCTTCGACAACCTGTCGCCGCTGTCCACCTATCTCGGCAAGCCCGGCAACCCGGACAAGGGCGGCATTTCCTTCGCCGAATACAAGCGCCGCCAGACCCAGCACCGCCAGGCCGAAATCCAGGCGCTGCTTGACGTGCCGCTGTTCATGGACAAGGCGCGCTCGATCTACGACTACGAGCACTTCATCTGCGATGCCGGCGGCTCGCTGTGCGAGGTGGTCAACCTGGGCGATCATGGCGACCCGGTGCTGAAGGTGCTCTCGGACAATACGCTGCTGCTGTACATCCGCGGCACGGCGGAACATGCTGCTGCTCTGGTCGAACGTTTCCGCAAGTCGCCCAAGCCGATGTATTACCAGCCGCAGTTCCTCGACCAGACCTGGAGCGCGTTCAAGCAGGAGTCCGGCATCGGCAACGATGACGATGTGGACCCCGACGAATTCATCGTCTGGGGCTTCGAGAAGCTGCTGCATCACCGCATCCCGCTATATGAGGAAATTGCCCGGCGCTACGGCTATGCCGTGGAGATGGCCGACATTCCGAAGGTGCGCGACGAGCAGGACTTCATGGACCTGCTGGCCCGCGCCATTGCCGCCAAGTCCTGACCACGCCGCCGCAGAAAGCCTGACCCGATGCCGATCAAGATACCCAACGACCTGCCCGCACGCGCCCAGCTTGAAAAGGAAGGAGTGATGGTGATGGCCGAGGACGACGCCATCCGCCAGGACATCCGGCCGCTGAAGGTGGGCCTGCTCAACCTGATGCCCAACAAGCAGCGCACCGAGACGCAGTTTGCAAGGCTGTGCGGGGCAACGCCGCTGCAGGTCGAGATGACGCTGGTGAAGATGACCCACCACACCTCCAAGCTCACGTCGTCCGAGCACATGCTCAACTTCTACCGCCCGTTCGAGGAAGTGCGCGAGGAGAAGTTCGACGGCTTCATCGTCACCGGCGCGCCGGTTGAACTGCTCGATTTCGAGGAGGTCACCTACTGGCCGGAACTGGCCGAGCTGTTCGACTGGTGCGACACCAACGTGCATTCCGCCGTGCACATCTGCTGGGGCGCGCAGGCAGCACTCCACCATTATCACGGCGTGCCGAAGTACGAGCTGCCGCAAAAGCGTTTCGGCGTGTACCGCCACCGCAACCTGAAACCCGCCTCGCCCTACCTGCGGGGCTTTTCCGACGATTTCTCCATCCCCGTGTCGCGCTGGACCGAGAACCGCAAGCAGGACCTGCCGGAAGGCAAGGGGCTGGAAGTGCTGATGGAGTCCGATGAGGCCGGCCTATGCCTCGTCAACGACCCGGCCCGGCGCACCCTCTACATGTTCAACCACATCGAGTACGACTTAACCACACTGGCCGAGGAATATCACCGCGACCGCGAGGCTGGTAAACCGATCCACATTCCGCCAAACTACTTCCCGGACAACGATCCCGCGAAGACGCCTGAAAACCGCTGGCGCAGTCACGCTCACCTACTGTTCGGCAACTGGCTGAATGAGATGTACCAGCACACGCCGTATGAACTGTCGAAGATCGGCGCATGAGCGGCCAAAATCTCTCAGACTGGATCGGACGCACCCGCACCGTCAGCGACGTGATCGGCGCGGACCAGGCGGTGAAGCTGGCCGCCACGCTGGATTGCGCACCGCCATCACTGGCAAAGGGCGATCCGCTGCCAGCCGGTTGGCACTGGTGTCATTTCCACGAGATAACGCCGCTGTCCGGGATAGGCCGCGACGGCCACCAGGCGCTGGGCGAGTTCCTGCCCCCCATTGACCTGCCCCGGCGCATGTGGGCCGCCGGCGATATCGAGATCGCCACGCCTTTGCACATCGGCGAAACGGTGGAGAAAATGTCCACCATCGAGGCCGTGGAGGAAAAGCAGGGGCGCAGCGGCAAGCTGGTGTTCGTACGCGTCGGCCATCGTTTTACCGGCAACTTGGGCGCGGACATGCGCGAGGTGCACCAGATCGTCTATCGCGAGGCGCCGCAGTCCGGCGCGCCCGTGCCGCCACCGCAAATGCCCGCCGATGCGCCCGAATGGTCGCGCCAGATGACAGCGGGTCCGGTGCAGCTGTTCAGATACTCGGCGCTGACCTTCAACTCGCACCGCATCCACTATGACGTGGATTTCTGCCGCAACGAGGAAGGCTATGACGGGCTGATCATCCACGGGCCGCTGACCGCCACCATGCTGATGGAGGTGGCGCGGGAACAGGAACCCTCCCGGCCGTTGCAGCGCTTCTCGTTCCGCGCGGTGAGCCCCCTTACCCACGTGCATCCGTTCTCGCTGCACGCCCGTCGGACAGACACCGGCCTAAAGCTGTGGGCCTGCAACCACCGTGGTGAACTGGCCATGACGGCGGACGTCGTGCTCGGCTGATCCACCTGCAGGAAATACTCCTTGCCGCCGCAGACCTGGCTGTGCTCACGTCTGCTTCATGAAAACCCTCCTGCTTCTGCGTCACGCCAAGTCCGACTGGGACGATGTCAGTGTTGACGATCACGATCGCCCACTCAATGCGCGCGGCCAGAAGGCAGCCCCGCGCATGGGCCGGCTGATGCGCGACCTTGGCCTGATCCCGGCGCTTTGCCTCAGTTCCACCGCCGTGCGCGCCCGCGACACCGCCACCCTGGCCATTGCCGAAATGGCGGCAGATGTGCCGGTGCAATACTTGCGCGAGCTCTATTCATTCGGCGACGGCGAGGCGATTGCCGCCGCCATTGCCGTCCATGGCGGCAGCGCGTCACCGCTGCTGGTGGTCACCCACAACCCCGCCACCCAGGCCTTCGCACTGGACACCATTTCAGGCGGCGATACGTTCGGCCTGGGGCAGTTGCGGATGAAGTACCCCACTGGCGGCCTTGCCCGCATCGACTACGACATCGCCAGTTGGAGCGAGATTCCCGCCTCAAAAGGCCAGCTAAAGGGCTTCTGGCGCCCCCGCGACCTGATGTGAGTCATTTACCCCGATCATGAGTTTTGCTATGCAAAACATATATTTGGCCTGGTGGCTTGACTCAATTTGACAAGCCCCTGGCGCGCTGCATTTGATTGAACGCCACACGCGCCCCATATTCTGCCGGGCAATACTGGAACTGGGGGACTGCAAGGCTTGAGCTCGATCCTGTCAGGCATCGTCAATGAGGCGAGAAACGCCGCCGGCGGGGTGATGGACTTCGCCACCGGCCTCGTCTCGCCAACCTTGCGCATCGGCGTCACCGGCCTGTCGCGCTCTGGCAAGACGGTGTTCATCACGGCGCTGGTGCACGCCCTGCTGCACGGCGGCAAGCTGCCGCTCTTCACCGCGCTGACCAAGGGCCGCATCAACCGGGTCTATCTTGAGCCGCAGCCCGACTATGACGTACCCCGCTTCGCCTACGAAACCCATGTCGAGGCGCTGACCGGCGATGACAGGCACTGGCCGCAGAGCACCTCGCGGCTGTCGCAGCTGCGTCTCACCATCGAGTACGAGGCATCCGGCCTGATCGCGCGCAACCTGCAGGGCTCCAAGCTGCACGTCGACATCATCGACTATCCCGGCGAATGGCTGCTCGATTTACCGTTGATGAGCCACTCCTACGCCGAGTGGTCCGCCGCCACGCTGGCTGCCAGCGAGCGCGAACCGCGCAAGTCGCTTGCCAGGGAATGGCTGGCTCACCTCGCCACGCTCGACCCTGCCGCACCGGCTGACGAGGCGGAGGTACAGAAGGCGGCAAGGCTTTTCACCGGATACCTCGCCAGTTGCCGCACCGATGACGTGTCATTGTCCACCCTGCCGCCGGGCCGGTTCCTGATGCCGGGCGACCTTGCCGGCTCGCCGCTGCTGACCTTCGCACCGCTGGCGGTGGAGCCCGGCCATAGCGCCGCCAGTGGCACCCTTCATGCCCTGATGGAAAGCCGCTACGACGCCTACGTGTCGCGCGTGGTGGAGCCGTTTTTCTACAACCACTTTGCCCGCCTGGACCGGCAGATCGTGCTGGTGGATGCGTTGTCCGCCCTCAATGCCGGGGCCGAAGCCGTCAAGGACCTCAAGACTGCACTCACCGACGTGCTTGGCTGCTTCCGGCAAGGCGCCAACTCGTGGGCGTCCGCCATGTTCGGCCGCCGCGCCGACCGCATCCTGTTTGCCGCCACCAAGGCCGACCTGCTGCATCATTCCAGCCACGACCGGCTGGAGAAGGTGCTGGAACTGATCGTCGAGGACGCCCGCAAGCGCGCCGAGTTTGCCGGTGCGCGCATCGACGTGGCCGCCATTTCCGCCATCCGCGCCACCCGCGAGGCCACCGTCAAGCAGGGTGGCGAAACGCTTGAATGCATCGCCGGCATTCCGATCAAGGGCGAGGAACTGGGCGGCGAGAGCTTCGACGGCAAGGCCGAGGCCGCCATCTTCCCCGGTGACCTGCCGGACGACCCGCACGCCGCACTCGACGGCTCGCTGGAAGGCGAGTTGAAGTTCGTCCGCTTCCGCCCGCCGCTGATCCCTGCCCATGGCGCGGCCGGCGCCACTGCCACCTTTCCCCATATCCGGATCGACCGGACGCTCGAATTCCTGATCGGAGACCGGCTGGCATGAGCGAAGACCCGAGAAAGCCCAAGGCCTTTCGCCTGACGCCGGACGAGCCTGGACAAGCTGCACCCAGCAAGGACGAGCCGCACGAAACGCCAAGGCCCAAGGCAAAACCGAAGACCGCCACCAAAGCCCGCTCGCCGCGCGCCCTGCCCGCGCCGGAAATCGAATTCGAGCAGGACGCGGGCGACCAGCCGCTGGTGCCTGCCATTGCCCGCGACCACACCATGCAGAAGCGCTTCAAGTGGGGCGCCATGCTGGTTTCCGCCGCGCTGGGTCTTGCCTCGATGTGGGCTGGCCTTGCCGCCACCCGGTTGATCGAGGACCTGTTCGCCCGCAACGAGGTGCTGGGCTGGATCGGCTCCGGCCTGCTCGGGCTGGTGCTGTTTGCCGCGCTGGCGATCATCGTGCGCGAGATCGTCGGCCTGATGCGGCTGAAGAAGCTGGGCACCACCCAGGCCGATGCCGCCCGCGCCATTTCCGCCGATGATGCCAGGGCGGCCGAGACCACGCTCGCCGACCTGCGCTCGATCTATTCAGGCCGCGCCGATATGCGTTGGGGCATGGCGCAGCTGAAGGACCATGCGCAAGCCATCATGGACCCGGCTGACCGCATCAGGCTGGCCGAGCGCGACCTGATGGTGCCGCTCGACGAAGAGGCGAGCCGAATCATCGCCCGCACCGCCCGGCGCGTTTCGGTCATCACTGCCGTCGCACCGGCAGCGCTCGATATCGCGCTGGTGGGCGCGCAGAACCTCAAGATGCTGCGCGAGCTTGCCACGCTCTATGGCGGCCGGCCCGGTACGCTCGGCACGGTGAAGCTTGCCCGCATGGTCGCCGGTCACCTCGCAGTCACCGGTGGGCTTGCCTTGTCGGACAGCCTCATCAGCCACCTCATCGGCAAGGGTCTGATCGGGCGGCTGTCGGCACGCTTCGGCGAAGGCGCGGTCAACGGCATCATGACCGCCCGCATTGGCCTTGCCGCCATGGACCTGTGCCGCCCCCTGCCGTTCCTGACGCAAGCCCGCCCCGGCCTGTCTGATTTCATGCGCGAGGTGGTGAAATTCGGCGATGGCCCCCCGGTGGAGGACAAGCCGGAGAAGTGACATTCTTTACATCCTTGCCGCTTGCACGCAGACATGATGAAAATCCGTCTGTAACCTTCCATTCGGGCAACAACCGGAGCGATCAATCATGACCACCACCCTCGTCATCCTAGGCCTCATAGGTGGCCTCGCGGTTTATGTGATCGGCGTCTACAACGCCCTCGTGAAGGCGCGCCAGATGGTCAAGGAGGCCTGGTCCGGCATCGACGTGCAACTGAAGCGCCGCGCCGACCTCATTCCCAACATCGTCGAGGCCATCAAGGGCTATGTCGGCCACGAGAAGGACACGCTGCGCGAGGTGACCGAAATGCGCACCCGCGTGCAGGCCGTGCCGGAAGGCGATGTCGCCGGGCGCGCGGCCGCCGAAGGGCTGCTGTCGCAGGCGCTGGGCAAACTCATGGCTGTTGCCGAGGCCTATCCGGACCTGAAAGCCAACCAGAACTTCCTGCAGCTGCAGGACACGCTCGACAAGATCGAGGGCGAGGTGCAGATGTCACGGCGCTATTACAACGGCGCCGCGCGCGACCTCAACGTCAAGGTGGAAAGCTTCCCGTCCAATTTCGTCGCCAACTACTTCAAGTTCTCGCCGGCGGAATACTTCGAAATCGAGACGGCGTCGGACCGCGAGGTGCCGCAGGTCAAGTTCTGACCGGCCGGGCACACAACCGCCATGAACACAGCACTCCGGCTCATCTGCATCGCGCTGGCCAGCCTGTGGCTCAGTGCCGCCGCGCTGGCCGATGAGGCAATCGAGCAGTTCTCTTCCATCATCGATCTGTCGAAGGACGGCTCGATTCTGGTCACCGAGACGATCCGGGTGCGCGGCGAAGGCGTGAAGATTCGCCGTGGCATTTACCGCGATTTTCCCATGGTGTTTCAAGACGCCTCGGGCCGCGAGCACCGCGTCGGCTTCGAGGTGGTCTCGGTGAAGCGCGACGGCAGCCACGAGGACTACCGGCTGGAAGCCGCCGGCCGCGCCACCCGCGTCTATATCGGCAATGCCAACCGCTTTCTCGGGCCCGGCAATTTCACCTACGAACTGACCTATCGGACCGACCGCCAGATCCGCTTTTTCAACACCCATGACGAACTGTTCTGGAACGTCACCGGCAACTTCTGGGACTTCCCGATCCTCAATTCTTCGGCGGAATTCAGGCTGCCTGAGGACGCCCGCGCCGAGGACGTGGCGGTGTTCACCGGCCCGCTCGGCTCGCGCGAGCGCAATGCCACCGCTTCGATCCGGGGGGGTGGGTCGCGCGTGGTGGCGGTCATCTCGGCGCCGTTGCGCCAGCGCGAGGGCTGGAGCATCGCCATCCGGATGCCGAAAGGCTCTGTCACCCCACCGACCAGCCAGCAGGAACTCGGCTGGTTCTGGCGCGACAACCGGCCCGCGCTGATCTCCTTCGCCAGCTTCATCTTTCTGGCGCTGTACTATGTCTGGGCCTGGAACCGGGTGGGCCGCGACCCTCAGGGAGGCGTCGTCGTGCCGCGCTGGGACGCGCCGGACGGCATCTCACCGGCACTCGTCCACTACATCGACAACAATGGCTTGCGCGGCAATGACGCGTTTTCCGCCGCGCTGCTGTCGCTCGCGGTCAAGGGCCATGTCACCCTTGAGGAACTCGACGGCAAGGACATGAAGATACAGGCCACCGGCAGCCGCCCGCCTTCGGGTTCGCTGCCCGTCGGCGAACAGCTCATCTATGACAGCATATCCAGCCGCACCGGCGGCTTCCGCATCGACAAGGCCAACGGAACCAGCGTCGTCAGCCTTGCCAGCCGGTTCCGCCAGAAGCTGGCCCGCGAACACCGCAACAAGTACTTCGTCAGCAACATTCCCTGGATCGCCGCCGGGGTGGCCATGTCTCTGGGCGCCATCGTGCTGAGTATTTCCACCTCCCCCACCGATGCCGTTCTTGCGGGCCCATTCATCGCCATTGCCGTCTTCGCCGTGGTTGTCACCACCATCCTGTTCAGCATCGGCGCCAAAATGTTCCAGAACCGGGGTAGCGGCGGCTTCAACTTCGCCAATATCATCCGCTGGTTCGTGTTCGGCATCGTGGGGTTCAACTTTCTGCCCGGGCTCGGTGCGCTGCTGGCCTCGGGCGGCACCAGCCCGCTGCTCGTCACCGCCGTTGGCAGCATCGTCCTGCTCAATGCCCTGTTCTTCTACCTGATGGGCGCCCCGACGCCGCTGGGACGCAGGTTGATGGACGGCATCGAAGGCCTGCGCACCTACGTCACGCTGGCCGAGAAGGACCGGCTCAACCTGCAGGGTGCGCCGGCCATGTCGCCGCAGCACTTCGAGACCGTGCTGCCCTACGCCGTGGCGCTGGGCCTGGAAAAGCCATGGACCAAGGCGTTCGAAACCTGGCTCGCCACCGCAGCAGGCGCCGCGGCTGCCGCGACATACAATCCGGGCTGGTATCACGGCAGCAACTTCTCCGGCCGCAACATTGGCTCAAGCATGGGCAGCGTTGCAGACAGCATTTCGAGTTCCATGACCAACGCAGCACCTGCACCCAGTTCATCCTCGTCAGGCTTTGGCGGGGGTGGTGGCGGCGGCTCCGGCGGTGGCGGCGGTGGTGGTGGTGGCGGCGGCTGGTAGGCCTCGCAATTGTCTGCGCCCGGCACTACATTTGCCTCCATGAACGCTCACGTACAGCCGCTCAATCCGGATGCGCAACGCGCCCACAACTGGCGCAACACCCTGCACACCTGGCTGATGATCGCCGGCTCGGCTCTGCTGATGGCCATCATCGCCTGGCTGATCTTCGGCACCACCGGCGTGGTATGGGCCGCGCTGCTGACCGCCTTCGGTCTGTGGCAGGCAAGCCGCATCTCGCCGAAAATGGTGCTCAAGCTCTACAGGGCGCGGCCGCTGGGTGAAACTCACGTGCCGCAACTGCACCAGTTGATGCGTGAACTCACTGCCCGCGCCGAGCTGCCGACCGTGCCGCAGCTCTATTATGTGCCGTCGAAAATGATGAACGCATTCGCCGTGGGCAAGCCGGAGGACTCGGCCATTGCCGTGACCGACGGCCTGATCCGCAACCTCACCGTCCGCCAGCTTGCCGGCGTGCTGGCGCACGAGGTCAGCCATGTCCGCAGCGGCGACCTCAAGGTGATGGCGCTTGCCGATACGCTGTCGCGGCTCACCGGCTCGATGTCCACCTTCGGGCTGTTGCTTGGTCTGCCGGCCACCTTCATTGCCGGCGGCGGGCTTTATGCGTGGGCCGCGCTCGGTTTCATCGTCGCCGCACCCACCATCGGCGGGTTGCTGCAACTCGCCCTGTCGCGCACCCGCGAATATGACGCCGATCTTGACGCCGCCACCCTGACCGCAGACCCCGAAGGCCTGGCATCGGCGCTGCAGACGCTGGAGCAGAAGCAAGGCAGCATGTGGGAAAAGATCATGCTGCCAGGCTCGCGCATGCCCGACCCGTCGCTGCTGCGCTCGCATCCGAGGACCGAGGACCGGGTTGCCCGGCTCTTGTCGCTGCGGCTCGGACCGCGCCGGCCATTGGCCAGTGCCGACACGCCGCACCGGCCCGGAACCTCCATCGTGCCGCCGGTGCGCAACCCGCGCATTCACGTCAGCCGCCTGGGCCTGTGGTATTGACGGGATGACACGGATCGCGGGCAAGCACTGGGGCTGGGTTGCCGGGACTACCGTGATGATGGCGGCCATGCTGGCCTGGCTCGGGCGCACGCCTATCTGCACCTGCGGTTATGTCAAGCTGTGGCATGGCGAGGTGATGTCTTCAGAAAACTCCCAGCACCTGCTCGACTGGTACTCCCCGTCCCACGTGCTGCATGGCCTCGCCTTCTACCTGGCCCTGCGCTACCTGCTGCCGAACCTCTCGACAGGCTGGCGGCTGGTCATCGCCGGCGTCATCGAGGCCGGCTGGGAGGTGGTCGAGAACACCTCCTGGATCATTGACCGTTACCGGGGCGAGACAGCCGCGCTCGACTATTTCGGCGACAGCATCCTCAACTCCACCGCCGACATGGCGATGATGGTGGTGGGTTTCCTCATTGCCATGCGCGCGCCGGTCTGGGTGTCGGTCGCCATTTTCATCGCCGCCGAGGTTATCGTGGGATACTTCATCCGCGACGGTCTTTTGCTGAATATAATCATGCTTTTATGGCCGATGGACTTGATCCGCCAATGGCAGCTTGGCAACTGACGACCTGTCCGTAAGCGGAACTTTTTGGCGAGGTCATGCATTTACTCTGCGTAACCGCGAAAGGAGAAGTCATGATCAAATGGATCCTCATCCTCATCGCCATCGCCGCCATTGCCAGCCTGCTTGGATTCCACGGCGTCGCAGGTGTCGCAGCAACCGGAGCACGGATACTGATCACCATTGCCCTGATCCTGTTCATCCTCGTATTGCTTGGCGTCGTCGCCATCGCCGGCCCCGCCGCCCTGGCAATCTAACTCACCCGATAAGAGGCTTGGATGAGCCCCGCCGTGGCAGGGCAAGTGAGCGCAGCGAAAGCCAGCCCTTGAACGGACGGCCGCACGGATGTGCGGGCGGAAGGCAAGCAAGAGGCGTGGAGGAGAGCGCCTCAGTAGGTCTCCGGCAGGGGACGACCAGAATGTGATGAAATGCACATCCTCCCGCTGCACACGCCGGTAGGGTATTCATCAACAACAAGGCGAAACAACAACCAAGCGGTTCACCCCCATCCCCTGCAAACCGGGTCCCGCCGCAAGACGACAAGAAGCTCGCCTAGACTGACTGACTGCCCTCCCCGCCGGTTTTGATCGGGCCTCCTCCCTCCCGATCAAAGCCGGCGTAATGCTTTTCAGCCAGCCCGCACCCGGCTATAAGCAGTGCATGTTCACCACCTTCTTCCACGAACTGAAAGCCGCCGGCGTGCCCGCCACGCTGAAGGAGTACCTCACCCTCATGGAGGCGATGGAGAAGAACCTCGCCGGCTTTTCGGTGGAGGATTTCTACTATCTTTCCCGCGCCACGCTGGTGAAGGACGAGCGCAACCTCGACAAGTTCGACAAGGTGTTCGGGCACGTCTTCAAGGGACTGGAGGGCCTCACCCCGGAAGAGTTGCTCGCCAACATCCCCGAGGAATGGCTGCGCAAGCTCAACGAGAAGTTCCTGACCGAGGAAGAGAAAGCCCAGATCGAGGCGCTCGGCGGCTGGGAAAAGATCATGGAAGAGCTGAAGAAGCGCCTCGAGGAACAAAAAGGCCGCCACCAGGGCGGCAACAAGTGGATCGGAACGGGGGGCACCTCGCCTTATGGCGCCTATGGCTACAACCCCGCCGGCATCCGCATCGGCCAGGACAGGAACCGCAACAACCGCGCCATCAAGGTGTGGGACAAGCGCGAGTTCAGGGATCTCGATGACTCTGTCGAGCTTGGCACCCGCAACATCAAGGTCGCGCTCCGGCGGTTGCGCAAGTTCGCCCGCGAAGGCGCACCGGAAGAGCTCGACCTCGACGACACCATCCGCGCCACGGCCAACAAGGGCTATCTCGACCTGAAAATGGTGCCAGAGAAGCGCAACACCGTGAAGGCGCTGATCTTCTTCGATGTCGGCGGCTCCATGGACCCTTACATCCGCATGTGCGAGGAACTGTTCTCCGCCGCCCGCGCCGAGTTCAAGCACATGGAGTATTTCTACTTCCACAACTGCGTCTACGAACGCCTGTGGAAGGAAAACCGCCGCCGCCACACCGCCACCGAGCCCACCTGGGACGTGCTGCACACCTACGGCTCGGACTACAAGGTCATCTTCGTCGGCGATGCCTCCATGAGCCCCTACGAGCTCACCCACTCCGGCGGCTCGGTCGAGCATTTCAACGACGAACCCGGCGCGCTGTGGCTCAAGCGCATCACCGATATCTACGGGTCTTGCGTCTGGCTCAACCCGTCCAACCCGAAATACTGGAACTACACGCCATCGATCCAGTACATCCAGCAACTGTTCGAAGGCCGCATGTACCCGCTCACCATCGAAGGCCTGGACGAGGCGATCAGGGAACTGGTGCGGTAGGCACTAGTCGGGATCGGAGCCTTCCATCCTGGCATCGTCCGCCAGCTTCGGCCGGAAATAGCGGCCGAACAGGATCGGCACAACGAAACCGATAATCGCCACCGACCACAACCCGACCGACAGGGCTGAGTCGAACAGCGCCGTCCAGTCGCCATTGGAAATGGTCATCTCGCGGCGCAGGTTCACTTCCATCTGGTTGCCAAGCAGGATGCCCAGAACGATCGGCACCAGCGGCACGTCCATCTTACGCAAGGCCCAGCCCAGCACACCGAATCCGATCATCACCATCAGGTCGAAGGTTGAACCTGAAATACCGTAGATGCCAACTACTGAGATCATCGCCACGCCAGGCATCAGATAGCGGGTCGGCACCAGCAGCACCCTGGCAAACAGGCCGACAAGCGGCAGGTTCAGGAAAAGCAGCATGAAGTTGGCGATGAACAGCGCAGCTATCAGCCCCCATACGACGTCAGGATTCTGGGTGAACAGCAGTGGCCCCGGCGTGATGTTAAGCGCCAGCAGCATCGCGAGCAGCACCGCCGTCGTACCCGACCCGGGCACACCAAGCGCCAGCATTGGCACCAATGCCCCACCTGCCGAGGCGTTGTTGCCAGCTTCCGGTGCAGCTATGCCGCGCGGATCACCGGTGCCGAAGGTCTTCTTGCCGTCGGACACCTTCTTCTCCATCGCATAGGCCAGAAACGAACCCAGCGACGCTCCCGCCCCCGGCAGCACACCGGCTATGAAGCCAATGCCTGTGCCACGCCAGATTGACGGCCAAAGCCCCTTCAACAGTGACATTGATGGCAACAGGCGGCCCAGTTTTACCCCTTTTGAAGCGGCGGCGGCATCGTCGTGTCGCTTCTCGAGAAAAATGAACACCTCCGAAAGCGCAAACAGGCCCACGATGGCGACCAGGAAATCAATTCCATCATAAAGGTGCACCTCGCCGAACGAAAAGCGAGGGACACCCGTCTGCCCATCGACGCCGATCATGGCGATGCCAAGGCCAAGCCCAGCAGCAAGGGCAGCCTTGGCCTGGTTGCGGCTGGCCAGCCCGCCCAGCGTGGCAAAGGCAAGTGTGAACAGCGCAAAATACTCCGCCGGGCCGAACAGCAACGCCACCTTGACCAGCTGCGGCGCAAGGAACACGAGCCCCCACGTGGCGACGAACGAGCCAACAAACGAGGCAATGGCCGATATCATCAGCGCCTCGCCGGCTTTCCCCTTTTGCGCCATCGGGTAGCCGTCCAGCGTCGTCATCATCGCTGGCTCGTCACCCGGAATATTGAGCAGGATGGACGAGATGCGCCCGCCATACATGGCGCCGTAATAAACACTGGTGAGCAGGATCAGGGCCGGCGTGGCAGGCAGGCCCAGCGCGAAAGCGACCGGTATCAGGATCGCCACACCGTTCGATGGTCCAAGCCCCGGCAGTGCGCCGATGATGGTGCCGAGGAAACAGCCGAGCAGTGCCAGCCCCAGGTTTTGCCAGGACAGCGCAACGATGAAGCCGTCAGACAGAGAAGCAAGCGTTTCCATGCTTCACTCCTAGAAGCCCCAAGGCCCGCGCGCCAGCGACAGGCCGAGTATCAGGTGAAAGACAATGTAGATCGCAACTGCAATGCCGCTGCCTGCGATGATGGCTTCCAGCGGCTTCGAACCCAACCGCCACGACAGATAGGCAGACGCAACAGCCGTGCTGAAGACGAATCCGAGCTCGGGCAGAGCCTGCGCATAGGCCACGAGTACCAGGACTGCCGCACCGATTTCCAGCAGACGCGGCAGTGCCGGCCAGTCCGGCTCGGGATCTGGCCGCAACAGGATGATGATGCCGCAAAGCCCGACAACGATGCCAATGATGATCGGAAATATCCGGGGTCCGACCGGATCGGAAATAAAGCTCAGTTCTATACGAGTTGCGGCCCAGATGAAAAATGCTGCCAGCGCAACGCAGGCCGCACCGAGCACGCGGTCACTGATGCCCCGTCTGCCGGTCATGCCGCTCTCCCCTTGTTGAACGCCAGGCGCAACGGCGCTCCCGCCACGCCTGGCGTTTGCAGCACTTCGGTCACTTCAGCAAGCCGATCTCTTTCGAGATATCCTGGATTTCCTGAACGGAGGCCTGGACGAATGCCTGGAAATCAGCCCTGCCAGACTGAGCGGCGCCAGCCCGTTGGTTTCCATGACCTGCTTCCATTGATCCGAGGCGTACATCTTCGAGATGCTCTCGACCCAGTAGTTGTAGGCGTCGTCGGACATGCCGCCGGGCGCATAGAATCCGCGCCAGTTTGCGCCGACGACATCCAGGCCCTGCTCCTTTGCAGTGGGGAAGTTGGCGAAATCACCGGCAAGCCGCTCCGGCGCCAGCACTGCAATAACCTTGATGTCGCCGGAATCGACGAAGCCTTTTGCTTCCGACGCATCGCCGGTGAACGCCTGAACCGAGCCGGCCAGCAGCTGGGTAACGGCCTCGCCGCCGCCATCAAACGCCACATACTTGACGGCGCGCACGTCGGCGACGCCAGCCTTCCTGGCCGCCATCAACACCTTGAGGTGGTCCCAGCCGCCAACCGCCGATCCGCCGGCGATGGAAATGGACGCGGGATCCGCCTTGATCTTGTCCATCAACTCGGGAAGCGTGTTGATGGCCAAGTCCTTGGCCACCGCGATGATGCCGTAATCGGCGCCGACCGAAGCCACCCAGCGCACCTGGTCCATGGTGTTGCCGGGATAGGCGCCCTGCGCCAGCCGCGTTGCAGTGGCCGACGAAGCCGCCACGATCAGGCCGTTCTCGGCATTGCGCTTGTTGACGACTTCGGCGAACGCCACACCGCCGCCGCCGCCAGCCAGATTGAGCACCTGCATGGTGCCGGGTATCATCTGCAGGTCCTGCAGGGTCTTGCCGGCCTGGCGGCAAGTAAAGTCCCAGCCTCCGCCTGGATTGGCTGGAGCAATGCACTCCGTGGTTTCGGGCGTAAAGGCAAGCGCCGATACCACCATGCTTGCGCTGACGGCCGCCAGCGCAATCGCCTGCTTGATCAATCTCATTGTTTTCCTCCGCGAACGTGTTCTCGTGAACCGGAACACCTGAGAGGAGATTACGCACGTCGCATGGAACCCGTCCAGACACAATTGGCGGTAGCAAACCGGCATCAGAAGTGGCCATCAGGCAACTGACGCGATAGCGGTTCAGCCTCCTTCGAGCATCCTCACCATCGCCCCGTAACCACGCTCGCGCGCCAGATCGAGCGGGGTTTTGCCGTTGCGGTCGGCGATCAATTTGTCGGCCCCGGCATCGATCAGCAGCTTGAGCGACTTTTGGTGCCGCTTGCCGCCATCGCCCAGCACCACGGCCTCGATCATTGCCGTCCAGCCCAGGTTGTTGACGTGATCGAGCGGCGCACCTGACTTGATCAGCACGGCAATACTCTCCCAGTTGCCCTCGTGCGCAGCGGCAATAAGCGCCGTGCCGTCATAGATGCTGGTAATATTGGCCGCCTTGCCGCCCGCCTTGACCGCCGTGCGCACCATCTCCGCGTCGTCGGCCACCGCAGCGATGGTGATGATATCATAGCGGTCAGCTTCCAGCAGGTTCGGGTCGCCGCCCGCTTCCGCAAGTGCCAGCACCGCCTCGTTGTGCGACTGGTAGGCCGCCACGTGCATCGGCGTCCTTCGATAGGCATCGGTGGCGTTGACGTTGGCGCCCGCCGCCACCAGCTGCTTGATCAGCGCCACGTCGCCCTGCGCGGCGGCTGCGTGCAGACCCGTATACGCGGCAAGCTCGGCCCCTGTCGGCGCCACCTGCGTCCACGCCTCGCCGGACATCACCCCCAGCACCAGCATGGCCGCCATCACCGCAACCAATCTCGTCATGGCTGATTTCCCCATTGTAACTTGCCGCTGCACCAGTCTCGCCTTAAGTCTGACCCATGTTCTTCGAGAAACTCAACGCCCTGTTTTCCGCCCCTGCCCCGGCGACAAGACCCGATGCCCGCGCCGCCGTTGCCGAGTTGCTGGTACACGCCTCGCTGATCGACGGCCACCTTGATGAAGCCGAGGCCGCCGCCCGCGACCGGCTGCTCAAGGATAAGTTTGACCTCAGTGACGCCGAACTCGGCCGGATGCTGAGCGAAGCGCAGGCGGAATATGAGGACGCGGTCGACTTCTACCGGTTCACCAGCGCCATCAAGGACGCCTATGACCGCGACCAGCGCGAGACCATCGTCGAGATGCTGTGCGAAATACTTCTGGCGGACGGCGTGATCACCGATGAAGAGATGAACATGGGCTGGCGCATTGCCGGTCTTCTTGGTTTCGACAACCGCGAATGGGTCACCATCCGCAAGCGTGTCGAGGACCGGCTTTCTGCCTGACGCGCCTGTCCCGCCTGACGCGTCACATCCTCACCATGACCTGATTGTAATGTTCCGCCAGCGACGGGTTAGCACCCGCCGCCGCGTCTTATGGGCATCGGATAGCCCACCAATGAACCAACCCGAAAGGAAGGTCACATGAAGACTTCATCAAAGATCGCCATCGCTGCCGCCATCGCCCTTGCAGGCACCGCCGTTGCAGGCACCGCGTGGGCCCACCGCGAAGGTCACGGATACGGCGGCGGTCATGGCATGCACGGCGGCGGCCATCACGGAATGATGGGTGGCGGCGGCTACGGCATGCACGGCAAGCACCACGGCGGTGGTCATGGCAGGCACATTGGCCGCTACATGATGGAGCGTTATGACGCCAACAAGGACGGCAAGCTTACCCAGGACGAGATCAACTCCAATCGTGAAGCCTGGCTCAAGGAGTTCGACGCCAACAATGACGGCAAGCTGAGCCTCGACGAGTTCAAGCAGCTCTACCTCAAGGCACGGGCCGAGCGCATCGTCCGCGAGTTCCAGCAGTTCGACCGTGACGGCGATGCCGACGTGACGCTCGACGAATACCAGCGCCCGCTGGCTGACCTTGTGGAACGCATGGACCGCAATGGCGATGGTGCGCTCAGCAAGGATGACCGCCGTGGCCAGGGCAAATGGCACCAGCGCATGCGCGGCGGCATGATGATGGACGATCAGCCCGGCGATGGCGACGAACCAGCTGAAGAAGGTACGGGCAACGGCAACAACTGAACCTCCGCCGCATCCCGGTGATTGCACCGGCGGGTCAGGCGCATTATCGCCCCTCTCTCGCTCCCCTGCCCATGCCGGCGCAATGGCGTCTCCCGGTCGGTCATCTGCCCCTTTGCCGGCCGGGGGCGGCCGCCGCGGCGACGCTTGCCATTAACCCGCGGTCAAGCAGCAAACGGTATGGTTCTTGCTTTCACGTTGTCGTGATCGGTTCCGGCCGTGGTGAGTAGGGGTCAGGCCAGTATGACGAATTCCATATTGAGACAAGCCGTAGCGGCTGACGTGGCCTTTCCACCAAGCATGAAGGTGAGCACCGCCGCTGACATCCGCACCGGCAAGACCTCACCTGCGGATGGTTCCGCCCTCAGCTTCCAATGCATCACCACACTGGAAGGTCTTGCCGGTCTGCGCCGTGACTGGCTGGCCCTGGAGGCTGATTGCGTGGATTGCGCCACGTTGTTCCAGAGCCACGACTGGTGCATGGCCTGGGCGGAAACCTTTGTTCCCCATGACGATCATCTTGAACTCCTCGTCATCGCCATCCGCGATGCGGGCCGGCTCGTATGCGTATTGCCCGCAATGGTATGCAGCAAGTCAGGCATTCGCATCCTGCGCACGCTCAGTGAACCCTATGCCCAGTACAGCGGCATCCTGTGCCGGCCAGGCTGGCAGACCGATGCCACGCTGGATATCCTGCTGGAAGCCATTAAGTCGTCGCACAGCACCGACGTGATTCACCTGCGCCATGTGCGCGAAGGAAGCTTTGCCGCACGCTTTGCCCGCCGCCACCTGAGCGCCACGGGATATCGCGAAACCGCGCCATTCATGGACCTGTCAGCCTTTGACAGCGAAGACGCCTATCTCGCCCGCTACACCAAGGTGCAGCGCCGCCGCCGCAAGAAGATTGCCGGCGCCCTCGAGAAGCTGGGCAGCGTGTCGTTCGTTGCCCACGCCACCAGTTCGGACTATGAAGAGCTGGTGCGCAGTGCCGTCGGCAGCAAGCAGGTGTGGATTGCCAAACGCGGCCTCTATTCCCTGCCCCTTACGGACCCACGCCTGGTCAACTTCCTGATTGCCCTGGCCAGACGCCGGCACAAGACCGGACTTCAGCCCGTCATCACCACGCTGAAAGCCGGTGACCGCTGCATCTCCCACGAACTGGGCCTGCGGTATCATGGCCGCCATTGCGCCTTCATCACTGGTCACGACCCCGACCTGACGGACCTGTCGCCAGCGCGGCTCCATATGGACCGCTCACAACGGCTCGCCCTGTCGGCAGGCATGCACATCTTCGACCTCATGGTGCCGGGCGACGCCTACAAGGCATCATGGGCCTCCGGCGTGATCAACGTCGAGGACTATGCTGCCGCACTGACCATGCGCGGCCGGCTGCACAGCGCGCTCTATATCCGTCTGCTGCGGCCGTTGGCCCGCATCGCGTACCGTCATGCACCGGCCTGGGCGCGCCTCAAAGCCATGTCCATGATACAGGCCGTCGCTGCAAAATAGCATGACGACCGGACACCGGTCCGGTGGTAGCTTCGGCTCAACATGAGCCGTCATTCGGAAATATCGCTGTCGGAAGCCAAAGGCTGGCGCACGCCGTCCAACCTGCTCATGCTGATGGTGGCAGGCAACGCCATCGCCTTTTCCACCTGGTCGGCGCTGCTGAACAACTTCGCCATCGAGGCTGCGTCGTTTACCGGCAAGGAGATCGGCATTCTCCAGTCGATCCGCGAGATCCCCGGCTTCCTGGCCTTCACCGCCATCTTTCTTTACTTCGTCTGGCGCGAGCAGACCTTTGCTGTCCTGTCGCTGGCATTGTGCGGGCTGGGCACCGCCATCACCGGTTTCTTCCCCACTGCGCTGGGCTTCTACATGACCACCTTCATTATGTCGGTGGGCTTTCACTATTTCGAGACGGTCAACCAGTCGCTGGCGCTGCAATGGCTGCCCAAGTCGGATGCGCCGCGCCAGCTCGGCCGTATCATCGCGGCAGGCTCGTTCGCCACCATTGCGGCCTACGCATTGATCTTCCTGACCTGGAAGCTGCTGGAACTCGATTTCTCGTCCGTCTACCTCGCGGGCGGCGGCGTCACCGTGCTGATAGCCCTGGCAGTATGGCTGGGCTTTCCGAAGTTCCGCGAGGAAGTGCCTCAACACAAGCAGTTGCTTATGCGCAAGCGCTACTGGCTCTATTACGCGCTGACCTTCATGTCCGGCGCACGGCGCCAGATCTTCATCGTCTTCGCAGGGTTCATGATGGTGGAAAAGTTCGGCTTTTCCGTCGCCGCAATCACCGGTCTGTTTCTCGCCAATGCCGTCTTCAACATGTGGGTCGCGCCAAAGATCGGCAATCTTATCATCCGCATCGGCGAACGCCGCGTGCTGATCCTCGAATATCTCGGCCTCGTCGGCGTGTTCATGGCCTATGCCTTTGTCAACGATCCCTGGATCGCCGCCGGCTTGTACCTGATCGACCACGCGTTTTTCGCCATGGCCATTGCCATGAAGACCTACTTCCAGAAGATCGCCGACCCTGCTGACATCGCGCCCACCGCCGGCGTCGCCTTCACCATCAACCACATCGCGGCGGTGTTCATTCCGGTGCTGTTCGGTCTGATGTGGCTGAAGCACCCGTCATGGGTGTTCATGGCCGGCGCCGCCATGGCCTGCGTTTCGTTACTGTTGTCGCTGCTCGTTCCGCGTGATCCGCGCGAAGGCAACGAGACCATGCTGATGCGGCCTCGCCCAGCCGCCATCACCCCGGCTGAATAGCTTGGGCGGCTGGCGCAATGTGGCAGCAAACCGTCGCTTCAGAGACTGGAAAACCGCCTGCCGTTGCCGTTAGGCTTGACTGGAATGATTTACCGGAGGGACCGGAATGACCACTGTCCACCGCGCCAACGACCCGTTGCTGCAACCGTACCAGCTCAAGCACCTGACCTTGCGAAACCGGCTGATGTCGACCAGCCACGAGCCCAACTACCACGAGGACGGGCTGCCCAAGGACCAATACATCCGCTACCACGAGGAAAAGGCCAAGGGCGGCATTGCGCTCACCATGACTGCCGGTTCCGCCGTGGTCTCGCGTGACTCCGGCCCCGTGTTCGGCAATCTGCATGCCTATCGCGACGAGATCGTGCCTTGGCTGAAGCGCATGGCCGACGCCTGCCACGAACACGGCGCCGCCTGCATGATCCAGCTCACCCACCTGGGACGCCGCACCGTCTGGAACGGCGCCGACTGGCTGCCTGTCGTCTCGCCCTCCAATGTCCGTGAGCCTGCCCACCGCGCCTTCCCCAAGATCATGGAAGACTGGGACATGGAGCGCATCATCGGGGACTATGCCGATGCTGCCGAACGGGTAAAGGAAGCAGGCCTCGATGGCTTCGAGCTGGAGTGCTACGGCCACCTGCTGGACTCGTTCTGGTCCCCCGCCATCAACAACCGCACCGACGAACACGGCGGCTCGCTGGACAACCGGCTGCGCTTCACCTTCGAGGTGCTGGAGGCGATCCGCAAGCGCGTCGGGTCGGACTACATCGTCGGTCTCCGGCTGGTGGCGGACGAGGACATGGAAAAGGGTATCTCCCGCGATGAGGGTCTGGAGATCTGCCGCCGCATGGTGGCCTCGGGGCACATCGACTTCCTGAACATCATCCGCGGCCACATCGAGCATGACGGCCCGCTGTCGCGCGTCATACCGGTCACCGGCATGGCATCCGCCCCTCACCTCGACTTCGCCGGACAGGTGCGGGCGGAGACAAAGTTCCCGGTGTTCCACGCCGCCCGCATCAACGATGTCGCCACCGCCCGCCACGCCGTTGCCGAAGGCAAGCTCGACATGGTCGGCATGACCCGAGCCCACATCGCCGACCCGCATATCGCGAAGAAGGTCGCCGAAGGTCGCGAGCACGATGTCCGCCCCTGCGTCGGCGCCACGTATTGCCTCGACCGCATCTATGAAGGCCGCGGCGCGGCCTGCGTCCACAATGCTGCAACGGGCCGGGAAGCCACCATGCCGCACGACATTCCAAGAACGTCCGGCGCAGCAAGACATGTGGTCATCGTGGGCGCAGGACCCGCAGGCCTCGAAGCTGCCCGCGTCTCAGCGGAACGGGGCCACAAGGTAACCGTGCTCGAAGCCGCGCCACAGGCGGGCGGTCAGGTACGCCTTGCCGCCATGGTGAAGCGCCGGGCCGAGCTCATCGGCATCATCGACTGGCGGCTGTCGCAGCTCGGCAAACTGGGCGTCGAGGTCCGCTACAACACGTACGCAGAAGCCGGCGACGTGACCGGGCTTGCGCCGGACATCGTCATCATCGCCACCGGCGGCCTGCCACGCCAGGACGGCATCAGCAAGGGAGGCGAACTGGCCACCTCGAGCTGGGACGTCATCTCCGGCGACGCCAGCATTGGCGAGGACGTGCTGCTGTACGACGACAATGGCGCCCATCCCGGCATGGCGGCATCGGAGGCCATCATGGCGGCCGGCAGCAAACTCGAAGTCGTCAGTCCTGAACGGATGTTCGCACCCGAGATCGGCGGCCTCAACCTGGTGCCCTACATCGAGAAGCTGCAGGGTCATGGCGCGGCCATCACCACCATGACCCGCGTTCATTCGTTGCGTCGCGAGGGCAACAAGATCGCCGCCACCCTCACCAGCCCCTACAACGAGGCGGTGATCGGTGAACGGCTCGTCGACCAGGTGGTTGTCGAATATGCCACCACTCCGCTCGATGACTTGTACTTCGAGCTCAAAGCCGGCTCGCGCAATCACGGCGAGATGGATTATGAAGCCCTGGTGGCGGGCAAGCCGCAGCAAGTCGTCCGCAACGCGGATGGCGCTTACCAGCTGTTCCGCATCGGCGATGCGGTAGCCTCGCGCAACATTCACGCCGGCATCTATGACGCGCTAAGGCTGTGCAAGGATTTCTGAAACGCCGGGTAGTCCGTTCGCTGACGCTTTTCAGTGGATAAGCTGTGCAAAACGATGAGCGCCTGTTGAACCTGCGGCATTTTGGCAGCAGCATGAGGTCATCAACCAACGGAGAGGCAACTTTCCGGACGTTGAAGGGAACTGGAAGGCCTTGATTTTCTTCGGAAACCGCGGCGGACCAGCGACCGATTGCCGACCTCGCCGGAGCTGATGCTGAGCGCACGAGGATGGCCCTAATCGCAGGCTTTCGGGCTTGTTTGATGGCTGTCCACCTTCGGGAAAGTGGCTGTTCGCTGAAGAGCCGGACCAACGTGACGGCAAAACAGGAAACGCGCAAAGCGGGCAACCGCCTTGCGCGTTTTCTTTTGGTGGACCGGGCGGCCTTCGGGCCATCCCGGCTGGCGTTACTTGCTCAGATGCAGGCGGCGCAATTCGTCGGCCACCATCTGGAAGTTCTTGACCAGTGCCGCGTTGGACGGCGGGTCGAAGTACTTCTCGGGGCCAGAGGCGCACGACTTGATCAGGTTCCGCTGGGTGGCGCTGGAGACGTTGTAGGCGAACGAGTACACCACGATGCCTGCCTCCTTGACGTTGTCGCAAGCCTGGTCGAACAACTGGTTCTGCGCGTTGATCGCCGTCCAGTAGCTGGACGAGCCAAGCCTTGCCTGGTCCAGGAAGCCATAGGCCGTGTAGGTCGAGCCGTTGTGGTTGCCTCGTGTGTCGAACGTGTTCTCTCCGTCGGTCAGCAGCACCATTGCCTTGGTGATCTCCTTGTCGTTGTAGGAGGCACCTTCGGTGAACGGCTCGCCCGGCGACAGCACGCGCAGGCCCCAGCCCACGCCCTCTGCCACGTGCGTATAACCATCCGCCCTCATCTGGTTGATGGTATTCAGCACCGGCGCCTTCTGGTTGGTCAGCGCCTGGATCGGCTGAATGTTGCAGCCCATCTCTGGACCGCGGGCGTTGGTGTTCAACCGTTCCTTCCGGTACTTCGTGGCATGCCGCTGCTGCTGGTCAAGCGAACCGCTTGTCCGGCTGTCGCTGAGGTAATTGTTGTAGTAGCGGGCCCTGTTGCCGCCGCAGTTGGTCTTGCTGCCGCTCCAAGTGTAGCAGGACTGGTTCTCACTGGCATTGCCAGGCTCGTCTGGTGCAAAGGCCGGGACGAACAAGGTGTTGGGATCGACGATGTTCGGCGATGCGTCATTTACCGACATGGCGCCGGCACGAGATTCAACGCAACCGAGCCAGGTGCGGTTGCTGCGCTTTGCGCTAATGGCCTCCCATGCTTCCCAGTTGTGCTTCGGACCGCTGCCATAGAAGTTCACCCGCGACAGCGGGTTGCGGCCCTCGGTGTCCAGCCATCCCGCACCGGCCTTGTCGGGGCCGACATTGACGAACTGCGAAAACGGCACCACCGCCACCTTCAGCGCATCCGCCTCGTTGCGCGGGCCGAACAGGATCTCGACGAAATCGTTCGCCGCCACTTTCAGCGTCGACAGCCGGCTCTGCGAGGCCATCGAACCGGTATTGTCGAACACCAGCGCCACTTCCAGTCCGTTCGATTCCTTGTTCACTTCCGACGTCGCGGCGATCACCTGGTTGTCGTAACCAGCCACTTTCATCAGGTAGTTGCCGACGGTGACCTTGCTGTCGATCCGAAGCTTGCCGTCATTAGTGACGGTCATCGTAATCTGCGGCGTGCCGGCGTTCCTCGGCTTGCCGAAGTTGGAATGGAAATAGTCCGTGGCGACACGTTGCAGTTCTGCATCGCTGAGGTTGATTTCTCGGCCCGCCGCCAGGGCGGCGGCGTCGGTGGCGGCCTGCAGGCGGGCCTGCACCGACACCCAGTTGCCATAATCGACGGCAGCTCCACCTGCCATCACAAGCGGCACCGCGACCACCGCCACGACTGCCGCCATGTTGCCCGACTCATCCTTGAAGAGCCGACGCAATTGCGCGAGCTTAGCACCAAGTTTACGCATTTCACTCTCCCGTTGCGGCGGGCCATATCTCCATTGCCGCTATGAGCGTGACTGGCTTCTCTCCACTCCAGCACGCAAGGTTGTCGATGCTTTTTTCTAGCACCTGCGACGCAAGCTGTGTGATTTGGAGAAATTTTGAGATAACAAAAACTGAATCAAATCAGCTGGTTTGAATATCCAGGGCAGAACATTCAATAATCGGAGATAGCAGAAACCTCAGCCTTTGCGGGCATTTCAGGTCAATACCTTGCCGGGGTTCATCAGCCCATGCGGATCAAGCGCCCGGGCCACGAGGCGCGCCGCATGAAGCCTGCCCGGATCACCGTGAGCGGCAAGCGCCGCCATCTTTTCCAGTCCGATGCCGTGCTCGGCCGAGATCGATCCCCCCATCGCCTTGAGGCGGCTGAACACGGCTGCATCGGCTGCCGCCTTGTCAAGCTCGCCACCGCCGGGCGCGGCAATGGTGATATGCAGGTTGCCGTCGCCAAGGTGACCCATCATGCTCAGGAACAGTTCGCCCGAAAGCGCCGCAATGCGCGCCTCAAGCCCCTTCGCATAGGCGTCAAGCTGATCGAGCGGCACCGTCACGTCGTACCAGTGGCCCCCCGGCCACACCCGCTCCACTGCAAAGCTGTCCTCCCTGATGCGCCAGAAGTCAGCCGCCTGGCGCTCGCTTTGGGCAATGATTGCATCCTCCAGCAGGCCTTGCTCCGCAATCCGGGAGAGCGCCTCCTCCACTCCGGACCGGGCCGCCTCGAAGCTGCCGCCCGCAACCTCGAACAGCACCAGCACCTGTCCCGGGCAAGATGAGGTGACCGCTTCCAGCCCGCACTGTGCCGCTGTCGTTTCGGCGTACGGCCGCCACATCACCTCAGCCCGCAGCAGTCCACCCGCAGCGCGTATGGCGTGGAACGCCGCCACTGCATCTGCCGCACTGGCAAACCCTGCCAATGCCGTCGCCGACGCCTGCTCCAGCGGTTCCAGCTTCAGCACCGCCCTGGTGACGATGCCAAGCCGGCCTTCGGCGCCAATCAGCAGGTGCTTGATGTCGAGCCCCTCGTTGACCTTGGTCACCCGCGTCATGTCGCTGAACAGCGTGCCGTCCGGCAGCACGGCCTCAAGCCCCAGCACCCGGTGACGCATCACCCCGCAGCGGAAAGCCTCCATGCCGCCGGCATTGGTCGAGATCATGCCGCCGATGGTGGCGGACCCGCGCGCCGCCAGGTCGATGCCCGGTGTACGCCCCACCGCCCTGCAGGCCTCCTGCACCGCCAGCAGCGTGGCGCCCGCCTCCACCTCGATGCACCCGGCCGCCGTATCAGGATCGCCCACCTTCTTCATGCCGCCCATGTCGATGACAAGTTGCCCAGGCTGGCTGACGCCTGCACCGGCAAGCCCCGTGCGCCCGCCATGGGTGACCATCGGCACCCGGTGTTCAAGGCACAGGGCAACGACGGCTTGCACCTCGGCTGTTGAGGCGGGCTGCGCCATCAGTCCTGCGCCCAGGTTTCCAGGCTCGACGCCGGGATCTATCACCGCCACCTCGTCGGCTGCGCGCACCCGGCACACCCGTTCCAGAGCCTTGATAAATCCGTCCGCAATCACCATTGCCGCTGCCCTTGCCGCTGCCCGTCAATCGCCGCATGATGCCGCGAAAGTCCACCCTCCACCAGCCCGCCAGGCCCGTTCTCCCATGACATCCGAACACCACATGAAAACGCCGTCCGGCAAGCTGCGCGCCCGCGGCCTTGGCTTGCCGCTGCCCGGTACGCCCGGCCCGCTCAATGCCATCACTGACGTGGCAGGCGTGGAGGTTGGCTATTCGACCCTCATCAAGGGCGACAGCGTGCGCACCGGCGTCACGGCCATCCTGCCGCGCGGCCGCCACGGCGCCGAAGCGCCCTGCCTTGCCGGCCATTACTCGTTCAATGGCAATGGCGAGATGACCGGCACCATCTGGATCGAGGAAGCAGGCGAACTGCAAACGCCCGTCACCATCACCAACACCGCGTCGTGCGGCACCGCCCGCGATGCAACGCTGAAGTGGCTGGTAAACAATGGCATCGGCACCGGTCAGGACTGGGGGCTGCCGGTCTCGGCCGAGACCTATGACGGCTATCTGAACGACATCAACGGCTTCCACGTGAAGGATGAACACGTGTTTGCCGCACTCGCCACAGCCGCATCCGGCCCGCTGGAACTGGGCTCGGTGGGTGGCGGCACCGGCATGATGACCTACGAGTTCAAGGGCGGCTCAGGCACCGCGTCACGGCAGTTAAAAGCAGGCGGCAAGGGCTGGATGCTGGGCACCTTCGTGCAGTCGAACTTCGGCCGCCGGCCTGAACTGACGGTGCTCGGCTTGCCCGTGGGCCGCGACCTGACAGGCGGCGAGTTTCTCGACCGCGGCACCGGCTCGATTATCGCAGTGATCGCCACGGACGCGCCGCTGCTGCCGCACCAGTTGAAGCGGCTGGCCCGCCGCGTGCCCATGGGCCTGGCCCGCACTGGCACCTATGGTCACCACTCCTCGGGCGACATTTTCCTCTCGTTCTCCACCGCCAACGCAAAGGTGCTGGCGTCAGCCGGCGTGCGCCAGCTTGAGGCACTTGCCGACAGCGAACTGGACCCGCTGTTCGAGGCGGTTGCAGAAACGGTGGAGGAAGCGGTGCTCGACGCCATGATCTGCAACGAGACGATGACCGGCAAGGGCGGCTTCACATTGCGCGCCCTGCCGCATCACGATCTCGTTGGCCTGCTAAAACAGGCCGGACGTCTCTGACGTCTCGCGCCGGGTACGGAGAACGGCGCGAGCCTTGGCGAGTAAAGCTGTTCGACCAGAACTAAGCTTTCTTTACGCCGCAGGTATTTATGCCCAGCAGGCTGTAAGGCGGGCACCAGCCAATTGCCGCGGTGAACAGCGGCACGACGCCGATCCAGCCGAGCCATGCATACTGGCCGGTGCCGGTCAGCGCCCAGGCGATCAGCGCAATGCCAACAATGGCGCGGATGGCGCGGTCGACGGTTCCTACATTCTTGGTCATGATAAGTCCTCCTCGCATGATGTGATCAAGGCGGCTCTTGGCCTGCCCTGCTACGTGCATCATTCAACATGGCCTTGGGGCGGGCGTCTGTGACCTGGGTCACACAAGCGCCGTCATTCGCTCGCGGCAAGCTGCCGCAGACCCATCTCATCGGTTATGGTGATTTCACCCCGGGTCAGAGCAACCAGCCCGCGCCGCTCCAGCTCCTTCAGCAGCCGCGACACCACCTCGCGTGCCGTGCCCAGCTCCGCAGCAATGGCCTGATGGGTAACCTCCACCTGCCCGCCCGTCGCCCGCGCCAGCAGCCAGGCCGCAAGACGCTTGTCGATATGGCCAAACGCCACCTCGTTCACCAGCCCCAGCAGTTCATTGAGACGGGTCGAGAAGGACGAGAATATGAACCGGCGGAAAGGCCCGCTGTCGTTCATCATGTCGTCGAACGCAGCCTTGGGGATCAGCAGGGCGGTCACGGGCGTTTCGGTCACCGCTTCGGCGTCATAATCGGTGCCCTGGATGAGGCACGACGTGGTCAGCACGCAGGTCTCCCCGCCCGTCACCCGGTACAGCACGATCTCGCGGCCCGACGCCGCCAGCAACCGCACCTTCACCGCACCGTCCAACACCACGATATAGTTGCGGCAGGCAGAGCCCGGTTCGAAAACGGTCTGCCCGGCCGGCAGGCTGACCACCTGCGCGCTTGCACCCGCCTTGCGCAGCACGCCCGGCTCAACGGCGGCAAGCATCGGCACCTGCAGCGCCGCCTGCTCAAACGAAACGGGCGCATGAGTTGTGTTCATGCGCCCGATCCTAATCCGTAATGCCGGCCTGCGTCACGCCACACCGAGCTTCTTCTGCAGGTTCGATGACGACGTGGTGTACTGGAACAGCAAACGCTCGCCCGGATTGATGATGCGGAAGGCTTCCTGCGCCATCAGCGCGGCCTCGTGGAAGCCCGACAGGATGAGCTTCAGCTTGCCCGGATAATGGTTGATGTCGCCAATGGCAAAGATGCCCTTCTCTGAGGTGGAGAACTTTTCGGTGTCCACCGGGATCAGGTTTTCTTCCAGGTTCAGCCCCCAGTCGGCCACCGGACCCAGTTTCATGGTCAGCCCGAAGAACGGCAGCATGGTGTTGCAGGCAACGTCGAACTCGCCGTCCTTGCCCTTGACGGTCGCCGCGCTCAGCACGCCATTGTCGCCCTTGAGGCCGGTCACCTGGCCGATGTGCAGGTTCATCTTGCCCGACGCCACCAGCTCGCGCATCTTGTTCACACTGTCAGGGGCGGCGCGGAATTCATCGCGCCGGTGCAGCAGGGTCATGGAGTTGGCCAGCGGCTGCAGGTTGTTCACCCAGTCCAGCGCCGAGTCGCCGCCACCGACGATCAGGATGTCCTTGTTGCGGAAATCCTCCATCCGCTTGACCGAATAGAACACGCTGGTTCCTTCGTAGCCCTCGATGCCGGGGATCGGCGGCTTCTTCGGCTGGAAGCTGCCGCCGCCGGCCGCAATGACCACCACCTTGCAGTGAAACTTGAGCCCGCCATCGGTTTCCAGTTCGAAGGAGCCGTCGTCCTTGCGGTTCAGGCCGGTGACCATCTGGTTGTAGTGGTAGGCCGGATTGAACGGAGCCGCCTGTTCCAGCAACCGGTCGGTCAGTTCCTGGCCGGTTACGATCGGCAGCGCGGGAATGTCGTAGATCGGCTTTTCCGGGTACAGCTCGGCGCACTGGCCGCCCGGCTTGTCGAGAATGTCGACCACGTGGCACTTGATGTCGAGCAGGCCCAGCTCGAAGATCGCGAACAGCCCGCACGGGCCAGCTCCAACGATCACGACATCGGTTTCAATCGCCTGTGCTGTCATCGGCGAGGTCTCCTTCAAGAATTGTGGATAGGCAGCCGGGACCGGTCGCCGCTGCTCAGAACTGCTTTTCGGGAACCCGCAGCACGAGGCCGTCAATGTCGTCGGACACGCGGATCTGGCAGGACAGGCGCGATAAGTCCTTCACGTCGAAAGCGAAGTCGAGCATGTCTTCTTCCATCTCGGACCGTTCGACCAGCTTCTCGGCCCATTCGCCCTGCAGGTAAACGTGGCAGGTGGCGCAGGCGCACGCGCCGCCGCAGTCGGCATCGATGCCTGGCACCATGTTCTTTACGGCCACTTCCATGACGGACATGCCGTTGTCGCCCTCGACGGTGTGTTCGGTGCCATTGTGTTCAATGAAGGTGATCTTCGCCATGTCGCTTTCCGGTTTACTGCACGTGATGCAAACTTGTTTGCATACACTCAATATTTCCCAGCCTTGTAGCTAGGCCGGATGGGCCGAAAATGCAACAGAAACCATTGCGGAACTGCACCCGTGACGCACTTGTGCGACAATAGGAAACGGATCGTCACAAGGGTTTGGAGTGAACCTGGCGGCGCCATCTCGCCTGTGGCGCCGCGTTAGCCTGCCAGCCGGGCAAGTTCAACCACGAAGGCGTCGCGGGCCTTTCGCAGGTCCTCGAGGTCGCGGGCATCGCCCGCCCCGCCGTCGAAGCCGGCCGTTTCAAGCCGCTCCGCCACGTCGGCCACTTGCCAAACGCCCACCGCCCGGGCAGCACCTTTGAGTGTGTGCGAGGCCTGTTTCCATGCGCCAGCGTCGGCGCAGGCTGAAAGTTCGGCAAGCTGGTTTTCAAGCTGGATGCTGAACAGACGCAGCAATTCGCCCTGCAAGTCCGCATCGCCCAGGGTGTACTGGTCAAGATGATCGAAATCGATAACGTCCGCGCCATGCCTGGACGCATCGTGCCTTGTCTGTTGCTGATTGTGCACGCGAAACTCTCCATCGGCCGTCCCTGCTCCATCCCGGCGCGAATTGTGGGCCAAACATGCGTAAGACTGGTTGCAAAAACCGTTCAAATTCGATTCATTTCCGAGCATCGCATTAACCAATTGTGCAGAAATAGAAGTTGATATCCGGATTTTGCGTCGAACCGCCATGGCTTTTGCATTAAGGTTTATCGTTGGACGCACGGGTGGGACTCCGTCTCTATGCCGCCGCAAGCGCACTATAAAGGTGTACTGGCGCCAGCTTCGGGATTCGTGTTTCATCCGCCGCGTGGGATAATCGGTCGTCAGACAGCCCGGAGGCCGCCGGAAGTTCCGGTGCGGTGTGTCTGGTTGATGTAAGTGATTTAGTTGCGGGGAAGCATAGTCATGTCGAGTGAAGTCAACCAGCCGCGCCGCGCATCGCGCCGCACCCGGCGGCCTGCTGAACAAGCCGACGACCAGCAGGTGCAGCAGGAGGCCATGGAGCGCCGCCGCTTGGAAACGCGCGAGCAGCGCCGCCGTGAAGCAATGCTGCGCGGCCACCCCGCCAATGAGAACGACGCCTCCGTCGCCAATTCGCTGAGCGCCATCCGCCGGCGCACCTCGACAACGCCGATCTGGACCGCAGTGGTCGTGTCGATGGTGTGGCTGATGATCTGGATCGTGCTTTACGTTCCCGCCCTTGCCCAGCTCGGCAGCCCGTTCAGCTTCGAGAACCTGCCCGTTACAATGCGCACCTTGATGATTGCGCTGGTGCCGGCCGCAGGTTTCCTCACCATCGGCTACCTGATCTATCGCGCCAACCAGATGAACAATGTCTCGCAGGCGCTGATGCAGACGGCCATGCGCCTCGTGCGTCCGCAGGACATCGCTACCGAAAGCCTGTCTTCGGTCTCGCAACTGGTCCGACGCGAGGTCGATCAGCTGGTCGGCGGCGTTGAACACGCAGTACAGCGCGCCTCCGAACTCGAAGGCGTGATCCACAAGGAAGTGGCCAACATCGAGCGCGCCTTCGGCGCCAACGAAGAACGCATCCGGCTGATGCTCGAAGGCCTCGAACGCCAGCGCAACGCATTGCACGAGACCGGCCTCGTGATCGGCAGCGAGGCGCAGCCCCTGCTCGGCCGCCTGGAAGAGAACACCCAGGGCCTCTCCGGTCTGATCGCCAACGCCTCGTCGACGCTGGCTGCCCTTGAGCACAACCTCAAGAACACCACCGCCGAACTGGCCCACACCGTGGACGAGATTTCCAGCCGCGCCAGCTATGTCGGCACCGAGATTTCCGGCCAGACCGCTCGCATGGAGCAAATGTCGGGCACCCTGGTTTCCGAGATGCGCCTGTTCTCCGACAACGTATCGAACCAGGTGTCGGTGATGCAGGATACCGCCCAGCGACTGAATGCCGAAGGCATGCAGTTTGGCGACAGCCTGCGCATGCTCGAGGGCAGCGTCTCCGGCTCCATCCGCGAGAGCCTCGAAGAATTGCGCGCCGTTCGCGGCGAAGTGTCCGGCGGGCTGGAGGAGATCACCGCATCGATGTCCGGCCAGTTGCGTGGCGCAGCGCAGGAGACCGCAGGCCTGCTGCGCTCCGTTGGCGACGACGTTACCGGCAACATCCGCTCTGCCTCGGGCGAGGTGGTGCAGACCGTCGAGACGTCCTCGGCGAGCGTTGCGGAACAGCTGCGGACCGTGGCTCAGGAAAACGCCAACCTGATCAGTTCCGCCGGCGATACCGTCTCGGACAGCATTCGCTCGACGTCGGGCAATGTCGTGACCACGATGCAGTCGACGTCCGACGCCATCGTCGGCCAGCTCAAGACAGTCGGCGACGATGTGGCCCAGTCTGTCCAGGTCACCTCCGAAGTGGTGCTGCGCAACCTCAATGAAGTGGGCACCGAGGTTACCGACCGGGTGCAGTCGGCCGGCAACAACGTGGTCGAAAGCCTTCAGACGACCGGCGAGACGGTGGCCTCAAGCCTCGAAACCACCAGCGTCAAGGTGGCCGAGCGGCTTCGCGCCTCTGGCGAAGAGATCGCCCGCAATACCGAGATTTCCTCCGAGGCGCTGCTCGATTACATCAACGAAAGCGGCCAGAAGGTCTCCCAGGCCATCGAGCAGGCAGGCACCGGTGTTGCCAACCGGCTCGAGGGCTCCACCGGCGAAATGGCCAACCTGCTCAATGCTTCGGTGGAGAAGGTCACCGAACGCCTGACCGCGGCGTCTGCCGCCGTCGGCGAACAACTCGACCTGTCTGGCGACTCGCTGACCGAGAAGCTGCTGTCGATCTCGGGAGAGTTTGTGCAGAACGTCGCCACCGCCCGCGACGAGGTCTACACCTACATGGAAGACGTGTCCGGCAAGATGACCGGCACCCTGGAAAAGGCCTCCGGCGACCTGTTCAAGCGTTTCGAGACTATTACCGACGAGATCACCGGCAAGCTGGAAACCTCGGCCGGCACCCTGTTCAACCGTGTCGAGACCGCCACCTCGCTGATGTCGGGCCACATCGACGAGTCGACGGCGCGGCTGTCCGGCCAGATCGAGGAAACCTCCGACGCCGTGGCGGTTCGCCTCGAAAGCGCCACTTCGCGCATGGCAGAACTGCTCGACCAGGCCTCTCTGGGCATGACCGGCAACCTCGACAAGACCACCTCGGCGCTGACGGAACGTCTGAACACGTCGTCCGCCGAATTGACCGGCAAGCTTCAGCATGCCACCACTGCGCTGGCCGAACTGCTGGACAGCACCTCGGCAGACCTGACAGGCAAGCTGGAGACGACCACCCGCTCGCTGTCCGAGCGCCTCAACAGCAATGCCGGCGAACTGACAGGCAGGCTCGAGGATGCCACCTTGCGCATCGCCAACGTGCTGGACGAAGCCTCGGTCGAGATGACCGGCAAGCTCGACTCTACCGCCAACGCGCTGGCCGACCGCCTCGATTCTTCGTCGGGCGCCATGACCAGCCGTCTTGACGAAGTGTCACTGCTGCTCACCGACCGCCTCGACACCACTTCGGCTGACCTGACTACACGTCTCGACAGCGTGGCCGACACCATGACCTCGCTGATGAGCCAGATGGAGGAACGCTCCGGCACCGTGCTCACCCAGATCGAGGGCATGTCCGGCCAGCTCGACTCGACCACCGCCCAGTGGTACGCCCACGTCGAGAAGGCCAACACCGAGATGGCCTCGCGCTTCGAGAAGACCACGCAGGACGTTGCCGAGACCATGGAGAAATCCGGCGAGGCGATGTTCATGCGCCTTGAAGCCAACTCGCGCGACATGGGCAAGCGCTTCGACCTTGCCAACACCCTGCTGGAAGAGATGACCAGCGACGTCATCAACCGCATGGACAGTGCCGGCGAGGCGTTCTCGAAGATGCTCGACGAGCGCGCCGAACGCGTGTTCAACGAGCTCGGCACCGCCCGTACCGCCTTCGCAGAGGGCCTCGACGGCGCATCCCGCGAACTGATCGGCGAACTTGGCCGTGCATCGACCTCGTTTGCAGACAGTCTCGAGGAAAGCACGCAAGCCATATCCGGCCGCTTCGAGGGTCACGCCTCCGACATCATCGGCAGGCTCAATTCCTCTGCCGGAGAGCTCGAGACCCGCGCCGGCGAAGCCTCCCGCCGCCTTGAGGAAACCGGGGCGAAGTTTTCCACCAATCTCGACCAGGCGTATACGCTGCTCACCGACGCACTCAAGGAAACCGCCGGTGAACTCGACCAGCGCATCGACACCGTCTCGACTTCGCTGGTGGGCCGCCTTGACGCCACCTCCGGCAAGATCTCCGAGCGTCTCGACGGCACAGCCGCCAAGGTGGAGCGGGCCGTGCAGGTGTTCAACGATCGCATCGACCGGCTGATGGACACCCGCGACACCCAGATGGCCGAACTGCTGACGAAACTTGGCAAGAAGTCCGAGGAAGTCGACGGCATCATGGCCCGCTATCTGGAGCGCGTGGAGCAGTCGCTGACCGACGCCAATGGCCGCACCGACGAACTTGGCCGCCTGATGGCGTCGCAGTTCTCTGCCGCGTCCGACCAGCTGCAGGAAGAGATCAAGAAGATCGAGGCGATCTCCGACGAGCAGGTAAGCCGCGCCGCCCGCAACATCATGGCGCAGCACAAGGAAGTGGTTCGCCAGCTCAACTCCACCATGTCCGGCTCTACGGAGGAGTTCTCCTCCACCGCCGACGAGATGCGCGAGGCCGCCGCCAACGTGGTCCGCGAGATCGAGTTCGCCCGCACAGAACTGCGCCGGGCCGTACTGGAACTGCCGGCTGAAACCCGCTCGTCCGCCGATGCCATGCGCAAGGTCGTGGCCGACCAGATCACCGCGCTCAACGCCCTGGCTGACGTGGTCAAGCGCCAGTCCACTTCCCTGTCGATGTCGGGTCCCGGCATCTACATACCGCCGGAGGGCCGGGGGCGTTCGCCGGGAAAAACTGAGGCATCTGCGTCCCTCGCTGCTTCGCGGACGTCAGGTGCCAGAAAAACCGAGCGCAGCGAACCTTCGCAGGACGACACCCTTTCTGCCCGGTCTGGCAGCGACAAGCCGTCGATGAGCCGTTTCCTCGGCGGCCTGCTGTCCGGCGAAGCCGAGCCTGAGACCTCTGCCAGCCGCTCAGCCGCGGCGCGCAAGTCGCCGAGCCGCGAAACCGAGGCGCTGGTTGCCAAGCTCAACGCGGCCTCGCGCGACGTGTACGAAGCGCTGCAGGGCGGCTTGCCGAAGGACCTGGAGAAGACCTATCGCGAGGGCGTGACGCAGGTTTACACCCATCGCCTGTTCCAGGGCCGCGGCCGCAAGCTGATGGACCAGGTGCGCACCGGCTATCGCGACGAACGGCTGGTTCGTCAGCGCGTGGACGGCTTCATCCGCCTGTTCGAGCGACTGCTCGACACGATCGCCGCAACAGAGGCGGGCGAGGAACTGGTCGACCAGTGCCTGGCGTCGGAAACCGGCAAGGTCTACCTGATGCTGGCCGAGGCCGCAGGCCGCGTGAAGCACTAGGGTCATCTTCACCCGCAATCGTCGCCCCGGCGAAAGCCGGGGCACACCCTGCAATGCCTGGCATGAAGCCATGCAAACTGGCACCAGCGCCCATGCCGCACTGCCCTCTTGCGCAGTGCAGCATTCACCATGCTAAATGCCGCCTTCTCCACACAGATTGCATGAGTTGAAAGATGGACATCGAACGCCCCTATCTCCTGTTTCTCGGTGACGTGCACGACCAGCTGGCCGCCAAGACCGCACAAGGCGTGGTCGACTGGCGCCCCGAGTGGTGCATTGGCCAGATGCGTCTGCCCAACTGCCAGGCCGACACCGGCCTTGCCGACATGTCCATCGAGGAAGCCGTGGCCAAGGGCGCGCGCACCATGGTCGTCGGCGTTGTGAATGCCGGTGGCGTGCTGCCGGACCACTGGGTCGCCGAGATCGTCAAGGCCATCGAGGCCGGCATGAACGTGGCCACCGGCCTGCACAAGCGCCTGTCTTCCATCCCGGCAATCGCCGAGGCCGCCGCAAAGCACGGCGCCAAGCTGCACGACGTTCGCTTCTCCGACATCTCCTTCGCCACCGGCAAGGGCACGAAGCGGTCCGGCAAGCGGGTCCTCGCGGTCGGCACAGACTGCTCGGTCGGCAAGAAGTACACAGCCCTCGCCCTCGACGTTGAAATGCAGAAGCGCGGCATGAAGTCCGACTTCCGCGCCACCGGCCAGACCGGCGTGCTGATCTCCGGCCGTGGCGTGGCGCTGGACGCCGTCATCGCCGACTTCATCTCGGGTGCTGCCGAGTGGATTTCACCGGCCAACGACGACGACCACTGGGACTGCATCGAAGGCCAGGGCTCGCTGTTCCACCCCTCCTTCGCCGGCGTGACGCTGGGCCTGCTGCACGGCGCGCAGCCAGACTGTTTCGTGGTCTGCCATGAACCCACCCGCACCAGGATGCGCGGCGTCGAACACCCGCTGCCCACCATCCAGCAGGTTATTGACCGCACCATCGTCGAGGGCCAGTTGACAAACCCGGACATCCAGTGCGTGGGGCTGTGCATCAATACGCAGAAGCTGTCCGAGGAAGATGCCAGGGTCTACATGGAGACGATGGCAAAGGAACATGGCCTGCCTTGCGTCGATCCGATCCGTACCGGCATCGGCCCCATCGTCGATGAAATCCAGAAGCGTTACCCATCCTGATGGCGTCTGCGGTCAAGCTCACCGTCGTCCATGAAAGCTGGCCCATCGCCGGCAGCTTCACCATTTCGCGCGGCTCCAAGACATCCGCCGAGGTGGTGCACGTCACGCTGGAGCGCGACGGCGCGGTGGGTCATGGCGAGTGCGTGCCCTATGCGCGCTACGAGGAGACCATCGACGGCGCCGTGGCCGACCTTGAAGCCGCTCGCGCGGCCATCGAGGCGGGCTGCACTCGCGCCGATGTGCCGGGCCTGCTCAAGCTGCACGCCGCCCGCAATGCCCTCGACTGCGCCCTTTGGGACCTTGAGGCGAAACTGACAGGCACCCCGGTCTGGAAACTGGCGGGGCTGGCGGCAGAGCCGCAACCGGTCATCACCGCCTATACGTTGAGCCTCGATACGCCGGAGAAGATGGCCGAGGCCGCAGCCCGTGCATCTGCCCGTCCGCTGCTCAAGATCAAGCTGGGCGGTGACGGCGACGATGAGCGCCTGCGCGCCATTCGCGCCGCCGCGCCCGGCACCCGGCTCATCATCGACGCCAACGAAGGCTGGAACCCAGCCGAACTGGACAATCGCCTCGCCGTATGCGCCGAGACCGGGGTCGAACTGGTCGAGCAGCCGCTGCCGGCCGGAGACGACGAGGCGCTGCGCGGCCTTGGCAAGACGGACGTGCTGATCTGTGCCGACGAAAGCGCCCACGGCAAGGAAGACCTGCACAAGCTTCAGGGCAAGTACACAGCGATCAACATCAAGCTCGACAAGACCGGGGGGCTGACCGAGGCGCTGGCGCTGGCCCACGCAGCGCGCGATCAGGGCTTCGAGATCATGATCGGCTGCATGCTGGCGACCTCGCTGGCCATGGCGCCGGGCCACATCATTGCGCAGATGGCCAAGGTGGTGGACCTCGACGGCCCGCTGCTGCTGGCCAGGGACCGCGATCCCGGCATCCGCTTCGACGGCTCGCTGATGTATCCGCCGCCGCCGGAACTATGGGGTTAGGCGCTTCAACGCAAACGCCAGCACGAACGCCAGCCCACACATCGCCGCCATCCACAGGTAGGCGCCGCCGCCTTGCGTCCCATAGGCCCAGCCCGCCAGCGAGATTGCCCCGGTCATCACCACCCCGCCGGAAATCGCCCCGAACAGGCCCTGCGCCGTGCCGGCAAAACCCGCCTCCATGTGGCGGCGGATGAAGTAGATGGTGCCAAGGTGCGTCATGCCGTAGCTCGCGGCGTGCAGCAGCTGCAGCCCCGCCACCATGGCCAGCGGCGGGTCGAACGCCATGGCGTACCAGCGCACTGCGCCAAGCCCTGCCCCGGCCATCAGCAGCCCCACCGGCCCGAACAGGTCCAGCGGCCGCCGCGCCCAGTTGAACAGCACGATCTCTGCAACGACACCAATCGACCACAAGGTGCCGATGGTCAGGCCGCTGTAGCCGAGGCTTTCCCAATGCACCGAGCCAAAGCTGTAATAAACGGCGTGCCCCGCCTGGGTCAGGCCGGCCACCGCGATAAGCATGATGAAACTCGCCGTCAGCAAGACCGTGCGCGCCGCCTTGATGGACATGTCGCGTCGCGCGACCTGCCGGGCCGCTCCCAGCTTCGGCAGCAGCAAGCCGCTCGCCGCCAGCACCAGGTGCGTGGCCAGAAGCACCCAGCCAAGTTGCTCCGCCGCGACGACGCCCAATGCCGCACCGGCCCCGAGGGAGCCTGCAATGAAGGTGACTGACCCGGCGATGCGCACCTTGCCGTAGTCATACAGGCCTGCTTCCGATTGCTCCACCGCGACCGTGTCCAGCATCGGCATCACTGGCGCCCAGGCGAGCGCCGCCAGCACGATGCACACGGTGACCGGCCAGACGCCGTCCACCAGGTTGGCCGCCAGCATCATCACGCTCGCCGCCACGCTCAAGCTGATGATGAACCGCCGCCTGGCCTCCAGCCGGTCCGCCCAGTAGGTCAGGACGGGCATCGCCACCACCCGCACCACCGACTGCAGCGCCAGCGCCGTGGCCACCTCGGCGATGGAAAACCCCCGCGCCGCCAGCCAGACCGGCAGGAACGGCAACATCACGCCGACCATCAGCAGCAGCGAGCCATAGACGGAAGCGGTGCGGATTGCCGGGCTCGCCGTCATCGATTGCCCCTGTTTCTGCGGTCTGATCGCAAGCGCATGGCCTTTGGAAAGGTTTCGGTAACCATTTCGGTGAATATTGCTGTGGGTAAAGGGCGTTACGTGCGCGTACCTGGCGTGACAAGGGGCAAAATGTCAAAATCAACCGCCGTCGACACTGTTTCCGGTCTCGACTACGAGGAAATCGAGGAAGCGGTGATGGAAACCGCCCGCGGGCGATGGTTCCTGACCGAATTCGCACGCCGCCAGCGCGCCAGCGACACCAAGATCCTGCTCGACGCCATCCGCCGTCTCGAGGACCAGCTTCTCGCCATCCCGGCAACGTCCTCACCGTCTTCCAGTCTCGGCCCCATGGTCGCCGAGGCAGAGGATGAACTGCAGCGGCTGTCCGGCGCAGGCGGGAAGGAGCATGGCTCGGTCAATGCCCGCGACCTCGCAACCCGTCTTGCCCTTATCACGACCAACCTGCGCGATGCTGCATCCGCGCCTGCCGAAACCATTGCCGAACGCCTGAAGCCCGAGATCGACCGGCTTCAGGCCTGCGCCGGCGAACAGGACGAACTGGCCGGCAAGTTGTCGCGCGCCGCCCAGATGGTGCGCCGCATGCGTTCATCGGAGACGGTTGACGAACAGGGCCTGATCGCCGCGCCGGAACGCCAGATCGCAACCCCGGCTGCAGAAGAGCCCGCGCCAGCCCCGGCCGCGGCTGTCGAAGCGGCCAGGCCCGCCACCAGCATGGCCGCGCCGGAAAAGACGCCAGCCGTTCCCGCGTTCGTGCCGTCCGACGACGACCTGTTTGAAACCGGCCCGGCGCAGGCAATCGCCCACATGCCGCCGCAACCGCCGCAAGCAAGGCAGATCAACCAGTACCCGGCCCGGCCGCCACAGGCTGTCGGTCCCGACACCCTGGATTTCTCCGACATCGAAGTGCCGCCTCTGCCCGACCGGGTCAGCGATGACGACGACAATGACAAGACCTCAGACACCGGCAAGGCAGACGCAGCGTCGCCAGCCCGGCCAGCCGACGCACCGGAGGAAGACCGGGAGGCCGAACTCAAGGCGCGCGACCGCGTCATCCAGGTAACCCGCTCCAGCAGCGCGCGCCGCAATCAGGACTTCGGCACACCACCAATGGCCCCGGTCAGTGGCCGCATCAACCTGACCAACCCGGTCGCCGCCAACCAGCCTCCGACACAGACTGCTGCCGGCAGCAGCGCCTCCGCTGGCCCTGCCGGACAGGACAAGAAGCGCATCATCGTGATCCGCCGTCCCGCCGATGGCTCGGAAGGAATTCCGCTTGCCGGCGACCCGCACGGTGGCGACGGCGGCAGTCCGGGCGCTACCTGACCTGCCGGTCAGGCGCTGCCGAGAATTCCTGCGATCAGTTCCGCATCCGCGTTGCCGCCTGACAGCGTCGCCGCCACGGTCTTGCCGTTGCAGTCGATCTTGCCGGCCAGGATCGCCGCAAGCGCCACCGCGCCGCCCGGTTCCACCACCAGCTTCAGCGTCTCGAAAGCAAAACGGACGGCCCGTTTCACTTCTTCTTCCGTAACGCTCAGCCCGCCGGCCAGCCGCGGCTGGTTGACCGCGAAGGTCATCTCGCCCGGCGTCGGCGTGACGATGGCGTCGCAGATAGACATGGGCCCAGGCGAATTGCTGACCCGCTCTCCCGCCGCCAGTGACCGGCCATAATCGTCGAAGCCTTCCGGCTCACAGGCATAGACCGCCGCATCGGGCACCAGTTCCTTCACCGCGATGGAAATGCCCGCCGTCAGCCCGCCGCCGCCGGTACACACCAGCACTGCATCAGGCCGCAGGCCCAGCGCCTCAAGGTCCTGCACCAGTTCAAGCCCTGCCGTTCCCTGCCCCGCGATGATCCACGGGTGCTCGTAGGGCGGCACGATCTCGGCCTTGCGCTCGGCAGCGATAGCCCCGCCGATTTCCTCGCGGTTGCCGGTAAATCGATCATAGGTGACCACCTCGGCCCCCAGCGCCATGGTGTTGCGCTTCTTGATGGCCGGCGCGTCCTGCGGCATCACGATCAGCGCCGGAAGCCCCATGATGCGGGCCGCCGCAGCGACGCCTTGCGCATGGTTGCCCGACGAATAGGCCACCACGCCGCCGGCATTGGCCTCGCGGCTCAACCGGGAAATGTAGTTCCACGCGCCACGGAACTTGAACGATCCGGTGCGCTGCAGGCACTCCGGCTTGAGGAATATCCGCCCGCCGGTGAGCTCATCCAGAACGTCCGAACGCACCAGTGGCGTACGCACGGCCCTGTTCTCAAGTCTTTGGGAAGCCTCAAGAATATCGCTGAATTCCGGCAATCTCGTTTGCGTTTGCATGGAATCTCGTCCCGCATGATCTTGAACCGCCACAACGACCTTACCATATCCGTTTCGTCAGTTACCCCAAAACCGGAGGGATTATGCACATGACCACGATTGCTCGCCGCAAAGGCCGCTGGACCCCGCTTGGCGTGGCCGCTGTCGTTCTAGGCTTCGTTGCCTGGTGGCCGCTCGGCCTGGCCGTTGTCGCCTACATCATGTGGGGCGGCAGCATCGACGAGCTTGCGCAGAAGGGGCTCGACGAGCTCAAGGGCGCGTTCAAGTCCGGAACTGCGTCCCGCAGCGGCACCGGCAACGCCGCCTTCGATGCCTATCGCGAGGAAACCCTGCGCCGTCTTGAAGACGAGCGTGCCGAGTTCGACGCCTTCGTCGTCAAGCTGCGCGAAGCCCGCGACCGCGAGGAGTTCGAGCACTTCATGGCCGATCGCAAGAAGGAACTCGCCAAGGGCTGACCGGCCCCGCAGGCGCAAGATACCAACCTCAAGGCCCGGACCTAGCGTCCGGGCCTTTTTGTTGCTAACCCTTGGCTCAATCAGCAGAATCGTCAGGGAGACACGCCTCATGGACCTCGGTATTGCCGGAAAGAACGCCATAATCTGCGCCTCGAGCCGGGGGCTGGGCCGCGCCTGCGCCATCTCGCTGTCGCGCGCGGGCGCCCACGTCACCATCAATGGTCGCAACGAGGACAAGCTGAAGGAAGCCGCCGACCTGTGCCTGGCGGCTGGCGCGCGCGGCGTGAACATTGTCAATGCCGACGTGTCGACGCCGGAAGGCCAGGACAAGCTGCTGAACGCCTGTCCCGAATGCGACATCCTCATCAACAACAATGGCGGACCGCCGCTGAAGGACTTCCGCGAACTGGGCCGCGACGCCATCCTCGCCGGGGTCGAGCAGAACATGGTCACCCCCATCGAACTGATCCAGCGGGTGCTGCCGGGCATGCAGGCGCGCAAGTTCGGCCGCATCCTCAACATCACCTCGTCGTCGGTGAAGAGCCCAATCCTTGGCCTCGACCTGTCCTCGGGCGCACGTGCCGGCCTGACGGCTTTCCTGGCCGGGCCTGCCCGCGCCGTTGCCGGAGACAACATCACCATCAACTGCATCCTGCCCGGCATGTTCGACACCGATCGGCTGAAGGGATCGACCATCACTCAGGCGAAGCTGAAGGGCGTCAGCGTCGAGGAAATGGAGGCCATGCGCGCCCAGTCGGTGCCGGCCAAGCGCTTTGGCTCACCGGAAGAGTTCGGTGAACTGGCCGCCTTCCTGTGCTCGGCGCAGGCCGGCTACATCACCGGCCAGTCGATCCTCATCGATGGCGGCATGTTCAACGCGAGCATCTGATTTCACCAGCAGCAGATTGCCTTTCCATTACCTGCTTTCCTCGGGCTTGACCCGAGGGTCCGCGGCAGCCGCTGACATGGATCCTCGGGTCGCGGGCTTGCAACCGTTGCCCGAGGAAGGCGATAGGCCCCCCTCACCACCCTTTTAGGTCGAGATAGTCCTGGCCCGTCCACACGAGATCCTTGTCGATCTCGCCGATGTTGGCTGCGTCCTTGCCGTCATAGTCGAACGCATCGAGGACCACGCGGATGGCGTTCAGCCGGGCGCGCTTCTGGTCGTTGGCGTCGAGCACCGTCCACGGCGCATGCGGGGTATCGGTGTTGCGGAACATGTCGGCGATCGCCGCGGTATAATCGTCCCACTTGGCAACCAACTCGTAATCGATGGGCGACAGTTTCCACTGCTTCAGCGGGTTGGTCTTGCGCTCGTAGAAGCGCTTCAGTTGCTCCGCCCGTTCCATCGTCAGCCAGAACTTGAACAGGTGGATGCCCTCGCGCTTCAGCATGCCTTCGAACACCGGCGCTTCCATGAAGAAGTCTTCCACCTGTTCCTCGGTGCAGAAGCCGAACACCCGCTCCACCCCTGCCCGGTTGTACCAGGAGCGGTCATAGAAGCGCATTTCGCCCTTGGTCGGCAGGTGATCGATATAGCGCTGAAAATACCACTGGCCCTGTTCAACGTCGGACGGCTTGGACAAGGCGACAACATGTGCATAGCGCGGGTTCAGGTTCATCATGAAGCGCTGGATGGTGCCGCCCTTGCCCGCCGCATCACGGCCCTCGAACACCAGTACCACACGCTCGCCCTTCTCGCGAACCCAGCGCTGCAACTTCACCAGCTCGATCTGCAAGGCTTCCAGCTGCTCGTCGTACTTCGATCCCTTCAGCTTCTTGTTGCGAATGTAACCGCCGCCATCAGGGAAGGTCAGCGCCTCGATTTCCTTCGGCAATTCGTCGAAGTCGAGACTCCACAGTTCATCGGGAATGGTCGTCTTGTCAGCCACGCGAGGCTCCTTCAGTGCTTGCTGGCGTCAGCGCCATTTGTCCTGCAGGCCATAACCCACATAGGCCGCCTTGAGATAATTCACCCGCTGCGACGGCATGATGAAGCGCCCGGGCACGACGCGCAGCACCGCGGGCAGCGCCTTGTCGTGCGCCACCGCCCCTGCGATCACCCCGGCCAGCCGGTTGGCGGCATAGCTGGCCATCGCCACGCCGTTGCCGTGCCAGCCGAACGCGCCCCACACATTCTCCATGCCCGGCACCGGCCCCGCAAAAGGCGCGCGCGACGACGTCAGGCAGACGAACCCACCCCACGAGTATTCGGTCTCCACGTGCTTCCATGCCGGAAACACCTCTTCGAAGGTCTGCCGCAAGGTGCCGATGATGCGGTTCATGGCGTCGGGCGAGGCATCGGTTCCGCCGCGCCCGCCGAACAGCATGCGGTTGTCCGGCAGCAGCCGGAAATAATGCAGCAGGCGGCGGGTGTCGTAGGTGGGGTCGGTGCTGGTCCAGCCTTGCGCCTTGAGTTCGTTGTCGCTGATCGGGCGCGTGACGATGATGCGGGTCAGCGCCGGCAGCAGCCTGCCGCCAACCGCAGCGGGAAGCGTCTCGTCGGTATAACCGTTGGTGGCAATAAGCACGTGCTTCGCGCTCACCTCGCCCTCGCGCGTCACCAGCGTATGCACGCCGCCGGCCGTCCGCCAGCCGGTCACTTCCGACCTGGGATGCAGCTCAACGCCTGAATCCACCGCCAGCCGCGCCAGCCCGCGCACATATTTGAGCGGGTGCAGGCCGAACGTCACGGTCGATTGCAGCCCGCCATGGAACGCCGGGCTGTCGAAACCGCGCTCCGCCAGCTCCTTGCGCGAATAGAAGGCTGAATCATCGCCAAAGGTTTCGCGCATAAAGCGTTGATCTGCCTTGAGTTCCTCGACGCGTGACGGCTTGTGCGCCACCTCCATCTCGCCTGCGCCCGTGCGGTCTGCATCAATGCCCTCAGCTTCCAGGAAGTCGCCGACAAAGCGCACCGCGTCACGCTGGACCTTGTAGAAGCGCTTGGTCTCCTCCAGGCCGAACCGGTTGATCAGTTCGCCATAACTGAGCTTCACCGAGCCCGGGCAGCAAAACCCGCCATTGCGCCCCGACGCACCCCAGCCGACATGGCCGGCGTCAAGCACTTTGACCTTCAGGCCATGCTCGCGCGCCAGCACCAGCGCTGCATGAAGACCCGCATACCCGCCGCCAATAATGGCAACGTCGGCCGTATGGGCGCCCTGCAACGGCAGTGCCTCGCGATCAAAGACAGGCGCGGTCGCCTCCCAGTAGCTGGGAACAGCGGTTGTAAAGTCGAAAGCGGATGGATGATAGAGACGCATGATGCAGGAGACGTTGCTGAACACCTGCGCCCAGGTCAAGAGGCAAGGTAGCTGTAAGACGTGGACTCGTGCCGTCAGCCAGTGTTACCGCTTGGCGGAAGAACAATGTCAGGAACGGCCGGATGTTGCTGTCATCCATCAGGACCATCGCGCCGCTTGCCAGCCTGCTGGCAGCGATGCTGGTTGCCATGACGGTGGCGGAGGCGCGGCCGGTCACGCGCGACGAAGGCCTGCGCAAGATGTACGGCCAGCTGGTCATCAAGGGTTTTGCCGGCCAGACCCCACGCGACGCCAGCGTGCGCCAGGTGCGCGCCGCCCTGGAGCGGTCCGAGATCGGCGGGGTGATCCTGTTCCACAAGAATATCCGCAACCCCAAGCAGGTCGTCGCGCTGACCCGCTATCTGTCCTCTGCCAATACCCCGTTCACTCCCGTGATTGCGGTGGACGAGGAAGGCGGCTCGGTGGAACGGCTCAACCGCAAGAAGGGCTTCACCTATACGCCCGGTCACTTCCGGATGCAGCAGCGCTACAAGCCGCAGGAGGCCCGCAAGCGCTATGACGGCATGGCGGCCGAACTCTCCACCGCCGGGTTCAACACCAACTTCGGTCCTGTGGTAGACCTGCTGGTAAACCCGAAAAACCCGATCATCGCCCGCAAGTACCGCTCCTATGGCGCTCACCCGCTTTACGTGGCGCGCTACGCACAGACCTTCATTGACGCCCACGCGGCGCTCGGCATTGGCACGGCGCTCAAGCACTGGCCGGGTCACGGATCGTCGGCCAATGACAGCCACCTGCGGTTCGTCGACGTAACGAAGCAGTGGCAGCCGGTCGAAATCGAACCCTACCGGCGGCTGTTCCGCTCGGGCTATGACGGCATGGTGATGACCTCCCACCTCTATCACAAGGACTGGGGCATGGGGCAGGACCTGCCCGCCTCGCTGTCACCGGTGGCCATACAGACCCGGCTGCGCGATGAGCTGGGCTTTGACGGCGTGGTGATCACCGATGACCTTCAGATGCGCGCCATAACCTCGAAACGGCCACTGGACGAAGCCATCGTGCTGGCGCTGAAAGCGGGCAACGACCTTGTGCTCATCGGCAACGTGCTGGCCTCGACGCCCTCCAACACCGACTTTGCCGTTAACGCCATCGACAAGGCGGTGAAGTCCGGCCGCCTCGGCTTCAAGCAGCTCTACCGGTCATGGCAGCGGGTCAAGGCCTACAAGGCACGCCTGCGCCGTTGACACGAAGCTTTGATCGCAATGCCGCCGCGTTTGGCGCTATAAGACGAAGTCATGAACCGCCTCCTCGCCACCCTTGCCTCGCTTGTGCTGCTCGCGCTTGCCAGCCTGCCGGCCAGCGCGGCGGAACTCGTTATGTTCGACCGCAAGGGTTGCCCGTGGTGCGCCAGGTGGCACGCCGAGATCGGCGTCGAAGGTTATGCCCGCGCGCCCGAAGCCCGAAGCGCACCATTGCGCGTCTACCTGATCGGCACGCCGATGCCCGCCGACATCAGGCACCTGAAACCCATCATCGGCACGCCCACCTTCGTGCTGATGGATAACGGGGTGGAAGTTGACCGCTTCGAGGGTTATCCGGGCAAGGCGGTGTTCTTCGGGCGGCTGCAACTGGCGCTCGACAAGCTCACTGGCGCCGACAAGCGATACAAGACCATCATCGTGCAGTAGCACGCAGGCTTGTCAGCCGGGCCAGAACGCCATCAGGAACACGCCCGCCGCACAGGCGGCCATAATGTTTGCACGAGCCCTGAATGTGCGGGGCGGCGCTGGTGATACCTGCCTCGTAAAGGCCATTTTCACCGGCCCCCGGTGCCTGAACTTGATGACCTCGCCCATGGCGCGCCCTTGGCAGTGTTGCACTGCTGACATCATGGAACCGCCAACCAAACTTTCCGTTAAAGCCACGTCTCGATCTTTACCGGTTCCCGCCCCATGAAAATGCGCCGCAAGTCCGACCTGCCGCAGAAGACCTGCATCGCCTGCGGACGGCCGTTCGCATGGCGCAAGAAGTGGGAGAAGGTGTGGGACGAGGTAAAATACTGCTCGGACCGCTGCCGCAGTGAAAACCGCCGCAAACCCTCAGCCTGAGCCGGGAAGCGTCTTGCCGGGCAGCCCCAGCCGGATGACACCGCGCACCTCGTCCGGCGCCACCGGACGGCCCTTGCGATAGATCGAGATGTCGCCGGATCCGGCCAACCGCACCGACGCCTGCCGCACTGGCCCCATGAACGAGCGCCAGTCGCCGCCCTCGCCCGCCACCCGGCGCGCTGCCTCCGACGGGCAGATGGTCTTGCCCTGCCCGCGTTCGAGACACAGCTCCATGATCGCCTGTTCTATGCGGTTGCCGTCCATGACACGTCATCCCATTCCAGTGCGTCGAGAAACGCTTTCGCACTATCGCGGTATTCGCGCTGCTTGTCTTCGCCCATGCGGTTCCAGGTGGCGTACATCTGGCCCATGCGCGGATTGCCCTTCAGCTTGCTTTCGTTGCGGGCCAGGAAATCCCAGTACAGCGCGTTGAACGGGCATGCGCCCGCGCCGGTCTTCTTGCTGACCGAATACCGGCATTTGCCGCAATGATCCGACATCCTGCTGATATAGTTGCCGCTGGCCGCATAGGGCTTCGACGCCATCACGCCACCATCGCCGAACTGGCTCATGCCCAGAGTGTTGGGAAGCTCCACCCACTCATACGCATCGGCATAGACGGCAAGGTACCACTCGTGCACGGCCTGCGGCGAGCAGCCCGCCAGCATGGCGAAGTTGCCGGTTACCATCAGCCGCTGGATGTGGTGGGCATAGGCCAGGCGCCTGGTCTGGCCGATGGCGGCTCCAAGGCAGGCCATGTCGGTCTCGCCCGTCCAGTAGAACGCCGGCAACGGCCGTTTCGCCTCGAAGAAATTCAGCTCGCGATAGTCCGGCATCTTCAGCCAGTAGAGCCCGCGCACATACTCGCGCCAGCCGATGATCTGGCGCACGAACCCCTCTACCGCGTTGAGCGGCGCATCACCCGCCTCATACGCCGTCACCGCACGCCGGCACACCTCCAGCGGGTCAAGCAGGCCAAGGTTGATATAGGGCGACAGCACCGAGTGATAGAGGTGATCCTCGCCTTCCAGCATGGCATCCTGATAGTCGCCGAAACGCGCCAGAGCCCTGGTGATGAAATGATCCAGCGCCGCTGCCGCATCAGCGCGCGTTACCGCGTAACCGAACGGTTCGAGGTCGCCGAAATTATCCGGGAAACGCGCCGCCACCATGTCCAATACATCACCGGTAATCTCGTCGGGTTCAAACTGCGGCAGCTTCGGCATGAACAGGTCTGGCGAAGCCGCCTTGCGGTTGTCGTGGTCAAAGTTCCACTGCCCGCCCTCCGGCTCGCCGTCGCCATCGACAAGCAGGCCGGTATCGCGCCGCATCTCCCGGTAGAAATACTCCATGCGCAAGGACTTGCGCCCCTTCGCCCAGCGCCGGAACCGGTCATGCGAACAGATGAACCGGTCATCCTCCAGCACCTCGACCGTGACGCCGAGGTCCACGGCCCAGCTATCGATGTCCGACTTCAACCGCCATTCGCCGGGCTCCACAAGCCGCACGCAATCGGCCTTGTGCCGCTGCAGCGCCCGCTCCACCTCGCCCTTCAGCGAACCCGAGTTGCCATCATCATCCAGCCGCACGTACTCGACGGTCCAGCCCTCCTCCCGCAGTTCCTCGGCGAAATGGCGCATAGCGGAAAACACCACGGCCAGCTTCTTCTTGTGGTGGCGCAGATAGCTTGCCTCTTGCATTACCTCGGCCATCAGCACGACGTCACCCGATTTGCAGGCACTTTTGAGCGAGGCGAGACTCAAGCTAAGCTGATCGCCGAGTATGAGAATGATGTTCATGGCCATGTAACGTCCGGACGCCACGCCGGTTCAACGCGATCGTGAAGCGGCTTGCAGGAATTCCACTTGAATTGGCCGCCGCCTTGTAACATATTCAAAAAAACATATGTGTTTCGCTTCTCATCGGAGTAACCCTGAATGAACTTCGTCCTCAATGACGCGCTCGCCGGCCTGGCGGGCGGCGCGCTGATCGGGCTGGCAGCCGCCATCCTGCTGCTGGGCAACGGCCGCATTGCCGGCATCAGCGGCATTCTCGGCGCGCTGGTCAATACCAGCCTGCCCGCCACCTGGCGCGAGAACCTGCTGTTCGTGGCAGGCCTCGCCGTGGCCCCCGTCGCCTATGCCGCGATGGTTGCCCCGCCTGACATCAACATCACCACCTCGGTGCCGCTGCTCGTTGCCGGCGGACTGCTGGTCGGCTTCGGCTCGCGGCTAGGCTCAGGCTGCACCAGCGGCCACGGCGTATGCGGCATGTCGCGGCTTTCGCCGCGCTCCATCGTTTCAACTCTCACCTTCATGGCAGTCGCCATCGCCGTCGTCGCGGCGATGAGCGCCGTCATGGCCTGACCGGGAGGCAAGGCAGATGCGCAATATCGTTGCTCTCGTTTCCGGCCTCGTCTTCGGCGTTGGCCTCGTCGTTTCCGACATGATCAACCCGGCCCGCGTGCGCGGCTTCCTCGACCTGTTCGGCGGTGCCTGGGACCCGACGCTCGCCTTCGTCATGGGCGGCGCGCTCACCGTGATGGCGCTGGCATGGCTGATGACGTCGCGGCGCTCGGGCTCGTTGCTCGGCTACAGCCTGCCCGGCAAGCCCAGCGGCACCATCGATGGCCGCCTGCTCGGCGGGGCAGCCGTGTTCGGATTGGGCTGGGGGCTGGTGGGTCTGTGCCCGGGACCGGCCATTGCCGGGCTGTTCCTCGGCGGCTGGCCGGTGCTGATGTTCATTGCCGCCATGCTGGCCGGCATGATGGCGTTCAGCCTGATTAACCGGACGGCCTGATGACGCTCACGCAGCGGCCTGGCACAGCTTGCACAGGCCGCGCAACTCCACCGTCGACTTGGTCGCCCGGAAGCCCTGCCGGCGGGCGATCTCCTCAAGCTGAACTGCCAGCTTCTCGTCCGTCACCTCCGTCACCTTGCCGCACTGCTGGCAGATGGTGAAGGCGGTAACGTCATGACTCTCGCAGCCCTTGTGGCGGCAGGCCACGAAGGCGTTCATGCTTTCAAGCCGGTGGACGAGGCCAAACTCCACCAGCTTCTCCAGCGCACGATACACCTGCAGCGGCGCGCGGAAGCCCTCGTCCCTCAGCCGGTCCAGGATGGCATAGGCGCTGAGCGGCTGGTCCGACGTGGACAGCGCCGCCATCACCAGTGACTGGTTGCGCGTCAGGTCCGGCGCATCGCCATGTACGTGTGAATGAGTGCTCATCGCCGTTCAGTCCTTCTTGCCGTACCCAGCCGCGCCAGCACACTGCCCAGCGGCGTCAGCGACAGCACGAACAGCGTCACCGCCGCCACCACGATCGTCGGGCCTGCAGGTGTATCCCATTCGAGCGAACCCGCAAGCCCCGCCACCGCGCTTGCCACACCGCACAGCGCGGCGATGAACGCCATCTGCTCCGGCCCGGACGACAGCTTGCGCGCTGTCGCTGCCGGAATGATCAGCATGGCGGTGATCAGCAGCACCCCGACGATCTTCATCGAGATGGCGATCACCATCGCCATCAGCAGCATGAAGATCACCTCGGCGCGGCCGGGGTTCTGCCCCTCCGCCTCGGCGATCTCGCGGTTGACCGTGCCGGCAAACAGCGGCCGCCAGATCCACGCCAGCACACCCAGCACCGCCAGCCCGCCGGCATAGATCACCGCCAGGTCCGGCTTCGATACGGCGAGGATGTCGCCAAACAGGAACGCCATCAGGTCGACCCGGACCCACGTCATGAAGGCCAGCGCCACCATCCCCAACGCCAGCGACGAGTGCGCCAGCAGGCCCAGCAGCGCATCCGATGACAGGGTGGCGCGCTGTTTCAGCAACAGCAGCAACAGTGCCGCAACGGACGCCACCGCAAACACCGCCAGCGTGATGTTGATTTGCAGCAGAAGGGCCAGCGCCACCCCCAGCAATGCCGCGTGGGACAGTGTGTCGCCAAAATAGGCCAGCCTGCGCCAGACGATGAAGCACCCCAGCGGCCCCGCCACCAGCGCCACGCCGATGGCCGCGAGAATGGCACGGACGAAAAAATCATCCAGCATCACGCTGCTCCTTGTCGGCAGCGGCATCACCCGTCTTGCCATGAGAGTGGTCGTGATGGTGATGGTCATGATGGCCGTCATCCGGATGACAGCTGTCGGTCACCGAGCCGTCGGCATGACGCACCCGGCCATCGGGCAGGTGCACATGGTCATGGTGGTGTTCATAGACCGCCAGCGTCACGCCCGCCCGGTCGCCGAACAGTTGCCGGTACTCGGGGCTTTCAGCCACTGCCGTCGGCGTGCCCTGGCAGCACACGTGGCCGTTCAGGCAAAGCACCTGATCGGTTGCCGCCATGACGACGTGCAGGTCATGGCTGATCAGCAGGATGCCGCAGCCAAGTTCATCCCGCACCGCGCTGATCAGTTCGTACAGCGCAATCTGGCCGGAAAAATCCACGCCCTGCAGCGGTTCGTCCAGCACCAGCAGGCCGGGCTTTCGGGCAATGGCGCGCGCCAGCATCACCCGCTGGAACTCGCCCCCGGACAGCAGCCGCACTTCCTCATGCCTGAGGTGGGCAACGCCGGTGCGCTGCATGGCGTGTTCGACTGCGTCGCGGCGCACGTCGCCGGTCAGCCGCATGAACCGCTCGACGCTGAGCGGCATCGTCCAGTCCACGGTAACCCGCTGCGGCACGTAGCCAACCTTGAGGCCGCTGGCGCGGGCTGCCGTGCCTTCGTCGGGTGCCATCAGGCCAAGCGCCATCTTGGCCGAAGTGGTCTTGCCGGAGCCGTTCGGGCCGATCAGCGTGACGATCTCGCCCGGCGCCACCGACAGGTCCACCCCGCGCACCAGCCAGCGCCCGGCGCGGTTCACACCTGCACCCTTGAGCGTCACCAGCGGTTCAGGTTTTTTCAGCATGGGCGGGCCTGCCTCCTGCAGGCGCAAATTCTGTCTTGCCACGATGGGATAGCGCACGTTATATCATTACACAATATGTTACCTTATAACATCACACGGAAAGCCATGCAGAAACTGACCCGCACCCTTCTCGCCAGCCTGTTGCTGTTTGCCGCCCCTGCTACCATGTCGAATGCCACTATCGCGCACGCGGGCGAACCGCCAGCGGTCATGGCGTCCATCAAGCCGGTCCACTCGCTGGTGGCCGGCGTCATGCAAGGCGTCGGCACGCCCGGCCTGATCGTCGATGGCGCGGCTTCGCCACATGACTATGCCCTGAAGCCCTCCCAGGCCCAAGCCCTGCAGGAGGCGAAACTGGTGTTCTGGATTGGCCAGAATCTCGAGACATTTCTCGAAAAGCCGCTTCAATCCATCGCGTCTGATTCAACCGCCGTCGAACTTTCCGCCGCAGACGGCATGAGCTTCCATGCCTTCCGGGAAATCGAGGAGCTTGACGGCAAGCGCCACAGTCACGGCCACAGCCATGGCCATTCGCACGGCCACGGTCATGGCCACGGCATGATCACGCTTCCGGTGATGACCCGCATGTATGGCTCGACCCGCAAAACGCCACTGCCATGGTCGTCGCCATCGAAGCAGCGCTGGTCAAGACCGACCCAGCCAACGCAGACGCCTACAAGGCCAATGCTGAAAACCTCAGGGTACGGCTCGCCGAACTCGACAACGAACTGGCCGCCAGCATGAAGGACCTGGGCGGCCGGCCGTTCGTGGTATTCCACGACGCCTACCAGTATTTCGAGCGACGTTATGGTCTGGAAGCTTCCGGCGCCATTGCCATGCGCGCCGACACCGCCCCCGGGGCAGCCCACGTAGCCGAAATCTCCAAACGCATCAAGAAGATGGGGGTGGTTTGCGTATTCTCCGAACCGCAGTTCGAACCACGGCTGATCTCGGTGGTCACCGAAGGCGCCGAGGCCCGCACCGCCACACTGGACCCGCTGGGCGCCAGCCTTGAAAACGGCCCGGACCAGTATTTCCAGCTGATGCGGGACATGGCGGTATCGTTCAGGCAATGCCTCACCGGCACCAGCTGACGCGCGCCAATCTAGCCCCGCCAGCGCAGGGCGATGTCGGCAAGGTGGGCGACGAACGCCAGCGACAGCAGCCCGGCAACCGCCTGCCAGCTGCCGCCGGTCAGCGCCGCCTTGAGCGCCAGCATCAGGCACACGCCCGCCGCCATGAACGGCAGGAGCGCACGCGGGGCCACGCCCCTGCCCGTCGCCCGGTGAAAGCCCAGCAGCGCGACAGTTTCCAGCGCCATCAGCGCCAGGATGATGTCGATGATCCGCCCGGACCCGAACAGCCCGGCAAGCCAATCGGTCATTGCAGCGTCTTGGCCTTGCGCTGCTCGTCCGGCACGGCGGGGGTGAGCCCCAGCAGGTGGGCGGTATCCTTGAGGAAGATGCGCACGTGCGCCATCGGGTTGCCGCGCACCAGCTTCTTGTTCATGTAGGCTTCCCAGGTCAGCCGCTGCACGTCCGGATCGGCGCACATGCTGACGAAGCGCTCGCGCCGCTTGTCGCTAGAGTACCAGAACTTCTGCATCATGCCGAGCACCCAGAACACCCGTCCATGCGCCTTCATGAACCGCTTGCGTGCCAGCGCCAGCGCCGACGCCTTGCCGGTTTCGAGGAAGGTCTCGACCGCGAACGCCGCCTCGCGCCCGCCTGCCATGGCGTAGTAGATGCCCTCACCCGAGGCCGGCGCCACGATGCCAGCGGCATCGCCCGCCACCACCACGCCGCGCCCGTCGTCCCAGCGCTTCAGGGGCTTGAGCGGGATGGGCGCACCCTCCCCTCGCACCAGTTCGCAGGTGTCGGTACCGGTGGCCTTGCGCAGGTCGGCAACTGCACCACGCAACGAGAAGCCCTTTTGAGCACTGCCTACGCCAATACTGGTGCTGTTTCCGTGCGGAAAGACCCAGGCATAGAAATCCGGCGACAGCTTGCCCTGGTAATAGACGTCACAGCGGGCCGGGTCGAATACGTCGCCCGCCTCGGCCGGAGAGGCAATGATTTCGTGATAGGCAAACACGCACGGGATCTTGTCGGCGCCGGGCACCGTTTGCCGGGCCACCGCCGAGCGTGCGCCGTCGGCGCCGATCACCGCCCGGGCATAAATCGTCTCGTCAGCCATCCGGCCCTTGCGCTCAATGCGCATGGCGACGCTGCCGTCGGCGAGGTAGCTGAGTTCCTTGAACACGCCGGAGATGCGTTCGGCGCCGTTGCGGGCCGCCCGCGCCCGCAGCCATTCGTCGAAGTCTTCCCGGTCCACCATCCCCACGAAGCCGCCATCGATCGGCATGTCCACGGCGCGCTCGGACGGCGACACCATGCGCGCCGACGATATCTTGGCCACCAGCAGGTGATCGGGAATGTCGAAATCGCGGATGCAGCGCGGCGGAATGGCACCGCCGCAGGGTTTGATGCGCCCGGCCTTGTCGAGCAGCACCACGTCCAGCCCCTTCAGGGCCAGATCGTTGGCGGCTGTTGCCCCGCACGGTCCGCCACCTACAACAATGACGTCATGCACACGGTGGTTGTAACTGGAAGTACTCATGATACGGGCTCCGGGTTGGAGGATGAAAGATTGCGGGCTTCGCCCGCGGCAACCGGGCAGCGGACGCCGACGATGCCGGCGGCAAGCTTCGCCGACCAGATGAACAGGATGGCTTCCGCAGCGAACACCAACACGTAGGCCTGCAAGGGTGAGCCGGTGAAATACCGCGTGACGTCGACGGCAGCCGTGCCAAGGAAGCCGCCAAGCCCGAAGGCAATGGCCTGCGCAGCGCCCCACACGCCCATGCGGATGCCTTCCTTGCGCGGACCGGCAGAACCTGCCAGCGCCATCATCGAACCGATGGCGGCAACCGCGAATGCACCGTTTGCAACGCCCAGCAGCACCACATTGGCCTTGAGTGGCCAACCCGGGCCAACATAGCCACCGGCCACCAGCCCAAGCAGCGCCAGCGCCGAAACCGCGCAACCACCCACCGCCCACCACTGCAGCGGCACCGCCCGCACGATGCGCAAGGTCGTGCTGGTGATCGCCACCAGCACCATGCCGGCGAAAACCCCGCCATGCTGGATGCCGGCAAGGCTGGTGGATTCGCCCGGCGTCAGCCCGAACACGTGACCCGCATAGGGCTCCAGCACCAGGTCCTGGCCGCTATAGGCGAGCATGGAAATGAACACGAAGATCGAGAACCGCCGCGCCCGGTCATCAGCCCAGACCTCCGCAAGGGCGGCACGGAAATCTGTTGAGCCGGATCGGGGCTCTGTAGTGGTTTCGGCAAATCGCGCCTCGACGCCCCACACCGCCACGATGGTCAGCAGCAGCGCCAGCCCCGACACGCTCGACGACACGGCAACCAGCCGCATGGTGGAGAACGGATCGAGCAGTGACCCGGCAATGCCTGCCGTGGCGGCCATGCCGAAGATCATCATCAGCCAGACGATGGTGGCCGCCGCCGCCCGCCGCTCCGGCGCGACCCGCGAAGCCAGCAGCGCCAGGAGCGAGGTGCCTGCCGCGCCGACGCCCGCGCCGATAAGCAGAAACGCCAGGAAATTCAATGCAATACCGGCAGCCTGGTTGATCGCGACAAGCGCCGTGGCTGCAGCGGCGAGGCTGCCAGAAAAGGCCAGCAGCGCCATGCCGCCGATGATCCAGCGGGTCCGCATGCCGCCCACGTCGGAGCCGTGACCGAAGCGCGGGCGCGCCATCTGCACGGCGTAGTGCACGCCCACCAGTACGCCCGGCAACATGGCCGGCAGGGCAAGCTCCACCACCATGACCCGGTTGAGCGTCGATGTCGTCAGCACCACGATGGCGCCGAGCGCCGTCTGCACCAGCCCGAGCCGGATGATGCCGAGCCAGCCGAGCGTCGTTGCAGATGTGCCCGCCATGATCTAGACCCCCGCCTGAAGCGCACGCACGGCAAACGCTGCCGCCAGCATGCCAAGTACGTAAAGTGTCGTTCCGGTGGCGTTGTACCAGGCGGCCTTGCCTTCCGGGTCCTGCAGCAACCGCCGCATCAGCACCAGCTGCGCTGCCAGCAGCGCCGTCACGATGCCCGCATGAATATGCTGGCTCCAGGACAGCAGCAGGCCGATCACAACCACCTGCGGCAGCGCCATCACCCAGCAGGCAAGCTTCGCCGCCGGGCCGATGCCGTAACGCGCCGGCAGCGAGCGCAGGCCAAGCTGCCGGTCGCCTTCCACCGACTTGAAATCGTTGAGCGTCATGATACCGTGCGCGCCAATGCTGTAGAGAACGGCCAGCGAGATGATGCGCCAGTCGGGCAGCGCGCCCTGCAGGGCAGCGGCCCCGGTAAACCACGGCAATCCCTCGTAACACAGGCCAACCGCTCCATTGCCCCACCAGCCATTCTTCTTCAGCCGGGGCGGCGGCGCACTGTAGGCCCATGCCAGCACCAGGCCGAACACGGCTGCCCAAAGCACCCAGATGCCCAGTGCCGCCGCCAGCAGCAGCGACAATCCAGTCCACACAATCGCGATATAGAGTGCCCAACGGCCCGGCACGCGCCCGGAGGGGATGGGGCGGCCGGGCTCGTTGATAGCGTCAACATCCCTGTCAAACCAATCGTTTACGGCCTGGCTGGTGCCGCAAACCATCGGTCCAGCAAGCACGATGGCGCCGGCAACAATGAGCCAGTTGTTCTGGATGGAGACGCCCGAGGAAACCACGCCGCACCCCAGCGCCCACATCGGGGCAAACCAGGTGATGGGCTTCAACAGTTCAAGGACGGACAGCGGGTCCGGATACCCGCGCGAACTGGAGATGACCGCAGACTTTGACATGCCTTACGGTATCGGCGGACCGCAAAAGTGTCAATCTAGATTGACGGAATTAATGTAAGTTTTGAATGACACATGCTGCCCGCAAACGCACGTCAGGCGGTGTCGTCATTGTCACCGTCGAGAAGGCCATGCCGGCGCAGCTTGATATAGAAACTCTGCCGTGAAAGGCCGAGCAGATCGGCAGCGGACGCGCGGTTGTTTCCGGTCAGTTCAAGCGCGGCCTCGATGCACATCTTTTCGATCATGTCGGTGGTTTCGCGCACCAGTTCCTTCATCGGCACGCGCCCGACGAGTTCGGTCAGCTGGTTGGCAGACCGCATCATCGGCGATACCACGCCGGTGCCGGTAACGCTGGCAGACGCCGACCGGCGCAACAGGAAGCCGATGCAGGGTGCGCCCGGCTCAGGCGAGGCAGCCGCCGACAGAACAACCCGTTCTTCGGCACCGATGTCGTCCCGCACCACGGTCGCGAAATTCCGGACCGATCCGTGCTCGCGCACATTGGTCAGGATCAGCCCCACATCCACGGATGTCCGGCCAAGCCAGCTTTCCAACTTGCGGCCCTCCAGCTGCGACAGGCTTACCACCCCAGCCAGATCGCAGAATGCAGGATTGGCGACCAGAATCACGCCATTCTCATCGGTGACGACGAACGCGTCAGGCAATGCCTCGACAGCGGCGATGATGTTGCCGCTGCTCTTGCCGGCAGGCCCGCGGCCATCAACATCCACCTTGGGCGCCAGCCGGATGAGCATCTGCGAGATGCCCTCCTGCCGGAACAAAGAAGCAGCCACCCGGACCAGCTTGCCATCAAGCAGCTTCAGCGTGACTTCACCGGCATTGGCGCCGGAGCGCACAGTTGCCAGAAGGTCCGACAACTCGGTCCAGGCGCTCTTGTCGAACAATGTTGCCAGCTTGTGATCGGCAATCTGGTTTATCGGCCGGCCGAGCATGTCGACACAGGTGGGGTTTGCATCGACCACGGTTTCCCGCCCGGCATCAACCACCAGCACCGCTTCCGACGCCAGCCGGAACAGCAGCCGGTAGCGCGCTTCCGCCTGCCGCAGCTTGGCGTACTCGCGCTCCATCATCTGCTGGGCATTGATCAGTTGCTGTTGCTGCTCGGCGACCGCACGCAAGTCCATGCCGACCGCCAGAACCTCGCCCTGCTTGCCCAGAGGCACGGCGGCATAGCGAATCGGCAGATCGTCCATGGAGCCGCGAATGTGGTTGACCTCGCGCTTGCGTGCAAACTTGCCGGCGCGCGCCTCGCTCATCAGCGCATCGACCTTCGATCTGCTTTCAACCGTAACGGTTTCCGACCACGGCCGGCCGATCCAGCTGCCTACGCCCTCATCTCCAAAGGATGCGTCATGAAACGCCACGTCGGCAATCACGCCCTCGGCATCAATCACCAGCGCGATATCGGCCGCGGCCAGCGCCAGCCCGGCTGCAGCCTTGGGTTCGAGCCCCCGGAACGTGTTCAAGGCCGCATCGAACTGACGATGCGGCACCCTGGAATCTTCTCGTTCTGGCAGTTTCTTGTCCATGCTCAGACTGTAGTTGTCATTATTACCGCGCCTGTTCATGGGCGGGCTCTCGGGGTTGAGCCAAAAGGCTGTTGGCGGCTGCTAGTGCACTTTCAATGTCGCCCGCACTGGCGTCCGCCCCGACGCGTTCCGCAAAACACTCTACCTGCGATTCCAGATGTCCGCCAACAAGGACCTTGACGTGCGGATTGAGGGAAGCCCGGCGCAAGGTTCCGATAGCTGATTTCAATCCATCGAGCAACCCGCTGCAACTGCACGACAGGGCAACCACATCGAAAGATGCCTGCCCAAGCAGTTGGGACAGCGCCGAAAACGGCTGCCCGACCATCGTGGTTGTCGCCCAGCCCGCCTCGGCAAAGGCGACCTCCAGAACGCTGACGCCGAATGAGTGCTGTTCCCCGGGGGCCGTGGCCAGAACCACCTTGCCGCACAGGCTGCCTGCAGGCGCAGCGCCGATGCTGGCAGTCTCCGGCCTGCCCGCCCTCAACAGCGATTGCAGTTCGGACATCGCCAGCGAGACCTGGAAAAAGCTGCAGCGATCCTCTACCCACATTTCACCAAGGCGGCGGGCCGCCTCGCCGAGCACCGCTTCCGCAAACCTTGCGCCGTGGCCGCCGCGCCCGCGAAGGTCCTCCATTATGCGCTGTGGCGCATCAGCTCTCCAGCCAAGCAATGATTCGCTCAGCAGCAGCGCTTCGGAGTCAAAGGAATTGCCGCCCGGCCCGGCCCCGGTCCGGGCCGGCATCGAGGCGGCGTAATTTCGCAACAGACCTGGAATGACGTCGCCCTCCAAGATGGAAGCAATCATGCTTCCCTTGCCTGAACCTGCCTGCATCCGCCCAGCCCTGACAGGCCGCCGGCTCAGGCCGGGATCGTCTTCGATAATGGACATGCCGTGTCCTTTGCTTCAGGGCGCGCAGAGACACCTCCGGAAAAGCGGACGCGGTGCTTGGAGCACTCTTCAGCCAGGGAACCGGAAAATCAACCTGCTTTTGCTGGACCTTCAGGTTGGCAGAGCGGGTTGAACTTCCTTTGCGTCCATCATTCCCACGCTTCGCCGCACTGCCCGGCTCAGCGTGCGGTCAGTATAGGCACGGCACAACGCGAATGTAAAATATATTGTACGTCAACTTATGTTGACACTTTCAAATCGCTGACGCTAAACTCTGCTCAAATTCCGGTCAGGCCGATAGCGGCCCAGAATTTCGGAAAGCGGGCAGGACAAACAATGGGTACCCATAGGGTAACAGCAGCACAGGGCAGCGGGCTTTACACCCCGGAACAGCGCCGCCGTCGTGACGCAAGCCCATGGACCCTGGTTCAGGGCATTCTCGCCCCGCTGCAATTCCTGGTGTTTCTGGTGTCGCTGGCGCTGGTGTTGCGCTACCTGCTGACCGGCGCCGGGCTTGAGGCAGCCACCGCCTCCGTCATTGTAAAGACGCTGGTGCTCTACACGATCATGATAACGGGCGCGATCTGGGAGAAGGTGGTTTTCGGCAAGTACCTGTTTGCAGACGCTTTTTTCTGGGAAGACGTGGTGTCGATGCTGGTCATCGCGCTGCACACGGCCTACCTTGCGGCCTGGCTATGGAACTGGGGCGATGCCCGCCTGCAGATGTTCATCGCACTGGCTGCCTATGCCGCCTACGTTATCAATGCAGCCCAGTTCCTTTACAAGCTGCGCATGGCCAGGTTGCAGGCCGGAGAGACCGCCGCATTGCCGCCGGAAAGCGGGGTGCGCGCATGAACGTGTTCTCCGCCAACCGCCCGTCCAGCCAGGCTCCCGCCTGCCCCGAACCGGAAATCATCCGGCAACGTGGCCAGCGCGAGGTGTTCTGCGGGTTGACGGGAATCGTCTGGCTGCACCGCAAGATCCAGGACGCATTCTTCCTCGTCGTCGGCTCAAGAACCTGTGCACATCTCATGCAGTCGGCAGCCGGCGTGATGATTTTCGCCGAACCGAGATTCGCCACCGCCATCATCGACGACCGCGACCTGGCGGGCCTTGCCGATGCCAATGACGAACTCGATCGCGTCGTCGCCCGGCTGCTCGAGCGGCGCCCGGAAATCCGCATGTTGTTCCTCGTCGGCTCGTGCCCGTCGGAAGTGATCAAGCTGGACCTGTCGCGCGCCGCCCAGCGGCTGTCCGTCACCCACAGCCCCCGGGTGCGGGTCCTCAACTATTCAGGCTCCGGTATCGAGACCACTTTCACGCAAGGCGAGGACGCCTGCCTGGCCTCGCTGGTGCCGGAATGCCCGGCAGCCACCGGCGCAACGCCCCGCCTGCTGATTGCCGGCACGCTTGCCGATGTGGTCGAAGACCAGTTCCGCCGCCTGTTCGAGGCGCTCGGCATTGGCCCCGTCGGCTTCCTGCCGGCGCGCGATTCGCAGTCCCTGCCCCCGCTTGGCCCCGGCACGAAAGTGTTGCTGGCCCAGCCGTTCCTGGCCGACACGGCCCGGCTGCTGGAGGAACGCGGTTGCGAGGTGCTGCCAGCGCCGTTCCCGCTCGGCGAGGAAGGCACCACCGGCTGGCTGCAGGCCGCCGCCCATGCCTGGGACGTACCGCAGACCACTTTCGACGAAGTCACGGCACCCGGCCGGGAACGCGCCCGAAAGGCTGTTTCACTCTACAAAAAACATCTCGAAAACAAGAGCTTGTTCCTGTTTCCGGACTCACAGCTGGAGCCGCCGATGGCGCGTTTCCTCGCCCGTGAAGCTGGCATGCGCCTGGTCGAGGTGGGCACGCCTTTCCTGCACCGCCATCACATGGGCGCCGAGCTTGCCCTGCTGCCGCCCGGCACACAGCTGTCGGAAGGCCAGGACGTCGACCAGCAGCTTGACCGCTGCCGCGCCGCAAGACCCGACCTGGTTGTCTGCGGCCTTGGCCTCGCCAACCCGCTGGAGGCCGAAGGCTTCGCCACCAAGTGGTCGATCGAACTGGTGTTCACACCCGTCCAGGGCTACGAGCAGGCAGGCGACCTTGCCGAACTGTTCGCGCGACCCCTTATCCGCCGCGCGCGGCTGGAGGTATAACGGCCATGCAGCTCGCCATGTGGACATATGAAGGCCCGCCCCACGTCGGTGCAATGCGCATCGCCACCGCCATGGAAGGGCTGCACTACGTGCTGCACGCGCCGCAGGGCGACACCTATGCCGACCTGCTGTTCACCATGATCGAGCGCAACGGCAAGCGCCCGCCCGTGACCTACACCACCTTCCAGGCCCGCGACCTTGGCTCTGACACCGCCGAACTGTTCAAGCAGGCCGCGCGCGCCGCTGCCGAACGGTTCAAGCCGCAGGCGCTGCTGGTCGGCGCTTCGTGCACGGCTGAACTGATCCAGGACGACCCCGGCGGCCTGGCTGAAACCCTCGGCCTCGGCATCCCGGTGGTCCCCGTCGAACTGCCGTCCTACCAGAAGAAGGAAAACTGGGGCGCGGCGGAAACCTTCTACCAGATTGTCCGCCGCTTCGCCGCCGGCCGCACCCCCCATAAGGGCGATCACGTCACCTGCAACCTGCTCGGCCCCACCGCACTGGGCTTCCGCCACCGCGACGACGTGACCGAACTGACCAACCTGCTCGGCGCACTCGGCATCGACGTCAATGTTGCAGCGCCGCTTGGCGCCACCCCTGCAGACCTCTCCCGCCTGCCCGATGCCGATTTCAACGTGGTCATGTACCCCGAAATCGCCCAGCCGGTGGCCGAGTGGCTGCATCGCGAATACGGCCAGCCGTTCACACGCACCGTGCCGATCGGCGTCGGCGCCACCAAGGCCTTCATTCGCGAAGTGGCCGACATCACCGGCGTTGATGCCAGCCACCTGCTTGATCAAGACCTGTCGCGGCTGCCCTGGTACTCCCGCTCCGTCGACTCGAACTACCTCACCGGCAAACGGGTGTTCATCTTCGCCGATGCTACCCACGCCATCGCCGCAGCCCGCATCGCCGCCGAGGAGCTGGGCTTCAAGGTCGTCGGCCTTGGCACCTACAGCCGCGAATTCGCCCGCGAGGTGCGCGACGAAGCCGCCCGTCACGGTCTTGAGGCGCTGATCACCGAAGATCATCTCGAGGTGGAGACCGCCATCCAGGAAGCCCAGCCCGAACTGGTGCTCGGCACCCAGATGGAGCGTCACATCGCCAAGCGCTTTGGCATCGGCTGCGCCGTCATTTCCGCGCCGGTGCACGTGCAGGACTTCCCCGCCCGCTACTCGCCGCAGATGGGCTTCGAGGGCGCCAACGTTATCTTCGACAGCTGGGTGCACCCGCTCACCATGGGACTGGAAGAACACCTGCTCGGCATGTTCCGCGAAGACTTCGAGTTCTCCGACGACGCTGTGCCGTCACACCTCGCCAGCGTCGGTGAAACCCGTGCGCCGGCCGCGGTGGCGGCTGCAGTGCCCGCCACCCCGGAAAACGTGGGCTGGGACGCAGCTGCAGAGAAGGAGCTGAAGAAGATCCCGTTCTTCGTGCGCGGCAAGGCGCGGCGCAACACCGAAACCTTCGCCGCCGAGCGCGGCATCGCCTGCATCACCGTCGATACGCTGTACGAGGCCAAGGCCCACTATGCGCGCTAACGGACATAAGACCGGCTACCGGGTGGTCATCATCACCCTCGACGCCCACGCCGCCGGACCTGCCGCCCGGGTAAGCGAGAGGCTGTCTCGCGACTTCCCCGGCCTGTCCATCGCCATTCATGCGGCAGCCGAATGGGGCGAGGACCCTTCGGGCCTGGACCGCGCTCGCGAGGACATTGCCAATGGTGACATCGTCATCGCCAACCTGCTGTTCCTCGAAGAACACGTGAAGGCCATCCTGCCCGCGCTGCAAGCCCGCCGCGACAGCTGCGACGCCATGGTGGGTATGATCGCCGACGGCGAAATCGTCCGGCTGACCCGCATGGGTGGCCTCGACATGGCCAAACCGGCCACGGGAATAGCCAAGTTCCTCAAGAAGATGCGCGGTTCGTCCAAGCCCAATGGTGCGTCTGGCGAAAGCCAGATGAAGGTGCTGCGCCGGCTTCCCAAGATCCTCCGCTTCGTGCCCGGCAAGGCCCAGGACCTGCGCGCCTGGTTCCTCACCATGCAGTACTGGCTGGGCGGGTCCGACGACAATGTCGAGCAGATGGTGCGCTACCTGATTTCACGCTACGCCGCCAACAAGTCGTGGCGCGGGGCCGAGGCATTGCCGCCGGTGGAGTATCCGGATGTGGGGCTTTACCACCCCTCGCTGAAGGACCGGATGACCACGCTGGTCTCAGACCTGCCGCGCCCGAAGCAAGCCAGGGCAACGGTCGGGCTGCTGCTGATGCGCTCCTACGTGCTGGCTTCCGATACCGCCCACTATGATGCGGTCATCAACGCTTTCGAGGAGAAGGGCATCGCCGTCATTCCCGCCTTTGCCGGCGGCCTCGACGGACGTCCTGCCATCGCTGAATACTTCACGCGCAAGGGCCAGCCCGTCATTGACACCCTTGTCTCGCTCACCGGCTTCTCGCTGATCGGCGGGCCGGCCTATAATGACAGTGCCGCCGCTGTTGAAACGCTGGGCAACCTTGACCTGCCCTACGTGGCTGCCCACCCGCTGGAGTTCCAGACACTCCAGCAATGGTCCGGCTCCACCGGCGGTCTCGGTCCCGTCGAAACCACCATGCTGATCGCGCTGCCGGAGATCGACGGCGCCACCAACCCCACCGTGTTCGCCGGCCGCCATGGCGACGGCGGCTGCAACGGCTGCAAGAAGCCGTGCGAACGTGGCTCGACGCACCGTGCCATGGCGCCCTGCCCCGAGCGCATCGGCACTCTGGCCGACAAGGTATTGCGGCTGGCTCTCAACCGGCGCAAGCAGAACGCAGACCGCAAGGTCGGCATCGTGCTGTTCGGCTTCCCGCCAAACTCCGGCGCGGTCGGCACGGCTGCCCACCTGTCGGTTTTCGAAAGCCTGTTCAACACGCTGCACGCCATGCAGGCCAACGGCTACCAGGTCGATCCACCTGCCACCGTGGAAGAGCTGCGCGAGGCCCTGCTCAAGGGCAATGCCGCTCACTATGGCCAGCAAGCCAATGTGGCCGCCCATGTGCATGCCGACGATATCGTGCGCAACACGCCATGGCTCAACGAGATCGAGGCCGTCTGGGGCCCCGCCCCTGGTCGCACCCAGTCCGACGGCCGCGGCGTCTACGTGCTTGGCCGCCAGTTCGGCAACGTGTTCGTCGGCGTCCAGCCCGCCTTCGGCTGGGAAGGCGACCCGATGCGGCTGCTGTTCGAACACGGCTTCGCCCCGACCCATGCCTTCGTGACGTTCTACCGCTGGATGCGCGACACCTTCGGCGCCGATGCATACCTGCACTTCGGCATGCATGGCGCACTTGAATTCATGCCTGGCAAGCAGGCCGGCATGGGGGCGCAGGACTGGCCGGACCGGCTGATCGGCAACGTCCCGAACGTCTACCTCTACGCCTCCAACAACCCGTCCGAGGCAACGCTGGCCAAGCGCCGCGCCAATGCCGTCACGGTCACCCACCTGACACCGCCGCTGGCAGCATCAGGGCTGTACAAGGGGCTGGCCGAACTGAAGGACAGCCTGAAGCGGTGGCGCACCCTCGCCCCCGGCGCTGCCCAACGCAATGATCTGGCCGCGCTGATCCGTACCCAGGCCGAGGCCGTCGACATCGCGGAGACCGACCCCGACAAACTGTGGCTCACCCTGCTGGAAACCGAAGACGCGCTCATTCCAGACGGGTTGCACGTGGTAGGCCGCCCGATCAGCCCCGAGGCGCGCGCCGAACACGTGCGGGTGATGGCCGACACCGACGACGAAACCCGCGCCCGCGTCGACCAGCTGCTGGCCGAGACCAACGAGGTCCCGGCCGTGCTCAACGCGCTGGCGGGTCACTACATCGCGCCGGTTGCGGGCGGTGACCTGATCCGCTCGCCCGAGGTGCTGCCCACAGGCCGCAACATCCATGCCTTCGACCCGTTCCGCATGCCGACCGCCTTTGCACTGGCCGACGGGCGCAAGCAGGCCGACCTGCTGCTCGCCACCCACCACACCCTGCCCCGCTCGGTGGCTCTGGTGCTGTGGGGGTCTGACAACATCAAGTCCGACGGAGGCCCGATTGCGCAGGCGCTGGCGCTGATGGGCGCCAAGCCCCGGTTCGACAGCTTTGGCCGCCTCGCCGGTGCCGACCTCATCACCCTTGAAGAACTGGGCCGCCCGCGCATCGACGTGGTGATGACCCTGTCGGGCATCTTCCGCGACCTGCTGCCGCTGCAAACCAGGATGCTGGCCGAAGCCGCCTACAAGGCGGCCACGGCGGACGAACCGCTCGATCAGAACTTCGTTCGCGCCAACACGCTGGCCCACGCCGAGGCGATGGGCTGCGACGTGGAAACCGCATCGCTTCGGGTGTTCTCCAATGCCGAAGGGGTCTATGGCTCCAACGTCAACCAGATGGTCGATGCAGGCACCTGGAACGACGAGAGCGAACTGGCCGATGCCTTCACCCGCCGCAAGGGCTTTGCCTACGGCCGCGACGGCAAGCCAAAGCAGAACGCCGAACTGCTGCAAAAGGCGCTGTCCACCGTCGATATCGCCTACCAGAACCTCGAGTCGGTCGAGCTTGGCGTCACCACCGTCGACCACTATTTCGACACGCTCGGCGGCATCAGCCGGGCGGTCAAGCGGGCCAGCGGCCGCGAAGCGCCGGTCTATATCGGCGACCAGACCCGCGGCTCGGCCAAGGTGCGCACCCTGAAGGACCAGATCGCACTGGAAACCCGCTCGCGCACCCTCAACCCGAAGTTCTTCGAGAGCATGCTCAAGCACGGCCACGAAGGCGTGCGTCAGATCGAGGCCCACGTGATCCAACACGCTGGGCTGGTCGGCCACCACCGGCACCGTCGATCCATGGGTCTATCAGCGCATCTCGGAAACCTTCGTGCTGGACGACGAAATGCGCCGGCGCCTGGCAGAGCTCAACCCGGCCGCCTCGTCCAAACTGGCGAACCGGCTGATGGAAGCCTGCGAGCGCCGCTTCTGGACACCCGACGATGAAACGCTCGAGGCGCTGCGCCGCGCCAGTGAAGAGCTTGAAGACAATCTTGAAGGCATTCCCGCACCAGTGGAGGCAGTGGCATGAACCTGTATACGAAAATGAACCGTCATACGGGCAAGGCGCTGCGCATGCCCGATGGCGATGGCAGTGTCCAGGTTCATCTCGACCCGGACATGAAGATCGAGACCGCCAAGGTCTTCGCGGTCTACGGCAAGGGCGGCATCGGCAAGTCGACCACCTCGTCCAACCTGTCCGCCGCCTTCTCCAAGCTGGGCAAGCGGGTGCTGCAGATCGGCTGTGACCCGAAGCACGACTCGACCTTCACCCTGACCAAGAAGCTGATGCCGACGGTGATCGACGTGCTCGAACAGGTGGACTTCCACTCCGAGGAACTGCGCACCGAGGACTTCGTCTACGAAGGCTACAACGGCGTGATGTGCGTCGAGGCCGGCGGCCCGCCTGCCGGCACCGGTTGCGGCGGTTATGTGGTCGGCCAGACGGTGAAGCTGCTGAAGGAGCATCACCTGCTGGAAAACAGCGACGTGGTGATCTTCGACGTGCTGGGCGACGTTGTGTGCGGCGGCTTTGCCTCGCCGCTGCAACATGCCGAACGCGCGCTGATCGTCACCGCCAACGACTTCGACTCGATCTTCGCCATGAACCGCATCGTGGCCGCCATCAACGCCAAGTCGAAGAACTACGAAGTGCGCGTCGGCGGCGTCATCGCCAACCGCTCCAAGAACACCGACGAGATCGACCGCTTCAACGAGGCGGTCGGCCTCAAGCGGCTTGCCCACCTGCCCGACATCGACGCCATCCGCCGCTCGCGGCTGAAGAAGTGCACCCTGTTCGAGATGGACGAGACACCGGAAGTGCTGGCCGTCCAGCAGGAGTACCTGAAGCTGGCGCAAAGCCTGTGGGACGGCACCGACGTGCTGATGCCGACGCCGATGAAGGACCGTGAAATCTTCGACTTCCTGGGGTTTGACTGACATGCCGACAGCCACCTACACATCGCGCCGCTCCGAGCTTGAAACCTACTTCGACCGCACCGCGGCCGACGCCTGGAAGAAGCTCACCAGTGATGCCCCCGTCAGCAAGATCCGCGCAACCGTTCGCGCCGGCCGCAACCGCATGCGCGACAACCTGCTGTCATGGCTGCCGCATGACCTTTCGGGCCTGTGCATCCTCGATGCCGGTTGCGGCACCGGCGCGCTGTCCATCGAGGCCGCCAGCCGCGGCGCCCACGTGACCGCCATCGACCTGTCGGAAACGCTGGTGGGCTATGCCGCCGGACTGGCCCGTGAACTGCCGCTCAAGGGCAAGATCGATTTCCGCGTCGGCGACATGCTGGACCCTGCGCTGGGCGAGTTCGACCACATTGTGTGCATGGACAGCCTGATCCACTACGACAGCAGGGACATCGTCCGGGTGCTGTCGCAACTGGGCGGGCGGTGCCGTTCATCCATCAACTTCACCTACGCCCCGCGCACCCCGGCGCTGGCCGCCATGCACGCCGTCGGCAAGTTTTTCCCGAAGTCCGATCGCGCCCCGGCCATCCAGCCGGTCAGCACGTCCGGCCTGCGCGGGCTGATCGATGCCGAACCCACCCTGACCGGCTGGAAGACCGGCCGCAGCGAGCGCATCAAGTCCGGCTTCTACACCTCTCATGCCCAGGAGCTGCACCGCGCATGAGCCTTTCGATGAACAGCGTAGTGAACTTGTGGACCCGGATCGGTACCCGGTGGCTGCCGTTCGCCGATGCGGCCAGCGACGAGGTCAGCCTCGCCCGCCTGCTGCGCCTGGCGCTGTTCCAGATCCCCGTCGGCATGGCCATGGTGCTGATGACCGGCACCATCAACCGGGTGATGATCGTCGAGCTTGGCGTGCATGCCTGGCTGGTCGCCATCATGATCGCCATCCCGATCCTGTTCGCGCCCTTGCGCACCCTGATCGGCCACCGCTCGGATACCCATCGCTCGGTGCTCGGCTGGCGCCGCACGCCCTATCTCTGGATTGGTCTGCTGCTGCAGTTCGGCGGCTACGTGGTGCTGCCGCCATCGCTGCTGTTGCTGTCGGGCAATGCCCACACCACGGGCGATGCGGCGCTGATCGTGGGCCAAGGAGGCGCGGCACTTGCCTTCCTGCTGATCGGCTTCGGCATTCACTACAGCCAGACGGCGGGCCTGGCGCTGGTCAACGACGTGGTGCCGGAAGACCGCCGCCCCCGCGCCGTGGCGCTGATGTACATGATGCTGCTGGTCGGCATGATACTGAGCGCCATCGCTTTCTCGTTCCTGCTCAACGACTTCAGTTCCGACCTGCTGATCCGCGTTATCCACGGCGCCGCCGTGTTCTCGGTGGTGCTCAACTTCATCTCCATGTGGAAGCAGGAAGCCCGCGATGCCGGCCGCGCCGCACTGGCGCGGACCGATCGTCCGGCCTTCAGCGCAACATGGCGCACCTATACCGAAGGCCGTCCGGCCGTCCGGCTGCTGGTGGCGGTGTTCCTCGGCACAATGGCGTTCGGCATGCAGGACGTCCTGCTCGAACCATATGGCGGGGAGATCCTGTCCCTGACCGTTTCGCAGACCACCCTTCTCACCGCGTTGATGGCAGGTGGAACGCTGACGGGCTTCTTCATCGCAGTGCGCGTGTTTTCGCGCGGCATGCACGCCTGCCGGCTCGCCGCCATAGGCGCACTCATCGGCCTGCCAGGCTTCGCGGCAGTGCTATTCGCCAATCCGTTTGACTCGACGTTGATGTTCAATCTGGGCACAGCACTGATCGGCATGGGTACCGGCCTGTTCGCCGTGGGCAGCCTGACCGCAACCATGGAGCTTGCCTCGCAGGACACCTCCGGCTTGGCCGCCGGCGCCTGGGGCGGCGTGCAGGCCACCGCAGTGGGTCTGGGCATCGCCTCGGGTGGCGCGCTGCGCGACATCGTCGGCTCCATCGCCGCAACCGGCGCGCTGGGTGAGGCGATGAACACGCCCGCAGCCGGCTATGCCACCGTCTACTGCATTGAAATAGTTCTCTTGTTTGCAACCCTGATCGCCATTGGACCGCTCGTGCGCGAAACAGGCAATTTCTCGAAGCGGTATGTCTCGAAGTTCGGCCTGACAGAAATGCCAGGCTGACAAATTCTCGGAGGAACCTGTGATGGGTACCGGTGCAGTCACATCCTACATAGACGTCGCCCAGATCACGCTGTACGTGTTCTGGATATTCTTTGCCCTGCTCGTCTTCTACATCCGCAAGGAAGACCGCCGCGAGGGCTATCCGCTTGAAATCGACCCGACCGGTCAGGTCAAGGACAAGGGTTTCCTGCTGATCCCCGATCCGAAGACCTTCCTGCTGCCGCATGGCGGCTCGGTGTCGGTACCCAACGACGTTCGCGACAACCGTCCCGTCAAGGCCCGCCGCGCTGGCGCATGGCCAGGCGCGCCGCTCATCCCCACGGGCGATGCGATGGCTGACGGCGTCGGTCCCGCTGCCTGGGCCGAGCGTTCCGACGAGCCGGACATGACCTTCGACAACAAGGTGAAGATCCGCCCGATCAGCGAAAAGGGTGGACACATCCATGTCTCGTCTGATGACCCGAACCCCATCGGCATGGACATCGTCTGCGCCGACCGGCAGGTCGCCGGCACCATCACCGACATCTGGGCCGATCATGCCGAAATGGTTATTCGCTACTACGAGGTGAAGCTGGCAGGCTCGCCGCGCGCCCGCTCGCGGCTGGTGCCAGCCAACTGCGTGCGCATCTCGGGCGGCAAGGCCCTCGTCAACTCGATCCTGTCCAGCCAGATGGCCGGCGTGCCGACCACCAAGGCTGCCGATCAGGTGACCCTGCTCGAGGAAGACAAGATCATGGGTTACTTCGCCGGCGGGCGCCTGTATGCCACGCCGCAGCGGGCGGAGCCGTTGATATGAGCCACGACGACTTCGACTTCGAGCCAATCAAGGGTCTGCCCGCCATGCCACCGGATGGCGAGCAGATCCTCTGGCAGGGTTCTCCCCAATGGAAGCCGCTGGTTATTCATGCCTTCCACGTGCGCAAGGTAGCGATTTACTTCGCCATCCTTGTGGCGTGGTACGCAGCCACCTCCCTGTACGATGGCAAGCCGCTTCTCGAAACCGCATCGGCAACCAGCACCTTCGCCGCCATCTCGCTGGCCTGTATCGGCCTGCTGGCGCTGCTTGCCTATGGCTACGCCCGCTCGACGGTCTACACGCTGACCAGCAAGCGGCTGGTGCTGCGCCACGGCCTGGCGCTGCCGATGTCGATCAACATTCCGTTCAGCCAGCTGGGTGAAGCCTCGCTGGCCGGACATGGCGCCACCGGTACGCTGTCTCTGGCACCCATCAAGGGCGTCCGGATCGCCTGGCTGGCGCTTTGGCCAAACGTGCGGCCTTGGCACTTCGCCAATCCGCAGCCGGCCATGCGCTGCATTGCCAACCCGCAGCAGGTGGCGGGACTGCTGGCCGCCGCCATCAAGCAAAGCGAGGGCGATGCAATCACCACCACCGCCCTTGCCAGAACTGCCGCCCCACGCGGGGCCAACAAGAAGACTGCCGGCAGCAAGACTGAACTTGCAGGTTCGACGGCCTGACGCAACAGGCCGCGGCCTGCAACTAGCCGCCAACAAGAACAACATGCGAGGAGACGACGACATGAACAGACCACCCCCCGACCCCGGCCCCGCCTACATCACGCGCACCGGCCTTGGAATCATCGCAGCGATAGCCATCGGCACGATCGCCCTGGTAGGCGGCGCCAAGCTGAACGGGCTGAAGGACAACACCGATCCCGCCTACGAAGTGACGCAAGTCCGTGAGCTGCGCTTCCTGGATGGACCAGGCGGAACCGTGCTGATCATCGATGCCAGGACCGGTGATACGGTTTCTACCATCGCACCTGGCAGCAACGGGTTCCTGCGCGCCACCATGCGCGGCCTCGTCCGCCAGCGCCAGATCAAGGGCATTGGCTCAGAGCCACCGTTCCAGCTGGTTCATTATGTCAGCGGACACGTTTCGGTAATCGACCCCGAGACTGGCGCCAGCGTCGCGCTGGACGCCTTCGGACAGACCAATGCCGCGGTATTTTCGCGCCTTCTGAAGGAGCAGAAGTCATGAGCATACATCAGCACAACGCGCGTGAATTCGAAGTGGGATGCACCATCGAGATCGAGAATACCTTCGAGAGCCTGCACGCCCATGTCGAACTTGACGGCGACATCGAGATCCAGCCCGGCGACACCGTGAAGGTGCACGGCGAACCGATCGTCGTGCCCTACGGCGAGAAGGCCGTGTTCACCCGCACCGCCACGGTCAAGCGAGCCAGCGCGCTGGAGCGCGCCTGGACCAAGGCCACCGGCGATATCGAATTCATGGAACTGCTGGAATTCAGTTTCTCATCGGAGAACGAGCTATGACCATCGAAACACTTTCCCTGACGCCGCGCGACACCCAGAAGATGGCGGAAGAAACCACCATGCTGTCGCCCCGCTTCTATACCACCGACTTCAAGGCCCTCGACAGCATCGACGTGTCATCGGTGCGCCGTGAGTGGGACGAACTGATCAACGAAATGAAGTCCGATCCGAACAAGGGGCACTTCAAGCGCACCGAGGAATGGAAGGATGTCGACTTCGAAGGCATGCCGGAGGGTCTGCGCAAGGAGTTCATCGACTTCCTGGTAAGCTCGCTCACCGCCGAATTTTCCGGCTGCATCCTCTACAAGGAAATGAAGAAGCGTGGCAGCAACCCGGACATGTGCGAACTGTTCGCGCTGATGAGCCGCGACGAGGCCCGCCACGCCGGCTTCATCAACGACGCCCTGAAGGACGCCAATATCGGCGTCAACCTGGGCTTCCTGACCAAGGCCAAGAAGTACACCTACTTCAAGCCGAAGTTCATCTTCTACGCCACCTACCTGTCGGAGAAGATCGGCTATGCCCGCTACATCACCATCTTCCGCCAGCTGGAACGGCATCCGGAGCTGCGCATCCACCCGATCTTCAAGTGGTTCGAGCAGTGGTGCAACGACGAGTTCCGCCACGGCGAAGCGTTTGCGCTGTTGATGCGCGCCAACCCGGAACTCCTGCAGGGCAGGAACAAGCTGTGGATCCGCTTCTTCCTGGTTGCCGTCTTCGCCACCATGTACGTGCGCGATCATGCCCGGCCCGAGTTCCACAAGGCTCTGGGCGTCAACATCGACGAATACGACATGAAGGTCTTCCGCATCACCTCGGAGATTTCGAAGCAGGTGTTTCCGTTCACGCTGGACCTCGACAACCCCGCCTTCATGGCCGGGCTGAAGAAGCTGCTCAAGATCAACAAGGCCATTGCCGAAGCCAAGGCTTCGGGCGGCGTCATCGGCAAGGCCCGTCAGGCAATGTTCGGCGCGCAGGCAGGCCTCGCCTTCCTGCAGCTTTACATGGTGCCGGTGAAGGACAACGAACTGCCCAACTCCAGCCGGCTGCAACCGGCCTGGTAACCGGACAAGGGAAACCGAAGACAAGATGAGCAGCGCGGTCTGGCCAGTTCTGATAACGATGTTCACCTGGTGGTTCACCACCGGGGCCATCCTCTATCTCGACGGTCTGGACCGCGCCTCATACAAGTGGACCATGGGGGCGTTCACGCTGCTGCTGGCTGCCGCCCTGTGGGGCGCCCATGCCATCGGCTGGACCATGGGCGAGACCGGCGCCTATGCCGGGTTCTTTCTCGGCATCGCTGCCTGGGCATGGCAGGAGATGAGCTTCCTGACCGGTTACGTTACCGGTCCGCGCAAGTCCTATTGCCCGGCCAACGTCACCCCGGCCGGCCGGTTCACGGCGGCGGTATCCACCATCCTGTGGCACGAACTTGCCATTCTGGGTGTTGGCGTGCTGCTTGCCTGGGCCACCTGGGACATGCCCAACAAGACCGCGCTGTGGACCTACTGCATACTGTGGGCCATGCGTACCTCGGCCAAGTTGAACCTGTTCCTCGGCGCACGCAACCTGTCGGAAGAGTTCCTGCCCGACCACATGCGCTACCTGGCGAGCTACTTCCGCAAGGCCAACATCAACATGCTGTTCCCGTTCTCGGTCACCATTTCGAGCATGGTCGTGGTGGTGCTGGGCGAAGCCGCCTTCGCTGCCACGGCAACGCCCTTCCAGTATGCCAGCTACATCATACTTGCCACCCTGCTGGCGCTGGCCATCCTCGAACACTGGCTGATGATGCTGCCCATCCCGGCTCAGAAGCTGTGGGACTGGGGGCTGGCTTCACGCAAGAAACATACAACCCATCACCTCCCCACCCTGGGGAAAACCATAACCCCGGCCGAATAGGAAGAGCCGCCTTACCTCACCTGGAGGAGCAGACATGGACTACGAAAACCACTTCAAGACCGCGCTTGACGGACTGCGCAAGGCCGGCAATTACCGTGTATTCGCCGAGCTTGAGCGGCGGATGGGGCAGTTCCCGAAGGCGACGCGGTACAACGCGGATGGCTCGACGTCCGAAGTCACCGTGTGGTGCTCCAACGACTATCTCGGCATGGGCCAGCACCCGGACGTGATCGCCGCCATGAAGGGCGCAATCGAAAGCTGCGGGTCGGGCGCAGGCGGCACCCGAAACATCTCCGGCACCAACCACCAGCACGTCGAGCTGGAGCGCGAACTCGCCAGCCTGCACGGCAAGGAAGCCGCCCTCATCTTCACCTCGGGCTACGTCTCCAACTGGGCCTCGCTCGGCACGCTCGCCTCCAGGCTGCCCAACTGCGCGGTGTTCTCTGACGCGCTCAACCACGCCTCGATGATCGAGGGCATCCGCCACTCCAAGGCCGAGCGCTTCATCTTCCGCCACAACGACCCGAAGCACCTCGATGAGCTGTTGTCGCAGGTCGATCCGGACCGGCCGAAGCTGGTGGCATTCGAGAGCGTCTACTCGATGGACGGCGACATCGGCCCGATCGCCGAGATCTGCGACGTGACTGAACGGCACAACGCGCTGACCTATCTCGACGAGGTCCACGCGGTGGGCATGTACGGCCCCCATGGCGGCGGCATTGCCGAGCGCGAAGGCCTGATGCACCGCATCGACGTGATCGAGGGCACGCTGGGCAAGGCGTTCGGGGTGATGGGCGGCTACATCACCGGCTCGGCACAGCTGATCGACTTCGTGCGCTCGTTTGCCTCGGGCTTCATCTTCACCACCGCCATCCCGCCGGCCATTGCCGCAGGCGCGGTCGCCTCGATCCGGCACCTGAAGAACTCCAGCGTCGAGCGTGACCGGCAGAAGGTGATGGTGGCGGAACTCAGGAAGCGCCTCGACCGGGCGGGCATTCCGCACATGCCCAACGACAGCCACATCGTGCCCGTCATGGTGGGCGATGCAGCCAAGTGCAAGTGGATCTCCGACTGGCTGCTCGACAACGAGGGCATCTACGTGCAGCCGATCAACTACCCGACCGTGCCGAAGGGCACCGAGCGGCTGCGCTTCACCCCCACCCCCTTGCACACGGTGGCCGATATCGAGCATCTTGTGGCCGCACTCAACAAGCTGTGGTCGCAGTGCGCGCTGGCAAGGGCCGTGGCGTAGCCCCCGCCAACAGACGATCACGAAGTCCAAGCCCCCGGTTTCCGGGGGCTTTTTCTTTTTACCTTGACTTATGTCAAGATTGGTTGACGGTCAAATTGGTAGCCTTTCTTGACAACAGGGAGGCTCGCCATCATGCGCATCGTACTCGTTCACCCGAACTATCATTCCGGCGGCGCCGAGATTGCCGGCAGCTGGCCTCCTGCCTGGGTCGCCTATCTGGCCGGTGCGTTGAAGCAGGCCGGTTACACCGATGTAAAGTTCATCGACGCGATGACCGAACACCTCGACGACGACACCCTTCGCGCCCGCATCCGCGAGGCCCGGCCCGACGTCATCGGCACCACCGCAATCACCCCGTCGATCTATGCGGCCGAGCGCATCCTGCAGCTGGCCCAGGAAGAATGCCCGGACGCGGTGCGCGTGCTGGGCGGCGTGCACGCCACCTTCATGTTCAAGCAGGTGCTGACCGAAGCGCCCTGGGTCGATGTCATCGTGCGCGGCGAGGGTGAGGAAATCATCGTCAACCTCGTCAACGCCATTGCCGGCGGTGCCGGCTGGCGCGGCAAGCTGAAGTCCATCGAAGGCCTCGCATTCGCCGAGGACGGCAAGATCATCGCCACCCAGGCGGCGCCGACTGTCAAGAATCTCGAAGGCATCAAGCCCGACTGGAGCTTGCTGGAGTGGCACAAGTACATCTATGTGCCGCTCGGCGTGCGCGTCGCCATTCCCAACATGGCGCGCGGCTGCCCGTTCACCTGCTCGTTCTGCTCGCAGTGGAAGTTCTGGCGCGACTATCGCGTCCGCGAACCGAAAGCGGTCGTCGACGAGATCGAGGACCTGGTGAACAACCATGGCGTGGGCTTCTTCATCCTCGCCGACGAGGAACCCACCATCAACCGCAAGAAGTTCATCGCCTTCTGCGAGGAACTGATCGCGCGCGGCCTGCCCGACAAGGTGAAATGGGGCATCAATACCCGCGTCACCGACATCATGCGCGACAAGGAATTGCTGCCGCTCTATCGCAAGGCGGGGCTCGTGCACGTCTCGCTCGGTACCGAAGCTGCAGCCCAATTGAAGCTCGACCAGTTCAACAAGGAAACCAAGGTCGCCGACAACAAGGAGGCCATCCGCCTGCTTCGCGAGGCAGACATCTTCACCGAGGCGCAGTTCATCGTCGGGCTGGACAACGAGACGGCGGAGACGCTGGAAGAGACCTACCAGATGGCATGGGACTGGCAGCCGGACCTCGCCAACTGGTCGATGTACACGCCCTGGCCGTTCTCGCCGCTGTTCCAGGAAATGCGCGACAAGGTCGAGGTGTTCGACTTTTCGAAGTACAACTTCGTCACCCCAATCATGAAGCCCAAAGCCATGGAGCGCGGCGAACTGCTAGACCGGGTGATGAACAACTATCGCCGCTTCTACATGAAGAAGGCGCTGTTCCACTATCCCTGGCGCGGCACCGGCTTCCGCCGCCGCTACCTGCTGGGCTGCCTGAAGGCATTCCTGAAGGCAGGCTTTGCACGCACCTTCTACGACCTCGGCAAGGTCGGTTACTGGGGCCCGCAGACCAAGGGCAGCGTCGACTTCCATTTCGACGAAACAAAGCAGCTGGCCGAGGCCCAGGTGGCCGATTGGGAAGCCGCTGCCGATCGCTCGCGCAAGATGAAGGAGCGCCAGGAAGCCCTGCGCGCGCAAGGCAAGGCCAGGGCGAAAGAGCGGGCGGCGGCAAAGGATCCCGTGCTGGCCTGTGGCGGCGGTACGCAACAGCTGGAGGAGAAGGATGAACCGGTGCTCGCCTGTGGGGGCGGTTCCCGGCAAATGGAAGACATCGGCGCCACGCCGCCCGCCATCGTGATGCGCGATGCCCGCGCCAGGAAGCGCAAGCTGGAGGCCGCCGCCAGTTCCGATGAGTGACGCGCTGATCGGCCCCAACGCCATCATCCAGGTGGCCGGCGCCATTCGCAACCGGTACGACGCTGCCCGGCTTGAGCAGGTCATGCAAAGGGCGGGGCTGGCGCACTACATCGCTGCTCCGCCTTCCGCGATGGTGCCTGAGGACGAAGTGGCGCGCCTGCATCAGGCGGTAGCAGGCTTGCTGCCTGCCCCTCAAGGCGAAGTCATCATGCGCGAGGCCGGCCACAATACGGCACTCTACCTGCTGGCCAACCGCATCCCTGCCCCAGCCCAGGCCGCACTCAGGCTTCTGCCCGCACCACTGGCCGCGCGTGCCCTGCTGAAGGCCATCGCACGCCATGCCTGGACCTTTGCCGGCAGCAGCAGGTTCACCCTCGATGCCCGCCACCCGGTGCACATCGCACTGGACGGCTCACCCCTGTTCGCCACGCCCGCGTGCCGCAACCTTGCCGCAAGCTACTTCGAGGCGACGTTCGAGACGCTGTTCCAGACGCTGGTCAGCCGGCGCACCAGGGTTGTACCGCATACCGTGGCCGCAGACGAGAATGGCGCAGGCCGCCCTGAAGCCGCCTGCGCCTTCGATCTCGTCTGGCGTGACTGACAGCCCCCAACAGAGCGAGCTTCAGCAAAAAAGAGAAGGGAAAACCGGACGAACCGGCGTTCCCTTCAGTTGGCACTGGGCGAGGGCCAGTGTTCAGGGTTTCGTCATTCCTTGGCTGCGCCGAGCTCGATCATGTAGTCCTTGAGCATCTGCGCACCATAGAGCGGCTTGTTCGCGCCCTGGTGGCAGGTGGCGCAGTTGGTTTTCAGCACGTCGCCGAGCGGACCCTTGCGGTTGTCCGGGAATACCTCGGCGATGGACTGGATGTAGTTCTGGTTGATGTTGTTCACCATCTCGATGCCGTGCCACGCTTTCACGCGCGTCGGCTGGCTTTGCGACCAGTCGGCAAAGTTGCGGGAGTTGTGGCAGAAGGTGCAGTTCACGCCCATGGATTGGGAGAAGTGCATCATCAGGCCATATGTCTTCTCCGCGTCCTGGATTGGCGAGACGTGGCCGGTTGGCAGGGCCGTACTGGCCGCCACCCGGATGGCCTTGGTCTTGGTCAGCAGGTCGGCGAACGGGTCATAGGGCAGCGAGGACAGGCCTACTTCCGGCGCAGCCAGATTCTGTCCGTTGCGCTTGGCGGCCATGCCGCCGGCCTGCTTCGGGCCGGGGTTGATGGACCACACATTGGCCGGCACCGGTTGGCCGCGGTGACAGGTATAGCAGGTCACGCCTGTTTCGGCGACGTGTGGCTGCCATTGCGCGTTGATGTTGGCGGTCATCTGCAACATCTTGCGCGCAACCACCTTGGTGTAGACGCTGTCCTCGGCCAGGTTCTCCGGATTGTGGCAGTAATTGCAGCCTTCCTCCGGTGACACCCATTCGGTGATGGCCAGCATCAGCCGGGTGAACTGGGCCTCGTTGAGGTCTCCGAGAACCTGGACGTTCTCGTAGACTTCCGACGCCTTGGGCCCTCCGGTTTCAGCCTGGTCAGATGGTTCCTGCATCACGTTGGCGGCTTTCTTTATCGCCATCATGCGCGGGTTATCGATCTGGACCATGCCGGTTCCGCGGAAGCCCTGCTGGGTGGAGTCCATCGGTGGACGCTCCCATTGCAGCATCATCGGAATGGCGAGCAACGTGGCAACGCCAATGGCTGCTGGTATTGCGATCTTCATGACGGATCTCCTTTACTGGGCTGCCGGGTCGACGACGCCGGGCCACATGTCGGGGTAAGGCGGCACGATGCCGTGCTTGACACCCCAGAGGTACCAGTTGTCCACGACGGTGCCCGTCAGCAGGATCCCGATACCGCCTGTCAACGTGGTCAGGACAGCAAACCACCAGGCCCAGCGGTGCACCAACTCCATGGTGGCGTTGAAGCCCATCGTCCAGCGCCAGAACAGGGCTGCACGCTCCGACGCCGTACCGCGATCGGTAATCTGCTCAAGCTCGCGCTCGCCACCAAGGTGGCTGACGGCGAGAATGGTTGCCCCGTGCATGGCGAACAGCAGCGCCGAGCCGTACAGGAAGGCAATCGAGAGCATGTGGAACGGGTTGTAGAACAGGTTGCCGTAGCGCAGCGAGAAAGCCGCGGTCCAGTCCAGGTGGGGGAAGATCCCGAACGGCACTGCTTCGGACCATGAACCCATCAGCAGCGGGCGGATGAAGCCCAGCACCAGATAGAGCCAGATGGCCGAGGCGAACGCTGCCGGAATGTGCATCCCCAGGCCCAGTTGCCGGGCGCGTGAGTACATGCGCACCCACCACAGAATGATGGAAGCAGTGAGGAAGAAGCCGGCTAGCAGCCACCATCCACCCTCGTTCATGGGCGGCAGGATTTTCAGGCCGTGCTGGGGAAGTGGCGGCTCAAGCGCAAGCCATGGCAGCTGGCGCACGAACTGCACCGGGTCCCAGTTCACCGACGCCCACATGTTGAGGCCGATGATCTCGAATGCGATGAGCCCTAAGATAAGCGATACGGTGCCGGTCCAGCCCAGGTAGATGGGGCCGATCTGGGCGTTGCCGATCTTGCCGATCAGGTTGGAGAAGAACGGCGTGCCGTCCCGCCCCCAGGCGTCGTCCTTGGCGGGGACGCCCATTTCCGGTTCGCCGCGAAGCTGAACCCGGGTGAATATGTTCTGGTATTCCATTGTTTGATCCTCCCGGCTCACGACCAGATCGGCAGGTTGAGCCACCAGTTCCACCACTCAGGCCAGCCGCGTGACCAGAACGGCCCGGAGATGATGATGCACACCGCACTCCAGAACACCGCAGACAGCGCCAGGAACAGGCCAAGCCGGTGAATGCCGAGCGTGCCGATCGAGTAGCCGATAGTGTCGCGGAAGAAGGTGTCTTCGTATTCGGGCGTCTTCACCCGCTGGCCCTTCGGCGGGTTTGCCGCGGACAGCACCAGGCCGCCGTGCATCGCCAGCGCGAGCGCCGTGGTGAAGAAGAACGTGATGGCGATCATGTGCGCCGGATTGTAGTGGAAGTGCAGGTACTGGTAGCCGACGTTCGACACCCAGTCGAGGTGCGACAGGATCCCGTACGGGAAACCGTGTCCCCATGCTCCAAGCAACAGCGGCCGGAAGATCACCAGGGTGACATAGGCCAGGATGGCGAAGCTGAACGCGAATGGCACATGATAGCCGATGCCGAGTTTGCGGCAGATTTCCACTTCCCTGAGCGCCCATGAACAGAACGCGCCGGTGGCGCAGATGGTAATGATCTGCCAAAGGCCGCCTTCCTTGAGCGGCGCCAGCGCCAGACCGTACTTGAGGTCAGGCGGTGCAATGTTGATCTGCCAGATGTTCCAGGTCGGCCCGATCGCGGCCCCGTAGATGATCAGCGCAGTTCCGACAATCGAGAAGAACAGCGTCGTGACACCAAAGAAGCCAACATAAAAAGGTCCGACCCAGAAGTCGAAGAGGTCACCGCCGACCAGCGTTCCCCCCGGACCCGATATTTCTTTTCAAAACTGAGCATCGCCATTGAGGTGTCCTCCGCTCAAGCCGCACTGACATCAGTACGCTTCGATAAGCTTGGTTTGTGGACGGGGAGAACGGCTGAAGCCGCCACCCCGTCCACATGATGTGTTGCCTGCCCGGGGGCAGGCGACCCAGCATGTCTCAGGCCTTCATGACATCGGTCACGACAGGCTGCGACAGGCTTGAGGTTTGGGCGCCTTCGATCCAGTTGTACTTGTTCGTGCTGAGCAAAATGAAGTGAATCAGAATTGCCAGCGAGAACAGGAACACTGCCAACGCCACGAGTGCCCGACGGGGATCGAACAGAAGCCAGACTTTCCACATGGTCTCTTTCTCCTACTTTGGTGCCGGGTTCATCAGAACCACGGACGCCACATCCATACGAGGATATGGGCGACTACCGCGATTGCTGTGAAACCCAGGAACCCCTGCATAAAGAGCCGGTGGACTTCCTGAGCCTCCGCGTGGGTCAACCCCGACGGAGTTCCACTATGTTCAGGCATGAGATGCCCTCCACAGGTTGGCCTTTCGGCCGTTACCGCACCCACCCCGTGCGGCTGGGGTCGTCACCGCCTGGCTCAAAAGCCTTCGGGCGACTGTTTCTGCCGGCGCCAGGGCCCCGGCAAAACCTGAATTCCGGTGCGGCCTTCACATGAAGGCGAACGGCACCGAGTTGCCGGCCGCGGCGCGCGCTTCGGCTATGATCGAGCGCGAGCGTCCGGAAGGATCGAGGTTTGGCCGCCAGGGCGACGGGATCAGCCGATGCGCCGTCGCTGCCACCAGGAAGAAGGCGAACGCGACCACGTAGATGGCGCGATACTCGATCGTCTCGCCATGCCGCTGCGCGAAGCCGCCGGGTCTGCTCCCGTGAACTTCCATTGCCATCGTCAGTCCTCCTTCTTTCTCTTCCGCCTTCAGCCCGGCCCCGCGCGTCGCACGGGCAACCATTGCCTCAGGCGGCATTCCCCAGCCGGGCTGCCACCGCGGTGACGTGCTCCGGCGAAACTGTCTTGTTGCCATTGTCCCTGGCCTGGCGCTCGGCGGCGTCTCTCAACCGCTTGGCTGCCGAAATCCTGACCAGCACCGGTTCCGCCTCGACCAGCCGGTCGAGCGTCACGCGGGCTTCTTCGCTCCAGCCGAGCTGGCCTTCCAGCCGGGCCGGCGTTGCCGCCACCTGGTCCATGTCCTTTGCCAGCGGCAGGATGTTGAACAGCGCGTCAAACAGCGCGTTGCAGACTTCCTGCACCAGGTAGGTGGCGCCCGAGTACCCCATGAACGGCGTACCGGTGTGCCGCCGGATCACCGCGCCGGGGAATGAGGCCGGCACGTAGATCGCGCGGCAACCTGCCTCGGCCATGTACATGCGCTCGTTGTAGGAACCGAACATGATCAGCGGCGGTGTCCTGGCGATTGCCTCCTGCACGGCGTGGTTGTCCGGCTTGACGCCGGCCCGGCGGGCAAAGGCGAAGCTGCAGGGCAGACCCATCTCGGTCTCGAGGAAATGCCGCACGCCGCGCGCGTAGGTTTCGTTGGCGACAATGGCGAAGCTAGCAGTGCCGAAGAAGTCCTGCGTCACCGACCGCCACAGGTCCCACAGCGGCTTGATGGTGGTGTGCTTCTCGCGCTCGATGAACGGCTCCGGGTCAAGCCCCAGCAATTCGCCCAGCGTGCGCAGGAACTTGGTGGTGGAGTGCAAGCCCACCGGCGCCTGCAGGTAGGGTTTCTCCAGCGCCTCGCAAAGCGCCCGGCCAAACTCGCGGTACATGCAGATGTTGACGTCGCCATCGACGAGACGCGGAATGTCGGCCAGATGCGAACCGAGTGGCATCACCAGGTTGACCTCGGCACCGATGCCTTCCACCAGCCGGCGGATCTCGGCAAGGTCGGAAGGCATGTTGAACATGCCATAGCTTGGGCCAATGATGTTGACGCGTGGCTTGTCGCCATCCTTGCGCGGCTTCGCCTTGGGCATCTTGCCCTTCTTCGCACCAAACTCGTTCCACAGCCACAGCATGGCGCGGTTGGCGGATTGCCACTGGTCTTCATCAATCGTGCGCGGCAGGAACCGCTTGATGTTGGTGCCTTCCGGGGTCACGCCACCACCGATCATCTCGGCGATGGAACCGGTCACCACCACGCTGGGCAAGGCCGGATCAAGGGTGGCGTGGGCCCGCTTCATGGCGCCTTCGGTGCCATGCTGGCCAAGTTCTTCCTCGCCAAGCCCCGTGACCACCACCGGCAGTTCGTGCGGCGGCAGCGCATCGGTGTAGTGCAGCACCGCCGTCACCGGCAGGTTCTCGCAACCGACAGGCCCGTCGATGATGACCTGCAGGCCCTTCACCGCAGTGAAGACATAAACGGCGCCCCAGTAGCCGCCGGCGCGATCGAGGTCTGCTATCAGCATCCTATCGCTCCCTTCACGGCCTTGTCGGGCTTCGAGTCCCGTTCATGTTGCTTGGCAAACTCAGGGCGTGCGCGCGGCACGTCTTCCCATACGCCTGCCGTATCGCCCCGTCCCACGCCCTCGAAGAAGCCGGTCAACTCGTCGAACCGGCCCTTGTTGGCGATGGCCGCATTGACGACCTGCACCAGCGAACCAGCGCCGGCCACGCCCATCAGCGGACGCGCCGAAATGAGGTTGGTGAAGTAGAGCGCCGGGATGGCCCGCTGCTTGGCGTCCTGAACCAGCGGCGTGGTGCCGATGGCCAGGGCCGGCCGGGCGTCATGCATGGCGGCGAGATCCTGCTCGAGCGAGGCGCGGAACTGGACGTGAACGCCCTTCGCCGCCAGCCATTCGCGGTCGGTCTCGCTGAAGCGCGACTTCGCACACGCCGTGCCGACATAAGGCACCTCGGCACCCGCCTCGATCAGCAGCCGCGCCACCAGCAGCTCCGAGCCTTCATAGCCCGATACGGTCATGCGGCCCTTGATCGGCTTGCCTGACAGCGCACCGGTAACGGCGGGAAGTGCTGCCTGCTTGGCGGCATCGATCTGCCTTTCGCTGACATTGGCCAGCTTGCCGATCGCCTCGAGCCAGGCAGCCGTGCCGTCGATGCCAACCGGTGCCGAGCCGGTAATCGGCCGGCCGGCGGCCTCGAACTCGCGGAACGACGCGGTATAGAACGGATGAATGGCGGCGACCGCGGCGCAGTCGAGCGCGGCATAAAGCTCGCGCCATTCACGCGTCGGCACCACGGGGCCGGCGGCGAGGCCCATCGGCTCCAGCAGCGCGCCGATGGTCATCGGGTCAACCGGGAACATTTCACCCACCAGGGTGATCGACGGCTTGCCGGCATCCTTCGGCTGGCGCGGCGCCATCACCGGGCCCTGCTCGGCTTCCTCGCGGGCGTATTTCAGCATTGCGCCTGCCAGCACGTCCTTCGCCTCGGCATGGGTCGGCACGCCAAAGCCTGGCACGTCGATGCCGACAATGCGCACGCCGTTGATTTCCTTGGGCAGCAGACGCAGCGGCACACCCGACGCGGTGGGGACGCACAGGTTGGTCACGATGACCGTGTCGTATTTTTCGGGGTCAGCCAGCTGGTGCACTGCTTCGCGGATATCCTCGAACAGCTTGCCGGTCACCAGCGTTTCGGAGTTGAACGGGACGTAGCCGACCGTGCGCTTGGCGCCGTAGAAATGCGAGGTGAAGGTCAGCCCGTAGACGCAGCAGGCCGAACCGGACAACACCGTTGCAGTACGCCGCATCCGCAAGCCCACCCGCAAGCTGCCGAAGGCCGGGCACATGGACTGCGGCTGGTCGTGCGGACCGGTCGGATAATCCTGGGCGAACTGGTCAAGCAGTTCCGACTTGCCGGCCATTTCGGCCGCCTTGCGCATCTCGTCCTTGCCAGCATGACAGCCCTGCCCCGTTGCCGCATCAGCCGGTGCCGGTGCCGCTGCCGGCGCCGAACAACCCATGCCGCCTTCCGGCTGGCCGTCATTCAGCATCGGCACTTCGGCAGCGTCGTCGTAACGCACTTCCTTGGCCTTGGCTTTCGATATGTCGGTGGGCTTGTTCATGGCGGTTGTTGTCAGGGTCCTCAGACGTTGTCGTAAATCACTTCAAGCGACGGCTTCTCGTGCACCGTGCCGCCGCACATGTCGGCCATGGACGCAGGCTCAAGCACCACGCCGGCGCCGGTTGACTCAGCGGAGAACAGGTTCAGCAGACCGTCCTGGTCGAGCGGTTGGGGATGCTTGGGCGGCGCCTCGGCAACCTGCTGGGCAAGCTGGGCAAACAGCGGGCCCCACTCGCCATCGGGCGTGCCGACGATCTGGTAGTTTGCCGACTTGCGCCGGATGTCCTCGTTTGCGGGAATGGCCGAGAGCACCGGGATGCCGACCGAAGCGGCGAACGCGGCAGCCTCGCCGGTTCCGTCGTCCTTGTTGATGACCATGCCGGCCACGCCGACATTGCCTCCCAGCTTGCGGAAATACTCCACCGCCGAGCACACATTGTTGGCGACATACAGCGACTGCAGGTCGTTCGAACCGACCACGATCACCTTCTGGCACATGTCGCGGGCGATCGGCAGACCGAAGCCACCGCACACCACGTCGCCCAGGAAGTCGAGCAGCACGTAGTCGAAGCCCCACGAATGGAAGCCGAGTTTCTCAAGCAATTCAAAGCCATGGATGATGCCGCGTCCACCGCAGCCGCGACCCACTTCCGGCCCGCCCAGCTCCATCGCAAACACGCCGTCGCGCTTGAAGCAGACATCGGAGATACTGACTTCCTCACCGGCTTCCTTCTTGCGGGAGGAGGTTTCGATGATCGTCGGACAGGCCTTCCCGCCGAACAGCAGCGAGGTGGTGTCAGACTTGGGATCGCAGCCGATCAGCAGCACCCGCTTGCCCTGCTGGGCCATCATGTAGCTCAGGTTGGCCAGCGTGAAGCTCTTGCCAATACCGCCCTTGCCGTAGATGGCGATGATCTGCGTTTCCTTGGCCGGCTCGCCGGTCGGCACCGGATCAGGATCGATGGCAGCTTCGGCGCGCAGGTTGCGGATCATCTCTTGCGTATCGGGCGTGATGTCTCTCGCCTTGAATACGTTCACCTTGCTCATTGCCGGTTTCTCCAGTCCAGGATCATTTTCAGGCAGCCCGCATCGCCGAAGGCTTCGGCATAGGCAGCCGGTGCTTCTGCTGCAGGGCGGCGGTGGGAAATCAGGCCGTCGAGCGACAGCTTGCCGTTCTCGACCAGGCCAAGTACGGCCGTGATGTCCGAGGGGCGCCATTCAGCGGCGATGGCGAGACGGGCCTCGCGCATGAAGGCTGGCGGAAAAGCGAACGAGACCGGGTTCTCGTAGAAGCCGGCCAGCACGATCTCGCCACGCGGCGCCAGCTTGGCAACCAGCTTGTCGACGATGCCGTCGGCACCCGAGGCATCGCACACGACCCGATAGGACGAGCCGCCATCTTCTTCAGGGTGAACTGTCCTGTATCCTTCGGCGCCGTCCTGGCGCGCGGGGTTGGTCTCCCATACCACCGGCGCCTTGCCGCCCAGCGCGATCACGCAACGCGCGATCAGCCGGCCAAGCACGCCGTGTCCGACAATCAGTTCCGGCAATCCGTCGCGCGAAGCAACCACCGCATGGTGAGCCGTCGCAGCCAGCGCCAGCAGAACAGCGCGCTCGCCCAGTTCTTCCGCCACCGGAATGACCTTGCCGGCAGCGGCGACCAGCCTTGAGGCGGAACCGCCGAACAGGCCGCGCACATCAGTGAAACCGTGCGAACCGGGCACGAAAACCCGCTGGCCCACCTTCAGGCCGCTATCGGCGCCAGCCTGGACCACGTGACCGGTGCACTCGTAACCAGGCACCAGCGGATAGCCGAGGCCGGGAAACGGCGGCATGCGGCCGGTATAGAGCAATTTTTCGGTGCCGGTGCTGATGCCGGTCCAGTCAGCCTCGACAACGACATCGCCCGGCGCAGGTTCGCAAAGCGTCACCTGCTCGATCGACAGCCGTTCCGGCTTTTCCAGGACCACCGCGAGGGCGTTCATGTCTGCACCTTGCTCTCTTCAGCTCTGCCCGAAAGTCGGGCACTTCTTTGCTCTAGGTGTCACTTTAAATTGACACTTTGTAATGTCAATCCAAATTGTCGCATTCGTCAAAGATTCAGGCATTCGGACTCACGCTCCCGCAGCGACAAGCTGGGTAATGACCGGCGTATTGGTCCTGATCTGACGAATCCGGCCGAATCCTGCACAAGTGAGCATGTCGGAGATCTCGGTTGCGCTGCGCGCTCTTCCCCGGCCCATGGCCAGCAGATAGAAGGCAAAATAGGAATCGCCCACTGCATGGGCGCCTGCAGCATCGGCCATCGGCTCGGCCACCAGCAGCGTGGCGCCAGGCTGCATGGATGCCCGGATATTGCGCAGCAGCACCATCGCCTCGTCATCGTTGTGGTCATGCAGCACCCGCACCAGCGATACGAGGTCGGCGCCTGCCGGCAGCGGGTCGGTAAAGAAATTGCCGCCGTGGCCATGGAAGCGCGCCGACATGCCTTGCCGGTGCAAGCTTGCCGCCGCCCGCGTCACCACCGCCGGCAGGTCGAACACGCCAAGCTCCAGCTCGGGCGCGGCCCTGCCCGCCTCGGCGACGAAAGCACCTTCGCCGCCGCCCACATCGACGAGCCGCCTGTGCCGCGCCACCGGATAGACCGCGAGCACTTCTTCCGCGACCATGCGCTGCGAGGCCGCCATCAGTTCGCTGTAGGCCGACACCCGCTCGCCTTCCAGCGCATCCGGGTTGTCGGCGCCAGAATACGCCCAGTACCGCTCAAGCTGGGTTGGCCGTCCCTCGCCGCGCAGCAGCGCCACCGGGTCAGCCAGGTCGCGATAGAAGGTGGCATTGTGCTCCACCATCGCCAGGATGCCGGGCTCGCCAACCACGGCCGGGCCAAGGCCACCCAGCCGGTAACGCCCGTCCGGCAACCGCATCGCCAGGTCGATCGCCGCCGCTGCCGACAGCAACCGCGCCATGGCATCGCTGCTCAGACCCAGTTCATGGGCCAGCGCCTCGGCCCGCGCTGGTCCCTTGGCCAACCGGTCCAGCAGGCCAAGCCGCACGCAGGCCAGCAGCGTCTGCGACTTGACGAAGCCGGACGCAATGTCGAACAGCTTGGCAGATTGCTGCCTTGCAATTGGTTTCGTTAGAAAAAATCGGGCTGCCCAGCGCCGGAAAGACGGCTTCATGACCATCCGGTCGCGCCAGTCCATAACCCGTTCGCGCAGGCTCGTTGCGCCGTCAGCGTCTCCGCCGGCACTGCTATCCTGCTTCATGTGCTGAGACCGCGTCAGCATTCGTCAACCTCACGCAACCGCCAGCATCAACTCCCTGGGGATGAAGCGCTGCGACTGGTTGGCGATCTCGATGCGCAGTTCATCACGGCCCGGGCAATCCGGGATCGAAGCCATGGCCTCGCCGACCAGCCGCTTCAGCCGTGCCTTGGCGCCATCCATGCCAAGCTGCGCCACCGCGCTAGGCCTGCCGTGGGTCACGTCCTGACCGATCGGCTTGCCGATTTCCTCAACCGTGCCGGCGACGTCGCGAATATCGTCCGCTACCTGGTAGGCCTCACCAAGGCATTCGCCAAGCTGGCGCCACTGGCTGCATTCGAAACCGGCCGCCGCAGCGCCTGCCTCGGTGGAGGCTGCAAACAACGAGCCCGTCTTGGCGCGTTGATAATCGACGAGCCCGGTGGTCGGCTCCAGTTCCCACGCCTGGCCTGCGGTGATGCCGCGCGGCATACCGACGGAGCCTGAAATGATGCGGATGATCTCGGCCACGCGGCGCGGCTCAAGCGATGTCTGGATCTGCCGGCCCAACAACTCGAACGCCATGATGATCATCGCGTCGCCCGCCAGCACCGCGCAGGGCTCGCCATAGGCCACATGGACCGAAGGCTTGCCGCGCCGGATGTCGGCGTCGTCGAAACAGGGCAGATCATCATGAATGAGCGACGCGCAGTGCAGAAGCTCGATGGATGAGGCCGCCGCATCCGTCAGGTCGGGAATGTCCTCGGCACACGCAGCCGCAACGGCAAGACACAGGCGCGGCCTGATTCTCGCACCACCCGGAAACACCGCATGGCGCACCGCTCCAGCCAGCAAGGGCGGGCAGTCTGCCGCAGTTGCCCGCTCGATAATCGCCTCGAGTGTCTGCTCAATCCTCGCAATTTCGTCCATGGCGCGTCTCCCGCTGTTTTGTACGCACCCTCGCTGCTGTACATTTTTCTTGTCGTTTTTTATTGTCTAATTATGTTGACACATTGAATGTCGCTCTGCAATGGCAAATCAGGAGCGCCAGACAGCCGGGATCACCGGCGGGGAGGAAAAATGACGGCGAACACCATCACCGGACGCGAGGCCACAGGATTGGTTCACCGCCGCGAGGACACGGCAGGTCCGGTCAGCCGTCCAGCGCAGGCGTCCCGGCAGCAGCCGTTGCCGGCTGGCACGCCGTCAGGCGTCCGGCCGCCGTCGATTGCCTACAAGGTGCCCGGCCGCACCGGTGGGGGCATGCCGGGCGAGCGCCCGCTGTTCGACCCCGTCATGCCGGACAACGGTTATGTCTGGTGGTACTGCGACGGCCGCAGCGACTGCGGCAATTACGGCTTCACCGTCATTGCCTTCATCGGCTCGGTGTTTTCGCCCTATTACAAGTGGGCGCGCCGCTCGAAGGGCGCCGACCCGCGCAAGTTCTGCTGCATGCATGTCGTTCTCTATGGCAAGCAGCACCGCTGGGCGATGACCGAGCGCAATGCCCAGTCCCTGCACCAGACCACCGATTGCCTGACCATCGGCCCCAGCTCGATCCGCTGGGAAGGCGACCGCGCCATCATCGAACTGGATGAGGTCACCGCCCCCTTCCCGCGCCGGGTGCGAGGCCGGATCACCGTCCACTGCGACCACGTCTACGGGCGCGCTTCCTATCTGGACGCCAATCGCGAGCATCGCTGGTGGCCGATAAATCCGCGCGCCAGGGCGGAAGTCCGTTTGAACTCGCCTGAATTGAACTGGGACGGACATGCCTATTTCGATTCCAACGACGGCGATGTGCCGCTGGAAGACAGCTTTGATTACTGGAACTGGTCGCGCGGCTCGCTGGCCGACGGCGGCGCCGCGATCATGTATGACCTTGAGCTGAAAGGCGGCGGCTTCCGCTCGCTGGCGCTGCGCTACCGCCCCAACGGCACGGTCGAGGACTTCACTTCGCCGGACCTGATGCTGCGGCTGCCGCGCACCCGCTGGCTGGTAGAACGCCAGACGCGTTGCGAACCGCCGCACAAGCCTTCCATCGTGGAAAGCTGGGTCGATGCGCCCTTCTACAGCCGCTCGGTGGTGTCGACGCATCTGCTCGGCCAACCGGTCACCGCGGTGCACGAGAGCCTCGACATGCGCCGCTTCGTGTCCCACGCCGTGCAGGTCATGTTGCCGTTCAAGGTGCCCCGCGTCATCGGCTGATTCACGGCTGATTATCGTCCTTGCCGGGCTGTTTCCACAGCTTTTTCAGGCTGTACAACTGCCAGAATCCAAATCCGAACACCGCGCCGAAAAACAGCACGAACTGAGCCGCCTTCATGATGCTGTAGTCCATCACGCTGCTGCCCCCGCACGGTCCGGGTTCAGTTGCACCAGCGCCCGGTTGAGCATGAACGCAAACGCCACCCAGGCGAGATACGGCACCAGCATCAGCGCCGCGCCCTTGTGCACCGGCCAGAACACCGCGATGTTGACGGCGATTGAAAGCCACAGCAGCGCCATTTCGCCTAGCGCCAGCTTCATCCGCTTCATGCCGAAGAAAATGCCGGACCATGCTGCGTTGAGGGCAAGCTGCGCACCGTAAACCGTCATCGGCACCAACCGCTCACCGGGCGCTGCAGTGGACCATACCAGCCAGCCGGCAATGGCGATCAGCGCGTAGAGCACCATCCACGCCGGTCCGAACAGCCAGTTGGGCGGCCGCCACGACGGTTTGCGCAATGAGTCGTACCATTTGCCGGGCGGAAAGAACGCGCCGCTGGATGCAGCCAGCGCGCAAATCCCGATAAACGCCATCAGGGTCCAGTCCATGGCAAACCCTCCTCGATTCATGACTTGTGGTTGCCGGGCACACCCGGGTGGCTCAACCAGCCTGGCGCGCCTGCTTGCGCTGCTCAACCCGTGTCAGCAGGCCGAACAGATCACCACCCCACCCATTATAATCCCACATCGGCTTGAGGGTTGCCTGAAAGATCCATGGCGCCTGTTCATTTTCGACCGCATCGAGGAGGAATGAGGCCTCCGGCGCCTCGGCCGTGTGCGGATGCTTGGGATTGCCGGTCAACCCGCCGCCGCCCATCGCACGCATCAGCAGGGCGAGCTTGCGGGACTTTGAGGTGACCGCCCGCCGGTTGACGCTGTCCATGCCATTGCGCTCGATTTCGCGGCCGATCTCGGCATAGATCAGGCCGGCGGCGCGAATCGACGGCCGGCACCGTGCCGGCAACGCTGCGATGCCTGCTTGCGAGCGCAGGTAATAGCCGTCGGCCACTGCCAGCAGCCGCGCCGCCACGCGGGCGATCTCCGGGCAGAATTCAGGCCGTGCCAGCCACGTAACAGGAGACAGGCCCGCCTCGCGCATCATCGCCCTCGGCAGGTAGAGCCTGCCATTGCGGGCGTCCTCGCCGATGTCGCGCACGATATTGGTCAGCTGCATGGCGATGCCGAGATCAGCCGCCCTCGCCAGCACTTGCCGTTCGCGCCGGTCCATCACCAGTGTCATCATAACGCCGACGGTCGATGCCACCCGCACCGCATAGGCAACGACGTCTGACAGGGTTTCGTACTTTCTGCCCATCGTATCCCAGCAGAACCCCTCCAGCAGCGCATCCGGCACGCATCGCGGTATGGCAAAGCGCACCACAATGTCGGCGAACGCCCGGTCGGCAGGAGAATCATGTGGCGTGCCGGCATAGATCAGGTTCAGCCGCTCGTACATCTCGGCAATGGCAAGTTCCGGATCAGCGGCCTCGTCGATGGCATCATCTGCCTGGCGGCAAAACGCGTACATGGCGTGCGCCGGCCACCGCATCGACTGCGGCAGCAGCAGCGAGGCGGTGTGAAATGACCGTGAACCCGTCCGGATCGCCTGCCGGCAGTGCGCCCCGTCGGCCCAGCTTGTATGGCCGGGATCATGCGGGTTCAGGCTGAGGCGTGGCTTCACGCGAATTCCTCGCTGCAGGTGTCAAGTTTGATTGACATTAGATACCGTAACATTGAAGCTTGCAAGGCGATGTTGATCTGAGGATTCCGTGACAGCGACAGTCCTGCTGACATTGGGGCGCTTGCCGAAAGCCCTGGAGATTGCCCGCGCCCTTGCCGGCGCCGGGTGCAGGGTGATTGTCGCCGAACCGTTCCGCCGCCATGTCTGCTTGCCATCGCGTGCGGTGACGAAGTCAATCCAGGTCACGGCCCCGGCCACGGACCCGCGCGCCTATCTGCGCGATCTGAAGGCGATCATCGCAAGTGAGCACGTGGACCTGGTGGTGCCGGTGTCCGAGGAAGCCATGCACGTGGCCGCACTCACTGGCGAGCTGCCGGATGGCGTACGCCTTGCCTGCCCGCCGCAGCCCGAGCTTCTCGCCCTGCACGACAAGCTGCACTTCGCCCGCACTGCCCGCGCCATGGGCCTTGATGCGCCCGATACCTACGCCGCCAACGACCCCGCCGCGATGTCGCTGACAGCGGTGCGCGATCACGTCATCAAGCCGGTACATTCGTGCTCGGGCATCGGTGTGAGTTTCGAGCGCGCCGGCAACATCCGTCAGGCACAGTCGATGAGCGCCGCCTCAGTGGTGCAGGCCATGGTCCGCGGCCGCCATGTCAGCTCGTTCACCCTGGCCCATGAAGGCCGCGAACGGGTGACCGTACTATACGAAGGAACCGTCTTCGCCGGTTCGGTGGCGGTGTGCTTCCAGCGCGTGGACGACTGCCCCTCGGCGCGCAAATGGATCTCAAGCTTCGTCGGCAAGACCGGCTACAGCGGCGCCATTTCGTTCGACTTCATCGTCGATGAAGGAGGCCGCGCCTGGGCCATCGAGTGCAATCCGCGCTTTACCAGCGGCGTGCACTTCGTCTCGCCTGAAGGGCTGGCCTCGGCGCTTCTCGACCCGGCCGGCACGGCACTGGTCAACCTCAAGCCGAAGCGCCGCTTCCAGCAAGGCTATTCAACGCTTACGGAAGCCTATGCCGCCGTCTTCACCCCGAAGGAATTCGCCCGCCGCCTCGGACAGATGATCCGCGCCCGCGATGTGGTCTGGCAGGCGTCGGACCCCATGCCCTTCGTGATGATGACGCCCAACTCGTGGGATATCCTGAAGCCCGTCATGCTGGGCCGCATGAGCATGGGCGAGGCAGCGACACATGACATCGTCTGGACCGGACCGGCCATGCCAACGCCACGGCCAGACCCGCAGAAAGTCAGTCCGAATGTTTCCGTACCCGGCAAATGATCTGCCGCGCCGGCCGCGTGGTCAGCCGCGCCGCAGGGCGCACCCTGTGCGGGTCCAGCGCGTCGAAATCGAACCGGCGGGCCAGTTCGGCAATGATCAGCGTGGCTTCAACCTGTGCGAAACCTGCGCCGACGCAGGTATGCGGCCCGAGCCCAAACGGAATGTAGGCGCCATCGGTGATGTCCTTCTCGCGCCCGCCCATGAACCGGTCCGGATCGAAAACGTCCGGGTTTTGCCAGTAGCGCTTGTGCCGGTGCAACGTCCACGGCGCGATCATTACAAGCGCGCCACGTTTCACCTTGCGCCCGCCAATGACCGTGTTCTTCAGCGCCACCCGGGGCATGAAGGTGATCGGCGGATAAAGCCGCAGCGTCTCGCGGAACACCGCCCGGATGAACGGCATGCGCTTGGTGTGCTCGAAGCTGACCTCGGCGCCACCGGTCACCTCGTCCACCTCGCGCCGGATACGTGCCAGCGTATCGCGCTGGGTGGCCAGGATGAACATCACCCAGGTCAGCACGCTCGCCGTCGTCTCGTGACCGGCGAGGAAGAACACGCCGAGCTGGTCGATCAGTTCCTCGCGGGTGAATGGTTCGCCCGTCTCGCTGTCACGTGCAGCGATAACCGCACTGGCGATATCATTGTACTTGCCCTTGCCTTCGCCAAGGTGAGTGTCGACCAGTCCACCCAGGTGATTGCGGATGCGCCCGCAGGCAGCCAGCACGTCCTCGCGCTGGCGCACCTCGGCCCAGGCCGGCTGCACGATCAGCCGCCAGATCTCGACCTGCGCCACGTCGCGCTCGAACACCAGGAAGTCCTCGAACACGTCGTGCGCGACCTGCGACCTGAGCGTGGTGGAAAACACCGTCCGGCAGATGATGTCTGCCGTCAGGTGGCTCATCGCGAGGTCGAGCGAGAACTCCTCGCCGGAAGCCGCCTGCTCTTCAAGGCGGCTCACGTAGTCGCGCACCGCCCCCTGCATCGAGGCGAAGGCATGGCCCACCCGCATCATGGTGAAGGCCGGATCGATCATCGCCCGCTGCCGGCGCCACTTGTCCCCGTCGGTCACGAAGATCGACTGGCCGATCAGCGGCTCCAGCGCCCCGACCATCAGGTCGGACTTCGGAAACACCTCGCCCGCATCGAGCATGATCTCGCGCACCATTTCCGGCGCGTTGAACAGGATGATGGAGCGGCGCGAATATCCCAGATGGCCGGACTCAAATTTGTAGGCTGCGGCCGGCAGCAGGCTCAACAGGTCGCCGTCGCCCTGCCATACGGTGCGCACCAGCGCCGCCACGCTCCACAACGACCACGGTCTCGGTGGTCGATAAAGTTCAGCCCCGCTCATCTCTCGCGCCCGCAAACCCTGCACACAAACAACGACTATCGGGGGTCAGCATAGCCCATGTCGAGCCATGACCTGTTCAAGTTTCTTGTCTGCATCCACATCCTGACAGGGGCGACCGGCCTGGTGGCTTTCTGGGTGCCCGTCATGGCGCGCAAGGGCGGCGACGTGCATCGGCGCTGGGGCCGGGTGTTCACGGCGATGATGGTAGTAACGGGGCTGGTGGCCGTGGGCATCTCTTCGACGACGCTCTATGCACCACTGGAAACCCATCCGCATCTCGCCCACCATGAGGTGTTCTCCGACCCAGAACTGATCTCCATGATCTTCGGCTGGATGATGCTCTACCTCGCCATCCTAACCATCAACCTCGCCTGGTATGGCTGGATGTGCGTCACCCACAAGCGCGACCAGAGAACCAGCCGCACATGGGCGAACATCGGCCTGCAGGTGCTGCTGACCCTCGCTGCCGTCAACACCATCTGGCACGGTCTCGCCATCGGCCAGCCGCTGGTCACCAGCATTTCCATTGTCGGCTTCGCCACTGTGGCGACGAACCTGTGGTACCTCTACCATCCGCGCCCCGGCCCGGTGTATTGGCTCAAGGAGCACATCAAGGCGCACGTGGGTGCGGGCATTTCGGTCTACACCGCCTTCTTCGCCTTTGGCGCAGTCCGCATGTTCCCCGAGCTTGCGCTGAACCCGGCGCTGTGGTCGGTGCCATTGATCACCGGCATCAGTCTGATCCTGTGGCACTGGCGCTCGGTTGACCGGCGTGCCGGAGCGGGGCGCACCAGCCAGCAGGTGCCGGCCGAGTGATGTCTTCCAGACGGGTTATCGTCATCGGCGCCGGCATGGGCGGGCTTGCGGCAGCTGCCGACCTGGCCCGCGAGGGCTGCGACGTGACGGTGCTTGAACGTGCCGCAACGCCCGGCGGCAAGGCGCGGCTGCTGCCGGTGAACGGTGCACAGGTTTCAGGCGGCCCGACCGTGTTCACCATGCGCTGGATATTCGAGCAGCTGTTCGACGATTGCGGCAAGAGCCTTGAAGGCGAACTGCAACTGTCCAAACCTTCGATCCTTGCCCGTCACGCCTGGCGGCAGGGCGGGCGGCTCGACCTGTTCGCCGACATTGAGGCGTCCGCCGATGCGATTGCCGAATACGCCGGTCCTGCAGACGCGCAAGGCTACCGCGATTTCTGCGCCCGCAGCCGCGCCATTTACGAAACGCTCGAACACAGTTTCATCGCCGCCCAGCGCCCCAACCCGGTCGAACTGACAGCCCGCGTCGGCTTCGGCAATCTTGGCGCCATGTGGAATACCGCGCCCTTCCAGACCCTGTGGGGGGCGCTCGGCCAACACTTCCGGGATCCACGCCTGCGCCAGCTGTTCGGTCGCTACTCGACCTATGTGGGTTCATCGCCCTGGCTCACCCCGGCCACCTTGATGCTGGTGGCCCATGTCGAGCAGGACGGCGTCTGGCTGGTCAAGGGCGGCATGCGCGCCGTGGCAGATGCGCTGATGCGGCTGGGTCAGGCCAAGGGTGCGCAATACCGGTTCAACGCTCACGTAGACGAGATCATTGTGAAGGGCGGCCGCGCGGCTGGCGTGAGGCTTTCCGGTGGCGAGGTGATCGACGCGGACGCCGTGGTGTTCAACGGCGACGTATCGGCACTTGGTACCGGCCTGCTGGGCAGCGGCGCCAGACCGGCCGCAAAGCCCGTCAAGCCACAGGACCGCTCGCTGTCGGCCATCACCTGGTGCCTCAATACGCCGACTTCCGGCTTTCCCCTCGACTACCACAACGTCTTCTTCGCCGAAGACTACCGCGCCGAGTTCGATACCATCTTCAGCCAACGCGGCATCTGTTCCGCCCCCACCGTCTACATCTGCGCCGAGGATCGCGCCGGCGCGGAACCTCCGCAAGCAGCCGAAAGGTTGCTCGTGCTGGTAAACGCCCCGGCAGATGGCGACCGCCGCGATATCTGCAGCCAGGCGGCGGGACGCGTGGAAGCAGCAACGTTCGGCTTGCTGGAAGACTGCGGACTGCACATTCCGGCCCGAACCGAAGGTGGCGTCAGCACTGGTCCTGCCGGGTTCGAGCAGCTGTTTCCGGCCTCAGGTGGCGCGCTTTATGGCCGCGCCAGCCATGGCATGATGGCAAGCTTCGCCCGCCCCGGTGCGGCAAGCGGATTGGCCGGGCTGTATCTGGCGGGCGGATCCGTGCACCCGGGCCCCGGCGTGCCGATGGCGGTCATGTCCGGCAGACTGGCAGCGCAGCGGCTGTTGACTGATACGCCGCGCTAGTCGGCCCGCATCCGCACGTTGGCAGCATCAGGCACCAGGTCCGCCACGATCTTGGCCGACGACACGACACCGGGCAGCCCGGCGCCCGGATGGGTGCCGGCGCCTGCAAGATACAGCCCTTCGACTTCCTCACTCTTGTTGTGGGGCCGGAACCAGGCCGACTGGAACAGGTTCGGCTCCATGGCGAAGGCTGCCCCTTGCCAGGACAACAGCCGGTCCTGGAAATCCTGCGGCGTCAGCATGTGCGAGGTGACGATGCTCTCGCCCAGACCCGGCATCAGCGTATCTTCCAGCCGCTTCTGTACTGCAGCGCGATACTCCTCCGCCTTCACGGCCCAGTCGGTACCGCTCGCCAGATGCGGCACCGGCGCCAGCACGTAGAACGCATCGCAGCCTTCGGGCGCCAGCGACGGGTCGTTGGCGGTCGGCCGATGGAGATACAGACTGAAGTCTTCGGAAAGCTTGTGCTTGCGGAAGATGTCGTCCAGCAGGCCGCGATAGCGTGGCCCCAGCACCATGGTATGATGGTACACATCCTCGAACTTGCGGCTGGTGCCGAAATACCAGACGAACAGGCTCATCGAATAGCGCGCCCGCTTGAGCTTGCGGTCTGACCAGCGCTTGCGCGGATGTTGGCCCAGCAGCTTGCCATAGGTCCACGCCGGATCAGCGTTCGACACCACGATGTCGGCGGCGATCCGCTCTCCGTTGGCAAGCTCGATACCGGCGGCCCTGCCCTGCTCGACAAGGATGCGCTCCACTTGCGCATTGTAGCGGAACGTGCCGCCCTGCCGCTCGACCAGCCCGGCAATGCCGCGCACCAGCGCGCCTGTACCGCCCACCGCGTAGTGCACCCCGTACTTGCTCTCGAGGTGAGCGATCAGGCAGTAGTAGCTGGTCGTCGTGAACGGGTTGCCGCCGATCAGCAACGGGTGAAAGCTGAACACGACGCGAAGGCGCGGATCAGTGAAATAGTCGTTCACCTTCGACACCACCGAGCGATACCCGCCAAGCCGCACCAGGTCCGCCATGGTGCGCAGGGTAAACGCCAGCGAATGGAACGGCTTGTCGGCAAGCTGCTCGAAGGCGACCTCGAAGATCTTCTCGCTGGCCGCCATGAACCGGTCATAGCCGGCCACGTCGGACGGGTTGAAGCGAGCAACCTCGGCGCGCATGCGCTGCTTGTCGGCGCAATAGCTGAACACCGATCCGTCATCGAAGCGGATCTTGTAGAACGGATCGCACGGACGGATGTCGACATCGTCGTGCAGGTTGCCGCCGCAGACCTTCCACAGGTCCTCGAACACGTAGGGCGCAGTGATGATGGTCGGCCCGGCGTCGAAGGTGAAACCGTCCTGCCGGTAGGTGTAGGCGCGCCCTCCCGGCCCATCCAGCTTGTCCACCATGGTGACGCGGTAGCCCTTGGCGGCCAGCCGTGCACCGGTGGCAAGCCCGCCCACGCCACAGCCGATGACAACCGCATGCGGGGCTCCAGCCCGTCCACCACTTCCAGTCCGCATCAGCATGCCATGTCCTCCATGGCGCGCGGTGCACCACTTGCCTGTGTGTTGCCAGCCCACCGTGACCAGGCATCCCCGATCAGCCGGACAGCTTCTTCCGGGTGTTCCTCATGCGCCACGTGCCCGGCATCTCGCATCACCACCAGTTCAGCCTTGTCCATCCTGCCCGCGATCGTTTGCGCATCGCGCATCGGGATTGCCTTGTCCAGGTCCCCCGCCACCAGCAGCAGCGGGCAGGCAAGTGCGGTTGTCATGCGGTCCACCATGTGATGCAGGTCCCAGCGCGCCATCATCTGTAGCGCGGCTGAACAATGCGCCGGCGAGGTCATCAGCCGCTGATACAGGTCCAGCTCCTCATCATCGAGATGGGAGCCTGTGCCCTCGATCAGCCCCTGCACCACCCGCCGCGACCCGGCCCGCCACGCAAACAGTCTCGGCATCAGCGGATTGACGCTCAGCATCTTGGCCAGCGGCGAGAAGAACAAGTCGCCTGCCCCGCCCATCGGCACGAACGCGCCGTTGAAGCTGACAATGCCACGGGGGTTTACCTCGCCCGCCATTGTCATCTCGGCTGCAATTGCAGCGCCGGCAGAATGACCGGCGATGATTTCCGGCGGCATGTCGATCTCTCGCAGTAGCGCCGCGATCAGCCGTGCATAACTGCCAAGCGACACCCTCTCCAGCGCCGGCATCGACGAAAAACCGTGGCCCGGCAGATCCGGTGTCACCACCGTGAACCGTTCCTTCAACACGGGCACGAGCTTGCGCCATGAGTGCGTGGAGGCGCCGGTTCCGTGCAGCAGCAGCAATACCGGCCCGCTGCCCGATACCTGCACGTGAAAGCGCACCCGGTCTGCCAGCACGAAGCGGCTGCTGCCGGCATGGGGCCACGTGGCCCGCTGCTCCTCCCAGTCCAGTCCTTGCGCGCCCGGATACATGGCAAGCCCCCGTTAACCGGCCCGCGCCGGCGCTGGCGCACCGGTCACCGTGCGCACCAGTTCGGACACCTTCCCCGCGTCCGCCCGCGGCAGCGGCACGTGCTGGGCGCCCATCGCCTTTGCCAGTTCGGCGGCTGCGGCGCTGGGGCGGGGCGAGATATCCAGCAGCAAGCCGGTCAACCCGGCCATCCGGATGCGCCGTGCCGCCTCGTGGGCGTCGGCCCGCGCCTGCGCCCGGCCATGTCCGCCATCACGGGCAACGTTGGCCTGCCCGTCGGTCAGCACCACCAGAACCGGCGTGCGGCCCCGGCGGCGCTCACCGTCGGCCAGCATCGCGGCTGCTTCAAGCGCATTGGCCAGCGGCGTCCCGCCGCCGCCGCCAAGGCCCGTGAGGCAGCGCTTGGCCCTGACCAGCGAACGCGTCGGCGGCAGCACGAGTTCTGCCCCCTGCCCGCGAAAGGCGATCAGCGCCACCTGGTCGCGCCGCACGTAGCAATCGGCCAGCAACAGCTCCACCGCGCCCTTCGCCTCGGCCAGCCGGTTCAGCGCCGACGAGCCAGATGCGTCCACCACGAAGATTGCCGTGGTCTCGCCATGCTGCTGGAAGCGGTTGATCCGAATGTCCTGCTTGCGCACCTCGATGCGGCTGGCCGCAACCTCACCGCCGGCCTGCTCGCGCTGGCGCCGTCGCAACGGCTGCCAGGGTGCTGCGGCCCGCAACGTCTCCACCACGTTCAGCCGCACGCCCGGCTGCAGCTCGCCCTTGCGGGTACCGGTCGGCCGGCCCCGCGTGGAGGCTTTCTGCATGGCGCCCGCCCGGCCTGCCTCGCCGGTGCGCTGGCGGGCAGCCTTCGCGGCAGCAGCCTTTGCCAGCAGGTCAGCCGGCAGCAACGCCTTGGCCGCCTCCACCAGGATATCGGCCAGCTGCGACAGGTCAGGCTGTTGCTGATCGTCGTCACCGTCGGCGGCATCCGTTTGGGAGTCATCGCTTTCCGGCGGTGGCGGCTCCTCGGCCTCCGGGGCTTGATCCTCGGCCTCCGCCTCCATCTCCGGCATCTGGGTAGCCCTTGGCACCAGCACCAGACGCAGCGCAGCCTCGGCATCATCCTTGTCGGTACTGGTGTTGCCGCACAGCGCCGCATGCAGCCGGGCCACGCGGCCTGCCATGACTGCTGCCCTCGCCGAATGCACACCAAGCGCCAGGCTTGCTGCACACAGCGCCTCGCACACCTCGTCGCTCAGGCGCACCTGCGCCAGCAGCTTACGTGCGGCGGCAACATGGTCCGGCGTCACCGGCCAGTCGCGGCTGTCGGCAAGGCTGACGCCGTCAAGACTGATCTGAAAGCACAGCCGCTCAGCCAGCGCGCCGGGCACCCCCGGCTCGTCATCGAGTGATTCATCCAGCGCCACCAGGTCAAACCGCGTGCCCGACCGGATCTGCAATCCGTCACGCTCGGCAACAAGTTGGTGCGTATCCAGAACGCCGCCGATCTGGGCGGCCAGCGACGAGGCCATGCGTTCCGCCATGGCCGCCAGCAGCAGCCCGCCGTCAGCCTCGCTCAGCAGCCCGCGCTGCATGACCGGATGACCGGCCTTGAGCGTGGCGGCCAGGTCGAGTCCGCCGAAGAATCCGCTGCGGCGCGGCATTGACCGGCAGCCGCCGCACCGGTCGTGCCTCGCCATAGAGCCTCTGCAGGCCAGCAAGCCAGTTGTCGCGCACCGGCCCCGCCTGCGCATGCACCACCGCCCCGCCGCAAAGGCCGGGCGCAATGGCGATCAGCGCCGCCGCCAGGCAGGCATCTGCCCAGCGCGTCTCCTCTGCCATGTCAGGCGTGATCATTCCCCGAACACGTCGGCCTGCACGCGCTCGATGCGCACGTCCGATCCCGTATCGTCGAGCGGATCGCGCCGCAACCGGTGACGCAACGCCGGCACGGCAGCCGCGCGGACATGCTTCGCCGTCACATCGCGTGCACCATCCAGCGCCGCAAAAGCCCGCGCCGTCCGCGTCAGGGTAAGCTCGCCGCGCAGGCCATCGGTGCCAAGCTCCATGCACAGCCGCGAGGCCATTTCCAGCACCTCGTCACTCAGATCAACCTCCCTGACCAGCCCGCGCGCCCGCACGACCTTGCGCCTGAGCGCCATGTCCTTGCCGTGCCACTGGGTAGAGAACCCGCCAGGATCGCGCTCGTAGGCCTCGCGGCGGCGCACGATCTCGACGCGCTGCTTCAGGTCACGTGGCGTGGAGACGTCCACCGACAGGCCGAACCGGTCAAGCAGCTGCGGGCGCAGTTCGCCCTCTTCCGGATTGCCGCTGCCGATCAGCACAAACCGCGCCGGATGGCGCACGCTCAGGCCTTCGCGCTCGATGACATTCTCGCCCGATGCCGCTACGTCCAGCAGCAGATCGACGATATGGTCTTCCAGCAGGTTGACTTCATCGATGTACAGGAAACCCCGGTTGGCGCGTGCCAGCAATCCGGGTTCAAGCACCTTCTCGCCGCGCGTCAGCGCGCTTTCAAGGTCCAGCGCACCTACCACCCGGTCTTCCGTGGCACCCAGCGGCAGGTCCACCACCGGCACCGAGATGGTGACAGTCTTGCGCTTGCTGCGCGCCTGGCAGGCATCGCACGCCCGCTCTCTGTCGGGGTCGCAATTGTAGACGCAACCTTCAACCGCCTTCATCGGGGGTAGAAGTCTCGCCAGCGCCCTGACAGCCGTGGACTTGCCCGTGCCGCGATCACCGAAGATGAGAATGCCACCGATCAGCGGATCGACAGCCGTCGCCAGCAGCGCCCGGCACACATCCTGCTGGCCTACGATTGCGGAAAATGGAAACGGAGGTCGCGTTGTCGACATTGGGCCCGCCTGCACCTGCCGGCCCTTTCGGTCTGCGCGCCAAACGCCTGCTTGTGCATGTCAGGCGTCCGGGCCGGCTCATTGATCAGGGTTCAAGCATGGCTTGAAGCACGCAAACATGTCAACCTAAATTGACACTATTGCAGCAGGGAATGAATGACACTCAAGGGTATTGCCCGGCGTTATTCACCGCCGTCCAAGCCCATCTGCGAACGAGCCTGCTTGATCAGGTCCTGGATTTCCGCAACCTCATCTTGCAGAGCGCGCCTGACCAGGTTCACGACTGCCGTTTCAAGATTCGGCTCGAGGTTGGCTTCACGCCATGCCTCGACCGCCGCCCACAGGTCTGAATCGATCTCGACACTGATCTGTCTGGGCGCCATGATATTGATACGGTTGTCCTGGCTGTTGTCGTTATGGTCTCGCCAGCTCACAGTACTGCCCCCGGGGCCAATCAGCCAACTAGGCGGCAAACCCCGATTGATCGTTCCTCCGATGTGATGAAGGTACGTGGGTTGGCCACACATTCCATTGGGGATAACCCGTACGCATAAATGCGTATATGCAGCCCGCCAGCGGCTGCAGGCCTCACCCGACCATGCGGATGAGATCGGCCAGGCCGCGTGCTTCCATCTTCTCGCGAATGCGCGAGCGATGAACTTCCACGGTGCGCTGGCTGATGCCGAGGTCGCGAGCGATCTGCTTGTTGATCTTGCCCATCACGAGGTGATCGAGGACCTCGCGCTCGCGTTCGGTGAGGCGGGCCAGGCGGCGGGCTTTTTCAGCCGGCGGCAATAGCGGCTGCGCCTGGCCAGCCGGCACGCTCGCTGCCGCCGAAATGGCTTCCAGCAGCCGTTCTTCGTCTGCCGGCTTTTCGATGAAGTCCACCGCCCCCAGTTTCATTGCCTCGACTGCCGCCGGCACGTCGCCATGCCCGGTAAGGATCACCACAGGCAGGCGAATGTTCTGTTCCAGCAACTGTTTCTGCAGGCTCAGGCCATCCTGGCCCGGCATCCTGATGTCGAGCAGCGCGCAGGCAGGTTTGTCGGGGTCAGTTGCTTCGATTGCCCCCATCAGTTCGCCGCCGCTGGCGCAAGCCTGAACCGTGTAGCCGTGTGCCTGCAACAACAGGCACAATGACCGCCGTACCGACGGGTCATCGTCAACAACGTAGACCAGCAGGTTCTTGCGATGAGGCACGGGCGTGGTCCTTCAAACAGCTGGCAGAAAGAAAATGATCTCGGTGCCACGATCGGCAGGCTGGTGCCAGATGCGCCCGCCATGAGCTTCAACAATCGACCGGCTCAACGACAACCCGATGCCCATCCCGTCGGCCTTGGAGCTCTGGAACGGCTCGAACATGGTTCCGGCGATTTCAGGACTGACGCCCGAACCATCGTCCCGGACAGAAACCGCAATGCCCCCGGCTTCGCATCTGGCGTGGATCAACACATGCCCTCCACCTGTTGCTTCCAGTGCCGCCAGGCTGTTGCGCACCAGGTTGAGAACCACCTGACCGATCTGCAGCGCGTCCATGTAGACCGTCCTGCAACCGTCGTCGAACCTGATGTCAAGTTCAACCGGGCTGGTGGAGCCTTCCCGGGACACCAGCGCAAGTTCGGCCGCATGCTGAACGACATCTTCCAGATCAGTATATTCGCGTATCAACTCTCCAGTTGAAATGAAGTTCCGCAATCGGCGCACCAGGTTCGCCGCGCGTGAGCTTTCCGCCACGGCTTCGCTGATCAGCGCATCCAGTTGCTCGGGCACGTTGAGGCCATAATTCCGCATCTCCTGCCGGCAGGCATTCACGTAGTTGGTCACTGCCGCAAGTGGCTGGTTGAGTTCATGGGCCAGCGCACCGGCAAGCTCGCCCATGGAACTGCGCCGGCCTGCATCGAGCAATGCCATCTGCAGCCGGGCCTTTTCCGCTTCCGCCTGCTTCTGTGCGGCAATCGCGGCTCGTTCGCGGTTGAGGCTGTTGAGGGCAAGCAGCACCCGCCGGAGGATGCGCAGGACCTCCCGGTCGATCACGCTGAAAGGCCTGCTCATCCCGCGGCGCTCCTGACGCCAAAGCGCAAACGATCCGCGCGGGCTGAGCCGCTTGACGCCGTCTTCTCCGACCGTCTCAACCTTTTCGGGTTTGCCGGCCCAGCGGATCGAGTGTTCGAATTGCTCGCGCACGATCACCGCCCAGTCGGCGCCGTCTTCCGACAGTTCAACATAGGCCACACCTGCCATGTCCCGGGTTTGCGCCGGCTTCAGCGGAATGGACGCCCCCAGCTGGTCCGTCACCGCCACTCCCTCGCTGACGATTGGCGCCAGCAACGTGAAGTCGGGCAGGTCGGCCGGCAACTTGCCGTGCCGGGACATCCTGCCCTCGGCCCGAAGCACCAGCCCGGACGCGTTGAGCAGCCGCACCATCACATCTGCCTTGCCGGCCACCAGCCGGTGCAGGTCAATGCCGCCGCGCGCTTCGGTCTCGATGGTGAATGCTACCCGCTCGGCCTCGATACTACGCTCCAGCAGGTTGGTGTTTTCCAGGTTCTGCAGCAGCGCCGATACCGTACCGCCCAGCATCTCGCAGAACCGGATGCAGCTGGAGCTCAGGTGCAGCGGCCCGTAGTGGTGGCACGCCACCAGTCCCCACAGCTCGTTGTTGGACACCAGCGAGATCGACATGCTCGCGCCAACGCCCATGTTGTTGAGATACTCGATATGTACGGGTGCCACCCCGCGCAGCTTCGAATAGGTGAGGTCGAGCGGCCGGACCGCCGCCGCGCCAGCCACCTCGCCGCCCCGTCCTAGAACCGGTACCGCTTCGGCATTGATGTCGGAGATGGCGCGAATGAGGTTGAGGGTGAAGTGCCGCCGTGCCGGCTCGGGAATGTCGGAGGCCGGGTAGTGCATGTCCATGAAGCTGTCCGGCCGGCTGGTGCTCTCGGCAATCACCTTGCCGTGCTTGTCCTCGGCAAAGCGGTAGATCATCACCCGGTCAAATCCGGTGATCTCGCGGACGAAGCCCGCAGCCAGGCTGCCGAGCTCCTCGACATTGTCGGGCTTGATCAGTTCCGACACGATGCGCTGGCGCAGACCGCCCTGCTGCCAGATCTCGGCAGGTCCTTCATCGGGTTGCAGGAACTCGATGATGATCGTGCCTGCATGGCGATGCGGCAGGCACTCGTGGCGCACCGGCGCACCGTCCGGGCCGGGAAGATCGACGAACCAGGGCTGCAGCACCGCAGGCGGGTTGGGGTCCAGTTCATGCCGCAGCAGGCTCTCGACGCCGGCCTCGCCGATCAGCGACGCCAGCGGGCGGCCAACAAGTTGCTGCGCGGACGTGCCGAGATAATCATGGCAATTGGCGCTGGCGTGAGTGATCTGGAGCGTGGCTTCATCGGCTGCGACGAGCGCGCCAAACGGCTGGATCGAGCCGATGACGTGGATCGGCTCCCGGTCACAGGCCGACAGGTCAACCCGTGCCATTTCATTGCCGCTGGCTTCGGCCCTGTTCATGTGCAGGTTGTTCACCCCGTCCGGATGTCAATCGCGCTTCCGGCTGGTCTTGCCAAGCTCATGCGAGGCAATCAGCTTCTCCGCCTTTGTAACCGCGTCTGCCGCATCCGTCACCAGTTGATCCGCCCCGATGTCGGCGGAAATCTCCGGATGTTCGTCAAATCCGTGACCGCCGACGATCACGCAGACGCCCTGGTTTCTGGACGTCCGGCGAATGTCGTCGATGGCTTTCTTCAGCTCGATCGCCCGCTGCTCGCTGCTGGCCGTCAGGCCGACCACGCCGAACCACTCGTCGTGCACCAGGCTGTTGAGCCGCGAACCCGTCGTCATGCCCGGCCCACCGGAAACCTCCCAACCGTCCATCTCGAACAGTTTGGATACGATCAGCATGCCAAGCACGTGCTGCTCTTCCGGGGAACTGGCGAGCACAACCCGATGCGCCGCATCGATAGGATGCAGCGTCTGGCCGGACTGGGAAAACGTGTGGACCAGCGACTGCAACCGTCCCATGGCCTTGGTGACTTCGATGAAGCTCAGCTCGTCGTTTTCCCATTTCTGACCCAGTTCGCGGGCCAGCGGCGAAAACAGGCCCAGATAGAGATCTGGCAACGAAATGCCTTGCTCCCGCAGCCGGTTCACGAACTCGAAGCATTCGAAAGTGTCGCGGTGAAGCACCAGGACCTGGAATGCCTGGGCCTCGTTTGTGGTCGGCTTGCGGCCGGTCTGGTCAACCGCCGCCTGCCTCCTTCCACCGGAGGATGCTGCCTGCAACAGCGCCTTGTCGGCGAGCACCAGCCTTGGCACCACGTCCGCCTTGACGACGCGCTTCAGCACATCCTTCAGATAGTCGATCTCAAGTCGACTGGGCGGCCCGGCTAGCCCTTTTATGTCTGCTTGGCCAGGCGCCGGTCGGCTGGCGTCCTTGTCCTCGCTTTGCCGAGCCGAGCCTTCCTCCCGATCGGGCATTTTTTTCGCCCTTCTTTTTTGTGCAAGACCCCTCTGAAAAACATCTGGCCAAGCACATGCTCGGACGTGAGGCTAGCGCATTTGATGGCGGCTGTCAGCATATTGAAAAATGCGTCCACAGCGGCCCGGCAAGGGCTCGCGTAGACTTTCCGGAAGGGACGAACGAAGGGGATGGTGGGTGCACAAGGATTCGAACCTTGGACCGGCTGATTAAGAGTTTGACCGCCCAACTTATCTGACCATTCCAGACGACGCCTCTGAGTGCACATATACCCCTGATTTTCAGGCATTATCTAGCATAGCTGTTCCTGATTATGCTTGGAGCTTCCCGTCAGTGCGCTTACTATGTGCTTACTAGAAACAAGCCAGTAAGCACGCACCATGCCCCGCATCACCAAACGCACTGTTGACGCCGCAACCCCTGCCGCCAAAGACGCCTACCTCTGGGATGACGAGCTGAAAGGCTTCGGCCTCAAGACCACTCCCGCCGGAAAGAAGGTCTATCTGGTCCAATACCGGATAGGTGGACGTAAGGGCCGCGTCCGCCGCGTCACCATCGGCGCGCACGGCACCGTCACGCCGGAACAGGCGCGCACGGAAGCCCGCAAGCTGCTGGGCCAGGTTGCCGCCGGAAGTGACCCGGCGGCGGACCGCGACAACAGGAAGGCAGACAACACGCTGGGCGCGCTGCTGGAGCGCTTTCTGGCTGAACATGCCGACGCCAAGCTCAAGACAAGCTCTGCCAGCGAATACCGGCGCATCGCTGGCATGTACATTCTCCCCAGCCTCCGGCACCGTCGCATCAATGACGTTGCCCGCCCTGACATTGCCCGCCTGCATCATTCCATGCGGGACAAGCCCTATCAGGCCAACCGTTGCCTTGCCCTGCTGTCCAAGTTCTTCAACTGGACGGAGAAGCATGGTTTCCGGCCTGACTGGTCAAACCCCTGCCGTCATGTCGAGAAGTTCAAAGAGAAGAAGCGGGAGCGCTTCCTGAGCGAGATAGAGATTGTCCGCCTGAGCGACACGCTGGCAGAGGCCGAAAACAACGGTACCGCTTCCCCTTGGATTGTCGGCGCAATCCGGCTGCTGCTGCTGACTGGTGCGCGGCACTCGGAAATTCTCACGCTGAAATGGGAGTGGGTGGATTTCGATGAAGCTTGCATCCACCTGCCAGACAGCAAGACCGGCGCAAAGACCATCTATCTCAATGCCCCTGCCCTAGAGGTGCTGGCGAACCTGCCGCGCATTGAAGGCAACCCGCATGTCATCTGTGGCGAGAAAGAAGGTGCGCATCTGGTCAACCTTCAGAAAGCATGGAAACGGCTTCGCACCGCCGCCGGTCTGGAGGATGTGCGCATTCACGACTTGCGCCACAGCTTTGCCTCTGTGGCTGTAGCAGGCGGCATGTCCCTGCCCCTGATCGGCGCACTGCTTGGGCATTCCCAGCCCGCGACCACGGCGCGCTATGCACACCTGTCCAGCGACCCGTTGAAAGCTGCGAGTGAGACGGTTGCTGGTCGGATTGCAGTTTCGCTAACTAAATCGAACCATCAAGAAGCAAAGGAGCAGAAAAATCGTTAAATATCCGCGTTCCACTGTTTTCGGCCCTGTTCCAAAAATCAGGTTTGATGATGCCGCCCGCTTACGTGTAGAGCGCGAAGGAAGGGTTGAGCTAACCCATAGTCAGTGGGGCAGGATAGAAAATGCCTGCAATGACTTAGTTTTGTGGGTCATGCATGAACAAGTTATGCCAGACGCAAAGGTCATGACCAATTATGTGGAGGACATATGCGAAGGTGCAGGAAAGCTTCACAACGCCTTGAATAACCTACTTGGGCCACCGCGTAGTGATGAGAAGGATGAGGTCCGGATGGTAATTAACGAAGCCCTCCGTGGCTCAGCATTTACGATAGAAGAGGCTTGGCGCGTAGCGCAGAGCATACGGAATGCAACTTCGCTCTCAAAGGACACGATTGGAAACCGGAGTGAAACAAAACGCGGCCCATACGTTTCCCAAGCCAAGCGCCGTTTCATTGACAAGCTGTCGGACAATTTCAGAGAGGCAGGCGGCAATCCAACCGTTCATTATGATGCGCACAAAGAGTCATATGGCAGCCCCTTTATAAATTTTGTTGCTGCGATAGAGACCAACTTGCCGCCCGAATTCGCACTTGCAGTTGACCACACCAAACTTGCTGTCTGGATAAAAAACTATTTGAAAACAAAAACTTCCGGATGAGATAAATTCCTGAAATTTACAGCACCTATCTCATCATTATTTTTTTTGCCTTCACTATGATGTCGTCACACTCACCAGCAGGCGGTTAGCCTGCCATATCCAAGGTGAGATTGATGAACAGCAACTCGTACTTCAATACCATGGAAGCCGCTAAGCGATACGGTCTCTCAACAAGTTGGCTGGCGAAACTTCGCGTATACGGTCGCGGTCCCTCCTTCATACGCTGCGGTCGTCGCGTCCTCTATGACGCCGCTTCGTTTGAAGCATGGCTTGAAAGCCACCGGCGCAACAACACGTCGGAGGCTTGAGTCGTGAGCACCAAGGCTGAAATCCTCCGCGCCATCCGTACAAAGTGCCTGGATTGCTCCTGCTACCAGCCACAGGAGGTCAAGTTATGCCCTGTGTCTGCGTGCGCTTTGCATCCGTACCGGGCCGGTGTGGACCCCAACCCTTCACCAAGCCGTGGCTTCGCAAATTCCCGCGCGTACACGGGCGCAATTCAACAAGCGGAGGTCGAATGATGGCTTTGAAAGCCGAAGCCCCGGCGCGGTGCTGGAACACCACCCGGGGCAGACCTCAACTTCCAAGTGTCCAACATAGGAGTGTTTCGGCATGACGAAAGTACGCCGTTCCGACCGCCCTTTCAACAGTACGCCGCTTGGTGATTGGGGCGACCGCGAATACCGCAAGCGTTTCAACCGTGCAGCCATCAAGCTGGCTCAGCGTACCGGCGTGTCCCTCCCAATCGCACAGGTCTTCGCTGATCTGCACGGTCTCGGACGTCGGGGATGCCACTAGATGGGCAAGCGGCGTCACGACAATAAGGGCCGGAGCAAAGGAGACGGGCAATACATGACGCTCCCATACGCAATGGTTCATCATCCAGCGTGGAGGGGTCTTTCATCAGCAGCGGTCAAGGTGTTTATCGAACTTCGCAGCCGCTTTAACGGGGCCAACAACGGCAAGCTGTCTCTCAGCTTGGAGGAAGGTGCGGGACTGCTGGCAATGTCCAAAAGCACTGTGGCCCGTGCGCTCATTGAACTTGAGCGGACAGGCTTCATCATCAAGACCAAGCAAGGGAAATGGTATGGGCGGCAAGCGACTGAGTGGCGGGTCACCGATCAGCACTATGATGGGCACCCGCCAAGTCGTGACTGGCAAAAGCTGACTGTTGTCGGTGGCAAAAACAAAACGCGGTACCCAAATGAAACATATCGTCGGCGTGACGGTGCCGCCTGAGTACCGAAGCCAACAATTATGTTCCGTGTCGGTACCCATCAGCGGGGTTCACAAACGCCCCATCGGTACCGAGACGGGACGCCTATATATTACCACTGCTAGGGGAAGCTAGGCGGTGGACAGACCATTGCAAGGGTTATTCAGCAGCAGGTATTTGTTGGCTTATCTGTGAGTGTGCTGCGGCGGTGCATCCAAACGCAAAATCGCAAGCGCACGAGCATTCTCATCGGAGATTGCAGGTGGCAACTGGCCCTTTATGATTACCTTGGGGTCGTCAGGCATTGACATTGTTATTTAGTTTCAAGTCGATTGGGCTGTACAGAAATTTTTGGTCGGAACCTGCGCAAGGTTTTGCTTCTCCGAGACATCTCGCATTTCCATTCACGGCATGCGGCACTTCCGGTCGCGCATTCTAAAACATAATCTTTGTAGGTGCCGTCAGATTGCTTGGTGGCGCCTTTGCAATTTTTAGCCATTGCTTGGCAATCAGCACCCCTCGCTGATCCAGTACACGTGCATTCATTTAAGTCAGCGTCACAGCTGAAAGCCGAACCACCACTGCTTTGGCCTATTTGGGCAGCGATAACTGGCTGGGCCATAATTCCAGAACAACTTAGCCCCAGTGCTGCAGCAAAATAAAATTTGTGCATTGCCATCCGTGCCATAAAATTATTCCTTTTATTGCACCAGAAATTCTAGATTAAATGAGACGCGTGAGTCAATCAAAATGCTTTTATTATAAAAAATTGATGGACGAATAAATGGGCCAATTTTGGCTGAAAACTCTGTAAAGCAAGCGTATTATTCGATTTTTTTCTAATTTCGTTGACACCGACATGCCAGCTGGCCATCATGCATTTGCTTGAATTTGACTGAGCATGATGAGGCCAACGCATCACTTATCACGCACCATTCTTGACGCAAATTACCAATGGCTAGGCGCAATCAAGCCGAAATATGACTCAATGAACCATTTCCGCTTTAACCAGAACATCTAGGCTGAGATTTTAGGAGAACCTACAACCGCCGTTCCGCAGTTTTACAAAGGATATTCAAATGTTAAGATTGATATTGTCGATATGTCTCATCTTTGCAGCCGGATTTGGTACAGACGCCTTCGCTGCGAGCTGCGATCCAAGTGACAATGAAGTTGCATTTTTTGAACACGGAAAATACGGCGGTGTCTGCAGTGTTCTCGGCATAGGTTCCTATGCGGGTTCTGCGAAAATGCACATGAAAAATGATTCAATATCATCTTTTAAAGTTGGTAAAAACGTACAGGTCACAGTCTGTAATTATGCCGATGGTTTAGATTTAGAAATAATAGCCGGTACGTTTTCTAATAAATCTAAGTGCCAGACGTTTAAATCATCAGTTAGCACGTTGAGTGGCACGCGCATTAACAATGATACTATTTCGGCAGCCAAGATTGAAGCCAAATACACAGGTGCCGGCCTCGCTGCCCCTGGGCCGTGCTACCCTGGCGACGAGGCGGTGGCAGTTTACCAGCATCCCGACTTAGGTGGTAATTGCCGGATTATTGGCGTTGGGCTTTATGAAAATTCCAAAATGATGCGCTTCAAGAACGATTCAATTTCCTCGATAGAATTTGGTCGAAATTCTAGAGTGAACATTACAGTTTGCCAACACAGCAATTTCAAAGGTCGTTGTGAGAATTTGAGTTCTACAGACTTTAATCTTTTCAACAACCAGATTGGTGATAATTCAATTACCTCCATCAAGGTCACTCGACGGTAACTAGTGAATTGATCAGATCAGCAAAGTCCGGACTTGGGTCCCATGAAGGTCCCAAGTTCGGCTCCGGACTCATAACAAGTAGCAGATGATTGCTGCGATATGGACGGCAGCGCGCGAAAAGGCTAACCGCCCCCTTTCCCGCCAGAAAATGTGAAAAGCGCCTCAGTGAGTCTCTGTCGCCCGTACAGCGGTCTTGCTAGACCACCAGCCTCAAAACCACCCGTGTACGCGGGGGATTTCCGGGCGAAGCCGTCTTTCAGGTGGCGGGGTACCTGCCGCACAAGTTCGATGCAGAATTGCCCGTGCAGCGGCTTGGTTTTGAAGCTGGTGGCAATGTCCGCTTTCGGGTGGGGGGTATGCAACCACCGCATCCCCCTCAGCCATGAGCATGGAACCGTCGCATCAGTGCGCTACACAAAATCTGAACCACGCCCAAACTTGGGCTGCGACCCTTCACCAAGCCAAGAGCAGAAGCTTATCCAGTTATCGAAGTTACCGGCCACACTGCGTATAGCGCCAAACCTACTGCACCCATCAATACGCAAAGCAAGCCCCTACGAATGGCTTCCTCTGTTGCCGAAATGTCACTGAGCAAGCCAACAATTTCCTGCTCAAGATTGTGTCTGTTCTGTACGCCCATCAACTCACCCTCCGGAGCGAAACGCCCTGAGCCTTATGATACAGAGGCCGAGGTAAACTTTTTGCTTCTTTAAGGGGAGCAGTAGATAGCCGCACAAGCCCCTCAGGACTCCACCAGCGGGCAAAGCGGGTTTCAGAGTCCCTTGGGTCCTAGAAAATGCGAAACGCGCCTCAGTGAGTCTCTGTGGCAGTTCCAAATCTAACTAGCTATGCTGCGCTCTATGCAGCCAAAGCCAATACGACATAAGCAGTCTTTGTGGCGAACCAAATTCGCACAGCTTCAATTACTGCTGGCCGTTGCGGCAAGCATCCTGGCCCTCTCAAGCGTGAACGTTCAGGCCGCCCTTACATTCACAAAAGGACAGACCGACGACGGACTGCGCTACGTGCTCGTCGCTGGTGAATTTGAATTCAAGGAAAGTCTGGGAGAGTTCTCCCGCATAGTCACAACCCACCAACCCGACTTTGTAAGTTTCAACTCCGGCGGCGGCAATGTCGCGAAGGCTATGGAGTTAGGCCGTCTCATTCGTGGCCGAGGCTTGAATACGCTTCAGCTGAGAGCGAATGAGTGTGCGTCCGCCTGTTCGCTGGCATTTATGGGAGGGGTAAAGCGCTTCGCAGAACCCGGATCGATCGGTGTTCACAAGTCTTCGTATACTGGACAGACCGAAATCGATACCGATACCGCCATATCCAGCATTCAGGACGTCACCGGTGATATTCTTAGCTATCTGATTGAAATGGGAATCGACCCTGCTTTGCTAGCAGTCGCCCTGAAGGTTGAAAGCCATGACATTCGGTATCTCACTCTCAGCGAGATGACCAAGTACCGGATAGTAACGCTTCAAGAACCGCCACGCCCTCACGAAGGGCAAACGCCACCAGCTAAAGAGCCTGAGCGCGACTTGGCTGCAATTCCTCCTGACCAGAGTGAAACGGCGCCGAAACCGCAACAGCCATCGCCGTCACCTGAGGTTTCAAAGCCATCGCCACCGCCCGTATCGCCCACTCCAGTTCCCGGAGAAGATGAAATACGCTTAAAGGGGCGCTGGGACTATAAAGCCAACTGTCCTGGTGAAGTTCCGAAGAGCGGAACGTTGAACATCCACGACCACTGGCATACCCAAGGTTCGGCACACAACTCTCAAGGATTAACGGCTGTCGTTAATATGAGAGAATATGAAAAAATAGTTCATATGCGTTTCAATTGGTCTGACAGGAGCGTGACTCGAATTACGGGCTACGTTCAAAGCAATAACTTAATTACGGGTCGGGATTCGGAGGGCTGCAGCTATCGTTTATATCGATTTGAATATTTAACGATGGTCAGTCAGATTCAAACTGAATTGAATCGTCTTGGTTGTAACGCAGGACTTGTCGATGGGCTTTGGGGCGACCAAAGCAGGACCGCTCTTAAGCGGTATTATGAATCAAAGTCCCTCAAGTTTACATCGCTGGAACCTGATGAGGATTTGCTATCTGCGCTCAAGTCCCAACAGTCGCCAGCATGTAAGTTGGAATGCCCACCGGGGTACGTCGAAAGAAACGGAACATGCTCGCGGACCAGTTCAGCCGTCTCAGCGCCTAGCACGAGCGGAGGGGCTTGGCTCAAATATTCATGCGAGTTCAACGGCCAACGATATGGCTACTTCTGCGGAACGAGGATCAAAACGAGGTGTCCAAATCCCAAAATTCATGGACGATACAAGACGCAAAAGGAATGCGGTTCTGGCCGTGGTATCAATGCAGACTAAGATCATTTGTCTCGTAGGCTTACGCCGTTGAGGTCAGGAAGATGCGCGGGATGTTCGCGATGTGATGAATTACACATCTGGTGCGTCACTGCCGAGAGATAGTCGTGGTCAACAAGCGGGACGGCTCTTTCACCCGAAGGATCACGATAATGACCAGACAGCACCACACCAGCTTCGCACAAAGCGTCTTCGGATCAGCCAAGCGCATCTTCCGTTCCAACAAGGACAACGGTGTGCTGGCTCCCGCGCACATCGATGCCCACATCGCCCGCGACATCGGCGTCAACATGATTGGCCTGTACTGAACTCGAAGGACTTTCCCCTTATAACTCCCCTGCAATCTCCCTGAGCATCTCTCCCCCGGGTCACAGCCCGGGGGCTTCTTGTGGTGCGCCCACAAAGCCCCCACAGGACTCCACCAGCGCGCGAAATAGGTTTCGGAGTCCCTTGGGTCACAGAATATCCCAAAACGCATGTCAGCAAGCGCTACTTCCAACGAAAGGACAAACGCAGATGACTCATTCTGCAGTCGCCAAATCGGCAACCAATTCGACCATGCAACTGGCCCGGACAAATTCAGCCGTGCGGCCGGTAGCCACAGTCAGGCACAATCTGGCTGAACCCAAGACAGACCATTCCGAAGCGCCTGTTACTATCGCCTATCTAGAAGGCTTTCAGCGCTCCACCTGAAAGCCGTAGCTGCCTGACACCAGACAAGCACCGGATACCTGTCAGCGGGCGTTCTTCGGAGCGCCCGTTTTGCGTTGGGGGATTCATACCGCCTTGTGAACGTGGTAAATTACATAGTTGCCAAGGGGCAGCATTCGGTGCCTTGAACCAACGCCGGTGAAAACGTCTAAGCCAGTGCCAACGGCGGGGTCGTGAATTAGCCTGAGAAAGCGTGACGATGCGTCCACCCAGACATCGCCCAAAATGCGGCGCACTAACGCGCAAGGGCCTACCGTGTCAGGCAAGGGCCTTGCCGGGCAGGAACCGCTGCAAATTTCATGGCGGCATGTCTACAGGACCACGGACACCAGAAGGCAAGCAGCGCATTGCTGAGGCACAGCGGCGGCGGTGGGCGAAGTGGCGAATGGCAGCTAAGGTTGACAGTTAGGCTGGCGATAGGGAGCCGCGTAGGCACGCGTGCGCACGTAGGTAACCCATTTGACACGTCAAATTGCGTCGGTTCTAATTTTCTGCTCGTACTTGGGTGTTCAGTGGAAGGAAAACCGCATGAGAAACGCGTTGCTGGCAGCACTGATGATGCTTTTCCTCAACGTTCTCACAAGCCCTGCTGCAAAGGCACAAAGCGAAGTGATGCCGGGTATGACATTGCAGCAAGTGATTAAGATATGGGGAAATCCGGACGGTTACTCCCAAGATGGCAATGTTCAGCTAATGACCTACAAGCATCGACTTGTTGGGCCTTGGTGGAAAAGCACAGACTTGGCCAAAGCAGACTTTCACGTGGTCCTAACTGATGGGCGTGTTACGTCATATGGATATGGGGAAGTTCGCCAACCAAGAACTGGGGGCGGGGCGTTCGTCATCATTCCTATGAGATGAGAGTTCGCCGTCGATTAGTACTCATCGTGGCTTGGCTCTTTGGGTTGAAGCAAGCCGACAAAAGGGAACAGCTAGAATGGCAGGCGGGAGAATTTCGACAGTGGTCCACGCGCACGCGTAATGGGGTCTTAGGCCACGACTGCTTTTTCGTCGCTAGCTAAGCCTTTGGTTTCCAGCGCCGGGTTCAGCCAAAAAACAAAGTGTGCGTTTATCGCACAGCCCATGCAATCAGACAAAAGCAACCGGCTACGCCTGTACGGGGATACAGATACCGGTGCTTTTGCCGTCCCTTCCCTAGCAAGGGAGTGAAACAAGCATGGCACGGCATTCGTGGGTGAAAAATATGCCGCCGGTTGTGCATGCAGGGAAACACCACCGACGGCATGTGGGTTCTTGCGGGGGGAAAAAACCCAATCGAAATTCAGCAATCCAGTATGACAGTCGTATGAAGCAACTCAGCGGCAAAAGCCATTCAGCGCGCTTACTATGCGCTTACTAGACCCGAATGGGGCTTTCTGCCTTCCTGCTAACCTATTGAAAAGAATGGTGGGTGCACTAGGGATCGAACCTAGGACCGGCTGATTAAGAGTCAGCTGCTCTACCAACTGAGCTATACACCCATCGCTGCCCCCGGCGGGCATGTGAGACGCCCGGGGCGGTCATGCGAGGGGCGCGCCGTTGTCAGCGCGCCCCTGCATCAAGTCCGTGTGCCATATCAAAGGAGTGATGACATGTCTACTGGCAAATGACCGGAATTGCCAGCACTGCCGCGGTTAATAGTTAATTTACGGACCGCGCCGCTCTGCGCCAGACAACGCCTTGGCCGGAGCCGTCGCATCGCCGCGGCTCATCTTCACCTCCAGCTTCGACAAGGCGGCGATGTAGGCCTTGGCGGATGCAACCAGCGTGTCAGGATCGGCCGAGCGGCCGGTAACCTGGCGGCCCGTGTGGATGTCCTCCAGCCGCACCGACACCTCGGCCTGCGCATCGGTGCCCTCGGTCACTGCATGAACGTCATAGAGCGCCAGCTTGGCGTCATGTGGATGCAGCGCGTGGATGGCGTTGAAAGTGGCGTCCACCGGACCATTGCCCACCGACTGCACCGTCGATTGCCTGCCGTCGATGTCCAATGTCAGCGTCGCCGTCTGCGGCCCCATCGTGCCGGCGATGACTGTGAGCGCCACCACCTTCATGCGGTCTTCCGCCGACGAGATGCCCTCGTCCACCAGCGCCTCGATGTCCTCGTCGTAGATGTGCTTCTTGCGGTCGGCCAGCGCCTTGAAGCGGACGAAGGCGTCCTGCAGCGCATTGTCGGACAGCGAGTAGCCCAGCTCTTCCAGCTTGGTCTTGAAGGCATGCCGGCCCGAATGCTTGCCCATCACCAGCGAGGTCTTGGTCACGCCAACGGACTCAGGCGTCATGATCTCGTAGGTCTGCTGGTTCTTCAGCATGCCGTCCTGGTGGATGCCGCTTTCATGGGCGAAGGCGTTGCGGCCCACGATCGCCTTGTTGTACTGCACCGGGAACGACGAAACCGCCGAAACGAGCTTCGACGCCCGCGTCAGGTACTCCGGCTTCACGTTGCAGGCATAGGGCAGCACGTCGTTGCGGGTCTTGATGGCCATGACGACTTCTTCCAGCGCGGCATTGCCGGCCCGTTCGCCCAGCCCGTTGATGGTACACTCGATCTGCCGCACGCCGCCGTCGATCGCCGCCAGCGAATTGGCCACCGCCATGCCCAGATCGTTGTGGCAGTGCGCCGAGAAGATTGCCTTGTCCGAGTTGGCGACGTTCTCACGCACCGTCTTGAACAGGTGGCGCATTTCGTCCGGCACCGTATAGCCCACCGTGTCCGGCAGGTTGATGGTGGTGGCGCCCGCCTTGATCGCCGCATCGACGCACCGGGAGAGGTAGTCCAGCGGCGTGCGCGTCGCGTCCATGGCCGACCACTCGACATTGTCGCACAAGGATCGCGCCAGGGTCACCGTGTCATGAATGATTTCCAGCACCTCTTCCTGGCTCTTGCGCATCTGGAATTCCAGATGGATCGGCGAGGTCGAGACGAAGGTGTGGATGCGCGGGCGCTGCGCATGCTTGACCGCTTCCGCGCAACGCCGGATGTCGGCGGGAATGGCGCGCGCCAGCCCGGCAATACTTGCATTTTTCGTGCGGCGGGCAACTTCCGACACCGCTTCGAAGTCACCGTCGGAGGCAATCGGGAAGCCGGCCTCAATGACGTCCACGCCCATCTCGTCGAGCAGTTCCGCCACCTGCAGCTTCTCTTCGAAGGTCATGGTCGCGCCCGGCGACTGTTCGCCGTCACGCAACGTGGTATCGAATATGATGATCTGTTCCTGTGCCTTGCTCATTGGCTCTCATGGTCCCTTGTAGGTCTGGCGCCCGGCGGAAAGTACGCCTGTGTCGCCTGAAAGTTTGTTCTTGTCTGGTGAAGCGTTCGTCCCCTGAGCATCCGCCTGCAGCCATCAATGGGCGAGGCAGCCGATGGTCAGGGGCAAATAAGGAGAAGTAGGCCGGCAAGCTTGTTGCCGACTGCGACAGAACCCGCACTGTATGTTGCGTTGGTCATGTGTCCGTATTCGTCAGATATTTCCGAAAGCCAGTCTGCCCCCGGAAGAGTTAACGGACTTTTACGGCAAGGCGCGTCCACACGCAAGACACTTGGACTGCTTGCCTACACCAGCAGCTTGCCGTGGCTCAGCCGCACTGCGTGACCGCCGACGCGGATCGCCCGCAGCTCCTTCTTCGTGGCGTCCGCCTCAAGCTCGATGCGGCTGGCGCGGCCCATGTCCTCGCCCTGCATGATGACCCAGGTACGCGTGCCGTCCCAGGGCCCCTCGAAATTGAACATCGGGCCCGGAAACCCCGCCGCCGCAGAGCCAGTCGCCGGGTCTTCGCCAATGCCGGTGCCGGGTGAATAGGCGCGGGCATGAAAGTCGATGCCCGATCCGGCCTCCCCTTCGCAGTAGAGATAGGCCAGGAACGCGCCTGCAGCGCCGAGTGCAGGCCAGTGGAAATGAGAAATCTTCGCCTCGGCAAGCGCCGCCCGGTCCTTCAGCGGAATGTACAGCATCGGATGATTGCCGGGGTTGAACACGGTCGGCCGGTGTGCGCCATAACCGATCTGGCTCACCTTCAGCGCCAGCGCCTCGGCGATTTTCTTGTCAGATGGCACATTGGTCCACGGCTCCGGCATGACCGCGGCGGACAGCCGGGCAAACAGTCCCGCATCGCGCTGTTCCAGCCCTACCCGCACCAGCCCGACGCCTTCCTCCAGCCGCACTTCATCCTTGATGCCGAACAGTTCAGCCAGCAGGATCGCCGACCCGATGGTCGGATGACCGGCAAAGCTCAATTCACGGTCCGGGGTGAAGATGCGCAGCTTCGCGGTATTGGCATCGGCTTCCGGCGGCAGCACGAACACCGTCTCCGACAGGTTGAACTCGCGCGCGATACGCTGCATTGCCGCGCCGTCCAGGTCTTCGGCGTTCATCACCACGGCCAGCGGGTTTCCGGCAAAGACCTCGGTGGTGAAAACATCCAGCGTGTAGAACTCGTGCGACATCGAAGCCTCCGATTTAGGTCAGCAACACTGACATAAATCGGAGGACGGTTCAACGCGCAAACTTGCTTTGTTCACGGTGATCTGACGCCGGCTTCTCAAGGCTGGAAAACCGTTCTCACGAATTCCCGGTACATCAGGATCTGCCGCAGCAGCACTTTCGGTTCCCGCAGCGCCCTCGCAACGATGATGGCGCCTTCCACGACAGTGGTCAGCATGTGAGCCATGTCATCCAGGTCCACATTCAGCCGAGGTGGATAGACCGCAGCGATGCGTTCAAGGTGAGCCCGGAAGCGCTGCTGCCACGACAGGATCGCTGCTTCATTCATCCGCCGGATCTCGGCATTGAATATCTGCGACTGGTAACAATAGGACGCAATGAGACAACCCGGATGACCTTTAGGCAAGTCGTCCAGCAGTTCGGCAAGCAGCTTCAGGTTGATCAGGAAGCCGTGCAGCGGGTCTTCATTCAGCTCGAAGGCGCGCCGTTCAAGCTCATCGAACAACTGGTCCTCGGCCTCGATGTAGCGTTGGAACAGTGCCTTGGCGAGTTCGTTCTTGTCGGCGAAATGATAGAAAAAGCCGCTCTTGGTAATGCCGACTTCAACGATGATCTCCTCGATGGAAGTGGCGGCAAATCCTTTCTCGATGATGCTCCTGCCCGCCGCGTCCAGTATGTCGTTGCGTTTTCCACTTCGTTGCATGGCCATGACTGTCAGGCCCCGTTTTCACTTGACCGCCGGTACACCTGCGCCGGGCAGCAGGCCTCTCCCGCTTGATTCAATGCATCTGAAAGGCCGCTCAAATAACTGATGTTGTTCAGTTTCATAAATCTCAACCAGGTTGACCACGGGTAGGCTGGTTCACAAGCCGCTCCTCGATCATGGTCCGGGGCAGTTGCCGGCACAGCTTGTCCGGCACCCAGAAACCATCTTGGAACGGAGCATACCATGAGCAAATATCGCAACAATCTGCCGAACGGCAAGGACCGGCTCTTCCTCATCGACAGCGGCATGGAAACCACTTTCGTCTTCAACGACGGCATCGACCTGCCGGCCTTTGCCGCCTATCCGCTGATCGCCGAGGCCAGGGGCCGCCAGCGCATCCGTGACTATTACCGGCAGCACGCGCACATCGCCGCTGACGCAGGAACGGGCTTCATTCTCGAAAGCGTGGGCTGGCGGGCCAACCGCGACTGGGGTGCTCAGTTGGGTCACGACGAAACCGCCCTGGCGAGTTTCAACCGCGAGTCGATCCGCCTGCTTGAGGACCTGCGCAACGAGCTGGAAACACCGGCCATGCCGGTCGTCATATCAGGCTGCGTCGGTCCGCGCGGCGATGGTTACGTTGCCGGTTCGGCGATGAGCGTGGCAGAGGCGCGCAGCTATCACGCAGACCAGATCCTCACCTATGCGAGCACCGGCGCCGACCAGGTCACCGCGATGACGATGACCAATGCCGAGGAAGCAGCCGGCATTGCGCTGGCTGCCCGGTTGGCCAACATTCCGGTGGCGATTTCATTCACGCTCGAGACGGACGGCCGCCTGCCAACCGGTCAGAGCCTGAAGGACGCCATTGCCTTCGTGGAGGACCGCAGCGGCCGCACCCCGGCCTACTACATGATCAACTGCGCCCACCCGGACCATTTCAGCCATGTGCTCGAACCGGGCGCCGAATGGATGCAGCGGTTGAAAGGGTTAAGGGCCAATGCATCACGCATGTCCCACGAGGAGCTTGAAGCCTGCACCGAACTGGACGCAGGCAATCCGGTCGAACTGGGCCAGCTCTATGGCGGCCTCCGCGGGCGCTTTCCCAAATTCACTGTGCTTGGGGGTTGCTGCGGCACGGACGTCCGGCATATCGGGGCGATCGCAGGTGCGTGCTGTCCGCACCACGCCCGCGCAGCATGACCGGCACCGTGGCGAAGAGGGTCCGGCCGGTTCCCCGGCTGGCCGGAGCCGTCAATCGAGCAGGTGCTGGACGAGCGTACGGGCAAAACCCGGCATGCGATGATGCACATGGAAGGCGGCGCGGCGGAAAACCACGATCTCGTCCAGTTCCGATTGGTCCAGCATTTCGATGTGGCTCATCATCCGCGTCTTGAGCTCGCGCGAGGGCACATCGAAAGTGAACACCGCGTTGAGAGAGATCATGCCGCCCTCCCCGACCAGCAGGTAGCCTGGCGCGCGGGTCGCGTCAGCCGCATTCAGGCCCGCTTCCTCCTTGAGTTCGCGAACGATGGAGCCCTCAATGTCCAGCTTTCCGTCCACAATGTCTTCAATGTCAGGCGTACCCGCCATCGGGTAGACCCGGCCAGAGCCCGCAGTGTGCAGCGCCATGCGCCCGAACAGCAGGTGTCCGTCGCCCGATCGCACCACCGCGCAGCCGAACACGTTGCTCACCCCGGCCTCGGCCGGCAACCCCTTGTCTTTCCAGTACAGGAACGAGGCAAAATCGGTGTTCAGCGCATGGCCGGCCAGAACGCCGTCGCGCAGTTCATGGCCCCCCATGACCAGCACTCGCCCATTGAACATGGACGGCTTCTCCGCCTGTGCCTTGCTCCAGAACCGCTTGATCGCAGCCGCGTTCTCGTCTGCCCACGTCCACGGCGCATCCGTGAGCGGCAGGTCGTAACCGGAAATGTCAACGGGTCCGTTCATGGCCTGCACACTGCCCCCGGGACTCGCACCACGCAATTGTCATTGCAAGGTTTTCCGCATCCGCGGCAACATCCTGCCCGGGATGGAGCCGGAAGGCGCCTCGCCAACCACGGTGCAGCCCATTGCCTCGTAGAACGGGACAGCCGCTGGATCGGCGTCCAGCATGACCGTGTCCACGCCAACGCGCCGGGCGATCTGCTCGACCTGCCGCCACAGCGCCTCGCCCGCGCCGCGCCGCTTCAGCCCCGGCTCCACGAACATGGCGAATACCTCCGCCACACCATCCTGCAGCCTGACGTCGATAAAACCGGCAAGGTCGCCGCCGGTCACGGCCAGCCAGGTTTCACCCGCCGCCATGGTCGTTGCCGAATATCTCAACTCTGCCCGGCAGGCTTCCATGAAGGCCGCGTCGTAGCCGTTCGACGCCTTAGACCTGAACGCCAGGTCGCTCAAGGCCCCGGCATCACCAGGCATTGCACGCCTGAATTGCAGTCTCATCGCTATCGTTCAACCGGATTCAATGGAAATTAAACTTATCCGATCACCTTGTTGCGCTGCATTCAAGTGACTTGGGCGTACCGGGGGACGACATGCACACAGCCGTCAAGCGGCTCGCCGTTGCCGTGACAATGGCTGCCGCCGCCGCGCCAGCGGCTGCGCAGGAGCATGACTGGACAGGCTTTTACGCGGGCATCAGCGGCGCATACTCCTTCGCCGATGCAGCCATATACAACGACTACTTTGCCGACGGCTCCCTGATCTATGCCAGCCAGCTGGAGTTCACTCAGGGCTTCGCGGGCACCCGCGCTGGGTACAATTTCGACTTGCCGCAGGGCGTTCTGTTCGGCATCGAAACCGATCTCATGTTCGCCGGCAAGGGCTTCGCCCGCGTCGAAACCGCGGCAAATGGCGTATTGGCTGGCACTGATGATCTCTACAATATAAGCCATATCTTGACCGCCCGCCTGCGGCTGGGCAAGCCCATCGGCGACATGCTGCCGTTCATTACAGGAGGCATCGCCGCCGCCCGCATCAGCACCGGCTGGGACAGCATACCCCCCGACACCCTGTTCGGCCGCGGCTCGGGCGCCGCAACCGGCTTGACCGCCGGAGCCGGGCTTGAATACGCCATACTGGAACGGCTCAGGCTGCATGCCGAGTATCGCTATACCAACCTTGGCACCACGGCTGTAGCGGTGCGCGAGCAGGACGGCTTCACCAGCAATTTTGACAAGACGCTGGACACCCACGCCATCCTGTTTGGCGCAACCTACGCGTTCGGTCCACGCAACTGAAAAGGCCTGAGCATCTGCCCCGGCCTTTCGCGTCAACTGACTTCAGAACAACTCAGTTCTTCGACTTGTCCACCAGCTTGTTGCTGGCGATCACCCGGATGCACCCCGCATCCGGGCAACCGGAAAGGTGGATCGCCGAACTCAGTTCTTCGACTTGTCCACCAGCTTGTTGCTGGCGATCCACGGCATCATGCCGCGCAGCCTGCTCGCCCACTTCCTCGATCTGGTGCGCGTCGTGCATGCGGCGGGTGGCCTTGAAGCGGGCCTGACCGGCCTTGCATTCCTGCATCCACTCGGAGGTGAAGCGGCCCGACTGGATGTCGTGCAGCACCCGCTTCATCTCGGCTTTGGTGTCGGCGGTGATGATGCGCGGACCGGAGACGTACTCGCCCCACTCGGCGGTGTTCGAGATCGAGTAGTTCATGTTGGCGATGCCGCCTTCATAGATCAGGTCGACGATCAGCTTCACTTCGTGCAGGCACTCGAAATAGGCCATTTCCGGCGCGTAACCGGCTTCCACCAGCACCTCGAAGCCGGCGCGGATCAGTTCGACGAGGCCGCCGCACAGCACCACCTGTTCGCCGAACAGGTCGGTCTCGCACTCTTCCTTGAAGGTCGTCTCGATGACGCCTGAACGGCCGCCGCCGACGCCGCAGGCATAGGACAGCGCCAGGTCATGGGCGTTGCCGGAAGCATCGTGGTCGATGGCGATCAGGCACGGCACGCCGCCGCCCTTCAGGAACTCGCCGCGCACCGTGTGGCCCGGGCCCTTCGGCGCGATCATGACGACGTCGATGGTGGACTTCGGCTCGATCAGCTTGAAGTGCACGTTGAGGCCGTGGGCAAAGGCAATGGCCGCACCATCACGGATGTTGGTTTCGATGTCAGCCTTCCAGATGTCGGCCTGGAGCTCGTCAGGAGCGGCCATCATGATCAGGTCGGCCCACTTGGCGCCTTCTGCCACGGTCATCACCTTGACGCCATCGGCCTCGGCCTTCTTGGCGGTCGCGGAGCCGGCGCGCAGGCCGGTGGCGATATCCTTGACGCCCGAATCCTTCAGGTTCAGCGCATGGGCGCGGCCTTGCGAGCCATAGCCCACAATGAGCACCTTCTTGCCCTTGATCAGGTTCACATCTGCATCACGATCGTAGTAAACGCGCATCGGTTGGTTCCTTTCCCTGTTGCGTTTCGTCTCGTCGGTCTACTCGCCCACGCCATGAAGCGTGAGAAACAGTCGTGCCGCGGCCTCGGCCTCACGGCGGATCTGTTGCGGGCCCGGCAACGGCCGGTCGCCCAGCAGCGCGCGGATCTGCACATCGCGCACCACCAGGCCGAAGAAAGTGCGGAATGCCTCTTCCGTATCGTCGAAACTGATGAGCCCGGCCTCGCGCGCCATCTCCAGCACCGGCTTTACCCGCCGGCCAATGGCAAAGCGGCCATTTTCCAGCACGGTCTTGCCCAGTGGACTCTTGGCCGACTTGGCATGGGCAACGGCGAGGGAATTCAGCGCAATGGACACTTCGCCCGTCAGCACCGTCAGCCAGCTTTCGGCAAAGTCGGCCAGCCGCGCCTCGAGGCTTGACCGGTCGAGGTCGGTCCGCTCCGGCGACGGCAGCCGCACCTTCGACGCCTGCCAGCGCACCGTGGCCGCCAGCAGCCCGTCGCGGTCGCCAAACCAGTTGTAGAGGGTTTCCTTGGAGCAGCTTGCCTTCGACGCCACGGCAGCCATGGAGAAGCTGTCGCCCTCCTCCATCATCAGCGCCAACACCGCATCGAGCACCTCGCGCTGGCGCGGCGAGAACTCCTCACCCTGCCCGCGATCTCGCTCGCGCTGCTCTGCTGCCGCTGCAACCGCCACTGACTGACCACTCCCTCACGCCGTACCGTACCGTACAGTACGGCGCTTCTAGCGCAGCCATGATGGAAACGCAAGGTCAGGCAGGCCTAAAACTACATCAGCCACCAGAACCAGATCGCCGGGGTGGCCAGCACGACGACCAGCAGTTCCATGATCAGCCCCATCCGCGCATAATCGGTGAAGCGATAACCGCCCGGCCCCATGACCAGCGTGTTCGATTGATGGCCGATGGGCGTGAGGAACGGGGCCGCCGCTCCCACCGCCACCGCCATCAGGAAGGCATCCGGGTTGGCCTCCAGCCCGGCCGCCACCCGTGCTGCAATGGGTGCCATCAGGATGGCCGTGGTGGCGTTTGGAATGATGTCGGAAATCCACATTGAGGTGAGCATCAGCAGGCCCAGCACCGCCCAGACCGGCAAGCCGCCGGCCGCATCGATGATTGCCCCCGCGATGAGGCCGGTTCCTCCGGTCGCCTCCAGCGCCTGCCCAACAGGAATCATGGCGCCAAGCAGAATGAGTACCGGCCACTCGATGCCCGTATAGATCTCGTTGACCGAAATGCACGAAGTCAGCACAAGCGCCAGGCAGGCCGAGACGAAGGCAATGGGAACCGGCACGAGACCGAACGCGGCGACAGCAATGGCTGCGGCAAAGATCAGCGCCGGCAGCCAAGCCCGCGTGCCGCCGTGCAGCGGCTGCAGGCCGCGATTGGCCAGCACCATGCAGCCAAGCGATTTTAGCGCCACCTCCATCTGCTCCGCCTCGCCCTGCATCAGCAGCACGTCGCCGGTGCGGAAGCGGATGTTCTTGAGCCTGGCAACGGGCGACTTGCCCTCCCGCGACACCGCCAGCAGGTTGACGCCATAGCGCGCATGCATCCGCACCCCGCGCATGTTGCGGCCTTCCAGCGCCGAGTCCGGCATCACCACCGCCTCGACGATCTGCACATCGTCCGAACGCAACCGGTCGTTACCTGCCTCCGGTGTGCCGAGCTTCATGAGCCTCCGCCCATCGGCCAGCGGGTTGATGACCACCGGATCGCCCTCGACGATCAACATGTCGCCCGGCCGGAACCGCTCGCTGCCGGAGGGCGCCAGGCGCCGCATGCCATTGCGGATGATGGCCAGCACTGTGATCTCGTTCTCGCAGGCCGCTTCCAGTTCGGCCACCCGGGTGCCCACCAGCGGCGAGCCCTCCGGCAAGCCGGTCTCGAACGAGTAGCGCTCGACGCCCGTCAGCGCCGCCGCCTTGCGCGGCGCAATCCGTTCGGGTAGCAGCCGCCAGCCGATGAACGACAGGTAAAGGATGCCGCCGATGCACGCTGCCAGCCCGGCTGGTGCGAAGTCAAACATCGCAAACGGTTCGCCCATCAGGTCTTGCCGGAAGGTGGAGATGACGATGTTGGGGGGCGTGCCGATCAGCGTCACCATGCCGCCCAGCAGCGTGGCGAAGGACAGCGGCATCAGCACCAGCGACGGCGAGCGCCGCGCCTTGACCGCATTGCGCAAGGTGACTGGCAGCATCAACGCCAGCGCGCCCACATTGTTCATGAAGCTCGATAGCAACGCACCCAGCGCGCTGGTCGCGGCCACCTGCAGCGTGGTGGTGCGCCGTGTCGGCGAGAGCATCCGGGCCAGCTGGTCGACCAGGCCGGAATTCTGCAGGGCGCGGGAAATGATCAGCACCGCCGCAACCGTGACCACCGCCGGGTGTGCAAAGCCCGCAAACGCCGACATGGCCGGCACCACGCCGGCATAGACCCCGGCCAGCAGCGCCATGATGGCGACGACGTCATAGCGGATCCGCCCCCACAGGAACATCGCCATGGCCGCGGCGATGATCGAGAACACGATCATCTGTTCAATGGTCATTTCATCCGCACCGCATCAACACACCGGCCGCCCGCCGGGGAGCAATGCTACCAGCCACTGTCGCCTGAATGAAAGAGATTAGACGTCTTCGCCGCAGGCAGCCCTGAACCGGCGCACCGTTTCCGCCATGCCGTGAATGAGCGCATCCGCCGTCAGCCCGTGGCCGATGGACACCTCGTCGATGAACGGCACCCGCGCGATCAGCGGCGGCAGGTTGGCCACCGTGAGATCATGGCCGGCATTGATCTTCAACCCGGCATCGCGCGCCGCTTCCGCGACCGCCTGCAACTTGTCCAGTTCCCGTTCGCACGCCGACGGGTCGTCATGGGTGCCCCCATAGGGGCCGGTATAAAGCTCCACCCGGTCGGCGCCGGTATCCCGGGCAATGGTGATGGTGGAGGCATCGGCATTGGCAAACAGCGAGACCCGCGCGCCCATGCCCTTCAGGCGCGCCACGATGGGCTTGAGGAAGTTGTGCTTGGCGGCGAAGTCCCAGCCGTGGTCGGACGTCGCCTGCGAGGGATCATCCGGCACCAGCGTCACCTGATGCGGGTGCGCTTCAGCGACAATTTCCTCCAGCCGCTCGTCCGGATAGCCCTCGATGTTGAACTCGGCATGCGGGAATTCCGCCACGAGTTGCGCCAGCGGCACCACGTCAGAACGGCGGATGTGGCGTTCGTCGGGCCGCGGGTGCACGGTGATGCCCCACGCCCCGGCCTCCAGCGCAATGCGCGACAGGCCGACGACCGACGGCCACGGCAGGTCGCGCCGGTTTCTCAGCTGCGCAATGGCGTTGACGTTGACCGAAAGCCTGGTGGTCAAATCTTCATGGCCTCCGGGCCGCGGCTGATGGCGGTCACGCCGGTGCGCACCACTTCCTGCAGGCCCAGCGGCTTCATCAGCGTGATGAACTGCTCCACCTTGCGGGTCTTGCCGGTGAGCTCGAACACGAACGAATTGTTGGTGACGTCCACCACGCGGGCGCGGAAAGCTTCGGCCAGCCGCAGTGCTTCCACCCGGTGCTCGCCCTGGCCCGCCACCTTGATCAGCGCCAGTTCGCGCTCGATGGCGTCGCCGATCACCGTCAGGTCGGCAACCGAGTGAACCGGCACCATGCGTTCAAGCTGCGCCTTGATCTGCACCAGCACTTCCGCCGTGCCCGACGTCACGATGGTGATGCGCGAGACATGTGCCTCGTGCTCGGTCTCCGACACGGTCAGGCTCTCGATGTTGTAGCCGCGCCCCGAGAACAGCCCGATCACCCGCGCCAGCACGCCCGGCTCATTGTCCACCACGATGGACAGCGTATGTGACTCGATCGGATCCTTCTTTTCCTCGAGGAAATAGGCCGAGGCCGGTTGCGATGCGTTCATGTTCCAACACCTTCCTGTTCGGCAGCGGTGGAGCGGGCGCCAAGCGCCAGCCCGCCACGTGCGATGAGTATGCCTAATACGATAAGCGCCAGTGCGGCAAGCGCGTTGAAGCCCGGCCGCTCTGCCAGCAGCACGGCGGACCACGCTACCCCGGCAATCGGCACCAGCAGGTTGATCTGGCTGAAGAAGCTCGCCCCCGCCCTGCCGACGATGGCGAACATGATTATGGTGGCGATGGCCGTATGCACCAGACCAAGCGCGATCACCACCGCCCACGACTGCCAATGCGCGTCCACCGCCAGCGGCTCTTCCATCACGAACGCGAACGGGATCACCATGATGGCGGCGGTGGTCATGACCACCGTCACTGCCGCCACCCGGTCAGCTGCCATCATCCGCCGGATCAGTACCGCGTTGAAGCCATAGCAGGTTGCCGCCCCCAGCAGCGCCAGCTGGCTGATCAGGCTTGATGTCAGGCCCTGCAGCGCCGCCGGTCCCACCAGCACGACAAGGCCGATGAAGCCGGTCGCCATGCCGGCCGCCTTGCGCGCATTGACCTTCTCGTCCTCGGTGAAGGCATGCGCCACCATCATGGTGATCAGCGGCATGATCCCCATCAGGATGGCGGACGTGGCAGACGGTATACCCTGCTGACCCCAGGCGATCAGTGCAAACGGCAGCGCGTTGCCGATCAACGCGCTGACCGCCATCATCACCCATGCCGACCTTGCCGTTGGCAAGCTGCTGCCCCGCATCATCATCACGCCGGCCATGAACATCGCCGCCAGCGCCAGTCTTACCGCCGTCAAGGTGACGGGCGGCACCTCCGCCACCCCCACCTTGATTAAGGCAAACGACGACCCCCAGATCGCCGCCAGCGTCAGCAGCAATCCATAGTCTCCGGCATTGGGCAGGCGATGGGCCATGTCAGCTCGCGTCCAGCGGACTGCAAGACTGCCGGTGCATCACACCAGCATCTTGCCTTCCTTGCCGATGGCCGAGCCCACTTCCTCATCGGTGATGTCGGCGCCCAGCAGCATCTCGTTGTGCGCCTTGCCGGACGGGATCATCGGGAAGCAGTTGGCGAGGTTCGCCACCACGCAGTCGAAAATCACCGGACCGGGCGTGTCGATCATCTTCTGGATCGCGTCGTCGAGTTCGGCAGGCTTGGAACAGCGGATGCCGGTCGCGCCATAGGCCTCCGCCAGCTTCACGAAATCCGGCATTGCATCCGTGTAGGAATGCGACAGCCGGTTGCCGTGCAGCAGCTGCTGCCACTGGCGCACCATGCCCATGTAGTGGTTGTTCAGGATGAACACCTTGAACGGCAGGTTGTACTGGATCGCCGTGGACATTTCCTGAGTCACCATCTGCACCGAGGCATCACCGGCAATGTCGATCACCAGCGCGTCCGGATGCGCCACCTGCACGCCAAGGGCGGCAGGCAAGCCATAGCCCATGGTGCCCAGCCCGCCCGAGGTCATCCAGCGGTTCGGCTCCTCGAAGTGATAGAACTGCGCCGCCCACATCTGGTGCTGGCCCACTTCGGTGGTGATGTAGGTGTTGCGGTCTTTGGTCAGCTCGTACAGCCGCTGCACGGCGTACTGCGGCATGATTACGTCCTTGTTGGCGCGGTACTTCAGGCAGTCAACGGCGCGCCATTGCTCGATCTGCGCCCACCATGCCTTAAGCGCCGCCTCGTCAGCCTGCGCCTTGCGCGCCTTCCAGGCCCGGATCATCTGCGCCATAACCGTGCCGACGTCGCCGACGATCGGGATGTTGACCTTGATCGTCTTGTTGATCGACGACGGGTCGATGTCGACATGGATCTTCTTCGAGCCCGGCGAGAACGCGTCGGTGCGCCCCGTGATGCGGTCATCAAAACGCGCGCCAAGGCAGATCATCACGTCGCAATCGTGCATGGCCATGTTGGCTTCATAGGTACCGTGCATGCCCAGCATGCCCAGCCACTGCCTGTCCGATGCCGGATAGCAGCCCAGCCCCATCAGCGTGGAGGTGATCGGATAGCCGGTCATGCGCACCAGCTGGCGCAGCAGGTTGGAGGCCTCGGGGCCGGAATTGACCACCCCGCCGCCGGTATAGAACACCGGACGTTTGGCATTCATCATCAGCTCCACCGCCGCCTCGACCGCCGTGGCATCGCCCTCGGTGCGGGGCTTGTAGGTCTTGTGCTCGATATTGTCCGGCCGGACATAACGCCCGGTGGCGAACTGCACGTCCTTCGGAATGTCGACGACGACCGGGCCGGGCCGGCCGGTGGTGGCGACGTAGAACGCCTCGTGCAGGATGCGGGCGAGGTCGTTGACGTTCTTGACCAGGTAATTGTGCTTGGTGCACGGCCGGGTAATGCCGACGGTATCGCACTCCTGGAAGGCATCATTGCCGATCAGGTGGGTCGGCACCTGCCCGGTGATGCACACCATCGGGATCGAATCCATCAACGCATCGGTCAGGCCGGTAACGGCGTTGGTGGCGCCCGGACCGGACGTCACCAGCACCACGCCGCACTTGCCGGTCGAGCGGGCATAGCCTTCGGCGGCATGGGTCGCGCCCTGCTCGTGCCGCACCAGGATGTGCTCGATCTTCTCCTGCTGGAAGATCTCGTCATAGATCGGCAGCACCGCGCCGCCAGGATAGCCGAAAATGTGCTCGACGCCCTGGTCCTGCAGCGCGCGCAGCACGATTTCCGCACCGGTCATCATCTCCGCTTCGTCGGCTTCGGCATTCATCTTGTCTGTCCCGGCTTGAATGTTCATCGGCAGCACTTCTCTTTAAGCGTGGTTTGACCAATAAAAAAGGCCCCCGAGGGAGCCATGTTCGCGCACCACCGTATTCAGGTCAGCGTTGGACTGACCCGGCGGCGCGCGTTCGTACTACAAGAATGTTCCTGTTCATGGGCGCGAACCTTAAGTGCAAAGACAAAGCCCCGTCAACACGTTTCGTGCTGGCGGGGCCTTGTATAATCGTCGCGGGTTGTCGCTTGCCGGTCAGTCGGCCTGGCAAAAATACTTCACGCCGTCATAACCGGTGAACGTCCCGGTGCGCGGGTTGAACGAGCGGTACTTGCGGGTGCAATAGTCAAACCACTCGTCGGTCCACGGCTCGATCGGGCCGGCGCGATATACAGGCTCGGGCGCACGGGCGCGAACCGGTTCGTAGCGGTCCATGCAGTTGTCGTAGGCCTGGTCGTAGGCGCGCTGCCATTCCGGGCCAGAGCCCAGCGCACCGCCAACGGCACCAGTGGAACCGCCGATGATGGCGCCACGGCCGGCGCCGCTGCCGCCGCCGAGCACGCCGCCAATGATCGCGCCCACGGCCGCCCCGCCGATGGCAGAGCCGAGAGCAGCTTCACCGCGGTTCATGCGGGCGTCGGCGTAGCGCTTGGCTTCGCGGTCGCAGCGCTGCTCCTGGGCGGAGGCAACGCCTGCATCAACGGTAATGATGGTTGCACCAAGGGCGGCCGCAACCGCCAGCTTCACAAGGCTTGAAAACATGAGCTCCGGCTCCTTAAAGCGAGAAATCCCCTCTTCCTGCGTGCGGGAATTATCGGGATTCTATGGCCGGATTGTGAGCAAAGGCTTAACGAAACCTTTATTCCGGAGAGCCCCGATCCATCCCGACACGGATCGTCGCAGGGAGCATGCCGGGATGATACCGCTCATGCCGGTTGTCATTACGGGGAAATCATCATGACAAACAAACTTGCAGCAGAATGCTTCGGCACCTTCTGGCTCGTGCTCGGCGGATGCGGCAGCGCGGTCCTTGCGGCGGCCTTTCCCGATGTCGGCATCGGCCTGCTCGGCGTATCCTTCGCCTTTGGCCTGACTGTGCTGACCATGGCCTATGCCGTCGGCGGCATTTCAGGCGGCCATTTCAACCCTGCCGTCTCCATCGGCCTGGCCACCGCCGGCAAGTTCGGCTGGGGTGACGTGCCAAAGTACGTGCTCGCCCAGTGCATCGGCGCGGTGCTGGCCGGTGCAGTCCTCTACCTGATCGTTTCCGGCAAGGCCGACTTCACCTCCACCGGCGGCTTTGCCTCCAATGGCTATGGCGAACATTCGCCGGGCGGGTTCTCGATGATGTCCGCACTGGTCACCGAGATCGTCATGACGGCGTTCTTCCTGATCATCATCCTTGGCGCAACCAGCCACCTGGCGCCCGCCGGTTTTGCGCCCATAGCCATCGGCCTGGGTCTGACGCTCATTCACCTGGTGTCCATCCCGGTCACCAACACGTCAGTGAACCCTGCACGCTCGCTGGGCGTGGCGCTGTTTGCCGACGGCTGGGCCCTGCAGCAACTGTGGCTGTTCTGGGTTGCCCCGATAGCAGGAGCGATTGTGGGCGCACTGGCCTGGCGCACGCTGCTGGCGACCAAGTAGGCTCAGGCCTCTCCAT
>CAVOZI010000020.1:0-88453 GCA_963700895.1 uncultured Alphaproteobacteria bacterium | reverse complement strand
ACCCAGGTTGCGTTCAGCTTGACAAGCTTCGGACCGACCCAGGCGTCACACCTGTCCAATCTTTGAATGCCCGAACAAACTGAGGCGTTGAGCTATAGTCCAATCCTTTGGCAATGCGCATTTGACAGCGCCATGAAGCCTGCTCAGAAAGACGCAACTCTCTCGATCACCCAGTATGCTGCCAGACTACCAATTCCATAACTTGCCATTCGCGTCAGAGCAGACGACTGTTTTTGCACTTTCGGAAAAACATGTCGCGCCGTGATGCCGATGGTAACGACGGCTGCGATAAACAGAAGTTGCCCGAGTTCGACGCCAATATTGAAGGAGAACAAGGCCAGAGGAATGTCACCTTCCGGCAAACCGATCTCACGCAGCGCTCCCGCAAAACCCAGGCCGTGAATGAGACCGAAGGCAAACGAGACGATCCAGGGAAACCTTTGGGTCACTGGGTCGCGGTCCGTTTGCGCAAAAGTCAGTTCATAAGCCAGGAAAACAATCGAAAGCGCAATCACCGCCTCAACCGGAGGAGATGGTATGTTCACCCAGCCAAGGGCGGCCGCGCCAAGAGTTATACTATGTGCCAGAGTGAATGCCGTGATTGCCCAAAACAAACGGGCCCGGCCACTGATGAGAAGCAGCAGTGCAAAGACGAAGAGCAGATGGTCGATGCCTTCGAGGATATGCGTAACACCAAGCGAGATGTAACTCGACAGGATATCAAGGACGCCCGGGTCCGAGGGTACGGTGAAAGCCGTCTCTTCAGCTGTCAGACGGTAGACCTGTGTCTTGCCTGGCTCCAACTCGTATCGGACCAGTGTGTCTGTCATGGTGCGATCGAGCCCCTGAATTTCAATTGTACCATTCGTTAAACCGCCCGGGCAGGTAGCGATCCAGCCGGTCGTCCAGGCACGCCCGTCGAACACCGGCGGTGGTGGTGGCTCGTGAGAACAGGTATCGGGCAGCCGGGCCTCGATTGGCATCGGGCGACCGCTTACGTTCGGCATGCGCCACGTTACCCGCCAGCGGTTTTCTCCCAGCGCAACGAGATCCAGATAACCCGGATCGAGCGCATGGGCAGACAGCAGGACCGGCTGACAGGTTGCGAGAATGGTCAGAAATACCAGCAGAAGCCGCCTCATTTGGCCAGCACCTCTTCCGCGCGCGGCAGATTGACGGAGTAGCGCTTGAGCAGCGCCTGGCCGAAGTTTTCCCGCACCTCCCGGGTTTTTGCTGCACGCCATTCAGTCTCCACGCGGTCTCGGATATCGGACAATGGCGGGAGCAAGGGCTCTGATTTGTCCGTGATGCGCACCAGATGCCAGCCATAACCGCTCTGGACCGGGCCTGACCAATCACCCACCGGCAAGGCGGCAAGAGCCTCGTGAAAGCCCGTTCCGAACGTTCGTTCGACGATTGGTGCGGAAGTCATGGCGACCGAACCGGGCAGAAGGCTCGGCGAACCGAGCGTCTTGGGATCGGCACCATTCGCCAGGCGAGCGCGGATCTGTTTGACTAGCTCGGGTTGATTATTCGGCAACAGCAGCTGGTCGAACGCGATACGTGCAGGTTTCATGAAGCGATCTGGATTTCCTTCCAGATAATTCTGCAACGTGGTGGCGTCCGGTTTCAGCGCGGCCGCACCGGCCTCCGCAACAAACTGCATTTTCAGGTTCAGCCGCTGCCGCACCACCTGGTCGCCCCGATCCAAGCCAAGGGCCAAGGCTTCACGCACATACGCCTCTTCCAGCGCCCAGGACCGCATCAGCCCGTCCAGTTCCTGCGGAGACGGTGGACGGTTCCATGTGGCGGTGAACTGTTCGACAAGCCGTCCAGCTGCTTCCTGCGTGAGATTGATCGCCTTAGTGTCCTGCTGTTCGGGTTGATCCCCGATGACATCAAAAGCGGCAAAGAGAATGGCCCCGATCAAGACGAAATGGACAAGCGGAGATTTCAGGATTTTGCGAATTTTCATGGGAGAATTCCATGTGTGGACGGCTCCTTGCTGTCAAGGGTTTTGACTGATCTCACCGTGCTGGTCGGAGCTGCCATGTGTTCGGCCTGTTGATGCGGCACTTCACACGGCCGCTGGCCATAATGCTCTCCGCAGATTGGGTCCCGGTCATTTCTACGCGCTTCAAAGGCGCAGTGGCACTTTTGGGTTGTCCCTATCTTTGGGCCGACTGGCGTGGGTGCGTTATCAGATGGTTGCCCTTTCCAACCTCGTTGCGCGGGTCTTGAGTCCGCCTGACTGTTTGTTCGTTCTATGCCGGCTGAGCCAGCGGTGTTCTGTAGGTCTCATTGCGTGCCATCATCGCCCAGGCCATGCGGGCGATCTTGTTGGCGAGCGCGATGGCAGCAATCATTGTCGATCGCCGCTCCATCAGCCTGACCAGCCAGGGATGTTTTGTGTATCCCAGTATCTTGGCACGTCGGATCACTGATAGGGCACCATCTGCGCCTTCAAACACAACCTTCAACAGAGCTTCCACACCATTGCGGCCCACACCGGCAACAATGCCGAACTCAGCCATGTGGGCACGGATCGCATTGATCAGGGTCGTGCGCTGATGGACAAACAGCTGGCGGGTTCGATGCAGCATCAGTACCGATTGTTGCACCGGGGTTTTGATCGGCACGAACCGTATGGTCGGCCGCTGCACAGCCTCACAAATGGCTTCCGCATCAGCGGCATCATTCTTGTTGCGCTTAAGATACGGTTTCACGTAGCGCGGCGGCATCATCCGCACATCATGGCCCAGCTTCTCAATCTCACGAGCCCAATGGTGCGACGTGACACACGCTTCCATGCCAACAAGACAGGGCGGCAACTTGCCGAAGAAAGCCAGCACCCCACCGCGCTTCAATTGCCGGCGGGCAACAGGCTCTCCAGAACCATCAATGCCGTGCACCTGAAACACGTTCTTCGCGATGTCCAGACCAATTATGCTAATCTTATTTATGGATGGCTCCTTCCTGGCGGTTCCTTAAACACCGCAACTTTGGCACATCGCGATGCCGGTGGATGAGCCGTCCACAGCATCACTTCCGGCCGTCAGCGGCCCTTCGGTCTTTCGTTGAATAATTCGAGACCCCAGTGCCGTCGGCCATCAACTATCGTGTGCGGGCTTAATTGTTATACGCGCAAACAATCTGCGGATTTCGGTAATGCCAACCTCGTCGCCATAAAGCCGCAGGTAGCCTTGATGATAGGCTTCCTCGAAGGTGACTGTGCCCCGGTTTATTGCTTCGAGAACAACCCGCTCCGTAATCAACACCGGTTCACCATCGGCCGGCTGATTGATGTGAACGCGAAGTGAGCCGGAGCCCGCTCCGGGCTCAATACGGCTCCAGAGCATCGGCTCCAAAAGCAGTACGACAAATGGCTTGCCTTGTTTGACTGAGCGTCCCGTTTCAAGGCGCTGGGCGAACTTGGACAATGTAGCCATCGTCTTGCGGTAGGCAGTGTTCACCAAAAGCTTGCTGGATGCCCGCAAGGCGACGTCCCGCCCCAGCTCTGCCCTGAGCCTGCCCCTGCCAGATCGCCGTTGATATGTGAAAAGAGTCTGGATAAATCCAGTTGAGAAAGCCCCGTTGCTGGTCTAACGGCCGTTCGAAGCCGCAGGCATTCGCTTCCAGCTGTCCGGCGGCCATCGCGGCAATTGCCGCGGCCGCCAGGCACCTGGCCAACCTTCGGCCCATGTTCATGACGGATTGTACCAGATCGGCGAAGTATAGGCCCGCTCTTGCGCTTTGAGAGGGATACTATCATCCAGGTCGACATTGAACTTCACCCTGTCGTAGGCCGTCCATCGAGGTGTTGGAATTTCAATTACGCGGGCATAGTAGAACGCCTTCAGTGTAGGGTCAAAATCCGGGTCCTGCCAGACAGCGCCAAGCTCTGGGGCACCGATCGTGTTGGTCCAGCTGGGTACCGAAAGGTCTACCGTATCGCCCACTGGCGGAAGCTTGCCGTCTGCATCCTGCTTGCGGTTGTCGGACCACGCCACATCATAGACCTTTTCCTGCGCTTCACCGTCCTTGTCGAGCCAGCCCTTTATGATCTGGATACGGTCGAGGTTCGCACCTTCAGGATCCCGCAAGGCATAGATCAGAAAACTCGGCGATTTCCCATCTGGCGTGCCAGACATGTCTGTCCCCATTGGTACGCCCTTGCTATAGCCGATCTCAGCCAGGTTCCGGCCCTTGACGTCATCGGCCGTAAAATCGAAGCCACCAAAGAACCGGACACGTATGCGCGGGCCCGTGGTTGCATACACTTCGCGGCGCTGCATGCCATCCCAGATAGCTCCGCGGCTGTTTTCCGTCGCCCACACAGCTGTGAGGCCGGCAGTGATATACTGCCACGAATAAAGGTCTTTGCCGCCGAGCTCACTCTTGCGAGAGATATGCGACGCACGATGCGGGCTCGGTTCGTACTGCGTAAACTTGCCGAAGAAATTGTCATTGTCTGGCGTTGTCAGCCCAATGTGATTGTCGCTCGCGCCTACCAGACCAAACTTGAATGGGTTGGCCCCAAGCTTGGCTTCCATTTCAAGGCCGAGTTTTAGGCCCGAGCGGGCATATTCATGCGGCAGCATTTCGGGTGTCTTCTTCTCACTCAGATCAAGATTGCCCGCGTCCCAGGTCTCGAAGTCGGCAAACTCGTCGGTGGGCGATAGTGACGGATGTGCTTCACCGTCTCCCTTGTTCTGCGTTACCTCATAAAGTCGCTCCCACTTGGCTCGGACCTTCGCATATTCGGCATCAAGGGGTTTTCCACCATCAAAGTCGTCTCTGGTGGCAAACATCATGCCGTTCGACAGGTTGCCGTTGTGGGGAATGGCAAGAACCCGCCCCCCTGTTTTGGCCTCATAGTTCTCGAGCCATTTCCACAGCTCGCGCGGGTTAGGGCTGCCTACTGGCGGCGTCGTCGTGTAGGGCACGATCTGCAGCACCTTGTCTGCCTCATCGCGGAAGATCACGTTGCGGTGCAAGTTGTTGCCTTTGACCAAGGACGTCCATTCGAAGGCGAAGAAGGTCGTGAACTTGCCTGGTTCATTAAACTCCTCGGCTGCCTTGACGATGTCTTCCCAGGTTGTTCTATAAGCAGGGTTCCCGGGTTGGTAGTTTAATGCCGCAGGCATTTTACCTTGAGCAAACAACGAGGTCATCTCCTTGGCGGCCTGACCAGCAGCTTGACCACCCTTGCTGAACGCCTCGTGAAACCTTTTCCCAACCGGATCGGCTACAATATTTGGAGCACCTTTCAGAATATCGACGATTGCGCCCATACCATCGCTGTGGTCGGTGATCATGTAGAAGTCCAACGGCGTACGCAGCTTGACGGGCTGACCGGTGTTGGAGATCACCTGTTCGCCGCGGGCAAAGCGGTAGGAATCCCTTGGCAGCAGCCGGGTGCCACCACCGCCTGCATCGGCCGACAACGCCGTGTGAACATGCGTGTCGCCAAAGTAAACGTTGGTCGGGAACTTGCGGTCCGCGTACGGCGAATAGGGCTTGCCCTTGTATATCTTCGCTCCCTCCGCAGAAAGATCGACCGAATCCTGGGCCATAACCGTCCCTGAAGCGGCAACTGAGAGCGCCAGCACTGCCGTCATCGAAACTAGATTTTTCCCCAACGTTCTGATCGTCATCATTTGCCTCCACACTGCCTAGGCGTAACGGAGGTGTCAGTAAAACACACAGGGAAGTCAACATTGTCCATCCAGTTACTTTTTGATGCCCGGTCATTGCCTATCTTTTCCAGGCGTTCCCCGACGCTCGAGCGCGTCGATCAAAATTTGAGGCCTAATTGAGCAGATCCGATAATGCGAGACGCATTCTCGCCGAGGCTTCTACTCATGTAGGCGGTTAGCTGCTGCAGGCTGCAAAGAGTACAAAGCTCAACGCGGATATGGAGACTTCAAGGATTTGACCAAGAACGAAAACTCGAAGCAGCAAGCTACCGCCAATGATATTGGCAAGCTCTTGGAACGCGGCTGGCTGAGCAACCAGTCATCCGAGCTCAAGTCAGCAATCCTGGCCAAGATAGAATTCCGCAGTTTTGCTAATGAGGAACCTATTTTTCACGCCGAGGATCCCTCTCCTATGCTTTGCGCAGTTGCCGAGGGTTCAGTAATATTGGCCTGCCCTCATCCAATATATGGCCTACTGAATGTTCACCTGAAACGTGAGGGCGGCTGGTTTGGCATAGCCGGCCTTCATTTTGATGTCGCCCGCATATTCTCAGCCACTGCCAGGGGCCCGACGCGCCTAACCATCCTGCGCCGCCCTGCTTACTTGCAAATCCGTGATACTAGCGCAGAGTTTGCAAAAGCCCTTGATAATTTGCAGCTTCTTGATTTTAATCTTATTTTGCGTTCAGGTCTCGACCTTCTGGTGCGGGATTATCGCTTAAGATTAATCTCAAGGTTGATGACAATAAGCGAAGTCGACCTCACCGCTCCGGCCAACATGCCGATCCAACTGCCACTCACGCATGACGAACTGGCAACGATGTGCAACCTCTCTCGCAAGAGTGTACAGGCGTATCTTGATGAGTTGGAAAAGCAGGGATTTTGCAAGGTTGGATATCGGTCGCTTGAAATTACCGACCCTCCCGCACTAGTCCAGTTTATGAAAAAGTTCTCAGAAGCTGATTGAGCAGACGCACTGTCCATTGCTTTCAAGTCGTTTACAGTGACTGATTGAGGCCGACGATCACGAACAAGGTCACCACTATCTAGACCTTCTTTGAGCCCCACAGGCTACGCAAACTGCCGCCTGGCTTCGGCAAGTTGGCGCGGAACGGCCAAAGCGCATATACAACTAGCAACACAAACTCAAATATGAAATAGCACACCAGATAGGCGATCAGTATCTTGGCCGGCACGAATTCCACGCCAATCGCCACCGCCACCGCCACATTTCGCACCGTGAGCTCTATCGCAATCGTCTGACGTATTGGTGCCTTAACGAGCAACGCCAACAACATACCTGCCAGCCACGCAACTGCTGTGAACGCCATGGCAGCAGGCGCAGCTGCAGGGATGGACTCAGGACTTTCCCGCAGAACGGCTGTCGTTGCAAAGGTCACTCCCAGTACGGTCAGCACAAGCGAACCACACCGCATATAGACCTGCAGTCGCTCTACTCTTGCACCGATGAAATGGCCGGCAGCCATGCCTGCCAAAACGGGCATAAAGACAAGCACCAGCACGCGCAACGATAGCGACAGGATTGCCGAGTCTGCCGCAGCAGCACCCCCGATGCCGGTGCCAAGGACAAAATATGCCAGCGTAGGGACCGTCAGCACAGCAAGCACAGTCGACACCGCGGTCAGTGCGATCGACAGCGCTACATCACCACGTGCCAAATACACGTAATAGTTCGAAATGGCGCCACCGGGGCATAGTGCCAGGAGGAGCACCGCCCCGGCGAGGGCTGAATCAAGACGCATGCCGCGACTGATCAACACCGCTGCCAGCGGCAGGAGAAGCAATTGGGCCACTGTGGCCAGCACAATCGTTCCCCTGTTGACTGCAATGGTCCTGAAATTCTCTGGCTGCAAGTTCACCCCCAGCACAAACATCAGGATGACCATGATACAGGGAACGACCATGTCGATAAGGAAGGAGAGCACCTGGAATCACCTGTAAATTTCATGCGCTGAGCGGCGAGTGGTCGTCTCGTGCTTCTAAGCCCCCCTGAAATTGTCCATGAAAAGGCAATCATTGCTGAGCGAATGGTTATTGTCTAGCAGGGAAAGCGGACTCACGCAGGAGATTGCTGATGCGAAAATCCGGAATTGTTGCTGCCTGCTTAGCTTTGTTGGCCGCAAGTCAGCAGGCGATGGCTTTGGAGGGAGGCACCGGGGCTTATCTTCTCGGCAGTCGGGATTCGATGGCAGGCTTTGTGCCGCCGCCCGGAACCTACATCACGAACTCTTCAGTGTTCATGAACGCTGATGCACCGACCCTCTCCATATCAGGGGTACCTGTTACTGCACCGAAAACAGATGTCTATATCAACAAGACAGACATAAGCCACTTCTTCGAGGGGCAAGTCTTTGGCGGAACAGCCGGGATCACCGTCAGCATCCCTGTCGTGACAGGCAAGCTCTCCGGCAGCTTTCTGCCCACTGCTCCAATTCAAGGTTTCAAGGACCAGGACACCGGCTTTGGCGATCTTACGATCACACCAGCGATTGGCTGGCACGAAGGAAATCTGCACTATAACTTTGCTCTATCGGTCTTTATGCCGACCGGTGAGTATGATTCGGCCGAGATCAGTCTAGCTCCGCCATCCGTGAACAACATCCTGAACTTCAGCAAGAACAAGTGGATGTTCATGCCGACTTTCAGCGCGACCTACCTCGATCCCCAGGTCGGCCTCGAATTCTCGGGCGCACTCGGCATTGGCTTCAGCACGCGTAATCCGGCAACTGACTGGGAAAATGCACCTGAGCTCACTTTTGAAGGTGCAATCCTGCAGCATTTCCCAAATCGGTTAGCTGTTGGCGTTTCGGGATACTACTTTCAGCAACTCGGGGAAGACAGTGGCTCCGGTGCCGACAGTTTCAAGAAGACGGTGGGTGCTGAAAGCCTTCAGGCTCGGTTGTTTGGAATCGGCCCGATCCTCACGTACCAGACGGCAATCGGGCGCATCCCTGTGTCACTCGAGGCCAAGTATACCCACGAATTCGGAGCGAAACGGCGTTTTGAAGGGGACCTCTTCTGGGGATCAATCAATTTCGCATTCTAGACGTGGCGGTTCTACAGCAGGCTCCCGGCTTCGAAAGTATGAAATGTATGACGAGTCCGTCTGAGCAGGAAGGAGGCACATCATGTACAATTACAATTGCGCTCATCTCGTGAGAACCGGTCGGCGATTGCCGAGTACAGGTGTTTCAATGACGGCGATTGCCATCGTCATCAGCCTGGCCTTGACGGGCCTCCCGGCAAAGGCAGAGATGCTATCGCCGGATTCGAAGGCAGCAGCAGAACTTGCGGCGCGTGAGGAGGCCGTTCCGGAAAATCCGCTGAAGGACGCCTACTTCGGCGAAACGCACCTTCATACCTCCTTCTCACTTGACGGCTACATCGGCGGGGGCCGCCTTACGCCGTTCGACGCCTACCGGTTCGCGAAGGGCGAAGACGTTTCACTCAACAACAAGATCCACAATATCAAGAAGCCGCTGGACTTCGCCGCCGTCACCGACCATGCAGAGTTTCTTGGTGAAATGTATTCTGCGCAAATCGAGACCGCGCCCGGTCACTATCAGGAGGCACTCGTCCAACTGCGCGGCCTCAACAACATCGATGAACAGCGCAAGTGGTTCCTGCAATACGTCGTCAAAAACAACCGCTCTTCCAATCCGACCCATCCGCCATTCTATAGTGGACCGGAAACGACAAAGTCTGCCTGGAAGGACTTTGTCGTAAAGGCAGCTGATCAGCACTACGAGCCGGGTAAGTTCACCACGCTGATTGGCTACGAGTGGACTTCTGCGCCCAATGGCGGAAACATGCATCGGAACGTCATCTTCCGCGATAATAATGTGCCGGACTTGCCGTTTTCAGCACTCGATTCCCAGGATGAGGAAAAGTTGTGGGAGTGGATGGCGGAGCAGGAGGCCAATGGCTCAACTCTGCTTGCAATTCCGCACAACTCAAACGGCTCCAAGGGCTTTATGTTCGAGCCGGTGGACAATTCCGGCAAGCCGATCGGCGCGGCCTACGCGAAGGAGCGGTCTAAGCGCGAACCGCTGATCGAGATGATGCAGATCAAGGGCAACTCCGAGGTGGTCTCGTCACTTTGGCCGGCAGATGAATTCGCCGACTTTGAAAATGCGGTCAGTCTTTCCACGTTCAGCGATCGAACCTTCAAGAAGGAAAACTTCGTCCGCTGGGCCGTAATCAAGGGACTGGCCTATCAGCGCGATCTCGGTGAGAACCCGTACAAGCTTGGCTTCGTCGGAGGCACTGACAACCACAACGGCACTCCGAGTGATGTTATCGAAGACAATTACAGCGGCAGCCACGGTGCGGCAGACCGCCTGATCGAAGAGCGCCGCACGGGCGAAATAGACGGTTGGGTCAAGGCCGCTGAATCGAATCCCGGCTCAGTCGCAGGCGTTTGGGCAACGAAAAACACGCGTGGTGCAATCTATGACGCGATGGCGTCACGGGAAACCTTCGTAACCTCCGGTAGTCGGATCAAGCCGCGCTTCTTCGGCGGTGTGGCATTGGTCCAGACAGATGACCCGGTGCGCATGATCATGGATGGTTACTCCAACGGGGTCCCGATGGGGGGCACTCTAAAGGGTATCGAGAGCAAGCCGTCCTTCACGGTTCATGCGCTGAAAGACCCCGATGGAGCCAACCTCGACCGCATCCAGATCATCAAAGGCTGGGTGAATGCGGTCGGCGAACCGCAGGAGAAGATTATCGACGTAGTTTGGTCCGGTGATCGTAAACGAGATGCAAATGGCAAGGTTGAGTCGGTCGGCAACACGGTGGACCTGACCAATGCCACCTACACCAACACCATCGGCGCGGGTGAACTGGCAGGGCACTGGACCGATACCGAGTTCGATCCGGCGCAGCCGGCAGTCTACTATGTCCGCGTAATCGAGATCCCGACACCGCGCTGGACCACCTACGATGCGGTGAAGAACAGTCTCCCTCTGCTTGGAAATGTTCCCGCGACCATTCAGGAGCGCGCATGGACGTCGCCGATCTGGTATACACCACCAGAATGAACTGTACCCACGATTTTGTTCCCGGAATGTCTGCAGTGGGTCAACAGCGGCCGGTTTTGATCTCCACTGAGACTGTCTGGTGTTGCTCCAATAACGGACTATCTATCCGATCGCCGAAACCGGCTGCTTTGTGCAAGAACCTGCCGTCAGCGCTGTTCTGAGCTTCCTTGCCTGATAGCATAAATTGGATGCTGTGGATGGCTACTTGCCGAAATCGGGATCCGTCAACGTCACGCCCGGCGGGTTGGGGTATTCCCTGAGCGTTCGATTGTATTCCGCGACAAGGCGGAGCCAGTTTGCAACAACCCACGCGTTGTCGCCGGAGATCGGATATTCTTCGCGCGTGTCCATTTCTATGTTGAACACGTCCGGTCCACCATTCTTCTCGATCTGGACGCCAAGCATCCCTTCCAGAGACGGATTGCTGGGCGATCCTGTGTAAGCCTTGGGATAGATCCGGAAATGGCGCCAGCGCAGCGCAGCGACTTCATTGTTAATGTGTGTGAGCAGATGCTTGCGGTTCGACGTTTCCTGCTGGCCGAGGAAGAATAGGCTCTGGTCTACACCGTCATATGGCCGATCATCTGGAAGTTCCGCGCCGATGATGGCGGCCAGCGTGGGCATGATGTCGTGGATCGAGACCATTTCATTGGTCTTGCCCTGCTTGATCTTGCCTGGCCACTTGATCATGCCGACAGTTCTGATTGAGCCTTCCATCGGATCGCCCAGTTCGCCGCGGAATGGAGCATTGCTTCCTCCCTTGTCCGGCCATGGGGCTGCATCCGGCGAGGCGCCGTTGTCACTCATCCACAGCACGATGGTATTTTCCTCGATCCCGGCCTGCTTGATGGCTTCAAGTACCTGCCCGGTACGGTGGTCGAGTTCCATCATCGCATCACCATAGCGATGGGTAGACTTTCCGGTGAACTCAGGGGCTGTCAGGTTGGGATAATGGGTGTGGGTCCAGCCGACATAGAGAAAGAACGGTTCTGATGCAGCGGCCTTGCGCTTGATGTAATCCACCGACGCCTTGGCGATATCTCCCTCGATCTGCCGCCGGTACTCTGTCGTGTACTCTCTGACGCGCGTCAGGTTGCCGTTGGCGTCGAACTCATAAATATGCGGCACGGCCTGTCGGATCGTTTCTTCATCAATCCCGGCGCGTTCCATGTTCGGCCGGTAGAGTGTGCTTTCCGAGGTCTCAATGACACCGACCTTGTATTCGTCGAAGCCCTGGCGGGTCGGCCAGCTCTGTTCCTCGAAGCCCAGATGCCACTTTCCGAAGAGCGCGGTCGAATAGCCCACGGACTTGAACATTTCGCCCAGCGTGAACTCCTCGTCCTGGAGCGTGTTGGGCAGGCCGCCCAGAATGATTGTCCCAAGACCGGAGCGCACCGAATAGCGCCCTGTCATCAGTGCTGCACGCGAGGGTGTGCAGCCTGGCTCGACCAGGAACTGGGTCAGCTGCATCCCCTCGGCGGCAAGCTGGTCCAGCACAAGTGTCGGCATGCCTCGCATCTCGCCGCCGCCATATGCACCAATATCACCGTAGCCGACATTGTCCGCCAGCATTAGCACAACATTTGGCTTGTCTGCCGCGTTGGCTTGTGAAGCGATCTGGAAGATGGTGACCAGCAGCGTTGCAAGTACGGCCAAAAGAGGATTTCTCATCGATGCTGGTCTCCAATGAAGTTGCTCTGCTGGCTTCTGTTGTCTGGCTGAATGGACCTCAGAGTGGATGGACAAGCCCATTTCCGGGCAAATGGCGCAGCCAGAAAATCAGCACACCGAAAAACATTGTTAGGTCGAGTGTTCTAGACTGTCAACCGATGGAACTATAAACGCCGTCCGGAAAGGACGTTGATCGTGACACGGATGAAGCCTGCAGCTGGATCGCGCAAGCCGAACAAGGCGTCGGAGGCGACGGTAGATCGAATTGTGCGCAGTGCCCGCCGGATACTCGTGGAGAACGGTTACGCCGAGTTTTCGACTCGCCGCGTGGCGAAGGCTGCTGGCATCTCGGTTGGCAATCTGGCCTATCACTTTCCAAGCAAGCAGGACCTGTTGCGTGCTGTGGTTGGCCAACTCGTCGATGAGTATTCAACTCAATTCACTGCCATCTTGACCCGGTCGGATATTCCTGCGGCAACAGAGGATCTTGGAACGCTTATCGAGTGGTTGTTGACCGAGACGCTATCCCAAGACACGGTTCATATCTTCCGCGAGCTTTGGGCAATCTCGCTGCACGACGAAGCCACCCGGATTGCTATGGACGCCCTCTACGACGACTTGATGGAAGGCGTGGTTCAATTGCTGGTCCGCTACTACCCATACGTTGAAATCCAGGCGATACGCGAACTGGCTCAGGTTCTTGCCCTGATTTCAGAGGGCACTATCGTGCTGTACGGCACGAACCGTGATCGAGCTGTCACACATGAGCGTATCGTTGAACTCGCCGTAAGCCTGATTAAGACAATGAAGCTAGATCTTCGCTTGCCAAAGAAGGCGCGCGAATAGCACCCCTTATCGATTAACTAACCGGCTGGCCGTCAAGCCTGCACTGATGCAAGCAATGTCCGAAGAGGGTCTTGGCTGTGTGAAAACGCCTGCGGGGCGAGCGTTGGAATTGGGACTGTCGGTTTGTGCGGACTGGAGACTGGCTTTCGCGAACATTGGCCGAGATTGACGTCCTGACATCCCAATCAAGGCACAGGAGGTGGCTGATGCGGCTTCAAGTCCGGGATTGGAGCGTTGAGGCGCCTGTCACGCCCTGATGGCCGCCATCAGCGGCTTGATGCCGATGATGTTGATGACCCGCGTCAGATTGTAGGCCAGCACGCTCAAGGCCATCTCGGTGCGGACATTCTTGAGGCGCTTCATCAGGAAGTGGGTTGCACCCATCCACATCTTGATGGTCCCGAACGGGTGTTCGACTGTCTCGCGGCGCTGGCGCATGGCTTGCGGGTTCTCATCGAGGCGCCGCTGCACCGCTTCCAGGACCTCTTCGTGCTCCCACCGGGTGACCACCCGGTGTGTGCTTTGAGTGCAGCGGGTCTTCAGCGCGCAGGTCCGGCACTGCTTCGTCTCATATCGCCTGAGATTGAGACCATCGCTTTGCCGCTTGTGTGAGACGAACGGCAGCGTCTGGCCAGCAGGGCAGATATACACGTCGTGTTCAGCCACGTAGCGAAAGTCCTGTTTGCCGAACTGCCCCTTGGCCATCAGCCCGGACGTCACCGGCTTGGGCAACGTGACGGTCACATCGATCTGGCTGCATTCAAGAATCTGCTCGGAGTTGAAGTATCCCCGGTCGGCGACAACATCCAGTTCCTCAACGCCCAATGCCTGCTTGGCTTTTTGCGCCATTGCCACCAGCTGTGCACGGTCGCTGCCGGTCTGCACCACGTCATGGGCAACGATCAGATGATGGTCGGTCTCCACTGCGGCTTGAACATTATAGCCGACAACCCCTGAGCCTCGGCCACTGGTTGCCATCGAGCGGGAATCAGGATCGGTCAGCGAGATCTGCCCGTCCCCTGCCTCTTGCATCTGTTGTTCCAGCGCCTTGAGACGGACCATCTCCTCGCGAAGCCTGGAGATCTTCTCATGCAGGCGGTTGACACGCGAACTGATCGCAGCGGTTGGATCCTGGCGGTCGGCGGTGTCGAGTTGATGCAGATAGCGTGCGACGCTGTCCTCGATCTGTTGCATGCGTCGCGCCATCTTGGCCCTGGTGAAGTTCCGGTCCCGGTTGTTGACCGCCTTGAACTTCGACCCGTCAATGGCAACGCTTGCCACCGACAGAAGACCGATCCGGCGGCATAGCTCGATGAACTGCGCACACACCTTGCGGATCGCAGATCCATTATCCCTGCGAAAGTCCGCAATCGTCTTGTGATCCGGTGCCAGTCGGCCCAGAAGCCACAGCACTTCCACGTTGCGCCCGGCCTCGCGCTCAAGCCGGCGGCTTGACTGCACCCGGTTCAAATAGCCGTAGACATAAAGCTTCAGCAGCACTGCAGGATGATATCCAGGCCGACCCGTGGCTGCTGCTATTGCGCGCTCAAACCCCAGCCCTGTGAGGTCAAGTCCGTCAACGAAGGCATCGATCACCCGAACAGGATTGTCCTCGTCGATCCAATCCTCCAGCCGATCAGGAAACAGCGTAACCTGGTTGCGATCGGCGCCCTCTATATAGCGGTTCATCACATCCTCCGAGACCTCGGAGAATCATACCTGACTCGGGCGTTTCCACACAGGCTGGGTCAAAACCGGCCGGTTTTGATCGTCGCTGAGAATGTCTGCTTCGCACCCGAAAGCGGACATGCTGATGAACTGATCCAGCCTTGCGATCGCGCTTGATTCCCGGGTTCCTGGAGTGGCTTGGACATGACAGTTGCTTTGACCAGTTGCTGCATGAACTGACTGGACTTCGCGTGCAAACCGAGCATGGATGTCCTTAACGAGGCGGCGACCCGACAGGTTTTCAGCCGCCACCCTCTCTGACGCCCGCCAGCGCGCGGGCTTCAGGTGGTGCAGGCACCGGATCGGCCGACGCCCGACACCTGGAGGGTATAATGATTTCCCGGAACAGACACATCGTCAGACGAGCTACTGGACAACAGCATGATTGCCGGCATTCCGTCGCTATCACGGACAGACCTGCTTGAACGCTGGCGGCAGGACTGGGGCAAGCAGCCGCCGAAGTATGTCAGCCGCCGCCTGCTTGAGCTGTCGGCAGCCTGGCACCTGCAATGTAGGGCGTCTGGTGGTCCGGACAAGGAGTTGCGGCGCCTGTTGCGCGCAAGTTCCTGCGCTGGTGCCGGCAAGCCGACCATCAAGCGGGGCACCCGGCTGGTGCGGGAGTGGAACGGTCGAACCCATCACGTCGAGGTGCTCGACAGGGGATTCCGCTGGAATGACCGGACCTACAGGTCTCTCAGTTCCATTGCCAAGGCCATTACCGGTGCTCACTGGTCGGGACCACGGTTCTTAGGCTTGTGATGGCTGTTCGATCCTTCAGATGCGCTGTCTACACCCGCAAGTCCACCGAGGACGGGCTGGAGCAGGACTTCAATTCCCTGGATGCCCAGCGTGAAGCCTGTGAGGCCTATGTCCGTTCACAGACCAGCGAAGGCTGGCAGCTGGTAAAGGACCACTACGATGATGGTGGCATCTCCGGTGCCACCATGGAGCGGCCTGCCCTCAGGCATCTCCTGGCTGATATTGCCGAGGGCAAGGTGGACATCGTGGTGGTCTACAAGATCGACCGGCTGACACGGTCACTGATGGACTTCGCCCGCATGGTGGAGCTGTTTGACAGGCACCAGGTCTCCTTTGTCTCTGTCACCCAGCAGTTCAACACCACCACCTCCATGGGACGGCTAACCCTGAATGTCCTGTTGTCCTTCGCCCAGTTCGAGCGGGAGGTCACGGCAGAGCGCATCCGCGACAAGATCGCAGCGTCGAAGAAGAAGGGCATGTGGATGGGAGGTCCACCGCCATTGGGCTATGACGTCGACAACCGGCAGCTCGTCATCAACGAGACAGAAGCTGACACTGTCAGGACCATCTACCGGCTGTACCTGCAATGTGATGGTGTCAGTGACCTGAAGGAGAACCTCGACCGACGAGGCATCCGCAGCAAGCTTCGGACCTATGCCAACGGCAAGACAGTCGGCGGCGTCTCCCTCTCCCGCGGCATGCTCTACCGGCTGCTCTCCAACCCGATCTACATCGGCCTCGTCTCCCACAAGGACACGACCTACGAGGGCCAGCACGACGGCATTATCCCGCAGGACCTCTGGGACGCCGTCCAGCGCAAGCTGGCAGACAACCGGGCAAATCGATCATCGCGCACCAACGCCTCACATCCCAGCCTGCTGGCAGGCCTGCTCTATGACGAGACCGGTGACCGTCTTTCACCAACCCATGCCAACAACCATGGCAAGCGCTACCGCTTCTACATCTCGCACAGGCTGATGACACAGAAGCGCAGGAATGCCGCTGGATGGCGCCTTCCGGCGGCCGAACTGGAGCAGACTATCATATGCCCCTTGACTCAGGCCCTCAGGAACCCCGAGCAAGTCATTGAACTGACTCAGCTTCATGACGCCGATGCAAGTGTGCTCGACACCTGTCTCACCAATGCGCAGACGACAGCAGACGATCTCCAGATGGGCGCTAGCGCACGGATCAGGTCTGTGTTGCATCAGGTTCTGGAGCGCATCGAGATCCGTCCGGGACAGATTGAGCTGCACATCTCGCGTCACAGCGTCAGAGCAGTGCTGCTGGGAAAGACCGCTGACCAGGTTCCCGACAGGGCTGACGATCTTGTCACCTGTACGCTGCCCTTCCGGATGCGGCGCAGCGGCGTGGAAGCAAGGTTGGTGGTCAATGGCAAAGCCTCTTCAGCAGGCAAGTCCGATCCGAACCTCGTCCAGCTGGTTCGTGATGCCCATCGCTGTATGGCAGCGCTGACGAACGGCGATGTCAGTTCAGTCGATGAGCTTGCTGCGAAGGAAGGCATGCCTGCCAACGAGATCAGCCGCGTCCTGCCGATCGCCTTCCTGGCACCCGACATCACCCGGGCCATCCTGCTCGGCACACATCCGGTTGAACTCAACAGCGAGCGGCTCAGGAGAAATCGGTAAACTCCCTGCCTGCTGGCAGGAGCAGCGTCGCGTGCTTGGCTTGCAAGACTGAACGTTGCCCGGCACCTTCTGATTCGGACCTGGATCTCGCACTGTCGCACTGAAAAAACCGTACCAACCTTCTGGTGGTCTGAATGGCCAACAGAGACTGGCGGCTAATTCGACGCCTGTTGAACCTCATAGTGCAGTCTCACCGCCAGAAGGTTGGCGCTACCAATCCCGCAAGCCCGCGGAATGTCGGGACATTCCCAGGCGGGCCCAGGCAAGTGCTCGAAAGAGAGGAGAAAGGGTGGTGGGCCCGGCAGGACTCGAACCTGCAACCAGACGGTTATGAGCCGTCGGCTCTAACCAATTGAGCTACAGGCCCACCATGCGCCACGCCTGAAGCAGGGCGGCGAGCCGCATGTATCATGGAAAATTGCGGCCAGTGCAATGCGTCAATCAAGCCCGCTGGCATGCACCGCAGTCTCCAGCGCAGCTGCCGCCGCCTGCGCGATTGCAGCATCATCGCCGGCACTCCATATCTGCGCCGCCCAGTCGCCCGCGAATATGCCGGTGATCACCGGCCGGCCCACCGTATCCGTCATGTCGAGCCACTCAGCCACCAGCCCCTCCCGTGCGCCCGCCATGCGCAGATAGCCCGACGGCGAAACCGGCCACCAGCGCCGGTCGAACTCCAGTGCCACCTTTTCCACCCGGCCCGTCGCCAGCTGGCCGAGCGCCGCCTGATGCCCCGCCGGCAGCGGCGGATCGAAGGCAATCCGTCCCGCCCGCAGCACCGCCGCGGGCACGCACACGATCACCGCTTCTGCCGTCTCGTCGACGCACGGCCCCGACAGCTGCACGTGACCACCGCGCTCGGCAATCACGTTCACCTCCGACCCCAGCCGGATATCGAGCCCGCGCGCCAGCATCCGTTGCAACCGCCCGTAGCCGTCCGGCAGCCATGCATCGCCCGCCCCCACGCCGGGCTCCCAGCTGTGCCGCGCCGACGTGTCGGCAAGCGCAATGCCCGAATCGAGCAGTATCTCGAAATCCACCATCGCCCGCATCCGCGAAGGCGCGCTGCCGGCCGCGTCCGCCATCCACTTGCCGACAGCCGTTGCCAATGAACAATCCGGCCCCGGCATCTGCGCCAGCCATTGGCGGAATTCATCGGCCATGGCGCCAAGGTCCAGGCCGGCCAGCCGCGACGGCGGACCGAGATCGAGCGGTTCATGAAAATCCGTTTCAATGGTGTCGAGCCCGGCCTGCACGGCCATCTTGCGCAGCCCGTTGCGCCCGCCCTGCTGCAGCCAGTTGGCGCCAAGCTCCACCGGCGTCTCGCCCAGCACCGTGGTGTGCGCCCGCCCGCCGATGCGCCTGCGCGCCTCCAGCACGGTGACGTCTGCACCGCCCGCAGCAAGCGTGGCCGCCGCGCCCAGGCCGGCAAAGCCCGCACCCACCACCGTCACCCGGCGGTGGCCTGCCGTCAGCATTGCCTGCGCTGCCCGGACGCCTTCCTCGTAAGCGCCGTGCGTCATGCCTGCCTGTTCGGGGTTGGTATATTCACCCGCCAGCATCAGCCGCGGCGATACCGGCTTGCCGAGCCTGGCGCGCACCTGCGGCCCCGCCCCTACCCTGAGACCGCTCCAGGCGCCCAGCGAGTACGGGTCGTCCCACCAGTGCGATACGGCAAACGCCTTCAGCACCTGTCCAGCCTATTCCATGATCGATTTGCGCACCCGGCGCACGCCCAGCGCCACCACCGCGATCACCACCGGGATCGAGGTGGCGGTCACCACCAGGTCGCTCACCGGCAGCAGGCCCGCCTCCTTGAGGCCCTTGGCCAGGTACCCGATCAGCCCGACGATGTAGTAGGTGATCGCGGCGATAGACAGTCCCTCCACAGTCTCCTGCAGGCGCAGCTGCAGCCGGGCGCGCCGGTCCATGCTTTCCAGCAACGCCTGGTTCTGCTTCTCGCGGCTGATGTCCACCCGGGTCGACAGCATCTGGGTGGCGCGCGATACCCGCTCCGACACCGTGTCGAGCCGTTTGGCGGCAGCCTCGCAGGTGCGCATGGCTGGCGCCAGCCGCCGGTCGGTAAACTCGGCGAACAGCTGCAAGCCCTCGATGCGTTCCTCGCGCAGCTCCGAGATGCGCAGCGCCACCAGGTCCGAATAGGCCTTGGCGGCGGCGAAGCGGAACTGGCTCGCCGTGTGATGGCGCACCACGTCGGCATGCAGCAGCGTCAGCCGGTCCAGCAGCTGCGGCTCATCGGCCTCATTGGCGGTGCGCATGGTGGTGGTGATCTCGCCGAGCTCAGCCTCGAACTTGCCCAGCTGCGGCATCAGCTCGCGCGCCACCGGCAGCGTCAGCAGCGCCAGCACCCGGTAGGTATCGATCTCCAGCAGCCGCTGCACCGTGCGGCCCCGCTGGCGTGGCGTCATGCCGTTGTCGTGCACCAGCATCCGCCCGAACCCGTCGGCGTGGATGCGGAAGTCGGTGAACGCCCGGCCCAGCCCACCTGCAACCGCCGAGCCCACCAGCGCGTTGCCGCCAAAATGCTGGCGCGACAGCTTTTCCTCGTCCAGCTTGCCGCGCGGTGCGGGCATCAGCTCGATATGGTTGGCAACCAGCACCTCGCCCTTCAGCGTCTTCAGCCAGCCCGGCGGCACCGCCTCGATGGCAGTTCGCTCGAACAGCGCGTTCGCCCCCGTCGCCGGCACCAGGAACCAGTAGCGGGTAAACTCGGTATGGCGCTCCCACTTCAGCCGGAACGGGCCGAGGTCGGCGCTGAAGTGATTGGCCGTCTCGCCCGGCGGCTCGACGCCGTACTTGCCGCACAGCTCGCGCAGCGGCTTCATGTCCAGTTCGCCGAACAACACCACATAGCTGATGCGCATCCGCGCGTTCAGCGCCTCGGGTGGGCGGGCATGCACCTCGTTGTTGAGCGCCATGCGCGCCGGGTGGTCACCCGGCAGAATTTGTCCACCAGTTGCAATCAATGGGAGCCCGCCTTCCGCTAGGGTTCAGCCTGTACGATAACAACACCCGCGCCAACCTGAAATTGCCGTACTGACGCACCAGACTTCCGCCACACTTGGAAGTACTCTTGATGACACAAGTACAACAACTACGGAAAGTTGCACCCATGCGCCCAAGCCTTGCCGCCGCCCTGCTCGCCGCCAGCCTGTCCACCGCCACGGCCGGCCTGCCGGCGCTCGCCGATGATACGCCGCGCACCCTCACCCTCACCGGCCGCGCCGAGGTCCGCAGTACCCCGGACATGGCGGTGATCTCCGCCGGCACGGTGAGCGAGGCCGAAACCGCCCGCGCCGCGCTCAGCGCCAACAACGAGGCCATGGCCGCCGTGCTCAAGACCATCCTCGCCGCCGGCGTGGCGGAGAAGGACATCCAGACCTCCAACTTCTCGGTGCAGCCGAAATACACCTATCCGCCGCGCGCCAGCGACGGCACCCAGGACGCGCCGAAGATCGCCGGCTACACCGTCTCCAACACCGTCACCGTCATCGTGCGCGAACTGGACAAGCTGGGCGGGGTGATGGATGCCGTTGTCACGTCCGGCGTCAACCAGATGAACGGGCTGGACTTCACCATCGCCGAGGCAGAACCCTTGCGCAACGAGGCGCGCAAGGCCGCCGTTGCCGACGCGCTGGCCCGCGCGAAGCTTTATGCAGACGCGGCAGGCGTCAAGCTTGGCCCCATCCGGACGATCTCGGAAGACTTGTACGTGCGCCCGCCCCAGCCCATGGCGCGCATGGCGATGGAAGCGAAGATGGCCGACGCGGCAGCGCCGGTGGCCCAGGGCGAACAGGTCATCGAGGCCACGGTGAACATCGTGTGGGAGCTGGAATAAGGCGGGTTGGCGGTGCAGATGCCGCGGTAGGTGCTGGTGCCGGGCTGGGCCCGGGCCTTGCTGCAGGTGGCGACAGCGCCAATCCGCACTGGGCAGCCGCCCCCACCTTGAATGAAAAAGCCCGTCTTCCCGGTGATCCGGGAAAGCGGGCCTCTGTCAGGCAGGGAACAGGGAGGCCCCCCTGCCGGTCCGTTACAAATTACCCTTCGACATTTCGCCGGCGATGAAGTCGGCCTGCCGAAGCGCCAGCGCCACGATGGTCAGCGTCGGGTTTTCCGCCGCCCCGGTGGTGAACTGGCTGCCGTCGGACACGAACAGGTTGGCAATGTCGTGCGTCTGGCCATGCTTGTTGACCACGCCGTCCGCCGCCTTCTCGCTCATCCGGTTGGTGCCGAGATTGTGCGTCGACGGATACGGCGGGGTGCGGAAGGTCTTCAGCGCCCCCACCGCATTGTAGACGGCCTCGCCGCGCCCGAAGGCGTGCTCGCGCATGGCAATGTCGTTGGCGTGGTCATCGAAGTGCACGTTCGGCACGGGCAGGCCGTACTGGTCCTTCTCGCTGGCGTGCAGCGTGATGGCGTTCTTCTCCTGCGGCATGTCCTCGCCGACGAGCCACATGCCGGCCATGTTCTCGTAGTTGTCCATCCACCAGGCGAAGTCCTTGCCCCAGCCGCCCGGATCGAGGAACGCCGCCATGAACGGCAGGCCGAGCGACAGGGTCTCCATCTCGTAGCCGCCGACGAAGCCGCGTGACGGGTCGTGCCGCGCCTCGTCCTGGATGATGCCGGCCATGGTGGTGCCGCGGTACATGTGCACCGGTTTCTCGAACACCGCATAGACCGAGCCGGTCATGTGGCGCATGTAGTTCTTGCCCACCTGGCCGGACGAGTTGGCAAGCCCGTCGGGGAACTTCGACGAGGCCGAGTTGAGCAGAAGGCGCGGGCTCTCGATCGAGTTGCCGGCCACGCACACGACGCGGGCAAGCTGCACATGCTGATTGCCGTCCTTGTCGGCATACAGCACGCCTGTCACCTTGCCCTGGTCGTCGTGCTGGATCTGCAGCACCTGGCAGTTGGGCCGCACCTCCAGCTTGCCGGTGGCCTCGCCCTTCGGGATCTCGGCAACCAGCGTCGACCACTTGGCGCCCGATTTGCAGCCCTGGAAGCAGAAGCCGATCTGCATGCATGCCGAGCGGTCGTCGCGCGGTTCGGAGTTGATGGCCATGCGCCCGGTGTGCACTTCCTTGTAGCCGAGCTTCTTGGCGCCGGCCTCGAACACCTTGTAGTTGTTGCTGCCGGGAAGGCCGGGAATGCCGTTGGTGCGCGTCACGCCCATGCGGTCCTCGGCCTTGGTGTACCAAGGGTCCATCTCGGCCGAGTCGATCGGCCAGTCGAGCAGGTTTGCGCCCGGCACGTTGCCATAGGTCGAGGCCGCCTTCCACTCGTGGTCCTGGAAGCGCAAGGATGCGCCCGCCCAGTGCACCGTGGACCCGCCCACCGCCTTGACGATCCACGCGGGCAGGCCGGAGAAGTCCTTCGCAACCCGCCACGAGCCCGAGGTGGTGCGCTTGTCGAGCCAGGAAATCTGGCCGAAGGAGCCCCACTCGTCGTTCTGGAAGTCGTCGGTCTCGTGCCGTCCGCCCGCTTCCAGGATCACCGTCTTCACGCCCTTCATGGCAAGTTCTGCGCCCAGCGTACCGCCGCCGGCGCCCGAACCCACGATCACCACGACCGAGTCGTCATTCTTGGAAAAAGTCGTCATCTCGATGCGCTCCCCTCACAGCCAGTCGATGTCAGCAAAGCCGCGGTCGATGTAACCGCCCTTGGACGCGGACTCGCCCTCGTAGCCGAACAGCGGCCAGGCCTTCTGGTTGTTGTAGAGCCCGGTCACCAGGTTGCCGCGAATCTTCTGGAAGAACGGATCCGCTTCCATCGACTTGAGGATGGCCACCCGGTCATCCTCGCTCGACATGGAGCGGTAGGATGCCGCCTTCAGGCCCGTTGCCTCCTTGTCCAGCTTGGCAGCGCCTTCAGTGAGCATCGTCTTCAGGCCTGCGTCGTCCTTTGCCGCCTTGTCGAGACCCGACACCGCTTCGGCATAGAAGCTGTCGTCCAGCCGCGTGTGCGGATAGGTATCGCGCGACATCTGCACCAGCGTGGCGAAGGTGTCGGCATCGAGATTCTCGGCCGTCGCGGCCCAGGCATTGCCGTGGCCGAACACCAGGCCGCCCGCGCCCGTGCCGGCAACGATGAGCCCGGCGACGGCGCCTTTCAGCGCCGTGCGGCGGGATACGTTGGGGGTTATCGTCATTTGGGGTTTCCTCCTTGGGGTTTATTGTTTTTTTGAAGCCGCTGATTTTTCAGGTGTAGCGGCCGTGTCGCTGCAGTACCTCGATCTTGTAGCCGTCAGGGTCCTGCAGGAAAAAGAACTTGGCCATCAGCGCGCCGTCGCGATGGAATTCCTTGACGTCGCCGGGATTTAGGCCCGCCGCCTTGACCCTGGCATGCTCGGCGTCCACGTCGCTCACCGAAACGGCCAGATGGCCATAGCCATCGCCGTGGGTGTAGGGCTCGGTCCTGCCGTGGTTGATGGTCATCTCGACCTCGAAGTCGTTCTCCTTGTTCTTCAGATAGACAAGGGTGAACCCGTCGAACTCGAACCGGTCCTCAACGTCGAGGCCGAATGCATTCTTGTAGAACTTCGTCGAGCGCGCTTCATCGAGCACGCGCACCATCATGTGAATGGCTTTTGCCACCAGCGATACCTCCTGTGCTTCATCGAAGCTCCAAGGCTACCAACCATCGCCGTCATGGTGGTGTTATGTGACTACTACAAGGGCGTGATGCCGTCAGGCGGCGTCCGCCTTGGCCATCCTGGCGCGGGTTTCCGCCGCCTCTTCAGCCAGCCGCTCGTGATCGAAGGCCGGGTCGAGGAAGTTGAGGCAGCAACACCGCAAAAGCGAAGCGAAATTGCTGACTTCACCATGAATTTCCAGCGCTTCCTCGTACAACGCCGACAGGAACTTCGCCATCGGCATGCCTTGCGCTTCGGCCAGCTGCTCGAGCACAACCCAGAACTTCGCCTCGAGGCGAACACTCGTCGGGTGGCCCATCAGGCGCACGGAGCGGGTTTCAAAGGTGTAGTTGGCCGGGTCTTGCCCAGCGAAAACGTGGCACATTTCAAACGTCCTCCCTGCGTGACGCAACCCCGGAGAACCCGGAGCACCCCGGAGATACGCCACTGCTGCGGTTCCTTGCGAACCGCTTATCGGAACATGATGTCCCGGGCGCAGATTTTTGGCAAGCAGCAAGGGGTCTCACCTGCCGGAATCGGCTGACCTGCCAGGCCTACAGCTGCAGCCGCCGCAACCGCAGCGCATTCGAGATCACCGACACCGACGACAGGCTCATGGCGGCTGCCGCAATCATCGGCGACAGCAGCCAGCCGGTAACCGGGTACAGGATGCCCGCCGCAATCGGCACACCGGCCGCATTGTAGACGAAGGCAAAGAACAGGTTCTGCTTGATGTTGAGCATGGTCGCATCCGCCAGTTTGCGTGCCCGCACGATGCCGTTCAGGTCGCCCTTCAACAGCGTAATTCCCGCGCTTTCCAGCGCCACGTCGGCGCCTGTCCCCATGGCAATGCCCACATCCGCCGCGGCAAGAGCGGGCGCATCGTTGACGCCATCGCCAGCCATCGCCACCTTGCGGCCCTCGCTGCGCAACCGCTCCACCATGGCTTTCTTGTCTTCCGGCAACACGCCCGCATGCACTTCGTCTATGCCGAGTTTCTTGGCCACGGCCCTTGCCGTGATTTCGTTGTCGCCGGTCGCCATGACGATCCGGTAGCCCAGTCCATGCAGCGCCTTGATGGCGGCTGCTGCCTTGTCCTTGACCGGATCAGCCACCGCGACGAAGCCCGCAAGCGTATCGTCCTCGGCCAGGTACATGACCGTATTGCCCTGCGCCTGCAGCCGCTCGACCCGCCGGGCCAAGGGCGCGATGTCCGCTCCGGCTTGCGCCATCAGTGCGGCGTTACCGAAGGCGATGCGCTTGCCGCCATGGCTGGCGGTGACTCCCTTGCCGGTCACCGCCTCGAACCCGCTCATTTTGGCCGGACCAACCGAGACGGCATTCGTCGCATTCAGGATCGCCTCGGCCAGCGGGTGCTCGGAACCGGTCTCGATGCCGGCTGCCAGTGCCAGCAGCTCGGCTTCCGGCCTGCCGTCCAGCGGCCCCAGTTCGGTCACGGCGGGCTTGCCCCGCGTCAAGGTGCCGGTCTTGTCAACGACCAGCGTATCGGTATGCGACAGCCGCTCCAGCGCACCGGCCTCCTTGATCAGCACGCCGGCCTGCGCGCCGCGCCCCGTCGCCGTCATGATTGACATCGGTGTTGCAAGCCCCAGCGCGCACGGGCAGGCGATGATAAGCACCGACACCGCCGCCACGATGGCGAAGGCAAGCGCCGGCGCCGGGCCAAACGCCAGCCAGGCGAAGAATGAGATCACCGCAACTGCCACCACGGTGGGAACGAAGTAACCCGCCACCTTGTCCGCCAGTCCCTGGATCGGCGCGCGCGAACGTTGCGCCGACGCCACCATCTCGACGATCTGCGAGAGCATCGTGTCCTCGCCGACCCGCACGGCCTTCATCACGATGGAGCCGTTCTTGTTGATGGTGCCGCCGGTCACCTTGTCGCCGGGGCCCTTGGCGACCGGGATCGGTTCACCTGTCAGCATCGCCTCGTCGATGGAGGTTTCGCCCTCCATCACCTCGCCATCGACCGGTACCGCCTCGCCGGGCCGTACCCGCAACATATCGCCAGCGAGTATGTTTTCCCGCGGCGCATCGTATTCGCTGCCATCGTCATTGATCCGCCGCGCCGTCTTGGGCGCCAGGTTGATCAGCGCCTTGATCGCATCACCTGTTCGCTCCCGGGCCCGCAGCTCCAGCACCTGGCCCACGAACACCAGAGCGATGATCACCACCGCCGCCTCGAAATAGACCGGTACGGTGCCGCCGACCGATTTGAGCGCCGCCGGAAACAGTTGCGGCGCCAGCGTCGCCACCAGCGAATAGAGGAACGCAGCACCTACGCCGAGCATGATCAGCGTCCACATGTTGAATTTGCGGGTCTTGAGCGAAGTCCAGCCGCGATGGAAGAACGGCTTCGCCGCCCACAGCACCACCGGCGCGGCCAGGGCAAGTTCCACGAACTGCGCCGTTCTTTCGCCAAGCCACTCGCGCACCGGCAGACCGGCCATCGGTCCCATGGTCAATGCCATCAGCGGAACTGCGGCGGCTGCAGACACCCACATTCTGCGGGTGAAATCGATCAGTTCGTGGTTTGGCCCGTCCACCGGAGCGCCCATCGGCTCCAGCGCCATGCCGCAGATCGGACAGGTGCCCGGACCTTCCTGGACGATCTCCGGGTCCATCGGGCAGGTGTAAAGGACGTTCTTCGCTGCCGGCTTCGGCTTGCGCTTGTTGTTGCCAGAGAGGAAGAAAACCGGGTCGGCTTCGAACCGGTGCTTACATTTCGGATTGCAGAAGTGGTAGGTCTCGCCCTTCCACTCGAATTCCGGCTTGCCCGCATTCAACTTCACCGTCATCCCGCACACGGGATCGATGGCAGTCGGGGTACTGGCCTCGCCAGAAGCCATGGTCAGAGCATTCTCCATTCACCTGAACTGAAGTTTAGAACATGGAGTTCGCCAAGGCCGATGTCAAACCATGCCCCGTGCAAGCCAAGCTCGCCGCGCTGCTCGCGCTGGCGCACCCAGGGAAAAGTGCGCAGGTTGGCCAGCGAATGTTCGACGTTGGCCCGCTCCACGCTGGTCTGGTATTCATCGTCCGAATGCTGATGCTCACGCTCGACGAACTGGGCGAGATCGCGGATCTGGGTCAGCCACTGGCCAATGAAATCGCCGCTGCTCAGCGGGCCTGACGGATTGACGACCGCCGATATGCCGCCGCACCGCCCGTGCCCCATGATGACGATGTGCTTCACCCCCAGCTGCAGCACCGCAAATTCCAGCGCCGCGGAGGTTGAGTGATGCTTGCCGTCCGGCGCATAGGGCGGCACCAGGTTGGCCACGTTGCGAACCACGAACACCTCGCCCGGGCTGGCGTCGAAAACGATCTCGGGTGCTGCGCGTGAATCGCAGCAGGCGATGATCATGATCGTCGGCTTCTGTCCACCCGCCGCCAGCACGTCATAGCGCTGGCGCTCGCGCGGGAAAGCCTCGGAGCGGAAGGTGCTGTAGCCCTGTTTCAGGCGTTCGGGAAATCTGTCAGGCATCGCAACCAGGCCCTAGAAATGTTCGGCGCGGATGACCTGCACGTCGGCCACCGACACGATACCGATATGCCGTTCCACCAGCGGCTTCAAGGCCTCGAGTATGGCCGGCACCCGCTGCGCGTCGCTGATGCACACCACGCAGACGATGCGGCCAGAATCTCCGAAGGCGTCGTCACGTTGCCAGGTGCCGCCATTGCCCCGCCCGGCCAGGGCCGGCAGCACCGTGTAGCCGGTCGCCTCGGCCCGGTCGAGCGCGGCGGTAACCCGGGCAAGTGCTGGCGCCTCGATCATGATCTCGATGCGCTTCTTGGGGTGCGTGGTGATGCTCATGTGACGGTCTCCGCCAGCCAGATGTAGAACGGGATGCCCAGCGCCAGGTTGAACGGAAACGTCACCCCCAGCGACAGGGTCAGATAGATCGACGGCTTGGCCTCCGGCAGCGCCAGGCGCATGGCCGCCGGCACGGCGATATAGGACGCCGATGCGGCCAGCGTGATGAACAGCGCCGCACTGCCCGCGCTCAATCCCATTGCCGCCGCGAGCCCTGACGCCAGCAGCGCGCCCAGCACCGGCATGTAAAGTCCGAAGGCGATCACTGGCAGCGGCAGCTTGCCCGCACCGCCGCGCAAGCCGCGCCCCGCGATCAGCCCCATGTCGAGCAGGAACAGGCACAGCACGCCGCGGAACGGATCGATGATGAACGACGAAATCATCTCCAGCCCCGGCTTGCCCGTCACCATGCCGATGACGAAGGCGCCGGTCAGCATCAATACCGACGAGTTGAAGGCGATCTCGCGCCACAGTTGCCCGGAGGCCTGCGCCTCTGCCGCGTCAGGTGTGGCGGCAGGCGGCTGGCCGCGCCGCGCCAGCATCAGCGCGGTAATGATCGCCGGACTTTCCATCACCGCCGCCACGGCGATCAGGTAACCGTCATAGGCAAGCCCCGCCGTGGTCACGGCCTGTGTGGCCGCCACGAAGGTCACGATAGAGATGGAGCCATAGTGCGCCGCCACCGCCGCCCGGTCGACGCGCGGCAGCTTGCTGGTGGCCGACAGCAGGCCGAAGCCGATCAGCGGCAGCACTGCCGACACCACCGCTCCTGCCGCCAGCACCGCGACCAGCGTCACGCTGGCGCCTGCATTGGCCAGTTCCACCCCGCCCTTGAAGCCGATCGCCATCATCAGGTAGACGGCCATGGTCTTGGCAATGGCCTCGGGGATCGACAGGTCGGATTTCACGAACGAGGCGAACAGGCCGAGCGCAAAGAACAGAACCATTGGCGACAAGAGGTTCTGCTGGGCAATCTCGATCATGCCGGTCATTTGAGGTCCGTGCGCCCTGCCGGCGGCAGCGGCCCGGCGCCGGGCTGCTCATGCCAGTGATTGTAGGTCTGCACCCCGCCCGACGCCCGCACTTGCGCCAGCAGGTCAAGGTCCACCTCGGCGAACACCCATTGCGGCTTGTTCAGTTCGCCCAGCGCCATCACCCCGCCCGCCGGAAAGCCCTTGTCGGAGGCCGCGTATACCCCGGCCGCGCCGACGTTCATCTCCACCGGCGGGCACCACGGCGCCGGCCCCACGGTCGGCGAGTGCACCGTGTAGACCTGGTTCTCCAGCGCCCGCGCCATGCAGCCGGTGCGCACCCGCCAGTAGCCGTGCTCGGTCTCGGTGTTCGACGGCGCCAGGATGATCTCGGCGCCCGCTTCCGCCAGTGCGCGGCTGAGCAGCGGAAACTCGATGTCGTAGCAGATGACGAGCCCCACCTTCGCGACCCCTAAGTCGAACACCTGCAGGCCCGACGCAGGCCCCGCACACACCTTCCACGGTTCGCGCTCCCACGGCGTCATCATCAGCTTGGCGTACTCACCCACCTTGCCCGACGGGTGGAAGACGCGCGCCACGTTGGTGGCGCTGCCATCGCCATGGCGCACCGGGCCGGACGCGGCCACGATGGTCACGCCATGGGCGGCGGCCAGCTTCGAATGAACCGCCGCCTGCAGTTCCATGCGGTCAGACACCGCGTCGATGGCGCCCTGCAGATCCGCCGCCGTCTCCGGCCCGGCAAGGGCTGCCAGTTCCATCGCGCCATACTCGGGAAACACCAGCAGCCTCGCCTCAGCCGCCACGGCATCCTCCACCCAGCGCGAGATCTTGTCCTCGTACTGAGCCTCCGACTCCAGTTCATCGAGCGGGTACTGCGCGGCGGCGATGACAAGGGAACGGCTCATAGGCGTTTCATCCAGAACTGCATGGTCTTCAATGTCTCCTGCGTATCACCAACATCCTTCCACGCATAGGTGGTGGTGATGCCTTCAGCCTTGTGGAACCCGCGCCTGGTCCAGAACGCATCAAGCGGCTGGTAGCCTTCCGGCCGGGCCGGGTGATCGGCGGGGCGCACGACCGAGCAGAACGCGGCGTACTCATACTCGCCGAACGAGCGCGCATGCGCCTCGCGTGCGTCGAAGAACCTGTGGCCCACGCCGTGGCCGCGGTACTGCGGCAGCAGCAGGCTCTCGGCGAAGTAGAAGATTTTCGACACGTCGTACCCGGCCAGCTCGAAGGGCTTGCGGAACTCGTCCGCCTCACCCGCCATGGGCGCCGCCGTCGCCGCGCCCACGATCGTGTCGCCGTCGAAGGCGGCAGCGAGGAACGCCCGGTCCGCCGCCTTGAAGCGCGCCAGGTACTTTTCCTCGTACGCAAGGTCTCCGTCGTAAAGATACGGAAAGACTCTGAAAATCCCGATCCGCAGATCGGCCAGCGCCGGGATCGCCGCGTCGAATTCAGCGCCGGTGAGGGGGCGAACGGTGACGGTCATTGGTTTCTCCCTCCGAGCGAAGCGAGGCAAGCGCGACTGCGCGCCGGCCGGTCAGGCCGCCCTCGCGGAGCCGTTGGCGAAGCCAACTGGCGTGAGCGAAATCAATGTCCCACCACCTGCTTCGTCCACTCGGGCAGGCTGTAATGCGTAGACACCCGGGTGATCTTGCCGTCGGCTACCTCGAAGAACGCGCCGACGCGAAGCTTGTAGGTCTGGCCCTTGGCCGGCGGCAGGCCCTCGTCGGTTGAGAGGTACTTGCCCTTGAGGTTGAACTCGGCCGCCGCGCGCGTCCCGTCCGTCGAGGTCATCACCACCACGTCGGACAGCTGCTCGTGATAGCAGCGGTGCATGTGACCGAGAAACTCGGCGAACTTCTTCTTGCCGCGGCGGCGCTCGCCCTGGCTCACGTCGTGCACGAAGCCTGCGCCCAGGCAGTCGAGCATGGTCGCGGTGTCCTGCTTGTTGAAGGCGTCGTAGTAGCGGGTGATGAGCTTGCGGGTTGCGGCTGCCGTCATGGTCTGTGTGCCCCTGTCGAGTTTGGAAACGATGGCGGAGTGCATAGAGCACAATCCGAAAAGTGGGAACCGGTTTTCGGACAAATTGTGCGATCACTCAGGATGAAAGATGCAAAGCGACGCGACGGGTATGCGGCGCGGCACGATGCTCGAACAGGTAGATGCCCTGCCACGTGCCCAGCACCATGCGCCCCGCCATGACAGGGATCGACAGCGACACATCGGTGAGCGCGGCCTAGATGTGCGCGGGCATGTCGTCCGGCCCCTCGATGGTGTGGCGATACCAGGGTTCGCCCTCGCGCACCAGCCGGCGGAAGAACTCGTCAAGGTCGGCGCGCACGTCCGGGTCGGCATTTTCCTGGATGGTCAGCGAGGCCGACGTATGCCGGCAGAACACGGTGACGAGGCCTGTGTCCACCCCGGCCTGCCGCACAAACGCCTCGGCTTGAGCCGTGAACTCGTAAAGCCCCTGCCCTCGGGTGGAAATGGTGATTTCGTGGGTGGAGTGCATTTCAATCCGTCATCCCCGGCGGGGATCTCTCTAATCTTGTCATCCCCCGACTTGATCAAGACAAGCGAAGCGAAGTCGAGGACGAAAGGCCAGCGAAGCGCCGCCGTCTCTCATCCAACTGCCATCCCCCCGCCAGACCTAACTTGTCATGCTCGGGCTTGTCCCGAGCATCCAGAAAACACACTCACCCCATGTCCCGGCCACCGTGCCGGGACCCATAGACTTACGTTATTTCTTACGCCGCTCAGGCGGAAGCGCATCAAGCACAACAGGGCCTTTAGGATCGTCCGGAAGATCGTCAATAATCTCCTGTATCGCGAGCCGCAAGTCGTCGGGTGAATCAGCCATGATTTGTTCAATCTGCATGGCAGAACCACGAAGCCACTGACCTGCAGCATTCATCTCAGGCTCAAGGGCAGCAGAAATTGTTGCGCCTACCATCCCGCCAGCGACAAGTTTCGCGGCTTCAACGATTAAGTTTCGCGCTGAACTGGTGGCATAGGCACCTGCCTTCTTTGCCTGCAACTCACCACGTTGCACAGACAGCAGCAACCGCTTCAAATCAGCTACATCTGACCTTGTCAGCAACTCATCTCGATCTGCGTTTTCAAAGAGTTGCTTCGCAGGTTCAAGCAATTCGGGTCGCGCAAGGAAGTTTCCTGCCTCCACATCCTTCTCTCTGGCCGTCGGGAACTGGCGAACCCAAGGCGCCGCAACGCGGATCAAGTCGGAAAGCGGTCTTCTAACGTCTTCATCCAGAGCAGTAACGTTCGATCTCGCTTTCGGAGACCGAAGATTGTTATCAAGTTCCAGATAGCCACCAAGAGTGACCAGTCTCCCCCAAACAATGCTAATAGTTTGGGCAATTTCAGTAAGGTCAATGTCCGTACACAAGACAAGATTTTGCACATCCTCATGAAAATATTCCCACCCTTGTTTATTCGACACACGGCTGGAAACTTCAGCGAGTCTGGCAAGTTTCTTTTTGATATCGTCAAACTCAAGTTGAACGATTTTCTTCTGCGCGACGATTGCATCTTCCGTAAACTCGGATTGGACAATCTTGAACTTTGCACCGACCAGTTGGAAGGTTGCTCCGGCAGATAGCGGTTGGGTGGCGGCAAGGACCGAACTTGGTTCAGCAGAACCATCGGCGACTTCTTCGGCCAAGGCGTCCGCAACCTTGAAGAAATCCAGCACCTGCCTGATTTTCGGATTAACGACAGCGGGACCCGCTTCCCAGTCATCTTCAGTGATCCTTACGCCCGCTTCAGGGTGCCCAAACAGGCGGGCGAATTCTATATCGGGATTTGACGTCGTTCCGGGTCTACCGTGCAGAATGTCATCATACCAATCGATCCACGTCGACCAGCCCTGAGACAGCGGTTGCGCTCGCAACTCGCGTCTAAGAGCAGTCCACGAATCTTCCACCCAAGCCGGAGGTGAAGACACATCAATTTTGTCCAATCCGGCAAACCATAGGGGAACATCTTTGAATTTAGAATGCTCATGTTTCTCCAATAAAGATGCGTCTAATGATAACTGCCTCCAAGAATCCAATTTCGCAGCAGTTGCGTAGGTTGAAACCAAGATACTAGAACGGGATGATATAGAAATAGCAGCTTTTATGGCGTCATGCCTCGATGAAGAAGCAGCATAAACCGAACGTGCAGAGCAATAAACGGCGTCTTTAGATTTAGCATCAATCGAAGCACTGGCAGCCAAGAAACGCGATTTTCTTGCGGAATTGTTTATTTCATGTGACCTTCTACCATTCCAAATACTGGCATATCGCGAAACAGCTAGCGCATAGAGAGTTGGAAAAATTACCGAATGAGGTTTTTCTTGAACAATTAACGGGATAACTCTGCCAGCCATCCGCCAAGCAACTGCGAGCGCGCTAGTTGAAGGTTGCAAGCCCAACCACACCTCAACCTCATACTCATCCGTAAACCCACCCTCGGGTATCCCGCTGCCCTTGCCCGTCTCCGCCATCCTGCGATTCTCCAAACTCTTCCGCTAAGACAACATAGGCGCGGGGCGAGGCGGCAACAATGGCGCGTCCACAGGTTTGCGTCACGTGTGGGAAGTGAGATCACCGGGTCAAGCCCGGTGATGATGGCATGAGACCTCTTGAACCCGATTGCACAACCTTGCGGATGCAGTACAGTCGCCTCCGCCCGGCCGGCGCTCTTGCCAGCCCGGCGCGAAGGTCACAGCACCCAATCAAGATGCCCGTCTGCGAAGTTGACCCCTGGCGCTACCAGTTCTTCGAGCAGGTTCCCTGTCCCGATCACGTGCGCATTCCCACCGAGGACGCCGATGCGTGGCAGTGGAACCCCGCCCATCGCCACGTCTACGACAAGATGCAGGTGGCGTTGAGCCAGGGCCTCGTGGCCGCGCCCCACGGCGTGACACCGCCGCACTGGCCGGTGTTCTCCAAGCCCGTCATCAACCTCAAGGGCATGGGCCGCGACAGCCGACTGCTGCCGGACCCGCAAGCCTATGCCGCCTCGGAGACGCCCGGCCACATGTGGGTCGAGGTGCTGGAGGGCGATCACGTCAGCACCGACGTGGCGGTGGTGGACGGCCAGCCCCGCTGGTGGCGCCACGCCACCGGCCGGCCCATCGGCGGCGGCATGTTCGATTACTGGACCATCCATGAAGGTGCGCTGCCCGCGCTCGAGGCCCACGCCGGCGGATGGATCGCCAGCCAGCTTGCCAGCTACACCGGCATGGTCAACCTGGAGACCATCGGCGGGCGTATCATCGAGGCGCACTTGCGCTTCGCCGACCAGTGGCCGGACCTGTACGGCGGCAATGACTGGGTGCGCGCCCTCGTCGGGCTCTATTCGGGCAACGGCTGGACGCTGCCGGACGAGGACCGCCGCGACGGCTACAGCCTCGCGCTGTTCGTGCCGCATCCGGTGGATACGCCGCGCCACCCGCCGCCGGCGCTGGTGCGGGAGGTGCTGGCACAGCCCGGCGTCACCAGCGTGCAGATCACCTTTCACGAGGATCGCGCACCTGAAACCCACGCCATGCCACCGGGCGGCTTCCGTGTTGCCATCGTCAACACGTTCGACCTCGCCGCAGGCCATGCCGCCCGCCGCCGCCTGGCTGAGTGGTTCGGAGACATCATCCACGCCTGAGCGCTTCCCATGCAAGAAAGCCGGACGCGGGTGGCGCGCCCGGCCTTCCATTTCAGAACGCTGACGCTAGCTGCGGCAGGGATAGGCGGCAGCCTTGCAGCGGTGCTTGCCGCCTGACTTGCGGCAGTCATAGTGGCGGAACTGCGCCTTGGCCCAGTCGCGATACTTCAGGCCATAGGTCAAGCCCATCTTTGTACGCCAGTCGGAGCGGGCGCGTTGCTTGGCGGTCGAGATCCACTTCGACGACTTCTCGGCCGAGTGGTGGAAGCCCTTGCAATTGCCGGTCGGGAAGCCTGTGGGCAGACCGGCCTGGGCAGGTGCGCCGGCAAGCAGCAAGACGCCCGTCGCCAGGCAGAGCATGGTGGTTTTCTTGATCATCGCAATCGTCCTTCTTCAAGGTGTGTTGAAGCGGCAACAAGTCGCCTGATCCGCCCAGCAGACATCTGGTCAGCGGAACGCCATCAAAGCGCCGTTGCCGCCGGATGCCTGCGAACCTAACCCAGCGTTAGACGGGCGCACTGTGAAGAGGAATACATCGCGAACCGGGAAAGTGTGCCGGCCCCCACGAAACAACAAAGGCCGGAACTTGCGTCCCGGCCCTTGACTCTTCGCGCCATCAATCTGACGCAGGCGATTGTTTTGACTCAGTTATCCAGGAAGCTCCGCAAGCGGCGCGAGCGGCTCGGGTGCTTCAGCTTGCGCAACGCCTTGGCCTCGATCTGACGAATGCGCTCGCGCGTCACCGAGAACTGCTGGCCGACTTCCTCCAGCGTGTGGTCGGTGTTCATGCCGATGCCGAAGCGCATGCGCAGCACGCGTTCCTCGCGCGGGGTCAGCGAGGCCAGCACCCGCGTCGTGGTCTCGCGCAGGTTGGCCTGGATCGCCGCGTCGATCGGCAGGATGGCGTTCTTGTCCTCGATGAAATCGCCGAGGTGGCTGTCTTCCTCGTCGCCCACCGGCGTTTCGAGGGAGATCGGCTCCTTGGCGATCTTCATCACCTTGCGCACCTTCTCAAGCGGCATGGACAGCTTCTCGGCCAGTTCCTCCGGCGTCGGCTCGCGGCCGATCTCGTGCATCATCTGGCGGCTCGTGCGCACGATCTTGTTGATCGTCTCGATCATGTGCACGGGGATGCGGATGGTGCGCGCCTGGTCGGCGATGGAACGGGTGATCGCCTGCCGGATCCACCACGTGGCGTAGGTGGAGAACTTGTATCCGCGCCGGTACTCGAACTTGTCGACCGCCTTCATCAGGCCGATATTGCCTTCCTGGATCAGGTCGAGGAACTGCAGGCCGCGGTTGGTGTACTTCTTGGCGATGGAGATGACGAGACGCAGGTTGGCCTCGACCATTTCCTTCTTGGCAATGCGAGCCTCGCGCTCGCCCTTCTGCACCGCATGCACGATGCGGCGGAACTCGGGGATCTGCAGGCCGGTGTCGGACGCCAGCGAATGGATCTCCTCGCGGATTTCCTTGATCGTGTCCTTCTCCTTGGTGACGAAGTCCTTCCAGCCATGCTTGGCCAGCCGCGACACCCGGCGCACCCAGTTGGCGTCCAGTTCCTCGCCCTGGTACTCCTCCAGGAACACCGTGCGCGGCACCTTGTGGCTCTCGGCCAGCCGCATCAGCCGGCCTTCCAGCGAGATCAGCCGGCGGTTGATGTCGTAGAGCTGTTCCACCAGCGCCTCGATGCGGGCAGCGTTCAACGACAGCGACTTGACGTCCTCGATGATCTCCTCGCGCAGCTTGCGGTAGCGGCGCGCCTGCGACGAGGACAGCGCGGTCTTCTCCGCCACCTCCTGGTCCTGCAGCTTGCGCAAGCTCTTGTAGGTCTTGGCGATGCGGTCGAAGGTTTCCAGCACGTGCGGCTTCAGTTCCGCTTCCATGGCGGCCAGCGACACGTTGGCTTCCTCGTCATCCTCGTCGTCGTCTTCTTCCGGCGCCGCAGACGGCTCGAAATCGTCAGCCGACAGCACGTCGTCGTCAGGCCCCGGCCGGCGCGGGCGCGACCGGCGCATCTCGGCGGCCGCCTTTTCGCGCTTCTCGGCCTCGGCCCGGCGGGCTTCCTTTTCCTTGGCTTCGCGCTCTTCCGGCGTCGGCGCCTCGACCTTCTTCGCATCGGGGCCGGCATAGGTGGCCTCGAGGTCGATGATGTCGCGCAGCAGGATCTTGCCTTCGTTGAGTTCGTCGCGCCAGATGATGATGGCCTGGAAGGTCAGCGGGCTTTCGCACAAGCCGGAGATCATCGCCTCGCGGCCCGCCTCGATGCGCTTGGCAATGGCAATTTCGCCTTCGCGCGACAGCAGCTCCACCGAGCCCATCTCGCGCAGGTACATGCGCACCGGGTCATCGGTCCGGTCAGCCGAGGCTGGCGCATTGCCCTCGGTCTTCACCACGCCGGTCTGGGCGCTTTCCGCCACCTCGGTGGCGTCCTCGGTCTCTTCCTCGGTTTCCACCACGTTGATGCCCATGTCGGTGAGCATCGCCATGATGTCCTCGATCTGCTCCGACGACACCTCGTCAGACGGCAGCACCTCGTTCAGTTCGTCATAGGTTACAAAGCCGCGCTGCTTGGCGAGCTTGATCATCCGCTTGACGCCGGCATCGGTCAGGTCGAGTACCGGTCCATCGCTGCCCACTTCCGGCGTTTCGGTGTCCTCGGCGCTCGGATCTTCGACGACCACAGCCGCCTTCTTGCTTGCCGGAGAATTGTCGCGTGCCTGTGCTCTCGCCATTCGTCTTGCGCTCGCTTGTTGTCTGGGGCTGGCAGAAGCGCGGCTTTCAGCGCCTGCGGCCAGCGTTTTCCCTGATTCGTTCCAGTGGTCGGGGGCAACCGGTTATCACCCCGCTGCCGTTAACCGTGTCTTAATCATGTTCGCCCGGGCGGAATACCACCGGCCGGCCCGATAGCGGACGGCTGTTTACTGCGGCGGCGGCTGGGGTTCCAGCCACCGTCAACCGGCCGGATTGGACAAACGTCCCGATGCTTCCCCATAGCCGTCGACGCTGGCTTCCGCCCCCGTCATCGACTGCAACTGCTCCCTCACCTCGTTGAGAAGATTGAGATTCTCTTCACTCGGATGTTCGGCAAGGCGCAGTTCGGCCCGTCTCAGTTCCTTCTCCAGAGTCACCAGTTTCCGGTTCAGCGCCAGCAACTGCTTCAGTCCGGTACGGGCGTCCTTGTCGGCAGCGTCCGCACCGGCAAACCAGCAATCGTGGTGCCGGGCCTGGGAGTCCAGCGCATCAATGACTGCGCCCATCCCGGTATGGATTAAGTGGTCGCGCAAGCCAGATGTTTCAAGGTCAGCCCCAGAAGCGACCGTATCTATGATTCGCCGGCGCAAAGAGTCAAGCGTGGGGCTCAACCCCTCAAGCCCGGCAACATCCTCGATCATCTCTTCCGCAAACACCGGATGGTTGACCAGGGTCAGCAGAATGAAGCCCGTGCGCCGTTCCGCCGCCAGTTCTGCAGCCGGTCTCGAAGCCAGCGCCTTGAGCTGCGGCGAGGCCGGCAGCTTCATTTCCCAGGGCTGCTTCTGCTGCCATCGGCCCCGGCCGGCCGCGGCAGTTCCCGGGTACTTCTTCCAGTTTCCGGGCCGGCCCGCGCCGCCGCCTTGCCCGGATCGGTTCAACCCCCGCAACCGCTCGCGCATGTCCTGCCTGTAGTACTCGCGCACGGTCGGGTCGGCGATCTGGCTGATCTGCTGCATCAGGTCGGCCTCGAAGCGCGCCTTGCGCTCCGGCGTCGAGCGGTCATTGGCCGAAAGCGCCCGGCGCCACAGCATGTCGGCCATCGGTTCGGCCGCCTCGATCGCCTGGCGCACCGCCTCCGGGCCACCCGAGCCCAGCAGGTCGTCCGGATCCTGGCCTCCCGGCAGCAGCGCAAAGCGCAGCGAATTGCCGGGCGTCAGCCGCTCCAGCGCCAGGTCGAGCGCCCGCCAGGCGGCCTTCAGACCGGCCTCGTCGCCGTCAAAACACAACACCGGCTCCGGCACCATCCGCCACATCAGGCCAAGCTGGTCCTCGGTCAGCGCGGTGCCAAGCGGTGCAACCGCATTGGGCAGCCCGGCCCGCGTGAAGGCGATCACGTCCATGTAACCTTCACAGGCGATCAGTTGGCCGGTGTCATGGGCCACCTTGCGCGCCTTGTCCTGATTGTAAAGTACGCTGCCCTTGTGAAACAGCGGCGTGTCGGGCGAGTTGAGATACTTGGCCATTGCATCGGCATTCATGGCGCGGCCGCCAAAGGCGATCACCCGCCCGCGCGGGTCGCGGATCGGAAACATGATCCGGTCGCGGAACCGGTCATAGGAGGGCTTGCCGTCATCCGGCCTGATCACCAGCCCTGCCTCCACCATCTGGTCAGGCGTGACCTTGTGCCGGGCCAGCACCTTGCCCAGCGCGTGCCGGTCATTGGGTGCATAGCCGATACCGAAGTCCTGCTGCACGGCAGCGCTCAGGCCCCGGTCAGACAGGTAACCGCGCGCCTTGGTCCCCGCCGCCGATTGAAGCTGTGACGCAAAAAAGTCCTGCGCCATCTGCATCACGTCATAAAGGTTGGCGCGGCGTTCCTCGCGCGCTTCCGCCTCTGGCGACAGCTTGGGCATTTCCAGCCCGGCCTCCATCGCCAGCCGTTCCACGGCCTCGGGGAACGGCACGCCCTCTTTCTCCACAAGGTAGGTGAAGATGTCACCCGACACCTTGCAGCCGAAGCAGTGATAGCGGCCTTTCCTGTCCTCGCAGTGGAAGCTCGCAGACTTTTCGCCATGGAACGGACAACACGCCCAGAAGTCGCCCTTGCCGGCATTGGTCTTGCGCTTGTCCCACTGCACGCTCCGGCCGATGACCGAGGAGATTGAAACCCTCGCCCTGATCTCGTCCAGGAATGATTGCGGAAAGCGCATTGAACTTGTCTGCCGGACTGGTTTGACTGACCATCTTTGCAAGACGGCAACAGGCATTCAATAACCCATGAACGGACCACGCCTATCACAATTCCCGTTGGGGCGAAGCGAAAGTCCGCTTGCGCCCGCTCGGGCTCAGCCGTCGCGCAGGGATTCGAAGTGTTCCGGCATCCTGTGGTGGGCCTGCCCGGGCAGCAGGCCAATATCGATATTGTTCGTCAGGATGCAAAACACCGCCACGGCCTCCGACGCATCCGGCAAACGGCAAGGCATCACAAGCCGTTGGTAACAGACGCCCTCAGGTTCGCCATCCGGCCCCCGGCCCAGCGTGATCGCCAAGTGGTCGTACCGGCATTCGCCGGAGTCAATGGCCTGCTGGTACGCCTGCAGCACAAATTCGTCCGCCCAGCAAGCAACAGGGTCATGTGTCAGCTGCACCCCGATCAGGCTCTTGCCCCAGACCGGCCCAAGCCAGATCGCCAGCGCGGCCTTTTCGCCAGCATGCATGCAGGTCCAGTTGCCGGCGTTCTCGCGGTATATGAGCAATTCCGACCTTACCCGCTTGAAGGCGGGCGCCTCGACCTGCCCCCCGCCATCAACCCAGGCCTTGTAGATCCGCTTCATGGCGACAGGGCCGTTGAGGATAAGACTGCTCACCGGATGCTGCTGCGACAGGTAGTAGCCGCCGTCGGGGCCGCGGCCATTGCACAGTTCCAGCACTGGACTGATCGCTGCCAGTCCGGTAGTCCACCTTGATGTCTGGTTGATGATCTTGCTGACCACGCGATACTCGGCCTTCCCGCTTTCCGACAGCTGGTATCCGCCGTTACCGGCCGTGAAAAGCATGGTCCCGCGGATCGTCTCAAGCAGGTTGATGTGGCGTCGCACAGTCTGTCGCGTAATGCCCAGGATGCGCACCGTGTCGGACAGGCTGCCGGTGTTTGCGAGCACGAAGAACGACTTCATCGCGTCGCAGGTCGCCGAAGGCAGGGTCAAGGCATCCTGAAAACATCCGGTTAGGTCTGTCAGTAATGAACTCATCTGACCGTCTTGATGCATGACTTTCACTCCGGCTTGAGAATACGAATATTACAGCAACATATCAAATTGCCATGCAACGATTACTTTGCGCGCCTCAAGCGGACACACATCACTCCCTGCACCGCTGATCGCCCGCTCATGCGTCCGCATGCGGATTGTCAGGACATCGTGACAGGCGACCTCACTATTATTTGATATTTGACCAATCGTCAGACTTGATTCTGAGAGGTCCGTGCCACAGGATGGTCACGCCGGGCTCCTGCAAGGGACACTGGCGCAAAAGGCGGGCGCGATTAAGCCGGGAGCCGAGTTTACTTACTCCCCCCAGTAACAACCTGGTTTTAACGGAAAGTCGCGCCCGCCCGGGCAGCGGCATGCGGCGCCAGGGTCCGGACCCTAGCTGAGCGCCGACTTCACCATGGCGCCAGCCCGGCCGAAATCCATCTGGCCGGCATAGCGTTCCTTGAGCACGCCTATCACCCGGCCCATGTCCTTCAACCCGCTGGCGCCCAGTTCAGCCACCACGCCAGATACGGCTGCTTCGGTTTCCTGCATGCTCAACTGGCGCGGCAGAAACTCCTCGATGATGGCGATTTCCGCCTTCTCGGCCTGCGCAAGCTCGGGGCGGCCTCCCTTTTCGTAGGTTTCAGCGGACTCGCGGCGCTGCTTGATCATCTTGGCGAGGATTTCCTGCATCCCGGCGTCGCTCAGGCTTTCGTCCTTGCCGGTGCCGCGATTCTGGATCTCGCGGTCCTTGAACGCAGCCGAGATCAGCCGCAGCGTCGCCACGCGCAGCTTGTCGCCGTCGCGCATGGCCTGCTTCATCTCGCCACTGACCCTGTCTCGCAAGGTATCGGTCATCGCCTCAATGCCTCTTCTGCTATGGGTATGGCCTGATTTCTCGAGCCTGGATGTACATAATTCTGCCGGTGGCGGTTCGCAAGCAGCCCTGCCGCCATTCGGAGTCCTGCGGCCAAATGGCTGGAAAACCAGCCCGGCACTGCTTGACCTTGCCGGACCACGCCACTACGTTCCGGCCAAATTCCAGAACACACAGGTAAGTGCGCCATGCCGCCCACGAAAGCCACCACCCGCCCGTCCGCCGCCGGCACGGGGCGTTCCTCTCCGCCTGCCGCCGGCTGGTCCACCGCGCCAACCACCGCCCGGCTGGTGCTGGCCGACGGCACCGTCATCGAGGGCATGGGCCTCGGCGCCACCGGCAAGGCCGTTGGCGAGGTGTGCTTCAACACCGCCATCACCGGCTACCAGGAGATCCTCACCGACCCGTCCTATGCCGGCCAGATCATCACCTTCACCTTCCCCCACATCGGCAATGTCGGCACCAATGACGAGGATATGGAAACGACCAACCTTGCCGCCAGCTCCGGCGTCCGCGGCTGCGTGCTCAAGGCCGGCATCACCGACCCGTCCAACTATCGCGCCGCCAGACACCTTGATGCCTGGTTGAAGGCACGTGGCATCATCGGCATCTGCGGCATCGACACCCGCGCGCTGACCGCGCTGATCCGCGAAAAGGGCATGCCCAACGCGGTGATCGCCCATAACCCCAAGGCCAGTTTCAACCTTGACGCCCTGAAGAAGGAAGCCGCAGCCTGGCCCGGCCTCGAAGGCATGGACCTGGCGAAGGAAGTGTCCTGCACCCAGCGCTATGACTGGGACGAGACCCTGTGGGCCTGGAACGAGGGTTTCGGCCACATGGAAAATCCGGACCTGCACGTGGTCGCCATGGACTTCGGCGCCAAGCGCAACATCCTGCGCTGCCTTGCCCAGCAGGGTTGCAAGGTCACCGTCGTTCCCGGTGACACGAAGGCGGAAGACATCCTCGCCATGAACCCTGATGGCGTGTTCCTGTCCAACGGCCCCGGCGACCCGGCGGCAACCGGCGAATACGCGGTGCCTGAAATCCGCAAGCTGGTGGACTCGGGCAAGCCGGTGTTCGGCATCTGCCTCGGCCACCAGATGCTGGCGCTGGCGCTGGGCGGCAAGACGGTGAAGATGCACCAGGGCCACCACGGCGCCAACCATCCGGTCAAGGACCACACCACCGGCAAGGTCGAAATCACCTCGATGAACCATGGCTTCGCCGTCGACCAGGCGTCGCTGCCGGCTCATGTCGAGGAAACCCACGTCTCGCTGTTCGATGGCTCCAACTGCGGCATCCAGCTCAAGGGAAAGCCGGTATTCTCGGTACAGCACCACCCGGAAGCCTCGCCAGGGCCCCAGGACTCGCACTACCTGTTCGAGCGCTTCGCAGATCAGATGCGCGCCGCGAAGGGCTGACCGGTCATGTCGAAGACGTCGATCGCAACCATGTTCGGCGCCAGCGACGTGAAGACGTTCCACGGCATCCCAGCTTGCACCTCACCTGAGCAGGTAAGTTCGAAGGCCGCCATCCTTGGCGTGCCGTGCGCCACGCCTTACGCCTCGGTCGGCCCCTACTGCGCCGGCGGCCCCGCCGCCATCCGCGCCGCGGCAGCACCATACGCCGCCAACCTGGCCCACGTCGACTTCGACCTCGGTGAACCGCTCCTGCCCGGCGGCCCGCCCGACACCTGCGACCTCGGCGACCTGCCCTGGAGCGAGGACAGCGCAGCCAACCGCGCGGCCATCCGCTCAGCCGTTTCGGCCATCCTTGATCGCGGCGATGACTCCATCCCCATCCCGATGCTGCAGGCGTTCGAAGGCCGTGGCAACTTCACCATCGTCCAGATCGACGCCCACATCGACTGGCGCGACGAGGTCGGCAGTGAGCGCTGGGGGCTGTCGTCCACCATGCGCCGCGCCTCCGAGATGCCTCATGTCGAGGCCATCATCCAGGTGGGTGCGCGCAATATCGGTTCGGCCCGGCCGGGCGACCTGGCCGACGCCAGGGCGTGGGGCGCGAAATTCTTTACCGCCCGCGATGTCGCGCGTGACGGCATCAAGCCGGTGCTCGACGCCGTGCCCCAAGGCGGCAACGTCATCATCTGCTTCGACTGTGACGGGCTGGACCCGTCCATCATGCCCGGCGTCATCGGCCGCGCCCCCGGCGGGCTTGGCTACTGGCAGACGGTGGAACTGCTCACCGGCATCGCCGCCAGGTCCCGCATTGCCGCTTTCGACCTCGTCGAGTTCATGCCGGACCAGGACGTCGATGGCCTTGGCGCGCTCACCGCCGCGCGCATGGTGACAACCGCACTTGGCCTGATCGCCCGGCAATAAGCTTCACCGCTCGGGCGGCTGCCAGTCGCTTTCGGCTGAAGCCTGCCGGCGCAACCGCAACGCCAGCCCGACCGCAACGCCCACGCCGATGGCGACCGTCAGGTCGACCAGCACCGTCAATGCCATGGTCAGCAACAGCAGCACCTTGTCGCTCGTCCGGCCGCGCGCATACTCGCCCCACTTGTGCGGCTCGCTCATGTTCCAGGCAGTAATGATCAGCAGCGCCGCCAGCGCCGGCAGCGCCAGTTGCCCGGCCAGCGGCGCCGCAACCATCATGACAACCAGAACGGTGATCGCGTGAACGATGCCCGCCACCGACGTCTTGCCGCCGGCGCGGATGTTGGTGGCCGTCCTGGCAATCGCCCCGGTCGCCGGCAACCCGGCGAACAGCGCAGAGCCTATGTTGGCGACGCCTTGCGCCGTCAGCTCCGCATTGGGCCGGTGGCTGCCTGAAATCATCCGGTCGGCAACCATGGCTGACAGCAGCGATTCCACCCCGGCCAGAAAGGCGATGATCAGGGAGGAGGGAAACAGTTCGACAATCCTGGCCCATGACACCTCGGGAAACCCGGGTGCCGGAAGCGTACTGGGCAGCGCGCCAAACCGGGATGCCAGCGTATCGACGCTCAATCCGAACGCCACCACGCAGGCCGAGCCTATGGCAACGGCCACGATCAACCCGGGAAACCGCGGGAGAACAGCCTGCGCAACGCCAGGATGAGCACCATCGTCAATACGGCGATGGCGAGTGCACCCGGATTGAGGCTGTCCCGCGCTGCCCACAGTGCCGGCAGCTTCTCCAGGAATTCGGCCGGTACCTTGTCGACCGACAACCCGAGGAAATCCTTGAGCTGACTGGTGGCGATGATGATGCCGATGCCGATTGTGAAACCGTTGACCACCGCCTCGGGAACGTAGGCGATCAGGTTGCCGGCGCGGAACCAGCCGGCCACCAGCAGGATGACACCGGCCATCAACGTCGCCAGCACCAGCCCGTCATATCCGTGCGCCGCGATGACGCCGGCCACCACCACGATGAAGGCCCCGGTAGGACCGCCGATCTGCACCCGGCTGCCGCCCAGCGCCGAGATCAGGAAGCCGGCGACGATGGCGGTCACCAGCCCCGTTGCAGGTTCCGCACCCGAGGCAATGGCAATGGCAAGGCTCAACGGCAAGGCAACCATTGCCACGGTGACGCGGGCCATCACGTCAGCGGCAAACTGGCTCCGGTCATAGGTCTTGAGCGTCGTGACAATCTTGGGCTGGCGCATGTTCCGCGACCATCGGGAGGCAATGTAATTCAAGCAGATGCTTCAGCCACCCTGCTCCCCTCAGCGCGGTTTGCCAATGGCGGGAAAACCGGCTCGGACTGCTAGTTGAGGAACTCCAACCGCCGCCCGCCAGCATAGTACCCGTCCGCCCCCTGCTCGAAGCTGCGGCAGCCGGCGCCGCGGCCAGGAAAGTCGCCGGAGGGATCGTAGCGGTCGCACACCCGGCCCTTCTCGGTCCACCAGAAACCGGCGCCGCTGGCCGGACCAGCCGTCCATGTCAGCTTTCCGTCTTCGCCCAGCGTGATGCGCGCATCCTGACCTTCTATGCGCGAGGCCAGCACCTTGCCGGTCAGCACGGACTTGATCTCGTCTTTCTCCATGTCGCCGCGATAAGGCACCTCCACGCCATCCTCGGGAGCAGGCGTGAGGCCGGCCTGCACCGGCTTGTCCTGCTGCGTGGCAGGCTTGGCCTTTGGCGCGGGCACTGCGGCTGTGCCTTCGGAGGCCGTCTGGTCCGCATCCTTGGGCGGTGTTCCGGCTGCCGTCTTCTTCTTGCGTTCCGCTTCGTCACGCTCTGCTGCCTTGCTGCCGGGTTTCGGGCGAGGCACCGGCACACCCGAACTGGTCTGCTGGCTGCTGTCGTTACCGGATTGATCACCGGACGGCGTAGCACTGCGAACTTGCTCAGGCGTCTGCGAAGGTGACCAGTTGCCCGCAGCGGCAGGCTGGTCTTCGGGAAGATCACCACCCCGGCCCTGGCTCGCTGCCTGCTCCACAAACATTGCCAGCCCTGCAATCAGGCCCGCCGCCAGCGTTACCCCTGCCCTTGAACGCATTATCAATTGCCCTCTCCCGCACGTCGTCTGCCTGTCATCGTGCCTTCCGGTTTAGCAGCCTCGCGCCGCAATCTCAACGCCGCCAGCGCCGCTTGCCATCGCACATTGCATCCTGTCATATCCGTCCCATGACCCGCGAGCCTTCACCCGGCGGCCATGCCCGGCTGCACCTGCGCATCCAGTTCGGCGATGCAGCCATGCTCGGCCCCGGCAAGGCCGACTTGCTGGAACAGATCCGCGCCACGGGCTCCATCGCCGCTGCCGGACGCGCCATGTCGATGAGCTACAAGAGGGCCTGGTCGCTGGTGGAGGAAATGAACCACGCATTCTGCAAACCACTGGTCGACAGCACGCGCGGTGGCGCCAGTGGCGGCGGCGCCCATCTGACCGAAACCGGCGAAACCGTGCTGGCGGCCTACCGCGAGCTTGAGGAAATCGCCGCCGAGGCAGGAGCTGCCCGCATCCGCGAGCTGCAAGCCCTGTTAAGGGATATGTCTGACGGAAGATAACGGTTGCAACCCGCTGCGGCCTGGGCAATATTTCCCGTCGAACATATCGAGGCAAGGCGGAAACAGTTTGCATGAAGGCAGTCCGGCGCATCATGACGGTTATGGCAGCCGCGTCGGCCTGCATCGCCGTTTTCGCCGCAGCGCCCGCCGCCCTGGCGGAAAACGTCACCGTGTTCGCCGCTGCCTCGCTGAAGAATGGTCTGGATGAATTTGCGGCCGCCTGGCAGAAGCAAACCGGCCATTCGGTTGCCGTCTCCTATGCCGGCTCAAGTGCACTCGCGAAGCAGATCATTGCCGGTGCGCCGGCCGACATCTTCATCTCCGCCAGCATTGAATGGGCCGACGAGGTCGACAAGGCTGGCTTCGTAGCGCCGGATGGTCGCCGCAACATCCTTGGCAACACGCTGGTGCTGATCGCCCATGGCAAGGACGCAGCGCCCGTGCAGATCGATGCAAGTCTCGACCTGCCGGCCCTGCTGGGCGACGGCAGGCTGGCCATGGCGCTGGTCGATGCGGTGCCGGCAGGAATTTACGGCAAGGCCGCCCTCACGTCGCTCGGGCTTTGGGACAGTGTCGAAGCGTCCGTCGCACAGGCTGACAATGTCCGCGCCGCACTGGCGCTCGTGGCCACCGGCGAAGCCCCATATGGCATCGTCTACTCGACAGACGCAGCCGCGACTGACAATGTGACCGTCATCGGCACGTTCCCGCCCGGCAGCCATCCGGACATCATCTACCCGGCACTGCTGTTGAAGGGTGCTGCGGATGAAGCCGGCAGGGCATTCTTCGAGGCGCTGGGCAGCGACGAAGCCGATGCAGCCTTTGCGCGGCAGGGTTTCAAGGTGATTGACTGACGACGTGACCGACTGGTTATCCCCACAGGAATGGCAGGCCGTGGCGCTTTCGCTGCGGGTGGCGGCCGTGGCGACGCTGGCCAGCCTGCCGCTGGGCATCTTCACTGCCTATGCCCTGGCGCGATGGCGGTTTCCCGGCAAGCAGTTGCTCAATGGCCTGGTGCACCTGCCGCTCATCCTGCCGCCGGTGGTGACCGGCTACCTGCTCCTGCTGGCGATGGGACGCAAGGGGTTCATCGGCCAGTATCTGGACCAGTGGTTCGGCATCGTTTTCGCATTCCGCTGGACCGGCGCCGTGCTGGCGGCTGCGATCATGGCGTTTCCGCTCATGGTGCGTTCGATCCGATTGTCCATCGAGGCCGTGGATCCGAGGCTAGAGCAGGCCAGCGCCACCCTTGGCGCCCGCCCGGCGTGGGTGTTTGCAACCGTCACCCTGCCGCTCATCATGCCCGGCATACTGGCAGGCGCCATCCTGGCCTTTGCCAAGGCGATGGGAGAGTTCGGCGCCACCATCACCTTCGTATCCAACATTCCCGGCCAGACCCAGACAGTGCCATCGGCCATTTATGCCTTCCTGCAGGTGCCCGGCGGCGAGTCATCGGCCATGCGCCTGGTGTTCATTTCCGTGGCCGTCGCGATGGCTGCGCTGCTGCTGTCGGAACTGCTGGCGAGGCGCATGGCTGCCCGCATGGGAGGCAGCTGATGCTTGACGTCGACCTCCGCCACCGCCTTGGCAGCTTCGAGCTCGACGCCCGGTTCTCCGCACCCCCCGGCATCACCGTGCTGTTTGGCCGGTCAGGATCAGGCAAGACCACCATCGTCAATGCCGTTGCCGGCCTGCTCAAGCCCGACGCTGGCCGCATCATGGCCGATGGCCGCGCGCTGCTCGACACCGCCGCCAACGTGTGCCTGCCGCCTCATGCCCGCCGCATCGGCTACATCTTTCAGGAAGGCCGCCTGTTTCCCCACTTCACCGTTTCCCGCAACCTGACCTACAGCCGCTGGTTCACCAGCGGCGCCGGTCAGCCGGCCGACGTTTCCAGGGTCGTCGAGATGCTTGGCATCGGTCACCTGCTCAACCGTTATCCGCAAAGCCTCTCGGGCGGCGAAAAACAGCGCGTTGCCATCGGCCGCGCCTTGTTGTCCTCGCCGCAACTGATTCTCGCCGATGAGCCGCTCTCCTCGCTCGACGAGTACAGGAAAGCCGAGATCCTGCCCTATTTCGAGCGGCTGCGCGACGAGGTGTCGGTGCCCATCCTCTATGTCAGTCACGCTGCCGCGGAGGTTGCCCGGCTGGCCACCACGGTGGTCGCGCTCCAGAACGGCAAGGTGATCCGCCAGGGCCCGGCCGCAGAAGTACTGGGCGACCCGTCAGTGACCCCTGCCGGCGCCCGCGAGGCCGGCGCCCTGATTGAAGCCCGCATCGTCGCCCACCATGACGACGGCCTGACCGAAGTGAGCGCCGGCGCGGTGCGTTTGCTGCTGCCAAGTCTGGCTCAGCCCGTCGGCGCCACGGCGCGCGTCCGTATTGCCGCTCATGACGTGATCCTGTCGAGGTCGCGGCCGGAAGGCCTCTCGGCCCTCAATATTGTCCCGGGAACCGTGCACGAAATCCGCCTTGGCCAGGGGCCGGGCGCACTTGTTGCGCTGGATACTCCGGCAGGCCGGCTGCTGGCGCGGATAACGAGGCGCTCACTAAAGACGCTGGAACTTGCGCCCCGCGCCGAGGTCTTCGCCATCGTCAAGGCCGTCTCCATCGCCCCGGCCGACGTCGGCAACTAGCCCCCGGACCTCTCCGCCCGCCACCGCCCTGCCGCATCCGGAACATGAACGCCAGATGAACGCGCCGTTCAGGCTGCATTTGGCAAACCCTCTCTATGTTGGCCTCATCGAAACGACCACCGGCAGCTCCCTCAAACGCCGGTTTCAACCGAAAGGAGGTCTGACGGTGAGACAGAGAATTCTGATAGCCACCCTGCTGGCCGGAGCGGCAACCACGCTGGCTGCATTCGCCCCGCTGCATGCGCCGGCGGCGGCAGCCGCGGTCACCGGTAACATTACGGTGATCTACAAGACCAATCCCTATTGGCCGGTGCCTGGCCTGATGACCAGCGACCCGTGCGCCATAAACACCTGCGTGGAGGTGTAACCACTTGAATTGACGACAGACTACCGCTCAGGGCAGCCCCTGGTCGGTGTCAGGAGGCCGGGCCGCAAGAACTGGCATGACCCATCCGCCCCTCTCGCCATGCTTGATTTGAGTGTGCCCGGCCCCTGACTTGAAAATCCGCCAACAGATTACTACCTGAAGCGTACCCCAAAGGCAGCTATCCCACCTGGACACCCCTCCCAGGACCCCCTGCAAACCGGGACAGACTGCCGAACTAGAAGGGCCCCGCGCATCACTGCCGGGGCCCTTTTTTCTTCGCGTCGATGTTGGCGCTGGTGCAGTTACTGCACGATGACCTTGGCGCCAACCTGGACCATGTCATACAGCGCGATGACGTCCTCGTTGCGCAGCCGGATGCAGCCGGAGGAAATGTTCTCGCCAATCGTCCACGGCTGGTGCGTGCCATGAATGCGGTACAGCGTGTTGCCGAGATACATGGCTCGTGCGCCAAGCGGGTTATCGGGGCCGCCTTCCATGCGCTCGGGCAGGTGAGGCTCACGCTCGCGCATCTCTGCTGGCGGATGCCACACCGGCCACTCGGCCTTGCGGGTGATGTGTTCAACGCCGCGCCAGCGGAAGCCCTGACGGCCGACGCCGATGCCGAACCGCATGGCCTTGCCGCCTTCCTTGACGAAATAAAGGTACTTGCGGCGGGTATCGATGATGATGGTGCCCGGCTTCTCGTCGGTTGCGTAGTCTACTTCAGCAGGCAGGAACTTCGAGTCCATCTTCCAGGTGTTGGACCCGAAATTGAACCGCACATTGTTCCAGACGGAACCCTGCTGCGATTCCGCCAGTGCCGGCGCCGCCATACCTGCCATCATTGCTGCCGCAGCCAGCGCTCCTGCAATCAACCGAACTTGCATCTATCTGCCTCCAACCTGCCTGTTCCGAGTCTGCCTGGTTCCACGATGTCCGCAAGCACCGCCCGCCGGTAAGCTCGCCGGACGGGAACATTGTGCCAGCGATAATCACCAATGTGAACACCTGCACATTTGCCGCCCCACAATCACTATACAAAGCATTGAACGTCAACCCCGGACACGTCTACACAACAGTAGCAGATTGGACTTGGGGACAGTTTTACACGTCAGCGTGGCAAAAATGTCACAGATGCGCGTCACAACAATGGCCGCCGGTCCTGTCCGGCCAGTCTGCAAATACAGGCAAGGACCATACACACGATGACATGGGCCAAACGCTTCCAATGCCTGCTCGCCGCAGCGGCTCTTGTGCTGTCAATGGCGGCGCCGGCCGTTGCCGCTTCTACGCGCAGCTATTTCTCCCCCGACTATCTCGGCCAGCCGCTCGCCTTCTGTCTCGAAGGCAACCGCGAATGCGGCCGTGCCGCCGCCACCGCCTGGTGCAAGGCCAACGGTTATGACGATGCGATGAGCTTTGCCCGCCGCACCAACACCGGATCTGACCAGTTGCGCCATGCCGACACCGGCAACCTTTGCGCCAGCGAAAAGTGCATGGGCTTCCGGCAGATCAAGTGCATACGGGCCGGAGACTGACCGCCAAATTCCGCCGCTTCCGGCGTGTACGCCAGGCAAGGCTTGCGTTACGGAACAGAATTTTGGTGCTTTGTTAACCACTCTGGCGGCAATCTGATCGTCGATTTTCAACCCGGAGCGGCATCCGAACCATCCCATGTCCAACAGCGAACCCGACATTTCGCTGCTCTCGCGGCTGTTGCGGACCCGCCTTGCCGCCGGGCTCAACCCGCTGTCGGCGAAGCGCAAGGCGCACGCCGCTTCCCAGGCGGCACGCCCCGAAGATCGCTCCTCTCAGGTCATTGGTTCGCTGCTCAAGGATGCCCGGCAAGCCTATGTGGATCAGGGCTCTCCACCCGCCGCTGCCCGACCCTCGCCACCACCTCCAGGCACCATACTGTCGCCGGCTGACACGCTGGCGCAGATGAACAACCCGGATTCCGATCCGGGCGACCTGTCGGCATTCATTCTCGAAACGCTGAACGGCTTCGACTGGGACGACTGGGTGACCGCCCGTTGCGATTTCCCCCAGGCCGGTCCATTCGTCGCGTCGGGCACATCGGCAGCGCTTGAGGCGATCGGCCAGATCATCGAAAGCGTGTTCGAAGACGCCTGCACCGACGGCGACGATCTTACCGTGTCGATCTACGCTGCAACAGAAGCCGGCAGCGCCCGGTTGAGCGTCACCGGGCCGTTCACCATCTCGCTGGACACCCTCGGCCTGATCAAGCGGCACCGCCACCTTCTCGAATCGGCCGGCGGCGCACTCTACACGGTGCGCAATCTCGGCAGCGCCGGCTTCGAAGCCCTGCTGCCGGCCCGCTAGAACGCCCGTTCGCAAGGCTCAATACCGCTTCTTCCACACCTAATGCTGCATCGCGACAGCTTGGCCTTTGCAGCCTGCGTCCGCATGGTGTACGTACCCGGCAATTTGCGCGCGCATCCGGCCTTTCCGGCCCTCCCTTCGGCGCCGCCAAAAGCAAAGAACCGGCATGCCCAAACGTACAGACATCTCCACGATCCTCATCATCGGCGCGGGGCCGATCGTTATCGGCCAGGCCTGCGAGTTCGACTACTCCGGCACCCAGGCCTGCAAGGCGCTCAAGGCCGAAGGCTACCGCATCGTGCTGGTCAACTCGAATCCGGCCACCATCATGACCGACCCGGACCTGGCGCACGCCACCTACATCGAGCCGATCACGCCGGAAGTCGTCGAAAAGATCATCGAGAAGGAGCGCACCGAGCGCCCCGATGACAAGCTGGTGCTGCTGCCGACCATGGGCGGCCAGACGGCGCTCAACACCGCGCTCACGCTCAACAAGCGCGGCGTCCTCAAGAAGTGGGACGTGGAAATGATCGGCGCCCGCGCCGAGGCCATCGACAAGGCGGAGGACCGCGACCTGTTCCGCACCGCCATGAAGAAGATCGGGCTTGAAGTGCCGCGCTCGGCCTTCGTCAACACCTCCGATCTGAAGCAGCGCTTCGAGAAGGAATATGCCGAAGGACTGGCGGCCGCCCAGCAGCAAGGCCCCCATGCGGCCGAAACCTTCAAGACCCGGTGGGCCGCCACCGAGTTCGAGCGCCGCGAGGAACATCGCCTTACCGCCCAGTTGCAGGCGCTCGAAGCCTACAAGCTGACCGGTCTGCCCGCCATCATCCGCCCCTCGTTCACCATGGGCGGTCAGGGCGGCGGCATCGCCTACACGCTGGAAGAGCTTTACGACATCGTCCATTCCGGCGTGGAAGCCTCGCCCACCTCCGAGGTGCTGGTCGAGGAAAGCGTGCTCGGCTGGAAAGAGTACGAGATGGAAGTCGTTCGCGACCGCGACGACAACTGCATCATCGTCTGCTCCATCGAGAACCTCGACCCGATGGGCGTGCATACGGGCGACTCCATCACCGTCGCCCCCGCCCTGACGCTCACCGACAAGGAATACCAGGTGATGCGCAACGCCTCCATCGCGGTGCTGCGCGAGATCGGCGTCGAGACCGGCGGCTCCAACGTGCAGTTCGCAGTCAACCCCAAGGACGGCCGCCTCATCGTCATCGAGATGAACCCGCGCGTGTCGCGCTCGTCGGCGCTGGCGTCCAAGGCCACCGGCTTCCCGATCGCCAAGGTGGCGGCGCGCCTCGCCGTCGGCTACACGCTCGACGAACTGGACAACGACATCACCGGCGGCGCCACGCCGGCCTCGTTCGAGCCGTCCATCGACTACGTGGTCACCAAGATCCCGCGCTTCGCATTTGAGAAATTTCCCGGCGCCGAGCCCAACCTCACCACCGCCATGAAGTCGGTCGGCGAGGTCATGGCCATCGGTCGCACTTTCCAGGAATCGCTGCAGAAGGCCCTGCGCGGCCTGGAAACCGGCTTGACCGGCCTCGACGAGATCGAGCTGGAAGGCTACGGCAAGGAGGAGGACAAGAACGTGTTCCGCCGCGCCATGTCGCGGCCCACGCCCGACCGGCTGCTCAAGGTGGCCCAGTGCATGCGCCTCGGCGCAACGCCGGCGCAGGTTCACGAAAGCGCCAAGTACGATCCATGGTTCATCGACCAGCTGGCCGGCATCATTGACATGGAGGCGCGCGTTCGCGAGCACGGCCTGCCGTCCGACGCCGCCAACTTCCGCATGCTCAAGGCCATGGGCTTTTCCGACGCCCGCCTCGCCACCCTGGCCGGCACCACCGAGGACAAGGTGCGCAAGGCTCGCCGCAAGCTGAAGGTCATGCCGGTCTTACAAGCGCATCGACACCTGCGCTGCCGAGTTTGCCTCGCCCACCGCCTACATGTACTCAACCTACGAAGTTGGCATGCCCGGCAGCGACGGCAACGAGGCCCGCCCCTCGGACCGCGAGAAGGTGGTGATCCTTGGCGGTGGTCCCAACCGTATCGGCCAGGGCATCGAGTTCGACTATTGCTGCTGCCACGCCGCCTTCGCGCTGGCCGACGCCGGCTACGAGTCGATCATGGTCAACTGCAACCCGGAGACAGTGTCCACCGACTACGACACCTCGGATCGGCTCTACTTCGAACCCCTCACCGCCGAAGACGTTCTGGAAATTCTCCACACGGAAAAGAAGAACGGCACGCTCAAGGGCGTCATCGTTCAGTTCGGCGGGCAGACCCCGCTGAAACTCGCCGAGGCGCTGGAGAAGGAAGGCATTCCGATCCTCGGCACATCGCCTGACGCCATCGACCTTGCCGAGGACCGTGACCGGTTCGCCAAGCTGCTGAAGAAGGTCAAGGTGGCCCAGCCGCGCAACGGCATCGCCAAGTCCGGCGCCGAGGCCGTGGCGATTGCCGGCAAGATCGGCTATCCGGTGGTCATCCGCCCGTCCTACGTGCTGGGTGGGCGCGCCATGGAGATCGTGCACGACCGCGAAGGGCTGGAGCGCTACATCAACCAGGCCGTCGTCGTCTCCGGCAAGTCGCCGGTGCTGATCGACAGCTACCTGTCCGACGCCATCGAGGTGGACGTGGACGCCCTGTGCGACGGCACGGATGTGTTCGTGGCCGGCATCATGGAGCACATCGAGGAAGCCGGCATTCACTCCGGCGATAGCGCCTGCTCGCTGCCGCCGCACTCACTGAAGAAAGCCGTCATCGAAGAGCTTGAAGCCCAGGCGGCAAAGCTCGCAAGGGCGCTCAACGTGGTCGGCCTGATGAACGTGCAGTTCGCCATCAAGGACGGCGACATCTACGTGCTGGAAGTCAATCCGCGCGCCTCGCGCACGGTGCCGTTCGTGGCCAAGGTCATCGGCCAGCCCATCGCCAAGATTGCCGCACGCGTCATGGCCGGCGAGAAGCTGAAGTCGTTCAAGCTGAAGAAGCCGAAGCTGAAGCATGTCGGCGTAAAGGAAGCCGTGTTCCCGTTCGCCCGCTTCCCCGGGGTGGATACGGTGCTGGGCCCGGAAATGCGTTCCACCGGCGAGGTCATGGGCCTCGACTCGGGCTTTGCCATGGCCTTCGCCAAGTCGCAGCTCGGCGGCGGCACCAAGGTGCCCACCGAAGGCGCGGCCTTCATTTCGGTGCGCGATCATGACAAGGCGCGCATCCTGCCCGCCGCGCGCCAGCTGGCTGAGCTCGGCTTCAGGATCATCGCCACCGGCGGCACCCAGCGCTATCTGGCGTCGAAGGGCGTACCCGCCCAGCGTGTCAACAAGGTGCTGGAAGGCCGCCCGCACATCGTCGATGCGATGACCAATGGCGAGGTGCAACTGGTGTTCAACACCACCGAGGGACAGGCCGCTTTGGCCGACTCGAAGTCGATCCGCCGTGCCGCACTGATGGGCAAGATCCCCTATTACACAACACTGTCAGGCGCCATCGCCGCGGCACAGGGCATCGCCGCCTACAGACAGGGCGATCTGGAGGTCAAACCGCTGCAGGACTATTTCTGACGGGGTGGCCACACAGCGGCCCGGGCATCAGCCCATCGCCAGTTCGCTGACGGCGCTGGTCAGTTGCCTTGGCGTCACCGGCATGCAGAAGAAGCGGGCGCAATAAGGCACCTCGCCGCCCAATTCGTCGTCCACCATCTCCTGCGTCAGCACGCTGCTGACACCGATGATGTGTACGTCCGGCAAAAGGGTGGATATCTGGCCTGACAACAGGAAGCCATTGACGTCCGGCAGCGACATGTCGGTAATCACGACCTCGAAGGGTTTTGTCCGGCAGGCGGACACTGCCGACCTGCCATCAGCCGCAAGCACGACCTCGTGGCCCTGCCGCTTGAGCGCGTCACACCACTTGCGGCCAAGCTCGGCCGAACTCTCACTGATCAGGATCCGGGCCATTTTCTTTTCTCGGACTGACATTCGGTCAAGCTTGTCACGCTTTTTTGCCAGAGTCGAATCATTCCGCATCATGGAATGGCATGAACTGGCGGATGCCGCTGATTGCACCCCGCTGCGGCCAGCAATCAGAACGCGCACCTGGGCGCGGCGAAACTTCTCTTGCGGGACGGTTTTGTTTTGCGCATAGTTGCACCCGACCAAAACATTTCCGCACATATCAAAGGCATCTGGGAATGGCTGGCTTTACGGCTCGAGCCACTGCGATGTTTGATACGGGCGGGTTGCCACGCATACTGGATTTGAAGACATGGTTGAAAAGGTTCCGATGACGGCCGCAGGCCACCAGTCACTGATCGACGAGGTAAGGCACCTCAAGTCGGTGGAGCGCCCGCGCATCATCAAGGCGATCGAGGAAGCGCGCGCTCATGGCGACTTGTCGGAGAACGCCGAGTACCACGCCGCAAAGGAAGCGCAGGGCTGGAACGAGGCTCGCGTCGCCGAGCTGGAGGACATGATCTCGCGCGCCGAGGTGATCGACGTGTCAAAACTTGGCGGCGACACCGTCAAGTTCGGCGCGACCGTCACCGTGGTCGATGAAGACACCGAAAAGGAAGCAGTTTACCAGATCGTCGGCGACTTCGAGGCCGACGTGAAATCGGGCAAGCTGTCCATTTCATCGCCTATAGCGCGGGCGCTGATCGGCAAGTCGGCTGGCGATTCGGTCGAGGTGATGACCCCCGGCGGCGGCAAGAGCTACGAGATCCTCAAGATCCGCTATAACTGATGCAGGCAGGGGCGCCCGCCGCTGTGGCGGGTTTCCGCCTGTCAGAGCCATCTCCGGTGGATAATCGTTTCCGCATGACTTAACAGCCGCCCCTCTTGCAAGCTATGCTCATACGTCATAGCTAACTGTCCATGGCTGCCGGGCGCGTTCACGTCACCGTCAGCCGCGGTGGTCATATCTGGAGAAATCTCATGAGCGCGCACCATTCCCGTGTGCTGATCCTCGGTTCCGGTCCGGCCGGCTATACCGCCGCCATCTATGCCGCGCGCGCCATGCTTGAACCGGTGCTGGTCAGTGGCATCCAGCCCGGCGGCCAGCTCACCATTACCACCGACGTCGAGAACTATCCGGGCTTCGCCGATCCGATCCAGGGGCCATGGCTGATGGAGCAGATGAAGGCCCAGGCCGAGCATGTCGGCACGAAGATCATCGCCGATCACGTCGTCGAGGTCGACCTCGAGCGGCGACCATTCCGCCTCAAGGGCGACTCTGGCCGCGAATACACCTGTGACAGCCTGATCATCTGCACCGGCGCACAGGCCCAGTGGCTTGGCCTGCCATCGGAGGAGAAGTTCAAGGGCTTCGGCGTGTCGGCCTGCGCCACCTGTGACGGCTTCTTCTATCGCGGCAAGAAGGTGCTGGTGGTCGGCGGCGGCAACACTGCCGTGGAAGAGGCCTTGTTCCTCACCAACTTTGCCTCCGAGGTGGTGGTCGTCCACCGCCGCGACGAGTTTCGCGCCGAACGCATCCTGCAGAACCGGCTGATGTCCAATCCCAAGATCAAGGTGCTGTGGAACACCACGCTGGAAGAGGTGATCGGCGACGAGAACCCGCTGGGTGTAACCGCCGCCCGGCTGAAGAATGTGCAGACCGGCGAGATGCAGGACGTGGCCTGTGACGGCATCTTCATCGCCATCGGCCACAAGCCCTCCACCGAGCTGTTCGAGGGCAAGCTGGAAATGAAGCGTGGCGGATATCTGGTCACCGCGCCGGACTCGACCGCCACCGCCATTGCCGGCGTCTATGCCGCAGGCGATGTCACCGACGACATCTACCGCCAGGCGGTCACCGCCGCCGGCATGGGATGCATGGCTGCCCTTGAAGCAGAGCGCTGGCTGGCGGAAGCCGGAAGCCACGCCCAGGCTGCCGAATGAACGGGCGGCAGTGAAGGCACATGCCGTTTTCCAACCGGGACAGCAATTTCGACTGGGACAAGCTGCGCATCTTCCATGCGGTGGCCGAGGCCGGATCGTTCACCCACGCCGGTCATGAGCTTGGCCTGTCCCAGTCCGCCGTCAGCCGGCAGATCTCGGCGCTCGAGGCAGAACTGGCCGTCACCCTGTTTCACCGCCATGCGCGCGGCCTGATCCTCACCGAGCAGGGCGAAATGCTGTACCGCACCGCCCATGACGTGTTCACCAAGCTGGCCGCCGCCCGCGCCCGCCTCACCGACAGCCGCGACAAGCCCTCGGGAGACCTGCGCGTCTCCACCACCGTTGGCCTCGGCACCATCTGGCTCACCCCGCGCCTGCGCGAATTCACCGAACTCTACCCGCAGATCCGTGTCGAGTTGCTGCTGACGGATGAAGAACTTGACCTCGGCATGCGCGAGGCCGACGTGGCCATTCGCCTGCGCCGGCCGACCCAGCCCGACCTTGTCCAGCGCAAGCTGTTCACCGTGCACAACCACGCCTATGCCTCAGCCGATTACGTGCACAACCACGGCCTGCCGCAATCAACCGAGGACCTCGACGCCCACAAGATTCTGGCCTTCGGCCCGGTACCCAGCTTCCTGGATGACCTGAGCTGGCTGGAGCGGGTTGGCCGGGCGCCCGGCGAACCGCCGCGCGAGAGTGCCTTCCGCATCAATTCCATCTATGGCTTGCGCCGCGCCGTGGAGGCTGGCCTGGGCATCGGCGTACTGCCCGATTACATCGTCGGCGATGATTCCAAGCTGATCCGCCTGCAACTGGCCGAGGAAGGCCCCGCCATCGACACCTACTTCGTCTACCCGGAAGAGATGCGCAATTCCAAGCGCATCGCGGTGTTCCGCGATTTCGTGGTGTCCAAGGCCCGCCAATGGAAGTTCTGAAGCCGGCAACCTGACCCTCACGTCAATTGACTCAAACGGCAATTCGCCGGGACAGCCGCTGCCTGTTTCTGCATCACTTGACCGATATGCAGTCACCGCATGAGACGCATACCGATTTCTGCGTTGCGCACGGTCTCTGGTTCATGGAACCATCAGTCTTGTCAGCGGCTGTTACTCCCTCAGAAACTTCCAAGCCGTTGCTCCGGAACAAGCCTTTCCCGCCGAGGCAACAGGACGGGAAAACCGCAGAATTCCGGGCACCTGACGATCCTGAAGGGCCGGACGCCATTCTCCACCCGGGCGTCCGGCCCATTTCATTTGGTCGACGCCTTACGTCAACGTAAAGATTGGCGGATCAGCGGAACAGCTTGTCGCCCAGGCTGTCCATGCCGGCATAGAGCGATGCCACCTGCTCGCCATAGCCGTTCCATATCACCGTGGGAATCTTCTCGCCGGTTTCCAGCACGCGTTCTTCCGCCTGGCTCCAGCGTGGATGCGCCACTTCGCGGGTTCACGTTCGCCCAGAAGCCGTACTCGCTGGGCCCCAGCGTTTCCCAGAAGCTCTTTGGCTGCTCTGCAGTGAAGGTGACCTTGTTGATCGACTTGATCGACTTGAAGCCGTACTTCCACGGCAGGTGCAGCCGCATCGGCGCACCCATCGACTTGGCCACCGGCTTGCCGTAGGCGCCGGTCACCATGAAGGCGAGGTCGTTCATCGCCTCGTCCATGGTCAACCCTTCCGAATAGGGCCACGGATAGCCAGCGCCGAACAGCGGCGGCTTCTGCTCCGGCGCAATCTCCGGATCGAGGAAGGTCTCGAACTTCACGTACTTCGCATTGGATGTGGGCTTGGCCAGCTCAACCAGCTGCTTCAGCGTAAAACCGCTCCACGGCACCGTCATCGACCATGCCTCAACGCAGCGATGCCGGTAGACGCGTTCTTCAAGCTGCACCTTCTTGAGCATCTCGTCGAAGCCCAGCTTGAACGGCTTTTCCACCTCGCCCTCGAAGGCGATCTCCCAGGGGCGGATCTTCAGCGCCTGCGCGGCCTGCGAAATCCGCTTCGACGTGCCGAATTCGTAAAAGTTGTTGTAGGTGGTGTTGATCTCTTCCGGCGTGATGGGCCGGCCGGCGTCCTTGTACATCTCGTTGAGCGGCACCGGGTACAGCCCGGCCGAAGGGTCTGCCTCCGCCCGCGCCGGGCGGATGCCTGCCGCCAGCCCGATCCCGGCAAATCCCGCCGCGGCAATGAACTTGCGCCGGTTCCAGAACACGTGTTCCGGCGTTGCGCGATTTTCAGGAATCTGCCAGCCGTGAATGGTTTTGATGAGCATGGAACGCTCCCCTGATTGCATGAAGTTGCCGGACCCGGCAGGTCCGCGTCATGCATTCAACGTAAAAGCGCCAGGTCCGGTTTCCAAATCACGCCTTCGTCAAGTCAGGGTGATCAGTGCGCCGGCTCAAGCCGCATCGAGGTGACGCCGAGGGCAGCATTGATGCCGGTCTGCACCTGAACGCTCAGCGGCTGCAGGGTGATGTTTTCACCGCCCACCAGCGCATTGGCGCCCGCACCGACACCGGCGCTTGCTTCCGCCGACGCGCCGCCATACTGGCCGGCCAGCGCCCAGTCCTGCACCACGCCCGGCGAGAACACGCCCCACATCATGTAGGCATCGCCGGTGATGCCGATGTCGAGGCCGAACTTGCGGATATTGCCCGTGTAGTATTCCTCACGGCCCGAGGTGGACAAGTAGATGCATTCCATGTCCTTGGAAGAGGTGATGATCATGCCGATGCCGCCATCGACCTTGCATTCGAGCGTGCCGATATTGACGCCTGCTGTCTGCGCCTGGACGGTGGACGGTGCGGCGGCGGCGCGAGTGCGGATACGGCGATGAGGAAGCTTGCGAGTTTCTTTGTCATGGCTGTTCAACGCTCTTTGCTGGTTCGAGGTTCCGGCGGCCGCCGCTTGCGAGGCCAGCCGCCGGGAACCGCTTCGAATCGCCGTCCCGGGCAATTGGCCTCATGCGTAGCGCAACCGCACCCGCCTTACCAATGACATTCCTGCAATGCTTTCAACCGACCGGGGCGTGTGGTGGCCGCCCGGCACGTAACAGCCGCGCGACGTCCCACGCGCCCAACCGATCAGTTACTGCGAGGCTCCTGCTCGAGAAGCATCAAGCTCATGCAGACCTTCGCACGGACATACTAATCAGGTCCCTCGCCACCGCCTGCACCCGCAGCCTGCCCGAAGCCCACAAGGTCCGGCACGCGGTTTTTCGGGTCGTCCTCGCGGTGACGGCGGATCAGGCTCTTCTGCTCGCCGCCGAAGTAGAACTTCACGCCGCCGAACACGGTGGCATAGTCGTTCTCGCCAACCTGGCCTTCAACGAACAGCGATACCGGCATGGTGTCCGACACCTGCCACTCGGCGCCCGCCGCAAAGGCGTTCATGTCAAGGAAGCGGCGGAAGCCCACATTGAGGCGCAGGTCTTCGGTGGCGTACATCGCCAGGTCGACGGTGGCGAAGAAGTCCTCGCCATTGCTGTCGGAGCTTTCAAGGCCCGCCCACGCCTCGACGGAGAAGTTGTTGAGGTAGAACTCGACTTCCGGGCCGACGCGCCAGATGTCGTTGTCGCCCGGCACCAGCGCATTGTCGATGTTGGTGTACATGCCATGCACGCCGACAAGGTAGCTGGACGGGTCGCGCATGAACACGTGCGCCGCACCGCCCACGAAGGTCTGCCCGGCCAGGTCACCGGCAGCGGCGTCCACCTGCACGCCAAGCAGGCAGCCCAGCGGCAGCGACAGCGAACCGGCGCCATGGAAGCGCGCGCCATCGTCGCTGCCAATGACAGGCCCATTGACGATGGAAATGTCCTGATCGATGAAACCTGCTGCCCCTTCGATCTTGCCGTTGAACCCGGAAACGGCCTGCACGCACGCCGTATCAAGGTCGGCAGCTTGCGCCGCGCCGGAAACGGCCAACATGGCGGCAGTGCTGACGGCAAAAACCAGTGACTTCTTCATGACGAACCCCTGTTCGAGTCTTTTATTGTGGGGCCGACACTAGGCGGGCGGATCGCATGCGGTCAATCAGCGTTCGAACTGCCCGGACAGATTTCCCGCCCCTGTTGCAAAAATGCCACACGGGCAGAAAATGCCGCTATTTCAGGCTGCCGCAGAACCGCTGGATGCGCTGGCAGGCGTCTTCCAGCGCCGCGTTGGAGGTAGCGTAGGACACCCGGAAGAACGGCTCCAGCCCGAACGCCGCGCCATGCACCGCCGCCACGCCCTCCTGCGCCAGAAGCTCGGTCACGAAATCCTCGTCATTGGAAATCACCTTGCCCGACGGCGCCGTCTTGCCGATCACGCCCTCGCATGACGGATAGACGTAGAACGCCCCTTCCGGCGTCGGGCAAGACAGCCCCTTGGCCTGGTTCAGCATCGACACGACGAGGTCGCGTCGTTCCTTGAACTTCTTGTTGTTCTCGGCAATGAAATCCTGCGGACCATTCAGCGCCTCGACCGCCGCCCACTGCGAGATCGACGACGGGTTTGAAGTGGACTGCGACTGCAGCTTGCCCATCGCCTTGATCAGTTGCACCGGCCCGGCTGCATAGCCGATGCGCCAGCCGGTCATCGCATAGGCCTTCGACACCCCGTTCATGGTCAGCGTGCGCTCGTACAGCGCCGGCTCGACTTGCGCGGGGGTAGCGAAGGTGAAGTCGTCATAGACAAGGTGCTCGTACATGTCGTCAGTGAGAATCCACACGTGCGGATGCCGCATCAGCACGTCGGTAAGCGCCTTCAGTTCGCCATGGGTATAGGCCGCGCCGGACGGGTTGGAGGGCGAGTTGAAGATCAGCCACTTGGTCTTCGGCGTGATCGCCGCTTCCAGCTTGTCGGCGCGCAGCTTGAAGCCGTCTTCCAGCTTCGTCTCGACGAACACCGGCGTGCCGCCGCACAGCAGCACGATGTCCGGATAGGACACCCAGTAAGGTGCCGGCACGATCACCTCGTCGCCGGGGTTGATCGTCGCCATCAGCGCGTTGAACAGCACCTGCTTGCCGCCGGTGCCGACCGACACCTGCGCCGGCTCGTACTTGAGGCCGTTGTCGCGGGCAAACTTGGCGCAGATCGCCTTCTTCAGTTCGGGAATGCCATCGACCGGCGTATACTTGGTCTTGCCGTCGCGGATCGCCTTGATCGCGGCTTCCTTGATGTTTTCCGGGGTGTCAAAGTCAGGCTCGCCCGCCGACAGGCCGATCACGTCGCGGCCTTCCGCCTTCAGTTCCATGGCTTTCGTCGAGATCGCTATCGTGGCCGACGGCTGGATGCGGTTGAGTGCGTCTGCGATGAAACCCATGGGAAGGTGCCTCCTTGGCTGCTGGCTGGGGCAAGTGCGTATGCGGGCCTTGCTCTAAACCCGCCACTTTTCTACTGCAAGGGCTAAGTCCGTCGATTTCCCGGACAGGAGTGGATTTTGCATATTCGCATCGCAGGAGCAGGAGTGGCAGGTCTCGCCTCGGCCATCGCGCTGGCCAGGGCCGGCCACGAGGTCACGGTGCACGAACAGGCGGCGCGGCTGGAGGAAGTCGGCGCCGGGTTGCAACTTGGCCCCAACGCCGTGCGCGCGCTCAAGACGCTCGATGCCTGGGACGGGCTGCAGCCGAGGACCTGCGCGCCGCAAGCCATCCACATCCACGACGCCGTGACCGCCAGCCGCCACGCCACCCTGCCGCTCGGCGCCCGCTTCGAGTCCCGCTTCGGCGCGCCCTACCGGGTGGCTCACCGGGCCGACCTGCTGAATGCGCTGGCGGCTGCTGCGCGCCAGCACGGCAACATCGAAATTCTCACCGGCCAGCGGCTGTCCCGGCTGGACCTGTCAGACCCGGCACGGCCCCGCCTTGCCTTCAACGGCCATGACACCGCCTGCGATCTCGCCATCGGCGCCGACGGCGTGCGCTCCACCCTGCGCCGCGCCATCGCGCCCGGCGTCGAGCCCCGCCCCGCCGGTGACGGGCTCTATCGCGCCCTGTCGCCCGCCTCGGTCCTGCCGGCCGCGCTCGACCCGGACGCCGTGCACCTGTTCCTGGGCCCTGGCGCCCACGCCGTTGCCTATCTCGTCTCAGGCGGCAAGCGGCTCAACGTCGTCGCCTCCGTGGCAGGCGCCGCGCAGGTTGAAGGCTGGAATGCGCTGGCGAGCCGGGAGCAGGTACTGGCCGCCTTCCCTTCTGCCAGCCAGCCCTTGCGCGATCTGCTGTCGGCGCCCGCCAACTGGCTGGCCTGGGCGGGGGCAGACATCGAACCATTCGACGGCTGGTCGAAGGGCCACGCCGTGCTGGTGGGCGATGCCGCCCACGCCACCCTGCCCCACCTCGCGCAAGGCGCGGCCATGGCGCTGGAAGACGCGGTGCAACTTGCCGCACAAGTCACTGACGGCAGCAGCATCCCCGACGCCCTTGCCCGGTTCGAGGCGGCCCGCAAGCCGCGCACCAGCCGCATCACACTCGCCTCGCGGGCTCAAGGCAGCCTTTACAAGATGAGCGGTCCTGCTGCCATCGCCCGCAACCTCGCCATGAAGTTGATGCCGGCCTCCCGCCAGCTTGAGCGCCTCGCGTGGATCTACGAAGGCTGAACGGCCGGTCAATCGTTCGTCCCATGACAGTTTAACCCGCAGTTCACGACGTTTGTTTGCAGTTCGAAAAGTCCGTCACGGTAAGTTCCGCTATGTAATCCGCACCGGGGGACAAACCATGCGCACTGTTATCTGCACCCTTGCGCGCCGTTTTGCGCGCGACATCTCTGGCAACATGGCCATCGCCATGGCGCTGGTTGCCGTACCGCTGTTCGGCGCGGCAGGCGCCGCCATTGACTATAGCGGCCGCATCCAGGCGGAAGCGAAGCTGCAGGCCGCCATCGATGCCGGCGCGCTGGCCGGTGCCGCCAACGAAGATGACCGCGAGGCCGCCATCAAGAAGGCCGTGCGCCGTTTCGCCATGCAGAACGGCGCCGGCAAGTACCTTGATAATGCCGCCGCGCTGAAGGTGAAGATTTCGAACGACGGCGTCATCCGCGTCAGCGCCACCGCCGAGTATCCCACCACCATTCTCAACGTCATGGGCATCAAGTCGCTGCCGATCGGTGCGCTGGCGGAATCGAAACGCAGCGAATCCGGCGCCGAGATCGCCATGGTGCTGGACGTGACCGGATCGATGTCAGGTACCAAGATCGACGCCCTGAAAGTCGCCGCAAAGGACTTCGTGACCGAAACCACCAAGCCCAATGCCAACAAGCCGGGCGCGGTTCGCCTGTCGTTGGTGCCATACAACAAGTACGTGAACGTCGGATTGGCAAACCGCACTGCCAGCTGGATGGACGTGCCAGCAGACTACTCGACCACTCAAAACATCTGCCAGGACTGGACGACAAACACCAACCCGCACAATTGCCGCAACGAAAACTACTCCTACAGCAACGATGGCGTGAACGTGAGCGGAACGCGTGAAGTGTGCGACTATGACACCAACACGGTCAATGAATGCCGTCAGGTGACCTCGACATTCCAATGGTATGGCTGCGCCGGTTCGCGCGATTATCCCTGGAATGTTCGCGATGCCCGGCCGGACATCGACATCCCCGGCCTGCTCAACACCTACTGCCCAAACGAGATCACGCCGCTGACCAGCGACGTGGCGAAGCTCAACACCAATATCGATGCACTGCCTGCCTGGGGCGACACCTATATCCCGGCCGGGCTGATCTGGGGCTGGCGGACCTTGACCAGTGAATTGCCTTACACCGAGGGTTTGAGCACTGCCGATGCCCAGGCCAAGGGCGTGACCAAGCACCTGGTGCTGATGACCGACGGCGAGAACGTCACCTCGAAGTCTGCGGGAGCAGCTGATCACGATGGCTGGGACCCGGACGCCGGCGACGCCACCACCGCGGAGCTTTGCGAGAACATCAAGAATGCCGGCATTGTGGTGCACGCCATCGCCTTTGACGTCACCGATGCCGGCACCAAGTCCATGCTGGAGGCCTGCGCCACGGGTGGCAACTATTACGACGCCAGCGACGCAGCCCGGCTGGCCCAGGCCTTCGACGCCATTGCCGGCAAGATCAACCAGATCGCACTTAGCAAGTAGCGCAAGCAACCGCCGCTGCCTTCTCACCGCGCCATTGGATGCCCGGGTCCGCAATCGGACCCGGGCATTTCTGCTGTGCCATCCAGCTCCCGCAATGATGTGCGCGATCACCATTTGTTAAGCGCCTTCGTTGGCACTTTCGGAAGATTTTACTGAAATTATCGTCAGCATTCGGATGGAGCGCGGGCCCTGTCCGGAGGCAGCGGGCAGACCGGCTGCGGAACAACGAATTCAACAAGCCGGGGGACGGCTTGATGCCCGCAAGCATGCACTGAAACAGGTTCAGGCACGTCAACACCGGCAGCACGCCGGCAAGGAGACCCCTCATGCTGAAGTCAGTGATCCAAAGGTTCCTCGGTGATCACCAGGGCAATATCGGCCTGGCATTCGCCATCTCGGCAATCCCCCTGTTGGGCGCCGCCAGCCTGGGCCTCGACACCTTCCGCCAGATGGATGCGCAGGCAAGGTTGCAGGCCGCCCTCGATGCCGGCGCACTGGCCGGCGCCTCCACGGCAAACGCCAGCGAGCAGACCATCCGCAAGGTGATCCAGGACTTCGCCAGCGCCAACGGCATCGGTGAACTGATCGATCCTTCCACTGGTCTCGACATCAAGTTCAACACCAATGGCGCGATCCGCGTCAGCGCCCGGGGAGAGATTCCGACAACGCTGGGCAGGCTGCTTGGCGTTGACGGGCTCGCTGTGCACGCCGCAACCGAAGTCATGGCGGGCCGTAGCGGAGCAGAGGTTTCGCTTGTCCTCGACACCACCGGCTCGATGAACAGCGACGGCAAGATCCAGGCGTTGCGCAACGCCGCAAGCGACTTCGTCAAAATAATCGCTAACACCAACAGCAACACTGCCGAAGGCATGATCCGGGTGTCATTGGTACCATACGCGAAGTACGTCAATGTCGGCACCGGCAACAAGACTGCCGGCTGGATGGACCCGGTCATCGAGAGCGGCGGCAATGTCTGGCGTGGCTGCGTCGGATCCCGCGAGTATCCAAACAACACCAACGACGGTGCGTACGGCGATGGCATCCCGCCCATCATGAACGAAAACTGCGCCCCGCCCATCGAGCCTCTGACCGCAGACGCTGCCAAGCTTCTGGGCCGCATTGCGGGCCTGACCGGAAGCGGCATGACCTACATTCCTGGCGGTCTTTCCTGGGGCTGGCGCACGTTGTCTGCGATCCCGCCATTTTCCGAAGGCGTCAGCGCCACCGAGGCTGACCAGAAGAACATCCGCAAGTACATCGTGCTGATGACCGACGGCGACAACACGGTACAGAAATTTCCCGGCAAGCCGGAACACCGGTCGCTGGGCAACGGCAACAATGCTCCTGCCGCCGACAAGCTGACACTGGAGCTGTGCGAAAACATCAAGAGCGACGGCGTCACCATCTTCTCCATCGCCTTCAAGGTTTCAGGCGTCAACACCCGCAACATGCTCGCCAGGTGCGCCTCCAACCCGGACAACTATTACGACGCCGATGACCCAGTCCAGCTGAGCGCCGCGTTCAACGCCATAGGTGCCAAGGTCGCGGCCGTCCGCTTGTCGAAATAGCGCCGGGATCACGCGCCGGACGCATTGACTTGGCACGGCTTGCATGGCCAGTGTGCGGGCATCCCACCCCTACCGGAGGCCTTCGTCAGATGTCCCGCTTGCCTGCGATCCTTGCCCGCCGTATCGCCGAACATGGTCCTGTCAGGGTCGGCGTCATCGGCGCCGGCAAGTTCAGCTCGATGTTCCTGAACCAGGTGCCGTTCTCGCCGCACCTGCACGTTGTCGCCATCGCCGACCTTGACGTTGATCGCGCCCGCAAGGCCTGCCGCAACGTGGGCTGGAGCGAAGACCTCATCGCCGCCACCCGCTTTACCGCCGACGGCATGTCGGTCATCGCCGACCCGGCCGTCGAAGTGGTCATGGAAATCACCGGCTCGCCCGCCGCCGGCTGTGCCCACGCACTCGCCGCCGCCAAACACGGCAAGCACATCGTCATGGTCAACGTCGAAGCGGACGTGCTGGCAGGTCCGGTGCTGGCCGCTGCCCACCGCTCCGCCGGCACCGTCTACTCCATGGCGTCGGGCGACCAGCCCGCCCTGGTGTGCGAGATCGTCGACTGGGCGCGCACCTGCGGTCTTGAGGTGGTGTGCGCCGGCAAGGGCACCCGCTATCAGCCCGGCTTCCACGATGTAACCCCGGACGGCGTCTGGGACCATTACGGCCTCACGGCGGAACAGGCCGCCGCCGCGGGCATGAACTCGCAGATGTTCAACTCCTTCCTCGACGGCACCAAGTCCGCCATCGAGATGGCGGCCATCGCCAATGCCAACGGCCTCGACGCGCCGGAAGACGGTCTCAAGTTCCCCGCCGTCGATGTCTACAACCTGCAGAACGTCCTGATCCCGGCTGCCGACGGCGGCATCATCGACCACTCGGGCATGGTCGAGGTCGTCGCCTCCGAGCACCGCGGCGAAAAGACCGAAATGCCCAATCACCTGCGCTGGGGCGTCTATGCGGTGTTCAGGGCGCCCAACGAATACGCCCGCGACTGCTTCCGCCAGTATGGCCTGGTCACCGACAAGTCCGGCTGGTACGCCGCGCTTTACCGGCCCTATCACCTGATCGGGCTGGAACTGGGCCTGTCCGCCAGCAACGCCGTCATCCGCCGCGAACCGACCGGCTCCACCGCCGAATGGCGCGGCGACGTGGTGGCAGTGGCCAAGAAGGACCTCCAGCCCGGCGACCGTCTCGACGGCGAAGGCGGCTACTGCGCCTGGGGCCGGCTGATGCCCGCTGCCAGTTCGCGCGCCCGGCGCGCCCTGCCCATCGGCCTCGCCCATGGCGTCAACCTCATCCGCCCCGTCGCCCACGGCCAGGTCATCACCTATGACGATGTCGACTCCCTGCCGGACAACGCCGCCAGCCGCTGTCGCAAGGAACTGGAGAATTCCGCCAATTCCTGAGCCAAGGCACTGAAAGTGTTAACCTTTCATTAACCATATTGCCACGGGATCGTCACACAAAGACCGCCTGCCCGGCGCGTTTCGGCAAACATTGCGCCCCTTTTCAATGTCACTGAATGAGGCCATGAGGGGTTCTCTGGAACCGGGACGACGGCTTTACATGACTGACAGACAGATCAAGGATCACGGGCAACTCTATGGCTTCGGCGCAACCGCGTCCGATGCTGTTTCGGCCATGCGCCGGCGCACCGCCGGTCTGCTGTCGCTTGTCGCTGCAGCCCTGTGCCTTGCGCTTGCCGTGGTGATCGTCACCGCCCTGCCCGCCGGCACCGCCATCGCAGCGCACGGTCTCGCCACTCTGGTCAACTGAAACCCGAAACGCCTACTGCCAGTAGGCTTCCGCCAGGCGCACGTATTTCCTTGTATTGCGGGTCAGTCCGTCCGTGTTGAGGCCGGCATAGTTGGCGTGCACCGTGGCGTTCATGGCCTCGGCCCGCTTCAGCCCCTCCGGATACCCGTCGAACACGTCGAAGATGCTTTTCTTCTGGGCATCGACACCGATCAGCGCCGCAAAGCTCTTGGGCGCCTCGAACGGATCATAGCCGGCAGCGACGAAATAACGGAAGCCGATCCGGTCCGCCTCTTCTTCCTGGGCGCGGGTGTAGCTGTTGAGGCTGGTATCGGCCAGCGCCTTCACCCCCGTGCTGAGCCACGGCACGCCCAGGCCCTCGTCGAACACCCGCTTGCCGAACGCCGTGACGCGGCGGTTGAGCGACAGCCCGTCCTGCCCCTTGACCACGTAAATCGCCCGGTTGTGGGCCATTTCGTGTGCCAGCACCATGGCGATCTGCGCCTCGGTCCGCAGCCGCCGGATGATTCCGGTGGTGACGAAGATATGCCCGCCGCCGGGGGTGAACGCGTTGGCGTGCGGACTGTCGATCAGGTAGACGCGATAGAACAGGCTGCTGATGCCGTGCTCCGGACTGGCCTGCAGCCGGTTGACGATCGCGTTGAGATAATTCTCAAGCTCGGTGTCGGTGGAGCGCGTCATCATGGCCAGCGCGCGCTGGGCCAGTTCGTCGCCGATCCGCTGCTGCCGGTCCATCTCGGTGCTCGCCGCCGGGCGGATGGTCATCTGCCCGGAGCGGTCCATGCCGAGTATGGTTGCGCTGTTGCCATCTCCGGCATTGTCCAGCAATCCGGAATGGCCGCAGGCCGCAAGGCCCACGCACATGGCCAGTCCTACCGCTGCTCTTGCCGCCAGTTTCATGCTCCAGCTGTCCGGTTCAGGTCGCAATGCCGGCACGAACCAACGCCAGCCTGCCATCACGGATGATGATAGCCGTCATTGCCACGCACCTCAACACTGTCATCATGCCGGTCGGACTGAACCGCAGTTGAAACACAATCATGTGAAAAGCTGCTGCAACACTGGAGAAATCAGCGGCAAAAGCTGTATTCTCCTCGCCAACAAGTCACCGGGCGGGGAACCGTGAGCCCTGTCCGCGCATTGGCAGGTCAACTCCGCTTCGTGAGCCATGCCAAAGACCCCGGTTACCAAGGAGACCGCACAATGAAGTTCGCCGCACTTGCACTTTCCGCCGTCATTGCCGCCGCCGCAGCCTCGACCGCGCACGCTGCCGGCTCCGAGAGCACGTCGTCCTCCACGCCCACCTGCAAGAAGGGCGAGGTCTATTCCTCGTCCAAGAAGAAGTGCGTCAAGCAGACGTCGGAAGTGGTGCCGGACCGCTCTTTGAAGACCCAGGGCTGGGCGCTTGCCCGCGCCGGCCAGTATGAGGCCGCCATTGAGCTGTTCAACCTCGTTGCCGACAAGTCCGACCCTGAAGCCCTCAACGGTCTTGGCTTCTCCCACCGCAAGCTGGGCAAGGTCGAACAGGGTATCGGCTTCTACGCCAGGGCGCTGGAGATCAACCCGGACTACGTGCTTGCCCGCGAATACCTGGGCGAAGGCTATGTGAAGATGGGCCGCTTCGATCTTGCCCGCGAGCAGCTTGCCGAGATCGGCAGCCGCTGCGGCACGGCGTGTGAGGAATACCTGCTGCTGGCCCAGGCCATCGACACCGGCAAGCCGATCTACTGACCTTGTCCGTGCTGAAAGTCTTTTACACTGCCGCCGCGATCATCCTGGTCGCGGCGGTTATTCTTCTGGCTGGCCGCGACCGCATCTGGGCATTGGCGTTCGGCCCGGCCGATCTCGGCCCGGTGGACTTCGCCACGCTTGAACTCAAGCCGTCGCCAAACCAGTATCTCGTCTGCCCGCCCGGCCTGTGCGCCGCCACGCCCCATGCTGCCGCGCCTACCTTCACGGTGCCGGAGCAGGCGCTTCGCAACGCCATCATCGTCAGTTGGGGCGCCATGGATGGCACCCGCCTCGTGGCCGGCAGCCCCGAACCCGCCTCCGGCGAGATCCGCTTCGTCCAGTATTCGAAGTGGCTGGGCTTTCCCGACACCATCTCCGTCGCCACCTTCGCCATCGATGACAACTCCTCGACGCTCGCCGTCTACTCGCGCAGCCAGGTCGGCGAATCAGACCTCGGCGTTAATGCCAGCCGGATCACCGAATGGCTTGCCGTCTTGCCGGTGCCGTCAAACGATTGACGCATTGCCTCCCTCATCGGGCCGTAAACTTATCCTAACCCTAACAAACTCTTAACCAGGATTGCCTTACTCTGGTCAGGCTCGGCGCATGTAGTGCAGGGAGCATTGGATTGGGGGGTGAATTGATGAGCAAGATGATCGGCAGGCGCAGGTTTCTCGGCCTTGGCGGCGCCGCAGCCCTGGCGGCCGCAGCGGCAGCCCCGGCGCGCGCCCAGCAGTTCAGTATCGACGCCATCGACGACTGGCTGCGCCGCAATGGCGGCTACTCGCTCAATCCTCTGCGCCGCGAGGACGCTACCGGCTCCGTCTCGCCGGCCAATGCCGACCCCTATGGCAGTCACCCGAACCAGCAGCCGCTGCCGCCGTCGCAGGCTCACGAACCGCAACTGCCACCGCAGGCCGCCGCCCCGCGCCCGCCGCTGGAAAGCCCGTTCGACTTTCCCATCGAGCGCGTGCCCGACAACAAGATCAAGCCGCAGTTCCGCCGCCAGCTGGTCCGGTACAATGGGCCCGAGTGGCCCGGCACCATCGTCGTCGACACGAAAAACCGTCACCTCTACCTCGTGCGCGACGGCGGTCAGGCCCTGCGTTTCGGTGTCGGCGTCGGGCGGGACGGCTTCCGCTGGCAGGGCGAGGCCTATGTGGGCCGCAAGGCGCGCTGGCCCCGCTGGACCCCACCGGCCGAGATGGTCTCGCGCGATCCGGCCGCAGCACCGTGGGCCAACGGCATGCCCGGCGGCCCGGACAATCCGCTCGGTGCGCGCGCCCTCTACCTGTTCGACATGACCGGCAAGGACACGCTCTACCGCATTCACGGCACCAACGACCCCTCCTCCATCGGCAAGGCCATGTCGTCGGGTTGCATCCGCATGCTCAACCAGGACATCGACGAACTGCATCGCCGCGTCCTCGTCGGCGCCCGCGTCGTGGTGCTCAACCACGGCACTTAATTCACCGAGCCGAAGGCGAGGCAGGCGCGACCGCGCGCCGGCCGGTCAGGCCGCCCCCGCGGAGCCGCATCGCGCAAGCGATGCTGGCGTGAGCGAAATCAATCGGAAAGTAGGCGAGCTCATGCCGCCTTCTTCTTCGGCTTCCGGTTCACCATCACGATGCCGATGCACACCATCGCCAGCGCGCCGACGAATTCCCAGGTGATCGTCTCGCCAAGGATCAGCCAGCCGAAAGCCACGCCGAACAGCGGCGTCAGGAAGCCATATGACGCCATGTCGGACGCCGGGTAGACCGCCAGCACCCGGAACCACATCAGGAAACCGAACGCCACCACCACCAGCACCTGGAATGCGAACATCGCCGCGATGGCCGGGGTGAACTCGCGCAGCATCGGCCCCGACAGCGCCGCCACCGGCAGCAGGATCACGCTCGACACCGCCAGCTGATAGACGAGCTGCATCTCGGGCGAGGACTTCGACAGCTTGGTCAGCCGGGCGGTCAGCGCAATGCCGGCCCAGCACATTGCTCCGCCGATGCACAACAGGTCGCCGAACAGCGCATAATCGCTCGCCGGGTGCTCATTGTGGGCCAGCGCCCAGCCGACACCGGTGATCGCCAGCGCCAGACCGGCCGTGCGCAGCAGCGTCAGCCGCTCGCCGGGAATGAGAAAGTGCGCCGCCAGCGCCAGCCAGAACGGCATGGTGTAGAACAGCATGGTGGCCCGCGACACCGAGGTATAGTCGAAGGCGGTGAACATCATCATGAACTCGATGGCGAACAGCGATCCGCACAGGACGCCGGGCAACAGGCTGCCATCGCTCACCGACAGCCGCTTGCGCGTCCACCACGCATACAGCAGCACCGGCCCCAGCGCGCAGATCGAGCGCAAGCCAGCCTGCGCAATCGGCGCAAGCCCTGCATTCACCAGCTTCACCAGCACCTGGTTGATGCCCATCAGCCCGGCGAACAGCACCAGCCAGAAGCCGCCCGCCAGGTCGATGCGGTCCTTGCGTTGCGATGTCTCGCTCACCGGCTGAATACCCCCACCATCTCGACATGCGCCGTGTGGCGGAACTGGTCCACCGGCACCACCTGCTCCAGCCGGAAACCGCCGTCCGCCAGCACGCCGGCATCGCGTGCAAAGGTGCCGGCATCGCACGACACCGCCACCACCTTGACCACGCCGGGGGTGCTGACGATCTCGGCCGCCTGCGCTGCAGCGCCTGCGCGTGGCGGGTCAAACACCACCCCCGTCACGCCCTTCATTTCAGCCGCCGTCAGCGGATCGCGCATCAGGTCCCGCGTGCGCGCCACCACCGGCTTGAGACCGCTCGTGCCGCGCACCGCCGCCTCCAGCGCCGTGATCGACGCCTTCTCCGAATCCATCGCCAGCACCTTCGACTGCCGCGCCAGTCGCAAACCGAATGCGCCCCAGCCGCAGAACAGGTCGGCCACGATTGGCTGGCCTTCCAGCGCCCTAGTCACCAGCGCCGCCAGCGCCTGCTCTCCCGCCGCGGTGGCCTGCGCGAAGCCGCCCGGCGGCGGCGTCACCGCCACCCCGCCCGCATCCAGCACCGGCCGGCGGCGCTCGATCAGCAGCTCGCCCGAGGCCGTCACCCGCGCCAGGTCGAACGCCTCCGCCACCCCGGCCACCTTCACCCGTGCATCAAGCTCCGGGTCACCCACGCCGATCAGTTCGCAGTCGAGCCCGCTGTCGGATGCCAGCACATGCACCTTGAGCGGCTTGCGCGCACCGACCGCCCTGGCCAGCGCCGCGGCCACGGCGGGTGCGGTCTGCAATGCCGGCGCCAGGACCGGGCAGCGGTCCACCGCCACCAGGTCGTGGCTGCGGTGCGCCATGAACCCGGCCTTGCCCCGCTCCACCGTCAGCGTTACCCGGCGCCGCCCAGTCCCGTGCGCGTCCAGCAACGCCGCCACCGGCACGTCGCCCAGCCCCCGCCGGGCCAATGCCTCCACCACCAGTTGCCGCTTCCACGACGCGTAAGGCGCGGGCGACCAGTGCTGCGTCAGGCAGCCGCCGCAACTGCCGAAATAACGGCACTCAGGCTCATGCCGGTCAGCCGACGGCGCTACCACCCGGCGCACCTGGCCACGCTGGCCGTGAACCTCCGCCTCTACCGTCTCGCCCGGCAGCGTGTACGGCACATAGATCGCTCCGCTGCGTCCGTCATCGGCCACGCCCTCGCCCCGCGCGCCCATCTGCGTGATCGCCAGTTCCATGACACTCATGCCATAGCCTCCGGCACGGCAGCCTTGCGGCGGCGCTCTGCGCGCTGCTCGCGCACCGCAATGAACCCGCCCGCCGCTGCCACGATGGCCGCGCCCGCCCACGTCGCCGACGAGGGCACGTCGCCCCACATGAACCAGCCGATCAGCGCACCCCACACCAGCGCCACGTATTCCTGCGGCGCCACGACCGCGGCAGGCGCATTGCGATAAGCGATGCCGACGAGATAATGCGCCGCGCCGCCGATCAGCCCCAGCGCGGCGAACGCCCCGAGGTGCCCCGCCTCCGGCGTTTTCCAGGTCAACAGCGCCAGCGGCCCGAACACCGCCAGCGAGACAACCGTCGTCCAGGTAAACATGCCCGCCACCGTCTCGGTGCGCGACAGCTTGCGGGTATAGGTGATGCCCAGCGCAAACACGAAGGCCGACGCCACGATGATCGCCATCTCCGGACGGAACGTATCGGTACCCGGCTGCACGATCACCAGCATCCCGGCAAACCCCACCAGCACCGCCAGCCACCGCGCCGGGCCAACCCGTTCACCCAGCACCGGCACCGACAGCGCGGTAATGAACAAGGGCGCGGTGAACGCCACCGCAATCCCGTCGGCCAGCGGCACGTACTTGAGGCCCCAGAAGAATAGCGCCAGCGCCGCCGACAGCAACAGCCCGCGCAACGCGTGCGCCCAGGGCCGGCTGGTGCGCACCGCCTCGAACCCGTTCCACCACAACACCAGCGCCAGCGGAACAAGCCCGAACAGGTAGCGGAAAAACACGATCTGCACCGCGGCAAAGCCCTCGCCGCCGCCCCACTTGCCGATTGCATCGGCAATGGAGAACGACACCACCGCCACCCACATGGCCACAAGGCCTTGCGCCACCGACCCGGCATCCCGGTTCGTGATGTTGGTTTCACCGCTCATGGGTATCGCTTGTAGCCTGTTGGCGCCGTCGCGGTCACGCGCCAATAACTCCCCGCCTGCCATGCCGGCAGCGCATGGCAGCGCGTCATCAGCGGCCTGTCACCCCGCAGCAGAACTGTGGTCTATTGCCGGCCGATGAGTTCCGAAACCGCTGATACCGGCAGCGCCGCGGCAACCGCCGCGCCGCGTGCGCCTTTTGCCATCCTGATCGCCATGGCGGCCATCGGGCCGCTGGCGCTCAACATCTTCATCCCGTCCATGCCGGGCCTCAAGGCCACCTTCGCCAGTTCGCCCGGCGTGGTGCAGTTGACGCTGACCGTCTATCTCGCAGGCCTCGCCCTGTGCCAGCTGCTTTACGGCCCGCTGTCGGACCGCTATGGCCGCCGCCCCATGCTGATCGCCGGCATGGCGCTGTTCGTCGCCGCCAGTATCGCCTGCGCGCTCGCCACCTCCATCGAAATGCTGATCGCGGCGCGCGGCGTGCAAGCCATCGGCGGGGCCGCCGGCATGATCCTGTCGCGGGCTATCGTGCGCGACATGTACTCGCGCGAGAAATCAGCCTCTGTACTGGGCTACATCACCATGGCCTGGGTGGTGGCGCCCATGGTGGCACCGGCCATCGGCGGCATCCTCGACCAGCATTTCACCTTCCGGGCGAGCTTCTGGCTGCTCGCCATGATCGGCGCGATGGTGCTGGCCGGCGCCGTGGCAAGCCTGCCTGAAACCAACATGAAGCTTCAGCCCGATGCCTCGCTGATCCGGACGAAGCTTTATGCGCAGCTGCTGCGCAACAAGGCGTTTCGCGGCTACACCGCCACCATGTCTTTCGGCGCGGCGGTGTTCTTCCTCTACCTCGCGGTAGCACCGTACATCATCATCACCGTTCGCGACCACTCGCCCGTCGAGTACGGCATGTGGACCATCGTTGCAGCTCTGGGTTACATGGCCGGCAACTTCGCCTCCGGGCGCTACTCTGAAGCCATCGGCAACGACCGCATGATAGGCTATGGCAACTGGCTGACGCTGGCGGGTGCGGCCGCCATGCTGGGCCTTGCCGTGGCCGGCTTTATCCACCCGGCAAGCCTGTTTCTGCCAATGGCTGTATGCGCCTTTGGCAACGGGCTCACCATTCCCAACGCGCTCACTGCCGCCATCTCGGTTGATCCAAGGAACATCGGTTCAGGCGCAGGGCTGGCCGGCTTCGTGCAGATGACCATCGGCGCGCTGGCCTCGCAGGCCGCCGGCTACGCGCAGGGCACCTGGCACAACACCGGCTTCTGGGCCATGGCAGTGTTTGCACTGCTCGCAACCGTCGCCCATCCGGCCCGGCGCAACGGTCATCAGCAATAGGTCTTGTCACACGGCTCGAAGCGGAACTTCATGCTCTCGCCGCGCCGTTCAATGTCGAAGTCGCGCCCGTCCGTGCAGTGCACCCGCGCCTTGACCACCTGGTCCTCGCCCTCGCCCGTTACATCCTCGGCCACGTAGTACTCGACCTTGCAGAACTGCTCCTTGAGCAACTGCTGCTCGACAAGCTGCTTCCACACTGGCGTCTGCGCTAAGGCGGCCGGCGCAATCGCAACCAGCACACCGCCGGCAAGGAGAATGAATTTCGTGAGGTTCATGGGCTTCGCGCCTCCAGTGCTGTGTGGCTTGATGGTGACAGCCTGAAGCATTGCCCTCCTACCCGCCTTGACAGGGATCAAGCCCCTGTTTTTCCAGCTTGCTGCATCAGCCCCTGACGGCTTAGGTTTCTCGCCATGAGCAAGCAATCGCCCCCCGCGCCCACCGGCGCCCTCACTATCCGCGTCATCGCCATGCCAGCCGACGCCAACGCCGCCGGCGACGTTTTCGGCGGCTGGGTGATCGCCCAGATGGACCTGGCCGCAGGTATCCGCGCCAGCGAGCGCGCAAGGGGCCGCGTCGTCACCGCCGCCATCAACGCCCTGTCGTTCAAGCTGCCGGTCAAGATCGGCGACACGCTGGAGCTCTATACCACCGTCACCAAGGTTGGCCGTACGTCGATGACCATCGAGGTCGAGGCCTGGGCCCAGCGCTACCTGACCCACAACAAGGTCAAGGTGACGGACGCCGATTTCGTCATGGTGGCAGTGGACGAAGTCGGCAAGCCGCGGCCCGTGCCGGCGGAATGAGCGCTAGTCACCGGTTTCGTTAACCCGGCGTTCATCATGCCTAACACACCCTTAACGTGTGAATGAGCGAATTGATTCGCTTGTTCCCTAGGGAGATTTCACATGCCTCAGTCACAGGCCGGAAGCTTGCCGGCCGAGGCCATGACCAAGCTGCTGGTCACTGTTGCGCGCGCCGACGTGGTGCTGCGCCCGGTCGAACTGCTGACCGCCGCCGACATCCTGATTACCCGCCTCGGACTGGACCGCACTGCCGCCCAGGCTCATCTGCTTGAAGCCCTCGGCCGCGCCGAACACGACGCCACGCTGCTCAGCTGCCTGCAGCGGCTGGTGGATGAGCAAGGCCCTCAGGTGCTCGAGGCAGTGATGGAAGACCTGCAGCGGCTGGCCGTGTCCGATGCCGAGCTTCACGCCAACGAGGCCATCATCCTCGACGGGCTGGACCGCATGAAGGACCACATGCTGACCCGCGCCCGCGACGAGGCTGCCTGAGGCCGCAAGGCCGGACGCAATCACGCCTGCCCCGGAACGCGACCGCCTAGCAGCCGCACTTCACGTAGACCTCGCCTACGCCGCGGCGGCGGGAATGAAGGTCTTGATCATCTGTCGTCTCCGTCCGGTTGCCGGCAAAACCAGCCTTTGCGTAAACCAGCATGCCGGAATATGCACTCAATGCAACTTCAACCCGGGCGTGTCATTGCCGCCATGCTGTGACAATCGTCACCAGACGGTCGAGCCCGTCCGTCAGCGCTGCCGGGCCGGGCTGCAGGATCAACGGCGACTTGATCTCGTGCAGCTGCCCGCTGCGCACCGCCGGTATGGCGTCCCAGCCGGGCCGCGCCGCCACCTTTTCAGGCACAAACTTCTTGCCGCACCACGACCCGATGATGATATCGGGCGCCGCCGCGATCACCTCGTGCGGGCTGATGATCCGGTCCTTCGCCGCCTGACGGGTGCGCAGGTGCGCAAAGCAGTCCTGCCCGCCCGCCACCTCGATCAGTTCCGACACCCAGCCAATGCCGGTGATCATCGGCTCGTCCCACTCCTCGAAGTACACCCGTGGCCGCACCTCCGGCGCCGATGCCTTCAGCGCCGCGATGGTTTCGCGCCACCCCGCCACCAGCCCTTGCGCCTCATCGCGCGCATCCACCAGCGCGCCCAGCGTCAGAACCATGTCGAAAATGCCCTCGACGGTACGCTGGTTGAAGCAGTGCACTGCGATGCCGTGGCGGATCAGGTTCGCCGCGATGTCCGCCTGCAGGTCGGAGAACGCCAGCACCAGGTCCGGCTTCAGCGCCAGTATCTTGCCCGTATTGGCCGAGGTGAACGCCGCCACCCGCGGCTTCTCCTTGCGTACGCGCGCCGGCCGCACCGCGTAGCCGGTCACCCCCGCAATCAGGCTGTCGCGCCCCATCAGGTACAGCGCCTCCACCGTTTCTTCGGTCAGGCAAACGATGCGCTCGGGCGGATAGGCCAAGTCATTCTTCCTTGTTCGCGCAATTTGTCCGGAAACCGGTTCCCACTTTCCGGATCGCGCTCGATAGTATCCCTCAGCGGGACCCTTGTACTCCATCAGCGTGTTGCCGCCGTCCGCCACTATCAGCTGCCCCGTCACGAAGCTCGCCTCCTCACTGGCCAGGAACACCGCCACGTGGCCGATCTCGTCCGCCGTGCCGGGCCGCCCGATGGGCGCCTGCTTGCCGGCAAAGATTTCCTCGGGACTGGACGATGGCGTCTCGATCCAGCCCGGGCCGATGCCATTGACCGTGATGTTGTATTCCGCCAGTTCGATCGCCTGTGCCCGCGTCATGCCCATGATGCCGGCCTTGGCGGCGGAATAGATCGTGCCCTTGGGGTTCGACACCAGCGGCCCCGTCACCGAGCTCATGTTGACGATGCGGCCATAGCGCCGCGCCATCATGCCGGGCACCACGCGCCTCGTCATCTTGAACACCGTGGTGATGTTGATGTCCATGCCGCGCCGCCACTGCTCGTCGGGTATCTCGTGCACCAGCCTTGACGGCTCGTCGTGGCCCGTCTGCACCATGCCGGCATTGTTGACCACGATGTCGACGGGGCCGAGCGCGCCTTCCACCGCCGTCACCAGCGCGTCCACCTGGTCCGTCTCCACCAGGTCCGCCACATGCGCGAACGTGTCCTCGCCCAGTTCCTTCGCCCGCTCGAAGATGCGCTCCGTGGTCGATGTCACCGCCACCTTCGCGCCCGCCGCCTTGAGCAGCCGCGCGCAGGCAAAGCCGATCCCGCCCGCGCTGCCCGCCCCCGTCACCAGTGCCACCCTGCCTTGTACGCCTGCCATGGTTGCCTCCTCACAAGCCCTTGAATTGCCAACGTCACCTGATCATGTTGCTATCAGCACAACAGTCAACCCGGAGTCCGCAACGCCCCATGACCCGCTTCGCCCTTGCTCTCGCCGTGTTCATTGCCATGACGCCCGCCGCCCTCGCCAGCGAACTGTCATTCGACGTGAAGAAGACCGCAAGCTGCGGCTGCTGCCAGCACTGGATCGACTACATCAAGGCCGCCGGCCACAAGGTCGAGGCCTCAAACATGGACATGGGCTCGCTGACCCAGCACAAGATGAAGCTCGGCATCACCCCGCAATACGCCTCCTGTCACACCGCCACGGTTGAAGGTTACGTCATCGAGGGCCACGTGCCGGTCGAGGACATCGTGCGCCTGCTTGAGGAACGGCCTGACGCGGTGGGCTTGAGCGCGCCCGGCATGCCGGCCGGCTCGCCGGGCATGGAAATGGGCGGCACCTACCGCGAGGCCTATGACGTCGTGCTGGTGCTCAAGGACGGCACCTCGAAGGTCTGGACCTCTTATGAGGCGCGGGATTAGCTGGCCTTCACTCGCCCGTCAGCCACTCCACCCGCCATGCCGGTTCGCCCGCATTGAGCCGCTCCGCCAGCGCCGGTAACAAGACGGGAAGTTCCTCCGCCAGCGGCCACGGCGGGTTGACGATGATGAGGCCCGAGCCCGCCAGCCCGCCATTGATCGTTACCGGCCGCACCAGCATCTCCACCACCAGCATCCGCGCCAGCCCGAGCTCTGCCGCCGCCGCCGCCAGCCGGCCGGACAGGCCGTCTCCGGTCACCGGATACCACAGCATGAAGCACCCCGTGGCGAACCGCTTGTGACCCTGCCGCAACATGGTGAGCGCCCGCTCGGCATCGTCGGCGCGCTCATAGGGCGGGTCGATCAGCACGATGCCGCGCCGCTCCGCCGGCGGCAGGTTGGCCTTCACCGCCACGCCCGCCTCCTCGCACGTCACCCGCACCCGCCAATCACCCGCATACTGCGCTGACAGCGTCTCGAAATCCGCCGGGTGCAGTTCGTTGAACACCAGCCGGTCATGCGCCCGCGACAGCTGCGCCGCCACCTCCGGCGAGCCCGGATATCGCCGGAAGCCGCCGCCGTCATTGACTGCCGCCACCGCCTGCCGCCACGGTTCGAGCAACGCCTCGGCCGCCGCATCCTCCAGCGTCAGCGCCCTGCCCGTCCCGTCGATCAGCCGGCCCGCGCCGCCCTGCCATTCCAGCGTCTTGCCGGCCTCCACGCCCTCCAGATCATAGACCCCGATGCCGGCGTGGGCGTCCACCACGCAATAGCCCTTGTCCTTGCGGCCCATGTGAAGGAGCGCCCGCGCCAGCACCGCGTGCTTCAGCACATCGGCGTGGTTTCCGGCATGGTAGGCGTGGCGGTAATTCATGCGGTATCGGCCTCTTGTCCGTCATCTGACGCAGCCGGAATGGATACCGGTTTTCCGTCCGGGAATGCCACAAAAATGGAATGTCACAATGTTTCCACAATTGCGCCTGACAGGCGACACGCCCCAGGTGTCTATAGTCAGCCATTGATGAAATTACCGGCTGGAGGACGGACACCATGGCATTCAGGAAGATCGTTTACGCAACCCTCATTCTCGGCACTGCCGCAGGCTTTGCCGTGGCAGGCGCGCCCAAGTCGGACGCCGCCGGCCGCAGCCCCGTCGAGGTGACCGTGAAGAAAAACTTCAACGCCGCCATCGACGTGCCGGCCGAAGACAAGTTCATTCCCGGCCCGGATCCGGTTGAAGGCATCGGCGAAGGCTTCTACTTCGCCGGCCTCGGCGTGGTCGAAGGTGGCCGCGAAGTGGTCAAGGGCGTTGGCGAAGGCGGCGGCCGCCTGGCCGAAGACGCCCAGGCCTATGGCCCGCCCGGCCTCGTCTCCGGTACCGCCAAGGGCGTTGTCCGCGCCGGCGAAGGCGCTGTCTACGGCGCCGGCACGGTGGCCTACGGCGCACTCAAGGGCGCCGGCTGCATCGTGACCTTCGGGACCACGTGCTGACACTCTTTGCCTGACAGGCTTTCAAGCATCGACGCCCCGGCCCCGCGCCGGGGCGTTTTGCGTTGTACGAAGCACAACTGATGCGTGGCCAGCGCCGGTAGGTCGAATGTATTCAACTCAAACCGCCTGCTAGCCGCACTTCAACCTCAGCTTTGTCGTTAGCGTGCGGCTCACCATCTGGCGCATTGTCTTCTGCGCTCCAACATCCAATAGCGGTCTCGTACAGTGCAATGGTCTCGCTACGCGACAACCTCAATTGAATCCGGCAAAAATGCCCAATATCGCAGATGAGGTCTTGCGCCGTCTCTTCAGACACTTCACCTGACATTACCATGTTTCCAAACAGCTCGAGCGCTGCTTCGGCCCACTCTGCCCTATCAACATTATCTACCATCGCAATCTCCAAGTTGTTTGAGCAATGGTGTTGCGATGCTGAAATTGCAGCAATACCATCGCTAAAGTTGCCGGCAGATTTGCTGTAACAGGAGTGGAAATGGCTAAGGGTGTCTTGGTCCACAGGCCAGACTCGATTTACGATGACCTGCCATGGCAGCGCTATCAGTTTCCGTCCCGATACCTTAACCGCATGAAGCAAATGGTTGGCGACTGGATCGTCTATTACGAGCCTCGCCGAAGTTCAGGTCGCAGTGGCTACAACGCGATCGCAAGGGTACAAGAGGTCATTGCGGACCCTACCGTCGACGGAATGTTCATCGCGCTTATCGAACCGGGATCCTACCAGCCGCTGGAACAGTTTGTTCCCTATCATTCAAGTGAAAATGGCTATCTGGAATCCAGCCTCAATGACCGGGATGGCAACTTGAACAGAGGCCTGATGCAGTGGTCCGTTCGCCCCCTGAGCGAACGGGATTTTTCCCTAATCGTCGAACTGTCCACATCGCTTGAAAACACCTTGTTGCCGCGGGAAGGTTTCCCCGAGCAGATCAGCGGCTTTGCTGAAACTCAGCAACCGTTCGTCTTCGAAGACGAGCGCACCCGCTCGGAGACGCTGGTTCGAAAGCTTGATCGCAGTCGCAGTTTCAGAAGGCAGGTCCTAGAGGCCTACGACAGTCGCTGCGCAGTTACGGGCCTGAAACTGATCAATGGAGGAGGCAGGGCAGAAGTCGAAGCTGCTCATATCAGGCCAGTCGAAGAAAACGGTCCAGATCATGTTCGCAATGGCATCGCTCTTTCTGGCACGGTGCATTGGATGTTCGACAAGGGATTGATCGGCTTGAGCGACAATGCAGAGATAATCATCTCGCGCCACGTAAACGATCCTGACCAGATACGCGGAATAATAAACAAGTCAGGCCACGCACGCTTACCAGACAATCCAATTCATCACCCTCACCCGGCATTTCTTGCCTGGCATCGCGAGCATCGGCTCAAGGCCTAGTCCCCTACCAAACCGTAACCTGCACACCGCGTCATTCTATGTTATCGTTTCCGCAGTGCTGGGTGCGACGCCCGGTCTGCCTTGCCCGCGCGCGCCCGCGCCGGACCCCGCTCTCCTCGCCGCCCCGGCCTTCGCAAGCCCCGCGATGCAACAAGAGGAGTATGTCCATCATGTTCGTAAGCTCGATTCTGGCCATAAAGGGAGACAACGTGGCCATGGTGCCTTCGCGCACCACCGTGACCCTGGCTGCCCAGCGAATGCGGCTGCAGAAATGCGGCGCGCTGCTGGTCACCGACGACGGCGGCCGCACCATTGAAGGCATCATTTCCGAACGCGACATTGCCCGCGCCCTGCCTGATCACGGTGCCGAGCTGGGCGAGATGCAGGTGTCCGAGCTGATGAGCCGCAAGGTCATCACCTGCCGCCCGGATGACCAGCTCCGCTCGGTCATGCGCACCATGACCACCCACCGCTTCCGCCACATGCCGGTGCTCGACAACAACGGCAACCTGATGGGCATCGTCTCCATCGGTGACGTGGTCAAGCACCACATCGACGAGCTGGAGCTGGAGACCAACATCCTGCGCGACGTCGCCGCCGCGCATCACTGAGTGCGGAACGCCTGAGCCCCGGCCGCTGCGCCGGGGCCCGTGGCGCCTGCTGACACACCCCTGTCAGCAGCGCCTCCTTTATCTCCCCCCGCGCATCGCCTATATGTCTCTGCAAGAAGCGTGGAGGAGCGAAGCTCCGACAGGGATCAGGCTCAAGAGGCGAGGAGGAGAGCGCGGCACGCGATCTCCGACAGGGACCAAAGAAGTTGGGACACAACAAGCAGAGCGGCGGGTTCAAGGAGGCACCTCAACAGCCGATCGAGGGCTACGAAGAGATTCCGGCGGCCGACGCCGTCCCGCCTGCCTTTGATCCCATCACCGGCCAGCCGCTGTCCGAGGCCCTGCGCGCCCGGCCCGACCCTGCCGCCGGCAAGAAGCTGATGGAGGCCCGCAAGGCCGAGGCCGAAGAGCAGATGAAGCGCATCGCCGAGGGCGCCACCACCCGCCCCCGCGAAGGCCTGGAGCACCTGCGCCCCGAGCTGGACGACCTGCCGCGCCCCGCCGTGTTCGTGCCGCACCGGCCCGAGCGCCCGGCCAAGGGCGACGAGGCCGGCATCCCGCTGAAGATCGTCTCGGACTTCGAGCCGAAGGGCGACCAGCCCACCGCCATCGCCGAGCTGGTGCAGGGCATCCGCGACGGCGAGCGCGACCAGGTGCTGCTCGGCGTCACCGGCTCCGGCAAGACCTTCACCATGGCCCACGTCATCGAGCAGACCCAGCGCCCGGCGCTGATCCTGGCGCCCAACAAGACGCTGGCCGCGCAGCTCTACGGCGAGTTCCGCTCGTTCTTCCCCGAAAACGCGGTGGAGTACTTCGTCTCCTACTACGACTACTACCAGCCCGAGGCCTACGTGCCGCGCACCGACACCTATATCGAGAAGGAAAGCTCGATCAACGAGCAGATCGACCGGATGCGCCACTCCGCCACCCGCGCCCTGCTGGAGCGCGACGACGTCATCGTGGTCGCCTCGGTGTCGTGCATCTACGGCATCGGCGACGTGGAAACCTACTCCGCCATGACCTTCCAGCTGAAACGCGGCGAGCGCATCTCGCAGCGCCAGCTGCTGGCGGACCTGGTGGCGCTGCAATACAAGCGCAACGACCAGGCCTTCGCGCGCGGCACTTTCCGGGTGCGCGGCGACACCGTCGAGGTGTTCCCCTCCCACCTCGACGACCGCGCCTGGCGGCTGTCCTGTTCGGCGACGAGATCGAGGAGATCGTCGAGTTCGACCCGCTGACCGGCCACAAGACGGCGCTGCTGGAAACCGTCAAGGTCTACGCCAACTCGCACTACGTCACGCCCAAGCCGACGCTCGACCAGGCGGTGAAGCGCATCAAGGCCGACCTCGACCCAGCGCCTCGACGAGTTCCACGCCGCCGGCCGCGTGCTGGAGGCCCAGCGGCTCGAACAGCGCACCCTGTTCGACATCGAGATGATGATGGCGACCGGCTCCTGCGCCGGCATCGAGAACTATTCGCGCTACCTCACCGGCCGCGCGCCCGGCGAGCCGCCGCCCACCCTGTTCGAATACCTGCCCGACAACTGCCTCGTCTTCCTCGACGAGAGCCACGTCACCGTGCCGCAGATCGGCGGCATGTTCCGCGGCGACTTCAACCGCAAGGCGACGCTGGCCGAGTTCGGCTTCCGCCTGCCGTCGGCCATCGACAACCGCCCGCTGCGCTTCGAGGAGTGGGAGGCGATGCGCCCGCAGACCGTCCACGTCTCGGCCACGCCCGGCCCGTGGGAGATGGAGCGCACCGGCGGCGTCTTCGCCGAACAGGTCATCCGCCCCACCGGCCTCATCGACCCGCCGGTGGAGATCCGCCCCGTCTCCACCCAGGTGGACGACCTCATCGCCGAGTGCCACGCCGTCGCGCAGCAGGGCTACCGCGCGCTGGTCACCGTGCTCACCAAGCGCATGGCCGAGGACCTCACCGAGTACATGCACGAACAGGGCATCCGCGTGCGCTACATGCACTCCGACATCGACACGCTGGAGCGCATCGAGATCATCCGCGACCTGCGGCTGGGCGCCTTCGACGTGCTGGTCGGCATCAACCTGCTGCGCGAGGGCCTCGACATTCCCGAATGCGCGCTGGTGGCCATTCTCGACGCCGACAAGGAGGGCTTCCTGCGCTCCGAGACCTCGCTCATCCAGACCATCGGCCGCGCCGCGCGCAATGTCGATGGCCGCGTGCTGATGTACGCCGACAAGGTGACCGGCTCGATGCAGCGCGCCCTGGACGAGACGGCGCGCCGCCGCACCAAGCAGCTGGCGTACAACGCCGAGCACGGCATCACGCCGGAGAGCGTGAAGAAGAACATCGCCGACATTCTCGACTCGGTCTACGAGGGCGACCATGTGCGGGTGAAGGCCGGCCACGGCACCGGCGCGGCCGTGGAGGAAGGCGAACTCGTCGGCCACAACCTCAAGGCCGTCATCGAGGACATGGAAAAGAAGATGCGCGCGGCCGCCGCAGACCTCGAGTTCGAAACCGCCGCGCGCCTGCGCGACGAGATCAAGCGCCTGCGCCAGACCGAACTGGCGGTGATGGACGACCCGCTCTCCAAAACCACCGGCGCCGAAGGACGGCTCCCAAGCCCGACCCCGCCGGGCGGCAGCCCGCCCGCGGAGCCGCGTCGCAAAGCGACGCTGGCGTGAGCAACACAAAAGTCGTCGACCCCCGAATCCCTCTGGCCCAAGGGCCGCCCCAAGGCCAACTCCACTGCGGGAAGGCCGGGCCAGCGCGGCGGGTTTAAAGCGAACAAGCGGGGGAAGTAGGCGGTACTGCTAAGCCAATCTATAAATACTCAATCTTTGAAGGGTCAAGACCATCGCGACAAATGATTCGGGGATAGTCGGCATCCTTGAAACCACTAGAGCGTTTTGAATCGAACCTGAGTCATTTTGGGGATTCCCAAATCGCCGTGTGAGTGATTCACAGGTCTCCATTGGATGTGATGGAGGTGATGATGGCTCGAGCCTATGGTTTGGATCTTCGTCGACGTGTTGTTGACGCGATTGAAGGGGGGCTTTCAACACGATCTGCTGCGCGACGGTTTTCCATTGGGGAATCGACGGCGGGCGCGTGGCACCGGTCCTGGCGCAAGACGGGCAGTTACGAGGCACAACGCCAAGGCAACCGGGGAGGCTCTGTTCTGGATGCCCATGCCGGTTTCCTGACGGAGTTGATTGAAGCGCAAGCCGACATCACCCTGGCCGAGATGGCTGAACACCTGTTCAAGGTGCGGGCGTTGCGGGTTGATCCGTCGACGATCTGGTATTTTCTTCGCCGGCGCGGAATGACGTACAAAAAAAGACAGCCCATGCGAGCGAACAGGACCGGCCCGACATCCTGAGGCGGCGTAGAGCCTGGTTTGATAGCCAGCTGGACTTTGATCCTGACAAGTTGGTCTTCGTCGATGAGACAGGTGCTTCCACAAAAATGGCACGGCTCTATGGACGCTCGGTGCGAGGCGAGCGATGCCGTTCACCCATCCCCCACGGCCACTGGAAGACAACAACCTTCGTCGGCGCGCTCAGACGATCCGGCATGACCGCACCAATGGTGCTGGATGGCGCCATGCATGGGGCAGCGTTTCTGGCCTACACCAAGAAACTGTGCGATCTCACTTTGCTTGATGTCACTCTTAGTGCATTGAAGCACCAAGAGCATTTTGATCGACTTCAACTCGTCCAAAAGTTGCTTATGCTGCGCATCGTTCATTCACCAGTCCCCTTGCCAACTTGTGACAGCGTTCCCTTGGGAAACATCCTGCTAATTTGGCTTCGATCTACACCGAGCGCCGCAGCAACTTGTTTCTGAGTCATACCTTGATTGAGTAAACCAAGCACAAGCAGCTTTCTGATAGATACTAACTCTTTGAGTTGCTCTTCACTCATCTGCGCCACCCTGCTTAGAAGGCTTTTTAGTTCCTTTAGCCGCCGCCTTTCGTTCATTCGACAAGGCGACACTGACAGTGTTGCTAGTCGTCCCCAAAACACTAGCAATTTCACTTGGACGCATCCCGACGCCATCTAAGAAGAGGATTTTTTCCTTCTGCGAACCGAATCCAGCTACGGCAATTCTAGCTTGTAGGCGAATTAAGGTGTCCAGTTTGGCTGCCAGATCGGCATTGTCATTTGCCATTCTTCTTACCTTTGCTTTTTGCTCGGATACGGGGAAGATATGCCTTGGCATTCCCTCTTTCCCAAATTTAAAAACAATGCCTTCATCTACCCAACGAGATATCGAACGGCTTAGATTGCCCGGATCAAGACCTGTAGCTTTACAGATATCCTTTTGTGCATTCGTTCCATCACAAAGATTATAGGCCTGAAGTTGTTTCTCACCTCCGCCGTTGGTAACGATCTCGATCACGCGATCAGCCGAAAACGCCTGCCTGGCGACAGTCGACAAAATCGCAAAAAGCACATCTCGCTGCTCGTCCATGCCTTATGACCTCGCAAATCAAGTAGAACCTTACGCTAATGTATACTCGGCAAGAGTGTAGGGAACAAAGTTTGAACAGACAC
>CAVOZI010000019.1:0-74890 GCA_963700895.1 uncultured Alphaproteobacteria bacterium | reverse complement strand
GCCGAGGCCGGCTCACACCCCTCCCCCTTGGGGGGAGGGGCCGGGGGTCGGGGTAAGGCCTCTCCCGCCAGCACCTCAAAAATCGTCGAACCCGAATCCCTGTGGCCCAAGGGCCGCCCCAAGGCCAACTCCACTGCGGGAAGGCCGGGCCAGCGCGGCGGGTTTAAAGCGAACAAGCGGGGGAAGTGACTCCCCCTGCCCTCTCCAATTCTCTCCCCCTGCCATCCCCCAGCTTGACCGGGGGAACCAGTTCTTTCGCAGCGCAAGCGGTGGGAGGGTGAGCGATAAACCCACCCTATACCTCAAACCCAACTTAAACAGTGCTTTTGATAAATCCCAAGCATATCAATAAGGTGCGCGCAGGCGCACGAGTGTTACCACTACATTTGTGATTGCTGTGTGGTCGCGCTGGCACGCGCCAGCACCTATGCCTGTGGCTGTTCGCTCAGGTTTACCGGGAGCGCGATACCGGCGGCCTTGAAGACGTTTCCAACCTCGCCTGTCACATGTGTGCGCGTCGTGACGACCTTGCCGTCTTTTTCGATTGTTGCCTGCTGGAGCCGGTCGAGATCGTTGAGCAGCGGCTGCCACTCGGGGCGCAACCCCTTCTCCTGGCATAGGCGCATCAGTTCCTTGGCGAGCGTCAGGGCCAGGAACGAGACGAACACATGGCCGCGGATGGCAGCGTCGGATTGATGGAAGATCGGCCGGGTATCAAAGCTCGCCTTGGCAACGCGGAACAGCGCCTCGACCTGCAAGAGATCGCGGTAACGGATGACGGCCTGCAAGGGGGTGATCCTCGCATTGGTGCGCAGCACGCTGATCCCGTCGAAGCGCGCCTCGTCAGCCAGCTTGCCCAGATCAACCTCGAAGCCCTTGCCGCTGGCCTTGAGATAGCGGCGCCAGGCCGAGTTGCCGATGAGCGCCTTGTCGCCCTTCTTGAGCTGGGTCTGAAGACCATCGATAATCGCCTGCCGGTCGGCCCTGTCCTTTGCAGCCTCGGCCTCGTTCAGCGTGGTGATATAGCGCTGGGCATCGCGGCCTTTGCCAACGCGGACCTCCTTGACCCAGAGCTGGGTGTCACCCGCCTGCCGCTCGAGCACCAGCGGAACCATCGGGGCATCATCCCTGAGTACGATGTCGCGGACGATGCTGCTCGAGCGCTCGCGGGCACCGAGGATGTATTCCATGCCCAGCTCTTCCAGCGCAGCAATGGTCCCGGCGCTGATCATCCCGCGATCGGCCACAACGCATGAGCGGGTAATGCCAAAGCGCGTGCGCAGGCGGTTGACGATCGGCAGGAGGACCTTCACATCCGCCGTGTTGCCCGGCACCATCTCGGTGCAGATCGGCCGGCCCTGCGCATCGATCACCACGGCAAGGATCATCTGCGCAAGCTCGGGCCGGTGGTCCTTGGAATGGCCTCTGCGTCCCAGCGTCTCGCCCCCTGCGCCGTAGAACGACAGCGAAGTGGTATCCATGAACACCAGGCTCAGATCCGTGAACAGGTCACGACGCCGTTCGAACAGCTTCTCCTCGATCACATCCTTCACACAGCGCGGCGCCAAAGCGCCTTCGGCCTTCTCCGCTATCTCCTCGCCCAGCCAGGCCATGGCGCGGTAGAAGTGATGAAGCGCCAGTTCCTCTGCCCCCTCGATGGCGTAGCTCTTCATCCAGTCGGTGCAGGATCGATCCGAGCCCGAGACGAACAGCCGGTGCAGGGTGGCAACGAATATGGCGCGTTCGACATCAAAGCCAAATGCACGCCCCTCCAGCACCTCAGCCAGTACGGCATCGATCCCGAGCCACTCCCACAGCCGGGCGAACAGCAGCGGGCCTCCAATGCGCAGAGCCTGGATTTTGCCCGCGTCGATGTCGGAAAGGATAACGCAGCGCTCAGCATGCCGCGCGATGGAGGCTGCGAGCCGGTCGAGTTCCCCGCTGGCGACGAGTGCATCTTTGCGCCCGAGCGCCTTGATGGTGCGCTGGCGCACCATTTTGCCCTCGCGCACGCTTTCGACGAGGTAGAGGTAGCGATGACCGCGGGCGACTCTTTCGACAACGAACATGACGATGTTGTTATCGCCAATCCCACCTGGAATCAATGAAATCAGCCGCTCTCACGAAAATGTTGTTATTACACTCTTTTTCGGCATCAAACCCACATCTACGAAATTCAATGACTTATGAAGGTGTGTTCCGCGTCTGTTCCGGCAACACTGTTCAACTTGGGCCAAAACCTGTCATCCTCGGGCGGCGCGGGCAAAGCCCGTCGCGAGTCCCCGGGGACCAGCACCGAAGACCGCATTCATCCCAGTCCCTTTCATCTAAACTTGGCAGGAGCAAACATTACGTTATGTTGTTCTCGAATCCGCCGTTAATCAGTGTTCCGGACGCCTACCACGCTAGATTCGCAAACCAAGTGCGACACCGGGTATATCCGGGATCGCCATGGGAACACATTATGATCACTTCACACTTGAAGCCCGCTGTCAGCTGTTCAGCCTGATGGAGTTGGGGCTTTTGAAGACCGAGATTGCGCAACGGCTTGGCCGGAACCGCAGCAGTATCTACCGGGAGTTGGGGCGTAACCGACGGGTTGATGGCTACAACCCCATCAGCGCGGAACGCCGTGCCTGGGCGAGGAAGCTGCGGGGGTCACGCATTGAGCGCTCCACCCACCTTCGCGACTATGTCGAAGACCGCCTTGCCATGGGATGGTCTCCGGAACAGATCGCCGGGCGGATGGAGCTCGATGAAGTCGACCACACGGTATCGACGGAGTCCATCTACCGGTATGTCTACAGTCCGGCAGGCCGCCGCACGGGGCTGCCGCGATACCTGGCCCAGCGCAAGTCGAAACGAGGCCGCCGGGTGCGCAACGGCAAGCGGGAGCCGGCCATTCCTGATCGTGTGCCGATCAGTCAACGCCCTGAAAGCGTTGCTCAAAGATGCGAGTTTGGTCATTGGGAGGGCGATCTCGTGCACTTCCGCCGCCAGCGCGACATCCTGCTCACCCTGCACGAGCGCACCACCCGACTGACGCTGGTCCGCCGGCTTCACAGCAAGGATGCAGGCGATACTGCCGAGGCCATCGTCACCGAACTGCAAGGCTTGCCCGGCATTGCGCGTCGCAGCATCACTCATGACAATGGCGGAGAGTTCGCCCGGCATGAAAAGGTCCGGCAAAAGATCGCCATGCCAGCCTATTTCTGTGACCCTCACAGCCCCTGGCAGCGTGGCTCCATCGAGAACACCAACGGACGGCTGCGACGTGAGTTACCGCGCAAGACATCGCTGTCCGACTACAGTGATGCAGACCTCGACGACATCGTCTGGATGCTCAACTCAACCCCGCGAAAATGCCTCGGCTTCCAGACCCCAATCGAGGCCTTCGCTCAACACCTCGGTGTTGCACTTGAAATGTGAATCCAGCATGGAGGTTATTTTGGTATATATTCAGCTTTATTGATGGGTGTAAAATTTTTAGATGCACCAGAGTTATTAGAGTTGATAAAGAAAACACAGAGGAAGTGGGCTAATGATTATTGGTTGGGCAGAGCGGTAGGAGGCGCTGCGGCTCGACTTCTGGATTCATCTGTGACTGCGCATCAATATATTAGTTTGATTACTGATTCAGGAAACGCACAGTCTATTTCATTGAAGGATTACCACTACGCCATTAGAACCGATGCCAAAGTCGCAAATCAGCAGTTTGCTTATTGCAAAGAGCAAAATAAGACATTTCCAACAAAAATTATTTTGTCAAAGGCACTAATTATTCTCTCTTTTTCGCGAAATAAAGCGATGAAATTGAAGTTGCCCGCTATAAAATTAAATCACCCAAGTTTGGCAACCGATCCTTACTATCGTAGCTGGCATATCTAACCCTCTTGACTCCTTCTCTAAATTCCTATACATATATTCCCATCTTCCCCGGCAGGAAGGATTGGCTAGCGTCCCAGTCCCGGGTGAAGGCATGTGTGCCTCTCGGGCGGCGGTGACGTAACGCACGCCAACGCGCGAGAGGGGCGAAACCGGTGCGTGCCGACGTCACAGTTGGCGTCAGTGGCGGCTCCCTGTTCTGCAGCGATGCGTGCGGGGTTTGCCGGGGAACCGTAATTCCACCATTCAGTGCGGGTGGGTTCCGTCCACGGGGGCGAAGACCGCTCAGGGCCCCGGGCCGGCCGGATAAGCAAAAACTGCACATGGCGGGCCGCTCAGTGAAGCGCCTACAAAACTACAAACACCGGTGCGACGCTGAGTGGCCCGTGTTTCCTGGTCTCAACATCAGCCAGACATGGCGTGGTGCCGGTTTGGCGTGGGCGGTTCCAAACACGCCGTCACCCCGATGCAAATCGGGGTCCATGCGGCAAGGGTTGCGCAAGCGGCGAGGCATGGATTCCGGCGTTCGCCGGAATGACGAAGGAAAGGCGGGGATGGCTATTGTGGAAAGGCTGCGGCGTGCCGCTCCCACCCTCACACCAATCCTCTCCCGCCAGCGGGAGAGGGAGGAATGCTTCTTCAACGTCACAGGATACCGCCCTCCCCCTGCGGCAGCACAAGCGAGCGAAGCGAGTGCCAGTGCATGAGCAGGCCAAGAGGCGTGGAGGAGCGCAGCTCCGACAGGGATCAATCAAAGGCACGGACGTGCGGGCGGAAACCAGTCAAACCGTTTCGAGCGTCAGCGAAGAAACGGATTGCTCCGCCGTTCCTGCCCGATGGTGCTGGCCGGGCCGTGGCCGCAGATGAAGGTGAAGTCGTCCGGCAGCGGCAGCAGCTTCTCCCGGATGGCGGAGATCAGCGCGTCATGATCGCCATACTCGAAGTCGGTGCGCCCGATGGAGCCCTGGAACAGCACGTCGCCCACGTGGCCGAACTTCAGCGCCTCGTTGAGGAACACCACGTGCCCCGGCGAGTGGCCCGGGCAGTGGCGCACCGCGAACTCCACCTCGCCGACGCGCACCGTGTCGCCCTCGTCCAGCCAGCGGTCCGGCGTGCAGTTGCGCGCCGCAAAGCCATAGTCGCGGCCCTGTTCCGCCAGGCCCGCCAGCAGGAAGGCGTCGTCCTGGTGCGGCCCGGTCACCGGCACCTTGAGGTGCTCGACAAGTTCCGCCACGCCGCCGGCATGGTCGATGTGCCCGTGGGTGAGCCAGATGCCGGTGGGCTTCATGCCGGTCTGGGCGATGGCCGAACGGATGTTGGCCACGTCGCCGCCGGGGTCGATGATAACGCCGTCCATGGTTTTCGTGCACCACAGCAGCGTGCAGTTCTGCTGGAACGGGGTGACCGGAATGATGCCGGCGCGGATGGGAAGCTCGAGTGTGTCGTTCATGGCGTCGGGTTTAGAGGGGAAGCGTGGCAAGCGCAATCCTGTCCGCAGTGGTCCCCCCGTGGCAGGGCAAGAATTTGCGTCCAGCAAATTTGCCAGCCCGTGAACGGACGGCGGCACGGACGTGCCGGCGGAAAGCAAAAAAGACTACCTCCGCACGCTGGCGCGGATCAGCGGGTGCTTCGACAGCTTCGCCGTCTCGATCCGGTCGAACTCGGCGTGGCGCTTGTCGCAGGCCGCGTTGGAGCTGTCATAGATGCGCTCCAGCTTCTTCACCAGATCGGCACAGTTGCCCGCCCGCGCGGCGTTCACCTGCCGCTCGGCCGAGCGCGCGCAGTCGAGCCAGATCTTGCGGTGCTGCGCCTCGTGCCACTTCACCCGCTGGGCGAAGCCGCGCCAGGTCTTGCGCAAGCCGGCGTTCAGGCGGTTCTCCGAGACGTGCTGCGGCAGCTGCGTCAGGAAGTCGAGGCGCACCGTGTGCCGCTTGATCCGGCACGAGCCGGGCCGGGAGTCGAACTCCCAGTCGATCTTGCGGGTCATCTTCGTGCGGCCCACCCTTCCGTGGCCGCCCAGCAGCCGGTGCTGGCCCATCATCGAGCGCACGATGGCGCCCGCGTCGGCGCCGTCCACCCGGTACAGCTGCGTCTGCACCTTCACCGTGGGCTTGGCGCCGGCCCCGGTGGGCGCTGCCGTCAGCGCGCCGGACAGCGCCAGGGCAAGCGCGAGATATGCCAAAAGGGTTCTCATGCGGCAGAGTCTAGCGCCGCGCCCGGCGTGCCTCAACTGAACTTTGCGCGATTGGTTTCCGCGTCACCAAATTGCCATTTGGGCAGCTATCATGCGGACCGTTGACTGGCATTCATCTGAGGGCGACTACCCATGCGGCATACCGGCATCGTCAAGTTCTTCAACACCTCCAAGGGTTATGGCTTCATCAAGCCCGACGACGGTTCGAAGGACATCTTCGTTCACATCACCGCCGTGCAGGCCGCCGGCATTCCCGAGGTCACCGAGGGCATGAAGCTCAGCTACGAGCTGCAGGACGACCGGCGCGGCCGCGGCCAGCAGGCCACCGAGCTGCAGCTGCTCTAGCTTGCGTCTCGCCAGCGCGCGGCGGGCCGTGTATACTGCCGGTCATGTGGCGTTGGCTGACATGCATCACTGTTGCCGCTTGCGTCGCCGGCGCAGGCAGCGCCCCGGTGCTGGCCGATCCCAACTGCCGCTGCCGGTTGTATGGCGAGTATTTCGACATCGGCAGCGTCATGTGCATCCGCGGCTCCCTGCGCCGCTGCGAGATGAACCAGAACAACACCTCGTGGAAGAAGATCGGCGATACCTGCCCGCAGGCGCGGCTTGATCACGATGCCTTGCCGGATCAGCCGGGTCAGGCGTATGCTGCGCGCCTCGACAGTTCAAATCCCTCCCCTGAATGACCAGACGCGCCCTAATTTTCCGCCACATGAAGGAAGACACCGGCGGGCTCTATCCGGCCCTGCTGCGTGGTCTCGGCTTCGATGTCTCGTTCCACGACTGGCAGCATGGCGAGGCCCCGTCTGCCGCTGCCTTGTCCTCAAGCGACGTGCTGGTGGTGCTCGGTGGCGCCCAGCAGGTGTGGGAAGAAGACAAGCATCCCTGGCTGATCGAGGAGAAGGCCATCATCGCCGACTGGGTTGGTGTAGCGGCCAAGCCCTATGTGGGCCTGTGCCTTGGCCATCAGCTGCTGGCGTCCGCATTGGGCGGTGATGTGGGTCTGGCCGACCACAAGGAAGTCGGGCTGTCCTCGGTGACGTTCTCCAACGATACCGCCGCCTGCCGGGTGTTCAACACGTTCACCGGTTCGACGCCGGTCACCCAGTGGCACGAGGCCGAAGTTCACAAGGCGCCTGTTTCTGCCACGGTGCTGGCGTCGTCGGACAAGTGTGCGGTGCAGATGCTGGCGGTGGATGGCCATGCCTTCTCAACCCAGTTCCACCATGAGTGGGACCTGCCCACCGTGCACGGCTGGATCCCGCAATGGCAGACCGCGATGGACCAGGCCACCGGCCAGCCCGGAAGCTATGCCGCCTTCACTGCCCGCATGAGCGAGGAAGAGCCCCGCCTGACCAGCCTCAGCCACGGCCTGTTCGAGCGCTTCATGACCGCCAACGGCCTGCTGCGCTAGCACCCGTCCCAAACCTGGCAGCGCGCCGCGTTCATCAGCATGTCCGCCATCACCGCCTGCCCTTCCGCCGTGGGGTGGAAGTAGCCCGAGATGCCGGCCTGGTAGTGATAGTCCACGGGCTGGCGCGGATTGCGTGACAGCTGCTCCACCCGGGTGACATAAAACTGCATCAGGATGGAATCGTTGAAGGTGCGGAACCAGCGCTGGCGGCTGGCATAGGCCGGCATTGCTGACGGCGGCACCGGCTGCCATTCGCCGTTGACCAGTTGCAGGTGCGCCAGCGCATCAGCCGGAGCCCCTGCCGTGGCGCAGACACCCCGCCGGTCGAACGCCCCCGCCCACGACAGCGCGTCCGTCCACGTCCAGCCGGTGCGCGACACCGCCTGCTTCATGGCGTTGTTGAGGTTCTTGCCCTCGAACAGTGCCTGCTGCAACCGCCGCAACCGCTCATCGGCAGTGGAGACGAAATGCTCTGAATCGGCACCCGCATTGACCGGTCCGGCGCCGCAGATCATGCCGGTTTCCGACGACATCGGGTCCGGATAGGGGCCGGTGACCACCTTGCTCCGGTCAAGCAGGCCAAGCCTGTTCTCGATCGCCACCGCCAGCGAGGCGTAGCGGTTGGACAGCCGGCACTGGCGGCCCGCCTCGTCATTGGAACAGTTGGCGAGATCGGCCTTGCCCTGCGCGCGCGCCAGCATGGTCTCGGGCGTCTCGGCCCCCGACAGGAAGCGCACCTTGGCAACCGCCGCGCCGGCCATCGCCCATTTGACCACATTGGCGAAACCGATGTCGTTGCCGCCCACGCTCAGCAGCACCAAGTCGGGCTTCGCCCGCCACCGTGCGCAGCCCTTTAGTGGCCGCTCCGCCGTGGCCGCACCCTCGTCGGCGCACAGGTCGCGAACCGCATGGTCAAGCTGCGACCAGCCAGCCTGGGCGAGCACCGTGCCCACCCCCTTGCTGACCCCGGCATCACGCAAGGATGCCTGCGACACCGGTTCAACGTGCGCAGTCTCGGTGTCCGTGCCCTCGACGATGTCGGGAATGGTGGCCCCGGAACACGCGTAGCCCAGGTATGACACCACCGACTGCCGGTTCTCCGCCGCCAGCTGCATCGCGATGCGCTGCTGGTGCGAATAGACCGAGCGGTGGCAGGCGGGGTCGAGCCAGCGCGGCAGGCTGGTCGGCAGTGGCCGCAAGGTGCCGGCCACCGTGCGGCTCTTGGAATAGTTGGCCGGATAGTCCGGGTTTCCTTCGCCGGAGCCATAGCTGTCACCGAGCCCGATGATCACCCGCGCCTTGACCTCCTGATAAACGGCGGTGACCTGGGTCATCACGCCGCCCGGGCTGGCAGGGTCGAGCACCTGAGCGAGCAGCGAGAACTGCTGGTTGACCGGCGCAGCCAACGCCGCAGCACCCGCGCAGTCGGCCTCGGTGACGCGCCGCCAGTCCTGGTCGCCGCCGGTATGGATGAACCAGGCACACTGCTTGCCCGCGAACAGCGCCGCCCCCATGCCGCCGAGCCGCGCTGAAATGCGCACCTGACGCGGGAACAGCCGCGAACCCGCCTCGCCCTTGTCCTCGACGCACGAGCCGCGCACTCGCCGGTAGCCGGGGCTCCAGCAGGTGAAGGTGCCGTCGGTATCGAGCCACGCCCTGGCGGCCCAGCCGTCATGGCCCGCCTCCAGCGCCACCTGAGCCAGCTGACGCTCGGCGAACAGGACAGGCCCCACCCATTCGGCTCCGATGCGCTTACGGCCGAATTCGTCCACAGGCGCATCCAGCGCGGCAAAAGCCTCTGCCGCTGCCTGGTGCGGGGCGAACGTGGCCGCATCGGCGAAGAACCGGAAGCGGTCCTCCACCTGCCAGTCGATGCCGGAAATCGGCGCATCCTGCGCCACGGCCTGCGGCCCTGCGGCGAGCGCAGACAGCACCGCCACGGCGGCGACCTTGAAAAGGTGATTTGCGAAGCGTTTCATGCCCCGCCACTGACCGGAAAATTATGGCGGGCTGATGGAAGTGCGTGAGCACATCGGCTGAGTCAGAGGCAAAAACTTCCCTAGACAATTATATGCATACATAGCATTATTAGGGGCATGACCAAGCCTGACCCCTTTATCGGCACACTCGTCCACGAAGTGGCGCACATGCTGCGGCTCGACATCGACCGCCGCCTGAAGGCGCACGACCTGACGCGGGTGCAGTGGCTGGCATTGCAGCAGATCGAGTCGAAGCCCGGATTGACCCAGACCGAGCTCGCCCGCGAGCTCAAGCTGGGCGCGGCCACGGTGGGTCGTCTGGTCGACCGGCTGCAAGCCCGCCAGATGGTGCAGCGCATGCCCTGCCCCAATGACCGCCGGGCGCTGCGGCTCGACGTCACCGGCAAGGCCCGCAGGACGCTGGCCCAGCTCGACATGCTGCCCAACCAGCTGCACGAGGACCTGACAGGCGGGATGAGCGATGAGGAAGTCAGCTCGCTCCGCCTCGGCCTCGGCAAGTTGCGCAAGCACCTGCGGCGCAAGGTGCCGCTCGCCCCGGTTGGACTTGCCCTGCTCGAAAGCTGGGAAGGTCTGCAGCTGCTGGCCATCATGGCCATGCCCATAACCACCTGAGCCCCGCGCCCGGGCTTGCCGTTAATCCACTCCCCACCCTTGTTAGTCACTGAAAGGAAACGACATGTTCAAGTTCAAGTCCGCCGTGCTGTTTGCGGCCGCCCTGGCCCTCGCCCCACAGCTTGCCCACGCCCAGGAAGGCGATGCGGCCGCCGGCGAGAAGGTGTTCAAGAAGTGCCAGGCCTGCCATTCGGCTACCGAAGAGAAGAACAAGGTTGGCCCCTACCTGAAGGGCGTGATCGGCCGCCAGGCAGCCTCCGTCGAGGGCTTCAAGTATGGCGACGCGCTGAGCGCGAAGGCCGCCGAGATCGGCGTCTGGGACGAGGCCAAGCTCGCCGAGTACCTGGCCGACCCGAAGGCCTTTATCGGCGGCACCTCGAAGATGGCCTTCAAGCTGAAGGACGAAGCCGACCGCAAGAACGTGGCCGCCTACCTGGCCTCTCTCAGCCAGTAATTGCCGGGGGGCATGCTGGCCGGGGCTCACCCTTTTCCTTCGAGCCCCGCCAGCGCTTCCGCGCCTGCACCCGGTATGCGCATCTCGAACACCTCGCGCACCACCGTGTAGTCGTAATAGCCCATTCGGGCGATCGGTTCGAGCTTGCCAATGTCCAGCTTGCCGTCTGCGCCGATGAAGGCATCGTCCACGTGGATGCGCTCGACCCTGGCGAACACCACGTCCACCGTGCCCACGGGCGAGTCCCCCTCCAGCGTATGCGTCGAGAGGTACCGGCACTCGAAATGCGCCGGCGACTCCTTCACCCTCGGCGCTGCGCAGTGCACCGACGCCGCCTTGCTCACGCCGGCGCGCACGAACTCGTCCTCCTCCGGCGGCAGCGCCATGGCCGAAATGTTCACCGCCTCGCGAAGCGCCCACGTCGCCATGTTCCAGACGAACCAGCCGGTTGTTTGCGCGTTCACCACCGTGTCCTTCATCCGCCCATCGGGGTAGCGGTTGGCGGCGAACATCACCATGGGCGGGTCGAAGGTCAGGTTCTGCCACTGGCTGTAGGGGGCGAGATTGGCCACCCCGTCGGCACTCACCGACGACAGCCAGCCAATGGGCCGCGGCACCGTGCAGCTCTTGTACGGCGAGAACGGCAGCGGGCAGGCCTCGCGGCCCGGATCATATTCCATCGGTCAGACCTTAAGAATGAGCTTGCCGAAGTTCTCGCCCGTATAGAGCATCTTCAGCACGTCCGGGAACGCCTCGAGACCTCCCTCGCGCACGTCCTCCTTGAACTTCAGCTTGCCCTCCTTGTGCCAGGTGCCCAGCTTCTCGTAGGCCTCCGGATACTTCTTGATGAAGTCGAACACGATGAAGCCCTGCACCCGCAGCCGGTTGACGAGGATGGAGCGGAAATTGTACGGCCCCGGCACCGGCGAGGTCGCGTTATAGGCCGAGATCAGCCCGCAGATCGCCACCCTGCCCCGGAAGTTCATCTGGGCGAGAACCGTGTCGAGAATGTCGCCGCCGACGTTCTCGAAGTCCACGTCGATGCCGTCCGGACACGCCGCCTTCAGGTCATCGGCCAGCCAGCCGCCCTTGTAGTCCACCGCCGCGTCATAGCCGAACTCGGACGTCAGCGCGGCGCACTTGTCGGCCCCGCCGGCAATGCCCACCATACGGCAGCCATAGATCTTGCCGATCTGCCCGACCACCTGCCCCACTGCGCCCGACGCAGCGGACACGACCAGCGTCTCGCCCTCCTTCGGCTCACCCACATAGGTGAGGCCCAGATAGGCGGTGAGGCCGGGCATGCCGAGGCCGCCGACCCAGGTCTGCAAGGGAGCGAGCGAGGTGTCAGCCTTGACCACGTTCTGCCCGTCCGACACCGCATGGCTTTGCGCGCCGATCAGGCCCGACACCGTGTCGCCTTCCTTGAACTTGGGGTTGCGCGAGGCCTCGACCGTACCGGCCGCGAAGGCGCGCATGGTCTCGCCCAGCCCCACCGGCGGCACATAGGACTTCGCATCGTTCATCCAGCCGCGCATGGCCGGGTCAAGCGAGATGTAGGCGGTCTTCACGCGGATCTCGCCGTCCTTGAGCTCGGCCAGCGGCTCCTGCGTGATGGTGAAATCCTCGCGTTGCACGTGGCCCTTCGGCCGCCGCGCCAGCTTCACGACTGTGTTCATTGTCATGGGGTGTTTGCCTCTCTTCTCGTTGTTCGTCGGGATGGTGCGAACAGTGGACCGGGGGGGGAGGACGGGGCAAGGGGGTCATTTACCAGCCTTGGCCCGGTCCATCAGGAGCAGGGCCAGGCAGGCCAGCGTGATGGCAGTTCTACCGGGTCCAGAGCGCAGTGCCGGGGTGGAACTGCGACCACGCAAACCAGAAGGCCTCATGGCTGCCAAGATCGGAGCCATTGGCATCGACAGCCTTGATCCCGCCCGCCGCAAGTTCCAGCCTCACATTCTCATGAACAATCTCGACGCCCTGCCTGAGCGCCACCAGCGCCGCGCTACGCTGGAAAGCCACCGGTTTGCCCGAGGCCGTGATCACGCCGAGCACGTCCTCATGCACCGGCAGGCGCGGGTCGACATCGCCAACGGGAAAGATCGGTCCGTTGGCGTCCCGGCCATTGCGGAAATCGAAATCCCGGCCAAGCGCGAGCTCCTCGACCAGGACGGTCGTGTCGGGGTGCAGCTGCTTCCAGGTTCCCCAATCGGTGGTGATCACCGTAGCCTGCTTCAGGTGTACGCCCTTGTCAGCCAGCGGGCCGCTCATGGCTTTTCCGAGAAAGGTATCGAAGATCGAGTGGGTGGTGATGTCGTACATCACCTTGTTGGACCGTATCAGCAGGCCGGACGTGCGCAGCACCGGACGCTCGACGCCAACTGGCAGCTGATCGGTGAAATAGGCCTGCGCGGCGCCGCACAAAGTGCAGTAGGGAATGCCGAGGTGTCGACCGCCGAGGGTGTCATTGACCATCTCGCGCACCTCCATGATGCGCCGCGGATAGGCCCGGTATTCGCCATTGACCCCAACGCCGAAAACGATGTCGCTGTCCTTCAGCCAAGTGGCCTCTGCGGCACTGCTGACTTGCGGATTGTCGGCGGCGGGAATGCAATTGCACGGCGTGTCCGTCGTATCGTAGGGGCGGTCATCGATCGGCACCCCGCCCCATGAAACCAGCCGCCAGTCAACGTTGCCCTCAACGAAAATCTTCTCCCAGCCCGGCAGGATGCTGGTGAATATGGCGCGCTTGGCCTCGAAGTACCCCGGATAGGCCGGAACGTCCCAGGCGATCAGATGGTCGGTGATCTCGCCCCACCGCTCTGGCGTCTTGAACTCGATCTGCAGCAGCCTGCTGGCGGCTGAGGCCAGGTCATCGTCAAACTCGGTGCGCCACGAAAAGCGCATCATGTCGCTGATGATCCAGGCCAGCCTCGGGTCGGCGGAACTGGCGATCAGGTCCAGCGCAGCCTTCTGCTCCGCCCCCCAGCTGGACTGGGCGTTGCTGTCCATGAAGACCAAGCGCAACGCTTCGCGCAACTCCTGCGAAAGTGGCCCGTCAGGTATTGCGGGCGGCTGGCCGAACCTCTCTATCACATGGTCAGGCAACGCATTTGCCTGCTGCGCCCTGGCAGCATCGATGGGAAACAGGCAAAGCAGCACCACAAACGCAATCAACATCGGGCCAAACCGGGCTGGGGAAATTGGGCGCATCTGGGGGCCTTTCGCGTCGCACTGTTGAACCCGGCTCGCGCAACATGCTTGCGCGGCCAGGACAAACGCTAGGAGCTAGCGCTGCCCCGGCGCCAATCAATCCCGATCAGTATTTTGTGAACTGGCCCATGCGGGAGCCAATGCGACAGGGTGCATGCAAGCGCTATTCCCCAATCGCCATTCGCTACTGCCTACCCGCCTCGCCGCAGCCGCTGCACCCGGCGCACCCACATGCCCGCGAGGAACACGGCAAAGCAGACGCTGAGCGACAGTGGCAGGCCTTGCGGGCCGAACGCCTGCATCGACGCGCCGCCAATCAGCGAGCCCATCAGCGCGCCCACCCCCCAGCAGGTGGCGAACGAGGCCGAACCGGCGATCAGCTCATGGCCGGTGAACCGGTCGCCGAGGATGGCCAGCGCCACCGTGTAGACGCCATAGCCGGCAGCGCCGGTAACGACCAGCACCGGCCATTGCCAGAAACTGTCCACCGCCAGCGGCAGCACCGCCAGCCCCACCATGGCCAGCGCCCCCAGCATTGCCAGCACCGTGCGCCGGTCGAACCGGTCGGCCAGCCAGCCGATCGGCAGCTGCAGTACCACGTTGCCGACGATCAGCACGGTCAGCAGGTTGGCCGCAGTGGTCACGTCGAAGCCCAGCCGCACGCCATAGACCGGCAGCAGGCTAAGCGTCGCGGCGTCGAACACCGCGAAGAAGAACACCGCCGCCAGCAGCACCGGCGCCTTGGGCGCAAAGGCGATGATGTCGCCCCAACCGGCGGTGGGCTCGGCCTCCAGCCGTTCCTCGCGCACCATCGACATTGGCGCCAGCGCCGCGATCAGCACGCCCGCGCCCAGCACGAACGGCAGCCAGCCCTCGATGCCGATGATCGAGATCATCAGCGGCCCTGCCCCGAAACTGGCCGACAGCGCCGCGCCGTAGATGGCGACGACCTTGCCCCGGTTGGCCGGATCGGCGAACTTGACGATCCAGCTTTCCGACAGCACGAACAGCGTCGACACCACCATGCCCTGCACCAGCCGCAGCGCGAACCATGCCTCAAGCGACGGGAATACCTTGTACGACAGCAGCACGCAGGCGGTGAGGAAGGCCGCCGTCATCGCCACGTTGCGGGTGCCCCAGCGCCGCGCCAGCACGGGGATGAACACCGAGAACGCCACGATGCCGATGGGCGCCATGGCCGAGTTGAGGCCGATCACGCTTTCAGAGACGCCACGCGATTCCATCAGCAGCGACAACAGCGGATAGGTCAGCCCCAGCGCGAAGCCGAACACGATCACCGCCGCGCACGCAGCATACAGATTGCGCCGCCGCACCACGTCGGGGATGGGGGTTGCCATTGCCTCTGCCATGACGGCGACTGGACACCGGGGCGCTTGCGCGGTCAAGCAGGATCAGCGCATGAGGCCCATGCCCGCCGGGCAGGCCTCAGGCCCGCCAGCGGCGCCGCACCAGATGCCCGCCCGCCAGGCCGAAGAAGATTGCGAAGACAGCGAACGGCGCGGCCAGCAGCCACGGCAGCGTCTGGTGGCCGATGCCGGAGAACGCCCAGCCGGTGACCGGCGGCCCGGCAATGCCGCCGATGCCCCACATGGCGGCAACCGCCGCCGAGCCCGCCACCAGCATCGGCCCCTTGAACCGGTCGCCCAGCGCAACCAGCGCCAGCGCATAGATCGAGTACGCCGACGTGCCGAGAATGATCGCCAGCGGCCAGACCACCCAGGAGTTCAGGACGTGGGGCATGGCTAAGCTCAGCGCAACGGTCGTCAGGATGCACAGCCAGATCACGCCGGTGCGCGACCAGCGGTCAGCCAGCCAGCCGACGGGGATCTGCAAAAGCGCCGCCCCGGTAATGGCGGCCGACAGGATCCACGCGCCACGCGTCAGCTCGAGGCCTTCACGCAGCGCATAGATCGGGAAGAACGACAGCATGACCGAATCGAACAAGGTCATGGTGAGGATGCCGGCCAGCAGCAGCGGCGCAGCCACGGCGAAACTTGCCATGCTGACACCGGCCTGCTCGCCATGGAATTCCTTGCCGTCCAGCCGGATGAACAGCAACGGCAGAGACGACAGCGTAATCATTGCCGCCGCCACCACGAACGGCAGGAACCCTTGCGTTCCCGCCACCGGCAGCAGCGCAGCCCCTGCGCCAAAGCCCAGCGCCATCACCGTGGTATAGGCGGCGGTGATCTTGCCGCGATGGGCGTCCGGACTGAAGTGCATCAGCCAGGCTTCCGACACCGAGAACAGCACCGCGATGCCCACGCCCAGCACGAAGCGCAACGCGCACCATACCCAGAAATCATCGCTCAGACCGAACGCCAGCAGCGTCACCACCAGCAATGCCAGTCCCACCCACGCCACCGGACCCGAATGCACCCGCGCCAGCAGTCTCGGTAGGGCGAGCCCCGCCGCAATGATGCCCAGCGGGCCCATCGCCGAGTTGAGGCCGATCAGCCACGCGTCGACGCCGCGCGCCTCCATGATGACGTTGAGCAGCGGATAGGTCAGCCCCAGCGCCATGTCGCAGACGAACACCATGGCGATGGCGGCCACCAGGTTGCGCCAGGCATTCGGGCTGATCGGAACTGGGTCGGCAGCGGCTGCTTGTTGCGGGCTCAGGGCCATTTGACGCTAGGTGGCATGGACGACAGGATCGACTCGACGTTGCCGCCGGTCTTCAGGCCGAACAGGGTGCCACGGTCATATAACAGGTTGAACTCGACATAGCGTCCGCGCCGCACCATCTGCTCCTCGCGGTCTTCGTCGGTCCACGGGGTGTGCATGTTGGCCCGCATGATGGCGCAATAGGCCTTCTCGAAGGCCCGGCCCACATCCTGGGTGAAGGCGAGGTCGGCCTCCCAGTCGCCGGAGTTCAGGTAGTCATAGAAGATGCCGCCGATGCCGCGCGGCTCGTTGCGGTGCTTGAGCCAGAAATACTCGTCGCACCATTCCTTGTAGCGGCCGTAGTCTGCCACCTCATGCGCCTCGCAAGCCTCGCGGAAGGCAGCGTGGAACGACACCGAGTCCGGGTCTTCCTGGGTGCGCCGGCGCATCAGCACCGGGGTCAGGTCGCCGCCGCCGCCGAACCATGATTTCGAGGTAACGACTAAACGGGTATTCATGTGCGCGGTGGGTGCATGGGGGTTCCACGGGTGGGCGATCAGCGAAATGCCCGATGCCCAGAACCGCGGGTCATTTTCGGCGCCCGGGATCTGCTTGCGGAACTCTTCGGAAAACTCGCCGTGCACGGTTGAGCAATGCACGCCCACCTTCTCGAACACGCGGCCCTTCATGATCGACATGACACCGCCGCCGCCATCGTTGTCGCGGCTCCAGCGCGTGCGCTCGAACCTGCCCGGCGGCTGGTCAGCCAGCGGGGTGTCCGCCAGTTCGTCCTCGATCTTCTCGAAGCTGGCGCAAATCTGGTCGCGAAGCTGCTCGAACCACGCCCTGGCCTTGGCCTTCTGCGGTTCAAGCTGCTGGTGAATGTCGGTGCCGGGAGTCGTATCCATGCCCCATCTGTAAACCAGTGTTTACAGACGGGAAAGTCAAAATTGCCGGGCCGTTGCGCACTATTTGGCGTAGGCCGGAATGTCCATCATGCCGGCAGGGCTCGACGGATCGACGCGGAAATCCACCTTGCGCACGAACCTTTCGCCCTGGCCCAGCTTCAGCTTCTTCCAGGCCAGCGCCAGTGCCGCCTTGGGATAGACGTGCAGACCCCACGGGGAAGCGTTCATGCCGGTCATGCCGAACTTCCGGCGCAGCACGCCGTTGGCATAGTTCACCGCATAGGAATTGCGGATCTCGTTCGTCCAGTGTTCGGTGGTCACCGATATGTTGAGGCAATCGTGATTCTCGATGCGGTGCGGCCCGTTGAGCGGCCAGGTCAGCGCCTGTCCCGGCTCCAGGTCGATCACCTTGGCATGATCGTCGAACGACTTGCGGTAGGGGATTTCCTCCTCGGTCAACCCCATGATGATGCCTTCGAGGCTCTCCTTGCTGAGGAAAGGCTCGCGCGGCTCGTAGATGTAGACCCGTTTTACGCCTTCGACCTGCCACAGCGACTGGCCCGGCACGTCCGCATGATAGAACACCTGCACCTTGGGCGACGACACCAGAATGCCGAGATTGCGCCTGAACGTCCTGAGCCCCGGAATGACGCCTTCGAATTCGTCGAAAATGCGGTCAAGCAGCTGCTGATAGCGCGGGTCGACGTCACCCACGCGGCGCAGGTTGAGCCACATGCGCCCGCGCTTGATTGCCTCGATCGTATCGGTGCCGGAGGTGTCGCCCACCTCGCCCTCGCGCCACACCGGGTTGGCGGGGTCGAAGCCATTTGTGTTGATGTTGTAGTGCTCGGCCGGATAGCGCTCGATCAGCCCGGCCAGCGCTTCCTGGGTGAACAGCCCGCTCTCGCGAAGCCGGTGATTGAACAGGATCGTATCCTTGCCAAACCGGTCCGACATGGTGGCATTCCAGCCGGTCAAAACGCTCTTCATCTGAAAACTCCTGACATTCTCGACAACCGCACTTGCCGCCGGATTGCCGGAAGATGTTCCGGCACGGCACAGTTGTCCGGACTTAAGGCAACATCGATGCCAATCGCGTTAAGGAGAATGGTTATCGCCACGCTGTCTGGCGCAATGCCTCACCAGTGATCATGGCGGTCGCCACCGCCACATTGAGCGAGCGCGTGCCAGGCCTCATCGGGATGCCGACGTGGTCGGGCACGGCCTGCTTGACGGCGTCCGGTACGCCGGATGATTCCCGCCCCATGAGAATGATGTCATCGCCACGGAACTGGAAATCCGTGTACCTGATGGCCGAGGACGTGGTGGCAAGCACCAGCCTGCGGCCGCTGACCAAAGCCAGGAATGCCGTCCAGTCCGGCTGGCGGACCACATCCGCCTTGTCCACGTAATCCATGCCGGCGCGCCTGAAATCCCGCGATTCCCAGACGAATCCTGCCGGTTCGATGATGTGGACCCGCAAACCCAGGCAGGCGGCCAGCCGCACGGTGGTTGCCGCGTTCTGGGCGATGTCCGGCTGATACAGTGCAATATCGATCACCTGTGGCCTCCTGACGCGGCTGGAACCGCCGTCGCGCATTGCCCGTTTTCCCGCCGTGACAATCGTGAAAAACGGTGGGGACTGCGACACTTGTTGACTGGACTTTCAGCCATGCCGGTGCCACAAACCCGCCAAACCTGAGATCACCCGCATGATGGCAGCAGAACCGCCGCGGCTTGTCAGGTCAATTGGATAACAGTCTAGCCGAGCGAGGGACAGACCAGTGTCAACTGCAGACGCACACGACGCCAACCGCCGTGATTTCCTGTACATCGCCACCGGGGCCGTCGGCGCCGTTGGCGCGGCCAGCGTGGCCATTCCGCTGATCGACCAGATGAACCCGTCCGCCGACGTGCTGGCGCTGGCGTCCATTGAGGTCAATCTTGAGCCCCTCGAGGAAGGCCAGTCGATCACCGTCACCTGGCGCGGCAACCCGGTCATCATCCGGCACCGCACGGCGAAGGAGATCGAGGAAGCCAAGGCGACCCCGGTCACCGACCTGCCGGACCCGCTGGCGCGCAACGCCAACCTGCCCGAGGATGCACCCGCCACCGACGAGAACCGCGTCATCGAGGGCAAGGAGCAGTTTCTCGTGCAGATGGGCGTATGCACCCACCTGGGCTGCGTTCCGATCGGCAACGAAGGCGACTATGAAGGCTGGTTCTGCCCGTGCCACGGCTCGCACTACGACACGGCCGGCCGTATCCGCCGGGGACCCGCGCCCACCAACCTGCCCGTTCCGCAGTACAGCTACATCAGCGACACCCAGATCAAGATCGGCTGAGGGAAACAATCATGAGCGGACATTCGACCTACAACCCGACCAACCCCGTCATGAAGTGGCTGGACGCGCGCCTGCCGCTGCCGCGGTTGATGTATGACAGCTTCGTCTCCTATCCGGTGCCGCGCAACCTGAACTACTGGTACACGTTCGGCGGCATCCTGATGATCATGCTCGTGTCGCAGATCATCACCGGCGTGGTGCTGGTCATGCACTACACGCCTGACGTCAACATGGCGTTCGACTCCGTCGAACACATCCGCCGCAACGTGAACTACGGCAACATCTTGCAGAAATGGCACGCCGTCGGCGCATCGTTCTTCTTCATAGCAGTGTACGCCCACATCGCCCGCGGCATGTATTACGGCTCCTACAAGGCGCCACGCGAAATCCTCTGGATGCTGGGCGTCGTGATCTTCCTGGTCATGATGGGCACCGCCTTCATGGGCTACGTGCTGCCGTGGGGCCAAATGAGCTTCTGGGGCGCCAAGGTGATTACCAACCTGTTCTCGGCGGTGCCGTTCTTCGGCGATCCGATCGTGACCTGGCTGTGGGGCGGCTTCTCCGTCGACAACGCCACGCTGCAGCGCTTCTTCTCGCTGCACTACCTGCTGCCGTTCGTGCTGGTTGGCATCGTCATCCTGCACGTCTGGGCGCTGCACGTGACCGGTCAGACCAACCCGACCGGCGTGGAAGTGAAGTCGGGCCAGGACACCCTGCCCTTCACCCCCTATGCGACGGTGAAGGACGCCTTTGCCCTGTGCGTGTTCTTCATCTTCTTCACCGCCTTCGTGTTCTATGCGCCCGACTATCTGGGCCACTCGATCAACTACGAGAAGGCCAACCCGCTGTCCACGCCGGCGCACATAGTGCCTGAATGGTACTTCCTGCCGTTCTACGCCATCCTGCGCGCCATTCCGGACAAGCTGATGGGCGTGGTCGCGATGTTCGGCTCGATCGCCATCTGGTTCCTGCTGCCGTGGCTGGATACGTCGAAGGTGCGCTCTGCCGCCTACCGGCCGATCTACAAACAGTTGTTCTGGATCCTGCTGGTGGTGTTCTTCGCCCTCGGCGTCGTCGGCGCCAATCCGGCGGAAGGCTGGTGGATCACCGCAGGCCAGATCCTGACCTTCTACTACTTCCTCCACTTCCTCGTGCTGCTGCCGCTTGTCGGACTGCTGGAAACGCCAAAGCCATTGCCGTCATCCATTTCGGACTCGGTGCTGGCAAACGGCAATGCCAAGGCACCCGCAGCCCAGCCGGCTGAATGACTGCAGCAAACAGGAGTAACGGACCAATGAAGACCATCAAGACCCTCCTTGCTGCAGGTGTGCTGGGCGCGAGCCTGGCACTCGGCAGCGCCACCGGCGCCCTCGCTGCCGGCAAGGCCAAGGTTGCCGAAGACATCGACTTTTCCTTCGAAGGCATATTCGGCAAGTTCGACCGGGCCCAGCTGCAGCGCGGCTTCCTGGTGTACAAGCAGGTCTGCTCGGCCTGCCACGGCATGGAACAGGTGTACTACCGCAACCTGGGCGAGCCTGGCGGTCCCGAGTTGACCGACGAACAGGTGAAGGCCATTGCGGCCGAGTACGAGATCACCGATGGCCCCAACGACGACGGCGAAATGTTCGAACGCCCGGCAACCCCTGCCGACAAGTTCCGCTCGCCGTTCCCCAACGAGCAGGCAGCCCGTGCGGCCAATGGCGGTGCCTATCCGGTTGACCTTTCGCTGATCACCAAGAAGCGCGAGGGCTTTCACTATCCGTGGTACGTGTCGCCGTTCATCAAGCTGGTAACCGGCAATGGCGGCCCGGAATATGTCCACGCCCTGCTGACCGGCTACCAGGACCCGCCGGCCGAGCTGGCCGATCAGGCTGGTGACAAGTACTACAACCCCTACTTCGCCGCCGGTCCGTGGATCTCCATGGCCCCGCCGCTGAGCGAGGATGCGGTTGAGTATGCCGACGGCACCAAGGCAACGGTCGAGCAGATGGCCACCGACGTCGCCGCATTCCTGGCGTGGGCGGGCGAGCCGAAGATGGAGCAGCGCAAGTCCATGGGCTTCATGGTGCTGCTGTACCTCGCGCTGCTCTCGGTGCTGCTGTACCTCACCAAGAAGCGGCTGTTCTCCGGCGTCAAGCACTGAGCCGCGAAGGCGAGTTACGAATTCTCAGGCGGGCACGGTGAGAAATCTCCGTGCCCGTTTTGTTTGCCGGGAATTTGCTGCATGCTTTGGCCGTACATGAAACCGAAGTCCAATCGGAAGGCGCGAACCCCATGAACCGGCGCACGTTTTCACTGGCTGCCGCAGCGCTGCTCGCAGCGCTGGCAACTGCAGCCACCGGCCCTGCTTCCGCTCAGGATGCGGCGGCCGGACAGCCCATCCTTACCGTCGCCGGCAACATCTCCCGGACCAACCGGCCTGCCTTTGATGCATTCCACGATGCCTATCTGAAGTTCCGCGAGAAATCCTTCAATAGCGCCCACGAATTTACCCTGGAGAGCCTTCAGGCCCTGCCACAAAAGACCATCACCGCGCAGGCAGCAGGTTGGCCGGGTCCCGTCGAATTGACAGGTCCTTCGCTGAGCGACGTGCTTGCGCAGGCTGGTGCCGCGGACAAGCCCGTTACCGTTACCGCGCTGGATGGCTATGCCATTACCTACACATCCGCAGAGATAGTCTCCCGGGACTGGATCCTCGCCTGGCAGGCCAATGGCAAGCCGCTTTCCATTGGCGGACGCGGTCCGCTCTGGCTCATCCACGCCAGCGGCGACGCCCCGGCGCCGGACGATGTTGAAGCCCGCTGGATATGGTCTGTCTTCGTCATCGAAGCCGGCGAATGAGTCGGTCCGTTACACCTCCCCTCACACAGGAAGCGCTGAATGACCAAATCAGTCCTCGGCATCGTCGGCGGGTCCGGCGTTTACGACATCGACATGGACAACGCCCGCTGGGAGCGCATTGAAAGCCCGTGGGGCGAGCCCTCGGACGAGGTGCGCCGCGGTGAAATCGGCGGGCTGCCGGTGGTGTTCCTGCCTCGCCATGGCCGCGGCCACAGGGTATCGCCCAGCCACATCAACTACCGTGCCAACATCGACGTGCTCAAACGCTGCGGCGTGACCGACCTCGTCTCGGTGTCGGCGTGCGGGTCGTTCCGCGAAGAGCTGCCGCCCGGCACCTTCGTCATCATCGACCAGTTCATCGACCGCACCTTCGCCCGCGAGAAGAGCTTCTTCGGCGAGGGGCTGGTGGCGCATGTCTCCGTCGCCGACCCCATCTCGCCGCTGCTGGCCGATGCGGTCGAGGCGGCGGCCAAGGCCGAAGGCATACCGCATGCGCGCGGCGGCACCTACCTGTGCATGGAAGGCCCGCAATTCTCCACCGTGGCCGAGTCGAAGCTCTACCGCGCCTGGGGTTGCGACGTCATCGGCATGACCAACATGCCCGAGGCCAAGCTCGCCCGCGAAGCCGAGATCTGCTACGCCACCGCTGCGATGGTGACCGACTTCGACTCGTGGCACCCGCACCACGGCGCGGTGGACATCACCTCCATCCTGGCAGTGATGAAGGCCAACGTCTCCAACGCCATCAGGCTGGTGACCCGGCTGGCGCAAGACTTCCCGCGCCAGCACCCGCCCTGCCCGCTGCATTCGGACACCGCGCTCGAATATGCCATCATGACCGCACCGGACAAACGCGATCCCGCACTGCTAGCCAAGCTCGATGCCGTTGCAGGCCGGGTGCTGAACCGCTAATCAGGACTTCAATTCAGAACAAGGGGCTGACCGGCATGGACCTTCGCAACGGTTTCGACATCCGCCGCTATATCCGCACCATTCCCGACTATCCGAAACCGGGCATCCAGTTCCGCGACATCACCACGCTGCTGGCCAACAAGCACGCGTTCCGCGCTACGGTGGACGAACTGATGTGGCCGTTCCTGTCGGCGGGCGTTGATTACGTCGCCGGGATCGAGGCGCGCGGCTTCATCCTCGGCGGCGCCATTGCCCACGAGCTTGGCCTCGGCTTTGTGCCGATCCGCAAGAAGGGCAAGCTGCCCGGCAAGACCATCGGCCGCGACTATCAGCTTGAATACGGGGTGGACCGCATCGAAGTGCACGCCGACGCCATCTCGAAGGGCGACAAGATCCTGCTGGTCGATGACCTGATCGCCACCGGCGGCACGGCGGAAGCGGCCATCGGCCTGATCCAGGATTCCGGCGGTGTGGTGGTTTCAGCTGCCTTTGTCATCAACTTGCCCGACCTCGGCGGCATCGAAAAGCTTCGCGCCAAGGGCGTGAAGGTGCACCGTCTGGTGGATTACGAGGGCGAGTGAGCTTGCTTCTTTGAAAGGCGGCAAACCGGGTGAAAGTTCAAGGCAAACACTACCGCTCCATCTGGCTGAACGAGGACGGCTGGCGCGTCGACATCATCGACCAGACGCGGCTGCCGCACGAGTTCGAGATCGTGACGCTGGAAACGCTGGAAGACGCCGCCCGCGCCATCGAGGTGATGCAGGTGCGCGGCGCCCCACTGATCGGCGCCACGGCAGCCTATGGCATCTGCCTGGCCCTGCGTGAGGATGCATCGGACGAGGCGCTGGAAGCCGCCAATGCGCGCCTGCGCCGGACTCGTCCCACCGCCATCAACCTGATGTGGGCGCTCGACGAGATGCTGGCAGCCGTCCGCAATATTGCACGCGAGGACCGGCTTGCCGCCGCCTATGCCCGAGCCGCCGAAATCTGCGACCAGGACGTGGCCACCAACGAGGCCATCGGCCGCAACGGCCTGAAGATCATCGAGGAGATCGCCGCGACGAAGCCTGGCGAGACCGTCAATATCCTCACCCACTGCAATGCCGGCTGGATCGCTACGGTGGACTGGGGCACCGCCCTTGCCCCAATCTACATGGCCCACGACAAGGGGATTGCGGTCCATGTTTGGGCCGACGAGACGCGGCCGCGCAACCAGGGCGCAGCGCTGACCGCCTGGGAACTGGGCAGCCACGGCGTGCCACACACCATCGTGGTGGATAATGCTGGTGGCCACCTGATGCAGCATGGGCAGGTGGACATGGTGATCGTTGGTACCGACCGGACCGCCCGCAACGGCGATGTGTGCAACAAGATCGGCACCTACCTGAAGGCGCTCGCCGCCAGGGACAATGACGTTCCGTTCTACGTCGCCCTGCCCCACTCCACCATCGACTGGACGGTGGCGGACGGGGTGCGCGACATTCCCATCGAGGAGCGCAGCGAGGAGGAAGTTACCCACCTCACCGGTCGCGCCGCCGATGGCTCCATCGTGAAGGTGCAAGTCTCGGCGCCGGGTTCCGGTGCCGGCAACCCGGCCTTCGACGTAACGCCAGCCCGCCTCGTCACCGGGCTGATCACCGAACGCGGCGTGGCGGAAGCATCCGAAGCCGGCCTCCTCTCGCTCTATCCGGAGAAAGCCGATGGCTGACACAAAATCCGATATGGCCGCCCGCGAGGCGGTGATGATGACCGCGCAGGCGATGAGCGCCAGGGGCCTGTCGCCGCAACGCTCGGGCAACGTGTCGGTCAGGCTGGAGGACGGCTCGGGCATCATCGTCACACCCACCGGCATCGCTTATGACGAGTATGCGCCCGCGGATATCGTGAAACTGTCGATGGACGGCACGCACGCCAAGGGCGAGAAGAAGCCTTCCTCCGAGGCGCCCTTCCACCTCGCCATCTACCACGCCTTTCCGGACGCGAAGGCCATCGTGCACTGCCACTCGATGGCCGCAACGGCGCTGGCCTGCGCGCGGATGGAAATCCCGGCGTTCCACTACATGGTGGCGGTGGCCGGCGGGGCGAAGATACCGCTGGCCAAGTACGCCACCTTCGGCACCGATGAACTGGCGGAAAGCGCAGTGAAGGCCATGAAGGGCGGCTACAAGGCCTGCCTGCTGGCAAACCACGGCCAGATCGCCTGGGCGGGCTCGCTGCCCAAGGCGCTGGAACTGGCCGCCGAGGTCGAGACGCTGGCGCGCCAGTACATCGACGTGCTGAGCCTCGGCAAGCCGCACGTGCTGGGCAAGAAGGAAATGACCCGCGTCATCGACAAGTTCAAGGGCTACGGCAAGCAGGCGTAACGTCTGCCGCCGCCGTTGTACGCGCGTTGCCTTATGCCGCGGCCCGGAAAGTCTCCGCGCTCCATCGCGTCAGTAGATAAAGTCGTTCGTCGATACCTGACCGTGCACGTCGATCTCTATGTCGATGATCCCGCCACCGGTGGAAAACTGTACCTTGCCGACACCATTGTCCACGAACACGCGGACCTGGTAGCTGCCGCTGAACTGGCTGCTGCCGATGAACTGCGCCTGCGTAGCTATGTCGTTGCTCCAGTGGTTTTCGTCCTGGCGTGAGAAAAAGCCGGACAGGTCGATCTTGTCCAGGCCGGTCTGAAAGTCCTTGATCGTATCCGGCCCTGCACCGCTGGAGAAATCCCAGAACCGGAAGACGTCGGCGTCGGCGCCGCCGGTCAGCGTGTCCGCGCCGCGTCCGCCATTCAGGATATCCCGCCCGGCATCGCCAATGAGGACATCGTTGCCATCGCCGCCGGACAGTTCGTTGTTGCCGCTGTCGCCACGGATATAGTCGTTGTGCCGGGACCCGATGATGTTCTCGACGTTGGAGATCTGGTCCTCGAGCACGAAGTTGAAGCTGTCGCCGAGGATGTTGGCCGTGCCTGCATCGAGCGATACGATGACCTGCTTGGTGCTGCGGCTGTAGTCGATTGTATCGATGCCGCTGCCGCCGTTGATGATGTCGGTAACGCCATCGTTCCACAACTCGAACGTGTCGTTGCCACTGTCGCCGAACAGCTGGTCGTAGCCGGTTTCACCGGACAACAGATCGTCACCGCCGCCGCCACGCAACACATTGTCCTTCCGGTCACCGATGATGATGTCACTGCCGGCCGTTCCGGTCACGTTCTCGATGCCGGTTATGATCGCTTCATTGGTTGTCTGGATGAACGACGGGCTGAGCCGGAAACTGGCGGCAATGAAGCCCTGGTCGATGGACGGTTCGGGCGGGTTGAATCCGGGAAAGCCCGGCAAGCTGGGGGCAAACTCTGTGGACAGGGATACGACCACCTTTTCATAGACGCCACCGCCAAAATCGATGAGCAGCGTGTCGATCCCTCCGCCGCCATCAATGAAGTCCCGGTCAGCAGACGTGGCGGGACGGTCGAGCGTGTGGGTAATCCGGTCATTGCCCAGACCGCCGTGCACCGTGTTCTTACCGGTACCGTCATTGAGCACATCATCGCCGTCTCCGCCGATGACGACGTCGTTGCCGCCACCGGCGTTGATGGTGTCATTGCCGAGCCCGCCATTCAGCACGTTGGCCAGACTGTTGCCGGTGATGGTGTCGGCATAGCGCGAGCCGGTAATGTTCTCGATGCTCAACAGGTCTGCGAGCATGGTGGTGTACAGCCTGATGCTGCCCAGGCTTCCGGCGTAGTAGGAGGTGCTGATGTATCCTGCAGTGGCTCCTTCGCTGAGAACGATGTTCAGCGACGAACCCCGGGTGGCCAGTTGCATGATGCTCAGGTCGAGCGTGTCGGTGCCCGCCCTACCGTTGAACGTGTCCCGGCTGGCATCGAAATAGCTGACCTGTATCTTGTCGGACAGATAGCCGCCGGTAATGCTGTCGGCACCGAGGCCGAAGTCCAGATAGGTATTGTTGGAAAACAAACTCCCGCGCACGGCGTCATTGCCGTTGGTGCCCGAGTAGGTAGCCATTTGGTTTCGCCCTCAAGGTGTTGACCTGCGAGCATGATCATCATCACAAGCCGGCCGTCTTGAGTGTGCATTTCTGCACGTCGCGCGCGTAGCGCCTTTCCCCTCAACCGCGGCCGATGAACGGCATGTTGGTGGCCATGATGGTCATGAACTGTACGTTGGCGTCGAGCGGCAGCGAGGCCATGTAGGTGACAGCCGAGGCCACGTTGGACACGTCCATCACCGGCTCCGGCTTCACCGAGCCGTCTGCCTGCGGCACGCCCTTTTGCATGGCGTCGGTCATGGCGGACGCCGCGTTGCCGATATCGATCTGCGAGCAGGCGATGTTGAACCGCCGCCCGTCGAGCGAGATCGACTTGGTGAGCCCGGTGATGGCGTGCTTGGAGGCAGTATAGGCCGCTGAGCCCGGTCGGGGCACATGAGCCGAAATGGAGCCGTTATTGATGATGCGCCCGCCCTGCGGCTTCTGATCCCGCATCATCGCGAAGGCATGCTTCGCCACCAGAAAGGCACCGTCCAGGTTCACCCCCACCACCATGCGCCAGTTGTCCCAGGACATGTCGCCAATGCTATCCGGCTTGCCGAAGCTGCCGGCATTGTTGAACACCATGTCGAGCCGGCCATGTACCTTTCGTATTTCGGCGAAGAGCTTCTCAACGGCCACTGGATCGGTGACGTCGCAGGGTTCGACCAGCATGTTGCCGCCCGCCTCGCCTGCCGCCGTGACCGTCTCGTGCAGTGCGCTGGCGCGCCGGCCAGTCAGCACCACATCCCATCCGTCCTTCGCCAGCGCCACGGCGCACACCCGGCCAATGCCCGAGCCCGCACCAGTAACCAGTCCAATCCGCTTGCTCATCGAAATATCCCTTGCATCAGGTGCCGACGATGCCGCGGCAGGCAATCATGACCGTCGAGTCGTAGGCGTATACCTTCTCGCCATGCTGGTTGTGACCTTCAGGTGTCAGCGTAATCAAGCCCCAGCCGGGCCGCGACTTCATCTGGCGCGCGCCGGTGATGGTACCGGAGAAGGTAATGGTGTCGCCCGGATAGACCGGTTTGATCCATTGCAGGTTCTGGTAGCCCGGCGACGGGCCCAGCGCCGGCAACGGCTCGCCGCGCGCCTCCGCCTCGGCGCGCAGCCTGAAGTGATAGGCCGCCAGCAGCTTCATGCAGGCAGCCGCCGTGTGCCAGCCCGACGCCGACAGCCGCTTGAAGTGGGTCTTGGCCGCCGCCTCGTCATCAAGGTGGAAGCCCTGCGGATCGTACTTGCGGGCAAATTCCAGCACCGCCTGGCGCGTGAAATGATGCTCGCCATAGACGGCGTGCTGCCCGGCCTCGAAGTCCTCAAGCCAGATCGAGGTATAGCCGCTCATGGCGCCGCCGCCTCCGTCCGGGCCGGATGGCACACCTTGAACAGGTTCACCCCGGTCATCTCGGTCTTGACGGTGCCATGCTGGTCGATGGCCTCCCAGCGCATGGTGATGATGCCCATCTCCGGCTTGCTGGACGACACCCGCCGGTCAAGCACCGTGTAGCGAAGTGTCAGGTCATCACCGGCATAGACCGGCTTCAGCCACTTCACCTCGCGGATGCCGAACGATCCCAGCCCTGCGGCATGCGCGGCATAACCATCAACCATCAGCCGGTTCATGATGGCGCACACCTGCCAGCCCGAGGCGCACAGGCCGCCAAGCACGGAATTCTTCGCCAGTTCCTCGTCGAGGTGAAACGGCTGCGGGTCCCACTCGCGCGCATACTCGCGGATCAGCTCGGCGCTCAAGGCGAACGGGCCATGTGTCTTCACGTCGCCCACGTGAAAGTCTTCGTAGTGCAAGAGTTCCCCAGTCATGGGATGAGGTTTTCGGCGAGGTTCATGCCCCGGTCAAGCGAACTTTCCTGCATGGCTGCCCTGCCTGGAAGCCTCAGGTGTTGAAGCGGAAGTGCATCACGTCGCCGTCGGCAACGGTGTACTCCTTGCCCTCGAGCCGCATCTTGCCGGCATCGCGCGCGCCTGCCTCGCCGCCCAGCGACACGTAATCGTCGTAGGCGATGGTCTCGGCGCGGATGAAGCCCTTCTCGAAGTCCGTGTGGATCACCCCCGCCGCCGCCGGCGCGCGAGTGCCGGCAGTGATTGTCCAGGCGCGGGCTTCCTTCGGGCCGACAGTGAAATAAGTCAGCAGTTTCAATAGCTTGTAGCCCGCCCGGATCACCCGGTTCAGACCGGGTTCCACAAGCCCGATGGCCTCGAGGTACTCGCGTTGCTCCGCGTCATCGAGAACCGCGATCTCGCTTTCGATCTTCGCTGACACGACGACGGCCTGTGCGCCCTGCGCCGCGGCGAACGCCTTCACCCTGTCGGAGAACGCGTTGCCCTTGTCGGCGGACTCTTCTTCCACGTTACACACATAGAGCACCGGCTTCGAGGTCAGCAGGCCAAGCATGCGGAACGCCTTGAGCTCGTCGTCGGCCACCTCGACTTCGCGCGCCGGCCGGCCTTCGCGCAGCAGCTCCAGCGGCCGCATCATCAGGTCATAGTCGGCCTTGGCCTGCTTCTCGCCAGACTTTGCCTTCTTCTCCACCCCGGCAATGCGCTTTTCCAGGCTCTCCATGTCGGCCAGCATCAGTTCGGTCTCGATTGTCTCGATGTCGGCAATGGGGTCGATACGGCCTTCCACGTGGGTGATGTCGCCATCCTCGAAACAGCGCACCACGTGGGCAATGGCGTCCACCTCGCGGATGTTCGCCAGAAACTGGTTGCCCAACCCCTCTCCCTTCGACGCGCCCTTCACCAGCCCGGCAATGTCCACGAAAGTCAGCCGGGTCGGGATTATCTGCGCCGACCTTGCAATCGCGGCCAGCTTGTCCAGCCGCTCGTCCGGCACCGCCACGTCGCCGACGTTCGGCTCGATGGTGCAGAACGGATAGTTGGCTGCTTGCGCCGCAGCCGTCTGCGTCAGCGCATTGAACAGGGTCGACTTGCCGACATTGGGCAGGCCCACGATACCGCACTTGAAACCCATCTAGTTCTCGTCCTTGTTGCCCAGGATTTTTCTCAGCAGGTCCGCCATCGGGCCTGACTTGGCCATCGGCGGCTTCTTTGCCGGCTGCCTGGCCTGGTGGATATGGCTTTGTTTCCTTGCAGGAGGTTTGCCCGGTTTTTCCGGTTCCGGCGACATCGACCCCATCGCCAGCGCCACCTTGTTCATGAACCCGGCATCGTCCCCCTTCGCCAGCAGGTCCGCATGCGAGCCCACCGCCTCGATCAGCGGATCGAGCCAATCGGCGTCCGCCTTGGCAAAATCGCCCAGCACGTACCCGGTCACCCGGTCCTTCGAGCCCGGATGGCCGATACCCAGCCGCACCCGGCGATAGTCCTTGCCGCAATGTGCGTCGATCGACTTGATGCCGTTGTGCCCGCCCGAACCGCCGCCGGTCTTGACCCGCAGCTTGCCGGGCGCGAGGTCAAGCTCGTCGTACAGGACCACGATGTCCTGCGCGCCAAGATTGTAAAAGCGCATCGCCTCGCCAACGGCGCGGCCGGAACTCGTTCATGTAGGTCTGAGGCTTCATCAGCAGTACGCTCTCGCCGCCCAGCAGCCCCTCGGACACTTCCGCCTGGAACTTCTTGCGCCACGGCGAAAAGCCATGGCGGCGAACGATCTCGTCCACCGCCATGAAACCGATATTGTGCCGGTTGCCGGCATACTTTGCGCCGGGATTGCCAAGGCCTGCGATGATCAGCATGTGGGCCTCGTTTGGAGCCCCCGGCAGACCAGGTCAGCCGGGGGATGCCGGGATCAGCTCTCGCCTTCTTCTTCCTCGCCAGCCTCATCCTCTTCCTGAATGCCGCCGGACGGCGAAGCGATGGTGGCGATGGTGAAGTCGCGGTCGGTGATCGTGAAGCTTATGCCGGCAGGCAGCTTCAGTGCCGACGCGTGAATGCTTTCGCCCACGTCCCAGCCAGTCAGGTCGATCTCGAACTGCTCGGGAATCTCATCAACCGGGCACATGACTTCAACCGCGTGCCGGACGACGTTGAGCACGCCGCCACGCTTGATGCCCTTGGAGACTTCTTCATTGATGAAGTGCACCGGCACTTCCACGGCGATCTTCGAGTCCTTGCCCAGGCGCAGGAAATCGACATGAATGATGAAATCGCGAACCGGGTCGAACTGCACATCACGCGCAATGGCGCGGACCTTGGAGCCGTCAACATCGATGTCCACCAGCGTCGAGAGGAAGCGGCCGGTCTGGACATGCTTCATCAGCTCGCGATAGTCGAGCGAAACCAGTTGGGGGTCTTTCTTGTCTCCGTAGATCACTCCCGGGACGCGGCCTTCGCGACGAATGGCCCGGGCGGCCCCCTTGCCGGCCCGGTCGCGCGAGGCAGCATTGATATTGACGGTCTGCGACATCGTCTCAGTCTCCTGCTGTCTTCACAATTGGATATGTAAAGCACTGAAATCAAAGGCTCAGTGCCGGTTCTGACCGGCCGGGGTCTCCTCCAGGGGTGAACGAGCCCGGTATCCGGATGGCGGGCTTATACAGAAAGCAGCCTGCAGGTGCAATGCATTGCTCGCTGCAGGGCAGGCGGCAAACTGTTGCCGCAAAGACACAGTTGCCGGAAAAGTGCTGCAACGGCGATGGAATCGGCTGCATCTGGCCTCCTTATGTGTTTTAGTCCGAATACGTTCATTCGAAACATGCAGGGAATTCGACATGAAATAAGGTAATTCTGGCTGCCACCGCAGCACTCATGGCTTCCGCAGGCGCAGCAACCGCTGCCGACATGGACCGCGAAATCGAACTCATCGTGTCCGGCGTTGCCGACAAGTGGGCCGGTCTGCAGTTCATCGATGACGGTTTTGATGACGATCTGGTGTTTGCCAATGGCGGCGAAGGCCGCCTGAGCTTCCCGGTCGGCAACACGCTGTCGATCCAGAACGACTTCAAGTACGAGTACAACGAGAACGCCATCGAGCGTGCGGTGACGAATGACGTCGATGGACCGCGCTACTCCTACCAGTTCGCCGCACACGTCAGCCATCGTGATCCCTCGACGTTCCTGATCGGCGCATTCGGCGGCGTCGGTGGCGCGAACATCGGCTTTCCAGGCGGCGCGTTCACGCAAGACAACCTGTTCGCCGGTGGTGAATTCCAGTTCTACCTCAACAACTTCACCCTCTACGGCCAGGGCGGCTACGTCGAAACCAACAATGTTGGCGCAGGTCTGGATGACGGCTTCTTCGCCCGCGGCGTGCTGCGCTACTTCCCGACCGCAGACAGCCGCCTGCAGGTTGAAGGCACCTACATCAACATGGATTATGTATCCGGCGGCGCAGACATGGATGCCTTCATCGTCAAGGCCCGCTACGACATGATGGTGGAGCTGCCGCTGATGGGCTCGACGCCGCTATGGGTGGGCTACCGCGGCACCTTCCGCGACAATTGCTTGGCGGGAGGAAACGCCTTACGTGACCTCGACGATCACACTTTCATGATCGGCACCAGCTACTCGTTCTCCGGCGACATGCTCACGGTTGATCGCCAGGGCGCAACGCTCGACACGCCGGACTTCGTGGCTTGCTACGACCAGACTGCAGGCTGATGGCTAATGCGGTTGCATTCGGACACTGCAGAATTTGCTACGTGAGTGAGTGACAACCTCCCTGATTGACCTGAACCCCCGGGTGCTGAAACCAGCATCCGGGGTTTTTCATGTCAGGAAGCCAACACCTCGACCTCGATATCGGTCGGGTTGAAGTTGTTGCACGGATTGAGCACCTGCGGGCAGTTCGAGATCACCGCCAGCACGTCCATCTGCGCGCGCAGGGTGACGTAGTCTCCAGGCTTGGACGAGCCCAGTGCAATGGCCGCATCGCCCGCCGCCCCGACCGGCACGGTCATGAACCAGTTGACGTTGGGCACCACGTCCTTCCAGCCCAGCCCGTGCAGCGCCAGGGCGGCGAGGAAGTTCTCCCGGCAGCCCTCGTTTCCCACGCCATAGAGCACCTCGTTGGACGGCTTCGAGCAGCAGCCGCCGATGGTGTCATGCCCGCCGAAGGTGTCTTCCTCAATGGTGAACAGCGCCCGCGCCTTGTCGGAATAGAGCGTGTGCCCGGCGGTCAGCAGGATGGTGCCGGCGGCCTTCATCGTGTTGGGGGCATGGTAGCGTTCGGCCGGATCATCGGCGTTGTAACAGAGGAAATCAACCGCCTGTTCGCCGTGCGTATCGATGATGCGCAAGCGCTCGCCGGCCCGGATGATCCGCGACCAGGGGCTGCGGGCCGGAATTGTTTCGCGGTGGATCACACTACTCACCGCAGCACTCCTCGGTTCAGTCGTCAAACAGGCTGGAGACGGATTCTTCAAGCGCCGTGCGCCGGATTGCCTCGCCGATCAGGTTGGCCATCGAGATCACCCGGATATTGCGCGACACCCGCACCGCTTCCGTTGCCTGGATCGAGTCGGTCAGCACCAGCTGCTTGAGCTTGGACGCGGTGATCCGCGCCACCGCGCCGCCCGACAGCACGCCGTGGGTAATATAGGCCGACACGTCCGCCGCGCCGGCATCGAGCAGGGCTTCTGCCGCATTGCACAGCGTGCCGCCTGAATCGACGATGTCGTCGACGAGAATGCATGACATGCCCTCGACCTCGCCGATGATGTTCATGACTTCGGAGACGCCGGCCCGCTCACGCCGCTTGTCGACGATGGCCAGCGGTGCCCCGATGCGCTTGGCCAGCGCGCGGGCGCGCACCACGCCGCCCACGTCCGGCGACACCACGCACACTTCCGAGCCGTCGAAGCGGTCCTTGTTGTCCTTGATGTCGCGCACCATGACGGGCGCTGCGTACAGGTTGTCGGTGGGGATGTCGAAGAAGCCCTGGATCTGGCCGGCGTGCAGGTCGATGGTGAGGACGCGGTCGGCCCCGGCGCGCTCGATCATGTTGGCGACAAGCTTGGCCGAGATCGGCGTTCGCGGGCCGGGCTTGCGGTCCTGCCGGGCATAGCCGAAATAGGGAATCACCGCGGTGACGCGGCGGGCCGATGCCCGGCGCAGCGCGTCGATGATGATCAGCAGTTCCATCAGGTGGTCGTTGGTGGGGAACGAGGTGGACTGCACCACGAACACGTCCTCGCCGCGCACGTTTTCCTGGATCTCGACGAAAACTTCCATGTCGGCAAACCGCCTGACCGAGCATTTCGTCATGGGAACATTCAGGTAAGCTGCAATGGCTTCCGCCAGCGGCCGGTTGGAATTGCCCGAAACAAGTTTCATCTCTGACTTTGCCCTGCCAAGCCGGACCCCCAACAGCCACAAAGCTGTGTCCGGACAACCAGCCTCATGACAGGTGTCTTACAACCCAAGGCGCGGGCTTGCCAACCATCTATTGCCGCACGTCCACAGGCTCGCGGACGATATGCACTGGTGGATTGCCGGAAATGGCGCTCAGCGCACCGCAGACGTGCCGCGCACCTGATCGACAAGGGCAAAGATGCCCTCCGCAGCGGCTTCCGCAGCAAAGCCGGCCGTTTGTCCCCAGCCCTCGTTGAGCGAGCCTGCAGGCACGTCGTTCTGCTGACGCACCGTACCCAGAACCTTGCCATCGGGCAGCTTGACCGCCCATGCCAGACTGACCTGTTGAACACCGCCCTTGGCCTCGCCGATCTCGACCTGGCCAGTAATGGCCAGCGCCGTCTTGCCGGCCCTGGCGGTCACCGGCCAGCCCGCCAGCCGCAGCACCTTGCGCATTGCCTTGTACAGTTCGTCATTGCCCCGCCCCGGCGAGCCGGACACCCCCACCAGCGCCACCTGGTCGATCTGCAACTGGCCGTTGCCCTCAGGCTCTGCCGCGGCAACCGCCTTTTCGGCAACTTCCGTCTTGGGGTCAGGCGCAGGCTTTGCGGTGGGCAGGTCCGCCACGGCCTCGTCCGGTGCCCCGCCTGCCGCCTCATCCTCGCCCATCAGCGCCGCAAGCGACGAGCCGCCTGCACTGTTGAGCTGCTCCGCGGCCGCCGTCTGCGCGGCCTCGGTAATCCGCCGGTCCAGCTCTTCCGGCGTCAGCGTGTAAAGCTCGTCAGGCGTGATGGAGGCGGTCGCCAGCGGCGAACCAGGACCGTAGAAGGTTTCGAGGTCGTATTCCTTTTCGGCATTCGGGCCCGCCAGCGCAAAGGTGTGAACGGGAGGCAGAATGCCGGCCTGCCGCACCCGGAAACCGAGCTGCGCCAGGCGGGTGGCCAGGTTCTCCGCCGTCAGCGAGGCAATGCGCCTCATCACCACCGCGTCGATGCCGGCCCAGGGATCGCCACCCGCAGCCGGGACCAGTTCCTGCCCCTCGATGGTGTGCAGCACACCGCCAGTATTGCCGGTCAGCGTCCAGCGGTAGACGACGCGTATGCCGCCACCCTCCTGCACCGGCTCGAACGTCCCGGCGAGCTGGTAGCCATCGGAGAAGTTGCCCTGCACGATGGCGATGTCGCGGCTGCCGGCTTCCTCGGCCAGGGCGTCGGCGAGGATGCCGGCCTTGTCCTGCGGCAGCCCGTTCATGGCGATGAGCGCGATCGGCGGCGGGATCTTGCCCGATGTACCGCCTCCGCTGAGGCCGGATTTGCCGAAATTCGAAACGCCTGGGTCGCCAGACCCCGCGCACGCCGACAGCAGCATCGCGGCAGCCAGCAGCAGCACGGCCACTGCGGCACGCAACGCCTGCCGCCAGCAGGCGTCAGTCCAGTTGAGATGAATGGTATGAATTGCCGGTCTCAAGAGCCTTGCCCGCCTGTGCCCGCCGTCAGCCCCGCAATGTGCCCCAAGGTGCAGTTGCGCCGCAAGTCTGCCAATTGCCGTCAGACCGGCCGCCGGTACTGGATGAAGGGCGACTTGACTGCCACCTTGTCGTAGAGCGTACGGCCGGGATAGTTGAACTCCTGCGTCGCCCAGTAGGTGCGCGTGGCGCCCTTTTCATCGGCGCGGTCATAGACCGCCATAATCAGCGCCCGTCCTGCCCCGCCGCCGCGCACCGCCGGACCGACGAACAGGTCCTCCAGGTAGCAGTACACCGTCGGCGACCAAGTGGACCGGTGGAACAGGTAATGAGTGATGCCGTCAATGCGGCCTTCCCCGTTCACCGCCACCAGTCCCTTCGGGTCCCACTCGAAATCCCCCATCAACCGCGCGAACGTCAGTTCGATCTGCTCGTCGGACAGCTCGGTCTTGTAGAACTTCAGGTAGCCGTCGAACAGTTCTCGCCAACGCGGCTTGTCGGCTGCCTCCAGCGGTCTCACGGTGTAGGCCATGCCCGTCTCCTATCGGCAGATCAGCTTCAGCGGATATTTCGACACCGGTTCCGGATCGCCCTTGGTGGTGATGTAAGTCCGCGCCAGCGTCATGGCGGTGCCGGTGGTGGAGTCCATAAGGATCATGTGGGCGAAGAATACCATGTTGGGCGCGATCTTGAACGGGTTGCCGTGATAGAACATCGGCGTGTCCATCCAGCTGGGCGTGAACTTGGCACCCAGCGAATAACCGCAGGCATTGAGGCGCGCGTGGTTCAGCCCGTGCTCATCCACGGTGCGGGCATGGGCGTCGAACACATCACCCGCCGTCTTGCCGGGCCGCAACTGCTCCTCGCACGCCTTCAACGCCGCCACGGCGGCATCGTGCATTGCCACGTGCTGCTTCTTCGGCTCGCCCACGATGAGCGTGCGCATGAACGCTGCGTGGTAGTGCCGGTACACCCCGGCAAACTCTAGCGTCAGCTGGTCCCGCTTCGACAGCTTGCGCCGGCCCGACTTGTAGCGGCACAACAGCGCGTCCTTGCCCGACCCGATGATGAACTCATTGGCCGGATAGTCGCCGCCGCCGGAGAAGATGGCGTTGTGCTGGGCGGCAAGGATGTCGCCCTCGTCCGCGCCCGCATGTGTCGCATCGATGGCGGCCTTCAGTGCCGCATCACCCAGCTTGCCGGCCTTGCGCACGTACTTGAGCTCGGCCTCGGACTTCACCGCCCGGATGGCGTCCACCAGCCGCGAGGTGTCCTCAAGCTTTACGAAGCCCTTCATCTCGGCATCGACCGCCAGACCGTTGGAGTGCACCAGCCCGTAGGACTCGTTCTCGATGCCCAGCTTCTTGCCCTTGGCGCCGAGGCTCGCCAGCATGTCCTTCAACTGGGCGGCAGGCTTGGCCCCCGCCTCGTCGGTCCAGATGCGGATGTCGTCGATCATCGATGTGTGCTGAGCCTGGCGCAGGTCTGCCGAGCGGGTCAGCAGTGCCAGCTTGCCGTCGCAGCCGAGATAGAGGCACTGGAAGAAGCAGAAGCCGAACGTGTCGTAGCCGGTCAGGTAGTACATCGACTCCTGCTGGAACATCAGGATGCCGTCGAGGCCGCGCGCCTCCAGCTCCTTGATGACTTTCTTCTGCCGCGCCTTGTATTCCTTGAGTTCAAAATGCAGTGCCATGGTGCCGTCTCCTCAGGGCTTGATGCAAATGGCCGAAAGCTGCCGGCCATAGTCAGGTTCGCTACGGTGCGTGGTGCGCCGGTAGCTGAAGAAGCGCTGCTCGTCCGCATAGGTGCACAGAGCGAGGTCTTCGACCGAGGCGAGGCTCAGCGCCTCGAGTTGAACGCGCACGAATGCCGGAAGGTCGAACATGAAGTGTTGGGGCTTCACCGACGGCACGAAGAACCGTGCATTGGCCGCATCACGCGCCAGGAACTGCGCCTGGAACTCCGGGCCCACCTCGTAGTTCGCCTGGCTGATGGTCGGCCCGATGGCCGCATGAATGTCCCTGGCGCCAAGCTCGCGCATGCGCTCGACAGTGGACGCCAGTACCCCACCGATTGCCCCCTTCCAGCCGGCATGGGCCGCACCCACCACCTTGCCATCGCCTGCGGCGAACAGGATCGGCGTACAGTCGGCCGTGTTGACCGCAATGGCAAAACCGGCCTTGTCCGTCACCACCGCATCGGCGTGCGGCACGCTGTCCGGCACATCGTGATCCCAAGGCGTCGCGACGATCACCGCATCGGGCGAATGCACCTGGTACGGCGTGACCAGCGTTGCAACGCCAAGCTCGCCGCAGATCTTTGCCCGGTTGCGCTTCACCGTCTCGCGGTCATCGTGCGAACCAAGGCCGGTATTAAGCGAGGCATACAGGCCGGTTGAGAAGCCGCCCTCGCGGGTGAAAAAGCCATGGCGGATACCGGCGATGGCCGAAAGTGTGGAGGCCTCAATCATGCCCGCCCCTCCGGTTCAATGTTGAACGGCGCAGGTTTGGGCATGTCCGGATGCGTCACCGCCAGTACCTTGAAAAGCTGCCCCATCTGGTTGCCGGCCACCAGCCGTTGTGCACCTTTGGAAAGCCGGATACGGGCGCGGGCGTCAGCGCGCTTGCGCAGCATCTCCTCGCGCTCGCGCAGGCCCATCCTGGTCAGGAACTCGCCCTGCGTGACCGGGCCGTAGGCTTTTGCGCCGGCTGCCGTGATGGCCGCCGCCACCGTCTCGAAATCCACGTGACTGGTGATGTCCGCCTCGCCCGGCCGCGCCAGCACATCGGCGAACTGGTGCCTGGCGATGGCCTGCAGCGTATCGCCCACGCCCGAGCGCACGTGGCCATAATCGATGATCAACGCCGCGCCCATGTGCGCGGTGATGCGCCGGCCGATCTCCTTCGCCACCGCCTCGCGGGCCGGAGACAGTTCGGCAATCTCGCCCTCGTCGGCACCCGCCGCCCAGCCCGGCACCAGCGCCTCGGGCACCGGGTCCACCGTCCGCCCGAAGACAAGCGCGCCATCCGCGTCGACACCCACCACCCGCTCATGCCAGCGCCCGGCCTGCTTCTGGATCTGCTGGACCGGCAGCGCATCGAAGAACTCGTTGGCGATGATCAGCGATGGCGCATCGGGTACGTCCTCCAGCCGGTCATGCCACACCGGTTCGACGCCAGCCCGCTGCAGCGTCTCTGCCTGCATCTTTCGCAACTCAGGCGACATCTCGACGAGGTGCACCGTCATGCCGTCCCGCAGGCCGGGCATCACCGAACACGCCCTGAGCGCATCGGCCATCAGCGTGCCGCGCCCCGGCCCCAGCTCAATGAGGTTCCAATCCGCCGGAGCATCCATCATCTGCCAGCCCGCCGCGCACCAGATGCCGATCAGTTCGCCGAACATCTGCGACACTTCCGGCGCAGTGATGAAGTCGCCCGCCCGTCCGAACGGGTCGCGGCCCATGTAGTAGCCATGCTCCGGGTGGCCCAGCGCCAGCGCGAAGAAGCGGTCTACCGTCATCGGCCCGTCCGCCTCGATCATCCGCGCCAACTCGCCGCCCAGCGGCGACGTGCGCCTTGCACTTTCAGGTTTCGGCTTTGCCATTGCTCCTCCCTGCCCGCCAGATCAGCCAGACGCCCACCATCAGCAACGGCACCGACAGCACCATGCCCATGGTCACCCACCCCCCGGTGAGATAGCCGATATGGGCGTCCGGTTCACGGGCGAATTCCACCAGAATGCGGGAAACGGCGTAACCGATGGCAAACACCCCCGAGGCAAAGCCCGGCCGCGGCAGGCACTTCAGCCCGTGCGTGGCGAACCGCACGGCGAGAAACAGCACGATGCCTTCCAGAAACGCTTCATAGAGCTGGCTCGGGTGGCGTGGGTCAGGTCCGGCGCCGGGAAACACCATCGCCCACGGCACGTCCGTTACCTTGCCGTAAAGCTCGGCATTGATGAAGTTGGCGATGCGGCCGAGGAACAGCCCGATGGGGACTGACGCAGCACCCAGGTCGAGCAGCTGGTCGAGCCCGATGCCGTGCTTGCGGCCATAGAACAGGCACGCCACCACCACGCCGAGAAAGCCGCCGTGGAAAGACATGCCGCCATTCCACAATTGCAGGATTTCAGCCGGGTTCTGGGCAAAATAGACCGGATTGTAGAACAGCACGTAGCCCAGCCGCCCCCCGAGCAGCACCCCCAGCGTACACCACAGCAACAGGTCGTCGAGTTGGGCCGGCGTGGTGTGCGGCCGGGCACCGGGCCACAGCGCCTCGTTGCTCACCAGGCGCTTGGCGTACCATATCGCCAGCAGCAGGCCGAACACATAGGCCAGCGCGTACCAGCGCACCACCACGGGTCCGAGCGAGAAGGCGACCGGATCAATGACCGGAAAAGGCAGGGCAAACAGGGTGGGCATGGTAGGGCGAATTGTCCCCTCGGCCAGAATCAGGTGCGCAAGGCTTGCGCATCCTTTGCGAGCGCCCTACCTAAAGCATCGAACCGTTCATTCCAACAGCCGTCGCGATCAGAGACACGTCATGACCAGCCCCTCTTCCCGCTTCTTCGACGAACTCGCCAAGGTGATGACCAACGCCGCCGGCGCCGCACAAGGTGCGCGCCGCGAGGTGGACAACCTGGTGCGCGCCCAGATCGAACGGGTCCTGGCAGATATCCAGATCGTGCAGCGCGAGGAATTCGACGTGGTACGCGACATGGCCTCCATGGCACGCACCGAGAACGAGGCCCTGTGCGCCCGCGTCGCCGAACTTGAGGCACGTCTCGAAGCGCTCGAACAGCGCCCCGCCGCACCTGCCGCCGCCATGAAGGCGAAGAAGAAGCCCGCAACCAGGCCTGCCTCTGCCAAAAAGTGATCTTTCCCCAGATTGCAGACCCACCAAGGCTTGCAATGTGGAGGAATCAGGCCGCCAGGCTCCCGACTCTTGCGGCGCACGCGTTCATCCGGCAACGTCTCGTTAACGTTTGATTCGTCTCGCAGATTTGCTGCAGGTGGCGAGCTTGACAGGAGACGACCGGCATGACGGCCGCATTGGCGCTGAAGACCAACGATCTGCACCCGCTCGAGACCGTGGAGCAGATCGCTTCCCGCCACGACTGGATGGTGGACCGATCGGCCGATGACGAGGTCAACATGATCGTCTCCGGCACATGGACCGACCTCCATCTGGCGCTCAACTGGAACGACTATCTTGAAGGCCTGCATCTGGCGTGCAGTTTCGACCTGAAGGTGCCGGAAGGCCGCCGCGAGGAAATCGTCCGGCTGGTGGCGCTGATCAATGAACAGCTCTATTTCGGCCATTTCGACATCTGGCGGAGCGAAGGCTCGCTGATGTTCCGCAATTCGCTGCTGCTGACCGGTCAGGCGCGCGTCAGCGAAGCCCAGTGCGAGGCGCTGGTGCTGACCGCCATCGACGCCTGCGAGCGGTATTTCCCGGCCTTCCAGTTCGTCATCTGGGCCGGCAAGACCGCCGAACAGGCCATCCAGTCCTGTCTTCTTGAAACTGTCGGCGAAGCGTAGTCTGCTCCCGGGCCACATTCCTGCAGTCAACGCCTCTTGTCCGGGAGGACCATTCATCATGGCAAGTGCAGTCAATCTCAGCGGCAAGCTCGTGCTCATCGGCGCGGGCAAGATGGGCACCGCCATGCTGCAAGGCTGGCTGAAGGACGGCGTCACCGCCAGCCAGGTGGTGATCTTCGACCCGGCTCCGCCGCCTGAAACGCAAGCGCTGATCGAACAGCAAGGCATCACCCACAACCCGGCGCCGGACTCCGTAACCGGCATCGATGTCATCCTGCTGGCCATCAAGCCGCAGATGGTGGACGAGGTGCTGCCGGGCCTGAAGGCGCTGGCACGAGAGAAGCCGCTGGTCGTCTCGGTGGTAGCGGGCAAGACCATCGCCGCGCTGAAAGGCCACTTCGGCGCCGATGTGCCGATCATTCGCACCATTCCCAACACGCCGTCTGCGGTGGGCCGCGGCATCACCGCCATGGCGCCGGACAATGATGTGTCTGCCGCACAGGTGGACCTGGCCACCTCTCTGCTCACCGCCATCGGCGAAGTGGTGACCGTGGAAGACGAAGGCCTGATTGATGCCGCCACCGCCATTTCAGGCTCCGGCCCGGCCTACGTGTTCTATATGGCCGAATGCCTCTCCGAAGCCGCCAAGGCGCTGGGCCTGCCCGATGATGTGGCCGAAAAGCTGGCGCGGGCGACCGTGGCCGGCGCGGGCGAACTGATGCGGGTCACCGGCACAGATGCTGGCACGCTTCGCCAGAACGTAACCTCCCCAAAGGGCACCACCTATGCCGCCCTGCAGGTGCTGATGGCCGATGACGGCATGGAACCGCTGCTGCGCAAGGCAACCGCAGCGGCGGAAAAGCGTTCAAGGGAACTGGCAGGCTGACACGCTTGCCTTCGCCTTCACGCCCGTGCAGGCTTGCCGCATACAACCACCCCCGTGCAGCCTTGCTGCACATAACGACCAATGACGGGAGCCGACCAATGGCCGATCACCAGCAGGCCGAAACCGAGATCATCAACGCCGCCCTCCGGCTGGCCGCCACGCGGGCCTGGGCGGATATCCGCATCAACGACATTGCCGCCGAGGCAGAGATGAGCCTGGCTGATCTTGCCGGCGTCATCGGTGGCAAGGCTGATATCCTGCGCCTCTATGGCCGCCAGCTTGATGCGAAGATGCTGAAGTCGCTGGACGCCGAGCCGGTCACCGGTTCGCCCCACGACCGGGTGTTCGACATCATCATGCGCCGGCTGGAACTGATGGACGCCTACAAGGCCGCCATCCGCTCGATTGTCGCCACCCCCGCCGCTTCGGCAGCCGGCTACCTGACGCTGGCAGGCTCGCTGCTGCAATCACAGGACTGGATCCTGTCTGCAGCCGGCATCGAGGATTCGGGGTTTCGCGGCGCCATCAAGACGTCGGGGCTCGCCTGGGTCTATGTGCAGACCTTGCGCACCTGGGCCAATGACGACGATCCCGGCATGGCCCGCACCATGGCCCAGCTGGACCGGTCCTTGCGCGACGGCGCCAACTGGATCAGCCGGCTGGAAACGCCGGCCGCCCTTGCCAGGGCGCTGGCGAGCCTTGCCCGCGGCTTCATGAACGCCCGGCGCGGACCGTCACCTGCATCAACCGGCGCCGGCAGCACGCCACCGCCTTCTGGCAATGACGCTCCATCTTCCCGATCAGGCAATGGCAACGCATGAGCACCATCACCTTCGACGACTTCATGAAAGTCGATATCCGCATCGGCACCATCGTCGAGGTGGAACATTTTCCCGAGGCCCGCAAGCCCGCCTACAAGCTGAAAATCGACTTTGGCCCCGAGATCGGGGTGAAGAAGTCGTCGGCCCAGATCACCGTGCATTACACGCCGGCCGATCTGAAGGGCCGTCAGGTGGCGGCGGTCGTCAACTTTCCGCCGCGCCAGATCGGCCCGTTCATGTCGGAAGTGCTCACACTTGGCTTTTCAGACGAGAACGGCGACATCGTGCTGATTGCCGTCAACACGCCCTGCCCCAACGGCTCGCGAATGCACTGACATAAAGTCACGTTGGTATTCGCACTTCCGCCCTCAAGCCTCCCAGCAGCGACGGCGACAAGGTGATTTCGCCACCGTGGCTCTGGGCAATGTCGCGGGCGATAGCCAGGCCGAGACCGGTGCCACCCGAGTCCTGGTTGCGCGCATTGTCGAGCCGCACGAACGGCTTGAACACCTCTGAATAGCTTTCAGGGGGAATGCCGGGTCCATCATCATCCACCACCACGCGCAGGTAACTGCCGTCATGTACGGCCGTGATCTCCACCTGGCTGGCAAACCGGGCAGCATTTTGCGCCAGATTGCCTATGCAGCGCTTGAAGGCATCCGGCTTGAGCGGCACCAGCAACTTGCGTGGCGTGTTGAGGGCAACCGGATGGCCCGAGCGGTTCATCTCCTCTGCCACTGCGCCCAGTAGCGCGACCACGTCGGTTGGCCGGGTGAGTTCGCTCTCGGCGCCCTTGACGAAGGCCATGTAGCCTTCCAGCATCCGCTGCATCTGGGCGACGTCTTCCTGCAAGGCCCGCACGGTGTCGTTCTGCTCCAGCATCGCGAGCTCAAGCTTGAACCGGGTCAGGATGGTGCGCAGGTCGTGGCTGACTCCCGCCAGCATCGCGGTGCGCTGCTCGACATGCCGCTCGATGCGCCGCTTCATCTTGATGAACGCCTGCGCGGCCGCCTGTATCTCTGCCGCCCCGCCGGGGCGGAAGTCGGGCACATCGCGGCCCATGCCGAAGCTCTGCGCCGCCTCGGCAAGCTGGACGATGGGCTTGATCTGGTTGCGCAGGAAAATGACCGCTATCAGCAACAGGATGATCGAGCCGCCGATCATCCAGGCGATGAAGATGAACCTGGTCGACGCGTGCGCCCGGTCCAGATCGGACAGGAACCGGAACACGAACCCGTCCGGGGTTTTGATCCGCACGTCCACATAGCCCGTCTGGCCTACCGTATCGACCCAGTGCGGCAGGCCGACATCGTTGGCGATGTAACGCATCAACTTGGGATGAACGGACGAGAGGAACGGCCTGCGGTTGGGTGGTGGCAGTTCCGCGTCGCGCTCGACGGTAAGCCCCAGCGCCAGGTCATTGTTGGCCATGCTCAGCACGCGCTGCAGATCAGCCTCGGTGTGCGGGCTTTCCTCCCAGGTCTTCATCACCAGCGCCACGTCGCGCACAAACGAACGCGACAGCGACTGGGTGACGGTCTCGTAGTGCCGGTCCACGAAAACGTAGATCATCAGGCCCTGCAGAAGCAGCATGGGCGCGATGACGATGATCAGCGAACGGGCATAGAGCCGCTCCGGCAGGTAGCGCTCCAGCAGCCGGTTGAAATGCCACCACAGCGTGCGCTGGTCCTGCGGTGTGTCTTGCCTGTTAGATATGGCCGTCATGGGCACCTGTCATGTCCCGGCGCGAGCGCCGCGGGCTGGCTTCACGGATCAATGTGCAGAGTATAACCATGACCACGCACGGTTTGCAGATAAACCGGCATGGCGGGCTGTTCCTCGATCTTGCGGCGCAACCGGTTGATCTGCACGTCTACCGCCCTGTTGGACTCTTCTTGTGACGGTTCTATGATTTCCGACCTGTCGACCGGCTGGCCGGGCCGCTGCGCCAGCACCCGCAGGATCTCCCGCTCACGGGTAGTGAGGTGCACCAGTTCGCCGTCGCGGCGCAGTTCGCCGCGCACCAGGTTGAAGGTGAACGGTCCAAAGCTGACTTCATTCACCTGCCCGCTGGCCGGCTGCATGGCGGCATGCCGCTTCAGGATGGCCTGCACCCTCAAAAGCAACTCGCGCGGCTCGAACGGCTTGGCGAGATAGTCGTCCACGCCTGCCGACAGTCCGCTGATCCGGTCCTCGGTATCCGACAGCGCCGACAGCATCAGGATGGGAACTTCGTTGCCCGCTCCCCGCAGGCTGCGGGCAAACTCCAGCCCGCTTTCGCCCGGCATCATCACGTCCAGCACGATCAGGTCGAACGTCATTCCCGACAGCCGCCGGCGCGCCTCTGCCGCACCGTCCACCGCCGACACCCGGTACTCGTTCGACGACAGGAAGGAACTCAGCAACTCGCGCAGCCGCCGGTCGTCATCGACAATCAGCACATGCGGGTATGTGTCCGGCGATGTGCTCATGATCCGACGATCCGCTCGACCTCGCCACGCTCATGCTGGTTGATCAGTCCGTAAAGGAGCTGCTGCATCACCGGCCCGGAGTCGGCGCCGGCATGGGCAATGGCATCGCGCACCCGCGCCATCTGCGGCGCCATCAGCCGCAGATGCAGCGCCCGGCCCTCGTCGCTGAGATACAGAAGCCGCTTGCGCCGGTCGGCATCGCCGGTGCGCTGCTCGATGAAGCCGCGCTCCACCAGCTCGCGCAGCACCCTCGCCAGGCTCTGTTTGGTGATCTTGAGCACCACCAGCAGTTCCGCCACCGAGATGCCCGGATTGCGTCCGACGAAATGCACCACACGATGGTGGGCTCTGCCGAACCCGTAGTGTGACAGAAGTGCGTCGGGATCCGAGGTGAAATCCCGGTAGCCGAAGTACAGCAGTTCGATCAGTTCGATGACGTCTTCATCGCTGAGCCCATGCTGAACAGGCGTGGTCTGTTGTGCTGCGTCACTGGCCATCGAAGGCCCCCTCCTCATGATCGCCGCCGATCACAGTTTATGTCAGCTATATTGACATATTTTCCGGCGATTGGTAGTGGGATTGTCCGCATTTCATGCGTTTTCGTGTTTGTCGAGAGCAATTCCCGGACTTGCGCGGGTGTACCCTGCCGGCCGGTACCACAGGAGCCTGCCATGGCAGCCGCAGCCCCGTTTGACGATCGTCCCGGCGAAATCTGGATGAACGGCCAGTTCATCCCCTGGTCCGATGCCCAGCTCCACGTGCTGAGCCACGCCCTGCACTATGCCTCCTCGGTATTTGAAGGCGAGCGCGCCTACGGGGGCCGCATTTTCAAGCTGCGCGAGCACACCGAACGGTTGTTCCGCTCCGCCGAGATACTGGACATGAAGATCCCCTATACGGTGGAGGAGATCGACAATGCCTGCATCGAGCTGCTGCAGCGCCAGGGCCTGAAGGACGCCTATGTGCGACCTGTCGCATGGCGCGGCTCGGAGATGATGGGCGTGTCGGCGCAGACCACCCGCATCAACGTCGCCATCGCCATCTGGGAATGGCCGAGCTATTTCGACGCCCAGCAGCGCCTCAAGGGCATCCGCCTCGACATGGCCAAGTGGCGCCGCCCGGACCCGGCCACTGCGCCATCGGAAGCCAAGGCCGCCGGCCTGTACATGATCTGCACCCTGTCCAAGCACGCCGCCGAACGCGCCGGCTATGCCGATGCGCTGATGCTGGACTACCGCGGCCAGGTGGCCGAGGCAACCGGGGCCAACGTGTTCTTCGTCAAGGACGGCGAACTGCACACCCCGACGCCGGACTGCTTCCTCGACGGCATCACCCGCCAGACCGTGATGGGCCTTGCCCACGACCGCCAGATCAAGATCAACGAGCGCGCCATCATGCCGGAGGAAATGGCGACCTTCGTGGAGTGCTTCATCGTCGGCACCGCAGCGGAAGTGACGCCGGTCTCCGAGATCGGGCCGTACAGGTTCACCGTCGGCAACATCACCACCACCTTGATGAACGACTACATGAACGCCGTTCAGCCCAAGGCCGCCGCAGCCGAGTAACCCGACTGCCGGATGCAGATACAATCGAGGGTGCAGTCACTCACCAAGTGACTGCACCCTTTTTGCTGCCCGTTCCATCGCGGGCCGCGTCACGCTATCATGCGGCGCATCCGGGGGATGATCGTCATGGAGAGCTGTTCATGCCTGCCGTCCGTTTTGCGCTTGCGATGTTCTTTTGCCTCGCCCTGCTGCTGCTGCCTCCGGGCACGCCGGCCAGTGCGCTTGCTGCCAGCAACAATGTCGCCGTTGGCCAGCAGATCGAGCAGATCATCCTAAACGGCGAAAGCAATGTCGGTACGATCGAGGACGATGAGCGGCTTATCCAGGTTTTCACCTATTATGCGGACCGATCGTTCAAGCCGATCTGGGTGCGCGACGCTGGCCTGAAGGGCAAGGGCAAGGTGCTGCTGGCATTTCTCGAGAATATCGAGAACCACGGCCTGCGCGAGTTCAAATACCGGGTTGACGCCATCCAGGATCTTGTCGGCGACACGCATCCGCGCGCGCTGGCAGAACTGGAGATGCTGCTCACCAGCGCCTTCATCGACCTCGCCCGCGACCTGACCCGCGGCCGGGTGGACCCCAGCGAAGTGACAAGGAACAACGACATCGAGTTGCCGCGTGAGTACGGCGCCGCGTATCTGCTCGACGGTGCCGAGCAGGCCGACGATCTCCAACCCTATCTCGCCAAACTCATGCCGCAGGACGAGCGCTATAACCGTCTCGTCGAGGCGCTTGCACGCTACCGCGCCATCCGCGATGCAGGCGGCTGGCAGCCAGTTCCCGAAGGACAGGTTCTCAAGCCCGGCGGCACCGACGTGCGGCTGCCGCTGTTGCGTGAACTGCTGACCACGGTCGGCGACCTGAAGCCGGCAGACCGCCCGGTTGGCGAGGTCTATGATGACGTGACCGTTGCAGCAGTGAAAAACTTCCAGATGCGTCACGGGCTGGCAGAGGACGGCGTCATCGGTCCGACCACGCTCGAACAAATGAACAAGGGCGTGGACGACCGCATCCGCCAGCTTGAAGTCAATCTCGAGCGCCGCCGCTGGCTGGACCGTGAGCCTGGCGGCTTTTATGTATTCGTCAACCTGGCCGATCAGGAACTCAAGGTGATGAAGGACGAGGAAACCGTCCATACCGCCCGGGTTGTGGTGGGCAAGACCTATCACAAGACGCCGGTGTTCACCGAGGACATGACCTACCTGGTCATGAACCCCTACTGGAACGTGCCATCGTCCATTGCAAACAAGGAATACCTGCCGAAGCTGAAACAGGATGCAGGCTACCTGCAGCGCCAGGGCATCCGGGTGCTCGACAGCGCCGGCAAGGAAGTCAACCCGTACTCGGTGAACTGGGCTGCGATGAGCCGCGTGCCCTACCGGCTGCGGCAGGATACCGGTGACAAGAATGCCTTGGGCCGCATCAAGTTCATGTTCCCCAACAAGTACAGTGTCTACATTCACGACACCCCCGCAAAGAGCCTGTTCGAGAAGGACCTGCGCGTCTATTCACACGGCTGTATCCGGGTGCAGGACCCGTTGACCCTTGCCGAAGTCATCCTCAAGGACGAGGGCTGGACCCGCGACCGTATCGACCAGCAGGTGAATTCCGGAGAGCAGCGGATCGTCAAGCTGAAGCGGAAGGTCCCCGTTTACATCAGCTACATCACGGCGTTCGCCAACAAGGACGGCAACGTCCACTTCCGTCGCGACATTTATGGCCGTGACGAGATTCTGGCCGAACAACTGCTGACCGGCGGCCGTTTCGCCGAGGCGGACGACCACTGAGCCGCCCCAGAATCCCATTGCGTTGCGATTGGGTTGTGATAGCGTCTTGCTCAGATCAACACGGCACGAACTAGAGGTGCCTCGGCCCGCCTGGCGACGGGCCATCAGGGTGGAAAAAGCTGGAGACGACAAAGGGTCGCTACGAGCGACCTTAACATCCCGCTTCCGCATCTGCCTTTTGCAGCCCCACCCCGCCTGACTGAAATCCTCACATTTCATGCCAATGCCGGCCTTGGACCGACCGGTGCAGCGCGTGCGCCGTCTACCGCACGCCAACTCGCGAGCAGTCGAAAATGCGTCGTGCCGAACTCGTGGTGGCAATGCTGTTTGCCGCCTTCTCCATTTACCTGATGTGGAAAAGCTCCGAACTGGAAATCCGCTACGTCTCGGGCGAAGGCCCGGGCGGCGGCTTCTGGCCGTTCTGGCTGGCGGCCGGCATGTTGATCTGTACCGGCCTGATTATGCTGCGATGGGTCAGGCGGGCATCGCCGCCATCACAGTCGGACCTGCCGATTGTCGACAGCCATGGCGTCCGCATGCTGGTGCTGGTCGGCGGCGGACTGATCGGGTTCGTCGCCCTGTGCCAAGTACTGGGAATGTATGGGGGTATGTTCGTCTTCCTGATCTACTATCTGCGCTTCCTCGGCAAGCATGGCTGGCCGGCAACGCTGGCAATCGCCATCGCAACTCCGGTGACGTTCTTCTTCTTCTTCGACGTAGCCATGCGCCAGGTGCTGCCCAAGGGCTACCTCGAACCGCTGTTCCTGCCGCTCTACGCGATCTTCCTCTAGGACCTGATCATCATGGCCGACATTCTCGCCTCTCTCGCCTCGGGCATGCTGCATGCCTTCGAGCCCATCAACATCCTGCTCATCATCATCGGCGTCACCATTGGCCTGTTCATCGGAGCCATGCCGGGCCTTGGCTCTGTGAACGGCGTGGCCATCCTGCTTCCGGCCACCTTCCTCGTGCCGCCCGGTTCTGCCATCATCTTCCTTGCCGCAATCTATTTCGGGGCCATGTACGGCGGCGCCATCAGTTCGATAACGCTCGGCATCCCCGGCGCCTCAACCGCGGTGGCGACAACCTTCGACGGCAGACCGATGGCTCTGAAAGGCCGCGCCGACCAGGCGCTGATCACCGCTGCCGTGGCCTCGTTCATCGGCGGCTCGGTTGCCAACGTGCTGTTCACCCTGTTCGCGCCGCCGCTGGCCATCGTGGCGCTCAAGTTCGGGTCGCCCGAGATTTTCGCCCTGATGCTGCTGGCCTTCGCCACCTTTATCGGACTTGGCGGCGACGACATCCCGAAGACTTTCTTTTCCATCTTCCTCGGTCTGGCGCTGGCAGCCGTCGGCTTTGACGAGATATCGGGAGAATCACGGCTGGTGTTCGGCGGGCTGACCGGTTTCATGTCCGGCATCAACTTCCTGGTTCTGGCCATCGGCATCTATGGCATCGGCGAAATGCTGTGGACCATCGATGAGACCCGGGGCGATGTGACGATGACCCGGGTGAAGCTGACCCTGGCCTCGATCCGCCAGCACATATGGACCACGCTGACCTGCTGGCGCGGACTGTCGATTGGTTCGATTCTGGGCTTCTTCGTGGGTATATTGCCTGCGGCGGGTGCGACGCCCGGCGCCCTCATGGCATACGGCATGACCAAACTGTCCTCGAAGGACCCCGCCTCGTTCGGCCAGGGTAACCAGGAGGGCGTCGCCGCCCCGGAGTCTGCCAACAACTCGGCCTCCGCCGGCGCCATGCTGCCAATGTTGACGCTGGGCATCCCGGGCTCGCCCACTACCGCCATCCTGCTTGGCGGCATGGTGATCTGGGGTCTTACCCCCGGACCGCGACTGTTCGTCGAACAGCCGGATTTTGTGTGGAGCCTGATCGGATCGTTCTACGTCTCCAATTTCTTCGCGCTGCTGTTGAACCTGGCTTTCGTACCGCTGTTCCTGTGGATGCTGCGCATGCCGTTCACCGTGCTGACGCCGATGATATTCGTCCTGTCGGTTGTCGGCGGCTACGCAGCCACCAACGACATGTTTGACGTGTGGATGATGCTGGTGTTCGGCTTTGCGGCGTTCTTCATGCGCAAGCTCGACTATCCGCTGGCGCCTGCTGTGCTGGCCATCGTGCTCGGCCCGATCGCCGAACCGGCCCTGCGCCAGTCGCTGCTGCTGTCAAACGGCAACCCGATGATCTTTCTCAACCGGCCCATCGCCGGCCCGATCACCGTGATTGCCATCATACTGCTGGTGCTGCCGCTGTTGAAGCTGGCCAAGGACCGCTGGCAGAAGAAGCCGCTAGCAGCAGAGTGACATAAGTCCGGCAAATCGCCTGCCCCGCCTTGCCCGACCATCTGGCGCGGCGGCGGCAGGCAGAGCCGGGGCGTTCAGCCGCCTGTAACCGGCGGGAAGAACGCCACCTCGCGTGCGCCGGCCAGCGGATGGTCAAGGCCCACGTGTTCCTGGTCCACCGCGGCGCGGATCACGTTCATGTTTTCAAACGCCGCCGCATAGCCCTCATCGCGGCCTGCCAGATGAGCGGCAAGCTCGCCAACGGTCGTCACGCCGGCGGGAACCTCGATGTTTTCCTCGCCCGTGCCGGTGCGCTGGCGCACCCAGGCAAAGTACAGAACCTTCATTCGTCCTCGTCTATCACGTGCTTCACACCCGCACGAAAATAATCAAGACCAGTATAGAGCGTTGCCAGCGCCGCAATCCAGAGGAACACCAGACCGATGGTCGATGTGTGCTCCATGACCTTGTCGCCCGCCGGTCCGACGATCAGGAAGGCGATGGCCACCATCTGGATGGTGGTTTTCCATTTGGCCATCTGCGTGACCGGTACCGAAACCCTGAGTTCGGCCAGGAACTCGCGCAAGCCCGACACCAGGATCTCGCGGCACAGGATGATCACCGCCGCCCAGATGTGAAAGCTGTAAATCTGGCCGGTGTAAGTGACCGCCAGCAGCACCGAGGCGATCAGCAGCTTGTCGGCGATAGGGTCGAGCATTCGGCCCAGCGACGACTGCTGCTGCCAGATGCGCGCGAGATACCCGTCGAGGAAGTCGGTGATGGCGGCCGCCACGAAGATCCCCAGCGCGATCCAGCGATTGGTCTCGCCGCCATAGATCAGCAAGCCCACCACCGCCGGCACCGCTGCGATGCGCAGATAGGTCAGGATGTTCGGCAGCCACGTCGCGACATTGCCGCGCCGGTTGGGATGCCTGATCTTCTCCGCCTCGGCGCTCACTGCCCGCCCTCGTGAAAATGCTCGTAGATCGAGGTTGCCAAACTTCTGCTGATTCCCTCAACCGCCTCCAGGTCGGCAACCGACGCCCTGCTCACCGCCCGCGCCGATCCGAAAGCCCTGAGCAGCGCCTTCTTCCGCCCCGGTCCGATGCCCTCGATCTCGTCCAGCGGATTGGCCACGATGGCCTTCGACCGCTTGGCCCGGTGCGTGCCGATGGCAAACCGGTGCGCCTCGTCGCGCAACCGCTGCACATAGTACAACACCGGGTCGCGCTGTTCGAGCATGAATGGCGCCTTGCCCGCCACGTGGAACTGCTCGCGGCCGGCGTCCCGGTCCGGCCCCTTGGAAATGCCTGCAACCGCAACATCCTCCACGCCCAGCTCGCGCAGCACGTCGAGCACCGCCGAAAGCTGTCCCTTGCCGCCATCGATCAGCAACAGGTCGGGCCAGCTCCCGACCGACGTATCATCGTCATCGTTGCCGGCGGCATCCTCTTCGGGCTGTTCCGGCCGCGCGCCATGTTCCTTGACCAGCCGCGAAAAGCGCCGCGTCAGCACCTCGTGCATCATCGCGAAGTCGTCGCCGCCGCCGTCCATCTGCGTCTTGATGTTGAACTTGCGGTAATGCGCCTTGGCAAGACCTTCCGGCCCCGCCACGATCATCGCCCCCACCGCATTGGTGCCCTGAATGTGCGAGTTGTCGTACACCTCGATGCGTCTCGGCATCCGGTCAAGGCCGAACACCGTCTGCACACCTTCCAGCAGCTTGCGCTGCGAAGAGGTATCGGCAAGCCTGCGGCCCAGCGCCTCGCGGGCATTGGTGCGGGCGTGATCCACCAGCTCGCGCTTGTCGCCACGCTGCGGCACGGCGATCTCGACCTTGCGTGCCGCCTTCGACGACAGCGCATCCGCCAACAGCTCAGCCTCTGCCGCCTCATCCGACAGCAGCAGCTGCCTTGGCACCGGCTTGTCATCATAGAACTGCGCAATGAAGGCGGCCAGCACGTCGGCCGCCTCGACCGAGCGGTCAGCGCGCGGAAAGTAGGCGCGCGCGCCCCAGTTCTGCCCGGCGCGGATGAAAAACACCTGGATGCAGGTCTGCCCGCCCTGCTGGGCAATGCCGAAGATGTCGGCCTCCTCGATGCCGGCCGGGTTGATGCCCTGCGATGCAGTCACGTGGCTGAGCGCCGAAATCCGGTCGCGGTAGATGGCGGCGCGCTCGAAATCAAGCTCTTCCGCAGCCTGCTCCATTTGCCGGGCCAGCTGCTTCTTTACCGCGTCCGACTTGCCAGACAGGAACGCCTCGGCCTGCTTCACCAGCTCGCCGTACTCCTCCAGCGAAATCTCTCCGGTGCACGGCGCCGCGCACCGCTTGATCTGGTAGAGCAGACAGGGCCGGGTACGGTTTTCGTAATAGCTGTCCGTGCATGAACGCAGCAGGAATGCCTTCTGCAGCGAGTTTATGGTGGCGTTGACCGAGCCTGCCGAGGCAAACGGTCCGTAGTAGCTGCCCTTGCGCGAGCGGGCGCCACGATGCTTGGTGATCTGGGCCGCCTGGTGGTCCTTGGCAATCAGGATATAGGGAAACGACTTGTCGTCGCGCAGGATGACGTTGTAGCGGGGCTTCAGCCGCTTGATCAGGTTGGCCTCGAGCAGCAGTGCTTCCGGCTCGGTGCGAGTGGTGACGAACTCCATCGACACGGTATTGGCAATCATCGCCGCGATGCGGTTGGTGTGGCCCCCCAGCCGCGTATAGTTGGAAACGCGTGCTTTCAGGTTGCGCGCCTTGCCCACATAGAGCACGTCGCCCTTGGCGTCATACATCCGGTAGACGCCCGGCTTGCCCGGCAGCGTCTTCGCAAACCGCTTGATCACCTCCGGCCCGCACTCCCGGCCGGCCGGTGCGGCATCGTCTGGTGCAATGTCTGCAGAACGTTCGCTCATGGCCCTTATGTAGCGAATGCAGGGCCTGCATGCGAGGCCCGCGGAGGGAACGTCAGCCTTTTACGCGCTCGATCTCGATGCCGACGCTGGACGCTTCAGGAATGATGTCGAGCTTCTCCACCCGCACCCTGACCCGCGTAATCGCCTTGTGCCTGAGCACCTTGGCGGCGATCTTCTCCGCCAGCGTCTCGACCAGGTTGACGTGGCCGTCATGGACGATGGACTTCACGTCCTTCACCACCTTCTCGTAGCTGACCACGTTCTTGATGTTGTCCTCCAGCGGCCCGCCCATCTCCTGAACGGCACAATCTATGTTCACCAGGATCCGCTGAGGGTGCTTCTTCTCGTGTTCGTAGATGCCGACCATGGCAATCAGCGCCAGGTCGCGCACGAAGATATGGCGCAAGCCCGCCTCCGCGCTGGCGTAATCGGATCTCAGCTGCCGCGGGTTCACATCCATTGCACGCACTCACTTGAAGGCTATTCGTTGACGTCGGTCACGTCCGGCGTCTGCCAGACCAGGTGCTGCCCACCATCAAGCACGATCATCTGCCCGGTCAAGGCCGGAGCCGACAGTATGAACATCAATGCCGACGAAATCTCCTCCGGCGAGGTGCCGCGATTGAGCAGCGTGAGCGATGCCTGCTTGGCGAAGTCGGCCTCGTTCATGCGCACGTTGGGCAGCGCCGGGCCAGGCCCGATGGCGTTGACCCGGATACGCGGCGCCAGCGACTGCGCCAGCGTGCGCGTCACCGTCCACAACGCCGACTTTGACGCAGTGTAGGAAAAGAACGTCGGGTTCAGCTTCCATACCCGCTGGTCGATGATGTTGACGATGTTGCCTTGCGACGTTTCCGGCAACTGGGCCGCGAACGCCTGCGCCAGAAACACCGGCGAGCGCAGGTTGGTGTTGAGGTGCAGGTCCCACTGCTCGACCGTCACCGTATCGGCCATGTCGGGTTCGAACCGGGAGGCATTGTTGATCAGGCAGGTCAGCGGTCCCAACTGCTCCACCGCGCTGGCCACGATCCGGCCCGGCGCGGCCGGGTCCGCAAGGTCGCCCTGAATGATCGCCGCCTGTCCGCCAGCCGCAGCGATCTCATCTGCGACCTGGCGCGCTGCATCCTCAGACGAATTGTAGTGAACGCCCACTGACCAGCCCTGCCGGGCAAGATCGAGCGCCATGCGCCGGCCAATCCGCTTGGCGGCGCCGGTGATGAGAACAGCGCGTTCCATGAATACCTTCTAGTTGGTCCGCGACCGCAACAAGCCCACTTGTTGCGCACCGGCATCAGACAGCCTGTCAGACCGGGACAACGCAGCAACCGGCTCCGGGGTTTCACCCGATGTCTGCAACCAGACCCGCCCCGGTCCGCGCAGCGTCGCCATGGCGGCGCTGCCGAACAAGCCCGGAACGCCCTGCGTCACCGCATCGATCACCACGGTGGCGCTCAGCGCCGCAATGGCACCCCCCCCGCACCGCAAGCGTCTCGCCTGCCTGCAGCGACAGCTCCGACACCTCGCCCTGTCCGCCGGAAAACACCCAGCCGTCGCCTTCGGCCAGCATCAGGATCAGCCTGTGCGGCCTGCGCCTGCCGGCAAGCCCGCGCACGTGACTGTAGGGCCTCAACCGTACGCCAGGCCCCGCCGCCAGGAAACTGTCCTGCGGCAGCAGCACGCGGCCCGCCATGGCGGCAAGGTCGAACGCGCCCACCTGCCCGCCCGGCGACAGCACCAGCCGCGCGGGCGCTGTCCCCACTGACGCCGCCATCAGCAGCGCCGGATGTCCGGCATCCTCGAGAATGATGAAATGATCGTGGGCAATGATCGCAGATGCCCAGGTGGCCACCCGCTGGCCGGGCTTAAGGCTGAGCGCCAGCTGCTGCATGATGTGGCCCGAGATGGCGAAGCCGAGATCGCTCGGCCGTTCCCCCACGGCCGCGTGCTCATGCAAGATGGAGGCAGGCTCCAGGAAACTCATGTCGCATCACCCACACACAAACCGCCGCCGCCAGTGCACCGGCTGCGGCCCCTACGTCAGGTAGAATAGACCAGACGAGTGCAAGTTTGAAGCAACAGTGTAACGGATGATTAACGATTGACCGGGTAGTGGCCTATTTCGCCAGCCTGAAATCCTGGTGGCAGGCCTTGCAGCTCTTCCCGACTTCGCCGAGCGCCGGCATGATGTCCTGTGCAGAGCTTGCCGTCTTGCCGGTTTCCGCCAGCGCCAGGGCGTCGGTTTCCATCTTCTTCGCAATGCCGGTGAAGTCGTCCCAGCGCGCCCAGATCACCGGCAGTGCCTCGGTGGGCTTGTCCAGCGAGCCTTCCGGAAACATGTGCGGCATGTGCTTGGCATGATTTGCCATGATCACCGCCGACCCATGCACCATGTCTGCATCGAACGGCTTCTCGCCTTTCACCATTGCAGCGAGCACCTTCATGCTCTCGCTGATTTCCTTCATCGCTTCCATGCGGTGCATGACGATGCCGGTTGCGCCGTCGTGGGCCATGGCGGCGGCGGACAGGCTGGCAGCGCCAGCGGCGGCAACGATGATGGTCCGAAAAGCGTTCATCCCGATGATTCTCCTTGGCCGGTTTTGCGACGGGGCGTACAAAGCGCCTCTGTTGTTGGCATTTGCCATAGGAATATCCAAGGAGGAAGCCATTGACAATAAATTCAGTTGACTTGGGTTTCCATGTTTTGAAACTGATCGTTCCAAATCCGTAACGGGCTGTAGAATGAAAAAACTGTTGAACATTGCCGTGATGGTGTTCTGGGTCATCGCCCAGACGGTCACGGCTGCCAACAGCGGCAATCATATGCAGCACGGCGGGGTCAATGCCGGTCACGCGGCCCAGACCGTCCAGCATGACCACGCAGCAAATGCGGCGTCTGACATGCATGACGGACATTCGACTGCCCATGAGGCGGGCGCGCCTTGTCCGGTAACGGGACAGGCTGCGCCGGACAGCAATGGCGTCGCCGGAGATTGCTGCGATCATGCGAACTGCCATGTGGCGGATCTCATCCAGGGCGCTGTCACCGTGACTGGCCAGCAACTGGTGACCTTTGGCGTAGCAACGCTGCACCCACACACCAGCTGGTCGCCAACCTCTCCCCTGCCCCCTCCCAATCCGCTCGCCTGACATTGCCTGTGCGCTGATTGCCAGCACAACCTGCTTTGCGGCAGGCATGCAGCCGTGCGCAGCGGCAACTCCTCTTCATTTCACAAATGCAGGGACCTGCCCGCTTCAAGGGGGCCGGACCACAAAGCAGCAGGGGCGCCCCCGGGCGGAAGAAAAATGACGCTGAACAGAGCTTTACTGGCAGCCATGTTGCTGCTCGCTGGTTGCGCGGCACAGGCCGAACCAGACCGATACGATGTGCTGTCGCATCGCGATCCGGTTGAACCCGACCGGGAAACCGCTACGCCTGCCTATCGCAGCGTCCTGTCGGGCTATCACCCGCGGCAGGTGGTCGAGCCTGAACCCTGGGCCGGGACACCTCCGGCAGAAGGGAGCGTGCAATGAAGGCGCTCAAGTCAATCGCTGCCTGCAGCATCGCCCTGCTCACGGCCGGATGCGCGACGCAGGCCGAGATCGATCAGCTGTCGAGTCACACGCTGGCATTTGCCGCGGTGCAGGAGAATGCTGGCCGGACCACAGGAAACCAAAGCGTCTGGGTGCAGAGCCACGCGGAAGCCGGGGCAACGGCAAGCCGCGTCCACCAGCTGATCCACAACAAGACCATCGATGCCGATACGGCGGTGCAGGTGGCGTTGTTGAGCAACAAGGGTTTGCAGGCGGCTTATGCGCAAATCGGCATGTCGGCGGCGGACCTGTGGCAGGAGGCGCTGCCGTCGAACCCCAAGCTGACGGTTGGCTTCAGCCAGATCGGCGTGGCACGCACCATCGAGTCGCTGATTACCACCAACATAGCCCGGGCGATGACGCGCGAGGCGCGCATGAGCGTGGCCGAAGCGCAATTGCGCAAGGCGCAGCTGGAAGCCATCGAGGCAACGCTGAAGCTGGCCCATGAAACCCGGGTCGCGTGGATCAATTCGGTGTCCGCATGGGAACGGGCCGGCCACGTCAGGCAAGCCATCGCAGCTGCGGATGCAGGCTCTGATCTTGCCATGCAACTGGGCAAGACTGGCGCACTTCCAAAGGCCGAGCAGGCGCGCGAGCACGTAAACTATGCCGAGCTGATGGCGCAGCTGGCCAGCGCGCGTCTGGAGGCGCGCGAGGCCAAGCAGGTGCTGATCCGCAAGATGGGCGTATGGGGCAAGGAGACCGAGTTCCAGGTACCTAATGCGCTGCCGCCGCTGCCGCGGCATGCGAAGCGCACCCGTGCCGTAGTGGCGAAGGCGCTCAACAACCGCATCGACCTGATGATCGCCAAGGCGGACCTGGAGATCGTGGCGCGACAGCATGGCCTGACGCAGGCAACGCGCTACCTGTCCGACCTGGACCTGACCGGCGGCGCCGAGATCGAACGCGAGGACGGCGATGACATTGCCTCGGGCATTATCGAGTTCGACCTGGTAATCCCGATCTTCGACACCGGCGAGGCGCGCATGCGCAAGGCCGAGATGGCCTATATGCGCGCGGCCAATCTGCTGGCCCAGAGGGCGGCCGAAATCCGCTCGGAGGCAGCCAGTGCCTATGAAACCTATCTCGGCCGGCACGAGATCGCGCGCCACCACATCGAGGCGGTCGCGCCGCTGCGCAAGGTGCTGGAAGAGCAGGCGCTGCTCAACAACAACGGCATGATCACCAGCACGTTCGAGTTGCTGCAGGACGTCAAGGCCAAGGTGAACTCGGACCTGCAGGCGGACCTGGCCAAGCGTGACTTCTGGCTCGCCGAGGCCAACCTCAAGGCCGCCATCTATGGCGGTGGCAGCGCCGCAGCAGGAGGTGGCGGCGGCATGGCCGTGCTTGCCGATGCCGGTGGCGGGCCGGGGCATTGATCATGAACCAGTCAAACCAGTCTTTCCGCAAGGAGACCAACCGATGACAGACAATATTTCGAGACGGCAGATACTGGGCACCGGGCTGGCGCTGACCGGCAGTGCACTGGCCGCACCCGCCATTGCGCAGGGCCTGCCGGAGTCCGCGACTGCGACCTCGGCCGAAACGCAGAAGCCGTTGACGCCAACCTCCGGGCCCGATCACTACCAGCCGGTGGTGACGCTGAACGGCTGGACGCTGCCCTGGCGCATGAAAAACGGGGTCAAGGAGTTCCACCTCGTGGCCGAGCCGGTGGAGCGCGAGATGTCGCCGGGCATGGTGGCGCGGCTGTGGGGCTACAACGGCCAGTCGCCGGGCCCGACCATCGAGGCGGTGGAAGGCGACCGGGTGCGCATCTTCGTCACCAACCGGCTGCCGGAACATACGGCGGTGCACTGGCACGGGCAGTTGTTGCCGTCGGGCATGGACGGGGTGAGCGGGCTGTACCCAGCCGCCGATCAAGCCCGGCAAGACCTTCGTCTACGAGTTCGAGCTGAAGAAGTCCGGGACCTTCATGTACCACTCGCACGGCGACGAAATGGTGCAGATGGCCATGGGCATGATGGGTATGTTCATCGTCCATCCGAAGGACCCTGCGTTCATGCGGGTGGACCGCGACTTCCTGATCATGCTCAACGCCTTCGACATCGATCCCGGTTCCTACGTGCCGAAGGTCATGACCATGACCGACTTCAACCTGTGGTGCTGGAACAGCCGCATCTTCCCCGGCATCGACCCGCTGGTGGTGAACAAGAATGACCGGGTCCGGGTGCGCGTCGGCAACCTGACCATGACCAACCATCCGATCCACATGCACGGCTACGACTTTGAGGTGACCGGCACGGACGGCGGCTGGGTGCCGAAGCAGGCGCGCTGGCCGGAAGTGACCATCGACATCCCCGTGGGCGCCATGCGGGCCTACGAGTTCGACGCCATCTATGAGGGCGACTGGGCGATCCACTGCCACAAGTCGCACCACACCATGAACGCCATGGGCCATGACGTACCGACCCAGATCGGCATCGATCCGAAGAGCCACATGAAGAAGGTGCGCCGGGTGCAGCCGGAGTTCATGGCCATGGGCCACGACGGCATGGCCGAGATGGGCTCCATGGAGATGCCGCTGCCGGACAACACCATCCCGATGATGACAGGCTGGGCGCCAGTTCGGCCCCGTTGAGATGGGCGGCATGTTATCGGTGGTGAAGGTGCGCGACGGCCTGGCTGCAGACGACTACGGCGATCCCGGCTGGTTCAAGCACCCGGAAGGCACCGTTGCGTACGAATGGACCGGCGAGGTGCCGGCGCCTGCGCGTGCGAACAATGCCCAGACCCAACATCCGGTGCGCCATGCATCGGCACACACCACTCAAGACTGAAACTGCAACACGAAAGGAAACCAGAAAATGAAGCTTTTTAAATCTCTCGCCCTGGTCGCGGGTATTGCCCTGTCTGCCACTGCCGCGCTCGCCGGGGAAGTGGTGTGGACCAAGGGCGAAGTGCAGAAGGTCGACATGGCCCAAAGCAAGGTCACGGTGAAGCACGAAGAGATCAAGAATCTCGACATGCCCAGCATGACGATGGTGTTCTTCGTGCCGGAAAAGTCAGTGCTCGAAAGCCTGAAGGAAGGCGATACGAAGGAATTCGAATTCGCCGACATGAATGGCCGCATGATCATCAAGCAGGCCAAGTAGCCTCAAGCGGCGAGGCCTGCCGGCAGCTATACCGCCGGCGGGCCTCCCCTCGCCTCATGGGCACAACCTGCCGGATTACCCCTTCGGCAGCAGGATCACATAGTGCTTGCGCACCTTCTTCACCGTCTCCCAGGTGCCCTTGAACCCGGCCGGAATGATGAAACCGTCGCCCGCCTTCAGCGTCCAGCTCTCGCCCTTGTCGTTGGTCAGGATGGCCTCGCCCTCGATGAAGTGGCAGAACTCCCACTCCTCGTACGCCATCGCCATCTTGCCCGGCTCGCACTCCCAGATGCCGCACAAAAGCCGGTCGTCCTCGCCTGTCCAGTGGTTCCAGGTGGTGGTGTTGACGGGTCCGCCCGACAGGGTCTTGGCCGGATCGACCACGTCATGCTCGGCCTCCGGCATGCCGGGACCGGATGTTTTCATCACGATAATGCCTGTCATTCTGCTGCAACTCCTGTTTGGGCCGCCTGAATGGCGCGCCACACCTTGAGAGGGGTCAGCGGCATGTCCAGGTGGGAGATGCCGTAGTCTTTCAATGCATCCATCACCGCGTTCACCACCGCAGGCGGCGCACCGGTCGCCCCGGCCTCGCCAGCGCCCTTGACGCCCAGCGGATTGGACGCGGTAGGCGCGTCCTGGTTGAACTGCAGCTGGAAGTCGGGAATGTCGCTGGCGCGCGGCATGCAGTAGTCCATGAACGAGCCGGTCAGCAGCTGGCCCGTCTCGTCATACTCAACGCCTTCCAGCATGGCCTGGCCGATGCCCTGCACTGCGCCGCCCATCACCTGCCCGCCGGCAATCAGCGGGTTGATGATGCGGCCGAAATCGTCACACCACCGTGTAACCAGCGATATCGACTGTGCCGGTCTCCGGATCCAGCTCCACCTCGCAGACGTGCGCCCCGTTGGGATAGCTGAACGACTTGCGCTCGAAGGTCTGCGACGAGGACAGCGTCTCCGGCACGCCGTCCGGCAGAGACCCCGCCATGGCGCGCAACTGCTTTTCGAGGTCGAGAAGCGCAATGGCCCGGTCGGTCCCGGCGATGGAGAACTTGCCGGCCCTGAACTCGATGTCCTGCACCGCCGCCTCCAGCACGTGCGCCGCCGCCTGCTTGCCCTTGTTGGCCACCTCGTGGGACGTGTTCAGCACGGCCGAGCCGACGATCATCAGCGAGCGCGCGCCACCATGCCCGCCCCCGGTGGCGATCTTGTCGGTATCGCCGCTCACATAGCGCACCTTCCTCGGGTCGATGCCGAGCTCGGTGGCGATGATCTGCTTATAGGTGGTCTCGTGGCCCTGGCCCGTGGCGGTGCCGCCGGTCATCAGCGTTACGCCGCCATCATCGTCAAAGCGGATCTCGGCAAAGTCGGCCGGCATGCCCAGCACCACTTCGAGATAGCTCGACACGCCGAGACCGCGAAGCTTGCCCTTGCGCGCCGACGCCTTGCGCCGCTTCTCGAAGCCCGCCGCGTCGTGCGCTTGCAACGCCTTGTCCAGCGTGCCCTCGAAGTCGCCGCAGTCGATCACCATGCCCAGCGCCATCTTGAACGGGTAGTCGCGGATGAAGTTCCTGCGCCTCAGGTCGATCGGGTCGCGGCCCGTTTCGTAGGCAGCAATGTCCACCAGCCGTTCGATGACATAGGCGGACTTCAGGCCGCCCCGCGCCGCGATAGGCATCCACCGGCACGGTGTTGGTGAACACCGCATCCACCGTCATGGAGATCGCCGGAATTGTATAGTTGCCGCCCATCGACACCCAGCTGGCAGAGCTGGGAATGATCGTTCCAAACGACGAGAGATAAGCGCCCATGTTGGCCTTGGTCTCGACCTTCAGGGCCACGAACCTGCCGTCTTCGTCCAGCGCCAGCGAGGCGGTGGTCAGGTGGTCACGGCCATGAACCTCGGCAAGGAAATTCTCGGTGCGGCTGGCGATCCACTTCACCGGCCGGCCCAGCAGCTTCGCCGCAAACATCACCATGACGTTTTCCGGATAGACGAAGTTCTTCGCCCCGAAGCCGCCGCCCACGTCCGGCATGACCACGCGCACCTTCTCCGGCGGACACTTGAAGATCGCCGCCGCCATCTGGCCTTTCTGCGCGTGCACCGCCTGGCCGGACACGTACAGGATCATCTGGTCCTTTTCGGCGTCATAATCGCCGAGGCTGCCGCGCGGCTCGATTGCCGACGGCGCCACCCGGTTGTTGACGAAGGTCAGCGTGGTCACGTGCGCCGCCCCCGCAATGGCCTTGTCCGTCGCCGCCTCGTCACCCTTGTGGAAATGGTAGGCCCGGTTCGACTTGACCGAGGGGTGGATCAACTTGGTCTTCTTGTCGAGCACCGTGGCAAGGTCAACCACGGCAGGCAGGTCCTTGTAATCGACCTCGATGGCCTCGGCCGCCGCCTGCGCCTGAGCCTGCGTTTCAGCGATCACCATGGCCACCGGATCGCCGACGAACCGAGCCACGTCGTGGGTGAGTGCGAACCGCTCCGGCACCGCCACGCCATTCTCGTCCAGCCCGTCGATGGCCGTTACCGTCGGGAACGGCCCGAGGCCTGCCTTCTGCACGTCCTTGCCGGTCAGCACCTTTAGCACGCCGGGCATGGCCTTTGCCGCCGAAGTGTCGATCTTGCCGATCTTCGCGTGGGCAAACGGCGAGCGCGCGAATGCGGCATGGGCGGTGTCGGGCAGACGGATGTCATCGACGTATTGCCCCGCCCCGGTCATGAAACGCTCATCCTCGACACGCCGCACGGCCTGCCCGACTGCAAACTTCTGAATGATCATTGTTGCCCGCTGATTTGAAATGTCTGGTGGTTGAACGGATTAGTGCATGAGGCGGATGACGGGCGCAAGAAGGCCGCTGGCCGTCAGGCGGAAACCCTGGCCAGCAACTCCTCCCTGGTCGCGGTGAAGCCGCCGGCCACCCACCAGTCTTCCAAACGGCGCAGCGTGGCGCCGAGTTCCGGCCCCGGCTGCAGGCCCGCCTCGATCAGGTCCGCTCCCGTCACCGGCAGGCTCGGCACCGGCCACTCTTCCGCCAGCTTCAACAGTTGCTGCCAACCGGCATCGTCAGCGGGCGCATCGCTTTGCGCCCAGGCCAGCCGCACCGCACGGATGAAGGTCTCCGCGCCGGTCTGGTAGAGCACCACCTTGCGCTCGTTGTCGCGAAGCGCCGGCGACGGCGGCATGGCATCGCGAAGCGCGGCAATGGCCCGCACATCGGCATTCGGCAGCCGCAAGCTGTCGCCCAGATCACCGGCGCTCAGTGACAGGCCAGCCGCCAGCCGCAATGGATAATCAGCCGCAAGCCCGTTTGCCGCATCGATGGCGGCCAGCCGCGCCAGAACGGCGTCATCGAGGCTGCGCCCAAAAAGCATGTTGCTGACCCCGGTCCCGGTCATCAGTCCAGCCGCCCGCGCTGCACCCTTCGCCACCAGCAGCTTGCGCATTTCCTGGCCCACGCGTTCACGCGACAACTGCTTCAGGCCGCCCTTCAGCCGCTGGCAGGCCGCCAGCCCATCGGCATCCGGGGCACCATGGCCGTACTGGGCAAAGAACCGGAAGAAACGCAGAATCCGCAGATAATCTTCCGTTATTCGCGTATCCGGATCGCCTGCAAAACGGATAATGCGGTTGAATACGTCTGAAATTCCACCAAGCGGATCAAGGATGTCGCCGTCCAGCGAGGCATAAAGCGCGTTCATGGTGAAGTCGCGCCTAGCCGCATCCGCGTGCCAGTCATCGGTGAAGGCGACCGTGGCGTGGCGGCCATGCGTTTCAACGTCGTGGCGCAGCGTCGTCACCTCGAAGGCATGGCCCTTGCTGACGACCGTCACTGTGCCATGGTCGATGCCGGTGGGGTGCGCCTTGAGCCCCGCCGCCTGCGCCGCCGCCATGGTGCCTTCAGGCTCCAGCGTGGTGGCGAGGTCGATCTCGTGCACCAGCTCGCCCAGCAGCGCGTTGCGCACGGCGCCGCCAACCATCCGGGCTTCGCCGCCCGCCGCCGCAATGGCCGCGAACACCTCGCTCAGACCGGCGGTCTGCAGCACGGGATGACCTTTAAGCGAGGCTGCGCTCATGGCCCGTACACCCGGTCGTGCAGGTTCTTCAGCATGCCTGCCGTGGCGCCCCACACATAGTGATCGCCATAAGGCATGGCATAGAAATACCGCGTCGCGCCCTGCCACTCGCGCGAATGGCGCAGATGGTTGGCCGTGTCCATGAAATGCGACAGCGGCACGTCGAAGATGGCGGTCACTTCTCCGGCTTCCGGCACCAGCGCGAAGCCCGGCTTGAGGAATGCCACCACCGGCACCACCCGAAACCCGGTGCGGGTCTGGTAGACGTCGAGAAAGCCCACCGGCTCGACGAACTCCGGCGCAACGCCGGTTTCTTCGTGGGTCTCGCGCAGCGCGCATTCCACCGGGCCCGGGTCCGTAGGGTCGATCTTGCCGCCCGGAAAGGCGATCTGCCCCGGATGTGTCGGCAGCGAGTCGGACCGCTGCGTCAGCAGCACGTGCAGCTCGCCACCGCGCTCCACCAGCGCCACCAGCACCGCCGCCGCGCGCGACTTCATGCCGGAGACTTTCACCAGTCCGCCGTTGAGGTCATCGTCGGAACGGATCGCCGGCAGCGAGTGATCCAGCACCTCGGGCGGCGGCGCAACGTGCAGCCGCGGCACGAACCTTTCGACGAATTCCTGTCTCGTGATGGGCTTCATCGGATCAGACACCCGCCTGCTCTGCCGGCATCAGCCGCCAGAAAACGCCCGCCGACCAGACCCCGAACCAGCCGTCCTCGACCGCGCCAGCCTCAGCGAGATCATAGAACGCCTGCCGCCCGAGCCGTGCCTCAAGCCCGCCGCGGACGCGAACGTATGCGAGGTCTGCGCCGTCACCTCCGGCAGCCGGGCTGGCCCGCATATCCAGCGGATGATCCGGCCCGATCACCACCTTGTCGCCAAGGTTGGTCGTCACCGTTACCTGCTGATCCTGCCCCTCGTCCGCCACCTCGACGGAAACGCCCGTAAAGGCGGCATCCTCGACCGAGATGAAGCGCTTCTCCGCCGGGGTCACCAGCACGTGCGCGCCATCGGGCTCGCGCCGCAGGATCGAGGCGAACAGCGCAACCAGGCCGGGCCGCTGGATCATCCGGCCCTCATGGAACCAGTTGCCGTCCATATCTATTCGTATGTCGATGAGGCTTTCGTGCGACGGATGCCACGAGTCCACGGGTGCGGGCGCCCGGCGCGGCATGTCGGCGGCTGAAATGGCATCAAGGCCCCGGATCGGGAAATCGGCTGTCATGGCTCACGATGAACCACATGACGATAATGTGAGCAAGTCCATGCAACGGCAGCGCACAGGCAAGGCGTTACATCGTGGTAACAAAGGCAGATAGGTCATGTTCCGGCCACCGTTCATGGCGTATGCTTTCGACGAAAAACGCCGATTCCGGCAGACATTAGCGATTTCACTGGCAGGCAGGGAGTGCAGATGAGCAACGTCACCAACGCCGATGCGAAAATCCTCGACGAACTGGAGGCCACGGCCGCCCGGCTGGGCAAGGCCCGCGAGGCGGTCCGCTCGGTGATCTTCGGCCAGGACAACGTGATCGACCTGGCCCTCACGGCGATCCTAGGCGGCGGTCACGCATTGCTGGTCGGTGCACCGGGCCTCGCCAAGACCAAGCTCGCCATCACGCTGGGCACGGTGCTCGGCCTCGAGGAAAAGCGCATCCAGTTCACGCCTGACCTGATGCCGGCCGACATCGTCGGTTCGGAAGTGCTCGACGAGCCGGAAAGCGGCCGCCACCAGTTCCGCTTCGTCAAGGGCCCGGTGTTCTGCCAGCTGCTGATGGCCGACGAGATCAACCGCGCCAGCCCGCGCACCCAGTCGGCGCTCTTGCAAGCCATGCAGGAGCACCACGTGACGGTGGGCGGGGTGAGCTATGACCTGCCCTCGCCGTTCCACGTGCTGGCCACCCAGAACCCCGTCGAGCAGGAAGGCACCTACCCGTTGCCGGAAGCCCAGCTTGACCGCTTCCTGCTGGAAATCGACGTGCCCTATCCTGACCTCGAGTCGGAGAGGCGAATGATCTTCGCCACCACCGGTAACGTTGAAAACCCTGTCGTCAACGTTTTCACCCGCGAAGAGCTGATGCGCGCACAGCGCCTCACCCGCACCATACCGGTCGGCGAAAAGGTGGCCGACGCCATCCTGACCCTGGTGCGTTCGGCGCGGCCCGGCCCGGAGGCAAGCGAGTATACCAACGAGCACATTTCCTGGGGCCCCGGCCCCCGCGCCAGCCAGTCGTTCATGCTGGGCGTTCGCGCCCGCGCCCTGCTCGACGGCCGCCTGTCGCCCTCGCTTGATGATGTGGCAGCACTGGCCCACCCTGTGCTGCGCCACCGCATGGCGATCACCTTCTCGGCGCGTGCCGACGGCGTTTCCATCGATGACGTGATTTCGCATCTGGCAGCGTCAGTGGCAGGTTAGGCAAGGCGGCACCCGGCGCATGGCATCACCTGCATTGACATCAGCAAACTTGCGCGGCGCCGCCGACCGGCTGGCCGATGCTTACCCGCCACTGCTGATCCAGTCGCAACGCATCGCCAACGCCATCGTCCAGGGCGCCCATGGACGCCGCCGCACCGGCCCCGGCGCCGATTTCTGGCAATACCGGCAGTACTCGCCGGGTGACTCGGTGTCGCGTATCGACTGGCGCAAGTCCGCCCGCGCCGGACGCACCCTGATCCGCGAAACCGAATGGGCCGCGACCAACACCCTGTTCGTCTGGGCAAGCCAGGCGGCGGGCATGGATTTCAAGTCGAACCTGTCTGAAACCTCCAAGCGCGACCGCGCCGCCATCCTTGCGCTCACCGTGGCCACGCTGGCAATCCGCGCCGGTGAACGTGTTAGCGTCATCGGCTGGCCGCAGGCAGCCGGCCACAACCGGTTGCTGTTGCGGCGCATGGCGGCGTGGTATGCAGGCGCCGGCGGCGAGGATCTCGCCAGCCAGTCGCTGCCGCCGCAAATGCAGCTGCCGCGATTTGCGTCCTGCGTGCTGATCGGCGACTTCCTCGATCCGCTGGACCGCATCAGGTCGAACGTCTCGCGCATCGCCGACAGTGGTCTTTACGGGCACATTATCCAGGTAACCGATCCGGCCGAAGAGACGTTGCCCTATCAAGGACGTACCGAGTTCATCGAAATGGCTGGCCGCAGCCGCTTCATCGCCGGGCGGGCGGAAACCTTGCGCGAAGATTACATCGCCGCCATACATCGCCACCGGGAAGGCCTCAGGCAGCTTGCCCGCCAGCTTGGCTGGACCTTCGCCGTGCACCACACCGACCAGTCGCCCCACCCGCTGCTGATGGCGCTCTATACACGCCTGACCCAGCGACCGGGCGCGAGGTAGGCCGGCCATGTCGTCACTGTTCGCAGGTCTGGCCTTCACCACGCCGCTGGCGCTCATCGGCCTGCTGGCCTTGCCGCTGATCTGGTGGTTGCTCAGGTTCAACCCGCCGCACCCGCAGCAGGTGAAGTTTCCGCCCTTCCGGCTGCTGCTGGACCTGCTGTCAAAGGAAGAACAGCCGCAGCACACCCCGTGGTGGGTACTGCTGATCCGTCTGGGACTTGCCACCGCCATCATCCTCGCCGTCGCCGGGCCGCTGCTCAACGCCTCGTCAGTGCGCGACCGGTCTGCCGAGCCGCTGCTGCTGGTCATCGATGACGGCTGGGCGTCTGCCGCCGACTGGCAGGCACGCGCCAGGCTGGCGGAAGACATCCTGGCAGAAGCCGCACGGGCAGGCGCGCCTGCGGCAGTTACCGGCACCACCGGCACCGCCACCACGCGGCAACTGGCGCTGGGCGATGCCGAAACCGCAGCCCGGCAGGCCGCGGCCCTCGTTCCGGCCGCCCTGACGCCGCAACGCGGCCAGCTGGGTGAAGAACTGACTGCTGCCTTCGGCGGGCTCGACAGCTTGCGCGTGCTTTGGCTGTCCGACGGCCTCGCGCATCCTGGCGATACCGGCTTCGCGGACGCACTTGCCGGACTGGCCAAAGGCAATGTCCGGGTCGAGGTTCTGAAGCCCGAGGCTGCCGGCATGCCGCCTGCGCTGAAGCAACCGGAACTTGAGCAGGCATCACTCAAGCTGGCCGCGGTGCGGGCAGACGCCACCACCGCCATGTCGGAGCCGGTCAGTGTGCGCGCGCTGAATGGCCGGTCGCTGGCCGATGCAGTGTTGCAATTCGAGGCCGGTGCAACCGAAGCAGAGGTGAGCGTTGAACTGCCGCTGGAATTGCGCAACGAGGCAGCCCGCGTCGAACTGACGGGCAAGCGGACTGCAGGCGGGGTCTACCTGTTCGACGACCGCTGGCGGCGCAAGTCAGTCGCCATGGTATCGGGTGCTGCGCTCGAACTGGACCAGCCGCTGTTGTCGCCGCTCTACTATGTGTCGCGCGCCCTTCAGCCCAGCGCCGAGATCACCGAGGTTGCGTCAGTTGAACAGATCAGCGCCGCGCTGGACGACGGCGCCTCGATGCTGGTGCTGGCCGACCTCGGCGTACTGGGTGACAGCAACGTCGAGGCGCTGAGCGACTGGGTGTCGCGCGGCGGCATCCTGGTGCGGTTTGCGGGCCCGCGCCTGTCCGGCGGCCACGACGGGCTGGTGCCGGTTGAACTGCGCTCGGGCGGCCGCGCGCTCGGCTCGGCGCTGAGCTGGGAGCAGCCGCAGGCGCTTGCGGCCTTCGCCGAGGACTCTCCGTTCGCTGGCCTTGCGGCCGACCCGACCGTCAAAGTCCAGCGCCAGGTACTCGCCGAACCCTCCGCCACGCTGCCGTCACGGGTGTGGGCGAGCCTCGAGGACGGCACGCCGCTGGTCACCGCCGCCGCCGAAGGCAAGGGCCTGGTGGTGCTGTTCCATGTCACCGCCAATGCCGACTGGTCCAACCTGCCGCTGACCGGCCAGTTCGTTGAAATGCTGAAGCGGCTGGCCGACATGGCGCCGGCTGCAGGAAGCCTGAACGCCGGGGACGAAGCCGCGGGCGCTGCAGCCAATGCACAGGCCGCCGCCGCTGGTGAAGGCGCCTTTACGCCGTTGCGAATCCTCAATGGCCAGGGCGAGCTGACCGCACCGCCCGTCACCGCTGCTCCGGTCGAGACCGACAGCTTCTTCACCATGCAGCCAAACCCCACCCATCCGGCGGGCATCTATGCCCGCGGCGGCGCCCGCCATGCGCTCAACCTCGACGCCGCAGGCGACGGGTTCACCGTGCTGGCTGCATTGCCGTCATCGTTCGCCGTTTCGGGCTATGAGCGCGCCCGGCCCACCGATCTATCCGGCTGGCTGTTCGCTGCAGCGCTTGCCTTGTTCGCCGCCGACATGGCCGCCATGCTGTATCTCACCGGCGGGTTGGCGCGGCTGACCCGGCGGCGCACTGCAACCGCCTCGCTGGCGGCTGTAGTCATTACCGGTGGACTGGCGCTGGCCATGCTGGCCGCCACGCCGGCACCGTTGCGGGCGCAGGAAGCCGCCAGCTCGCAGGGTCTCAATGCGGCGGAGCAATTCGCCATGCAGGCGAGCCTCGAAACCCGCATCGGCTACGTGCTGACCGGTGATGCGGAAGTCGACGCCACCTCGAAGATGGGGCTGGCGGGCCTTGGCCGTGTGCTCATTTCGCGCACTTCCATCGAACCGGCAGAACCGATCGCCATCGACATAGAGCGCGACGTGATCGTGTTCTTCCCGATCATCTACTGGCCGGTGCTGGCCGGCGCTGCGCCTCCCGACGACGCACTGCTGGCCAAGCTGTCCGACTACATGAAAAACGGCGGCACCATCTTCTTCGACACCCGCGACGACAACGATCCCGTTTCCCAGGCCACCGGCCAGCCCTCGCCAGCCACCCTGGCGCTCAGGGGCATTCTCGACCGGCTCGACGTGCCGGCCCTGGAGCCGGTGCCGGAAGGCCACGTGCTCACCCGCGCCTTCTATCTGATGAACACCTTCCCCGGCCGCTGGGCCGGCGGCCAGCTGTGGGTCGAGGCGCGCACCTCCGCCGCAGATGTAAATGCCATCGAAGCCGCAGCTTCCGACGGCGTTACCTCGATCATCATCGGCTCCAACGACTATGCCGCCGCATGGGCCGTCGACGAGGCAGGCAACCCGCAATACCCGGTGTCGCCGGGCGGCGAAGGCCAGCGCGAATATGCCTGGCGCACCGGCATCAACGTGATGATGTATGCGCTCACCGGCAACTACAAGGCCGACCAGGTGCACGTGCCTGCGCTGCTCGAACGGCTGGGGCAGTAGGCGCTGAAACCCATGGTGTGGACCCTCGACATACAACCCCTGGTGCCGATGTGGCTGGCCGTGACGCTGGCCGCCATTGCCGCCGTCATGGTCATGCTCGCCCTGTTCACCCGCATGCGCGGCGCGCTGCTGCGGGCATTGGCCGGTGTGGCGCTGGCAGCCGCGCTGTTCAACCCGGTACTGCTGCGCGAGGACCGCGAGACCCTGCCAGACATCGCGGTGGTGGTCACCGACCGCAGCCAGAGCCAGCTGAACGGCACCCGCACTGAGCTGGCCGATGCAGCCCTTGCCGGGCTGAAGTCGCGGTTGGCGGATCTGCCGGATACCGAGGTCCGCGAGATCGAGGTTCGCTCCGGCATCACCTCAGCCGATGAGGGCACCAACGCCTTCGCCGCGCTGCGCCAGGCGCTGGCGGACGTGCCGCCGGAACGCTATGCCGGCGCCATCATGATCACCGACGGCCAGGTGCACGACGTGCCGCAGGGCGAACCGCTGCCCGGCTATGACGGCCCGCTGCACGCGCTGGTGACCGGCAAGCCCGGCGAGATCGACCGCACCGTACGCCTCACCCAGGCGCCCAAGTTCGGCATCGTCGGCGAGAGGCAGGCGCTGCGCTTCATCGTGCAGGATGCCGGCGGCCAGGCAGGTACGCCGGTGCTGGTAACCGTGGCCGTTGATGGACAGGTGCTCGGCACCGTTACCACCGCGACCGGGGCCGAGAGCGAGATGGAACTCGAAATTCCCCACGGCGGCGACAACATCATCGAGCTGTCGGCAGCCGAACTGCCGGGTGAACTGACCGTCCGCAACAACCGCGCCATCGTGGTCACCAAGGGCATCCGCGACCGGCTGCGGGTGCTGCTGATTTCCGGCAAGCCGCATCCGGGCGAGCGCACCTGGCGCAACCTGCTCAAGGCCGACACCTCGGTTGACCTGGTGCACTTCACCATCCTGCGTCCGCCGGAAAAGCAGGATGGCACACCCATCAACGAGCTGTCGCTGATCGCCTTCCCGACCCGCGAGCTGTTCGTCGAAAAGCTGGACGAGTTCGACCTGATCATCTTCGACCGCTATGAGCGCCGCGGCGTGCTGCCGGTCACCTACCTCGCCAATATCGCCGACTATGTCGAAAAGGGCGGCGCGGTGCTGGTGGCGGCAGGTCCGGACTATGCGGGCGCGACGAGTTTCTACCGCACGCCGCTGTCGGCGGTGCTGCCCGCCATGCCCACCGGCGACGTCACCGTCATGCCGTTCAAGGCGCGCGTGACGGACAAGGGCGAACGCCACCCGGTGGTGCGCGGCCTGCCCGGCGCCAGCAAGACCGAGCCTACGTGGGGCCAGTGGTTCCGCATCGTCGATTTCGGAAGTGCGCGATGGTGACATTGTCATGGCCGGCCCAGACGACCGGCCGCTGATGATCCTGTCGCGCGTCGGCGAGGGCCGGGTCGCGCAGCTGATGTCCGACCATGCCTGGCTGTGGGCGCGCGGCTATGACGGCGGCGGTCCGCAAGCCGAGGCGCTGCGGCGCATGGCGCACTGGCTGATGAAGGAACCGCAGCTCGAGGAAGAAGCGCTGAGCGGCGTGCAGTCGGGCAAGATGCTGACCATCCAGCGCAACACCATGCAGCAGGAAGCCGCCGACGTCACCGTCACCATGCCCTCCGGCAAGACCGAAACGGTCAAGCTGGAGCAGGCCCAGCCCGGCATCTGGCGAGGCCAGATCGAAGCCAGCGAAGCAGGTCTGCACCGCTTGACGGACGGCACGCTTGAAGCGGTCGCCGCCGTCGGCACCGCCGATCCACGCGAGGCCGCCGACCTCGTCGCCACCACCAGCGTGCTGGCGCCGGTCGCCGAAGCCACCCGCGCCGCCGCCAGGTTCGTCTCGGGCGACGGGTCCCCGGCATCCCTCGCCCTGCCCCGGCTGGCCAAGGTCAGCCCCGGCCGTGCCATGGCCGGGTCAGGCTGGATTGGCCTGAAGGCAAATGGCGCCTACCGGGTGCTGTCGATCGGCAGCTTTCCGCTGTTTTCCACGCTGCTGGCGCTGGCCGCCCTGCTTGGCCTGATGTCGCTGACCTGGTACCGCGAAGGCCGCTGATCAGACCTTGTCCTTGCTGGCAAACCTCGACGGCGGCAGCACCAGCCCGCTCACGCCGTCGAAAGCGCCCGGCACGAGTTCGCGGAACAGCAGCCGCGCCGGATCGACCGGCCCCGGCAGCAGCAACCGCCCGTCCGGTACCCGCGAGAACCCGAACGGCGCGTAATAGGGCTCGTCCCCGACAAGAATGACCAGCCTGTGACCAAGGATATGGGCCTCTTCCAGCGCATGGTGCATCAGCTTGCGGCCCAACCCCTTGCCTTGCAGCACCGGCTCCACCGCCAGCGGCCCGAGCATCACCGCATCATGGCCGGCCTGGCCGATCTTCAGCCGCCAGAAACTGATCACCGCCACCAGCCACTGCTCGGCCGCATCGTCAGCGGCCGGCAGCCACAGGCCGAAACTGAGGCCAGGCACCGCCGTTTCGCCTTCGCGGAAGCGATAGGATGTCTTGGTGCGCCGGCCGATGCCAAAGGCGCGGTCGAGCAACCCTTCGGACTTGGCCACAATGGTGGTGTCGTCAAAGTCGAACGGCTTGATGATGGAGGCGTTGAAGGACATCGGGACAGGACTTTCAGGCAGGAATGGTGATCACAATTCTTGCCGGCGCGCCCAGGCCCGGAAGCGGTTCACTCAGACCGAGTGCAGGACCTGCCAGGCGGCGGACGGCAAACCGGCGCTGCGCAGCGTGCGTGCCGCGCCTCGCTCGATTACCAGTCGTCGCTGCCGGTTGATCCGGATCATCTCGTCCTGTCCTGTTGTGCGGCAGGTGCCGCAGCAGAAAGTGTGCACGATATCACGCATGACACGCAGCGGTCAAAAACTTTGTGCCTCACCAGATGCCGGCGGGCTCCACCCCGCTGGCCAGTTCATCAAGACGCCGCTTCATCGCATCCGAACAGTCCTGCCGGATCTCGGCCGGCGGCAGGAACGCCCGCGCCGATATCTCCATCGACGGCTTCCAGGGCTCTTCCACATAATCTTGCACCACGTAAACCGCCACATAGTCGCCCGGAAAGTGAACATGGTTGGAGAAAGCCCGTGCATTTGCACCCGGCGTTCATCCTGGCACCAGCCTCCTCGTGCAGTTCCCGCCCCAGCGCCTCCAGCACCGTTTCACCCCGCTCCACCCCACCGCCGGGAAATATCAGCCGTGGGTATAGGATTGTTTCACCACCAGCATCCGGCCCTCGCCGTCGATCACGACGTCGCGCACGCCCAGCGTCATGCCACGCGTCACCCGCCCCAGCGGTTGCAGCAGCAACCAGTTTGCCAAAGGATAGATCAGGGACTTCAGCATCTGCAC
>CAVOZI010000018.1:0-118399 GCA_963700895.1 uncultured Alphaproteobacteria bacterium | reverse complement strand
CCTTTGACGGTGCCAAGCGCAAGGGCCGGAAAAACATCGGTGACAAGGTTAGAAACAGGATCTGCAGAGGCGGCCGCCAGGCAAGGAGATCCCGATGGCCAGCCAGCGCCACGATCAGGATCTCGCTGAGATTGCAGGACAGAAGATAGGTCGTAAACCGCCGAATGTCGTCAGGATCATCCTGCCTTCCCGGATGGCATCGATGATGGTCGAGAAGGCATCATCGCGCAGCACCATGTCTGCGGCCTCGCGAGCGACCTGCGTGCCGCGCACGCCCATGGCAATGCCGATGTCGGCCTTGCGCAAGGCAGGCGCGTCATTGACGCCGTCGCCCGTCATCGCCACAACGTCGCCCGCCTGCTGGTGGAGGCGGATAAGGTCGAGCTTCTGCTCTGGCGTGACACACGAAAACCCCTGCGCCTGACGGACCTGTTCCCGCTCTTGCGGTGTCATCTGGTCGACCGGTTTCAGATCGCGGCCACTGATCCCTGCCTCGCCCTCGCTGGCAAGACCGACTACCCTCGAAATATGCCGCGCGGTCGCGGTGTGATCGCCCGTTACCATCACTGTTCTGATGCCTGCGCGCCGGGCATCGGCAATCGCCGAGGCAATGTCGGCGCGCGGTGGATCCTGGAAACCCACAAGACCGATCAGCATCAGTTCTTCATACGGCTCGGTGTCCGCACGGCCGATCTTCTCGGCGACCGCCAGAAGCCGCAGCCCCTGTCCGGCCAGCACCTCGGCGGCCTCGTGCCAGCGCTGGCGCTGCTTTCGGCCGAAGGCCCGCGCTCCGGCATCATCAAGAACCGTTGTGACACAATCAAAGACGGCTTCCGGGGCTCCCTTGACCGCTACAACGAACTCACCGTCATGCCTGTGCACCGTTGCCATCATCCGTGTGCGCATCGGAGAGCCCACTTCCTTCACTTCCGGCAAGCCGGCAAGCAGAGCCGGCCTCGATCGTCCCTCCGGCGGAAGCGACCTCCAGGAGAGCCACCTCCATGGGATGGCCTGACGCCGGATGATCTCCTGAGGCGACTGTTGCGTTGTTGCATAGCGCCGCCGCACGCAGGAGCGTGGCCAACGCCGTGCCCCGCATCGGCTTCAAGGTCTGCCCGCCAGCGTTGAAGACCTGGTCGGTCCGGTCGAACGTGACCTCTCCGGTGCCCAGAAAGAGCCTGTCCACATGCATCCGGTTCTCGGTCAGCGTGCCGGTCTTGTCGGTCAGGATCACGGTGGTGGAACCCAGGGTCTGAACTGCGGAGAGCCGTTCGATCAAGGCATTCTTGCGGGCCATGCGCCAGCATCCCCCTTGGCCAGGGCTAGCGTCGCGACGATCGGCAGTCCTTCCGGGATGGCCGCCACGGCCGAGCCACGCCGAACTCAATCATGAGCATGACATCGCGTCCCGCGAGAATGCCAATCCCCGCGACAAGGCCAGCCAGAACAGCGTCAGCCAGATCAGGTCACGGCTGAGCCGCGTCAGTTGCTGTTCGAGCGGGGAGCGTTCCGGCTCGCTCTGTTCCACCAGCCTGGTGATCGCGCCCAGTTCGGTGTTCATGCCGGTGCCCGTCACGATGGCCTCACCCGTGCCGCGTGATGGCGCAGCCCTTGAACACCATCGACGATCTCTCGGCAAGTATGGCTTCCTGCGCAACTGGATCGACTGACTTCGCGACCGGCAAGGATTCGCCGAGTCACGAGGATTCGTCGCTTGCAAGGTTGGATGCCTCAACCAGGCGCATGTCGGCAGCCGGAACGTCGCCTGCATCCAGTATTGCAAGATCACCGGGCACAAGTTCCTCGGCTGGTATTCGGCGCAGGTATCCCCGTCCCGCCGCACGACGGCATACCGGCTTGAAAGGGCGCGCAACGCCTCCATGGAGCGCACCGCCCTCAGTTCGGTGGCAAAGCCGATGATGGCGTTGATGGCAAGCACTGCGGCTATCGCGGCGGCTTCGAGGCGATCACCCAGCAGGAAGGCAAGCAGTGCCGCGGCTATCAGCAAGTAGACAACGGCACTGTTCGAACCTGCTTGGGAACAGCCAGAAGGTTGGCTGGCGGATGGGTTCGCAAGACATTGGGGCCGTGCTGCGTCAGCCGTTTGTTTTCTTCCGCTCAGAGTCAGACCATCAGACGAAGTCTGCAGGTCCTTCAACGCTCAGATGCTGGCTCTGCCCAGTAAGCCTTCACGACGGCCTTCCACGATGAACAACCTGTCATCTAGTGCCATGGTCATTCAATTGGCCTGTTGATTTGCGTCGAACGGGCTCGGGTGCAGTGCCATCGTGGGCACGTCGCACGGAAATGTCCGCACAGCGTCAAAAGCGGGCAACCGCCATTTCGGCGAGCCCGTCGGCATCCAGCCTATTGCAGGAAGAACCATGCAGCCACGTGCAGCACGCCCCTGCCTCCACCCCTCGCCATGGTTACGTGTAGCGCACCGACAAATCCCGCACACAAGACCGCGACAAGAGGTGTTTCATGCTGCGCAAGACGGAATTCTACATCGACGGCAAGTGGGTCGCGCCCGAGGCCCCGCGCGAGCTGGAGGTGATCAACCCCGCTGAGCGACCGCCTTCGCCGTCATCTCCATGGGCTCCGAGGCCGACGTCAACAAGGCCGTTGTCGCCGCCAAGAAGGCCTTCCCCGCCTGGAGCCGCACCAGCAAGGAAGAGCGCCTCGCCTATCTCGACAAGCTGCTCGCGGCTTACGAGAAGCGCACGGCCGAAATGGCCAGGACCATCTCGCAGGAGATGGGCGCGCCGATCACCCTGGCCACCCAGGCCCAGGCCGCCTCGGGCTGGGGCAGCACATCAAGGCCTTCATCCGCACCGTCCAGGCGTTCGAGTTCGACCGCCCGCTGAACGACAAGATCACCACCGAGCACATCGCCTATCAGCCGGTCGGCGTGTGCGGGCTGATCACCCCGGTGAACTGGCCGATGAACCAGATCACCCTGAAGGTCGTGCCGGCCGTGGCGGCGGGCTGCACGGTGATCCTCAAGCCGTACGAGATCGCGCCGCTCAACGCCATGCTGTTGATCATGCACGAGGCGGGCTTCCCCGCCGGCGTGTTCAACCTGGTCAACGGCGACGGCCCCTCCGTGGGCGAGGCCATGTCGCGCCACCCGGACATCGACATGATGTCGTTCACCGGCTCGACGCGGGCCGGCGTTGCCGTGCAGAAGGCCGCCGCCGACACGGTCAAGCGCGTGGCGCTGGAGCTGGGCGGCAAGTCGCCCAACATCGTCTTCGCCGATGCCGATATCCAGAAGGCGGTGAAGCGCGGCGCGCTGCACTACAACAATCTCGCGAGTCGTGCAACGCGCCCACCCGCATGCTGGTCGAGCGCTCGGTCTATGACGAGGCCGTCGAGGCTGCCGCAGGCCGGCGACGGCGAGGAACTGCAAGGTCGGCGACCCGGCCGAGGAGGGCAACCACATCGGGCCGCTCGTCTCGCAGATGCAGTTCGACAAGGTGCAGGCGCTGATCCAGAAGGGCATCGACGAGGGCGCGCGGCTGGTGGCCGGCGGCACGGGCCGGCCCGACGGGCTTAACCGCGGTTACTATGTCAAGCCGACCGTGTTCGCCGACGTGAACAACGACATGACCATCGCGCGTGAGGAAATCTTCGGCCCCGTGCTGGCGATGATCCCGTTCGACACCGAGGAAGAAGCCATCGGCATCGCCAACGACACGCCTTATGGTCTGGCTGCCTACGTGCAGTCGGGCGACCAGGCCCGCGCCCAGAAGGTGGCCCGCCAGTTGCGCGCCGGCATGGTGCTGCTCAACGGCGCCCAGCGCCCCGGCGGCAGCCCGTTCGGCGGCTACAAGATGTCGGGCAACGGCCGCGAGGGCGGCGAGTGGGGCCTGCACGACTTCCTCGAGGTGAAGGCCATTTCCGGCTGGGACGAGGCGGTCGAGCCGCTGAATCGATCGAGCTAGCCCTTGTGATGACCAGCGGCCGTCCTGCCTTGGCGCGGGGCGGCCGCTTTCTTCATCGGTGCGGCGCGCGCAATTGTAATGGCGAGGCGGAACTCGTTGGCGGTATATGACAGGCTGGGAATGTTGACGATGTTGCGCCGGAACTTAACGGCGTTTCACGTCATTGTTCAGAACTCTCCGTTATTCCGGTGAATTTTGATGTCGATTTTGCGCCAGATGCTGTTTCTGCTTGTGCTCGCCGGCCTCGGCTACGGCGGCTATGCGGGCTATGGCAAGTGGCAGGAAAGCCAGCCGGAACAGCAGGCTGGCGCCGCACCCCAGCGCAGTGGCGGCGGCCCGGCAGCGGTCAAGACCGTCAAGGCCGGAGAGCGCACGCTGGTGCGCACCGTCGAGGCCGTCGGCTCCGCACGCGCCGTGCAAACCGTTGAAATCAAGGCGCAATCCGACGGCAACGTGGTCGAGATCGCCTATCGTGCGGGTGAGCGGGTCGAGCAGGGCGCCGTGTTGTTCCGCCTCGATGACGACATCCAGAAAGCCGACCTCGCCCAGGCCCGCGCCGAACTTGTCAAGGCGGACCAGGCACTTGAGCGCGGCAAGAGCCTTCGCAAGTAGCAGGTGATGGCGGCGGCCACGCTGGAAGAACTCGAAGCCGCCCGCACCGCCGCCCAGGCCCAGGTGTCGCGCGCCGAACGCCGTCTCGCCGACCGCACCATCCGCGCGCCCTTCGCCGGCACGCCGGGCTTTCACACCGTCGATACCGGCGCCCAGGTCGATAAGGACAACGTGCTGACAGACCTCAATGACCTGTCCTCGGTGCTGGTCGAGTTCGCGGTGCCGGAACAGTATTTCGCCATTGCGCAGGCCCGGCCTCGTCGCCACTGCCTCCACCGCCGCCTGGCCCGGGCGCAACTTCGAGGCCGCCATCAGCGAGATCAGCACGGCCATCGATCCGGTCAGCCGCTCGTTCATTGCGCGCGCGCGCATCGCCAATCATGACGGCGCGCTGGCACCGGGCATGTTCATGCGCCTCAATCTGGAGCTGGCCCGCCACTGCCGCAGTAATGGTGCGGAAGAGGCGGTGACGGTTGAGGGCCCCGACGCCTTCGTGTTCGTGGTCAATGACGGCAAGGCCGAACGGCGTACCGTCAAGACGGGCGGCCGCCAGCCCGGCTGGGTGCAGATCACCGACGGCGTCAGCGCCGGCGAGGAAGTGGTGTTCTCCGGCACCTCCAAAGTCCGTCCCGGCGGCGCGGTGAAGGTGGTCAATGCCGAGGCCTCGGCTTCCGGCGCCGGCGCCGCCCTCCAGGGTCACCCAATGACCCTTTCGGAACTGTCCATCCGCCGGCCGGTGCTGGCCGCGGTGATGTCGCTGCTGATCGTGGTGGCCGGACTAGCCTTCGATCTCGTCGCTCCCGGTGCGCGAACTGCCCGACGTCGATACGTCCGTAGTGTCCGTCACCACCACCTATACCGGCGCCGCGCCCGAGATCGTTGATACCGACATCACCGAGGTGATCGACAGTGCCGTGGCCGGCATTGCCGGGGTGAAGACCATCAACTCGTCGAGCCAGCGCGGCCGCTCCACCACCACCATCGAGTTCGAACTCGGCCGCGACATCGACGAGGCCGCAGGCGACGTGCGCGCCGCTGTGGCGCGGGTGCGCGACCAGTTGCCCGACGAGGTCGACGAGCCGCAGGTGGTGAAGTCCGACAGTGACGCCGACCCGGTGATGCGCCTGGCCGTCTATTCAGACCGCATGACCCCGGCGGAGGTGACCGACTATCTTGAACGCTTCATCGTTGACCGCATCACCACCATCGACGGCGTGGCCAACGTGCGTGTCTATGGCGAGCGCCGTGCAGCGATCCGCATCTGGCTCGACCGCAACAAGCTGGCTGCCCAAAACCTCACCGTCGCCAATGTCGAGGCGGCGCTGCGCGAGAACAATGTGGAGCTTCCCGCCGGCGAGATCGAGAGCAATACGCGGCTGTTCACGGTGCCGGTTGAATCGCGGCTTTCCACGCCAGAGCAGTTCCGCGACGTCCTGGTCAAGGAAATGAACGGTGTGCCGGTACGTCTTGGCGCAGTGGCTCGCGTTCGAGCGCGGCGTGGAGGATGACAGCACCATCGTGCGCTCCAACGGCCTCACTGCCGTGGGCATCGCTGTGCAGCGCCAGTCGCAGTCCAACACCATTGCCATCTCCAATGCCGTCAAGGCCGAGCTTGACCGGCTGGAACGACCAGCTGCCGGAAGGCATGCAGATATTCATCGGTTCCGACGACGCCGTATTCGTATCCGCTTCCATCAAGGAAGTGGTGGTGGCGCTGGCAATCTGCGCTGGTCCTGGTGGTGCTGGTGATCCTGCTGTTCCTGCGCTCGCTGCGGGCGACGCTCATTCCGGCCGTCGCCATTCCGGTGGCGCTGATCGGCTGTTTCTCGCTGATCTACCTGCTCGGCTTCTCGCTCAACGTGCTTACCCTGCTGGCGCTGCTGCTGGCCATTGGCCTTGTGGTGGACGACGCCATCGTGATGCTGGAGAACATCGAACGCCGCCTTGCTGCGGGCGAAAGCAAGTTGCAGGCGGCCGTTCGCGGCTCGCGTTCAGGTGACCTTCGCCATCCTTGCCACCTCTATCACGCTGGTGTCGGTGTTCATCCCGATCTCGTTCCTGCAAGGCGCGGCCGGCAAGCTGTTCACCGAGTTCGGCTTCGTGCTGGCCAGCGCCGTGGTCATTTCCACCTTCGTGGCGCTCAGCGCCTGCCCGGCGCTGGCGTCCAAGATTCTCAAGGCCCGCGAAGGCGTAGCGGCTGACGAACACACCATGCCGGAAGGCGTACCGCTGGTACAAGGAGCGCGGTGAAGGCGGCCATCGCTTCGCCGCTGGTGGTGTGGCGCTGGGCTTCGGCTTCGCCGGCGCAAGCTGGTTTGCCTACAATGCCATCTCCGAGGAAGCTCACCCCGACGAAGACCGCAGCGTGATGTTCATCCGCTCAACGCCCGCAAGGTTCGACGCTGTCGTTCACCGCACGCGCAGGTGGCGGAGCTGGGCAAGGAAGCTGTTCAGGTGCAGGACAAGCTCGACATCGACATCATCTACACGTTCACCGGTTTCCGCGACCGGCCCTACCGTTCGTTCATCGTGCTGCGCTTCCTAGGATGAGCGCGATGTCTCGGTGATCGACGCCCGCCGCAGCTGATCGGCATGGTCTCCGGCATCACCGGTCGCGCGGCTTCCCGGTGGTGCCGTCCGGGCTGGGCCTGCGCGGCAACTCCACCCCGCTGCAGGCGGTGGTCGGCGGACCGGATTACCCCAGCGTGCAGAAGTGGCCGAGGAGCTCAAGCGCGCCGAACAGAACCCGGGCCTCGCCAACGTCGAGATCGACTTCGAGCAGAACCAGCCGCAGTTCATCTGACCATCGACCGCAAGCGTGCCGACGACCTGGGCATCTCCAGCCGCACCATCGCCTCGACGCTGTCAGACCATGCTGGCCTCGCGCGAGATCGCCAGCTACATCGACCGTGGCCGCGAATACCCGCGTCATCGTGCAGGCCGAGGCCAGCGCCCGCCAGACCCCGGACGACTCTCCTCGCTGTTTGTCCGCACTGACGACGGCCGGTCGGTGGTGCCGCTGTCGAGCGTTGTCACCCTGACCGAGACCACCGAGGCCCCGTCGCTGCGCCGCTTCAACCGGCTTCCGTCCGTCACCGTCTCGGCGGCGCTGAACGACGGCTACGCCATGGGCTCGGCGATCGAGTTCATCCGCGAGCAGGCAGCCGAAGTGCTGCCGCCGCAGCATCGCTGAGTTTCGATGGCCAGTCGCAACAGTACCTCGAAGCTTCCTCCGGCATATGGATCACCTTCGCCTTTGCGATCCTCATCGTTTTCCTGGTGCTGGCGGCGCAGTTCGAGAGTTTCATGCACCCGCTTCATCATCATGCTGTCGGTGCCGCTCGCCATTGCCGGCGCGCTGGACTCGCTGTGGGCGGCGGGCTTGACCCTCAACATCTATTCAGCGGATCGGCATCATCCTGCTCATCGGCCTGATGGCCAAGAACGGCATCCTGATCGTGGAGTTCGCCAACCAGTTGCGCGACGAAGGCCAGGACGTGCGCCCGCCGTCATCGACGCCTCGGTGCTGCGCCTGCGTCCCATCGTCATGACGGTGGTGTCCAACCGTGCTTGGGGCGGTGCCGCTGGTGCTGGCAACCGGCGCCGGGGCGGAGAGCCGTATCGCCATCGGCACGGTCATCGTCGGCGGGCTGGTGTTCGCGGCGTACTCACGCTGTTCCTGACGCCGGTGCTGTACGACCTGATGGCCCGCTTTACCAGGCCCCGCGGCTTCATCGAGAAGAAGCTGGCCGAGGAACTGGCGCCGCGCGAAAAGGCCGTTGCCGCCATTGCCGAGCCGGTGCCCGCCGTTGCAGGCGCCGCCGCGGTGCCGGCTGGCCGCCGCAGCAAGACCCCGAAGCGCAATGACGATGATGATGGTGGCGAAGCGCAGCCGGTTGCGGCGGAATAGGTCGCCGGCATCACCGAACCTTCATCGGGTTGTTACGGCAGTGCAAAAAACCGGCTGTAAGCGCGAACTTCCAGATCAATCAAAGGGAGTTCCTGCAATGCTGCGGCAGCACGAAGACAGCCTGTCATTTGACCAGTTTGACGAGATCGTCAACCCACGCCCCGAAGAGTGCGATTTCGACCGCGTTGTCGAGGCCGCCATCAGCCGCCGCGGCTTTCTCGGCGGCGTACTGGCTTTTGGCAGCGTAGCAGCCCTCGCGAGCGTTTCGCGTCCGGCCATGGCGGCCGCCAACCGCTTTGCGTTCGAGGCGATTCCCGCCAACAGCGACGACGCGGTGACGGTGCCGGCCGGTTACAAGGCGCGGGTGATGCTGAGCTGGGGTGACCCGCTGTTTTCCGGCGCACCCGGCTTCGACCATGCAACCCGCGGCACTGCCACCAGCCAGGCGCAGGCCTTCGGCGACAACCTGGACGGCATGGAAGTGTTCAGCCACGAGGGCCGTACGCTGCTGGCCGTCAACAACGAATACACCAACCGCGACATCCTGTGGGGCAACAACCCGGACAAGAAGCCGGCCAGCGACGATCGACATTGCCAAGGGCAAGATGGCCCACGGCGTGACGGTCATGGAAGTTGGCCCACGGCGCAGAGCGGCTGGTCGCTGGTCAAGGACAGCCCGTTCAACCGCCGCATCACCCCGGACGACCGAAATGGTGCTGACCGGCCCGGCCGCCGGTCATGACCTGGTCAAGACCGCTGCCGACCCCTCCGGCATGAAGGTCAAGGGCACCTGGAACAATTGCGGTTCCGGCACCACGCCGTGGGGCACGTTCCTCACCTGCGAGGAGAACTTCAACGGCTACTTCTCCGCCGCCGACGAAAAGCACGAGGTCTCGCCGGAACTGAAGCGCTACGGCGTTTCGGCGAAGGACTGGGGCTATGGCTGGGCGAAGATCGACGAGCGCTTCGACGTGTCGAAGAACCCCAACGAACCGAACCGGGCCGGCTACGTGGTCGAGATAGACCCGCGTGACCCGTCCTCCACCCCGCGCAAGCTGACCGCGCTTGGCCGCCTCAAGCACGAGAACGCCGAGGTGGTGGTCAACAATGATGGCCGTGTGGTGGTGTACATGGGCGACGACGAGGCGGCCGAGTTCATCTACCGGTTCGTGTCGGCCGGCGTGTACGCGCCGGGCGCCGATACCTCGAAGCTGCTGGAGGAAGGCACGCTGTCGGTGGCGAAGTTCAACGAGGACGGCAAGGGTGAATGGCTCGACCTGACGCCTGAAACCACCGGCATGAGCCTTGCGGAATTCTGCATCCACACCCGCCAAGCCGGCTCGAAGGTGGGCGCTACCACCATGGACCGTCCTGAATGGGTAGCCGCCAACCCGAACGCGCCGGAACTCTACTGTGCGCTGACCAACAACAAGGACCGCTGCGTCAAGCCCAATGCCGGCGGTGACGCCACGCCGGCGGCAGGTCCAAATCCGCGCGCGGAAAACAAGTACGGCCAGATCGTGCGCTGGCGTCCCGACAATGGCGACCACGCGGCGAGGGGCTTTGCTTGGGACCTGTTCGTGCTGGCCGGCAACCCGGCCGTCCACCAGGACGACAAGGCCGGTTCGGCCAACCTGAACAAGGACAACATGTTCAAACCGCCCGACGGCTTGCGCTTTGACAGCAATGGCCTGCTGTGGATCCAGACCGACGGCAACTACTCGAACGATGGCGACTTTGCCGGCCACGGCAACAACCAGATGCTCGCCGCTGATCCGGTCACCGGCGAGATCCGCCGTTTCATGGTCGGGCCGAATGAGTGCGAGATCACCGGTCTTGCCTGGAGCACGGACCGCCGCACCATGTTCGTCGGCATCCAGCACCCGGGCGAGAAGGGCAACAGCCACTGGCCGGAAGGCGGCAACAGCGTGCCGCGCTCGGCGATCGTCGCCGTCACCCGCGAGGATGGCGGCCTGGTGGGGTAGTTACAGCCCGGCGGTTGCTGCGTGCGTTTCCCTCCCCTTGATGGGGAGGTATCAAGGGTGGGGTAAATGGCCTGTTGCTGAAGGTGCTCATTGCCCCCCACCCCCGGCCCCTCCCCACAGGGGGGAGGGGAGGCTGCGGCCTACGACTGCACGCCTTCGACGTACCAGTCCATCTTCAGCATTTCCTCGTCGGTGGCCTTGGCGCCATCGGCGTACTTCATCTCGCCCTTCTGGTCCTTGATCGGGCCGGTGAACGGATGCAGCGAGCCGTCCATGATACCCATCCGCACCTTCTCGGCGGCGTCCTTCACCTCGGCCGGCATGGCCTCGTTGTAGGGCGACATGGCCACTTCACCTTCCTTGAAGCCTCCCCAGAAGCTTTCGGACTTCCAGCTGCCGTCGATCACTTCCTTGGCGCGCTTGACGTAATAGGGCCCCCAGTTGTCGAGGATTGCGGTGAGGTGCGCCTTGGGGGCGAACTTCGACATGTCCGACGCCTGGCCGAAGGCATAGACGCCGCGCTCTTCAGCGGCCTGCAGGGCGGCGGGCGAGTCGGTGTGCTGGGTGATGATATCGCAGCCCTGGTCCATCAGCGCCTTGGCCGCATCACCTTCCTTCGGCGGGTCGTACCAGGAGTTGACCCACAGGACCTTGGTCTTGAACTCGGGGTTGATCTTCTGCGCGGCAAGCGTGAAGGCGTTGATGCCCATCACCACTTCCGGGATCGGGATCGAGGCGATGTAGCCGGCGGTGCCGGTCTTGGACATCATGCCGGCAATGGTGCCGATGACGGCGCGGCCCTCATAGAAGCGGGCATTGTAGATCGACACGTTGTCGGCCATCTTGTAGCCGGTCGCGTGTTCGAACTTCACGTCCGGATAGCGCTTTGCCGCCTTGAGCGTGGGGTCCATGAAACCGAACGAGGTGGTGAAGATCAGCTTGTTGCCTTCGTCCGCCAGCTGCCGGATGACGCGCTCGGCATCAGGGCCTTCCTTGACGCTCTCGACGAACGAGGTCTGCACCTTGTCACCAAGCTCTGCTTCGAGCATCTTGCGGCCCTGGTCGTGGGCATAGGTCCAGCCGTGGTCTCCCACCGGCCCGACATAGACGAACCCGACCTTGAGCGGGTCGGCGGCAAAGGCCTTCGTGCCGATGAACGGCATGGCCAGGGCGGTGGCCCCGGTCGCTTTTACAAAACTGCGCCTGTCGAACTTCACCATCACTCAACTCCCTCGTGAGGATTTTGACACCGGCGGCTACATTAGGCTGCGGGCGGGCGTGGTCAATCAGCCAAACGCCGCAATCAACGACAGATTGAAGACCCGCGCCGAATTGCCGCCTTTTCAGGCAACGCGGGCAATCAGCAAGTGTCCGGGCTGCGGCTTGCCTTCCTCGTGGCGCACGGTGATCTCCTGAATGTGCAGCACCCGGAATCCGGCAGAAGCAAGCTCGCGTTCAAGGTAATGCAGGGCGTGATGAAACCGTTGATGCGGACCGACCACGTAGCGCGCCGCTTCGCCCTCCTGCCGTTCGGTCGAGAACGCGAATACGGCACCCGGCGCGCTGACCCGCCTGACGCCGGCAAACAGCGCCTGAACGTCGCCCAGATAGGGCAGCACGTCGGTCGCCACGATCAGGTCCCACGGCGCCTCGTCCTCGATCTCCTCGACGAAGGCCACCGCATCGCCCACGTACAGCTCGTCATAGAGCTCGCTCTCGCCGGCAATGTCGATCATGTTGGCCGACAGGTCGATGCCGGTACGGTGATGGGTGACGCCTGAAAGCGCCACGCCGGCAAGCCCGGTGCCGCAGCCAAGGTCAAGCATGCGAGCGTAAGGTCCCGGCGCGTGCTCTTTGAGCGCCTCGTTGAGAATGAGCGGTACGTGATAGCCCAGCTGATCCACCAGGATGTGCTCGAACGCATCCGCATGCTGGTCGAACAGCGTCTCCACATAGGCTTCCGGCGCACGCACCGGCACTGCGCCGCGGCCCATGGCGGCAAGCCGCACGGCCGCCCCGCCATGGTCTTCGGGGTCGAGCGCCAGCACCCGCCGGTAGGCCTCCTCCGCCTCGTCGAGCCGCCCGGCCTTTTCATGCTCAAGGGCCGTGTTGTAGGCGTCGGCCAGCTCGTCTTCGGTATCGGCGTTGGTCATCAAAGGTTCCATTTGCGGGGCGTGAAGCTTGCCCCCATATAGGACCGATCGCCGTGAACAGGAAGGCATCTCCCGCTTGAACGACACCGCAACCGGCAAACCCGTCCGCATCCGCTTTACCACGGACAAGGACCTGGCGCGCGCCTGGAGCCTGACGCTGGTGGCGGTGGGCCTGCGCGCCATGATGGCGCACGAGCAAGGCGGCTACGCCATCTACGTGGACCCGGAGCACGAACTGCGCGCCGCCTGGGAACTTGACCAGTACGACGAGGAGAACGGCACCGGCTCGCGCAAGCCGCCGGCGCGCCGCGAGGTGTTCACCCTGTCATTCTCGAACACCGCAATGGCTTACGCCGCCATTCTGCTGTTCTTCTTCGGCGCCGCCCGGCGCGAGGCCTTCGGTATCAACTGGGCCGCGGAAGGCGCCATGGTCGCCCACCACGTCACCTCGCAGCTTGAACTGTGGCGCATCGTGACGGCGCTGACGCTGCATCTCGACCTGGCCCACCTCGCCTCGAACATCGCCTTCGGCATCGTTTTCGTGTGGCTCCTGTCCAAGGAAATCGGCAGCGGCATGGCGTGGGCGTCGGTGGTGCTGGCGGGTGCGGCAGGCAACTTCGCTAATGCCCTGTGGCAGTCGCCGGCGCACACCTCCATCGGCGCCTCCACGGCAGTGTTCGCCGCCATCGGCCTGCTGGCGGCCCTGCGCCATCAATGGCGCCCGCCGAAAGTTTCGCTCAGGTACTGGGCGCCGCTGGGCGGCGGGCTGATGCTGATGGCCTTCCTCGGCTTCGGGCAAGGCAATGTCGATTATGGCGCCCACGTGCTGGGCTTTGCCTCAGGCGTTGCCGGGGGCTGGCTGTTGTCACGCAAGGATCACGCCTGGTTCGATGATGATGCGCGCCAGATGAATGCGCTGAAGCTGGCCGGCGCGGTGATTGCCGCGGCCTGGGGCCTGGCGCTGGCCGCTTGAAAGCTGCGCCTGGATGAAAAACACCCGGCCAACAGAGCGTTGCCGGGTGTCTTCAGTCGATGAAGTGAAAATGTGGACGGCCTGATTATTTGCCCTTGGGCTTGGCAGCAGGCTTGGCGGCGGGTTTGGCGGCTGGCTTCTTGGCCATAGTGTCGTGTCCTTCTTCAACGATTGCCACCGGTTGCGCGAGTTGCCGCGAACCGGAACACGCCGATGATTGTCATGAGTCGCACATCAATTCTGTCGCAAATTCGTCATGCGTTACGTCGAAATTTGATCACTCGCCGGGTCGTTCGATCTCTTCTGCCAGCGCCTCGGCCATGAAGTCCATGAAGGTGTGGATGCGTGCGGCATTGGCCAGGTCCGGGTGGGTCAGCACCCATAACGAGTTGGTTGCCTCGCTCGTGTCCACGTCGAGACGAACGAGATCATTGCGGTCATCACCGACATACGACGGCAGCAGCGCCACGCCGAGACCATAGCCGGCTGCCGTCGCCATCGCCATGATGCTGTCGCAGGTCATGACGATGCGCGCCCGGCCCATGTGCCGCCGCATCCATCGCCCCGGCGTCGAGGCGGCCAGCGTCTGGTCAGGGGATAGCCAGTCGAGATACTCCGGCGGCTCGCCCGCATGATCAGCCAGGTACCGGGGTGACGCATAGGCGTGGAAGCGGAATGTCGCCGCGTTGCGCCCGGCCAGACCTTCGGCAATCGACGGGGCGGGCCGGATCGCCACGTCGGCATCGCGCCGGGTGATCGAGACGATCGAGTTGGTTGCCGAGGTGGCAAGCGTGATGTCGGGGTAGCGCTCCAGGAACCGTTTCAACTGGCGGCCCACGATGGTGTGCAGCAACGTGTCGGTGGTGGTCAGCCTGATGGTGCCTTCGAGCCTCAGGTTCTTGCCGGCAATCTTGCGTTCCAGGCCCCAAACGGCCTGCTCAACTTCGCGCGCCGTCTCCAGCAACTGCTGGCCCTCGATGGTGAGCTTGTAGCCATCCGGGCGACGGTCGAACACTGTCACCTCGTGCAAGGCCTCGAACGAGGCGATGCGCCGCTGCACGGTGGAGTGATTGACGCCCAGCGCCCGGGCCGCAGCAGCCAGCGAGCCATTACTCGCCACAGCGAGGATGTATTGCAGGTCGCTCCAGTCCAGCCTGTGCATCTGCGCACACCTTCCTTGCAGAATTTTCATCTTACTGATCGTAGGCGCAAAGCTTAGTCTTGCAAGCGAAGTTTCAGGTCATCACGCAACGGAGCAAACCCCATGTACAGAAAGCTGATCGTCGCCGCTGCTGCAGGTATCGCCCTTCTGGCGTCCGCCAATGCCGCCATCTCCGGCGAGCCGGAAGAGCAGGCTGCCAAGGCGCGCCAGGCGCTTATGCAGGTTTATGCCTTCAATCTCGGCCAGCTTGGCGCCATGGTGAAGGGCGAGGCCGAATACAATGCCGACCTGGCCAAGGCATCCGCCGACAACCTGGTGAAGGCCACTTCCATGAACGGCATGGCCATGTGGCCCAAGGGTTCATCGATGGATGACGAGGGCATGGCCGGCAAGACTTGGGCCAAAGCCGATATCTGGGCCGATGGCTCGGACGTGGGTGATAAAGCAAAGGCGATGCGCGAAGCAGCTGCCCAGATGGCGGAAGTCGCCGGCAACGGCCTCGATGCGGTCAAGGGTGCCATGGGTGGCGTCGGCGGCGGCTGCAAGGCCTGCCACGAAAAGTTCCGCGCACCGAAAAACTGAGTTACTTCCCCCCGGAGGATGGTGGGCTTTGCTGCTTTCATTCTCCTGTGCGCCCGGTTTGCCGGCAACGGTGTGGCCGGGCGCCGTCCGTTTGGGCGGCCGGACGGGTTCAGCCGCCTGCCAGCCTGAAGCGGCCTTGCGGAATGTCGTAGCGCGCCTCGATGGCCGCAGCGGCAATGACGGTCCTGTCGCCGCGTGCGGCATTCGGCACGTCGAGCCCGCCCTTCACCGCTTTCACGCTGATCTGGCCGTATGGCATCTGCTTCGCCACTTCCGCTGTGTCCACTTGGTCCGGCTGCTGCACGCCGATGGTGATGTTGACGCGCATCTGCGCCGGGTCGAGCCCCAGCGACCAGTACAGCGACAGCGAGGAATGGCGCATGGCGTCGTGCACCGCGCGGATGGCGGCCTTGGTGTAGTCGCCGCCATATAGGTCGTTGCCGGTGCCCATCTCGAGGATCAGCCGCTGGTCAGCCATGGGTGGCAGCCTCCGTATCCTCGACGTCGAAATAGACCACTGCCGCGGCATTGGCCATGACGGTCAGCGAACCGTCATCCTTGGCAATGTCCAGCCCGCCTTCCTCCACGGTGACCGTCGCCGTGCCGTATGGCAGCACCGCCGCCACCGCCGCCTTGTCCACCAGTTCGGGCCGCGCCACGCCGATCAGCACCTCCACCTGCATCGCCTCGCGCGGGAAACCGAAGGCCGGCGCCATGGTCAGCGAGTTGTGCCACAGCGCGTCTTGCAGTGCGCGCACGGCAGCCTTGGTATAGTCGGCCCCCTGCAGGTCCGTGCCCATGCCAAACTCCATCGCGAAGCGTTTCAGCGCCATGAGCGTCAGTCCTCTGCCGACAGGTCGAAGTTGGTGTCCGGGAACCACTTGGCCAGCCGGATGTCGGCGGAGCGCGCATGGGCTTCCATGCCTTCCAGCCGCGAGATGCGCGCGCACGCCGGGCCAATGGCCTTGTTGGCCTCGCGCGTCATGCGCTGCCAGGTTACGGTCTTGAGGAACTTGCCCACGTACAGCCCGCCCGTATAGCGCGCCGCCTGCTTGGTCGGCAGCACGTGGTTGGGGCCTGACACCTTGTCGCCGAACGACACGTTGGTCTCTTCGCCGAGGAACAGCGAACCGTAGTTGCGCAGGTTGTCGTGCCACCAGTCGAGGTCCTTGGCCATCACCTGCAGGTGCTCGGAGGCATAGCCGTCCGACACCTTCACGGCCTCTTCGCGGGTGTCACACACCACCACCTCGGCATAGTCGCGCCAGGCGTCCGTGGCGGATTGCCGGTTGGGGTCGGGCAGGCTGTTGATCATGTCCGGCACGATTTCCAGCACCTTCTCCGCCACCGCCCGGTCGGTGGAGATCAGCCAGACAGGCGAGTTGTAGCCATGCTCGGCCTGGCCGACGAGGTCGGTCGCGACGATCTCCGGATCGGCGGTGGCATCGGCGATGACGGCGCTTTCGGTGGGCCCGGCGAACATGTCGATGGAGACGCGTCCGTACAGCAGCCGCTTGGCCTCGGCGACGAACTGGTTGCCGGGGCCGACGAGAATGTCGGCCGGCTTGCCGGTGAACAGGCCAAACGCCAGCGCCCCGATACCCTGCACCCCGCCCAGGTTGAGGATGGTGTCTGCCCCGCACACGTCGAGCGCAAAGATCACCGCCGGATGGGCGCCGGTCTCGCCACGCGGCGGCGAGCAGGCGATGACGTTGTCGACGCCGGCAGCCTTTGCCGTGGTGGCGGTCATGATGGCCGAGGCGATGTGGGCATAACGTCCGCCCGGCACGTAGCAGCCGGCCGTCTGCAGCGGAATGTTGCGGTGACCGGCGATGAGGCCCGGCAAGATTTCGGTCTCGGTGTCCTGGATGGAGGCGCGCTGCACTTCTGCGAAGCGGCGCACATTGTCATGGGCGAAGCGGATGTCATCCTTCAGCTTCTGCGGCACCATGGCCGCTGCCCGCTCGCGGGTCTCATCGGTGACAACGATGTCGCCGGTCCACTTGTCCAGCTCGCGGGCATACTGCTCGGCGCGCGCATCGCCGCCGCGTTCCAGCTCGCCCAGCATGTTCATGACGATGTCGCGCACGTCCTGCTCGCCGGTGGCGGAGGTCTTGTCGGCTTTCTTGAGGTAGGTGATGGACATGGGGCTGTTCTCCCTGTGACGGATGGGGTTGTCTTGTCAGTGTGTCGCGAAGTCGATGATGGCGGCAGTGAGCACATCCAGTGCATCGACCACCGGAAGCTCCGGATCCAGCGCGCCGGCCAGCACCGACAGTTCGGTGCAGGCAACGGCCAGCACATCCACCCGGTCTGCGGCGAGATTGCCGGCAATTGCGGAATAGTCCGCTCGCACCGCCTCGCCGGTATCGCCGCGCTTCACCGCCTTGATGATGTCCATGAGCCGTGCCTGATCCTGCGGCGAAACTGTTTCCAGCCCGCGTGCTGCCAGCGCCTTCTCATACAGCCCGATATTGTGCACTGCCGTTGAAGCCAGCAGCCCCACGCGCTTGTGCGTGGTGGCGCGCGCAGCCAGCGCGCCGGCGGTCATGGCGATCATGTCCAGCAGCGGCACCGAGGTGGCGGCGCGCACCTCGGGTGCATACCAGTGGGCGGTGTTGCAGGCGATCACCAGCGCATCGGCGCCGGCGGCTTCGAGCCGCTGGCCCATGGCCACGATGGCGGGGGAGGGGTTCACATCGGCGCGGCCTTCGATGAGTGCTGCAATGCGCGATGGAACCTTCGGGTTGTTGTCGGCGATGAGGTGAACGTGGTCGCCGTCATCGTTTGCCGGCGTGGCGGCAATGACCCGGCGCATCAGGTCGACGGTGGCTTCTGGCCCCATGCCGCCGATGATGCCGACCACCTTGTGCCCGTCCACGCTCATTCGGCGGCCCCGGCGTTGAGCGCCATGGCGCACTCGCGGATGATCTGGCCGATCAGCTTGCAATCCTGCAGCGAGAAGGTCAGCGGCAGGCGCATGTCCATCAGCGTCGACAGAACCCGGTCCGTCTGCGGCAGGTGCTGGCGGCCCGCATAGGCCCACGAGTTGTGGCGCGAGGTGAAGGCGATCGGCTCGTCCGCGCCAAACCACTTCAGTTCGACGCCGCGGGTGGCGGTGGCTTTCAGGAAGGCCGCAATCTGCGCCTGGCTCGCGCCGGGCAGGTTGAACTGGATCGACGAGGCCACGAATTGCTCTTGCGCCGGGCGTTGTGGCAGGCGGATGCCCGGCACGTTGGCAAGCTCCAGGGCCACAGCCTCGTATCGCTCATTCCAGCGGGCGCAGTTCTCGTCCAGCAATTTCAGTTGCGGGCGCAGGATGGCGGCGCGCAGGTTGTCCATGCGGCCCGAGCAGTTGGGTGTTTCCAGCCGCACCTTTCTGAATGCCTCTTCCGGCGGCGCTGCAATGTGGCGGCCGTACAGCATGTACGAGCCGGACAGGATGGTGGCGCGCGCCATCAGGTCTGCATCGGCCGAGACGAGGAAGCCGCCTTCGCCCGAGTTCATGTGCTTGTAGGTCTGGGTGGAATAGCACGCGGCAAGCCCGTGCCGGCCCGACTTCACGCCGTTCCATGCGGCTCCCATCGTGTGGGCGCAATCCTCGATCACCGCCACCCCGGCCTCGTTGCAGATGCCCATCAGCGCATCCATGTCGACGATGTGGCCGCGCATGTGCGACAGCATCAGCACCCGCGCGCCCGACGAGGCGATCTTGGCCTCCAGGTCATTGAGGTCGATGACCAGGTCGTCGGTCACCTCCACCAGAACCGGCCGTCCGCCTGCCCCGGCAATGGCGCCGGGCACCGGCGCCAGTGTGAAGCCGTTGGTCAGCACCGGCTCGCCGGGCCTGAGGCCAAAGGCGCGAAGTGCGGTGGTCAGCGCATAGCCGCCGGAGGTGACGGCAAGGCAATAGGGCGCACCTAGCCACGTGGCGAACTCCTGCTCCAGCAGCGCGGTCTGGGCGGTCTCGCCGGGGGCGGTGTTGTAACGGTGCAGCCGGCCTGATTGCATGACCTCGACGGCGGCGGCAATCGCCTCGGCGGGGATTGCCTCCTGCTGTGTAAAGCTGCCCTTGAACACCTCGGCCATGATGCACCTTGCCCCTGTCAGGCAGCCTTCTTTTTCGAGGCAGCGCCGGAAAAGTCGAAGTCGTTCAGGTAGCCGAACAGACCGACCGCGCCGCCGGTGTGCAGGAAAACGACATTCTCGCCCTTCTTGAAGAAGCCCTTGCGGATGAGGTCGATGAGGCCGGCCATGCCTTTGCCCGAGTAGACGGGGTCGAGCAGGATCGCCTCGGTGCGCGCCAGCAGCTTGATCGCCTCGATGGTGTCGGGTGCGGGAAAGCCATAGCCCTGGCCCACATAATCGCAGTTGGCCACCACGTCCTCGCGCTTGACGGCACCTGGGATGCCGAGCTTGTCGCAGGTCTTCACGGCCAGGTTGAACACGTTCTCTTCCTGCTTCGGCTTGGGCGCGCGCACCCCGATGCCGAGCAGCGGCACCCCGGCATTGATGCCCTTGAGCCCGGCGATGAGCCCCGCCTGCGTACCAGCCGAGCCGGTGGCGTGAACCAGGTGATCGATCTTCAGGCCCATGTCGTTGGCCTGGTTGATCAGCTCCATGGCGCAGTTGACATAGCCCAGCGCGCCGGTCGGGTTGGAGCCGCCGCCGGGGATGGTATAGGCGTTGCGCCCTTGCGCGCGGAATTTCTCCGCCACCTTCTCCATCTCGCCGTTCATGTCCGGGTTCTCGGCGCAATGCTCGACGCTTGCCCCGTGCAGGTGGTCGAGGAATACGTTGCCGCTGTCGTTGTAGTCGTGATCGGTCTTCTTGGTGCGGTCTTCCAGCAGGATGTGGCAGTCCATCCCCATGCGCGCCGCGAACGCAGCGGTCTGGCGGGCGTGGTTGGACTGGGTTGCGCCCTGCGTCAGCACGATGTCGGCGCCCTGGTCCTTGGCCTCCGCCATCAGCCATTCGAGCTTGCGGGTCTTGTTGCCGCCGGTGGACATGCCGGTGCAGTCGTCGCGCTTGATCCAGATCTCGGGTCCGCCGAGTTCAGCCGACAGGCGCGGCATGTGCTCAAGCGGCGTTGGCAGATGGGCAAAGCGGACCCGGGGAAAGCGGGCGAGGTTCATGGGCAGGGCTCTCCATGCAAGCGTTCAGGGATTGAACCTAGCATAGCGCCAACCGCCGCCGCATCCGCTAGCGCCAGTCGCAAGAGGATTTGGTGCCAACTGATCAGCCGCCGGTGATTTCGCCGATCTCTGCCGCCGAGAAACCAGCCTCGCGCAGCACCTCCTGCGTGTGCTGGCCCAGCGTGGGCGCGGGCCGCTTCACGCCACCGGGCGTGGAGTGGAACTTGACCGGCGCGCCGATGGTGCGGACCTTGCCCGCCACCGGGTGTTCCAGCTCGGGTGCCATGTCGCGCGCCAGCGTCTGCGGATCGGTGTGCATCTCGTCGATGGACAGCACCGGTCCGGCCGGAACGCCCGCGGCCTCCAGCCGGTCCAGCCAGTACTGCGTGGGCTGGGGCGCGAAGTAGGGCGCCAGCGCATCGGCCAGCGCCTGCCGGTTCTGCATGCGGGTGCGGTTGGTCTCGAAGCGCGGGTCCTGTGTCAGCTGTTCAGCCCCGATGACCTTGAGCATGCGCTCCCAGTTGGTCTGGTTGGCCGCACCCAGGTTGAGCCAGCCGTCCTCGGTCTGGAAAGCCTCGTAGGGCGCGTTGAGCGGGTGCGCCGAGCCCATCGGCCCCGGTGCGACGCCGGTGGCGAAGCAGATCGCCGACTGCCAGTAGGTGTGGGTGATGCCCGCCTCGAACAGCGAGGTATCGACCCGCTGGCCCTCGCCGGTCTTCAGCTTGTGGGCATAGGCCGCTGCGCAGCCCATGGCCCCGAGGATGCCGGCGGTGATGTCGGTCACCGGCGCGCCGACCTTCACCGGTGGCCGGCCCGGTCCCTCGCCGGTGATCGACATCAGTCCCGACATGCCCTGCGCGATCAGGTCGAAGCCGCCGCGCTCAGCGTACGGGCCGGTGCGCCCGAACCCCGAGATCTCGCAATAGATCAGGCCGGGGTTGATCTTCTTCAGTTCCTCGTAGCCCAGCCCCATCTTTTCCATGGTGTCATGTCGGTAGTTCTCGATCAGGCAGTCGGCCTGCTCGATGAGGCGGATGAGCGCGCGCTTTCCGGCCTGCGTCTTGAGGTCGAGTTTGATGCCGCGCTTGTTGCGGTTCATCATCATGAAGGCGGCGGATTCGCCGTTGATGTCGGGCGGCAGGAAGCGGCGGGTATCGTCGCCGTTCGGACGCTCCACCTTGATCACGTCCGCCCCCATGTCGGCCAGCATCAGCCCGGCAACGGGGCCTGCCATGATGTGGGCGAGCTCGATCACCTTCATGCCGCTTCAGCGGGCCGGTGTTGGGGACGCTGCTCATGGGGTGCTAGCGCCCCTTCCAGTCCGGCGTGCGCTTGGCGAGGAACGCCTCCATGCCTTCGCGGAAGTCCTCCGACATGTAGCACTGGACGATCAGGTCCTTGTCATTGTCGCGCTCGCCGACGCGCAGCCGCCGCAGCGCCTCCTTGGTGGCGCGCATGGTCAGCGGTGCATGACCTTTGAGCGTTTCGGCTATCTGCAGCGCCCGCACGTATACGGCTTCCTTGTCGTCGTGCAGCTCCGACACCAGCCCCAGCGCCAACGCCTCGTTGGCCTCGATCAGCCGCGCGGTGAACAGGATATCCTTCACCCGGTGCGGCCCGATGATGGCCGACAGCCGGGCCAGGTTGGTGTTCGACAGGCAGTTGCCCAGGGTGCGCGCGATCGGGAAGCCGAAGCGCATGTCACGGGCGCCGATGCGCAGGTCGCAGGTGGCGGCGATGGCGGCGCCGCCGCCGGTGCAGGCGCCGGCAATGGCCGCAATGGTCGGCACCGGCACGGCTTCGAGCGCACCCAGCACCATGTCTATGCGGGCTTCATAGTCCAGCGCGTCCTGCGCCACGGAGAAGTCGCGGAAGGCAGAGATGTCGGTACCGGCGGCAAATGCCTTCTCACCGGCCCCGGTGATGACGATGGCGCGCAAAGGCCCGTCCGCATCGACGCTTTCGCAGATCTCGCGCAGTTTGGCGTACATGGCGAAGGTCAGCGCATTGCGCGCCTGCGGACGGTTGAGCGTAATAATGCCGATGCCGTCTTGCTGGTGCCAGAGAAGGTCTTCAGTGTCACTCATTTGGGGTTGCCTAGCTCCTGTAGAAATACTCGACGAGGAACATCGGTATGGCCGGAATGTAGGTGCACATCAACAGCACCGTGAGCAGCACCAGGATGAACCAGATGTTGACGCGGGTCACGTCCCAGATGTTGGCCTTGGCAATGGAGCAGGCAGTGATCAGCACCGATGCGACCGGCGGCGTCTGCTGGCCGATGGCCAGGTTCAGCGTCACCACCAGCCCGAAGTGGACGGGATCGATGCCGGCCTGCACGATCAGCGGGATGACGATCGGCACCACCAGGATGATGGCCGCGGCTGAATGGAGGAAGAAGCCGATGATCAGGAAGAAGATGTTGAGAATGAGCAGGATGACGTACTTGTTGCTGGTAAACTCCAGCATCTGGGCAGCGATTTCCTGCGGTACCTGCGCCCGGGTCAGGAAGCCGCCGACAACGACCGAGGCTGCCACCAGCACCATCACGACGGCAGTCTGCATGCCGCCGTCGAGCATGGCGTTGTAGAGTTCCTTCAGGTTGGTTTCGCGGTACCAGACGCCGATGCCAATGGAGACCAGCACGGCAAGGCCTGCGGCCTCGGTGGCGGTAACGAAACCGCCGAAGATGCCGCCCAGGATGATGACCGGCAGCAGGAAGGTCGGCAGCGCGTCGATGAAGGTCTCACGCACCCGCTTCAGGTTGAAGGCTTCCTCGACGGGGAAGTTGTACTTGCGGGCAAAGATGTAGGCCACCAGCATCAGGCCGAACCCGCCCAGGAAGCCTGGCACGAAGCCGGCCACGAACAGCTGCTCGACGGAGGTATCCGCCGAGGCGGCGTACAGGATCATCGGGATCGACGGCGGGATGATGACGGCAAGCGACGCCGAGGACGACGTGACGGCGGCGGCGAAGGGCGCTGTGTAGCCGCGCTTCTTCATTTCCGGGATCATGATCGAGCCCATCGCGGCCACGTCCGCCACCGCCGAGCCCGAGATTTCGGCGAAGAACAGCGATACGCCGATATTCACCATGGCAAGACCGCCGCGTACGAAGCCGATCAGCGCGGAGATGAAGTTGATCAGCCGCTTGGTGATGCCGGACGCGTTCATGATGGCGCCGGCCAGCACGAACATCGGGATGGCGATCAGCGAGAACTTGGTGGAACCGTCGTACATGTCGAGCGCGACGGTAACCAGCGAATTGGGGCCTTCGGTCATCAGCAGGCCGACGACGCCGGCAATGGCCAGCGCCACGGCAATCGGCACGTTGATGCAGATCAGCGCGACGAGGATGATGAAGATGGTGAGGAGAACCATGCGCGCGCGCTCCTAGTGATCTGATGACTGGCCGGCGGCGATCTGGCGCCAGTAGGCCGGCAGGCTTACCAGTTCGGCAACGATGAACAGGATCGCACCAATGGGGATGACGGATTGGGTCAACTGAACCGGCACCCAGGTGAGGCTGACCAGGCTCTCACCTTCCAGCACTTCCAGTACCCTGAACCCGGCCCACGCCAGCAGGATGAAGAAAGCGATCACCAGAACCTCGCCAAGTGCAACGAACCACATGCGTACCGGCATCGGAATCGAGATCAGTACGGCGTCGAAGCCGATATGCTTGCGCCTCAGCGCGGCAAGGGCGGCTCCGTAGTAAGTGATCCAGGCCAGCATGACAGAGGCTACCTCGTCGTAGAATGACAGCGAGGCGCCGGACTTGCGGAAGATGACGGCAACGACGACCAGTGTCGTCAGCCCCACCATCAAGGTGATCAGGATCCATTCAAGCGTGCGGCCAAGCCCGCGGCCCAGGGTGCCGGTCATGGGTGGTCAAGCCCTTTGCAGAGTGTGATGAAGTGGCTCCAATGAAGACCGGCAGCATTTAGCGTCGGCAGACCATGCCGCCAGTCCTCATCAGGGAGGTCAGGAGCAGCCCGCAGGCTGCCCCTGTGAAATGCAGGCAAATGGGACGTCAGGAACTGGAGCCCAGCGACAGCACCTTGTCGGTGAGTTCCTTGCCGCCCTCGACCGATGCGCCGAACTCGTCATACACCGGCTGCGAGGCCTTGATGAAGGCTTCCTTGTCGGCCTCGTTGACTTCGATGCCGCCCGCCTTCAGCTTGCCCAGCAGGTCTTCGTCCATCTTGGCGGCTGTCTCGTACACGAAGGCCTGGGTTTCCTGGGCCACTTCCGTCAGCGTCTTCTGAACGTCTTCCGGCAGCTTGGCGAACTCCGGGTCCGACACCAGCACATAGGCCGGGGTGTAGACGTGGCCGGTGATCGACAGGTACTTCTGCACTTCCTGGAACTTGGCCGACCAGATCTGCGTATAGGGGTTTTCCTGACCGTCCATCACGCCGGTTTGCAGCGCGGTGAACACGTCGGAAAATGCCATCGGCGTCGGGTTGGCGCCGTACAACTGGAACATCTTCACCCGCCACTCGCCCTTCGGCGTGCGCAGCTTGAGGCCAGCCAGGTCTTCCGGCTTGTTGATCGGGCGGGTGTTGTTGGTGATGTGGCGGAAGCCGTTTTCCCAGTAGGCCAGGATGCGGTAGCCCTTCGACTGCGCGGCCTTCTGGAACATGTCGCCCATCTCGGCCTCGACCCGCTTCATGTGGTCCCGGTCCTTGATGATGTACGGCATTTCGAACACGCCGAACTCCGGCGAGATCGACGACATCACCGACGACGGCAGGGCAAACTGCACCTGGCCCAGCTTCAGCTTCTGCAGCAGTTCGCGGTCATTGCCGAGCTGCGATGAGCCGAACACCTGCACCTCGGCCTTGTCGCCGAGCTTTTCGTTGGCGCGCTTGGCGAACTCTTCGGCGGAAGCGGCGAACAGCGAGCCGGGGTTGCCGACGTGGCCGAACTTGAGGATCAGCTTTTCCGCCTGGGCGGCGGTGGCCATGGCGGTCAGTGCTGCGGAAAAGGCGAGCGCCTTGATAAGGTTTTTCATGAATATTCCTCCCAGAATATGAAGCAGTTTCACTCTTTATTCGGCCGCAACGGCGCTGCTTTCACCCGCCGCCGAAGCCTTCAGATAATCCATTGCGCGCTGCGCGCCGCCCGTCTGGTGCGGCACGCCGGCCACTGCAAGCCCCATTTCGACGCCTGACAGGGTACCCATGAGCATGAGGTCGTTAAAGTCGCCCAGGTGACCGATGCGGAACACCCGTCCCGCCAGTTTTGCCAGCCCGTTGCCCAGCGACATGTCGAAATGCTTGAGCACCGTGGCGCGGAACTCATCGGCATTGTGACCATCGGGCAGCATCACCGCGGTCAGCACGTGCGAATAGTCGCGCGGCTCGTTGCACAGCACTTCCAGCCCCCACGCCTGCACCGCGCGCCGGGTTGCTTCCGAATGGCGCTTGTGGCGGGTGAACACGTTGTCGAGGCCTTCCTCGTGCAGCATGTCGATGGCTTCGGCCAGGCCGTAGAGCAGGTTGGTGGCGGGCGTGTAGGGGAAGTAGCCGGTCTGGTTCGGCCCCATCATCTCGTCCCAGGCCCAGTAGGACCTGGGCAGCGTGGCGGTCTTCGAGGCCTCGATGGCCTTTTCCGAGATGGCGTTGAACGACAGGCCCGGCGGCAGCATCAGCCCCTTCTGCGAGCCGGACACGGTCACGTCCACGCCCCACTCGTCATGCCGGTAGTCGATGGAGGCCAGCGACGAGATGGTGTCGACCATCAAGCAGTGCGGGATGGCTGGCTGCGTCCATCGCCTTGCGCACGTCGTTGATGCGCGAGGTCGCACCCGTCGAGGTTTCGTTGTGGACGACGCAAACCGCCTTGATCTTGTGGTTCTTGTCGGCATCGAGCGCCTCGCCGATCTTGTCGGGCAGTGCGCCGCGCCGCCAGTCGGTCTCGATGAGGATTGGTTCCAGCCCCAGCCGGCGGGCAAGCTTGCACCACAGCGAGGCGAAATGGCCGGTCTCGCACATCAGGATCTTGTCGCCTGGCGACAGCGTGTTGACCAGTGCGGCCTCCCACGCGCCGGTGCCCGACGCCGGGTAGATGATGACGTGGCTTTTGGTCTTGAAGATCGTCTTCATGCCGTCGAGGCACTTGGCGCCGATCTTGCCGAACTTCGGCCCGCGATGGTCGATGGTCGGATAATCCATCGCGCGCAGGATCCGGTCCGGCACGTTGGACGGACCCGGAATCTGCAGGAAATGGCGGCCTGCCTGGTGCATGTGTGACGTCCTTCCAGTCTTGTCTGGGGCGGTGGAACAGCGCCAGTCACGCTCTTGCCCGGACCCCGTTTTGCGGCTACTTAATTTTGCATTCAAAATTATGTCAAGGCGATTCCGGTGTCGAGCGTTGCATTGTCCAGTCTTTCCCGCCGATTGAGAGGCAGTGTGCGCGGCGCCGTGATGGACGACGTGTTCTCGCGCGGGCGCTACGCCACCGACGCCTCCATTTACCAGATGATGCCGCGCGCCGTGGTCGTGCCGCAGACTGCGGAAGACGTCAGGAATGTCATCGCCATCGCGCGCGATGAAGGCGTCACAGTACTGCCGCGTGGCGGCGGCACCTCGCAGTGCGGCCAGACGGTGAATGACTCGATCGTCATCGACACCACGAAACATCTCAACCGGTTGCTGGAGCTGGACGTGGAAGGCCGCACCTGCCTGGTCGAGCCGGGCATCGTGCTGGACGAACTGAACCGGCAGTTGAAGCCACACGGATTGTGGTTCCCGGTGGACGTGTCCACTGCCTCGCGCGCCACCATCGGCGGCATGGCCGGCAACAACTCTTGCGGCGGCCGCTCGATCCGCTATGGCATGATGCGCGACAACGTGCTGGCCATCGACGCCGTTCTGGCCGACGGCACGGACGCGACGTTCGGCCGCTGGAGCAGGGCGCGAAACTGCCGGGCTTTGTCGATGACCTGCTGAAGCTGGGCGAGCGCGAAGCGGACGAGATCGCTGCGCGCTTCCCGAAGGTGATGCGCCGTGTGGGCGGCTACAACATCGATGCGCTGGTGCCGAACGGCAAGGCGATCAACCTGTCGTCCCTGCTGGTCGGCTCGGAAGGCACGCTCGCCTGGTCGAACCGGCTGCGGCTGAAGCTGTCGCCGCTGCCGGCCAGCAAGGCGATGGGCGTGTGCCACTTCCCCACCTTCCACGCGGCGATGGATGCCGCCCAGCATATCGTCAAGCTGGATCCGGTGGCGGTGGAACTGGTCGACCGCACCATGATCGAACTGGCCCGCGACATCGCCATTTTCCGCCCCACCATCGAGAAGGTGGTGCGCGGCGAGCCCGACGCGCTGCTGCTGGTGGACTTTGCGGAGGACGACTGGGACGAGAACCTTTCCCGCCTGAAGCGGCTGCACGAGGTGCTCGGCGATCTCGGCTTCGACTGGTCGCGGTCGGGCAAACACTTCGGCGGCGTGGTTGAGGTCAACGACCCGAAGCTGCAGGCAGACCTGGCAGAGGTGCGCAAGTCCGGCCTCAACATCATGATGTCCATGCGCGCCGAAGGTAAGCCCGTCTCGGTGGTGGAAGATTGCGCGGTGGAGCTGAAGGACCTTGCCGCCTATACGGCAGGCCTGACGGAAGTCTTCGAAAAGCATGGCACCCGCGGCACCTGGTATGCGCATGCCTCGGTGGGTTGCCTGCACGTGCGACCTGTCCTCAACCTCAAGCTCGATACCGACGTGAAGAAGCTGCGCGCCATCGCCGAAGAGGCCTTCGAACTGGTGCGCCAATACAAGGGCTCGCACTCCGGCGAACATGGCGACGGCATCATCCGGTCCGAGTTCAACGAGCTGATGTTCGGCGCGCGCATGATGGACAGTTTCCGGCAGGTAAAGCGCGCCTTCGACCCGTCAGGCGTGTTCAACCCGGGCAAGGTGGTCGATGCGCCGAAGATGGACGACCGCTCGCTGTTCCGCTTCAAGCCGGACTACAAGGTGCAGGAGTTCGATACGGCACTTGACTGGTCCGGCTGGCCGGGCGCTGCCGGCGGTTTCCAGGGCGCGGTGGAGATGTGCAACAACAACGGCGCCTGCCGCAAGCTGTCGGGCGGCGCCATGTGCCCAAGCTACCGGGTGACGAAGGACGAGCAGCATCTGACCCGCGGTCGCGCCAACTCGTTGCGGCTGGCGATCTCGGGCCAGCTTGGCGACAGCGCGCTGACCAGCGACGCCATGGCCGAGGCCATGAAGCTGTGCGTCGGCTGCAAGGCCTGCAAGCGCGAGTGCCCGACCGGTGTGGACATGGCGCGCATGAAGATCGAGGTCGCCGCGCAGCGCGTGGGCAAGGCGGGCTTGTCCTTGCGCGACCGGCTGGTGGCGCATCTGCCGCGCTATGCGCCGCTGGCGGCAAAGCTGCCGTGGCTCGCCAACATGCGCGACACCGTGCCGGGGCTGGCGGTGCTTGAGCGAGGCAGTGGCCGGGCTGTCGAAGCATCGCACCTTGCCGAAGTGGCGCGCCGACACCTACCGGCATGGTCGCGTGAGCGGCCCGGCGGATGGTGCGCCGGTGATCCTGTTCGGCGACACCTTCAATACGTACCACGAGGCTGAGAACCTGCGCGCCGCCCGCGCCGTGCTGACGGCAGGCGGCTTCCGGGTGCATTCGCCGCTACCGGAAGGCGAGACCCGTCCGCCGTGCTGCGGTCGCACATACCTGGCTGCCGGGCTGGTAGACGAGGCACGCGCCGAAGCCCGCCGTCTCATTCAAGGCCTATCTGCCGCTGGTCCGCCAGGGCGCGAAGATCGTCGGGCTGGAGCCGTCCTGCCTGCTGACCTTGCGCGACGAACTGACGGTGATGAAGCTGGGGGCGGAGGCAGGCGAAATCGCCAATGCGGCGATGATGTTCGAGGAGTTCGTGGTCGCCCATGCAGACCGGTTCAGGTTCAAGCCGATCGAGCGCAAAGCGTTGCTGCATGGCCATTGCCACCAGAAGGCGCACAACGTGATGGGCTCCGTGACCGGCGCGCTCAAGCTGGTGCCGGGGCTTGCGGTGGAGACGGTGGAGAGTTCCTGCTGCGGCATGGCCGGCGCCTTCGGCTATCAGGCCGAGACATACGAGACGTCGATGGCCATGGGCGAACTCAACCTTCTGCCTGCTGTCCGCGCTGCAGAATCTGCTACACTCATCGTCGCTGATGGCACGTCCTGCCGCCACCAGATTGCCGATGGTGCAGGGCGCGAGGCCATGCATGTGGCCAGGGTGCTGGAGATGGCGCTTGCAGAGGGGGGCGCGGCAACATGAACGTACGCATGGATGAGCCGATCATGCGGCGCTCGCTGCACGATGAACTGGTCGAGCGGCTGCAGCGGCTGATCATCGAGGGCGATCTGACGCCCGGCGAGAAGGTGCCCGAGAAGGAACTGTGCGAACGGTTCAACGTGTCGCGCACGCCGATGCGCGAGGCCTTGAAGGTGCTGGCCAATGCCGGCCTCGTCACGCTGACGCCCAACCGTGGCGCGTCGGTGACGGCGGTCACGGTGGAGGACCTGCAGGAGGTGTTCCCGGTGATGGGGGCGCTGGAGGCGCTGTCGGGAGAACTGGCCTGCGAGAAGATCACCGATGACGAGATCGCGGTCGTGCGCAGCCTGCATGAACAGATGCTCGACCATTACAGGGCGCAACGCCTGCCGGAATACTTCAAGACCAACGAGGCCATCCACACCGCCATCCTCAAAGCGGCCCGCAACGAGACGCTGAGTTCGCAGCACCAGATGCTGTCGGCCCGGGTGCGCCGGGCGCGCTACCTCGCCAACATGACGCGCGAACGCTGGGACAAGGCTGTGGCCGAACACGAGGACATCCTCGCCGCCCTTGAAGCGCGCGACGGGCCGCGGCTGGGCAAGATCCTCAAGAAGCACTTGCGCAACAAGCTCGAAACGGTTTCCGAGTGGCTCAAGGCGAACGGCTGAGCTGGTGCCTTGCCTTGCGCAGCGCTTGATCTAGGCTGAACTGCGAACAATCGCGCCCGGAGCAGCCAGTGATGAACGACGCCAGCCATACCCACACCCACGCCGCCGAAGAAGACATCCGCAACCGCGATATCCGCATCTGGGTGAACGGCGACATCGTTCATCGCAACGAGGCGAAGGTGTCGGTCTATGACGCGGGCTTCATGCTGGGCGACGGCATGTGGGAAGGCATGCGGCTCTACAACGGCAAATGGGCCTTCTTCGACGCCCACATGGACCGGCTCTACGGTTCGTGCAAGGCGGCCGGAATCGACATCGGCATGACCCGCGCAGAAATGCTGGCGGCGCTCAACGCCACCGCACAAGCCAACGGCATGACCGGCGATGCGCATGTGCGCCTGATGGTGACAAGGGGCATCAAGGACAAGCCGTTCCAGCACCCGCGCCTGTCCACCTCCGGCCCCACCATCGTCATCCTGATCGAGCACTCGGTGCCGAAGAAGGACGTGCAGAAGGGTGGCGTGCGGTTGGTAACGGTGCCGCAGGTGCGGGGCATGCCGATGGCGCAGGACGCCAAGTACAACTCCCACTCCAAGCTCAACTGCGTGCTGGCCTGCCTGCAGGCCGAGCGCATGGGCGCCGACGAGGGACTGATGCTGGACCCGCATGGCTTCGTGAATACGACCAACGCCTGCAACTTCTTCATCGTCCGGAAGGGCGAGGTGTGGACCTCCACCGGCGACTACTGCATGAACGGCGTCACCCGGCAGAACGTCATCAACCTGTGCCGCGACAACGGCATTCCGCGTCTTCGAACGCAACTACTCGCTGTTCGATACCTACTCGGCGGACGAGGCGTTCCTCACCGGCACCTTCGGCGCGCAGACACCGGTGGCCTCGCTAGACGGGGTGAAGATCGGCGAGCATGACGGAGCCGGGCCGGTGACCCTGCGCATCCGGGAACTCTATTCAGCGCTGGTGCGCAAGGATGTGGGGTTGGGATAGGGGGCCGCGCCCCACCACCTTTCCTCCTGCTTCCCTAGGGTCGCGTTTTTGCCCTGCCCGGGGAAGGCCGTCCTGAATTACACCACCGTCTCCATGACATAGCCCGGCGCATAGGCAAGCCGCACCGCAGTGATCGGCGCATCGCCCGCCCAGGTCGTGCGGTTCACGACGAAGAGCGCCGCGCCCTGCCCGCACTGCAGAAGGCGGGCTTCCGATGCGCTCGCATTGCCGGCCGAAAACGCGAACTCGGCCCGCGACAGCGGCATGTGCCGCACCAGCCATTCGTTGGCGCTGACGGCGGCAAGATCGACCGCGTCGAATTCCGGCACCACCGACAGGTTCACCCAGCGCTCTTCCAGTGCGAACGGCGCGCCATCGGCCCGGTGCAGCGTCCACAAACCGATGAGCGGCGTGTCGGGCTTCAGGCCACACTGCGCGGCAACGGCCGGTGAAGGCGTCATCTCGCGCCGCCCCAGCAGATCGAACGAATAGCGCGAACCTCTCGCCTCAACGTCGCGGCGGATCACCGGCACTTCCACCGTTACCTTTCGCACCGGGTTGAGTGCCACCCGCGTACCGGCCTTGCGCTTGCGCTCGACGAGCCCTGCATCGGCCAGGTCCTGCAGCGCCCGGTTGACCGTGGCGCGCGCGCAACCGAATTCGTCGGCCAGTTCCACCTCGCCGGGGATCATGTCACCCGGCCGCCATTGGCCCTCGGCGATACGGCGCATGACCTCCGCCCGGATACCCTGCCAGGAGTTGGTGTCGGCAATCGTCATCAGATGATGTCCATGAGCTGGGCGGTGGCCTTGCGCGTAAGCGGCGGTGATCGCCCCGCGCGCCAGGTGGCGGCCCTGCCTGACCATGTGGCGTCCGGCGGCCCAGACATCGCTGACCATGGATGAGTCCCCGGCAAAGATGAACGTGTCGAGCAGCGTACCGCCGGACCGGCCGGCAAGGTCGATGTGGCAGGCGTCGAGCGCTACCAGATCGGCGTACATGCCGCTCGCGATGGCACCGGACGTGCGCCCCGCTGCCTGCGCGCCACCGGCGCACGCGGCTTCGTGCAGCACCCGGCCCGTGGACTTCTCAGGCGTGGCCAGCATGGCACGGCCCCGGTGCTGGAGCCGCTGCGAGTATTCCAGCGTGCGGAGCTCTTCCGTCAACGAGATGCGGATGTTCGCAGTCCGAGCCGACGCCGAACCTGCCGCCCGCGCCCACAAAGCGCAGCCCGTCAAAAATGCCGTCGCCGAGGCTTGACTCGGTGATCGGGCAAAGCCCCGCCACCGCGCCGGTCTGCGCCAGCCTGATCGTCTCGTCCGGCGTCATCTGCGTGCAGTGGATCAGGCACCAGCGCTCATCAACATTATGTGCAGACATAAGCCAGTCTGTTGGGCGCTTGCCCCATGCAGCCTCGACCTCCTCGACCTCGGCCACCTGTTCTGCGAGGTGCATGTGGATCGGCCTGTCCGGCGCCAAGACCTTCGGCAAAGCGCAAGCCCGTCTGGCTGACCGCCCGCAAACTGTGCGGCGCAACGCCGATGCCGGCATCGCCCGGCAGGTGCTGGAGAGTTGTCTTCGCACCCTCCCACAGCTTGCCGAACCGCTCCGGATCATTGCCGAAGCGTACCTGCCCCGGCCCCAGCGCGCGGCCGTCGCAGCCGCCATGTTCGTAGAGCACCGGCAACAGCGTCAGTCCGATGCCGGACGTGGCCGCAGCGGCGGAAATCCGCGCCGAAAGTTCAGCCGGATTGTCATACGGCGAACCGCCGGGCTGGTGGTGGAGGTAGTGGAATTCGGCCACCGCCGCGTATCCCGCCTCCAGCATCTCCATCTGCACGAAGGCGGTGATGGCCTCCACGTGATCCGGTGCTGAGGTGATCGAGAAAACGATACATCAGCTTGCGCCACGTCCAGAAGCTGTCGGACGGGTCTTCGCCGCGCCGTTCGGTCAGCCCGGCCATGGCCCGCTGGAAAGCATGGGAGTGCAGGTTGACCGGGGCCGGCAGCAGGATTCCGGCGCGCGTACCCTGCAGTTTCGTGTCCGCCTCGACCGACGTGATCACACCACTGTCGTCCACGCTGACCAGCACGTCGCGCTGCCAGCCTCGCGGGGTGAGGGCGGTTTCGGCCCATATTTGTTGCATGACCTTCAATTCCGTCATTGACTCGATAATATGTATATACATAATATCCTAACATTCCACGCATGCAAGGGATGAATCACGTGCCCTCCGCCGGAAAACTGCTCACCAGCCTCACGCTCGCCAGCATGGCGGCGGGCGGCGCGCCTTATGGCCTCGTCGAGGATGCGGCCATCGCCATCGAGGCGGGCTGCATTGCCTGGTCCGGTCCGCGTGCTGACCTGCCGTCGCAATATGCCGGCTGGCCTGCGGCGGACATGGGCGGACGGCTGGTCACGCCCGGCCTGATCGACTGCCACACCCACATCGTGTTCGGCGGCAACCGGGCGCGCGAGTTCGAGATGCGGCTTGAAGGGGCGACCTATGAAGAGATCGCGCGCGCCGGCGGCGGCATCGTCTCGACGGTGACGGCCACCCGCACGGCCAGCGTGGACGAACTCGTGCAGGACGCCCTGCCGCGTGTCGATCACCTGCTGGCCGAGGGCGTCACGACGCTGGAGATCAAGTCGGGCTACGGCCTCGACGTCGGCACCGAGCTGAACATGCTACGCGCCGCCCGCCGCATTGCCGATGAACGCCCGGTGCGCGTCAAGACGGCGTTCCTCGGCGCCCATGCGGTGCCGGCGGAGTTCAAGGGCAGGCCGGACGCGTATATCGACGAGGTCTGCATTCCGGCACTCGATGCCGCCCACGCCGAAGGTCTGGTGGACGCGGTCGATGGCTTCTGCGAAGGCATTGCCTTCGCGCCCGGCCAGATCGAACGGGTGTTCGTGAAGGCGCGCGAACTCGGCTTGGTCGTAAAGCTGCACGCTGAGCAATTGTCCAATCTCGGTGGGGCGAAGCTGGCGGCGAAGTACAACGCCCTGTCGGCGGATCACCTTGAATACCTGGATGAAGATGGCGTCAAGGCCATGGCGGCGGCAGGCACGGTTGCCGGAATTGTGCCCGGCGCGTTCTACACCCTGCGCGAAAAGCAGCTTCCGCCCATCGAACTCTTCCGCAAGCACCGTGTGCCGATGGCCGTGGCGACCGACTGCAATCCCGGTTCCTCGCCGATGACCTCACTGCTGCTTGCCATGAACATGGCCTGCACGCTGTTCCGCATGACCCCGGAAGAGGCGCTCGCCGGCGCCACCCGAAACGCGGCGAAGGCATTGGGGCTGGATGATTGCGGCACCATCGAGCCGGGCAAGCGGGCTGATCTTGCCGTGTGGAACGTCGAGCACCCGGCCGAGCTTGCCTACCGCATTGGCTTCAACCCGCTGCATCAGCGCATCTTCGCGAGGTCAAGCATGAACACGATCACCCTGACACCCGGCGCGACATCGCTGGACCAGCTTCGCCAGGTCTATCGCGCGGGCCTGTCCGCCCGGCTGGACGAAGCCGCCCGGCCTGCCGTCGAGCGTGCCGCAGCGCAGGTTGCCGCCGCTGCCCGGGGTGGAGAAGCCGTCTACGGCGTCAACACCGGCTTCGGCAAGCTGGCCTCGGTCAAGATCAGACCCGAGGATACCGCCACGCTGCAGCGCAATCTGATCCTGTCGCACTGCGCGGGCGTGGGTGATCCGGTGCCTGCCTACATCACCCGGCTGATGATGACGCTGAAGCTGCTTGTCGCTGGGCCGCGGCGCGTCCGGCGTGCGCTGGCGGGTCATCGAACAGATCGAGGACATGCTGGCGAAGGGCGTCACGCCGGTGGTGCCGCAGCAAGGTTCGGTCGGCGCGTCGGGCGACCTTGCGCCCCTTGCCCACATGACGGCGGTGATGCTGGGCGAGGGCGAGGCGGAGTTCGGCGGCAAGGTGATGCCGGGTGCCGACGCCCTGAAGGCCGCAGGCATGGACGCCATCGAACTCACCGCCAAGGAGGGCCTGGCGCTGATCAACGGCACGCAGTTCTCGACTGCCTATGCACTTGCCGGCCTGTTCGAGGCGAGGCGGCTGGCTGAAGCCGCCATCGTAACCTCGTGCCTCTCCACCGACGCCATCATGGGATCGACCGCGCCGTTGCAGCCGGAAATCCACGAGCTGCGCGGCCATCGCGGCCAGATCGACGTGGCGGCCGCCATGCGCGCCCTGATGGACGGCTCGGAGATCCGCGAGAGCCACCGCGAGGGCGACACTCGCGTCCAGGACCCGTACTGCATCCGCTGCCAGCCGCAAGTGACCGGCGCGGCCATCGACCTGATCCGCCAGGCCGGGCGCACGCTGGAGATCGAGGCCAACGCCGTCACCGACAACCCGCTGGTGCTCGAAGGGGCCGGGATCATCGTGTCCGGCGGCAACTTCCATGCCGAGCCGGTGGCCTTTGCCGCCGACACGCTGGCGCTGGCCATCGCCGAGATCGGTGCCATCGCCCAGCGCCGCATTGCCATGATGGTGGACCCGGCATTGTCGTTCGACCTGCCGCCGTTCCTCACGCCCGACCCCGGCCTCAACTCCGGCTACATGATCGCCGAAGTGACCACAGCCGCGCTGATGAGCGAGAACAAGCACCTCGCCAATCCGTGCTCGACCGACTCCACCCCCACCTCCGCCAACCAGGAGGATCACGTCTCCATGGCCGCCCACGGCGCGCGGCGGCTGATGCGCATGACGCCGAACCTCGCCAGCATCCTCGGCGTCGAACTGCTGTGCGCATCTCAGGGCATCGAGTGCCGCGCGCCGCTGCAAGACCAGTCCGGCGCTGCAGAAGGTGCTGGCGCGGCTGCGCGCCGATGTGCCGTCGCTGGGCGACGACCGCTACATGGCAACCGAAATGAAGACCGCCGCCAGCCTCGTCGCCTCGGCAGACGTGGTGCGCGCGACCGGCTCCGACCACCTGATCGACTGGAGTATCTGACCATGACCACCAACCCCCGCCACAACCTCCGCGACGTCTACCCGCCGACCGGCCCCGAGATCACCGCGAAGCACTGGGTGACCGAAGCGCCGATGCGGATGCTGATGAACAACCTGCATCCGGACGTGGCCGAGAACCCGCACGAGCTGGTGGTCTATGGCGGCATTGGCCGGGCCGCGCGCACCTGGGACGACTTCGACCGCATCGTCGCCTCGCTGAAGACGCTCGAATGACGACGAGACGCTGCTGGTGCAGTCGGGCAAGCCGGTCGGCGTGTTCAGGACGCACAAGGACGCGCCGCGCGTGCTGATCGCCAATTCCAACCTGGTGCCGGAATGGGCCAACTGGAAGCACTTCAACGAACTCGACCGCAAGGGCCTGATGATGTACGGCCAGATGACGGCGGGCTCGTGGATCTACATCGGCACGCAAGGCATCGTGCAGGGCACCTACGAGACATTTGCCGAGGCCGGCCGCCAGCACTATGACGGCAACCTCAAGGGCCGCTGGATCCTGACGGCGGGCCTTGGCGGCATGGGCGGCGCGCAGCCGTTGGCGGCGGTGTTTGCCGGCGCCTGCTGCCTGGCCGTGGAGTGCGACGAGACCCGCATCGATTTCCGCATCCGCACCCGCTACCTCGACGAGAAGGCAACCTCGCTGGACGAGGCGCTGGAAATGATCGACCGCTGGACGAAGGCGGGCGAGGCCAAGTCCGTCGGCCTGCTCGGTAACGCGGCGGACGTCTTCCCCGAACTGGTGAAGCGCGGCGTTCACCCGGACATCGTCACCGACCAGACCTCGGCCCATGACCCGATCAACGGCTACCTGCCGCAAGGCTGGACGCTCGCCGAATGGCGCGAGAAGCGCGAAAGCGATCCTGCCTCGGTCGAGAAGGCGGCCCGTGCCTGCATGAAGGTGCATGTGAAGGCCATGGTGGATTTCTGGAACGCTGGCGTGCCGACGCTCGACTATGGCAACAACATCCGCCAGGTCGCCAAGGACGAGGGCCTGGAAAACGCCTTCGCCTTTCCCGGCTTCGTGCCGGCCTACATCCGCCCGCTGTTCTGCCGCGGCATCGGCCCGTTCCGCTGGTGCGCGTTGTCCGGCGACCCGGAGGACATCTACAAGACCGACGCGAAGATGAAGGAGCTGTTCCCGGACAACGCCCACCTGCACCAGTGGCTCGACATGGCGCGTGAGCGCATCGCCTTTCAGGGCCTGCCGGCGCGCATCTGCTGGATCGGGCTGGGCGACCGGCACCGGGCAGGTCTTGCCTTCAACGAGATGGTGAAGTCGGGCGAACTGAAGGCGCCTGTCGTCATCGGCCGCGACCACCTCGATTCAGGTTCCGTCGCCTCGCCCAACCGCGAGACCGAAGCGATGAAGGACGGCTCGGACGCTGTCTCCGACTGGCCGCTGCTCAACGCGCTGCTCAACACCGCCTCAGGCGCCACCTGGGTATCGCTGCATCACGGCGGCGGCGTCGGCATGGGCTACTCGCAGCACGCCGGCATGGTCATCGTGGCCGATGGCACCGACGATGCCGCGCGGCGGCTGGAGCGGGTGCTGTGGAACGATCCGGCCACCGGCGTCATGCGCCATGCGGATGCGGGCTATGACATCGCCATCGACTGCGCGAAGCAACATGGGTTGCGGTTGCCGGGAATTCTGGGAAACTAGTTAGTCCGTACCAAGACTGTAGGGAGGGCTAGCCATGACCACTTCTGACGCCATCACAACCATCACCGAGGTTGTCCGCACCTATGCGACGGCCATGGTTGCCGGAGACCGTGCCGAACTGGAACGGATATTCTTCGAGAATGCCAGCGAGGTTGGACACTACGAGGGCGAATTGCTGTGGAATTCGCGCGAGGCCTTCATCCGCATGTGCGAGCACGAAGGCGACAAGTCGGCCAAGGCCTGGTGGGCTATCCGCAACCTGTCGATCCATGGCGATATTGCAACCGCGCACGTCGAGGATGAATGGGCTGGCATGCGCTTTGACACCATCCTGACGCTGCTGCTGCATGAGGGCGCGTGGCGGGTGGTCTCGAAGGTCTTTCGTATCCAGTCCTGATTGCTCGCCCTCAAACTCGCGAACTTTTCGCACTCCATGCATGCAGTGCCTTTGCCGCTACTGGTCTCCTGTTTGCCTGGCGGCAACGCGCTCCTGAAATTCCTTGGTGCTGTTGGTCAGCGGATAGGGCTCATCGGGTTCTGCCACGCCGAGGAAGCTGCATAGCGGGCCCCAACCGCTGCCGGTCTCGTAGACGAGGAGCCGTTCGCGGGGAATTGCTGCCGTGACTTCGGCTGTATGTGCCTTGAACACGGCGACAGCGTGGTCCCTGTCATTGAGGCGGCCATCGAAAATATCCTGGGCGATGAACTTTCCGCACATCTGCGAGATGGCGTTCATGTGGTCATTGCCGTGCTGTCCCCGCTTGGTGGTCATGAAGGGACCGATGGTGGACTGCACGCTGTCGAACCAGTCATTGGGATCGCGAACACTCAGGATCACCCTGGCTTGCGGGTAATGCCTGGAAAGTTGCCGCCAATATGCGGCACCCGGCCAGTCCACCTGCGAACGGTAGCCGTCGAACATAGCATCATCTCATGTCGTTTCTCCATTCTCATCGCGCATCGCCTTGTCCGCGTCTCCATGCTCTTGTCTGCTCCTGCTTTCTTCGCCCCATTCCTTCTTCTCGCCGTTCGATTTTGTGTCGTTCTTCTCCTTCTGCGACCAGTCATTCGGATCGCGGACACTCAGGATCACCCTGGCTTGCGGGCAATGCCCGGAAAGCTGCCGCCAATATGCAGCACCCGGCCAATCCACCTGCGAACGGTAGCCCTTGAACACGGCATCCCAGTCAACGGCTTCGCCGCGTGCGGCAGCCTCCCAGGCGGGAAGTTGTTCCGGATTGTCCCGCACCTCGAACATGTGATGGCATGGCCCGAAACCGAGCTGTTCAAGCGCCAGCTTCAGTGAATTGGTTCCGGTACGGCCGAACCCTGCTCCTATTATCTCCAGCGCCATGGTCTGCCCTCCACTGTTACTGCCGGTCACGTGACCTTATCAGTGTACAGAGACGACGGGAAACAAACTGATCCTAGCCCTGCACCATGCCGGGTATGGAGTCCGGCGTGATGGTCCTGCGGCAATGTTCCTCGAAGGTCAGCAGCATCCTCGGCTTGACCGTGCCGGCCAGCGTCATCACGCCGATGCAGGTGGGCTTGTGGTTCTCGCTCAGCCTGATGGTCTTCAGGGCTCGCCCGTCCATCGCCATGGTGCTTCTGGGGCGCACATTGAGGATGGTGTAGCCGTAGTCGTTGGCCACCATGGTGCGGATCACGTCCTGGCTGCGTGACCTGGCAATGACGTTCGGCTTCAGACCACGTGCCTCGAACAGCGACAGGAAGTATTGCGAACTGTACGGCAGGTCGAGCAGCACCATCGGCTCGCCGGCCAGTTGCTGCAGGGAAATCGTGTCACGCCTGGCCAGCGGCGAGTTGACCGACACGACTGCATAGGGGGTGAGCGCCGACAGCGGCTCGAAAGACAGGTTGTCGGGCTTGGCCATGTCATAAGACAGGGCGATGTCGATTTCCACGTTGGACAGCTTGCGCAACAGGTCCTCGTGGCTTCCCTCGTGCAGCTCGATCCTCACACCGGGATAGGCGTCCATGAACGACTTGCACAGTTCCGGCGCGATCACCGGCGCCAGCGTCACCATGCACCCCACAGACAGGGTGCCCGACAGTTCATGCTGCAGCTCGTGCGCCACGTTGTAGAGATTGTCGCCCTGCCGCAGCAGCAGCTTGGCCTCGTTCAGAAAGCGCCGCCCGGCCGGGCTCAGCGCAAGGCCGTGTGCGGGCTTGCGCACGAACAGCTGCACCCCGAATTCGGTTTCCAGTTGGCTGATGGCGGCCGAGATCGACGGCGACGATACGTTGAGCCGTTGCGCAGCCCCGGCGATGGAGCCTGCTTCGCCCACCGCCACCAGGTATTCAAGCTGGCGCAGGGTGAACCGCAGGCGAGGATTGCGGACGGACGCCATCACGCCGCAGCCGCGTTGAGGATGGAGATGCAATGCTCGCGGAACCGCGAAGCTGCCCGGTCGAGCACGGCGCCACGGCGCTGGCACAGCACCAGCCGGCCGGACGGGATCGGGTCGCGTATGGCCCGGGTGATCAGCGACTTGCCGTCATAGCTCATGGCCGAGGCGGGCTTCGTCGCCAGCAGCGAATAGCCCAGCCCGTGCGCCACCATGCCCCGTACCATCTCGAAGCTTTGCGCCCGGTAGCCGACCTTCGGCTCGCCAACGCCGTTGAACAGCGACAGGAAGTAGTCGCGGCTTGGCGGCGCGTCCAGCAGCACGAGGCGCTCTTCCAGCAGGTCTGCCAGCGCAATCCGCTCGTGGGCCGCCAGCCGGTGGCCGTCGGGCAGCAGCACATAGGGCGCCAGCGTGGCAAGCGGCGTTGCCTGCAGGCTGTCGGGAATGTCGAAGTCGTAGAGGAAGGCGAGGTCGATGTCCCCGGCGCGCAGCAGCTCGGTCAGCCGCCGCTGGTCACCCTCGTGCAGGTCGAGCGAGATCGGCCCGGCCGTCTGCTCCAGCTCCTGCAGGATCGCGGGGAGGATGTAGGGGCCGAAGGTGTGCAGTGTGCCGATGCGCAGCGCGTCTGGCGTACGCGCCAGCCCGGTGCGCGCCGGAGCGATCCTGACCGGCGAGCCATAGGCGCGATTGGCGTAGATCAACGGGTGTCCGCCGGTGGCCAGGAACATGTCCTGCACTTCACCGATGAACACATGGTGCGTTCCCACCCGCTCCGATGACTTCACCTTGCAGTCGAACGCCGTCAGCGGATCGACGAAGCGCGGGGCACCGGTGCTCATGGTCACCCAAGAACCGCAGCTGAACCTGTCACCGTCGGCTGTCCTGCTGCGCCCGGCGAACACGTCCGACACGTAGGACTGATCGTCCCGCAGCACGTTCACGCAGAAGCAGCCGTTTTCGATGATGGTGCGGGCGGTCGGCGATTTCTCGTGCACGCACACCAGCAGCGTCGGCGCATCACCATCGGCAGAAACCGACGACATGGCCGACACCGTCACCCCCGCCCGCCCGCCAGGGCCGTCCGTGGTGACGACGTTCACCGTGGCCGCCGCGCAGCTCATGCCCTGCAGGAAACGGTCTCTCAGGTCGATGATGCGGCTGACGTCCAATTAAGCCTCACTCTGCGGCCTTGAGGGTGCTCCGGTCCGCGAACCACTTGCTGACGGCGCCGTCACCGGCCGGCCGCTTCGTGCCCGGCCGCACCCGGTCCGACAGGCCAGCTGCTTTCTTCACGAAATCAAGCGGCCCGTCAAAGTCGAAATTGCGGTAGATCGCTGCCATCTGGTTGAACCGTGGCGACTGGGCGAACATCTGGAACGCCAGCCGGTGCCCGGCATAGTCCGACGAGATCAGGTCACGGGCGAACGCCAGCAGCTTGCGCCGGTCTTCCGCCATCCACTCGTCGTTCAGCGTGTAGTACTTCTGCAGCCATGGCTTCGTTGCCTCATCCTCGAAGGCCGCGATGTCCGGGGTCACGCAGATCTGCCCGCCGCACAGGTCGCGCGCGGTGTTGATGGCTTCATAGAGGTTCGAACAGGCGTGCACACGGCCGGTCATCAGCAGCGACTGGTTCGGCATCATCAGCCCGGCGGGCGAGCGCTCGCCCAGGGTGATCGCGGCGGTCAGGTGGGCGTTGATCGTCTCGCGGTACATGGCCAGTTCGGCGAGCTTTTCCTGCACCGCCGGCTGCTTGTCGAGGCCGGTCTGGCGCGCATTGAACAGGGCCGCCCCGATCAGCATGTCGGCAACCTTCAGGTTGCGCTGCACGAACGCGAACGCCGAATACCGGTGCAGCGTGGCGCGGATGAAGGCGGCTGCCTTGGTGTGCCGGTAGAACAGCACGTTCTCCCAGGGGATCAGCACGTTGTCGAAGATGACCAGCGTATCGACTTCGTCGAACTTGTTGGCGAGGGGATAGTCGCGCGCATCGGCCCGGCCGGCAAAGCCGGTGCGGCAGATGAACTTCAGGTTGGGCGAGTCGAGGTTGCAGATGAAGCCGACGGCATAATCGGAATAGGCCTCGTTGCCCCAGTTGGCGATGGTCGGCTTGGTGAACGCCTGGTTGGCGTAGGCCGCCGCTGTTTCATATTTCGCCCCGCGCACCACGATGCCGGCATCGGTCTCCTTGACCACGTGCAGCAGCATGTCCGGGTCCTGGTCCTGCGGCGCCTTGGAGCGATCGCCTTTCGGGTCGGTGTTGGCCGACACATGGAACGGGTCGCGCGCAATCACCGAATGAATATGGGTCTCGATATTCTTCGCCCATTGCGGATCGATCTCGGACAGCACGTCCTGTCCGTCATAGAGCGACCACATCTCGCCCACCGTCTCGTCGCCGACGCGGGTGACGACGCCGCCCACCGTTTCAAGCACCGTGTCGGTGGCGCGCCGCTTGGCCCACCAGTCTTCCTGGGTATAGGGCAGGGCGTTGCCGATGGCGTTGACCTCGCCGTCTTCGACCACCGTCATCACTTCGCGGGTGGCCGCGTCATGCTGCATGTCGTAGATCCTGGCGCGGATGTCGATGAGCGGCTTGAACTGCGGATGGGCAGTGACGTCCTTCACCCGCTCGCCATTGATGTACACCTCGCGTCCGTCGCGGATGGAGTCCTTGTACTGCTCGCCAGTTCTGATCATCCTGCCTCGCTCCTTCGGCTTGATTATGCTGTGGCCTTGCGCAATGACTGCGGAAGGACACACTGTGGCGTATGGCGCTGATTAGACAAACTACAACATTTCTCAGTCAGTGGTAGGCAAAACCTAACAGGCAGCCGCTCGCATTAGACCTTTTGAGGTTTGCATTGCGCACGGTGAATTGGTAAAAATACTTTACCAATAGCGAGGCCATCAGCCCGCCAGGGAAGGCAAAAGGATCGACAGTCATGGAAATGCCGGTACCGAACCAGTCCATTCTGGCCCGCAAGGAGGCCATCGTGGCGGGCCTAAAGTCCGTCCTGCCCGAGGCAGAGGCCGTTATATCGGATCCTCATGAAACCCGCGCTTACGAGTGCGATGCGCTGACCGCCTATCGTTGCCAGCCGCTGGCGGTGGTCTTGCCGGCCACCACGGAAGAAGTTGCGGCGGTGCTGAAGTTCTGCCACGCCGAAGGCCTTCCCGTCGTACCCCGGGGCGCAGGCACCTCTCTGGCGGGCGGCTCGTTGCCCACCGAAGACAGCATCGTGCTGGGCGTGTCGCGGATGAGCGGCGTGCTGGAGACCAACTATGCCGACCGCTACATAAGGGTGCAGACCGGGCGCACCAACCTGTCGGTCACCGGCGCGGTGGAGGCGGACGGCTTCTTCTATGCGCCCGACCCGTCCAGCCAGCTTGCCTGCGCCATCGCCGGCAACATCGCCATGAATTCGGGCGGCGCCCATTGCCTCAAGTATGGCGTGACCACCAACAACCTGATGGGCGTGCGCATGGTCACCATGCAGGGCGACATCGTCGACATTGGCGGGGCGCATCTGGATGCATCCGTCTATGACCTGCTCGGCGTCATCTGCGGCTCGGAAGGCCAGCTCGGCGTCGTGACCGAGGCGACCTTGCGCATTCTGCCCAAGCCCGAAGGAGCGCGCCCCGTGCTGATGGGCTTCGACTCCTCGCACGTGGCCGGTGAATGCGTCGCGGACATCATCAAGGCCGGCGTGCTGCCGGTCGCCATCGAGTTCATGGACCGCCCCTGCATCCGCGCCACCGAGGACTTCGCCAAGGCCGGTTATCCGGACGTGGAGGCCCTGCTGATCGTGGAGGTCGAGGGCTCCGAGGCCGAGATCCGCGAACAGCTCGACAAGATCAACGCCATCGCCATGCGCCACAACCCGGCAGAACTGCGTGAAAGCACCGGCCCGGAACAGTCCGCCGCCATCTGGAAGGGCCGCAAGGCCGCCTTCGGCGCCATGGGCCAGATCAACGATTACATCTGCCTGGACGGCACCATCCCGGTCAGCCAGCTGCCGCTGGTGCTGCGCCGGATGGAAGAGCTGTCGAAGGAGTATGGTCTCGACGTCGCCAACGTGTTTCATGCCGGTGACGGCAACCTGCACCCGCTTATCCTGTTCGATGCCAACAAGCCCGGCGACCTTGAAACCTGTGAGGCGATGGGTGCGGAAATCCTCAAGCTGTGCGTCGAAGTGGGCGGCTGCCTGACCGGCGAGCACGGCGTCGGCGTGGAAAAGCGCGACCTCATGTTGACCCAGTACAACGAGGGCGACATCGAGGCCCAGGTGCGCGTCAAGGACGTGTTCGACGGCAAGTGGCTGCTCAATCCGGCCAAGGTGTTCCCGCTCGTGACCACCAAGGAGCGCCGCGCCGCATGACCCCGAAATCGGAAAGCGCACTCGCCGAGGCCATCAGGGCGGCGGCGGCGAAGAAGACACGCTTGCAAATCAGGGGTGGCGGCACGCGCGCCGGCCTCGGCCATGGCGTCACCGGAGAGATGCTCAATACGTCAGGTCTCAATGGCATATCTCTTTATGAGCCAGGCGCGCTGACGATTGTCGCTGCCGCCGGCACGCCGCTTGAGACCATCGAGAAGACGCTGGCGAAGGAAAACCAGCGCCTGCCCTTCGAGCCCATGGATCACCGCGCGCTCTATGGCACCAACGGCAAGCCGACCATCGGCGGCGTGGTGGCGGCCAACGTCTCCGGCCCCCGCCGCATCCAGGCCGGCGCCTGCCGCGACAGCCTGATCGGCGTCCGCTTCGTCAACGGCGAAGGCACCGTCATCAAGAATGGCGGCCGGGTGATGAAGAACGTCACCGGCTACGATCTCGTCAAGCTGATGGCCGGCAGCCATGGCACGCTGGGCGTGCTCACCGAGGTGGCCTTCAAGGTGCTGCCCGCACCGGAAGCGTCGGCGCTGATCTCGATTGCCGGTCTTGACCCGGCGCGCGCGGTGGACGCCATGAGCGCGGCGCTGACCTCGCCGTTCGACGTGACCGGCGCGGCCCACAAGGCGGCTGGCGAGCCCGTCACTATGATCCGGGTGGAAGGCTTCGAGGGCTCGGTGAAGTATCGTGCTGGGCAGTTGAAGGAACTGCTGGGCAAGTTCGGTGACGTGGATGTGAGCCTAAACGGCAAGGCCAACGAGCAGGCCTGGGCAGACGTGCGCGACGTCAAGCTGGTGGCGGATGGCGAGGGCGATGTCTGGCGCCTCTCGGTCAAGCCCTCCGACGGGCCTGCCGTTGCCGCAGCGCTGCCGGACGGCGCGGCAGTGCAGATGGACTGGGGCGGCGGGCAGGTGTGGGCGGGGGTGCCGGCGGGCGCTGATGTGCGTACGCTCGTCAATGGCATTTCCGGCCACGCCACGCTGGTGCGCGCCGATGAGGCTAACAAGGCAAGGCTGGGCGTCTTCCACCCCGAGCCGCCCGCGCTGGCGGCCATTTCGAAGGGCTTGCGCGCCAAGTTCGATCCGCACGGCATTCTGAACCCCGGACGCATGGGATAATCCGAGACATGCAGACCAATTTCACCATCGAGCAGTTGCGCGATCCGATGATCAAGCGGTCGAACAAGGTGCTGCGCACCTGCGTTCACTGCGGCTTCTGCACCGCCACCTGCCCGACCTACCAGGTGCTGGGTGACGAGCTGGACAGCCCACGTGGCCGCATCTACCTGATCAAGGACATGCTCGAGACCGGCCGCCCGGCCGACGAGCAGACGGTGAAGCACATCGACCGCTGCCTGTCGTGCCTCGCCTGCATGTCCACCTGTCCCTCCGGCGTGCACTACATGCACCTCGTTGACCATGCGCGCGAATACATCGAGCATACCTACCGGCGCCCGCTGCCGGAGCGCATGCTGCGCTGGCTGCTGTCGCAGATCATCCCCTACCCCAACCGCTTCCGCCTCGCCATGTTCGGCGCGAAGTTCGCCAAGCCGTTCGACGCCTACCTGCCGGGCCGGCTGAAGGCGATGGTGGAACTGGCCCCCGCTGACATGCCCTCGCCCAGCCCGATGGACAAGCCGCAGGTGTTCCCCGCGCAAGGCGAACGCCGCAAGCGCGTGGCGCTGCTGACGGGCTGCGCCCAGCGCGCCCTGAACACCGACATCAACGAGGCCACCATCCGCCTGTTGACCCGGCACGGCTGCGAGGTGGTCATTGCGAAGGGCATGGGCTGCTGCGGCGCGCTCACCCATCACATGGGCAAGACCCGTGAAAGCCACGCCTCTGCCGCCGCCAACATCCGCGCCTGGATGCAGGTGCGAAAGCATGGCGGGCTTGATGCCGTGGTTATCAATACGTCCGGCTGCGGCACCACGGTGAAGGACTATGGCCACATGTTCGAGGGCGACCCGCTGGCCGAGGATGCAAAGCTTGTTGCCGGTCTGGCCAAGGACATTTCCGAGGTGATGCTGGACTTGGGGCTCAACGAACCGAAGGCTCCGGCCATGAAGGTGGCCTACCACGCGGCGTGCTCGCTGCAGCATGGCCAGCAGATCAAGACCCATCCCAAGACGCTGCTGGCGAAGGCCGGCTTCACCGTGCTGGAGCCTGCCGACCCGCACCTGTGCTGCGGCTCTGCCGGCATCTACAACATGATGCAACCGGAAATCTCCAGGCAGTTGAAGGACCGCAAGGTGAAGACGCTGGAAGCGCTGACGCCAGAGGTCATCGCCGCCGGCAACATCGGCTGCATGATGCAGATTGGCGGCGGCACGGCCGTTCCCGTGGTGCACACGGCGGAGCTGCTCGACTGGGCCACCGGCGGCCCCGTGCCGCCCGCGCTGGCCGGGCGCGTCAAGGTGGCGGCGGAGTAGGCCGGCGGCGTACCGGCAATTGCCGGGCCTGGCAACGAAGCGTTAATCAATCAGGGGGATCATTTCTCTTCAGGCGATTGTTTGCCGGGTGACGCTCTGCACGGACGCGGACGGCTTCACCCGGGCAGGTTCGAGGAGAAACTGAAACCCTGGCGCCTTGCATGGCCGGATGACGAACAACAAGAAGACTGACTGCCTCATGGCATGACCGGTCCGGGCGCCCGAAATGGCCGGGAGCCTTAGACGATGAGAATGCCGTTGCTGATTGCCCTTGCCGGGCTTGCCGTATCGGGCCTGGCAGCCTCCACGCCGGCCAGTGCCGCAGAGTGGATGACCGCCCCCGACATATAGCGCGAACTGGTCGATACCGAACTGTCGTTCCGTGGCCGCTTTTCCGGCCGCATCATCTATCGTGAGGACGGCGGAATGCGCATGATCGCCTCATCCGGCAAGCAGCTTTTCGGCCAGTGGCGCATCGACCAGGAAACCGGCAGCCTGTGTTCTGTGTTCTTCACCCGCCGCAAGGCCAAGGAGTCCTGCTTCCGCACCCGCCACGACGGCCTTGGCTATCGCACCGACCAGGGCTACCGGCTCATGCCGCTGGGGTTTTGAGGGGGGATGCGCTTTTGGTGGACATAGCATGTCCAACTGGGTTAGTTCCGTGCAACCAATCACCGAAGCGCGCAACACTCATTCTTGGAAGCTCGCCCGTTTATCCAGCATCCCCGGCAAGGCATGGAACTATCAGCGCACCAGATCGAGCAGTTGAAGGCTTTGGCAGAGCGGCGTAACCTTCGATATCAGACAATCGCACCAGGTCTGAAGGGCGAAGGAGATGATCGTAGCTATCTCAATCCGATCCTCTTCGATCAAGTACGAGATGGGTTTCGGTTTCTGGATATTGGTAGCAACTTGGGCTATTTCTGCCTGCAGGCTAGCGCTCGTGGCGCTGGCAAGGTGGTCGGCATCGATCCGGATTCCGGCAATATCGAACTGGCGGGCGAGATTGCCCGGGTAGTCCGCGCAAAAACATCCTACTTGGAAGGTCAGTTTGAGGCTCAATCGTTTGAGCCTGCAAGCTTCGACGTCGTGGCCTGCCTGAACGTACTTCATCACATGTATGATCCTGTTCAGGCGTTGCACAAGATGATGTTAATCGCATCGCACAAGGTGGTGCTGGAATTCGCGGCTCCCAACTATCGCGACGTGTTTTCCGGCGCCATAACTCCCTTGGGTTGGCTAGCACGGAACCAAGCTGCAATCTTCACGGGGCGCTCCAGGTTTTATTCCGATGGCTCTCGGACATTCATGTTTCCACGCGAGGCTATCCGCATCCTGTTCAATGAGCACACTGCACTTTTCGAACCTGTCCGCTTCATGCGTTCACCGTTCAAGGGCCGGTGGATTGCAGAAGCGGTGAAGCGCCGCATTGGTCATCTGGTTCTTGTTGCGGGACCCACCAGCGTCGGCAAGTCTACGTTTCAGGCTGCGCTTGCCCATGACAGTGAGCTGCGGCGGAAGGCGGGCATCGCGAATAACGCCAAGATGACACTCTGCAACGCCAACCTTCTTGACTTGCCAGCCGGCCGGATTGACACGCTGGTTGTGCACTACGATCTGCTGCGGCCTCATCTCAGTAGTATCAAGTCCTATGAGCGCGACATTCCCCTGCAAATTCTTGGTGCTGCCGACAAAATCACTTCGCTCGTGCTGGTGGCAGATCAAGCCGTCTTGAGAGAGCGGATAACCAAGCATGAACTGAGCAGGATGTTCGTGAAGAAGCGTCACCGTCGCATATTTCAAGACTATTCTAATCCGGATTTTCTTTCAGCCTTTTATGACGAATGGACGGCGTTCTGCGCGCGGCACAAGAATCTTGCCAAGACAATGGTTGTCAAGACAGACGCTCCTGGCGGGTATGCGGTCAGCAAGTTGGATCGTCGGTCACCGGTGTGGCGCCGTTGAGCGAGATCCCATTCGGTGGCCAAGAAGATGACAAGCATCATGGCATGTCATACGCCCCCGGACTGTGACAATCTTGTGAAGTTCACGTTCTTGACCTATGTGTGCTCAGGGTAGGGCGCCTCGGCAACAGCATTGTTAGAAGGTTCCAGATGTTCCGCCGCTATCTCAACTTCGGTTCCCGCCACGCTTCCTTCGACGAGCGAAACCGCCTGATCGCCGGCGGTTTGCCGCGAGAGCACAGCTGGATTCTTGATGTTGGCACTAACATCGGTCAGACAGCAAACATGCTTGCGGGTCTCGGACACTACGTCGTCGGAATAGAGAAGTTTTCCAAGGAACATCAGGTCGCTTGCCGGAACTCGCTGGAAGGTGCCGCCTTTATGCGGGCCTCGGTCACGCCGGAGTTGATCCGTTCAAGCCCGGGGTGGGACGCCATCCTGCTGCTCAGCGTGTTGCACCGAGTTTACTCCTTTGAAGGTGAAGCATCGATGCGTGCCATCCTCAAGGCGTGTGGCGAGAAGACATCTCACCTCTTCATAGAAGGCAGCACCCGGCACAAGCGCTACATGGACGGTGGTCATACGGCCCCTGCATTTGCCGACTTCGATGTCGAGGATGCCACGCGCTGGCATGAGGAGCTGTTTGGTGACGAATTGGGAAAGGGGTGGACAGTAACGCCTGTCAAGGTGCTGAAGCACAGCAAGAACGAACCGTATCGGCTGCTGTTTCATGCAGCGAGTAAGTAGAGGCAAGCAACCTTCATGGTGCAAACCAACCAGGCGCGCAGGTTGTTGCAAACGGTTTTCAGACGCCGCTTCGAAACGATTGTTCTCAACCCGCGAGATGTCGGTTACATCCAATACCCCGAGTTCCGCGACTTGCAGCAGATTCTGATGCGGCCAAAGACCCGCCGCCTGGGCGGGGACTGGGACAGGCCGCTGAACACGACAGTGTATTGGTGCTCCGTATACGAGCCGGCAGTTGAATCTGGCCGCGGCATGGTTCCGCTGGCGCGCTACGAGTTCTACAAGGCCCTGGAGCTCCATTTCCTTGATGGTCAGTCATGGGAAGCCACAGCGTGGTACCGATGGATGGTTAATCGCAAGGAGTCTGTTCCCGTTCGCCGGTATGCGACCAGTGCTGAAATGCAGCAAAGGCTATCACTGCTTGACAGCCTATATGCCGAATTCCGAACTGGGAATTATCTCGACGATCCCATCGATCGACCGATCGTCAATATCGGGAGGGAGGGTCGGATCGCGTTGGAAGATGGCAGGCACCGACTCTGTGTTGCGCGATTAGCTGGAGTGAAGGAAATCCGCGTGGATGTTGATGTCGTGCACACCGGTGCTCAGTGGTCTGGAACAACTTAGGTTCACCACTGCCGGTTCCCTCATCTTCCAAGCTCGGGATACCAGTCCGTCAAACCAGGATCGCGCTCAAGCAGGATGTCACGAATGTAGTCGTGATCAGCAGCCGAAATATCCGTATGCCCACCAGTTCGGAAGTTGGCCTTTGATGCCAACTCAACAATTCTTGCTGGCAGCAGCAATCCATTTCGCACAAAGCTGGCGTGAGTCCAGCTAAGCGTTTTTTGCAAACTCGAGAACCGTACGGTCTTGCCCTGGTTGTGCGCCTTGTTGGATACGTGAATATCTTCCAGTGTTGGAAGGTTGAGGGACAAGAATTGGATCGCCTCATTGACGGTCGGAACCGCGTGCTTGCGCAGGTTCTCTGCGCGAAGGACGAGAACTTGGTCCCCTCCAAAGAGCGCTTTCGCCCGCTCGATCTGGGCCGAATAGCTGCTTCGCTCAATGTAGGAATAGCGCCGGTAGTAGTAGTCACCGAGATCCTCAATGTTACGTCTTGCCATCGCTTCACGCAGAGGCAGTGTATCGCGGCATTTGCGCACTTGCATCCAATAGTCTGAAAGGGCGCGCTGTATGGGGTTTCGGATAAGCAGGATGATTTTGATCGGCCCTATCTCATTGCGAATTCGTTCCAGCGCACCGGGGTAGTAGGAGTAGGAAGGAGTGCTTTCCCCTGCGATCTGATTAGGGCGTGCCTTCGAGAAGTTGGAAAGATAGCTTTCAATCGGCGGGGCTTCCGCAGCAGGGCGATCAAACTGCATGAGGGCCTTTCTCTGCGTGAGAAAAAGGCCCGGATGGTTCCCAAGCGCGGCATGCAGGAATGTGGTTCCACATTTCGCGCAACCTGCCACTATGAAGTCGGGCTTACGCAACATGGTCATGGTGAAATTTGATCCTGAATACAAAAAGCATTGTGAAAATGGCTGGGTCCTACCTGCATGACTCCACGATGCGAATAACCATGTATTTTTGGTCTACCAAGTGAAAGCTACGAAGCACACATACCTACTTTGTCCGCCACATTCCATCACGGAATCGTCCCGCTATTTCCCCACCGTCCGCAATCGCTTGCCGTATTGGCGGATCAGTCTTTCTCCCGTGGACGGCGTACACGTCGCCGGCGGCGCCGTTGAACCAGATGCGGCGGGCTGGCGGGCGGTAAAAGTCTGACTGGAGATCAATCAATGAAAAAGTTTCTCGCAATCCTGCTGGCGTCCGGTTTCGCCTCGACCGCGGCTCTCGCCGCCGACTTCAGCGCCGTTGATGCCGACCAGAACGGCTCGGTGACGATGGAAGAGGCCAAGGCCGCCATGCCGGACCTGTCCGATGACGCCTTCAAGGCTGCCGACGGCGACCAGAACGGTGAACTGAGCGCCGACGAGTTCGCCAACATCCAGGGCTGACACATGCGTTCGCCGGCAACATAAGTTTCCGGGATCATTGATAAAATCCGGGCCTCGCTACGCTGTGGCGGGGCCTTTTGCATGTCCGCCGCCTGCTGAAAGCGACATCGCCATCCGCCCATGTCGGATTTCAGGCGTTCCGCCACCGGTTTGCCGCAATTTTGCCAGCGCGAAGTAGAAATTCAGTCCTAAATTTTCCAACAGGCAGGCGCAGATATCGCGTCCAGATGAGGCAACACGTTGAGCCACCCTCATCAATCGCCGGCATGGTGCCGGGACGATGCATGGCTTAAAGATCTCTTTGGAGTTCAGTTCAAATGAAGAAGATTCTCGCTGCTCTGGCCGTTTCCCTGATGGCTGTTTCCGCTGCCCAGGCCGCTGAAATGTCTGCTGTCGACACCGATGGCAACGGCACCGTTTCCATGGAAGAAGCTAAGGCTGCAATGCCGGACATGGCTGACGACGCATTCACTGCTGCCGACGCCAATGGCGACGGCCAGCTGGATGCTGACGAGTTCGCCACGCTCGCCAAGTAAGTCTTGACGCCGGAGGCTCCAACGCCTCCGCAACCAGACTGTGCGGACCCGGATTGCCCGATCAGGCGTCCGGGTCTTTGCGTTAGAGCATCATCCGGTCAGATTGAATCATTTGATCGGATAAAGCTGCTCGATTCCGAAGTGCTGGAGCAACTTTAGCCGTTCAAGATGAACGGCTGTTGCTCCAAAGGCGGCATCAAAGCCGCTCAAGATGCCTTACAAAAACCTGCGCCAGCCGCAAGTGGCGGGTGAGCTCTCGCTTGCGGTCCAGCCGGTCATACCAGGTGCGGCTCGCTTGGCGGGACGTGAGTTCGAGGCCGATTATGCGCCGCACACACCATACCAGGGCGTACAGCGACAACAGATGGGCCGGAAAGGCGCCTTCTGCAGCTGCTGCTCCATAGCCTGCCGCAAGGGCCCGGTATGCAGCCCAGTCCTGCCAGGCTCGGGCACCGGGACCGGCATGACGGATATCTGCTGCTAGGCGAACCGAGCGGTTGATTAGAAACTGTGCGGCGTCCTGCGCTACCGGCGCGGGTACGGGCAAGGAAAAGTCGATGGCCCGCAGGCCTCCAGCCTTGCCCGGCATCAGCAAGTTGTTGGGGCTGAAATCGCCGTGCCGGCTGGCAATGAGACAGGTCTCACCTTCAAGGCGCGCGGCGGCCTCGTCAAGGCAGTCGAGCAAGCCAGGGACGTCGTTCATGGCAACGCCCGAGGCACAATAGACGTCACGTGCGATTGCAACCTCTGCCCTTGCGTTCGCCTTGCCTGGTGCGCCCGACATGGCGCGGTTGTAGGCCGCCAGCCACTGCCCGGCCGCTGAAACGCCGCGCGCGCGCGCGCCCGGCAGGCGGCCAAATGTAGTGAGCCAGTTTCTGAGATCGCCGCCTCCAATCCATTCACTGACGACCACGCCCTTCTCGGCATCGAATGCATGTAGCCGCCCGGCCAATGGTTGAGCGACCTGGGAGCCGGCCACCTTCTGCAGGCGGGCAAGCACAGTGGCCTCGTGTCGGATCCAGTCGGATGTGTTCAATGCCGAAGCCAGCTCATATATCTTGATTGCAAACGGGTAGGGCGATGAGTCGGATCTACCCTGGTATATGAAGGTGCGCGGGTGGCTTGCCGGCAACGGCGCGGTTCCCAGGCTGGGCAAGCCGCCCTTGCGGGCATGAAGAGGCCCCTCAATGAAAATGTCGTACGGAAGTTCATCCGCTTGACCGCTTAGTGTCAGCAATAGGTCGCGTACTGCAACGGGGTTTGCAGGATCAAGTGTCATTCCCGGTTTAAAACCACTGCTGGCGCCAAACTGCAAGTGCCCTCAACGCCTCTTACCAGCGCGATTGCAGCAGGCTGACCGCCGTGTTAGGGGCTTTTGATCCGGTCGAGGGGAAGTTTTCGGGCACGCAATGAAAAAATTGATGAACGAACTGGTGGGCCTTGCCAAGTGGTTGCCGTTCAGTCTGCCTTACCGGTTGGCAGTGCTTTTGCGACTACCTGTCCATATTCAGACGCAACTGATGCCGCCGCCCCGCAGCCCCTTGATCGTCAAGGTACCGCTCAGCAAGATCGTTCTTGAGACGAAGCAGAAGCATCGCTTTCCCCACTTCCGGTTTTGCTGGTCCGGAGACTGGGATCGCAGCTTCACAAGGCAGGTATGCACTCTCGACGGTCCCAACGATCCGGCCAGTCCTTTCCTGTCGGATTTTGATACCATCAAGCTGGTGTGCGGCCACACTGCCCCGCTCGAAGAGGTAGAAGAATACCGTGACATGCTTGAAGTGGTGCGAAGCGGCGGTAGGCCTCGCGGTTGCAGGACCGCAGCGGACGTTGAGACTTACTTCAATTCGCTTCGGAAAGTCAGCGAGTTCGATCCGCCGTAATGGCTATAGGACGTCCGCAGAGCTCGGCGGGCTAGAGCGCGATGAGGTCAGCGTCTGGATCACCCGCGATGGAGAACTTGTCTACGGTGGCTGGGCTAATCACCGTCTGGCGCTGGCGATGCTGCACAAGGTAGATCGTTTGCCTATCAGCATTCTCGGCAGTCATCCTGACTGGCTGGCCCGGCTCTGTCATCGGCATACGTTGCCGCCACACCTGGCGCTTCGCGAATGGGCAGATCAGTATCGAGTATAGGCTAGGGCCGTTGGCTGGGTGAGGACAACCCGGCTGTGATGGACAACCCGTCCTGTAGCATGGCTTCCAGCTTGTCACTCATGCGGTATGGGTCGAAGAACCGACGCCAGGCTTCGGCATCTCACAAACCGGTATTCGTCGGGTCCTCGTCTTGCAGAATTCTTTGCAGGTCCTTTTCGACGCGAGCGGGATTCTTGAAGTGGGCAACATATCCATTCTCGCCATCCACGATGATCTCGCCATGCCCACCCACCAGCCTGGCATAGGCCGGCACGCCCGCGTCCTCAAATGCCCTCCTGCGACGACAGCAGCTCACGCCAGCCCGAGCTTGCGCGCCACCTGGCCGGCCGGAAAGTAGGTCCGCTGGCTGACCGGTATCAGCGCATCGATTGCGTGCTCGCGGCAGAACGCCTCCAGCCTTGCCTTGCCCGCCGTATCGAACATGCCCGCGAGGCCGTCATGCCACAGCCGGTCCGCCGCGATGAACTGGCCGGCATGCGGCAGGTCCGGGCAGGCCATCCACACCTCGTGCCCGCGCGCGGCGAGCTCGGCGATCGCCATGGAGGCCCAGCGCTCGGTGCCGCCGAAATGACCAGCCATGGAGATAAACAGGAGGCGCATGGATTGAAGGTCTTTCGGTCCGGTATGCGGAAAGGTGACGGCTGGAGTGTTGTCTATGCCACGCGCGGGCTTTGCGCAAATCCATCAAACCGGCTATGGCATGGCGCCATTGTCATCAGGAGGGGTGCCCCATGAGTAGCAAGAAGGTTCGCATCGCCGTCATTGGCGCATCCGGCTATACGGGCGCCGACCTCATTCGCCTTGCCGTGGTGCACCCAAACATGGAAATCGTGGCGCTGACCGCCAACTCCCATGCAGGCCAGCCGGTGGAAACGGTCTACCCGCACCTTGCCGGCCTGGGCTTGCCAGCCATGGTGAAGAACGAGGAGGTGGCCTGGGGACAGGTTGACGCGGCTTTCTGCGGCTTGCCGCACTCCACCAGCCAGCAGGTGATCGTCACCCTGCCGGACAGCGTCAAGGTGATCGACATGTCGGCTGACTTCCGGCTGCGCGACCCGGCCGTCTACCAGCAATGGTACGGTAACGAGCACATCGCGCTGGACCTGCAGAAACAGGCTGTCTACGGCTTGACCGAGCACTACCGCGATGACATTGCGAAGACCAGGCTGGTGGCCTGTCCGGGCTGCTACCCGACCGCCGTGCTGATGCTGCTCTTGCCGCTGGTGAGCGCCGGCCTGATCGACGCGACCGATCTGATCATCGATGCCAAGTCGGGCGTGTCGGGTGCGGGCCGCTCGCTCAAGCAGAACACCCTGTTCTGCGAGGCGGGCGAGGGCATGGGTCCATACTCCGTCGGCAAGCACCGCCACGCACCCGAGATCGAGCAGGAACTCAGCCTTGCCGCCGGCAAGGACGTGATCGTCAACTTCACCCCGCACCTGATCCCGATGAGCCGCGGCGAGTTCATCACGGCTTATGCCAGGCTTGCACGGGGCAAGACCGCTGCTGACTGCAAGGCCGAACTGACCAGCCACTATAAGGATGAGCCGTTCGTCAACATGGCGCCGAAGGGCGTGCTGCCGGCCACGCAATATGTGCGCGGTTCCAACCGGGTGATGCTGGGCGTGGTGCCTGACCGGGTGCCGGGCCGGGTGATCCTGATGTCGACGCTCGACAACCTGGTCAAGGGCTCCGCCGGCCAGGCGGTGCAGAACTTCAACCTGATGTTTGGCCTGGCCGAAACCGCCGGCCTTGAACAAGTGACCATGTTCCCATGAAGCAATTGCCGAAGCTCTTCACCCCTCTCGTCCTCAAGGACGTGTCGCTTTCCAACCGCATCGTAATCGCGCCGATGTGCCAGTACTCGGCGAAGGATGGCATGTTCGCCGGCTGGCATTTCGCCAATTATTCGAAGTATGCATTGGGCCGGCCCGGCGCCATCATCCTCGAGGCAACCGCCGTTGAGGACATCGGCCGCATCACCCATGGCTGTCTCGGCATCTGGGACGAGGCTCACGCCGACGCCATCAAGCCGATTGTCGACTTTATGAAGGGACAGGGTGTGATGCCCGGCATCCAGCTTGGCCATGCCGGCCGCAAGGCCTCGATCCAGCGGCCATGGCATGGCAATGCCGCGCTTGACGAGACCGATGCCGCGCGCGGAGAACTTGCATGGGAGGTCATCGGTCCAAGCCCCATTCCGGCAGGCGACGGCTGGCTGGTGCCGCGCGAGATGAGCCACGATGACATTGCCCGCGTCATCGGCCTGTTCGGGAACGCGGCCCGGCGCGCTGATCGCATCGGCATGGAGCTGATCGAGCTGCATGCCGCGCACGGTTACCTTGCGCAGCAGTTTCTCTCGCCCCTGTCCAACAAGCGCACCGACAAGTATGGCGGCAGCCTTGAGAACCGGATGCGCTTCCTGCTGGAGATGGTCGAGGCCGTGCGGCCCATCTGGCCCGATGGCAAGCCGCTGTTCGTGCGTCTGTCCTCGGTCGACGGGTTCGAAGGCGGCTGGCAGATCGGCGACTCGGTGGTTCTGTCGCGCGAACTGAAGGCGCTTGGCGTCGACGTGATCGACTGTTCGTCCGGCGGCAATGCGGCAGCCGGCGCGACCGCCTCGTCAGGTCTTCGCGGCCCCGGCTTCCAGGTGCCCTATGCCGAGCAGATCAGGCGCGAGGCAGGCATCATGACCATGGCCGTGGGGCTGATCCTCGATGGCTCGCAGGCGGAAGCCATCCTGCAGAACGGCCAGGCCGACCTGATCGCCATTGCGCGTGAAGCCATCCACGACCCGTTCTGGCCCCGCCACCAGGCGCAGGCCATGGGCGTCGACCTCGACTTTGCCCAGTGGCCTGAACAGTACGGCTGGTGGCTGGACCGCCGGGCGCAAGGGCTGCGGCAGTTTGCAAAGACCGGCAAGTAATTGCTCTGCAGCATTTCAGGTTCATTCGGTTTCAGGAATTGCCCCGGCAACTGGTCAATTTCTGACTTTTGTTTGGTCGTTGAAACCTGATTTGCTCTGAATCAAGGACTGACCGGGCAGGGCGCGTTTCACTGTCTTCATCGCACTGAAAATGGAGGCAGGCCCATGCTCGATATCGCACCGGAAAAGGTGGCCCACATCATCGTTCTTGCCCGTGAACTGGACGGCAAGGTCGGCGCCTGGGGTGGCGACATCGACGAGGACGATCCGGACTCGATCCTGGAAGTCCGGGCCAACGATCCGCTCGAAGCCGAATTGCGCCAGTTCATCGCCGATCTCAACATCGACGAACAGGTCTCACTTGTGGCGCTCATGTGGGTGGGCCGCGGCACCTACGAGCCGGAAGACTGGGAGGAGGCGGTGGACACCGCGCGCTCCGAACGCGTCAACAAAACCGAGAATTACCTGCTCGGCGTGCCGATGCTGTCGGACTATCTCGAAGAGGGCCTGGAGAAGATGGGCATCTCGGTTGAAGACGCGGAAGAGGGGATACTCTGAACCCTTTTGCCGTGGGCCTGCCCTTGCGCACGTCGAACGCTGAATGGCGGCTGCGCTGGCAAGGCTGTCACCGCTAGTGGTTCCCGCCTGACATAGGAGTCCTTTTTGGGATTCCCATTCTGCCGTGCGCATGCGAGTCTGGGGGATGCGCACAGGAATATCGTTCACTGCCTCGCCGACCGATCGCGCCCGTCTGGTGGCGCTGGTCAGGGACCGCAACGCCCCGCAAAAGCATGTCTGGCGCGCCCAGATCGTGCTTTTGTCTGCCGACGGTATCGGCACCGTCGAGATCATGCGCCGGACCGGCAAGTCGAAGACCTGCGTATGGCGTTGGCAGGAGCGCTTTGCCGTGGAAGGCTATGAGGGACTGCTGCGCGACAAGACGAGGCCGTCGCGCATTGCTCCTCTCGGGCCCGAGCTCACCGAGCGAGTGGTGGCACTGACGCTTGCTGATCCGCCGTGCGAGACGACGCACTGGACCGCCGACATGATGGCGAAGCAGGCGGGCATCAGCGCCAGCGCCGTCAGGCGCATCTGGAAGGCGCATGGCTTCGCCCCCCACCGCTGGCGCCAGTTCAAGCTCTCCAACGATCCGAAGTTTATCGACAAGCAGCGCGACGTCGTCGGCCTTTACGTCAATCCGCCGGCTCACGCCATCGTGCTGTCGATCGACGAGAAGAGCCAGATCCAGGCGCTCGACCGCACACAGCCAGGTCTGCCGATGAAGAAAGGGCGCCTCGGCACGATGACCCACGACTACAAGCGCAACGGCACCACCCTTTGTTCGCGGCCCTGAACGTGCTGGACGGCACCGTCATAGGCAGGAACATGCAGCGCCATCGCCATCAGGAGTTCATCCGCTTTCTGAATGCCATCAACGCTGAGGTTCCCGTCGACAAGGCCGTGCATGTCGTCCTCGACAACTATGCTGCCCACAAGCACCCCAAAGTGCGCGCCTGGCTCGAGCGCCACAAGCGCTTCACTTTCCACTTCACGCCAACCTCGTGTTCCTGGCTCAACGCGGTAGAGGGCTTCTTCGCCAAACTGTCGAAGCGCCGCCTGAAACGCGGTGTCTTCCACTCCATCGTCGACCTCCAGGCTGCCATCAACCGCTTCCTCGCCGAGCATAACCAGCAGCCAAAGCCATTCAAATGGACCAAGGACCCCGACAAGATCATCGCAGCAGTCAAGCGCGGGCACCAAGTGTTGGAATCCCTCCACCAGAAGCTGGATGGGAAGAACCCGCCAATTCGATGCAGGAGAAGTCGATTAACCGTGTCGAGTTCGCCGGGCGGGCCGTTTGGCGAGAAAGATCTCGACATAACTGGATTTTTGGTTATATTTGAATCATGACCATGGTTAGCCCTACTGCTCGCGCTCTCGCCGCCCTCGGCCATGATGCTCGCCTGTCGATCTTCCGGCTTCTGGTAAAAGCCGGCAAGGAAGGTTTAAGGGTCAGTGACATTGGCGAGCACCTTGGTCTTGCGCCTTCGACATTAGCACATCACCTGTCGACCCTGGTCGATGCCGGCCTGGTCTTGCAGGAGAAACACGGGCGCGAGGTATACAACATGGTCGATTATCCGGCCATGCGCCGTACCGTGGACTTCCTGACTTCCGAATGCTGCGCGGGTGTGTCCACCGAGCGCAATGAGGATGCAGCCTGAAAGTTTGGAGCCAGTTTTTGCTCAAAATAACTATAAATCTGGAGATTTGGTAATGACATATCTGGCGCCATCGCCCCATGGTTCCTTGACCGTGTTGAGACAGTTCCTGACTGATCAGCGTGTATGGCTGGCCTCCGCCCTGATCGTCGTCCTGCTCGCGGTCTTCGATCCGGCCCAGTCCATCACGAGCGCACAGTTTGCCGGGACTGCGCTCTTGAACACAGCGCCCTACCTCATCCTTTCCATCGTGATCGCTGCGTGGGCCGGCGCTACAGGCGCCGATAACCTGATCGCCAAGGCGTTCACGGGTGCACCGTTGCTCATGATTGCACTCGGAGCACTTGCTGGTGGCCTGTCTCCCTTCTGTTCCTGCGGCGTCATCCCGTTGATTGCAGCACTTCTCGCCATGGGCGTGCCGCTATCTGCGGTCATGGCGTTCTGGCTGGCGTCGCCAATCATGGATCCGTCAATGTTCGTGCTGACCGCGGGTGTGCTCGATCTGGAGTTTGCAGTCGCCAAGACTCTTGCGGCAATTGGACTGGGGCTGTTTGGCGGCGTGACCGTCCACCTGCTGGCCCGAGGTGGCGCGCTCTCAGATCCTCTGCGCGAAGGCGTTGGTAACGGTGGCTGTGGCGGAGCGAAGGTGAGGGCGCCCAAACCAGTGACGTGGCGCTTCTGGGTTGATGCGGAGCGACGCTCAAAGTTTGCAAGGACAGCATGGAGTACAACACTCTTCCTCGCCAAGTGGCTGACCCTAGCCTTTCTGCTTGAAAGCCTGATGCTCGCCTGGATACCGGCCGAAGCGGTAACATCGGTACTTGGCGGCACCGGGTTGATGCCCATCGTGATGGCGACGCTGGTGGGCGTGCCTGCTTACCTCAATGGGTATGCTGCATTGCCGCTTGTCAGTGGGCTGATTGATCAGGGCATGGCGCCGGGCGCGGGAATGGCGTTTCTTGTCGCTGGCGGCGTAACTTCAATCCCTGCTGCGATGGCTGTCTGGGCGCTGGCCCGTCCACCCGTCTTTGCGCTCTACATTGCCTTGTCTCTTACAGGTGCATTTGTCGCGGGGCTGTTGTTCCAACTCTGGCAGGTCTTTTGATAGGAAGGTCGTTTGGAAAGGATTGAAAGTCCCACCTGGCTGCCTCGATTGTTCAAAATCAACGTCCCCCCAACAGCTCCAGTCAGCCATCTGGGATGTCAGCAAGCGCCAATTGTGGGGCTCAGCCCTTCACCTTCACGTAGCTGCCGGGCGCCGGTTCGATGGGCTGCAGCGGCCCAAGTTCCGGATTTCGCGCCGGCACCTTCTTGCCCGACTTCTCCTTCACCCAGTCCTTCCAGTGCGGCCACCAGGAACCGGGGTGTTCCTCGGCGCCGGCCAGCCAATCGTCGAGTGACTTGGCACCCTTCCTGTTGGTCCAGTACTGGTACTTGCCGGACTCGGGCGGGTTGATGACGCCGGCAATGTGGCCGGAACCGGCGACGACGAGTTCTGTCTCGCCGCCCATGAACTCGCCGATCCGGAACACCGACGGCAGTGGCGCGATGTGGTCCTCGCGGGCGGCAAGGTTGTAGACCGGCACCTTCACCTTCGACAGGTCGATGCGCACCTGGTCGAGCGTCATCTTGCCCTGGGAGAGGTGATTGTAGAGATAGCACTCGCGCAGATAGAACGAGTGCGTGGCCGCCGGCATCCGCGTCGGGTCGGCATTCCAGTAGAGCAGGTCGAAGGGCATCGGATCGCGGCCCTTCAGGTAGTTGTTCACCACGTACGACCAGATCAGGTCGTTGGAGCGCAACAGGTTGAAGGCGTTGGCCATGTCCTTGCCGTCGAGAAAGCCCTCGCGGTTCATCTTGTCCTCGACCGCGGAGATCTGCTCTTCCGTTGCGAACACCTTCAGGTCGCCGGCATGGGTGAAATCCACCTGCGTGGTGAAGAAGGTGGCCGAGTTGATGCGGTCGTCGCCCTTGGCCGCCATGTAGCCCAGCGTCGAGGCCAGCAGCGTGCCGCCGATGCAATAGCCGATGGTGTTGACCTTGTGCTGCCCGGTCTGCTTCCCGATCTGGGTCAGCGCCTCCAGCACGCCTTCGCGCATGTAGTCGGCAAAGCCCTTCTGCGCCAGCTTCGCATCGGGGTTCACCCATGAGATCACGAACACCGTCAGCCCCTTGCTGACGCACCACGCGATGAACGACTTCTTCGGGTTCAGGTCGAGGATGTAGAACTTGTTGATCCATGGCGGCACGATCAGCAGCGGCACCTCACGCACCTTGTCGGTGGTGGGGGCGTACTGGATCAGCTGCATCAGGTCGTTCTGGTAGACCACGGTGCCTGGCGTCAGCGCTATGTTCTCGCCCAGCGCAAAGGCCGACATGTCGGTCTGCTTGATCTTAAGCGAGCCGTGTCCGGCCTCGATGTCGCGGGCCAGGTTCTGCATGCCCTGGACGAGGTTCTCGCCGCTGGTGGCCAGCGTCTGCTTTAGCACTTCAGGATTGGTGAAGGCGAAGTTGGTCGGCGCCATGGCATTGGCGATCTGGTCGAAATAGAACCGCGCCCGGTGCCGGGTGGCCTCGTCCACGTCGGCGGATGCGGAAATGGTGTCGTGCGCCCAGCGCGCGGTGAGGAGGTACGCCTGCTTGAAGAAGTCGAACATCTGGTTGTTGGACCAGTCGGGATCCTTGAACCGCTTGTCCGAGCGGTCCGGTGTGATCACCGGCGCAGGGTTCTCGCCCAGCATGCGTGACCAGGTGTTCTGCATCAGCTGCGCATAGCCCTGCCACAGCTGCCAGCTGGCCTCGGCCCAGCGTTCCGGATGCTGGGCATAGGACTGGGCGATCTCGGAAAACGTCTTGAGCACCGGCTCGACCGGCTTCATCGCCTCTTCCGGGTCAGCCGCTGTCATGCCTTCCTGCTGCTGCCGCTCCGCCATGCGCTGGGCGAGGCTTGCTCCGATCTGCAGCGCCTTGGACAGGTTGTCCATCAGCTTCATGGGGTCGGGCAAGGTGAAGCCGGAAGGATCGTGGGCAGGCGTGTTCTTTGACATCGTGGTACCGCCAGCGGGCTAGGGATCGAACTTCGCAATTATGCAGCTTAGAGCAACTCAGCAACGTGACAAGACTACCATGGTTTCGTAAGGACAGTTGAAGCATCTGCAGCTTGAACGGCAATCGGCAGTAGCCAGCCCGCGGGCGCTTGAAAACCCCGGCCAAACAGTGCAAGGAAGGCTTGATTTCTGGGCACTCTTGAACTTGGCAGGCATTTTCACATGAATGACCCCTTGCGCATTGGCCTCGCCGGCCTTGGCACGGTCGGCACCGGCGTTCTCGATGAACTGGCCCGTCATGGCGACCTGATCGAAGCGCGCTGCGGCCGTGCCGTTAAAGTCACGGCGGTGTCGGCACGTACGAAGTCGAAGGACAGGGGCGGTCACGACCTGTCCGCCTTCCAGTGGTTCGATAATCCGGCGGACATGGCCGCGAACGCAGACATCGACGTGCTGGTCGAGCTGATCGGCGGCGACGAGGGGCCGGCGCGCGCCAGCGTCGAATCGGCACTCAAGTGCGGCAAGCACGTCGTTACCGCCAACAAGGCGCTGCTCGCCCGTCACGGCGTGGCGCTGGCGAAGCTGGCCGACAAGGCTGGCGTGTCGCTCAACTACGAGGCAGCGGTGGCCGGCGCCATTCCGGTCATCAAGACGCTGCGCGAGAGCCTGGCCGGCAATTCGGTCAGCCGGGTGTTCGGCATCCTCAACGGTACCTGCAACTTCATTCTCACCAAGATGGAAGCAGAGGGCCGCGACTTCGCAGGCGTGCTGAAGGAAGCCCAGGACCTGGGCTATGCCGAGGCCGACCCCACCTTCGACATTGGCGGCTTCGACACCGCCCACAAGCTGGTGATCCTGACCTCGCTAGCCTTCGGTACCGAGGTCGCCCTGGAAGACATCTACATCGAGGGCATCGAGGACATCACGCTGGCCGACATCCGCAACGCCTCGTCGATGGGCTACAAGTTCAAGCTGCTTGGCGTGGCCAGCCGCACCGAGGACGGCATCGAGCAGCGCGTGCACCCGACGCTGGTGCCGGCGGGTTCGCCCATCGCCGATGTGGGCGATGCGTTCAACGCGGTGGTGCTGCAAGGCGACTTCTCCGGCACACTGTTCCTGGAAGGCCGTGGCGCGGGCGGTCACCCGACCGCATCGTCCGTGGTGGCTGACATCTGCGATATCGCCAGGGGCGCCTGGGTGCCGGTGTTCGGTGTGCCTGCCGACAGGCTGAAGCCGTTCAGGCGCGCCGCCATGCGAGCCCATTCCGGCGGATACTACGTGGCGCTGGACATGCTCGACCGGCCGGGCGAACTGGCCGGAGTCGCCAAAGCCTTTGCCGATGCGGGCGTGTCGATCGAGAGCGTCATCCAGCGCGGGCCCGCCATGAGCTGGTCCAGGGCCGGCGCCGACATCGCACCGTTCGTGCTGATCACCCATGACACCCTTGAAAGCGCCATGCGCACCGCGCTGGACAAGATCGAGGCGCAGGGCCATGTTGCCTCGCGCCCGCGAATGGTGCGAATCGAACGGCTTTAGAAACGTCTTTTGAGGAAATGCCTGCTACTGGATGCCGCCAATGGCGCTATCCATGCCGATTGAAGGACCGAACACCATCATGCTGAACCGCATTCTGACCATCGAGATTGCCCGCGTCACCGAGGCCGCTGCAATCGCTGCCGCCACCCTGCGCGGCCGCGGCAATGAAAAGCAGGCCGACCAGCTGGCCGTTGACGCCATGCGCACCGCACTCAACGGCATCGACATGGACGGCATGGTGGTGATCGGCGAGGGCGAGCGTGACGAGGCGCCGATGCTGTACATCGGCGAGAAGGTCGGCACCGGCAAGGGACCGCGCATCGACATCGCGCTGGACCCGCTGGAAGGCACCACGCTGTGCGCCAAGGCAATGGCCGACTCGCTGGCCGTGATCGCCATGGCGGAGGGCGGCAGCCTGCTGCACGCGCCCGACAGCTACATGAGCAAGATTGCCATCGGCCCCGGCTATCCGGAAGGGGTGGTCGACCTGGACGCCGATCCGGCGGACAACATCCGCGCACTGGCCAAGGCCAAGGGTGTCAGTCCCGACCAGATCACCGCCTGCATTCTTGACCGCCCGCGCCATGCCGAACTCATCGCCAAGGTGCGCGAGGCAGGTGCCGGTATCCGCCTGATCACTGACGGCGACGTGGCCGGGGTCATCCACACCACCGACCCGGCATCCACCGGCATAGATATCTACATGGGCATCGGCGGCGCGCCGGAAGGCGTGCTGGCGGCAGCGGCGCTGCGCTGCATCGGCGGCCAGATGCAGGGCCGGCTGGTGTTCAACAAGCCCGAGGACCGCGACCGCGCCCGCAAGATGGGCGTCAAGGACCCCGACGCCAAGTTCTCGATGAACGAGATGGCTTCGGGCGATGTGATGTTCGCCGCCACCGGCGTCACCGATGGCAGCATGCTGTCGGGCGTGAAGTTCGGCCCCGGCCACATCACTACCGATACCGTGGTGATGCGCTCCGCCACCGGCACCGTGCGCTGGATCAAGAACCGCAGAAAAGTGTGACCCGGCCGGACAAGGCATTCCTGGACGTCGAACGCTCGGTAACGGGCCGGCGCTGGGTGCCGCGTCTCGCTGTTGACCGCATGGCCGAGGCCATCAGCCAGCAGGCCGGCGTGAACCCGGTGCTGGGACGCCTGCTGGCGGCGCGCGGGCAAACACCTGAAACCGCTGACAGCTTTCTCAACCCGACGCTGCGTGACCTGATGCCGGCGGCTGCCGCGATGGCTGACCTGGATGCCGGGGCGGACCGGCTGGCACGCGCCATCATGCAGGCTGAGAAGATCGGCATCATCGGCGATTATGACGTCGACGGCATGACCTCCTCGGCGCTGATGTACCAGTTCCTTGCCGCCGCCGGCGCCGATGCCCGGGTGCACATTCCGCACCGGGTCGAGGAAGGCTACGGCCCCTCCGTTGCTGCGGTTGAAGACCACAAGGCGGCAGGCGTCGGGTTGCTGCTGACCCTCGACTGCGGGGTGATGGCGCACGACCCGCTGCTCAGGGCGGGCGAACTGGGGATGGATACGGTGATCGTGGATCATCACCAGGCCGGCGAAGAGCTTCCCGTGGCCCAGGCCGTGATCAACCCCAACCGGTTGGACGACGCTTCCGGCCAGGGGGCCTTGTGCGCTGCCGGGGTGGCGATGGTGGTGATCGGCGCCACGGTGAAGGCGTTGCGGGCAAGGGGCTGGTGGTCCGATGCGCGGCCCGAGCCGGACATGCTGGGCATGCTCGATCTCGTGGCGCTGGCGACCGTGTGTGACGTGGTGCCGCTCACCGGCCTCAACCGGGCCTACGTCCGTCAGGGGCTAAAGGTAATGGCCCGCCGCAGCCGGCCCGGTCTGGCGGCGCTGGCCGACGTGGCGCGGCTGAGCCGGGCGCCTGACGCCCATGCGCTGGGCTTCGTTCTGGGCCCGCGTCTCAACGCGGCCGGGCGCATCGGTTCGGCCATGGACGGGTTTGCCCTGCTGACCTCGGCAGACCGGGGACACGCCTCGCAGCTGGCGCAGGCGCTGGAAGAGATGAACAAGAAGCGCCAGGCCATCGAGATGGCGACGGTGGACCGTGCTGTCGCGCAGGCTGAGGACATGCTGGGCCAACAGGCCAGTCTGCCAGTGCTGGTCGTGGCGGGCGAAGGCTGGCACCCCGGCGTGCTGGGCCTTGTCGCGGCGCGGCTGAAGGAGCGCTTCAACAAGCCCGCCTTCGCGCTGGGACTGCCGAAGGACGGCTCGCCCGCGGCAGGCTCTGCCCGGTCGATCTCCGGCGTCAACCTGGGCGCGGCGGTCCGCGCGGCGGTCGAGGCCGGTGTGGCGGTGAAGGGCGGCGGCCATGCCATGGCCGCTGGCATCACCGTTGAGCCTGCCCGCATCGGTGCGCTTCGCGCCTTTCTGGAGGAGCACCTGGCGGCCGAGGTTGAGGCGGTCAGCGAGGCCGGAACCCTGTCCATAGATGCGGCCATCGCGGCGTCGGCCTTGTCTCCCGCCTTTATCGAGGATCTGGACCGGGCAGGCCCGTTCGGCCAGGCCAATCCGGCGCCGCGTTTTGCCCTGCCCTCCCACCGTGTCACCTATGCCGGGCTGGCCGGATCAGACCACGTGCGCTGCACGCTGGTGCAGGCTGACGGCACCCGCCTGAAGGCCATTGCCTTCCGCGCGCTGGGCACCGATCTGGGCGAATTGCTACTGGCCGAACGGCAGATGCCGCTGCACATCGCCGGCCGGCTGTCGATCAACGACTGGGGCGGCAAGCGCGAGGGCCAGCTGTTCATTGACGACGTGGCCGAGGTGCCAAATCCACGCTGACACGGGGCTCGCATATCATTTTCGGATTGCGGCAGTTTTTACCGCAAGACTGCTTGCATCGGCCGGAGAAGGTTGTTATGTGATCGCCCGGTGGTCAGCGCCCTTCGTCTATCGGTTAGGACACTAGCCTTTCACGCTGGAGAGAGGGGTTCGATTCCCCTAGGGCGTACCACCACCTCTTCCCCCAATTCGACACGTCGAAGCGGCAGCGCGGCCCTTGTGGCCGCGCGCGGAAGCTTTTGCACACGAAGCGATTGCCGGGCTACTGGATCGGGACATCGGCATTATGGCCGGCGCGATCCTGCCTCTTGTATCCGGCGCTGAAGGACCCCATATTACAACAGTATGTAAAACACTTGTCCGGTGTCGCCCCGATAGACTGGTACGCCGACTTGATCAGACTTCTCCTGACAATGTGAGCGATGTACGCCGTCCTGGCAGCCACGACGTGTGGCTTGCGGGATGCTCCTTGAAAGGGAAGCAAATGATTACCGGAACAGTAAAATTCTTCAATGCAAGCAAGGGCTTTGGCTTTATCGAGCCGGAAGATGGCTCGAAGGACGCCTTCGTCCATGTTTCCGCGCTCGAACGCGCCGGCATGACCAGCCTGTCCGAGGGCCAGAAGGTCCGCTTCGAACTGGTTTCTGATGCCCGCAGCGGCAAGATGTCCGCCGACAAGCTCGAACTGGCATCCTGACACACGGCTGCCGGACCCGGTCCGGCGCCGGCAATGACATAATTCTGCATCGCATGCATGAGCGCCGACCACGGATGTACTGGCGGCCTGTGCAAGTCCCTTCGGGGTATGTGCCCTGATGCAGGACAAGACGATTGACGTCTTGCGGCCCCGTAGCTCACCGCAGCGACGGGGCCTTTGTTTTCTGCCACCCGAGATGCCGTGCCGCAAACCAACTCAACAGGAGAACATCATGGCCAAAGGTCAAATGCGCGGTAACCGCGAAGCCAAGAAACCCAAACAGGTGAAGAAGCCGGTTGAGGCTGCACCTTCAGGCAGCCTCACCAAGGGCATGCTGTATGCAGGTGGCGGCAAGGGAAACAAGGCGAAGAAATGAGATCAGCGCCATGACAGCACGTACAACCGAAGGCACAGTCACCTTCGCGCACCAGTTCAACCTGTCACATCTGGACGCACCGAAGCCGGCCGGCACCTACCGGGTGGTCATGGTGGACGAGGAAGTGCCCGGCCTGACATTCATGGCCTACAGGCGCGCCTACACCATGCTGCATGTGCCGGCACTCGCTGCGGACACGGGCAGGACCCAGGTCTTTACGGTGGACAAGGATGAACTGGAGGCGGCGTTGAACGCCGACCAGCGAGCCCGCGGATCAGATGATGCAGCAAGCCACGAGGAGCTTTGAGCCCATGAAATATCTCGGCACGTTGGCAGGCGGTGGAAGCATCCTGCAAGATGGCGTGGAGATCACCCGCGTCCAGTTCAAGTTTGACGGATACTCCACCAGTTATGCGGGTGTTGTCTGCAACGGCGAAGTCGTCATGTCAGCCGAAATGCTCAAGACACTGTTTCCGATGCGGACGATGCAACTGCGAACTGACGAGGGCCGCATACTCGAATTGAGGCTTTCCGAAAGCAAGCTGGGGCCGGGCCAGGAAGCCGCCCATGTCGATGTCAGGGGCGAAATTCCGGGTAACGACAAGCGCCAGTGGCTCGGCAAGCGTGCCGCCGGCAAGGCTGCCGAACCTTCCGGAGCAAGCAGGAACGTCTCCAAGGCAGCCACCTTTTACAGTTCGTTCGGCGCGCGCCAGGCGCACTCCCGCAGGATCGAAGGATGACCTTTTCACATACAGGTGCAGCATCCGGATCAGTCAGGGCAGGCGGGCTGATTGCGTTGATCGCTGCCGTTGTCATTTCCGCCTCCGGCACCCTGCTTGCGCAAGACGCAAGCCCCAGGGTGACGCCTCCCAACGCTCACCCGGCGCCTTACGGTTCCGGTTGGGAGTGTGATTACGGTTACCGTTCCTCCGGGTCTGCCTGCATCAAGATGTCGAAGCCCGCAAATGCCCACTTCACCGGTTCTCTTTACGGCGCTGGCTGGGATTGTGACCGCGGTTTCCGCCGGGCAGAAGACCGCTGCGACGCCATCACCATCCCGCAACACGCCTACCTCAATGCCTCGGGGTCGCGTTGGGAATGTGAACGGGGATACAAGGCGGTCGCCAAGCGGATGCGACCTGATCAAGGTGCCCGCCAATGGCTACCTGACAGGTTACGCCGTCTCGACGGGTTGGAAGTGTGAATATGGCTATCGCGCCGAGGCTGGAGAATGTGCAGCAATCAAATTGCCGGTGAATGCCGTTCTCTCGGAGCGGTCATACGAAACCGGCTGGCAATGCGAGCGTAGCTTTCGTCAGCAGGGCGATGCCTGCATTGCCGTGAAGGTGCCGGAAAACGCCTATTTTCGCGAAGCCTTCTCGGGAAACAGCTGGGAGTGTGAACGCGGCTACCGTCAGGCCGGCGAGAGCTGCGAAGAGGCCCTTGTCCCGGAAAATGCGCATCTCGACCATTCCGGGTCGGACTGGGATTGCAACCCCCCTTTCACACGGCAATCCGCGCAGTGCGCATTGCCCCGCTAGACCAACAGCCGTCCGCCCCTCAACGCCTCACCACTTGCCGGTGTTCGGCATCGACTTCCAAGGTTCCTTGATTTCAAGCGAGTCGCCCTTTTGCAACAGCTCGATGGAGATGTTGTCGGGCGTGCGGATGAACGCCATGCGGCCATCGCGCGGCGGGCGGTTGATGGTGACGCCCTTGTCCATCAGCATCTGGCAGTAGTCGTAGATATTGTCGACCGCGTAGGCCAGGTGGCCAAAGTTGCGGCCTTCGCTATATTCTTCCGGATCCCAGTTGTAGGTGAGCTCCACCGGGCAGTCGGGTGATTCATCCGGCGCCACGAACACCAGGGTGAAGCGTCCCTGTTCGTTCTCGTAGCGGCGGGTTTCCCTGAAGCCGAGAATGTCGCAAAAGAAGCTAACCGACTGATCGAGGTCGCTAACGCGAACCATGGTGTGCAGGTATTTCATGGGTGTGCCTCCGGCATTATGTAAACGAACATGATGGATGACTTGAACGGCAAACGCGACGCGCTTGCAAGCCTCATTGCCGGGGCAAACCGCATCGTGGTGTTTTCCGGCGCCGGCATATCGACCGAATGCGGCATTCCCGACTTCCGCTCCCCCGGCGGGGTGTGGGAGCGCTACCGCCCGCTCGATTTCAAAACCTTCATCTCATCCGCGCAAGCGCGCCGCGAAGGGCTGACCCGCTTCCTCAGGATCCGCGAGGAGGTGGGGCCGGTCAAGCCCGGCAGGGGCCATCGCGCCGCCGCCCGCTGGCATCGCGAAGGCAGGCTTGCCGGTGTGATTACCCAGAACATCGATGGGCTGCACCAGGCAGCCGGCGTGCCGCTGTCGAAGGTGGTGGAGCTGCACGGCAACGGCACTTACGCCCATTGCCTTTCCTGCCGCGCCCGGCATGAGCTTGGCTGGGTGGCTGCGCAGCTTGACGCTCACCCGGAGGCGCCGGCCTGCACCGCCTGTGGCGGTGTCGTCAAGACGGCGACGATCTCGTTCGGTCAAGCCATGCCGGAAGTCGAAATGCGCCGGGCCGAACAGCTGACCCGCGCCTGCGACCTGTTCCTTGCGGTGGGCTCTTCACTGGTGGTGGAACCCGCCGCCAGCTTTCCTGTGTTTGCGGCGCGGCTGGGCATTCCGCTGGTCATCATCAACCGCGACCCGACCCCTGCCGATGGCCTGGCGGAACTGGTTTTGAGGGCCGATATCGGTGACATGCTGGCGCTGTATGCGGACGGGTGATTCGCAACTTTCCTGCTGCTGATTCCTCTCCGGATTGCCGCATTTGACGTCCCTTTGCTGAATTGGAGCGTCCGGTGTCCGCCGCTTCCCATCGGCTCACCAAGTGCTCGATTTACCCGGGTTCATGCGGATTTTCCGCCCATATCAGGCAGTTAATCAATGACCGGCTCAACTGCCGGTTACATCGGTTGCAGGGGCTTCACGGCGGATTGTGAATATCCCGCCATTTTGACGTCTGGACGTCTGTACAAATCAGGGTGTGTTGACCATCATCGGGTCCTAAGGGTCAAAAGCGTATGGCGTTGGCGTAGATGTAAGGGAGCGACAGAGATGACTGGTAAAGGCGGGCCAGTTGGGGGTGGGGACGATCAGGCTCAAATCGAGGAAACGGGTGCTCAAGCCCGGCCCGCGTCCCTTTCGGAACTTGAATCCAACGTCGAGATTTTCGAGGTCTCCGGTTTCGTCAAGTGGTTTGACGTTGCCCGCGGCTATGGTTTCATCATCCCCGACAATGGCATTGCAGACATCCTGCTGCATCTGAGTTGCCTCAAGCGCGACGGCTTCGACGCGCCACTGGAAGGTACGCGCGTGGTGTGCGAGGCGGTGCAGCGACAAAAGGGCATCCAGTGCCTGCGGGTGCTGTCCGTGGACACATCTACCGCCATTCACCCGGTCGAGCGCACCGCCCGTACCCATCAGCAGGTTGCTGCCGGGTCAGAATGGGTTCGGGCCAAGGTCAAATGGTTCAACCGCACCCGCGGCTTCGGCTTCGCCAGCGAAGGGGAAGGCGGCCCGGACATCTTCATTCACATGGAAGTGCTGCGGAAGACCGCCATCACCGAGATCGAGCCGGATCAGTGGATCTATGTCCGCTTCGGTGACGGGCCAAAAGGCAAGATGGCGGCTGAAGTGCGCCTCAGTCTTGATGACGACCGGCTGCCGGGCACCAATTGACCGCCACTATTTTCTTCCAACGCCTCGCGGCGCCGTTGCTGGCGCTGCTGCTTCTGCTTGTGCCGCCCGCTGTCGCCGCAGACGGGGTGACCCGCCTGCCAACCGAGCCGCTGGTGATCGATATGGCCGGTGGCGGCAAGGTGACCTTCGAGGCCGAGATCGCCGATGATGATGCCGAACGTTCGCGTGGCCTGATGTTCCGCCGTTCCATGCAAGAGCATGAAGCGATGCTGTTCATCTGGCCCGCGCCTTACGAGGTGGGCATGTGGATGCGCAACACCTACATCCCTCTCGACATGCTGTTCATCGCCGCTGATGGCAAGATCGTCCATATCGCCCGCGAGACCGTGCCGCATTCGCTAGATGTCATCAGCGCGGGACAGCAGGTGCTGGCAGTGCTTGAGATCAGCGGCGGCGCTGCCACCCGGTTTGGCATTTCACCGGGTGACCGGGTGCGGCACAGGTTTTTTGCCGCGCCATAAGTGGAAGCGAACCCCTTGCTCACAGGCGGTCTTTTCCTGTAACCACCTTGTCAGCCGGTATCCGGTTTCTTGCGGCAGTCGGAGCGTAGCGCAGCCTGGTAGCGCATCTGGTTTGGGACCAGAGGGTCGGGAGTTCGAATCTCTCCGCTCCGACCACCGCCGCAAGGGAGACGGGCCGCCGGCCGGGACCAACCAGCATCGAGGATTGTCCAGTCATGCCAGCCCGCATTTACCGCCCGGCGCGCAACGCCATGCAGTCCGGCAAGGCCAAGACCCGGAAGTGGGTGCTCGAGTTCGAACCCGAGGCAAGACGCGAGACGGACCCGCTGATGGGCTGGACGTCATCAAGCGACATGAAGCAGCAGCTGAAGCTGATCTTCGACAGCCGCGAGGAAGCTGAAAGCTATGCCCGGCGCAAGGGTCTGGCCTACACCGTGGCCGAGCCAAAGCAGGCAGCGCCCAAGTCGAAGTCCTATGCGGACAATTTCCGCTGGGGCCGTGACACCAACTGGACACATTGAGGTTGCGGGCAAGCCGCGCCAGCCGCTAAAGGTGCACAGGCTGGCCGCAATGGCTGTCCGGCCCCGTAGCTCAGCTGGATAGAGCACTCGCCTTCTAAGCGAATGGTCGCAGGTTCGAATCCTGCCGGGGTCACCACTCTCTCCCTGCCTTCATGCAGGTATTTGGCAGTGCTCGGGAATGTCCCGACATTCCCGGGGCTTGCAGCATCGTTGCCGCTGACGTTCTGGCTGTGAGACGGTTTTCAAGGTGTTGATGAGCGCCAAACTGGCCGCCAGTCTCTGTTGGCTCATTTGGCGTCCAGAAGGTTGGGGGCGTGTTATAGGGGGGGCGCGCTAGGATTGCCCGGTCATCTCGCTGAGCAGCGTTGGCCTTGCATGCCGAGCAGTCGGCGCTGCTCTTGCCAACATGCAGGTAGCTTGCTGAGACGCCTGAGCAACTGGGCTGTCAGATCGACTGGCTGGGTGCCCTGCAGGATGGATTTAGTTATGTCAGGTGAGAGGAAGGCCAGCTGCAATGCCCGGCTGATCTCGCTGGCAGGAATGCCTTCGTGCCTGGCCAGGTCATCGATCGAACACTGCTTTCCACTGGTCAGGCTGTCGAGCCAGCGACGCACATCCCGGATGAGCTGGATGATGGTCGCATCCTGAGAGGGCTTTGAGCGTGGCTCACCTGCCAGCATCAGTTTTGCCTCGACGCCCCTCCGTCTCATGTGGAAGGGCAGGTCGATCGTCGTGATATCAACGTCGTCCACGGCGCGCGGGGGCTTTCGGTCCCCACGCAGTGCGGAGATTAGCGCCTGGCGGCAGATCAGTAGCTTCAGGTTGCCTGGCCTGATCTCGATTCGGCTGATCACTTGCTGCAGGAGCTTAAGCGTCTCCTCAGTTCCACCTGCTTGTAGCTGAACGGCGATTTTCCTCGCATTGACTGTGAATGTCTCGATCACAGTGGCATCAGCGCCGTCGAGCCGGGCAAGGTCCACGAGTGTCTCCGGGTCCTGAAGCATCCCTGCGAGGCCTGAGAGCACAGCCATCTCAAGCTCCAGGGCCGGAAGTCTCCAGCCTGGTGTCCTGTTTCTCTTTTGGATTGTCAGCCGATGCGAGATGTAGAAGCGGTAGCGCTTGCCGTGGTTGTTGGCATGGGTGGGGGTGAGACGGTCCCCAGTCTCGTCATGGAGCAGGCCTGCCAGCAGGCTGGGATGCGAGGCGTTGGTACGGGAGGTGCGGGTGGCACGATTGTCCGCCAGCTTGCGCTGCACCGCGTCCCAGAGGTCCTGCGGGATGATGCCGTCTTGCTGGCCGTCGTAGGTGCTGTCCTTGTGGGAGACGCGTCCGATGTAGACCGGGTTGGAGAGAAGCCGGTAGAGCATGCCGCGGGTGAGGGAGACGCCACCGACGCTCTTGCCGTTGGCATGGGTTCGGAGCTTGCTGCGGATGCCTTGCCGGTCGAGGTCCTCTTTCAGATCACTGACACCATCACTGCTGAGGTACAGACTGTAAATTGATCTGACCGTGTCAGCTTCCTGCTCGTTGATGACCAGCTGGCGGTTCTCGACGTCATAGCCCAGCGGCGGTGGCCCACCCATCCACATGCCCTTCTTCTTCGACGCCGCGATCTTGTCCCGGATCCGTTCAGCCGTGACCTCCCGCTCGAACTGGGCGAAGGACAACAGCACATTCAGGGTGAGACGTCCCATCGAGGTGGTGGTGTTGAACTGCTGGGTGACAGAGACAAACGACACCTGGTGCCTGTCGAACAGCTCGACCATGCGAGCGAAGTCCATCAGCGATCTAGTGAGACGGTCAATCTTGTAGACCACGACAATTTCCACCTTGCCCTCGGCAATGTCAGCCAGGAGATGCTTCAGGGCAGGACGTTCCATGGTGGCCCCGGAGATGCCACCATCATCGTAGTGTCCTTTTATCAGCTGCCAGCCTTCGCTGGCCTGTGAGCGGATATATGCCTCACAGGCTTCACGTTGGGCATGCAGGGAGTTGAAGTCCTGCTCCAGCCCGTCCTCGGTGGACTTGCGGGTATAGACAGCGCATCTGAAAGATCTAGCTGACATCACAGGCCGAAGAACCGTGGACCGGACCAGTGAGCACCGGTGATGGCCTTCGCGATGGAGCTCAGTGACCTGTAGGTCCGGTCATTCCAGCGGAAACCTTTGTTCAGCACCTCGACATGATGGGTTCGACCATTCCACTCCCGCACCAGCCGGGTGCCGGGCTTGATGGAGGGACTGCCCCCTTCAGACCTACTACCTCTCCGCAACAGACGGCGTAACTCCCGGTCAGGACCGCCGTAAATCCGGCATTGCAGGTGCCAGGCGGCCGACAGCTCCAGCAACCGGCGGCTGACATACTTGGGCGGTTCCTTGTCCCAGTCCTGGGTCCAACGCTCAAGCAGGTCAGACCGCGATAGCGAACGTATATCGTCAATCGTACTGGTGACCGGTTGCTCGCTTGATGATGAGTCTGATCCAGGAACCATGATACCCTCCATGGATGGTGGCATCGGCCAATCCGATGCCTGCACCACCCGAAGCCCGCGCTCGGGCGGGCGTCAGAAGAAGGGTTATCGCCGGCGGCTGAAGGCCCGGTCGGGCAGCATCCTTCTAACAGACATCCATGCTCGGTTTGGACGGCAAGTCCAGTGCGTTCACGCAGCACCCGGTCAAAACAAACGTCACGCCCGTCACATACCAGGAACCCGGCATGCAAGCATGATCACCAAGCTTGATCGGGTCGTCACAATGTCCGCTTTGGGAGGTGGAACAGACGGTATCCGGGGAAGCCGAAAACTTCCGCTTCTGACCCTGAACGGACATTGGCACCGCGGCATTTAGCTCGGAAGGTCCCAGAAATGTCTGATTTCAGGCGGTCAAACTGTGATATAAATAAGGTCGTATACCAACCGGCGTAGTGGCTGACTCAAGTGGGTAGGCAAATCAGCGATTGTCTGACTCGATGTGGCAAACAGGAGGTTTGCCATGGTTGCTGCGACACCCCTTCGCTCTGACTTCTCTGCCACGGATATGAGGGTTCTGGCCCGGGCATCGAAGGATGCCAACCAGACCCGGCGTCTGTTGGCCTTGGCGAGTATTTATGATGGCGGCTCACGCCGGGCTGCCGCGGAGGTTGGCGGTGTCACGGCGCAGATCATCCGTGACTGGGTGGTGCGGTTCAACGCCAGAGGTCCCGATGGCCTGCTGGATGGCAAGGCGCCCGGGCGGGTGCCGAAGCTGAACGAGGCACAGCGGCAGGCGCTGGTTGAACTGATTGAGCGTGGCCCGATCCCGGCGATTGACGAGGTGGTGCGCTGGCGCCTGAAGGACCTGGTCCAGTGGGTGTACCGGGAGTACCGCATCTCCATTGATGAAAGCACGTTGGGGCGGATGTTGAAGGCGATGGGCTACCGCAAGCTGTCGGCCCGGCCACACCATCATGCCCAGAACGAGTTGCAGGCAGAGCATTTTAAAAAAAAGCTTCCCGGAACAGATCGACGCCATCCAGTGTGGCCTGCCGGCCGACACCGCGATAGAGCTGTGGTGGCAGGATGAGGCCCGTATCGGGCAGAAGAACAAGATCACCCGGCGCTGGGCCCGGCGTGGCACCAGGCCATCAGCCCCGCAGGACCAGCGCACTTCATCGGCCTATATCTTCGGGGCCATCTGCCCGGCCAGGGGCAAGGGGGCCGGCCTGGTGATGCCGTGGTGTGATACCGAGGCCATGAATGCGCATCTTGTCGAGATCAGTGCCCAGGTCGATATCGGCGCCCATGCCGTCCTCATCCTCGACCAGGCTGGGTGGCATGCCTCGAAGCAGCTCAAGGTCCCCGGCAACATCACGCTGCTGTTCCTGCCGCCGAAGTCGCCGGAACTCAATCCGGTTGAGAACGTCTGGCAGTACCTGCGTGACAACTGGCTGTCCAATCGGGTCTTCCGCTCCTACGAGGAAATTGTCGCCCTATCATGTCAGGCTTGGAACAACCTCATCGACCAGCCCTGGAAGATCATGTCCATCGGCTTGCGTGACTGGGCGCATCGGTACTGATCAATGCCGGTTGGTAGTAGGCAGGGGCTGAACGGTGGAGGCCTCTACAATGCATTACGACGATCACCGTGAGCCTGAGATTGAAGCGCGAGGTATGACACTTGCCACCTGGGTGTTTGCTTTGGCTGTCGTAGCGATCATCATGCTTGCTCTGAACTTCGCTTCCTGAGCACCGACAGGCGGTTTGAAGTTTGGTTTCGAGCAAGCGCGATCAGGCGAGATGACCGGTTGGCCCGCCAAACCGGCCGAGAGTTCTCGTTTGTCTCTTCTACAAGTGCTTCAATCAATTTGGCAGCTGGCAGGTCACGCGTTAGCGCCGCGGATTGGCCCGCGTACAAGCCCATAAGCTCATCGTCTCCGGCCTGTTGTAGGGGGTAGGTAAGTTCCGATTGCGCGGGGAACGGCAATGGCTCCAGGCCTTCGGCACTGAGCTCATCAATCAGCCGGTTCCTGATGAACCTGGCCGGGCGGCCCGTCACAACATCGGAGACGACGGTGCTGCTGTCACTGGCTGTGGCCAGCCTTTCGCGATTTTGCCCGGGTACGTTTGCCTCTTCGCAACGCAGGAACGCGGTGCCGATCTGGACGGCGCTCGCTCCCAGCATCAGGGCCGCTGCGATACCTCGCCCATCGGCTATGCCACCTGCCGCAATAACGGGCACATTCACCGCATCAACGACCTGGGGCACCAGCGCGAACAAGCCGGGTTGCATCGAAATGTGCGTTCCCGAAAACGTCCCGCGATGCCCGCCAGCTTCGATGCCCTGGGCAATGATTGCATCGACACCCCGCGCCTCCAGCGCCTTGGCTTCCGAAACTGTTGTAGCGCTGCATATGACGAAGATGCCGGCTTCCTTGACTGCAGCCAGGATGTCGTCATCGGGCAGGCCAAAATGGAAGCTGACCACTTCTGGCCGCAGTCTCTTCAGAACATCGAGATGATCCTCGTCCACTTCCCCGGCTGAAGGTCGTGGTTGCGGAACGGACCCGAGCCCTTTTTCGTCATAAAGCGCCTGCAGCCGCGCCCGCATTTCCGGTCCCATGCCGGACAAGTCTCCAGGATGCTCCCATAGCGGATAGTTCACGTTCAGGCTGCCTGCCGTCAGTTGCCTGAAGCCTGAGATGCGCCGCTCCGCGTCCTCAGCAGAGTATCCCCACATACCCAGACCACCCAGGCCGCCGCTGTCTGCTACCGCGGCTGCCAGGGCAGGCGTGGTATAGTCGCCCATCGGGGCCTGAAAGATCGGCCAGTCGAGCTTCAGGCGCTCGGTCAGTTCATTGCGTGACCACATCCGGCCTCTCTGTATCTGTTGCTCAACGGCGCAGCCCTGCGGCTGGACTGCCAGCGCAGTGTGAACTCAATTCAGGGCGATTGACAGTTTGGCATGCCGGCCCTCGTTCGGTCTCAACCCGGCTTGAGGCAGATGACCTGAATGGGGTGCGTCCTTCCTTCCTCGATATTCCGGGCAGCGTTTCTGGTCTTCGCCGGAGCACTCTCACCGAGAAGGATGTGGGTACCGAACGGCGGCAGTTCTCCCCTGGCTGCCAGCTCCATCGCCTTCCTGTAGCCCACGAGGTACTTGTCGCCTGTGTCTTCTATCTCGATTGCTTCGAAGCCCGCCTCTTCCAGAAGTCGCCGGGTGTCAGCGGGCGTGACCAGATAGGCACCAGATCCATCCTCAGACCACGGGCATGGATAGTGCGGTTGCCCCTTCCGACCACGACCGTGCTCCGTCAGCGCGAAGAACGCCCCCGGCTTGAGAACGCGAAAGGCCTCGGCAAAAAATCTGGGACGATCCGCCACGTTCATGGTGACGTGTTGGGTATAGCCCCCGTCAAAAGCTTCATCGGCATATGGGAGTTCGTGTCCATCTCCGAGCTGTACATCTACAATGCCATCCATCCCAACGAGGGCAGTGAGCTTGTTGGCTGCCTCGACGAATGCAGGGGTAATGTCCACGCCGCTGACCGTGCACCCGAAACGCTTTGCGATATAGCGCGCAGGGCCTCCAATGCCGGAACCGACATCAACCAGATGCTGGCCTTCCTTTATCGGCAGCTTGTCAGCAAGTTCCACGGTGGCCGGAAAACCCCGCGCATGAAGATGGTCTACCGGGGTCAACTGCTCGACAGTCACATTATCAGGCGATATCCCGGCAGCCTGCATGGCGTCGATGATCCTGCCATAAACGTCTCCTTGACCCCAATGATCAGCAATCGCCGTTGGCATGGATCACGCCCTCCTGGTGCCGATTGTGCCGGACCCGGATTATGGGCGATCGGCCAGCATTGGCAACTGTGCCCAAGGATAGCAAGCTATGGCGGTGCAATCTTCGACAATGAAGCTGGCAATGTCTGGCACAAAGTAACCGGTTTGGGCGGTCAGGCAGATAGTCCGATTTTGGAGCAACAGCAGACAATCTCTGGGGGAGCCTAAACCGACCGCTCATGACCCCTTTCGGACTTAACCGGTTAATTACTGACCTGCCCTGTCGAAAGCATTGTCTTCGGAAGGAGTGCACGCTAACGTTCGTGAGCGGGGCATTACCGGCCGCCCCGTCAGGCAAATCGCCCAAGCGCCGTTCACTCTGTTATGGAGCGAACCAGCCCATGGGCGATTTTTTCATCTCCGCTCAAGAACTGTCTCTACGACTCGCGAAGGCGGAGCCTCTGCGAGTATTTGACGTTCGCCGCCCCGCAGCGATCGAACCACAATCCCGCTTCCTGCCCGGCTCACGCTGGCGCAATCACTTGGAAGTGGTTGAGTGGGCCCAGTCCATGCGACGAGACAGCCTGCTTGTCGTCAACTGCATGCATGGCCACAACGTATCCCAGATCTCCGCAGCGCTGCTCCGTGAAGCTGGCTACAACGCTCGCGCCTTGCAAGGGGGCCGTCGATGGCTGGATCGACGCTGGTTTGCCGACTGTCGGTCAAAGCCATCTCTGCCCTTTAGCTGCACCGCGGAGCGTCTGGGTGACCCGCATCAATCCGAAGATTGATCGCGTGGCCTGCCCTTGGCTGATCAGACGCTTCATTGATCCAGATGCGAGAATACTGTTTGCCGAGCCGGATTGGGTGATCGACATCGCGGAAGAACTTGGCGCCATCTCGTTCGACACGCCTGGGGCTGACATCGAGCATGACGGAGAACTTTGCAGCTTTGACACCTTGTTGCGTGAGTTCGACATCGATGATCCGGCGCTCGCGCGGCTCGCGGTTATTGTCAGGGGTGCGGACACCGATCACAACGAGTTGGCCCCCGAGGCAGCCGGCCTGCTTGGCGTCATGCTCGGTAATTCACTGATCGGCGAGACTGATCACCATGTGATGCAGCTGGGCTTTCCTATATACGATGCCCTGTATGCCCGTTTGTGTCTGGCATCGGGCGAACGCCACGGTTGGCAGCCGATGAGGGCTTGAGCAATGACGGAAAGCAACCAGGTTTCCGTGCCAGACGCATTCCGCGTATTCGCTCGCATTGGCCTCCTGTCATTCGGCGGTCCTGCCGGGCAGATTGCGCTCATGCACCGCGAACTTGTCGAGCAACGGTCGTGGCTCGACGAACAGGAGTACTTGCGTGCGCTAAACTTCTGCATGCTGTTGCCGGGGCCGGAAGCTATGCAATTGGCCACCTACGCCGGATGGCGGTTGCACGGGGTTAAAGGCGGCCTGATGGCGGGTCTGCTGTTTGTCCTGCCGGGCGCTGCCGTGGTGCTGGTCATTACCGTACTCTACTCGTTATTCGGACGACTGCCGCTGGTAGAAGCTGCCTTCTTCGGCATCAAGGCCGCCGTACTTGCAATCGTGATTGAGGCCCTGCTTCGGGTCTCGAAGCGCGCCCTCAAATTGCGTGTGCATTGGATCATTGCCACTCTGGCCTTCTTTGCGCTGTTTGTCTTCGCAGTTCCCTTTCCGTTGGTCATCGCCGCCGCCGGTACCGTTGGCTGGCTGATGACTGCAACGAACAGCGGCCAGCAATTTGTATCGTTGCCGACAAAAGTAGCTACATCTTGCACTTTGCGTACTATTATCACCTGGCTGGTGATCTGGTTTGCGCCAGTTGTCGCTGTGGCAATGGTGACCGGTCCCGATCACCTGCTGGTGCAAATCGGTCTGTTCTTCTCCAAGCTTTCAGTAGTGACGTTTGGCGGCGCCTATGCGGTGTTGGCCTACATGGGGCAGCAGGCGGTGGAGACCCACAACTGGCTGACAGCCGAACAAATGATAGATGGCCTCGGTCTAGCCGAAACAACGCCCGGCCCGCTGATACTGGTCACCGAGTTCGTCGGCTACATGGCAGGCTTCCGTTCAGCCGGATTGCTCGGATCGGTCGGGATGGGAATGGCTGGCGCGCTGATGGCTCTGTGGGTGACCTTCGCGCCCTGCTTCCTGTGGATATTCGCAGGCGCGCCCTATGTCGAGCGGTTGGCCCACATGCCGCGTCTGTCGGGTGCGCTGGCCGCCATCACCGCTGCCGTTGTCGGGGTGATCGCCAATCTGGCGCTGTGGTTCGGCCTGCATGTCATTTTTGGCGAAGTCACACGCATCGAGAACGGCCTTCTCTCCATGACATGGCCCGTCTGGAGCACCGTCAAACTTGCAGCCGTCGCGCTGTTTGCACTTTCGGCAATCATGCTGCTGAAGTTTCATCTGGGCCTTGGCAAGACGCTGGGTGGGTGTGCACTGATTGGCTTGCTGCTGGGCATAGTGAGGATAGCCTAAATGCCGGAATGGCGAAGTCGAGGTCTATCGTTTGCTAGAGCTGATGACGGGTCTTAACACATTCCGGACTACTCAGGCCGCGCCGGGAGTTGGCAGCTTTCGGGTGCATAGGAGACATTCTCAGGGAAGCGCGAAACCGGCCGCACTTGACCCATAGCAGACCATAAGGCCTGGTAACGCAGAACTAGCGTGCCAGTCTTCTTGATTGATCTCACCCGACATGAGGCGCAGAGTTGATGGTACCGGTTGCGGGAGACAAGCCATGGACGATTACGAAACAATCAAGGAGACGATCTTCCATTATTTCGAGGGCTATCAGACAAAAGACCGGGCGCGTCTGGAACGAGCCTTTGCGCTCGATGACGCCCACATCATGGGCTACGCGAAGAACGCAGAAGGCAAGTTGGTATTGTGGAGCCGTCCCATGGGGCAGACGATCGACAAGTGGGTCTCGGACGATGCCACCCTGCCTAAACTGGAGTCGGCAAAATCCTGAATATGCGCATACTCAATGATGTTGCCGCCGTGGCAGACTTTGACTGTGCCGGCAAGTTTCTGGATACGTACCAGTTGATCAAACTGAATGGAGAACGGCGCATTTCGAACAAGCTCTACGTCGATCAGTAATTGAACCCTGGCGAGCTCAAATCGCATGACGCGAAAGCTTACGACTATTCTTGCTGCAGATGTTGCAGGCTATAGCCGGCTGATGGAGGCCGATGAGAGTGGCACTCTTGCGGCGCTGCGTGTGGCACGCGGGATTTTCGCTAAGGTCATCGCCGCGCACCGCGGACGCATCTTCGGCGGTGCCGGCGACAGCATCGTCGCCGAGTTTGGTAGCGCCGTGGAAGCTGTCGAGGCCGCCATTGCCATCCAGTCGGGGCTGACGACTGGTTCTGCGGCCACGGCCGGTCTCAGCTTTCGTATAGGGATCAATATTGGTGACGTCGTGATCGAAGGCGACGACCTACTCGGTGATGGAGTAAACGTTGCCGCCCGTATCGAGTCCCTGGCCGAACCGGGAGGTATTTGCATTTCACGTGGCGTCTTTGAGCAAGTGCGTGGCAAGGTCGACGTCACATTCGAGTCGCTCGGTCAAAAAACTGTCAAGAATATCGCAAAGCCCATCGCGATCTATCGCGTGGCAGTCGATGGCCAGATGAGGCCGGTGCACGTGCGCTTGCTGGCTGGGATCGTGCAACGCAGAAGGATCATGGGGACTATTGCCGGGCTCCTTGTCGTTGCATCGGGTGTCCTGCTTTGGCATTTCACCCAGCGCGAGCCGCCGCGGCATGGTCAACCTTCTCTCGCCGTTATGCCGCTAACGAGCCTTTCAGCCGACGAGGCCGCGCGACGACTTGCCGATGGCCTTACCGAGGACATCATCACTGACCTTTCGCGTTTTGCTGACCTCGATATTGTCGCCAGTAACTCCGTCGCCGCCTACAAAGACAAGGCCGACATGGTACGAGCCATAGGCGATGACCTCGGTGCCTCCTACCTGCTGCAGGGAACCATCCAACCTGAGAGCGAGAGATTACGGGTGTCGGCACAACTCATCAGCGTGTCGAACGGGACGGTGCTCTGGTCGCAACGCTGGGATCGACCGACGACAGATGCCTTGCTCGTGCAGAGCGAGCTTGCCGAACAGGTGGCTGCAGCACTGGGCAGCGCCGAAGCCTCCGGGGCATTGACCGCAAGCGAGATCCGCAAGGCAAGGTCACGGCCTAATACCAGCCTCTCGGCATACGACTTCTATCTGCTGGCTGTCGAAGCCATGGGGAAGTTCACCAGGGAAGCCCGCACCTTTGGTCTGGAAGCAGCTTCCAAGGCCATCGCGCTCGATCCGGAATTCGCCCGCGCCTATGCCATTCGGGCCAGGATCCGGTACAACACTACGCATGACGGGGCGGACTATGAGCAGGTGATGCGAGAAATGGAGGCCGACGCCAGGAAGGCCGTCGATCTCGATCCTTCCGGCCCCGAACCGCGCGTCGCACTTGCCTGGTATTACTTCAACCGTGGTAGCTACATCGATGCCGAGGCAGAGTTGAGGGCTGCCCTCAAGTTCAATCCCGCCAATATCACAGTCATGAAGTTTGCGGCTGCCGTGTTTGCCTGGAGCGGGCACCCCGAGCAGGCTGCGGAGTTGGCAGATAAGGTCCTGAGACTTGATCCGCTTGCAACTGCCGGTACGCTCATGACGATTAAAGATGCCTACTTTTTTGCTCGGCGTTTCGAGGATGCGGTTGCACTCATTTCACGAGCACCGGCCGAGGCCCGCTCTAAGGGAGCGCGCCTGTTCCTTCCCATGAGCCTTGCGTTTCTCGGCCGGCACGACGACGCCTCGCGTGCGCGCGCTGAATTGCTAGAACACTATCCCAATCTTTCCGCCGAACTTCTCTTAAATCAGGGCTGGGTGTTCGAGCGCGAGGTGGATAGAAAGCTCTTTCTGGACGGCTTTGCGGCAATTGATGTTCCTTTGTGTGCTTCAGCAGAAGCACTCGCTAAGATGACAAAGCCTAAGCGCCTCCAACAATGCTCCGCTCAGTAGGAAACTACTGGCAGATTTTGGGCTCTCTGCGGCGCTGCTCGTAGAGTCCGCTTTACAGGGTAAAGCCGACCCTTGAGGGGGTGGTCGCTGATGTCGCCCTTTGACCCACTTCAGACTCTTATTGCTGAAGGTCTATACGCTCCAGCTCGGCCATTGCGTCAGTATAGTCAGGTAATTCATGGCCCTCAGTAAACCATGCCAAGACAGGCGTAAGCAGATCATGCGCTGCCACTGCGTCGCCGCTATCCAAATAGACATGAGCTAGATCGCACGCCGCCCGCAATTGAAATAGCCTGGAGTTCTTAGACTGCGCAAGATTGCAGGCATCAGTCAAAAATGTCCGAGCTTCTGCATGGTCCTGGGGGTTGCGAACCAGAAGCGTATTGCCACGTACCCTCAAGAATTCAGCGTCCCACCAATTGCCGCCACTATCCCCTCCCGCCTCTATTGACGCGTCGATGATCCTGAGCGCTTCGTCTGGATGACCTTGTTGCGCCAAGGCAAATGCGTACGCCGTATCTAGTGGAAAGGCCCATGCGCCCCAAAAACGCTGCCAGTCCGCTACTGAAGACTTCATGCTCGCTAGACCTTCTGTAGCATTACCCGTTTCAGTCTCGACCCAACCAAGAAATCCATTTGCCAGAGCTCTTGCTTGAGGTGGCAAGCGTCCTGCATCGGCTAGCGCAATAAGGCGTTCCGCAAGAACTCGCACTTCCGAATGATCTCTGCGAAGCATCATGACTACTAGCGCACAGAACAAAGTCTCGAGGAGTGAGTAGGCATGATTTAGAGAGATAGCGCGCTCAATCGCATCGTCAGCAACGGCCTTTGCCTGGTCAGGATAACCGAGCAGGCAGAGATTCAACGCGTTCAGGCTGCGCGCGCACAGACCGGGGTCGTGGCCCCCATACTGAAATGTCATCCAGTGGTGTTCTTCTGCCCGATATCGTCTGATGCCTTCCTTGGTAGATTCTAGTGCGCCATCGAGGTTGCCAAGAAGGGATAAAGCAGCCCATTCACAATGGTGGCCTTCGAGCACTAAAGACGGGTCGCCGAGGTCGTGAGCCAACGGAATTAGTTGCTCAGCAAGATCGCGCATTTTGGGAACGTCACCAAGCATGAACCGGTAAAACCAAAGCCCCCAAAGCGCTTTGAACCGTTGTTCAAGCGTTCCATATTTCTTACATAATTCAACGGCGGTCGAGTAAGTTTCAAGCATCTCGTCGGACGCAGGGCCCAGAACCTGAACCTGACACGGACCGGCCGTTAGCAAGGCAGCAATCTCTCGTTCATGCCGCGGAGGACCGAAGGGCAGCTGTTTCAATAACCCGATGGCAGTGGAGAAATTCGATAGCGCTTCGACATATCCAGAGGTCTCAACTGAGAGCTCGCCTGCAGCGATCCAATGGTCGACCGCTTCATCGATCATTCCTGCCTCGGTCAGATGATGCGCAACCATTGCTGGGTCAGATGCGCCTTCATCTGACATATTGCCAAGAAGACTTCGGGCAATCCGCTCATGAAGCTCAGCACGTGTCGATTTGAGGAGCGATGTATATGCCGCCTCCTGAATCAGAGCGTGCCTGAATTCGTAGATCTCGGCCGAGCCTGATCCACGCCTGGAAAGTATTCCCTCAGCTTCCAACTTCGCTAACGCTGCTCTGAGTTGGGGCTCGTTCGATAAGGTTACGGTCGAGATTAAGCGGTAAGAGAACTGCTTCCCGATTACTGCGCCGAGTTGGGCTGTGTCCTTGATTGCGGGCATACGGTCGAGTCTGGCGGTGAGGGCCTCTTGAAGCGTTGCGGGGATCGCATTTTGCGGCAACGTTCCAGCTAGAACTAATCGATCAGCCTGTTCTTCAAACGCTCCCGATTGTACGACTGATCGCGTCAGTTCCTCCACGAAAAGGGGAATCCCGTCAGTGCGAAACTCGATCTGCTCGACCACACTTTCTGGCAGAGTTTTCCCGCCCGTCGTCGCCAATATCAATGCTCGTATCCCCCTTGGATCCAACCGGTTGAGCATGATGAAGGAAACATGCGATTGAGCGATCCAAGGCGCATTGAAGTTGGGTCTAGTGGTGATAATGAGAAAAAGAGAGCTTGTCGCGGACGCTTCCACTAGCCGGTTGATGAATTCCATAGTCGAGGCATCAACCCAATGAAGATCCTCGATCGCGATCAACAGCGGACCCTGCGCGATCTTTAGCTCTACTTCGTGCATTAGCGTATCAAGTACGCGTTCCTTCCGAAGTTCGGGGTCAGGCTCGATTTCCGAGATCTGCCGCCTACCCGGTATCCTCAGTAAGCCCGTTAATATCTCGCAATCACGCTCTGGCTCAAGAAGGATACTCTCTAGCTTGCTGGCACGGACATCGGAACTGTCATCGAAGAGGAAACCGGCGGCGTGCTCAAGATGTCCAATCACCGGCGCGAACGCTTTGTCGACATGGAACTGGGAGCACTGGTACTCCAGGCAGCTCGACGCGTCGATTGCAATCTCACTACGTAAAGCCTGAAAGAGACGTGACTTTCCTATCCCAGGTTCGCCTGAGATCAGAACCACAGCACCGCTACCCTGCTGGGCGACCTGCCAACGACGCCGGAGAATATCCAATTGCTCATCACGACCGATCAACTCGGTCATTCGGGCGCTGCGTAGAACATGAAACCGGTTAGCGGCCCGCGCTTCCCGAAGCACTCGCCAAGCGCGAACGGGCACCTCAAACCCCGCAATGCTCCGTGGCCCGAGGTCTTCGTACTCAAAGATGGCACCTACCAAGTCCTTGGATTCTGCAGAAATGACTATGGAGCCAGGTTGGGCGATGGATTGCAGACGTGCAGCAAGATTAGGTGTCTCACCGACGACGGCGTGTGCCTCGACAACATTGGCACCGCTCATTTCGCCCACAATCACCAAGCCTGTGGCGATGCCAATTCTGACCTTGAGCGACCGAGTGGCATTCGCGGTCATCATCTGAATTTGATTAACCGCCTCGACAACGTCCAGTCCCGCCCGAACTGCCCTTTCACAGTCGTTCTCATTGGCTTTTGGAAATCCAAAATAGACGAGGATCCCGTCGCCTAGTAGCTTGGCTACATATCCGTCATAGGACTTTATGACATTGGAGGCCGCTTCCTGATACTGCTGCATGATCAAGCGCAGGTCCTCAGGATCTAACTCGGCTGAGAGCTTCGTTGATCCAACCAGGTCGCAGAACATAACTGTAAGCTGCCGGCGTTCCGCTTGATCTCCACCTGTATTTGATGTGACGGCAACCTTTTCCATTGCCACTGGCTTGTGGGAGCCGTCGAATTCTTTGACTGCTGCCATCAGTCTGCGCCGGTGGCCAAGCGACAGACCAAGTGAGGCGAAATCGGCATCGGTTAGGAAGGGCAATGTCGTCAAATCAACATCATTCGACGCAAGCACTGTTGAATATTGGTCTAGGCCCAGCCGTGCGAGGAATTTGAGTAGATCATCCATTAGGGTCGCGTACCTCTCTCCAAGCCCCATTTCGCATGGCGCTCAACAATCCGCGACAAGGCCGCTTTCATGCATCTGCGTCTGAACGCAGTTTCAGCATAGCACCTCTGGCTGACATTCGGTCTTCGTAGAGTTCAAAAATAAGCTCTTAATTGATCGTGGCACGTCTAGTGCTAGTCGAACGCCGCTCATCCGGCCAGTGATGACCGTTGATGGCACTATCCAGACTTTCCGCAAGACTGCCCCACATGACCGCTATTGAGGTGAGGCCAGACATCCAACGTCAGCTATCGCTCGAATGGCAAGCCGACTAAAGTTGCTCCGTGCCACAGACTTTTCGGGGAGCTTAATCAACGCCCTGCCGTCGATCCGCCGTCGATCTGAAACGCAGCACCTGTAACGAAACGCGCGTCATCGGACGCCAGGTAGAGTATTGCCGTGGCAATTTCATTAGGGGTCGAGATGCGCTTTAGGGGCGCGTAGTTGATGACCGCTTCCTCGGCTGCAACCGGGTCATCGGCTTGGTCGATCATGTCGCGGCGAACCATGTCAGTATCGACATAGCCCGGGCAGACGCAATTCACCCGCACATCTGGTGCGAGTTCCAGCGCCATGGCCCGCGTCATGTTGACGAGGCCACCTTTCGATGCGCAATAGACTGCACCACTCCCCACGTCACCTATCAGGCCGGCATCTGAGGCCAGGTTGACAATATTGCCTTTGCTCTCGCGCAGTGCCTCGAGCGCCCAACGTATGCAGAAGAAAGCGCCTTTGAGGTTTATAGCGAGCATCTCATCCCAAAAGGCTTCGTCGATCTCCTCGATCGAGCCGACATCACCGATACCTGCGCTGTAAACCAGGATGTCCAACCCTCCCAGGGCATCAATAGCCGTTTCAACGATAGCCTTGCACCCCGCCTCAGTTGCAACATTGCCTGGCGCCGAGACAAGTCCCTCCTTGTTTCCCAACGCTGCAATGCCAGACGACGTGGATTCAGGCGTTCGACCGTTGACAGCAACCCTGGCCCCAGCTGCCTGAAACGCCGCGACAGAGGCGCGACCAATGCCGCGCGTACCGCCAGCTACCAGAACGCGCTTACCTGTAAAATCGAACTTCATCGTCGCCCTTTCTGCAGAAGAGAGCGGAAATCATCCTTGGTTAGCTCGGCATTCTAGACAACGCGAGGAACTCCGTCACCGAAGGAATAGGCGGCTTTCGGGGGCACAGCGGAGATTGTTTGATGCGGTCGACCTACCGCAATTGACACGGTGAGGACATTCAACAAGGCGAAAGAACTGTTGATCCTCGAACTAAACTGATCTGCCCGGGTAGTTCGGTTTCACGAAAGGCCACTTTTCTTCAATCCACGTTCTCACCGTTTCAAAGAGATGCTCCTCAAGGCCCGAGTCCACCTGCGAGTCTCGCACCCACATTGAGATATCGGCATCGTAGCCCGCTTCTTTTGTGGGATAGATATACATGCAACCAAGTACGCAAGACTCGTCCAAATTGACGACGGTGAATGCGAATGAAGACCTTTCCTGAAACTCCCTCTGATGCCAACCAAGATCAATCAGGGTGAATTCAGACGTGAAGTGCAACACCGTTTGCGGATGTGATATCCGCTTGTCGTCAAACAAGAAAGCGATGTTGCCATGCCAGGATATAACCACCTCGACCGATCCGAAAGAGACCAGATTGCCGAACTGAGGGCCCAGGGGCTCGGCGCCACGGCTATTGCCGAAGTCATCGGGCGCGACAAGTCCACCGTCAGCCGAGAGCTCGGGCGCAATGCTCATGGAGATGGGACGTACCGCCCGGTTTTTGCCGAAGGTTCATACCTGTTCCGCCGCCAACGCCAGGCCATCCTTGAAACCGATGTGGGCCTGCGCGGCTTCGTCATTGACCGGCTGGCCGAAGGCTGGGCGCCAGAGCAGATCGCCGGCTGGCTCCGCCGCGGGATCGAGATCGGCCTGCGGGTTGTCAGCACCGAGACGATCTACGCGTTCATCTTCCGATCGGCGCAGAAGGCCGAGAAGCTCTGGCGCTACCTCACCCGGCGCAAGGCCAGCCGCGGCCGGCGCGCCCGCCGGTCGAGGGATCGGATCACAGGAAAAACTCATATATCCCAGCGCCCTGCAGCGGCCAATGACCGTACCGAGGTTGGGCACTGGGAAGCCGACCTGGTCATCTGCAAACGCTCAAGGCCACTTCTCGTCCTGCACGAGCGCAGGACCCGCCTGACCCTGATGACCCGACTTGCCAGCAAAACTGCTGCCGAGACCGTCACCGCGATCACTGGCATCCTGGCAAAGCTCAGCCCGAAACTGCGCCAGACGATGACTTTTGACAACGGCGGCGAATTCGCTCGGCATTCCTTGCTCAAGCACGCCTTCACCATGGCCACCTACTTCTGCGACGCCTACGCGTCCTGGCAAAAGGGCGGCATCGAGAACATCAACGGCAGGATCAGACGCTGGCTCCCGCGCTCAACCAATCTCGACGACCTCAGTGACGAAGACATTCAGGACATCTCCATGACACTGAACCTCACGCCCAGAAAATGCCTCGGCTTCAAATCTCCCGCGGAGGCCTTCCTCAATGCTCTTGGAAAAGACCTGACAATCCGCTTCAATACCCCTGTTGCACTTCGCGGCTGAATCCACCGTCCGTCGTCAGAGTTTTCCGGAATGCATTAGTTTTTTCGCGCCGGAGGCTCTGAATTCGTTTCATTTTAATCCAGATTCCCCAAGTAATTCGCTAATCTTGCTGTCTTGAACGACAAAGTTTCTATATATTTTATCATATTACAGTCGCCTTGCCCCAAAGGCAATTGGCCAGCGTGTTCAGCGTCAGCGCGCCATTCAGCCGCCAAGCGGAGCGCAGTTGCAGGTGGTCCTGCAGGTTCGCGCCGACCTGCGGGCAGTCGCGCTGCACCGCGATCCCGTGGCGCTGCAACTGCGCGGCGGGGCCAAGGCCCGAAACCTGCAGGATCTGCGGGCTGCCGATGGCGCCTGCGCTCAGGATCACTTCGTCGCGGCGCGCGCGGTCTTCACCGCGCCGCCCTGTTCGTATTCCACGCCGACGGCGCGGCCCCCTTCGGCCAGAACGCGGCGCGTATGGGCGTGGGTTTCCACCTTCAGCCCGGCGCCTTCGCTGTGCGCAGGAAGGCCTTCGCCGTGTTCATCCGCCAGCCGCCGCGCTGGTTGACACGGTAATACCCCACGCCTTCGTTCGTGCCGGTGTTGAAATCGGTGACCGCTGGCAGGCCCCAGGCCTGCGCGGCCTCTGACCAATGGTCGAGCAGGTCCCAATGCAGGCGCTGGTTGTCGACCCACCATTCCCCGCCCGCGCCGTGCATGTCAGAGGGCAAAAACCATGAAACCTATTCCTCTCGACGGAAGATCCGGTGCTGCATGCTAAGGAACGCCGGCTTTCCAGACTTGTCGCGCCGCAACTGGCCAACTGTTCCCTGAAAGGCACCATCTGTCATGATGATCATGTCTTCACCCGCACCACTCATCGAAATCGGCGGCGGGTTCTCATAGATTTGCACGCCTGCCTGTAGTTTATACAGGCGCTCTGCCATGAGCTGGTCGTTGTCGAAATAGATTTTGTAATCTTCATTATCGCCCAGCCAAAGGCCTACGAAAGGCTCAAGGGCACTGCGATCCGCATCGATTGCAACCATGGGCTTTCTCTCGATATCCAAGTATTTTTTGAGAGCCAGTGCAATGACCGCATCATACACCTCGATACCCCGGTCGCTGTTCGTCAGAACAACGATCCCAAATTGCTTGTCCGGCGCAAACAGCATCTTGGCGGTCGCCCCTGCCGAGCGACCGGCATGAAAAACGGTTCGCACACCGCCGATATCCTCAACAAACCACGTAATGCCGCTGTTTTCAGTCAGCTCGCCTTCCACCAAGGGGCTGTGCGCCCTATCCAGCAACTCTGGAGACAACAATTGACTGCCGTCCTTGTCCTTACCGTCAAACTGGAATTGCATCCATTTCATCATATCGGTGACATTGCTGAGAATGCCGCCGGCCGGATAGACGGTGCGGGGAAAAGGCACAAAGCTGACCTTGGGTTCGGACGTTCCGTCAGATACCCCGGCATGGCCCACGGCAAAGCGCTCTGCCATCAGGTCCGCCATGAAGAAGGAGGAATGCGTCATGCCCAGGGGCAGAAACAACTCCTCCTTAACTCTTTGTTCATAAGATTTTGCACGGCTTACGACTTGAATAAGGCGTCCTGCAATGATGAAATTGTTATTGTTGTAGGCCCAGACCTCCCCATAAGGGGTGCGTTGCGGCAGGAAGCGAAAGGACAGCAAGGCCTTTTCCAAGGCATCTTCCCCCGAACCGAGATCATCAAAAAAGTCACCTTGCCAGCCAGTCCGGTGCTGGAAAAGGTCGATGACCTTCGCCTTTTCTGCGGCCTCTCCATCCAGAACCATAAATTCCGGGAGATACGTGCGAACCGGGGCTTCGAGGTCAAGCTCTCCGCGTTCTGACATTTTAAGGGCGACGCTGGTTGTAAAAGTCTTCGAAATGGAGCCGATATAAAACACGCTGTCTTCAGTGACGGACTGAGGATCGTCAACATTGGTAATCCCGAGGCCGGCCATTTGGACCTTGCCATCGTGAAGGATCCCGATGGCTATACCCGGGACCTTGATCTCGTCCATGAGTCGCTGGGCTTCGCTCTTAATTTCCTCAAACCGCATGTCCATGTTTTCCTGGGCAGATGCCGGCACTGGAACGGTCTGCACCGCGCCGATGACCAAAAAAGTGAATAATGCCGCTATCTTTTTCATCTTTCTTGTCCTCTCTGAGCCTGTAGGTCATTCAACAGCCTTAACCGACATTCCCCAAGTGCCCCGCCGTTTGACGTGAGGATCGCCTGAAGCTGCTTGCTGAGCAAGTATCTTTCACCCCGAACTGCGTCTGCGGTCGCGCCAGCGGCTGGAGTTGCGCGGATTGGGCAGCGTCGCCGCAGCGTCCTTGCCCGTCGGCCTTGTTTTTCAGCGTGTCGGGCAGACCTGTCCTGCCGCTTTTGTTCAGGTTCGGCCTGGATTTCGGTCACGCGCATGACGGAGGCCCCCGAAGATGGCGGAGGCAGCAAGGACGGCGCGCACCATCGGGCCTGTAGCCCGTGTCGCGTAGAATCTGACTCTCACGAAGAATGCTGTGGAACGACCTCGGAAGCCTTTGCTTCCGGTTTCTCCGTCAACCCAGCAACGCAGTTCCGCCATCGAGGAGCGCGATGCCAATGCACCAACTCCCGAGGATGCGCCCGGCGATGTCGAACCAGTGGTCTCGAATCCTGCGCAGGCTGGTCGCCTGTGAAGAATCCGGTTTTGTCAGGCCAGTCGGATATGTGCCTGGCTTTGCGGGAACAGGATGGCGGCCAGGATGAGTAACAAAAGTTGCTTGAACCACGCCAGCAGGAGCCGGAAGTTGTGGCCGATTGCGCAGAGCAGGACGTTGATGGCATCTCCCCCGGCGCCCTTGAGGGCGTTTCGTTCGAGATGGCCGTCCTGCTTCATGTGACCGATGACCGGCTCGATGGCGTTTCGCCGTCGCAGTTCGCGCCCGATGGTGGGTGAGGTTATGCCTCGGGTGTGGGAGACATGGACCAGCAGCCCCTGGCGGTCGACCCCGTGGCCACGGTAGCCACGATCGACATAGGCGCGGGTGGGCTTTCTTGTGGTGATACGGGCGACCTGGTCAAGTTGGGCGCCGAGCGTGTGGCCGTCATACGGATTGCCGGGCAGCGACATGGCACCGAGCACGAACTGTCCGCCCTTGCAGCGCGCGTTGGTGGTGGCGAATGAGGCCTTTACGCCAAACTCGTACCGGGTACGGGCCTTGCCCTTGCCGATGCACTCGACCTCCGGGGCATGGAAGGCATAGAGCTTCCCGGTGTCGCCGGGTTGCTGGCCGTGGATCGTCCGGGCCCGCTCCAGGACGCTGGCAAGCGCCTTCAGGCGCACCGGGTCATCTGCGATCTTGCGCTCGATGTCGCGGATCAGCCGGCCCAGACGCGTGCGCATGAAGCGTAGATGCGCCTTGGCCTGCTTGTGGCCACGGCCATGCATCAGGCGGGCCGCCTCGGTCCTGGCCCGGCGTGCCACCCGCAGGTAGGACTGGCGCAGCCGCACGCCATGGGTCCCGGCAGCCCGGTTCAGCCACTCGATCGCGCGCAGCATGAGATGGCTGTCGGTGGGATGGGCCACCGCCTTGGTCTGCACCGTGGTGTCGACCGTGACACGTTCGAGCTGGCACTCGCTGACGGCTCCGCTTGCCATGGCAATCGAGATCGTCTCGGCCAGAAGCGCTTCGAGCCTGTCACCATCCATGCGCTTGCGCCAGCGCGTCATTGATGACCGGTCGGCGGGTAGGACATGCTGGAAATGGGTCTCGCCGCAGAAGGCCTGGTAATACGGGTTCTCGACCCAGGCCGCGCACACGGCCTCGTCCGACAGACCCTTGATGTGCTTGATCAGGTGCAGCCCCACCATCAGCCGTGTCGGAAGCCCGGGACGGCCGACATGCTCCACGAAGGTGGCGCCGTAGAGCGCATCAAGCCGGTCCCAGTCGATGCGGTCCGCCAGCTGCAGCAGTTCGTGCCGGCGATCCAGGATCGCCGCAAGGCTTTCGCGGAACATGTCGGTCTGCAGCGTCGGGTCAGGCTTCCTGGGGCGCATCGCAGGGGCTCCTCTTCAATCTCCCGACAGTGAATCAGAGTATGCCCGCCATGCCCAGACCCCACCTGCACGGCCGCGCAAAAACGCAAGAAAATGCTGCCAAATCGTCACAACCTTGCAAAACCGGATACTTCAACACCCGCCGAAAACACCGTAATCTCAACCAGTTGCGAGTTGATCACAGGCGACCAGGCTGAGGGTAGCGGTGGCTGACAGCCAAAAGCCGAACAGCACACCTGCCATGACGATGCCAGGGTCGCCGAAGACCGGGTAGGTGAGACGTCCGAGTGGCTGGGCCAGCCGTTCATCTTTGACCGAGCCAACGCAGGGGCACTGTGAGGGGTGAAATCAGCGCTGGCCGTTGGCGCAGCCTAATTGGTAGCCCACGTTGCAATGCGCTTTCAGTCGGTCCGTATCCTCCGCCGACCACCCCTCGGGCGCGGTAACCTGCACCCACGGAGCGATATAGTCCTGTGAGTAGTAGGCATGCCCGTAGCCGGGCGGCGCACCGAAGGACACCGCTAAGTCGAGCGCCAACTGGAATTGCGTTACGATCGGCATGAAGATGAGGTCGTCCGAGACCTCCTTAGGAGACGGATCGTTCATCCAGGGTGGCGCACGCCAAAGCGAATAGGGGTCGTAGAAGACGACCGGATCGCTGGAATACTGCAAAAACATGATCCGCATTTTACCCCAGTCCGAGGCCCCTTCGGAACCATCGGTCGTGTGAGAGGCATAGCGGATCAGCGACCCGTCCCCTATCGTCGGCAAGACCCATGGCGTGCCCGGGTTTCGGTGATTTTGAACGTAGTTCCAGAAGTTCGACGAGAAGGGCGGCCCGGCCCAGTATGCACCGTCGATGGGATCGTCGAGAAGTCGGAACATGTTCGTGGCGTGCATCGACGACCAGGCCCCGAGGCTCAGCCCGTTGACGTAAAAGCGCGGACGGGCATCCTTGGGCAGGGTCTTCCAGTAGCCATGAACCACGTCCTGAAGCGCGGTCGCCTGTTCCAGACCGGTGCGGGTCTCTAGTATCAGGGCAAGCGGCGATTGCAGGTAGGAATACTGGGCCACAACGGTGGCAATGTCCCCGTCATGCATGTATTCGACCGGGTCCTGCAAGCCGGGATCGATCCAGCCGGTACCCGTGGGACTTGCCACGATCAGCACCTCGCGCTCGAATGCCCCCTGGCGGATCAACTCGGCCAGTGCCAGTTCCGCCCGTTCCCGCGGCGTGGCACCATTGGCGCGCCCGACATACACACGGATCGGGTCCAGCGCAGGCCGGCCAGTGAAATCGGAGATGTCTTCCGCATCGGGGCCGGTGGTGATGAATTCGCGACCGTATATCCCAACGGCCGCCCAGTCTATCAGAGACTCTAGGCTGCCGGTCATGCGGGGCTGGGACGGTGGCGGTGGAGCGTCCTGGAACAACTCCTGCGCGGCCTCGTAGCTTTCGTCGAGGCCCGTTACCACGCGGTCGAAGATGCCGTCGCGGGTGACGACAAAAAGAAGCAGAACCACCGTGACGAAACCGAAGACATTCGCGCGTCGCGGCGGCATGACGCGATAGAACCACGCTCGGATCAGGCGGAACAGCGAGGCGGCAAGACGGCCCGATGCGAAAGCAATGGCGAATGTCGCGACGGCGAGTAGCAGGATAGTCGCGAGATGGAGGGCGTCTACGGGGTCCATGCCCATTTTCTGCCGGATGTCGTTCTGCCAGGTCAGGCTGGACCCGAAGACCCAGAGAAAGAATGCAACAAGCGGGATCGAGACAAGCGCGATCAGGACCTTTGCGGGTCGCCCTGACAGAAGCGGAAGATCGGCCGCCCGCCAGAGCAGTGCGACGATCTGGCCGATCAGGTAGCCAATCGCCGTGACCAGCCCACCGAGGATGCCTTGCACGGCCGGCCCACGGGGGAGGAGCGATGGGGTCAGCGAAGCTGCGAAGAACAACAGGCCAAGCAGAAGGCAGGGGACTGAGAGCGGTCCTATGATTTTGGCCAAGCGACGACTGCTCATTCTTCCCCCGATTTGCATGCTCATGCTGTCTGCATCGCGAGCTTGTCACGATGCCTAGCGAAACGCCAAGGATTTACAACACGAGGCTTGTACTTGGGAGTGTCCTGAACTCTGCGTATCTGACCTGCATGCACCGCGGCATCTGTGCCGTCATTTTCGCCAGATTCGCCTTTCGCGCCATGAAATCCACTTCCCGCCTTGAAAATGCATAGGGCAAGCTTAATTGGCTTACCATGGCCGATCGCGCGTAGCGTACAAGCTAGGAATGAAAATGACCCCGTTCGTCCTCGCCCGCCCCATGGGCATGATCGTTTTCCTGTGCATTTCACTGTGTGCGTTTCCCGTGTTGTCCACCGCCCAGACGGAGATCCAGACCTTGGAGTTTCCATATTTCACGCTTCGCAACAGAACAGACTCGCCAGACCCGAGGGAAGCCTATGGTGGGGAAAGAAGCGACCTGAAGGCCGGCCTGTGCCACGTCGGAGAACTCGGCCTCGGTGTCCTTTCACCGCTGGCCGACATGATCCCGAACTTCCTGCAAGAAGAACTCTTGCGCGTGCAGTCCGTGCAAGAGATGAACCCCGCCGCCATTCTGGACGGGCTTGCGGCAACGGCAGGAGAGCGTGGCCCGGCTCTCTACGTGCATGGCTACTACATCGACTTCGAAAAGGGCTGCCGTCGCGCGGCCCTGCTCCAGCGGAACGCGACTCTAGAGGGGCGGTTCCTGTGGTTCAGTTGGCCGTCGGATGGTGCCGCCGCCCTCTACACGCATGACGAGGCAGACCTTTACTGGAGCCTGCCAGACCTGGCGGACACGATCATCGAAATGGAGCGGCGTTTCGGGTCCGGAACCGTCGATGTGATCGGACACAGCCTCGGCGCACGTGGTGTCGTGCTGGCGCTTTACGAGGTGGCGAACAGGCGACCGGACATCCGGCTGGGGCATGTCGCCCTGCTGGCACCGGATATGGATTTCGATATCTTCGCCCGAATACTTCCGCGCATCGCACCCATCGCGGAAAGCATTACCGTCTATACCGCAAGCGGCGACAAGTCACTTGCCCTGTCCAGGCAAGTCCATGGATACGCGCGGCTTGGCGAGTCAGGAAACGATGTTTCCAAGATCACGGGAGTCGAGGTGATCGACCTCAGCGTCTCGCTCAGCGACAGCCCGACCGGGCATCTCTATCACATCTACAGCTCCGCTGTCGGTGCGGACCTTAGTCAGCTTCTGAACGCGGGCAAGCGGGCCTCGGCACGCAGCGGCCTCGTGCAGAAAGGCGAAAACCTGTGGCATCTCCAGTTGGCCACGGGGGACTGACCCGTCGGGCACTGTCAGACAAAACCAGCTAGAGGCAGGCAGGGCGGTTACACCATCAAGGCCCTCCTAGGGTCGAAAACGTCACCGATATACCGCGGCGATGGCGCCATGTTCAAGCACGGGAACATGGGACAGGGCATCTATGTCGATCCTCAGCTACAACGCGGCCAAGCACCTGGGCGATACGGGCCTGAAGGCGATGCAGGAGCGTGGCCGTATGCAGACCGGGATGGTTGCAGTTATCGTGGTGTTTGGCGGGATATCCTCGACCCCGTCATCGCCCGGTATGCTGGCTGCAACCTTGGGGGCCGCTTCTTGCGGGCGGACGCTGCCTATGCGATCCTGGCGATCTACGAACGGCTGGAAGAGGCCGGTTACTTCTACGCCATCCGGCTGCCCGCAAACGCGGTGCTCAAGGAGAAGATCGCGCTTCGGCTGACGCGGCCCGTGGGGCGGCCTTCGATGACCAAGGTCAAACGGTTCTTCGTGGATTTCGAGTATCCGGCGGCGTGTTGGGACAAGGAGCGGCGTGTCATCGCCAAGATCGAATGACATCCGGGCGAGCTGTTCCCGCGTGTCGGCTTCATCGTCACCAACCTGCCGATGGAACCCGACTGGGTGGTCCGGTTCTACAATCAGCGTGGAACCGCTGAGCAGCGCATCAAGGAAGGCAAATACACCTTTCGCTGGACGCGGCTGTCATGCCGACGGTTCCGCGACAATGAGGTGCGGCTGCAACTGCATGCGCTGGCCTACAATCTGGCCAGTTTCCTGCGGATGCATCGAGCTACCCGAAGCCATGGCCGACTGGTCGTTGACGAGCCTCCAGCTCAAGCTGATCCATTGCCTGCCAGGTGATGCTTGCATCACCGAGAAGGAAGATCGGCGCCCGCGTCGTGCGCCATGCCCGTGCCATCACCTTCCAGCTGGCCGAGGTCGCGGTTACAGGCCCGATGGTGCGCGCCATACTTGCTGCCATCCGCCATCTTCGGGGACCTCCGTCATGCGCGTGACCGAAATCCAGGCCGAACCTGAACAAAAGCGGCAGGACAGGTCTGCACGACACGCTGAAATACAAGGCCCACGGGCAAGGACGCCGCGGCTACGCGGCCCAATCAACCCACATTCGGTCGCTCTGACGATTGCAGCAGGGCTTGGCAGCACGAAACACTTGATCAGGCGGCAGAAACAGGCAAATTCGGCGTCAAGTGGCATGCCACTTGGGGAGTGTCGGATCAGGCGATCTTCGCGTCAGATGGCGGGCCACTTGGGGAATGTCGGTTGAGGTAATTTGATGAGTGCCGCCTCCAGCATACTAGTACTGACAACTATTTTTGGGGAATCTCTGCTGAAAGGAAAACCCCGAGATGCCGACCGACAGTCAGGATAGTCCCGCCCGACCCGCACTTCTCGATCCGATCAGCCGCCAGTCCGAAATCATGTTCGGCCTGCTGATGACGCTGACCTTTACCGGTACTGCCAGCGTGACCCTGGGCGAAGGCGGCACGGTTCGGGGCATATTGCTGGCGGCAGTGGGCTGCAACATCGCCTGGGGGATCGTCGATGGCACGATGTTCCTGCTGACCACCGCAACATCCCGCGCGCGCGCCGCCGGATTGCTGGCGGTGCTGCGAAGCGCCAGTCCAACCGAGGCGCGGGCGGTAATCCGGGATGTCTTGCCGGAGGAGATCGGCGGGACCATGACCGACGCCGAGGCGCTGGACATGGTCCGCGTGCTGAACCGGACCACCGCCACCGCCGATTTGCGGGCGCTGCGGCCTGTGGACTTTCATAGCGCGGTTGCCGTCTTGGCCCTGGTTATCGCGTCCACCCTGCCGCCAAGCCTGCCGTTCATCCTGACGGACGACGTGTTCACGGCGATGCGCTGGTCCAACGCGATTGCCCTGCTGATGTTATTCGCGATCGGCTGGCGCTTGGACCAGCACATCAGCGGGGGATCGATCACCATGCGGATCATCGTTCCCCTGATCGGGGCGATACTTGTGGTCACAACGATTGCCTTGGGCGGATAACCGTTCAAGCCTTTACGGAACCAATCGGCATCATAGCCGCGATCCGCTACCATCCATTCCGCAGCAGGTAGTGAGGGTAAAAGTGCCATGACACCTGTTTCTATACATAGCCGAAACAGTCAATTTGGTTGTGATCAACTGTTAGATACAACCAAAATCACGTTTAGGGGTCTTTATAGAAAACAGGAGTCATGGGTATTATCCGAACCTGGGATGCTCGCCTTCTTTGACCCAGTACCGGCCACCAGTCTTGTGTGCATTCTCGAATCCAACACTTTTCAAGACCCGAGCGATCCGGTTTGCAATCTAAACCGCTGGCAAATGTCGAAAACGCAACAAGAAAACAAGGAAGTTTGAAACCATCAACTTTCTTGTCAAAGACAGGAAACGAACTAGATGAGAAAACTGAACCTCGGAAATCTGACGGCGGCGCTTGCCGTCGCCTTGAGTGTCGCCCTGCCGGCGGCTGCTCAGGACGCCTCTGGGCCGATCCTGTTCACCAACGTCAACGTCTTTGACGGTGTGAACGAAGCCCTGATCAAAAACGCCAATGTCGTGGTGACGGGCAACAAGATCACCGCAGTGTCGACCGAACCACTTGCTGTCGCGGGGGGCACGGTTATCGACGGCGGCGGTCGCACCCTGATGCCTGGCCTGACAGACTGCCATTGGCACAGCATGGCGGCCAATTTTAGTGGCAACGCGTTCGCGCTTGGTGAGGGCAAGCTGAACCTTGTGGCGGCCCTTGGGGCGGAAAAGACGCTTATGCGGGGCTTCACCACGATCAGGGACGTGGGCGGCAATGTCTTCGATCTAAAGTCGGTGATCGACGAGGGTATGTACGTCGGTCCCCGGATGTACGCTGCGGGGTCGATGATCTCCCAAACGTCGGGCCATGCAGATTTCCGTCAAACGATTGATATCCCTCAGAGCTATTCAAGGGATCTTACCCCGCAGGAAAGGATGGGGTCGGTCGCCATCGCAGACGGCAAGGCGCAAGTCCTGCAGCGCGTGCGCGAGAACCTGATGCGGGGAGCGGCCTTCATCAAGCTGATGGGGGGCGGCGGGGTCGCCTCGCCCTCGGATCCGCTGGACGTCTCGCAATACACCGTCGAGGAAATCGCGGCGGCGGTCGAAGTGGCGCAGAACTGGGGCACCTACGTGACGGTTCACTCCTACTCCGCGAAGGCGATCCAGAACGCGATCCGCGGCGGTGTCCGGAATGTCGAGCATGGCCATTTGATTGACGAGGAAACCGCCCAACTGATGAAGGAGACGAATACTTCGGTCTGCCTGCAGCCCTTCTATAACGACGAGGATGCGATCCCGCTCCCTGCCGGCTCGTTTGCGGAACAAAAGTACCAATTGCTGATCTCTGGAACTGATACAGCCTTCGCGTTAGCGAAGAAATACGACCTGCTCTTCGGGTTCGGCACTGACAGTCAGGGTTCACCCGCGCTCGCCGCGCGTCAGGGGGCGCAGTTGGCGAAGCTCGCCCGCTATTACGAGCCCTGGGAAGTGCTGAAGATTGCGACCAGCCAGAATTACGAGATCTTCAAGCGTTCCGGGCCGCGCGATCCCTATCCCGGTGACAACGGTGTGGTTCGGGAAGGTGCCTATGCCGACCTGCTTCTGGTCGACGGCAATCCGCTCGAGAACATCGACTTGATCGCCGACCCGGACAAGAACTTCGTCATTATTATGAAGGACGGCAAAATCTACAAGAACACCCTGAACTGAAGTTTCTTACAATGATGACCCGTCCAAGGGAAAAAGATGACACCCGGGCTAAATTTGATTGACGCGGTTTTCTGTCCAGCGCTGCCGCTGTCGGTACGGGCCTTTTCGCTCCAGCCGTCTTCACGCGCCCGGCGTGGGCGCAAGAAACCGCAGATGTCATCTTTTCCGGCGGCACCATCATAACCATGGATGCCGCGGCCCCTCGGGCCGCGGCGCTTGCGATGCGGGGTGAGCGTATCATGGCCGCCCGTGACCAGCCCCGAAAAAACAGACGTCGGGCTAGAGCATCCGCCGATCATGATGGATCATATCCTGCGGCATTGAAGTACTTCCGGCATTCCTCCGGCTTGAAGAGATCGAGAAGGTTGCCGATGGTGTCCCATAGGCCGCCGATGGTTCGCTCGGCCGCTTTGCGCAGCAATGCCTTCAGCTTCGAGAAGGCCATCTCGATGGGGTTGAAGTCGGGGCTGTAGGGCGGGAGGTAGCGCAACTCGGCGCCGGCTGCTTCAATCATCGCCCGCACTGCCGACCCTTTGTGGCTGGAGAGATTGTCCATGATCACGACGTCGCCAGGGCGCAGTTCCGGGATCAGCACCTTTGCGATGTAGGTCTCGAATGCGTCACGGTTGATCGGCCCGTCGAGTACCCACGGTGCGATGAAGCCGCGCGTGGTGAGGGCGCCGACGAAGGTTGTGGTCTTCCAGTGCCCATGCGGGATGCCGGCCCTGAGCCGCTCGCCGCGCCGGCAGCGCCCGTAGCGGCGCGCCATGTTGGTCGAGGCCCAGGTCTCGTCGATAAAGACCAGCCGCTCCGGGTCGAGGTCGAGCTGATCCTCGAACCACTGCTCGCGTCGCTTCAGAATGTCGGGCCGGTCTTGTTCGGTGGCGTGCGCGGTCTTTTTTTGCGCGTGATCTTGTGGCGCTTGAGGAAGCGGCGGACCGTGCCGTCGCCGAAGACCAGACCCTTGTCGGCCAACTGGCGACGCAGTTCCTCCAGCGTGATGTCCGAGGTCTCCTCCAGCAGGGCCAGGATCGTCGCGCCATTCGCCTCGATCCGTCCCGAACGCCGGTCTCCGCCCAGCGCCTTCGGCTTCGGATTGCCCTGCTCGCGTTCCAGTTTGCCCCAACGGCTGACGCTGGCGGCGCCGACACCGAACCGCTCCGCCGCCTGGCGATGCGTCAGACCTGCGGCAACTGCCGCCAGAACCCGAACCCGAAGATCAACCGAAAGCGCTTTCGACATGCCTGCCGCCTCCATCCGGCAGACAGTCTGAAATCAGATCAGAGCTGATTTGGGAACCCTCAGCAATTCATTCAGATGGGCGAACGCTCTAGGGTGTGATGAGCGGCACCATACTCACCAATCTCGCTTTGAAAATATGATCACAAATCATTGAGGATATGACGTAGGAGGGTTTCTCACTGATGTCTTCGGTGAGAAACCCTCCAAGTGTTTTCCCACTTCAATCCACTGAGTGGAAGATCCGGTGCTGTTATTCGTATACGGGTCCTTTTTTGCAAGGGCAGAAGTGAGTGATGATGGTCAAAAGGGACCGCTGCCGGCACACCCCGAGGGGTACTGTCAGAGCAAACTGACTTGAAACGGGCAGGGCGGTTGCGTACCGTCTGGAGATGATCAAAACAGACCCATTTCGCTATTTTAAAACGAGCTGAGAGATAATCCGCCTGGCGGTGATGCTGTACGTCCGTTTTCCCCTGTCCCGTCGAAATGTCGAGGATCTTCTGCACGAACGCGGCATCGATGTTAGCCATGAAGCGGTGAGATATTGGTGGCACCGGTTCGGCCCGATGTTTGCCGCGGAGATCCGAAAACGCCGAATTGTGGGCATGAAATCCAGTCGCTGGCGCTGGCATCTGGACGAGATTTTCGTGAAGATCAACGGCGAGCGGCACTACCTTTGGCGGGCCGTCGATCATGAAGACGAAGTTCTGGAAAGCTACGTCACAAAGACACGCGATAAGAAAGCCGCCTTGAAATTCCCAAAGAAAGCAATGCGTAAGCATGGCCGCCCAGAGGTTATCGTCACAGACCTGCTGCGGTCATACGGCGCCGCCCTGAAAGAGATCGGCGCCGCAGACAGGCAAGAAACTGGCCGCTGGCTGAACAACCGGGCGGAGAATTCACATCTGCCGTTTCGACGACGAGAGCGGGCTATACGTGGCGACGAAAGCGTCGCGTACAATAGCCCAGTGGACTGCAATGGGGCTATGTGCCCACTTTAAAAGGTATCGTTCGGCCTCGGACGATTGGGTCCGAAATACCCGCCGATTGAGGGTATTCCGTGTAAAAGTAAATAAAATCAACATCCTGGAGGGTGGAGAAGGTTCGCTGTCAGTCGCGTTCCCTCCGCCAATACCCACATCGAACATCCGCTGGTGTCAGGAACGTTCTGACCAAAGCACTACCTCGATAAGGAAGGGCCCATTTATGCTGTCTTTTGCGTTGACCCTGTTTAGATTGTTCAAAGCAATATGGCGCTCTTGGCAAGCTCCGGCATTTCGGGCAGCAGCCGGCCTGGCAATCCTTCTGCTGGTGTCAGGTACAATTTTCTATCGCTCGGTCGAAGGGTGGTCGTGGATTGATTCACTCTACTTCAGTGTCACAACGGTTTCGACCGTTGGAATTGGAGATTTAGCGCCGCAGACCGATTTCGGGAAGTTGTTCACCGTTGTCTACATTTTTGTCGGTGTTGGTGTGTTCGTGGTGCTTTTCACCCAGTTTGCGTCCGCATTGCTGCGTACCGAAGCTGTGGAGCACAGCGCTGTAAAGAAGCCAAAGGATGGCAACTAGTCCGTGTGATGACGCAATCCAGAGGTTCTGCTTGCGAAAGTCTACGACACCAAGAGCGATATTCAGACGTCAAAGCCGCCAAACTTTTCGACCATAGCACTTGTGAACAGAATGAATGCTCCCTACTCGAACACTAAAAGGGCACCCCTCGAACCGGGCTAGTGACAGCCGTCCCCGGCGGGGCTCTGTTTCGGCAGCATGTGGCTTCACGAACCTGACTGGATGAAACAGCCGCGCGGACCTGACCTGTCACCTCTGCAGAGATGGATTCCCGTTATCACCTTTCTGCAGGTGGGGCTTGACATGCTGTTCGCTGCAGAAGCGCCGTCCGGACATGTCCACAACTATGCCATGGAGGACTATGCAGATGCCTGGATTGAAGTCAGTGCGCCGTCGGAGTGGACGGAACCGGACGCTGCTCGGCTTAGAATCCTGCTCGCTGACCGGTAGCAACATCATGTGGTTTGCTGCCGACGGTTTCGCAATGGGGATTCCGGTAGTTGCTTCTGCAACGCTGCGACTGACTTGATGACGTCGATCAGTTGAAACGCGATTACCGGTGGCGGTTTGGTGTCATGTTTGGGTGTGAGGGCTATCCAGGGGAGAGGTTCCCATCGCCGGCCGTGGTCTCGCAAAGAACGATGATAGAGACCGACCGATCGAGAGGACTGGACGATAGAGCACCCTGAAGGGCATGATTGGTGCTGCCACCGCGTTGCGGGCCGTCCTTTGCGGTTAGCTGTCGGTATTGGATCTGCCTTGCTCATCCGCAACCCGTGAAATCTGATCTGGTCTGGATTCGGCCCGAAAACGTGTCGGCGTCTTGCCGGTCCATCGCCTGAATGCCCGGTCGAGGGCAGCAGGACCTGACAGGCCTACTCGATGAGCGATTTCCGCGACTTGTATGGTGGTGTTCGACAACAGGTCTTTGGTGATGCTCTGGCGCATGTCGTCCTTCATCTGACTGTAGGAAGTGCCCTGTGCCCACAGGATACGCTGTATGTTTCGTGGATGCATGCCGCAGATTGCGGCAAAGCGATTGAGCGACAGGTTCTGGTCATCGATGTTGTCCGTCAGCACGCCGCGAAGATAGGAACGGACCGGTTCGTCAGCCCTGTCGGCGGCGAATTCCCCTCGTGACACTTCCGTCAGGTCCCAGTCCAGCGAGAACGGCGCCCAAAGCCATTGTGAGGGAAAAGCGATCCGCAAGCCATTGATCTTGGATTCGATGAGCGCCTGTCTTGGCAGAAATCCCGGCGGTAGGCCCTCGGTGGTCGGCACAGTGACGAGGACCCTTCGGGGGTCGAAAACGCCACCGATACCCTGTTTGATCAGCGTCACGTAGAAGGCGACGCCGACTGCATCCAACTGTTTTGTCCGCTTCGGCATCCTGATCGTGCGCTGAATCTCCAAGCTTGCGACGTCGGGTGTAACGGACACGGAGTACCGCACATTATCAACTTGCTTAGAGATTTCCACCACCAGCCGGGAGAGGAAATCTCCCAGGTTGACAGCTTGGCTCGCCGCGTCCCGGAGCCCAGGCGTCCCATTCCTGGCAGTTTCGATCGCCACTTCTGCACTGAAATACGGATCTCCGAGAAGTTCCGCCATATCCTCCATGACAGAATAACAGGCGGACGCTTTAACCAGCATAGCAGGGTCGACCAAGGCGTCGGAGGGAATCCCGTTCCGGGCAAGAACAGTCTCAATGTCGCCGCCCCGCAAGGTGAAAGCCTTCGCAAGGGGGAACAGCATCATCATTGCTCGCGTGAATCGCGGGACAAATTTCCTACTCATCCATACTGCTCCCTCAACTCTTGGAGGTTAACCCTGCGGGACAGAATTCTGTCACCTCTGGCATGAGTTGCAAATAGATCTTGCACGGGACGTGGTAAGACGAACACCGAAGATGAAGATAATTGTTGATCGGGCGACGAGCACGCGGCGCTGACGACTTCAGAAAGCACAAAAAGTGAAAATGGCGAAAAAAAGAATGCTGGGAGCCGCCACGATGGTGGCTCTGCTGCTGTCCACCACGGCCGCGCTGGCAAATGACATCGTCATTTCTGGTGGCCGGGTGATCGACCCCGAAACCGGTCTCGATGCCATTCGCAACGTCGCCATCGAGGGCGACAAGATCGTGGCGATCAGCGAATTCCCTCTTGACGGCGACGTGGTGATTGATGCTTCCGGCCACGTCGTTTCGCCAGGCTTCATCGATATGCATTCCCACGGCCAGAACATTGGCGACTACCGGATGCAGGTTATCCAGGGCGTCACGACGGCGCTGGAGCTTGAATCTGGCCTTGTGCCGATCAGCGACTGGTATCATGGTCAGGCCAAGAAGAACCTGCCGATGAACTATGGCGCTTCTGCAGGCTGGATCCACAGCCGGATCGCGACCTTTAGCGAATCCGATCCATTGGCCACAGTGGAATTTTTTACGGATGCGCAGGGCCGTACCGATTGGAAGATGGACATCGCCAATCCGGAGCAATCCGACCGCATCATGTCGTTGGTCGAACAGGGCCTGAAGGACGGTGCGCTCGGTATCGGCGTCAACGCCGGCTATGCGCCGGGTTATGGCCATAAAGAGTATTATGCGCTCGCCGAACTGGCCAAGAAGTACAACGTCCCGACCTATACCCATGTGCGTTATGCCAGCAACACCGAGCCGCAAAGCTCGTTCGAGGCGATCCAAGAGCTGATCAGCCTCGCCGCCATCACAGGCGCGCACATGCATCTATGCCACATCAATTCGACCTCGCTGTCGGACATCAAAGCCACGATGGCGCTGGTGGAAGAGGCGCAAGCCAAGGGCATCAACATCACGACCGAGGCCTATCCATTTGGCGCGGCCAGCACGGTGGTCGGCGCGGCCATGTTCAGCGGCCCGGACTGGCGCAGCAAGATGGATTCGACCGCCAACAACTTCCAACTTGGCGCGGATCGGATGAGCGAGGACGAACTGGCCGATTATCAGACGACCAAGCCCGGCACCATGATCGTCTGGCATTTCCTGGACGAGGCCGATCCTGCAGCTCTGTCGTTGCTGGACATATCGGTGACCAATCCCGCGACAGCGATTGCCTCGGATTCCGTGTTCTGGTCGTATTTCGACGCAGACGGCAAGATTCTGAACTACGATGGTGACGCTTGGCCGCTGCCCGACAATGTCTTCAGCCACCCGCGCTCAACCGCGTCGTATACCAAGATCCTGCGCTCCTATGTCCGCGAGCGCGGGCTGCTGTCGCTGAGCGAAGCGATCCGCAAGATGTCACTGCTGCCGGCACAGACGCTGGAAAAGAGCGTGCCACAGATGCGTACCAAGGGTCGGATTCAAGTCGGGATGGACGCCGATATCGTTATCAGAGGTGGTTCGGTTTGTTTGAACAGGTTCCGGGCGTTTTCTAAGTGGATTTCCGCCTCGGTTATGCCGCCGCCGCTTCGGGCATCGGCTGGATGAAGTAGGCCTGATCGGGGGTTTTCCCGTCAAGCGATGAATGCGGCCGTCGGCTGTTGTAGAAGCTCAGGTACCGGCCGATCCCAGCCCTGGCCTCGGACACGCTGGCATAGGCGCGCAGGTAGACTTCCTCGTATTTGATGGTCCGCCACAGGCGCTCGACAAAGACGTTGTCCCGCCATGCGCCCTTACCATCCATACTACACCGGGCGCGGCTTGTAGTAGACACTGCCCCGGCTGATCCCCAGCACGATGGCCTGACGGCTGACGCTGAGCTTCGCGGTGGGATCGATCATCTTTTTGCGCTCGGCAGCAGACCCGCCTTGCCGAGCGCGCCGGACAAAAAATCGTTCTCCAGCGTCAGCTCTCCGATCTTCGCATGCAGGGTCTTCACATCAATGGCCGGTTCCGCCGCGCCCTTCGGAGCTTCGCCAAACACTCCGGTGGCGCCCTCAAGAAGCTGATCGCGCCACTGCTTGATTTGGTTGGGATGTACGTCAAACTCCTGCGCCAACTCCATCAAGGTCTTCTCACCCTTGATCGCGGCCACTGAAACTTTTGCCTTGAATGCCGGGCTGTGATTCCGGCGTGGTCGTCTTGCCATGGTCTTCTCCTTGCTCGCAGCATCATGCTGCTGTTGCACGGAAAATCCACTTATCCCGGCTGTTCAGTTTTCCCGAGCCAGCTCTATCTTCGATCCCGCCACGGTCGCGGATCTTGCCACTTTCGAGAATGCCAATCAGCACACCGTTGGCGTGCAAACCGTGATCGTGAACGGCGGCTTTGCGGTGCGCGACGGTGAACTGGTGCTGGACGCCCCGCATGGCCGGGCGATCCGCAATGCAGTTGTGGACTGACAAGCACTTAGAATATCACTCGATAAATCTGCGAAAATGTGAGGAAATAATGTTCAGGAAAATCTGTCTAACAACAACTACAATTATTGCAGGGTTCTTATCCGTCTCTGTGGCATTCGCGCAAGACTATGATCTGGTGATCAACAACGGCCGGGTCATGGATCCAGAGACGTTGTTTGACTCTGTTGCCAACGTGGCCGTCAAGGACGGACGCATCGTTGCGATCACCAAAGAACCCATCACGGGCAAGGAGACCATTGATGCCAAGGGCCATATCGTGGCACCGGGTTTCATCGACACGCACGTCCACTTTCAAATGCCGGTCGGCTATTCTCTCCTGTTGCGCGACGGGTTGACCACTGCCTTGGATTACGAGATGGGCTGTGCGGGATCCTATATGGCGGAATGGTACGAAGCGCGTGCCGGCGTGAGCGGGGCCAACTATGGCTGCGCGGTCAGCCACGAATCTGCCCGCGCGATGGTGATCGACGGGGCAGACGGCGATTACATGAAAGACGGCCCCCTTTCCGCTTTGGAAACCCGAAAGAAAACGGGCTGGAGCGTGACGCGCCCGACCCTGGAACAGGGCAACGCAATTCTCGAAGAGCTTGACAAGGGCCTGCAGGCCGGCGCCCCCGGCATCGGCAGCACCGTGGGCTACATGAGAGAGGGGGTCTCTTCACGCGAGATGTACGAGGTGCAGAAAGTCGCGGCGCGCTATGGCCGCCCGACCGGCGCCCATACCCGCTATACGCTCGGCACCGACACGACGGAGAATAACGGCGCGCAGGAACTCATCGCCAACGCCGTGGCGCTTGGCGCCCCGGCGATCGTGCTGCACTACAACAACGATGGCTGGCAGCTTGCACACGAGATGATTTCCAAGCTTCAGGAACAGGGCCACAACATCTGGGGTGAAATCTATCCTTACGCTGCGGGTTCCACCACGATCAATGCGTCGTTCCTGGAGCCTGAGAGCTGGATCGACGGTCTTGGCAAACGCTATGAAGATACCATGCTCGATCCGGTCACGGGTGAGTACTATACCCTGGAGACCTACAAGGAGACCGTCGCATCCGATCCCTCCAAGCTAATCGTCCTATTCAAGCAGCCCGTAGAAAACGAGGCGAAATGGCTGACGCTGAAGGGCGTGACCATGGCCAGCGATGCGGTTGCTGCCGAGCCGTATGACGCCCCGTGGGATTACCCGCTGGAGCAGTTGGGCAACCTGCATCCGCGCACGTCTGGTGCCCGAGGCGCCACGATCAGGCTCGGTCGGGAAAACAACATCCCGATGATGCAGCTGATTTCGATCCTCAGCTACAACGCGGCCAAACACATCGGTAATACGGGCCTGAAGGCGATGCAGGAGCGTGGCCGTATCCAGACGGGCATGGTTGCCGATATCGTGGTCTTTGATCCCGAAACCTTTACGGACAATTCAACCTACGAAAAGGGCAATATCCCTTCGACGGGCATGAAAGCCGTGATCGTCAACGGTCAGGTCACCGTGCGTGACGACGTGGTGCTTCCTGTCTTTGCTGGTCAGCCGATCCGGTTTGACCCCGAAGACAAGCCGCGCTTCGAGCCGATCTCGGAAGAGGCGTGGAATGCCGAATTCTCGACCGGTATGCCTTTGCCTTCTGACTTCTCGGGTGCCTTTCCCCAGAAAGTCGAAAACTGATGGTGAATAACCTGAACAAGGAGGCGGGAGCATGCGGTTCTTGACCTCTCTTCGTGGCGACCATTCTGGCCGCCACCCAGGTGACGGCAGAACCGGAAGCCATCGAGTTTTCCGACCTGGCGGATCCGTTAGCGGTTGCCTTTGAAGACCCCTACGCAGCCATGGGGGTCGACATGCTGAACGAACTGAAGCTGTTGGTCCAGACAGACGAGAAGCTCGCCGGCACCGATCTTGATGAGGAGACACGTACGCGTCTGGAGGCTCGGCGCACCGCCGCGAAGGAAAAGCTCGAGGCGAATGGTCACGACGTGGATGTGTTGCTGGCGCAGCGCTGGGACGTCGCCAAGAAGCGGCGGACTGCCCTCATGGCCACCAATCCAATTTTCGATGGGGTTGAGGTCTCGATATCGGGTTACATCATTCCCGGGCCGAAGGCGGCGGACGGCAGCGGGTTTGGCTATCTGGTTCCTCAGGTGGGGATGTGCAGCCATCTTCCACCACCGCCACCGAACCAGCTTGTTCGGGTGAGGCTGCGGGCCGATCAGCAAGTCGAGTCCCTTTATGTGCCGGTTCGGGTGTCCGGGCAACTGCGCGTCGAGCCAAGTGATGAGACCATATTCATCCTGGACGGGAAGTTGCGCATGCTGAGTGGCTGGACCCTGGATGCTGAAGTTGTTGATTTAACGCAAGGGTGAGGCAGGAATGGTCTGACCTTTGCCACATAGCTTGAAAATTGTTGGCGAAACCGGGCGGTGCTGCCTTTGCGCAGCAAAATTGATTCTCCGATGAGGCATTCATGACGGTCACCCACTGGATACCGAAGCGATCAATAGAAACCAAACTCAAAAGGGATTTCCAGTGAAAAAGCAAAGACACCTACTGGCCGGGACGCTTTTGATGAGTGTCATGTGGGCCGTGCCGACCTTGGCGCAAGACTATGATCTGGTGATCAACAATGGCCGCGTCATGGACCCGGAGACCCTGTATGACGACATCGCCAATGTCGGCATCAAGGACGGCCGGATTGTTGCGATCACCAAGGATGCAATCACGGGTGCCGAGACGATGGATGCGACCGGCCACATCGTTGGGCCGGGCTTCATCGACACGCACTTCCATTGGCAGGCACCGCTTGGCTACGCCCTCGGGTTGCGCGACGGGCTGACCAGCGCCATAGATATCGAACTCGGCTGTCCAGGGACGTTCATTGCAAAATGGTACGAGGCCCGCGCTGATGTCACCCAGGCCAACTATGGCTGCGGTTCCAGCCACGAATCTGCCCGCGCGATGGTGATCGACGGCAAGATGAGCGATGAGATCTACGAGAGAGGCCCCATGGCCGTCATGGAGTCCCGAAAGAAAAGTGGCTGGAGCCTCAATCGCGCAACCCTCGAGCAGGGCAACGAGATTCTCGAGATCATCGACAAGGGCCTTCAGGATGGCGCGCTCGGCGCCGCCAGCACCTTGGGTTATATGCGGGATGGCGTGACGACGCGCGAGTTGTTCGAGGTGCAGAAAGTCGCGGCGCGCTATGGCCGTTTGACCGGCGCACATACCCGTTTCACCCCAGACACCGACGTCATGGAGAACCTCGGCCAGCAGGAACTCCTCCTCAATGCGGTGGCCTTGGGGGCGCCGGCGGTCGCTCTGCACTTCAACAACCCTGGTTGGCAGTTGACGACCGAACTGCTGTCCCGCCTTCAGGACGCGGGGCAGAATGTTTGGGGCGAAGTCTATCCCTACACGGGCGGCACGACCTTTTTGAATGCGGGCTTTTTGGCACCGGACAACTGGGTCGATAGATTGGGCAACCGCTATGAGGATACCCTGCAAGATCCGATCACCGGGGATTTCTATGACCTGGACAGATACAATGCCGATATGGAATCCGATCCGACCAAGCTGATCATCCTCTACAAGATGCCGGAGAAAGACTTGGTGCCATGGCTGACGCTCAAGGGCGTAACCGTGGCCAGCGACTCGGTTACCGCCGAGCCGATTTTCGGGCCGTGGGATTTCCCGTTTGACCAACTGGGCGCCTCCCATCCCCGCACCTCTGGCACGCGCAGTATTTCATTGCGGTTGGGTCGGGAAAACAACATCCCGATGATGCAGCTGTTGTCGATCCTCAGCTACAACGCGGCCAAACACCTCGGTAATACGGGCCTGAAGGCGATGCAGGAGCGTGGCCGTATCCAGACGGGCATGGTTGCAGATATCGTGGTGTTTGACCCCGAACTTGTCACCGACAATTCGACCTATCGAAATGCCACTGTCCCTTCGACGGGCTACAAGGCCGTGATCGTCAACGGTCAGGTGACGGTGCGTGACGACGAGCTGCTTGGTGTTTTTGCCGGTCAGCCGATCCGGTTTGAACCCGAGGCCAAGCCGCGCTTCGAGCCGGTTTCAGCAGAGGCGTGGGAAGCCGAGTTCTCGACGGGGATGCCCGAAATTTCACCACCCTTGCCAGTAGACGGTGGAAACTGAGCCTGACGCGACCAAACAAGGAGGCGGGATCATACGGTTTTTGATCTCCGCCTCCCCGACAAAAACTTGAGGAACCGGCTATGGCGATAAAAATTTCGACGAAATATTTCTGGCTTGGGGTGCTGACGATGGCTCTCGGTGTCGTCGTGCTGTTCAATGCCGTGATCGCGTCCGTGGCTATTGTTACGATTACGGGCATGTTTCTCTTGCTTGGTGGCGCTTTGCAAATTTCCCTTGGGTTCTGGACTGAAGGCCTGGGCAACAGGATACTGACCTGGTGCCTTGGCGCTCTGACAGCATTTCTGGGCTGGTCATTCATGGCCAACCCGCTTGGCGGCATCATATCGCTATCTACCTTCCTGCTGATCCTCCTGATGGCAAGCGGCATCGTCCAGATATTGTTCGCCTTCCGCGTCAGAGGCACACGGTTCTTCTGGCCCCTTTTGTTGGCGGGGTCAGTGTCTGTCGTCCTGGCAATAATTGTCTTGTCATCGCCGGGTGCAACGCTGGTTCTGCTCGGGACACTGCTCGGAATCCAGATGCTTAGTTCAGGCGCGAGCCTGACTATGATGGGGATGTTTTTCAAGGAAACCCGTCAATGACAAAAAAAGGACTGGAAGTCTGATATCATGCCAGCCTTTCCGGCTAATGGCGGCAACTGATTGTGGCATTTCCAGACCTCATCTCACAGAAGGGGAGAAACCAAAAATGAAATATCGTCATGTTATCGTAGCCCTCGCGGTTTCCGCGGCGGCTACCCTCGGCCCGGCATACGGCCAGATAACGCAAGGACAGTCCGTTGGTGCCGCGATCGAACAGGTCGCGTCGGGGCTTGCCGGGCGCATAGGCTTTGCAGCACAGGAAATTGGCGGAGACGAGGTCATCGCGCTCAATGGCGATGAGGCCTTCGCCATGGCCAGCACCTACAAGGTGGCCATTGCGGCCGCCGTGATGGCTCGCGTGGACAAGGGGGAACTCAGTCTCGACCAACTGGTCGAGGTCCCGTCCGACATGTACGTCAGCGGCGAAATCGCGCTTGCCGAAACATTCCCCCACCCCGGGATTCAGCTTTCGGTGGCGAACCTGATGGAGGTGATGATCACGGAAAGCGACAACACGGCGACCGACGTCAACATGGGGCTGGCAGGCGGAGCAGCGGCGGTGACCGAGAACCTGCGCAGGCTCGGGATCACCGATTTCAGAGTCGATCGGACGACCCAAGAGATTCTCAAGGATTTCTATAAGTTGCCGGCGGCCTCGCCCGAAGCGGTCGCCGAGGCCATCCGCAAGGACCCGGGGCTGTGGGCGGCCCAGGTTGATCCCAATCCGGACTTCGAGGCGGATCCCCGCGACCACACAACGCCCCTTGCGATGCTGAAACTCCTGCTTGCCATCGACGGTGGCACGGCGATGAGCGCGGAAAGCCGCGAGTTCCTGCTGGGAGTCATGTCGCGCACGCGCACGGGCGTTGGCCGGCTCAAGGGATTGCTGCCGAAGGGGACGCCCGTAGCGCACAAGACCGGAACAGTGGGCGGAATTGCCAACGACGTCGGTTATGTCACGCTCCCCGACGGTCGGCGGTTTGCCATCGCCGTGTTCACGAACAGCAGTAAGACACCCGTTTCGGACAGGGATCGGGCAATTGCCGAGATCTCCCGCATGCTTTTCGACTATTTCTACCTGGCTCCGGCAGCGAAGCAATAAGTGGGCAGACCTCTCGGGGGGGCGCACATTCCCGTGAATTGTACCAACGATTGTTCTTCGACGGAGAGGGGATGTCCCGGTGGATGTTGAAATCGATCTGACTGGTGGCGTTGCTTCCCCTAAACCGTAGGCTCGGGGCGTTCAAACCGAAGAGGAAGCAACACCATGAAGAAGATGACTGATTGTAGTGTCATGCATTCAACAATAGGAGAAATCTGCATGCCCATAAAATTTCTATATAACCGCAAGTTAGGATTACTGTCGACCGCGTTAGGTCTTTGTCTCTCAATCGCCTTCTCGGGTCCATCACCGGCAGCGGGACAGGTGCGTCTGCCAACCGGCGAAACGATGCCAACATCGTCCGGCACGGACTTTTTGGTCGCTCGTCACGCCCGGCTCCTACAACCCGACAACCAACCGAGACAGAAAATGTTTGGAAAGTCGCTTCGGGCCGTCGTAACCTCACAGGAGATCGGTCAAATGGGGAATGCCGGCTGGATATAGAATTTCTTTGCTACATGGGGTCGAAGTGGTCAGGTTAAAGCGCAGTTTCGAGGACTCCCATGCGGCTTTCGAACTCGAAATCGGGGCCGTTGAAAATCTCCGAACGGAGATTGAGGAGCGGACATCATGAACAGGCGATTTTTTCTATTTGGCGTGGCGGCAACAATTGTGGCGACCGCACGGCCCGGCGAGGAGGCCGAAGCGCAAGTCTACTACGAATGCTATGATCAATATGGCAACCTAGTCACTTGTCCGCCGCCCGGCGCGCCATTGCCGTATGGATTTGCTCGTCGCGCGGTCCGCAGAACCGGTCGGGCCATTCGCCGGGCCATTCGCAGAGACAGGTGGGATCGTCCTGGCCGGCCCAATCGCCCAAATCGGCCAAACCGCCCTGGTCGTCCTGGCCGGCCCAAGCGGCGGCGGCGCAAGTGAATATACTAGGATTGCGCAATTGTGACGTGCTGCTCAGGAGACCATTAAAATGTTGAAATCCTTCGCTCGTGCATCTGCAGTCATTGCAGCCCTTGCCCTATCATCATCTGTCCTCGTGGCGGCAGATGAAGCCGGCCCTGTCGATCCGATGCAGCTTCTTGAGGACATTGCCTCCGATATCGGCGGCAGTCCGTCGGTATCTTTCGACGCCGTTACGCTGAGCGATGAAAGGTTTGAGAACCAGTTTATCAAGCGGGTCGTCCGGCGGTCTTTTGCTGCGGTGCGACCCAGCACCTTGTTGATAAGGGCAGCCAGTGATGACGGTGAAACCACGCTGGTTGAATACAATGGCGAGCGTGCCCGCGTGTTCTACGTCGGTGACAAGGAATATGCCGATGTCGAGTTCAAGGGAGACCTTGATGCCTTCATCGACTTCGCAGACACTCAAGGCTTGTCTCGTACCGCTATCCTGGATCTGCTGTCTTCAAAACTGGATGAGGAGGCAAAAGAAGCGGTTGTCGATACGGTTCTCATTGAAGACTATATCGATCCAGCGGAGCCCGATGCCACCGTGTTCAACGTCCTGTTCCGGGGGGTGGGGACGACGTGGCAACTGTGGCTAGAAGACGGCGAGGATCGGGTGGTGCCTCGACGAATGGTGGTGACTTACCTTGGAGAACTGGGCCAGCCCGAACACGCGACACAATTTTCCAACTGGAAGTTCGATGTTCCCGCAGAAGGCCTCACGGCTTCTTTTGGCGTGTCGTCAGATATCTCTGACTGGCAGAAGGTGGAGTTCAAGTCGCCCCTGTCGCCGACGAACTAGTGGAGGGATTCCAAACAATTGCTGTAGCGGCAGGTCGTGCGCCAGCCCCCCGAGCCCAGGTTTGTGCTGGAACTGGTCAAACAATAGCAGAACACAGGGCTATTGGTACTATTGCAATGAGCCTTACTAAGGTTTCATCGCCATGATCTGAGTAATTTTTTCCATACTTGGCGTGATAGTGAGGTGCTCGAATGAGTTCTTCACTACACACCGGGATGGGGCAGAGTGAAATAAATGGTGAATGGGAATCTCTAGATTTAAAGCAAAAAAAGGCGGCACCAAATGAGAGTTTTTATATGCGAAATCTAGCCATCGCCTCAATAACTATGGCCACGTTTCTAGTCAACCCTTCAGTCGCTCAAGAGATTAATAATGGTACCAGCGGCGCCCAAGGCAAGGTTTACGATGTCGTTGGAGCCCCTTCAGCCGCTGAAGAAGTTAATAACGGTACCAACCCTACACTGCTAGCGACGACCATGGGGACGCAATACCAGTATACAAATCTGGGTGCTGGGCTAGATGTTGGATTGTTGGAAGCATACTACACCCAACCGTTCGGAGAGAAAGGGAACATGGCGTGGACGTCGACGCTTGAATTCGCACACGGACCAATTGATCAAGACATCGGTTTGGGCGATTTCAACCTCAAATTTACGCATGTCCCTATTGTCACCCCGGAATACGGTGCTGCCTATACTGTAAGGCTTTATTTCGATACTGCGGAACGTCCGGAACTCGGGGACGGTCAGACTAGCGTCGAAATAAGCGCTTTTTACGCCAAGTTTTTAGAAGATGGCAGTATATTTGCGCCAGCGATTGTTCACCAGTTTGGGCTAGGTGACGAGGGTTTTGGGCGGAGCTACTTGAATCAAACTACCATTGATTTTTACTACGTGCCCAAATTGCCTGATCCGAAATATTACGTTACGTTGGACCCGGCTCTCATACGTGACTGGGAAGCCGAAAAAAACTATGCCAGCCTTCAGGTGACAATGGGCATGCTAACGGGCAAACTCTTCGGTGGTGAAAGTCAGATTTTTGTCAAGCCGGGTGTCTTGGTTGGCGGTGGACAATCTGCGGTCTGGTCAGTTCAAGCTGGGTTTAAGGTTATCGGCTTTTAGAGCGGGTTCCGTTCATTCTGGAACATCTCCACACGAGCTGAAGTAGTTGGCACATTCGACGGGCTGGAAGATGTCGACGAGCTTGCCGATGAGTTGCCACAGGCCCGTGACAGTTCTCTCGCCAGCCTTGCGGAGCACAGCCTTGAGCCGGGCGACGGGTCAAAATTCAGTCTGACTTATGTGTAACCAGACGTTGCTTGTACGGTCGGCTCTTGGACTTTCTCGGCTGGTACTAAGTTGACCTACAACGGGCTTTCTGACGAGTGGACTGGCCCTGCCAGTCTTGGGGCTTCGAAGCTTGCGGATGGGCTTCCCGCACGAACACCGGAAGACCACCACGCTGGTCGCTGCACTGCGGGCCTCCGGCATGGTAGCGCCGATGGTGCTCGACGGGCCGATAAAGGGCGATTCGTTCGAGGCCTATGTTCGCCAGATACTGGTCCCGGAATTGCACCGCTGACAGCGGTCTTCAAGTGTGAAGTGATCATAATGTGTTCCCAAGGCGATCCCGGATATACCCGGTGTCGCACTTGGTTTGCGAATCTAGCGTTCGCCGAAAATGGCTTTGTATTAAGACGAAAAGCGACTGCTACATGTGAACCCATGCCACCATGCGGCATGGCGAACAATTGCATCATTGCTCGCGTGAATCTTGGATCAAATTTCCTGCTCATACATACTGCTCTTTCGACTCTCAGGGGTTAACCCTGTGGGACAGAAATATGTCTCGTCTGGCATCAGGTGCAAATAAGTCTTGCGCAATGCATGGTAACGTGAGGACCAAAGCTGAAGAGACGCA
>CAVOZI010000017.1:0-39056 GCA_963700895.1 uncultured Alphaproteobacteria bacterium | reverse complement strand
CCGCCACGTCTGCCGAGATGGTCATGGTGGCATAGTCGTAGCCGGTGGTGCCGGACACGAATATCCAGTCGCCGTCCACGATGGCGCGGGAATAGCCGATCTGCTCCTCGAAGGTGGAGCCTGACGAGATTCGCCGGCGTGTCATTCGTCCTTGTCCTTGCGGCGGATGTTGAGCCTGGGCCCCTCGCCCAGCACCCGCACCTCGCGCTGCGGGAACGGAATGGAGATGTTGTTGGCCTTCAGCGTCTTCCACACAACGACCAGTATATCCGAGGTAAACCGGTTCTTGCCGTCATCCAGCCCCTTGCACCAGAACTCTACCGCCATGTTGATCCCCGAATCACCAAAGCCGCGCAGCTCGACGTCAGGCTTCTCCGGCTCGCTCAGCACATCCGGATGTGCGGCAACCGCTTCCGCCACCAGCCGCGCCACCTCTTCCACATCGCTGTCATAGGCAATCGAGAAGTCGACCTCATAGCGCTGGCGCGGGTCGTCGCGGGTCCAGTTCTCGAAGACGGTGGTGATGAACTTCTCGTTCGGCACCATGATTTCCTTGCCGTCGAAGGTTTCCAGTGTCGAGGAGCGCATGTTCAGCTCCTTGAGGATGCCGGCACGGCCGTCCTCGAGCTTGATGTAGTCGCCCACCCCGATGGAGCGTTCCAGCAGGATGATGATGCCGGAAATGAAGTTGGAGGCAATCTGCTGCAGGCCAAAGCCAAGGCCGACGCCCAGCGCACCGCCGAACACGGTCAACGCCGTGAGGTCGAGGCCGAGGATCTGCAGCAGCAGGATGAAGACGACGATGAAGAGAACGATCTCGAACAGCTTGGCGAACAGTTCCTTCGTCGCCTTGTCGAGGTTCTTCTGATTGCGGATGGCGCGCTGGCCGGCACTGGCCGAAATGCGGCCAAGCCAGAACAGCAGACCGCCAAACACCGCCGCCTTGGCCAGGAAATACAGCGATAGCCGGATATTGCCCACTTCCAGCGAGATGCCGTCGAGGAATGCCACCGTTTCGTCCCACCAGCCGAACACCTGCAGCGTGGCGATGGGAATCCCCACATAAATGGCCGCAGTGCGAACCAGCGAATGGGTGATGAAGCGGTTGATGGCAGCGTGAAGAACGGCGATGACGCCGACCGACTGGGCGATGCGGACAAGCCAGGCGCTGCCGACGCTGGCCTGGACAATCTCTATGGCGACGGCCAGCGCCAGAACCGCCAGCACCGGAAACAGCAGGTCGCGCAGCGAGTAGGCGAAATGCAGCCAGCGGGCAAGCTTGTGATCCTCGGCAACCGGCTCGGCCAGGAAGCCGACGCGGCGGCGAAGCTGGGCAGCGCCAATGCGGGCAGCCAGCACGCCAACCACAATCGCGCCGACCTGGGCATAGAACTGCGGTGAAGTGGCCCAGCCGGCCAGTATGTCCAGATATTGGAAACCCTGCGCCTTCAGTTCGTCCAGCGTCAGCATGGCGCCTGCACTCCCCCGGGGCTTAGGCTGGCAGGACAGTGGTGGGCGGTGACAGGCTCGAACTGCCGACCCTCTCGGTGTAAACGAGATGCTCTACCAACTGAGCTAACCGCCCACTGTCTGCTTGTGGCGAGTTGTTTAGCCTTGTGCGGCGCGCCGGGCAAGCGTCTTTGCACGCCTGCTGCAAAAGCAAATCGGCCCCGCGCCTGTTCTGAAGGGGACGCGAGGCCGGATGTAGATCAGTCAAGCCGGGCCGTCTTCAACCCTGCCTGAACATTGACCGGTCAGCCGTTGACAGCCTCCTTCAGTACCTTGCCAGCCTTGAACTTGGCGTTCTTGGAGGCGGGAATGTCGATGGAGCGGCCGGTCCGCGGATTGCGGCCGGTGGATGCTGCACGCTGGCTGACGGAGAACGTGCCAAATCCAACCAGACGAACATCGTCACCCTGCATCAGGGCCTTCTGGATGTTCGCGAGCGTTGCTTCAACGGCTTCGCCAGCTTCGCCCTTGGTGAGCTTTGCTTCCGCAGCCACTTTTGCAATCAGGTCATTCTTGTTCATGTGAACAGTCCTTTCAATTCAACGTCTGCGAAGAATCAAACGCGGGGTACGCACAATTCGTATGCAGTGAAAGTCGCGGAATTTTGCGGTTTATTGCAAGTCCGGCTTGCCAGTGCGCAAAAAGGCGCCTGATTACATGAACTTATTGCACCCGCGAAATATGGCAGAAAACTGCCGATTTGCCGGTTTTGTACATGCTGGGCGTGAAATGATTCGTTGAACCACTTGATTTCAAACGGCAATCAAGGGCCAGCACACAATCGAGAGTTAATAAAAGGTTAACAAAAAGGCCGGGCAAATCTTGCCCGGCCTCAATGGTTTTTGGTCAGAAGACCGGCGCTCAGTGGGCGGTCACGCCCTCGCCTGACTTGGCGGCGTCAGCAGCTGCCTTGGCGGCGGCTTCTTCTGCGGCTTCGTCCCACTCGATAGGTTCGGGCATCCGCACCAGCGCGTGCTTGAGCACCTCATCAACGCGGCCAACCGGCACGATTTCGAGACCGTTCTTCACGTTGTCCGGAATCTCGGCCAGGTCCTTGGCGTTCTCTTCCGGGATCAGCACCTTCTTCAGGCCGCCGCGCAATGCCGCCAGCAGCTTTTCCTTCAGGCCGCCAATGGGCAGCACCCTGCCGCGCAACGTCACCTCGCCGGTCATGGCGATGTCACGGTGCACCGGGATGCCGGTGAGAACCGAGGTGATCGCCGTTACCATGGCGATGCCTGCGGACGGACCGTCCTTGGGCGTGGCCCCTTCCGGAACGTGGACGTGTATGTCCTTCTTGTCGAACACCGGCGGCTTGACGCCGATCTCGGTCGAACGCGAGCGCACGTAACTGGAGGCGGCAGAGATCAACTCCTTCATCACGTCGCGCAGGTTGCCCGTCACGGTCATCTTGCCCTTGCCGGGCATCATCACCGCCTCGATGGTCAGCAACTCGCCACCCACCTCGGTCCAGGCAAGCCCAGTGACAACACCGACCTGGTCTTCCAGCTCGGCCATGCCAAAGCGGTACTTGGGAACGCCAAGGAAGTCGGCCATGGTCTTGGCGGTAATCCTGACCTTCTTCTTCTTGCCCTTGGACATGACCAGTTCCTTGACCGCCTTGCGGGCCAGGGTATTCAGCTCACGCTCCAGGTTGCGTACCCCCGCCTCGCGGGTGTAGCGCCGAACCACCTCGGTAAGACCGTCGTCGCTCAGCTCGAACTCGTGCTTCGACAGGCCGTGGTTCTCCAGCGCCTTGGGCAGCAGGTGCCGGCGGGCGATCTCGAACTTCTCATCCTCGGTGTAACCGGCAATGCGGATGATTTCCATGCGGTCCATCAGCGGCGCCGGGATGTTCAGCGAGTTGGCCGTGGTCACGAACATCACGTTCGACAGGTCATATTCCACCTCGAGATAGTGGTCCATGAAGGTCGAGTTCTGTTCCGGGTCCAGCACCTCCAGCAGCGCCGACGACGGATCGCCGCGGAAGTCCATGCCCATCTTGTCGATCTCGTCGAGCAGGAACAGCGGGTTCGACTTCTTGGCCTTCTTCATCGACTGGATGACCTTGCCGGGCATCGAGCCGATGTAGGTGCGCCGGTGACCGCGGATTTCGGCCTCGTCACGCATGCCGCCCAGCGACATGCGCACGTACTCGCGGCCCGTCGCCTTGGCGATGGAGCGGGCGAGCGACGTCTTGCCGACGCCGGGCGGGCCAACGAGGCAGAGGATGGGACCACGCAGCTTGTTGGCGCGGGCTTGCACCGCGAGATACTCGACGATGCGCTCCTTGACCTTCTCCAGGCCGAAGTGATCGGCCTCGAGTACCTGCTCTGCCAGCACCAGGTCGTTCTTGACCTTCGACTTCTTGCCCCACGGAATCGACAGCAACCAGTCGAGGTAATTGCGCACGACGGTGGCCTCGGCAGACATCGGCGACATCTGCTTCAGCTTCTTCATTTCCGCGTTGGCCTTCTCGCGGGCTTCCTTGGTCAGCTTGGTCTTGCGGATGCGCTCTTCCAGCTGGGCCATCTCGTCATTTTCTTCGCCGTCGCCGAGTTCCTTCTGGATGGCCTTCATCTGCTCGTTCAGATAGTACTCGCGCTGGGTCTTCTCCATCTGGCGCTTGACGCGCGAGCGGATGCGCTTTTCCACCTGCAGGACAGAAATCTCGCCTTCCATCAGGCCGTAGACCTTCTCCAGCCGGCGGGCCACGGAGGCCGTTTCCAGCAGTTCCTGCTTCTCGGCAATCTTGATGGCCAGGTGCGCGGCAATCGAATCAGCCAGCTTGGCAAAGTCCTCGATCTGGGTGATCGAGGCCACTGCCTCCTCCGGAACCTTCTTGTTCAGCTTCACATAGCTTTCGAACTGCGTGACGGCAGTGCGTGCCAGCGCTTCGGTCTCTTCGCCTTCGTCGTCGGTCACAGGCATCATGGTGGCGCGAGCCTCGAAGAACTCCTCGCGGCCGGTATACTCATCGATGGTAGCGCGATCGAGGCCCTCGACCAGCACCTTCACGGTGCCGTCGGGCAGCTTCAGCAGCTGCAGGATCGAGCCGACCGTGCCAACCTCGTACATCTGTTCCGGTGACGGATCGTCATCGGAGGCGTTCTTTTGCGCGACCAGCAGTATGCGCTTGTCCTCGCGCATCACCTCTTCAAGCGCAGCAATGGATTTCTCGCGTCCCACGAACAGGGGCACGATCATGTGCGGGAACACCACGATGTCGCGCAGCGGCAGTACCGCGAACACATCTTGGGAAGCAGCCGGCTTCTTCTTGGTCATTTCTTGTCCTTTCGGCCAAGCCGCCCCGTTCGGCAGCGGCTTTTTCAGGTTGCAGGCCGTCGTGAACGGCAGCCTGCATTGGGGTAACAATCAGCGGGATCTGTTCACACTGCCGTCGAGGATACTGCTGCCGGGTGCGGCAGTTGCCAATCGGCGGATCAAACCACCTGCTTGGTGAGCCCGATCATGCTACTAAGCCACGATTCGTGCACTTTCCGCAGTCCCGTCCACACTGAATGGTAAATGGCTGTGGACGGGTTTGGTTTCAAGACCCGCCGCAGGCGCTGCGCGGGTCAGCCAGCCTGGGCCGGGAGACGCTGGCCGTTGCGGTCTTCCACGAACAGCTGGCCATTCTGATCGACGAAACTGTCGCAGCGCGACAAACCGGTGGTGAACTGCACGCAAACCGAGACGTCACGGATCTGGTACTGACCGACGGAGATCACCTGCCCGTTGCGGCTTTCCTGATAGGAGCCGGAGCGGCCATATTCCAGCGTCCGCCCATCGGCCACGGTAATGGTCCGGCCAGGCAGCAGCGAGCGCAACTGTTCCTCGCCCAGCTTGGCGCCGGCGGGAGGGACAGTGGAGGCGGTGAAGCTGCCGTCACCCGGCTTGGGTGCCGGTGCGAACGCGGCCTGACCGGCCGGCGGAACAGGTTGTGGATACTGCTGGGGTTGGGCCAACTGGCCATACTGGGGCTGGGCGGGTGCTGCCGGCTGACCATACTGGCCGGGGGCAGCCTGCTGCTGGGGTTGAGGCTGGGGCGCTTGCGACGACAATTGTGGCGTGTCGTCAGACCACATGCTGCCGAGATCCATGGCGCAGCCGCTTGCCAGCAGGGCAACGCCAATCAACGGCAGACATTTCCGGTAAATCAAGTTCATCCCTCGAACACCCCTGCACTGCACATCGCCGCTCCTCCGGCAGCTTGAAATGGTTCATTCGCACAGGAATGCGGCCAAGGGAAGGCCAAAGAATGCGCAATGACCCCTCGGCGGAAACCTACTCGTTCAGCGCCCAGTCATAGTGCGTATCTGACAGGCCGTTGGCCGCGCGGATCTTCTCGGCGAGGGCTGGTTCGGCGTACTGGAGCAGATGCTTCATCACACCTGCTTCCGAATTGCCGAAGTCGTAGGCAAACCAGGAGTAGATGGACGACACCGAGACCGAGCCGCCGGGACCGACCAGAACACCGCGCGGCGAGTTGACGTAGGCGCGGGCATTGGCGTCCAGCATCGCGTCGACATTGGCCCCCGTGAAGGCTTCGGCCATCAGGTTTGGACAGCCAACGGAAGCGCAGTTCACGCCGTAATGGATGCGCGGGTCGCGCCAGATCGGCCGCAGTATGTCATGCTCGATATTGTCAAGCGTCAGCGGCGTTTCTTCCACGCTGGCCAGCTCCTTCTGCCACGGGCCGTCTTTCAGGAAACCGGAAATGTCGATGTCCTTGATCGACTTGACCGGATAGTGGTCAAGAATCACCTGCACCGTCACGGCGTTGTACAGGTTCAGCCAGAAGGCGAGCTGTTCCTTGCGGTTGAAGCCGGTGATCGCGACCTCGCCCAGCTGGGCTATGTACTCCTTCAGCACCTGCCTGTCGGCAGGTGTCACCGCACCGTAGGCAAACAGGTTCAGTCCGTCGCTGCCCGGCTTCACGTAGCTGGCAAGCAGGCCGGACCAGGCGGCATGGTCGATGACACGGGTATCGGCGTCATTGTGCACGGCCCAGTCGTCCCAGGGCTGGGGCGCGCGGGACGAAAACCCGAACCCCGACACGACCAGCAGTACGGTAACAAGCGCAACCAGCCGAAGAACGACAGTCATGGGGCAACTCCCGAAAAAAGAAACTTCCATCGGGTATAGGCGGCTGGTGGATTCAGCCGCGAAGTGCAACAGGGGTATTGAAGCGGATTGTCAGGTCTTTTCCAAGAGCATTGAGGAAGGCCTCCGCGGGAGATTTGAAGCCGAGGCATTTTCTGGGCGTGAGGTTCAGTGTCATGGAGATGTCCTGAATGTCTTCGTCACTGAGGTCGTCGAGATTGGTTGAGCGCGGGAGCCAGCGTCTGATCCTGCCGTTGATGTTCTCGATGCCGCCCTTTTGCCAGGACGCGTAGGCGTCGCAGAAGTAGGTGGCCATGGTGAAGGCGTGCTTGAGCAAGGAATGCCGAGCGAATTCGCCGCCGTTGTCAAAAGTCATCGTCTGGCGCAGTTTCGGGCTGAGCTTTGCCAGGATGCCAGTGATCGCGGTGACGGTCTCGGCAGCAGTTTTGCTGGCAAGTCGGGTCATCAGGGTCAGGCGGGTCCTGCGCTCGTGCAGGACGAGAAGTGGCCTTGAGCGTTTGCAGATGACCAGGTCGGCTTCCCAGTGCCCAACCTCGGTACGGTCATTGGCCGCTGCAGGGCGCTGGGATATATGAGTTTTTCCTGTGATCCGATCCCTCGACCGGCGGGCGCGCCGGCCGCGGCTGGCCTTGCGCCGGGTGAGGTAGCGCCAGAGCTTCTCGGCCTTCTGCGCCGATCGGAAGATGAACGCGTAGATCGTCTCGGTGCTGACAACCCGCAGGCCGATCTCGATCCCGCGGCGGAGCCAGCCGGCGATCTGCTCTGGCGCCCAGCCTTCGGCCAGCCGGTCAATGACGAAGCCGCGCAGGCCCACATCGGTTTCAAGGATGGCCTGGCGTTGGCGGCGGAACAGGTATGAACCTTCGGCAAAAACCGGGCGGTACGTCCCATCTCCATGAGCATTGCGCCCGAGCTCTCGGCTGACGGTGGACTTGTCGCGCCCGATGACTTCGGCAATAGCCGTGGCGCCGAGCCCCTGGGCCCTCAGTTCGGCAATCTGGTCTCTTTCGGATCGGTCGAGGTGGTTATATCCTGGCATGGCAACATCGCTTTCTTGTTTGACGACAAGCGGATATCACATCCGCAAACGGTGTTGCACTTCACGTCTGAATTCACCGCTTGCCGGAGAGGCACCAGTCACATGCGTTCAGCACGGCTGAACAGCATGTGATCAGGAGTGTGCGGCGGTTGACACAACTGTGAATGCAATTGAATTCCAGTCGTTCGCGAACTGGGCGATTAGTTGACCTGCAGTTACGAACTGCGAACCTCGACAACGATCAAACAATGGAAGCGCAAATGTCGAACACAGTCCAAGTCCGCTCGCTGATGGCAGCGTTCGCCATGACAATGGCCGTCGCCGGTGCCGCCAATGCCACAAGCACCAACATCAACAGTGGCGCGACGCAACAGACCACCCAGTCCGGAGAAGCGGCCAGCACCGCGACCAAGGAAGCCGAGGCAAAGAAAAAGAAGAAGAAGGAGAGCTATCCCGCAGGCAAGGGCAGCTGATGCAACTGACTGCCGGTGCCGGCTCATCGCCGGCATCGAAACAGCCATACCTGTGGCTGGCGGCAAGCCTCCTGCCGCTGGGCGGCGCCATTCTGCTGCGGCAGGCTGGGCCGCTCTTCGCCTATGAGGTCGATGTCATCAGTCGGCCCCTGCTGGCTTTTGCGGCAGCATATTGCTCCGCTGGCGTGTTCTATCTGCTGGCGCTTTGGTGGCTACTGCCCCGGCGGCAAACGGGCCAGACGGCCCCTGCCCCGCTCACTTGCCTGGTCATCGTCATCGCCGCGGGCCTGGCGGCCCGCATCCTGCTGTTCGGCAGCGTTCCCGTGCAGGAGAATGATTTCTATCGCTACCTTTGGGACGGGGCAGTTACCGCACACGGGTTCAATCCCTGGATGCATTCGCCACAAGCGGTGCTTGACGGAACCGCCGGTCCGGCGCTGAGCGCGCTCGGCACCGGGGCAGGCGAGGTGTTGACGCGGGTGAACTATGCCGACGTGCGCACCATCTATCCGCCGGTGACGCAACTTGCCTTTGCCGCCGCATACTGGCTGGAGCCGTTCTCGCTGGATGCGTGGCGTGCGGTTTTGCTGGCGCTTGAACTGGCGCTGCTGGGCCTCATCCTGGCGCTGTTGCGCCAATGCGGCAAACCAGCCTTGTGGTGCGCGCTCTACTGGTGGAACCCGATCGCCATCAAGGAGGTCATGAACGCCGGCCATATGGAACCGGTGGTCATGCTGCCGGTTCTGGCGGCCCTGTTGCTGGCCATCAGGTCCCGGCCGGTTGCCGCATCATTGATGGCCGCTGTTGCAGCTGGAGCCAAGGTGTGGCCGGTGCTGTTGCTCCCGGTTCTGTTGAGGGGCAGCCTCAACCGGCCAGCCGTCGTTATTGCAGCAGGCGCAGGGTTTGCCGCCGCAACGGCGCTGTTCTACTGGCCGTTGCTGAATGCCCAACTCGACGGCAGTTCCGGCTTGGTGGCATTCGGCTCGGAATGGCAGCGCATTTCCGCCAGTTTCAGCGCCATCCTCTGGCTGGTGTCGCAGGTGCCGCAAACCCTGGCCGATCCCGGGCTTCCAGCGCGCGCGCTGGCGGCGGGATTGGTGATCGCCATTGTGCTTTTCAGCAATCTGGCCTCGCCCCGGGATGCGGACGGGCTGGTCCATCGCTTCATGATTGCCGCGGCGGCGCTGTTGCTGCTCTCGCCCGTGCAGTTGCCCTGGTACTATCTGTGGCTGCTGCCCTTTCTGTCCCTTCACCCCAATCCCGCCCTGTTGCTGATCTCGGCCACCTTTCCGGTCTACTATGCCTTCTTCGCGCTGACTGCCCGCAATGTCGATGAGGCCTGGCTGGAGGCGCTGGTGTGGGCGATGTGGCTGCCGGTATGGGCTGCGCTGGTGGCGCAGTGGTGGTGGCAACGCCGCCACAGGCACATTCCGGCCGGACTGGAGGCGCGCTGATGCACAAGGGCCAGCGCGTTGCAGTGATCATTCCTGCCTTCAACGAGGCCCGGGCCATCGGCAAGGTTATCGGCAATATCCCCGGCTGGGTTGACGAGATTATCGTCGCCGACAACAATTCCACCGACGCTACCGCCGCCATCGCCTCCGATCTCGGGGCCACGGTCGTGCACGAACCTGAAGCGGGGTATGGCGCTGCCTGCCTGAGGGGCATTGCGGCTGCCCGGGGTCACCATATCATCGTGTTCATGGACGGCGACTTCGCCGACCGGGGCGACGAGATGCACTTGCTGGTGGAGCCGATTGCTGATGGGGAGGCGGACCTGGTCATCGGTTCGCGGACGCTGGGCCAGGTCGAGCGCGGTGCGCTGACACCGCAGCAACGCTGGGGCAACTGGCTGGCATGCGTCCTGATCTGGCTGTTCTGGGGCGTGCGATATACCGATCTCGGCCCCTATCGCGCCATCTCGGCCGGGGCACTCGAGACCATCACGATGCAGGACAGGGCGTTTGGCTGGACGGTCGAAATGCAGTTGAAAGCGATCCTGTTCAATCTCAGGACCATCGAGGTTCCGGTGAGTTATCACAAGCGCATTGGCGTTTCGAAGATCTCCGGCACGGTGCGCGGCACTGTCATGGCCGGCCGCGCCATTCTCGGCGCCATCTTCAAGACGGCGCTGCAGCATTACTGGACGCGCCTGAAAAGGCAAAGGCCGGCTACATGAATGTAACCGGCCAATTCAAATGTGTACGGCTATGGCCGGTCAGGCGCTGGCGTTGCCGCTGACCGCCTTCGACTTGCCCTTGGAACTGGTTTCCTTGTCGGAATAGATCATCAGGGGCTTGGCTTCTCCGGTTACCACTTCCGCCGATATCACCACTTCCTCGACCCCCTCCATGCCCGGCAGGTCGAACATGGTGTCGAGCAGGATGGCTTCCATGATGGAGCGCAGGCCGCGCGCGCCAGTCTTGCGGTCGATGGCTTTCTGGGCAATGGCAGTGAGCGCCTCTTCGGTGATGTTGAGGCGCACGTCCTCCATCTCGAACAGCCGCTGGTACTGCTTGACCAGGGCGTTCTTGGGCTCGGACAGGATCTGCACCAGTGCTGCCTCATCGAGGTCTTCCAGCGTGGCGATGACCGGCAGACGGCCGACAAACTCGGGTATCAGGCCGAATTTCAGCAGGTCTTCCGGCTCCAGTTCGCGCAGCACTTCGCCAGTGCGGCGTTCCTCGGCTCCCTTGACCTCGGCGCCAAAGCCGATGCCGGAGCCCTTGCCGCGCGCCGAAATGATCTTGTCCAGTCCGGCAAACGCACCGCCGCAGATGAACAGGATGTTGGCAGTGTCGACCTGCAGGAACTCCTGCTGCGGGTGCTTGCGCCCGCCTTGGGGCGGCACCGAGGCGACGGTGCCTTCCATGATCTTCAGCAGGGCCTGCTGCACGCCTTCGCCCGACACGTCACGGGTGATCGACGGGTTGTCGGACTTGCGGGAAATCTTGTCGATCTCGTCGATGTAGACGATGCCCCGCTGGGCGCGCTCGACGTTGTAGTCGGCAGACTGCAGCAGCTTGAGGATGATGTTCTCGACGTCCTCACCCACATAGCCGGCTTCGGTCAGGGTGGTGGCGTCGGCCATGGTGAACGGCACGTCGATGATGCGGGCGAGCGTCTGGGCAAGCAGCGTCTTGCCGCAGCCGGTGGGCCCGACCAGCAGGATGTTGGACTTGGCCAGTTCAACGTCATTGTTCTTGGCCGCGTGAGCCAGCCGCTTGTAGTGGTTGTGCACCGCCACCGACAGCACCCGCTTGGCCTGGAACTGGCCGATCACGTAATCGTCCAGCACGTTGCAGATTTCGGTGGGCGTCGGAACGCCATCGCGCGACTTCACCAGCGAGGTCTTGTTCTCCTCGCGGATGATGTCCATGCACAGCTCGACGCATTCATCGCAGATGAACACGGTGGGGCCGGCAATCAGCTTGCGCACCTCATGTTGGCTCTTGCCGCAGAACGAGCAGTACAGCGTGTTCTTTGCTTCGCCATCACCAGACTTTGTCATCTGCACTCCTTGAACTTCGCACACACGCCCGGCAAGGGCGCTGGAAGCCTTGTACGTTCACGGTGCGGAGCCCGCAAACCGTGATTCTTCACATTCCACCATGCTCGGCCATCAAAGATCAACAAATCATTAACGCCGCGGCCCGATTCGGGTCGCAATGACACAGTCAACCCGATGCCTGCAACAACCCTGCCGCTAGCAGGCCGCCGCAATCACTTCTTCGGGGCCGGCGCTTCGCCGCGCTTGTCGATCACTTCATCCACCAGACCGTAATCCCTGGCTTCGGTCGCTGTCATGAAGTGGTCACGGTCGAGCGTGCGTTCAATGGTTTCATATTCCTGGCCGGTGTGCTTCACGTAGATTTCATTGAGCCGGCGCTTGATCTTGATGATGTCCTGGGCGTGGCGCTCGATGTCCGAGGCCTGGCCGGAGAAACCGCCGGAAGGCTGGTGCACCATGACCCGGCTGTTGGGAAGCGCAAAGCGCATGCCCTTCTCGCCGGCCGTCAGCAGCAGCGAGCCCATCGATGCGGCCTGGCCGATCACCGTGGTGGAGACAGCCGGCTTGATGAACTGCATGGTATCGTAGATCGACAGGCCGGACGTCACCACGCCGCCGGGCGAATTGATGTACATGGCGATTTCCTTCTTCGGGTTCTCGGCTTCGAGAAAGAGCAGCTGCGCCACGATCAAGAGTCGCCATGTGATCCTCGACCGGGCCGGTCACGAAGATGATGCGCTCCTTCAGCATGCGCGAGTAGATGTCATAGGCGCGTTCGCCGCGGTTGGTCTGTTCGACCACCATCGGGACGAGCTGGGCGTAGGTTTCAATCGGGTCGCGCATGGAGAATTCCTTCGATATCGGGCGGGCGGCCTGGCTGGTTCAGAATCGGCCGGACGGGTTGGTTTGTGCAATAGATAGGCGAAATGCCCGGCAACGCAAATAGCTGCAACGTCACATGTTGAACGCTGCGCAGGCGAGCATTGGCAACGGCATCAATTTCTGTTTAGTTTCCGGTCAGGAATCCGGGATCGCCGATCCGGCCGGGGTTTCCGTCATCAACGAATGAATACAGGGAGTATCGATTCACATGGAACGCCGTAAGTTTTTGAAGGGTGCCGCACTGGCTGGCGGAGCTGCCGCCGCATCCACGCTCGCCGCGCCCGCCATCGCCCAGGCCACCAAGGAAATGGTGATCGTTTCGACTTGGCCACGTGACTTCCCGGGCCTCGGCACGTCTGCCCAGCGGCTCGCCGCGCGCATAACCGAACTGTCGGAAGGCCGCATCACCACGCAGTACTTCGCCGCCGGCGAGCGCGTTGGCGCGTTCGACGTGTTCGACGACGTGGCTTCGGGCAACTCCCAGGCCTATATCGGCGCCGACTATTACTGGATCGGCAAGCACCCGGCCTTCGCCTACTACACCTCGGTGCCGTTCGGCATGACCTCGCCGGAATGGAATGCCTGGATCAAGTTCAAGGGCGGCCAGGCCCTGTGGGACGAGCTGTCCGGCGAATTCGGCCTCAAGGCGCTGCCCTGCGGCGGTACCGGCACCCAGATGGGCGGCTGGTTCAACAAGGAGATCAACACTCCCGACGACCTCAAGGGCCTCAAGATGCGCATCCCCGGCCTCGGCGGCACGGTGTTGACCAAGCTCGGCGTTTCCACGGTGTCTCTGCCGGGCGGCCAGATCTATGAAAACCTGGTCTCGGGCGCCATCGAGGCCACCGAGTGGGTCGGCCCCTACAACGACTACTTCATGAAGTTCTACGAAGCCGCCAAGTTCTACTACACTGCAGGCATGCACGAGCCGGGCGGCGGCCTGGCGCTGGGCATGAACAAGTCGTTCTGGGAAGGCCTGTCGGACATCGAGAAGGCCATCATCACGGCAGCCTGCAACGAAGAGCACGCAGCCCAGCACGAAGAGGCATCCGCCAACAACGGTGAATACCTCAACCGCCTGATCAAGGATCACGGCGTGGTGCTGAAGTCGTTCTCTGACGAGGTATGGGACGCGTTCGGCACCGCCGCCAAGGAGGTGTTCGAGGAAACCCGCAACCACTCGGCCCTGGCCGCCAAGATCGACGACGACTACCAGGCCAAGCTGCGCGAGATCGGCGGTTTCCGCAAGATCGCCGAGGTCGAGTTCTCGAACCAGCGCAACCGTGTGCTTGGCATGTAAATCCTGAGTTCCGGTTCTCCGGAAGCAGACGCGGGAGGCCTTCACGGGCCTCCCGCCTTTTCTTTGCCCAACGCCCCTCTTATCTGTGAAAGATGATGATCAAGCGCCGCCAGTTCCTTACCGCCGTCGCAGCCGGCACAACCGCCACGTCCCTAGCCGCACCCGCCATCGCCCAGGCGCGGGTGGAAATGAACATCGTTTCCTCGTGGCCGCGCGATTTTCCGGGCTTCGGCACGTCAGCGCAACGCCATGCCGCGCGCATTCAGAAGCTGTCCGAGGGACGGATCGTCACCACCTACTACGCCGCCGGCGAGCGGGTCGGCCCGTTCGACGTGTTCGACGAAGTGGCCTCCGGCAACTCCCAGGCCTACAACTCCGCCGACTACTACTGGAAGGGCAAGCACCCTGCCTTTGCCTACTTCACCTCCATTCCGTTTGGCATGACCAATCTCGAATGGAACGCCTGGATCGGCGTGAAAGGCGGCCAGGAGCTGTGGGACGAGGTGGCCGCCCCCTTCGGCATCAAGTCCATTCCCTGCGGGGCGACCGGCAGCCAGATGGGCGGCTGGTTCAACAAGGAGATCAACTCGGCAAACGACCTGAAGGGCTTGAAGATGCGCATGCCCGGTCTTGGCGGCGACGTGCTGTCAAAGCTTGGCGCCTCGCCGGTTGCCCTGCCCCCGGGCCAGATCTACGAGAACCTGGTGGCGGGCACCATCGACGCGACCGAATGGGCGGGGCCTTACAATGACTACTTCATGAAGCTCTACGAAGCGGCAAAGTATTACTACTGGCCCGGCTTCCACGAACCCGGCGGCAGCCTGTGCCTCGGTCTCAACAAGAGCTGGTGGGAAGCCCTCCCGGCAATTGACCAGCAGATCATACTCGCCGCCTGCAAGGAAGAACACGCCCGCACCTATGAAGACGTGATCGCCAACAACGGCGCCTATCTTGACCGGATGGTGCGCGAAAACGGCGTTCAGGTTCGCGGCTTCTCGAACGATGTCTACGACAAGTTCCACGAAGGCTGGCAGGTAGTCGCGGAAGAAACCCGTCAGCATTCCGAGCTCACCCGGCGGGTGCATGACACCTACTTCGCCGCACTGAAAGAGCTTGGCGGCTGGACGGCCATCGGCGAGATCGGTTACTCGAACCAGCGCAACCGGCTGCTGGGGCTGGGCCGCTAACCTGCTTGGCTGTGCCCCCGGCCCTGTTCCGGATCCCGGATCAAATCAGCCGCCCGCCAGCCGATCATCATGGCGGCGGCGTTCGTGTTGGCCGATACGATCTGCGGCATGACCGAGGCATCGGCCACGCGAAGGCCGTCCACCCCGTGAACCTTCAGGTCCGGCCCGGCCACGGCAAACCGGTCCTTCATAGCGCCAATCCGGCAGGTCCCGACCGGGTGATAGAGCGTGTCGGCACGGGCGCGGATCAGCGATTCCCAGTCCGCATCGCCCGTCACTCCGGCGGAATGCAGTTCCTTGCCACGAATACCGTCAAACGCCCGAGCGTTGAAAATCTCCCGCGCCCGCTTCACCCCCGCCACCATGCGGCGCATGTCACTGGCATGGGTGAGGTATTGCGGGTCAATCAATGGCGCTGCGCCGGGATCGGCTGAAGCAAGCGTGACGCGGCCGCGAGATTGAGGCTTGAGCAGCGCCACATGCATCGACATGCCGTGACCGGGGCGCATGGTCTTGCCATGATTGATGACGATGCCCGGCGCGAAGGTGAACTGCAGATCGGGCGTTTCCAGTTCCGGTGATGACTTGACGAAGGCGCCTGCCTCGGCGATGGGCGAGGTCAGCCGCCCGGTGCGGTCCTTGCGCCACTGCCTGACCGCCTCCACGATGGTGCGTGAGCCTGCGCCCGACACGCCGATGGTTTCCGGCCCGGTGCGCGCGGTGAACACCATCACGTAATCCACGTGATCCTGCAGGTTGGCGCCGACGCCGGGCAGGTCCTGCATCACGGTAATGCCATGAGCAGCAAGGTCTCCCGCCGGGCCGATGCCCGACAGCATCAGCAGTTGCGGGGTCTGGAACACACCGGCGCTCAGGATCACTTCACGCTTTGCGCTGGCCTCGCGCCATTCGCCTTCATGGAAATACCGTACACCCGTGGCGCGACCGCCCTTGATGACGATGCGCCCTGCCCTTGCCTTGGTCAGTATCGTCAGATTGGGCCGCGGCATGACCGGACGCAGGAACGCATCGGCCGCCGAACAGCGCTCGCCCTTGCCGATGGTGGCGCGGAACAGCCCGCTTGCCTCATCGTCGAGGGTGTCGAACCCGTCCCTTACCGGCAGGCTACAGGCCGCAGCGGCCTCCAGAAACATCTGCGTCGCCGGAAACGGATCGGCCTGGTGCGACACGCTCAAGCCCGCCTTTTCCAGCGCGTCGAATGCAGGCTCGACTTCAGTCCACGTCCAGCCCTTCCCACCCCAGTCGTCATAATCTCGCGGGCGGCCGCGGGTGTAGACCATGGCGTTGATCGCCGACGATCCACCCAGGCCCTTGCCACGCGGCTGGTAGCCCTTGCGGCCGTTCAGGCCCGGCTGCGGCACGGTCTTGAAGGCCCAGTTGCTGATCGGCCAGGGCAGCATGGCGGCGAAGCCCGCCGGCGCCCGGATCAGCGGCGCGGTGTTTGCACCGCCCGCCTCCAGCAGCAGGACAGAGCAGCCTTCGTCTTCACTTAGCCGTGAGGCCAGCGCACATCCGGCTGAGCCTGCCCCGATGATGATGTAATCTGCTTCCATGGTCTGAACTTTCTGGCATGCACTGCCGTTGTCCCGCAACAACCCAAATGAGGGAGATGCACATGATCGACAGACGCACGCTGATTGCCGGGATTGCCGCCGGCATGGCAGTCACCCCCGCCCTTGCCCATCACGGCTGGCGCTGGACGGCGGACGGCAACTTCGAACTGACCGGGGTCATCACGTCGGCGCGGCTGGGCATGCCGCACGGCATCCTTGATGTCGAGGCCAATGGCGAGACGTGGACCGTCGAGGCCGGACAGCCGTGGCGGCACGAGCGGGCCGGGCTTGACGAGGCGCTGCTGAAACCCGGCACGGAGATCACCGTGTCCGGCGGGCGCTCGGCGGACGAGGCCGACAAGCGGGTGAAGGCCGAGCGTATCACCATTGCCGGCAAGCTCTATGATCTCTATCCGGACCGCAGCTGAGTGAACGAGTTGCTGCTCGCCCTGCAGCAGTCTGACCTGGCGCAGGCCATGCGCCAGATGCGCTGGCTTTATCCGGCCGTCAACACCGCGCACATCCTCGGCATCGCCTTGCTGTTCGGCTCTCTGGTCACGCTGCACCTGCGCACGCTGGCTCTGGTGCGCGGGCCGGACGCGGCCTCGCTTGAGCGGCTGGTGACGCCGGTTGCGGCAACAGGTCTTTTGTTGGCAGTGGCTTCAGGCGCAGCGATGTTCACCACCGACGCGGTCAAATATGCCGGGTCCTCGCTGTTCCTCGCCAAGATGGCGCTGCTGGCGGCGGGGCTCACCAATGTTGTATGGCTGAAACGCAAAAGGGCAGCCAGACCGGCTGCCCTCGTCTCGTTGATGGTGTGGACGGCGGCCATCATCTGCGGCCGCCTGATCGGCTACACCTGAGCCTTATTCCTCGTCCTTCTTGGCTGCCTTCTTTGCCGCCTTCTTGGCCGGGGCCTTCTTGGCAGCCTTGTCGCCGCCATGGTCGTGGTCGGGGTGGTCACATGCCTGGCCGTGCTCATGGTCATGTTCGAGCATGTGCCGAAGGGATTCACGGCTCACCGAGCGCTCGGTCACGTCGGCGCCTTCGGCAATGTGCTCGACCACCTTCTGCTCGAAGATCGGGCCGCGGATTTCAACCAGCGCCTGCGGATTGCTGCGGTAGAACTCGAACACCTGCTTCTCCTGGCCGGGGAACTGGCGGGCCCGCTCGATGAGGCCGCGCTGTAGCTCTTCGTCTGCCACGGTCACGCCGGCCTTCTCGCCGATGGTGCCAATAACCAGGCCCAGGCGAACCCGGCGCTCGGCGATCTGGCGATATTCCTTGCGGGTTTCTTCCTCGGTGGTTTCCTCGTCCTCGAAGGTCTTGCCTTCGGCCTGCATCTCGCGGGTGAGCGCAGCCCAGATCGCATTGAACTCCTGATCAACCAGCTTTTCCGGCAGGTCGAACTTGTACTCGGCGTCCAGGACATCAAGCATGTCGCGCTTCAGCTTGGCGTTGGTCATGGAGGCGAATTCGTCGGCAATGCGCTCCTTGATCATTTCCTTCAGCTTGTCGGCGCTTTCAAGGCCAAGCTTGGTGGCAAATTCGTCGTTGATCTCGGTCGCCTTGGGGGCTTCCACCTTTGACACCTTGACGTCGAACTCGGCGTCCTTGCCGGCCAGCGTGTCAACGCCGTATTCAGCCGGGAAAGTCACCTTGACCACCTTCTCATCGCCCACCTTGCTGCCGACGAGCTGGTCTTCGAAGCCGGGAATGAACGAGCCTGAGCCCAGTTCCAGCGGCACGTCTTCCGCGCTGCCGCCGTCGAATGCCTCGCCGCCAATCTTGCCAACGAAGGAAATGGTGACGCGATCGCCATCGGCGGCCTTCTTGTCACCCTTGTCTTCCCAGTCCTTGTACTGGCCGGCGATGTTCTGCAGCGCCTCATCGATGTGCTCATCGGTGACTTCGACAACCAGCTTCTCGACCTTCAGCTTCTTGAAGTCGGTGATTTCGATGTCCGGCACGACTTCGAAGTTCATGGTGAAGGCGAGGTCGGCCTTGCCGTCCATGACCGCTTCCACTTCCTTCTCGTCTTCCGGCAGCACCACTTCCGGCTGGTAGGCGGGCTTCAGGCTCTTTTCATTGAGCGCTTCTGTGGTGGAGGTCTCGATCGACTTCTGCACCACTTCGGCCATCGCCTGCTTGCCGTACATTTTCTTCAGGTGGCCCATCGGCACCTTGCCCGGGCGAAAGCCCTTGATCTGGGCGGTGGCCTTGAGCTCCTCGAGGCGCTCATCGACCCGGGTGGCCAGGTCGGCAGCGGGAATGACGACCTTCAGCTCGCGCTTGAGGCCTTCGTTCAGTGTTTCGGTCACCTGCATCGTCATCAACCTTCTTGCGGCTGGCGTGTGCCCCTGCCCGGCTCCATCGGCCGGTCAGGCATCCGCCTGTTAACTGTTAATCCGTGCGCTCGACGAGCCCATCTTCTGGTGCGGGCGGAGGGACTTGAACCCCCACGGGTTACCCCACAGGAACCTAAATCCTGCGTGTCTACCAATTCCACCACGCCCGCTTGAAAATTTTACGGCGCGCCCGCTTTTAGGCCGCGCCGGACGTCAGCAATCGGCGCGGTGTATAGCAAAGCATGGCAGCCGATGCCAGAGGTTTAGGCAGCCCGCGTCAACCGGCTTCATGCACGGTTTCGAGAGCGGCGGCAATCAAATCCGGCAGGTCCTCGGCGATCAGGCCTGGCCCGCCGAACAGGTTCGCCGCTTCACCATGCAACCACACCGCGCCGCAGGCCACCTCGAAGCCGGGCATGCCTTGCGCGAGGAGCCCGAGGCAAAGGCCGGTCAGCACGTCGCCCGACCCGGCGGTGGCCAGCGTGGCAGGCGCGTTGGCGTTGATGGCGATGCGGCCATCGGGTGCGGCGATGACGGTGTCCGGACCTTTGAGGATGACGACCGAACCTGACTCTTGGGCAGCCCTCGCAGCGCGTTCACATTTTGAGTCCGGAACGTCGCGCCGCCACTTGAAAAGACGGGAGAATTCGCCTTCGTGCGGGGTAAGAATGACCGGCGTTTTCCGCGCTTTTGTGGCGCTTAAAAGCGTGTCTGACTGACCGGCGAAACTGGTCAGCGCGTCGGCGTCCAGCACGGCGGCGCAGCCTGCATCGAGGACCGCCAGCGTCTTGCGGCGCGTATCCTCGCCCACGCCAGCCGCCGGACCGATGCCGCAGGCGGTGATGCGCCTGTCCGACAGAATCGCCGCAAGTTCAGAGGCCGATTCAGCTTCTTTCAGCATAATCGCCGTCAAATGCGCGGCATTCACGGGCAATGCAGCCGTGGGAGACGCCACCGTCACCAGCCCCGCCCCCGCTCGCAGCGCGGCCATGGCGGCAAGCCGCGCCGCACCGGTATTCCACGGCCCGCCGGACACCATGATGGCGTGGCCGCGAGCATACTTGTGGGCGGAAATCGCCGTAGCGGGCATGAAATTCCGAAAAATCGCCGGTGAATTCAGCTGAATCCGGGGCTTAACCGACTTCAATACGGCAGGTTTAATGCCGATGTTCACCACGTGAATCTGCCCGGCATGCACGCGGCCCGGCATCTGCCAGTGTCCCGGCTTGGCGCGGAAGAAGGTGATGGTGTGATGAGCCTTGACAGCCACCCCACGCACCTGCCCGGTGCGCCCGTCGATGCCGGAGGGAATGTCGATGGCGATGCGGGTGGCGCGGGCCTTGTTGATGGCCTTGACCAGCTTCGCCAGATCGCCGTCGATGCCGCGCGTGAGGCCCGCCCCGAACAGCGCATCGACGATCACCTTCGCGCCCTTGAGGTGTTCGGGCGCGGCGGGGAGAACCTCGCCCGTCCAGGACTTCGCGGCAAGTGCTGCATCGCCCTTCAGCTTGTTCACCTCGCCCGCCAGCACCAGCCTGACCGGCCAGCCGGCGGCGGCCAGCAGTCGCGCGATGACCAAGCCGTCACCGCCATTGTTGCCCGGCCCCGCCACCACGGCTACGGGTGCCGGCGCGCAGACCTCCATGATGACGCGGGCGCACGCGGCGGCTGCGTTCTCCATCAGCGTGATGCCGGGCGTGCCGGCCTCGATCGTCAGGCGGTCGGCCTCGTACATCTGTTCCGGCGTCAGCAGCTCGTTCATGTGACGTCGCCCCGCACCTGATATTTCGGGTCGCGCCAGACCTGCGCCTCAAGGCAATCGCGCATCACCTGTGCGGCCTTCAACACGTCGGCGTGAGATAGATAGAGCGGCGCAAAGCCGAAGCGCATGATGTCGGGCGCGCGGAAGTCTCCGACGACTCCTTTCCCGATCATCGCCTGCACCACCGCGTAGCCGTGCTCGAAGCCGATGGCGACCTGGGAACCGCGCCGCGCCCGCTCGCGCGGGGTGACGAGGCGAAGTCCGTGGCCTGCGCACAGCTCGTCCAGGCAGTCCATGAAGAAGCCGGTGAGGCTGAGCGACTTCTGCCGGACCGCATCGACACTCACGCCCTCCATCGCGGCGATGCCGCACTCCACCGCCTTCAGGCCAAGGATCGCCTGCGAGCCGGTGAGGAAACGGCGCATGGAATGGGCAGGCTCATAACCGGTCCTGAAGGCGAACGGCTCGGCGTGGCCCCACCAGCCGGTGAGCGGCTGGCGCGCCGTCTCGTGGTGGCGGCGGGCGGCATAGAAGAAGCTTTGCCCGCCGGGTCCGCCGTTCAGGTACTTGTAGGTGCAGCCCATGGCGAAATCGACGCCCCAGGCATCGAGCTCCATCGGCACCACGCCGGCGGAATGGCACAGGTCCCAGACCATGATGGCGCCGGCGACCTGCACCTTCTTCGTGATGGCTTCCATGTCGAGCAATTCGCCGGTGCGGTAGTCCACGTGGGACAGCAGCACCACGGCCACGTCATCGCCCAACACGGCGTCCAGCCCTGCGCCTGCATCCGCCGCCAGCTTCATCTCCAGCTTGCGGCCCGAGGACGCGATCAGCCCCTCGACGATGTAGAGGTCGGTCGGGAAACTTGCTGCTTCAGACACGATCACCGTGCGCTCAGGCCGCAAGGACAGCCCGGCATGCACGGCCTTGAAGATCGACACGGACGTGCCATCGGCCACCACGGTCTGGCCCGGCCCTGCCCCGATGATGCGCGCCAGCCGGTCGCCCAGCGTCACCGGCATCTGCCACCAGCCGTCGTCCATCCAGCTGGCGATGAGGCGTTCGCCCCAGGCGCGCGTCACCGCGTCCGCCATGTGCTGAGGTGCTGCCACGGGCATCGCGCCCAGCGAATTGCCGTCGAGATAGACCACGCCTTCGGGCAAGTGGAAGCGCGCCCGGAAGGCTTTCAGTTCGTCCGCCGCGTCGAGTGCGGCAGCGGCGGTTGCCAGCTTATCCATCCGTCCTCCAGATCTCCGGAGGCCAGAATAGTCCAGCCGTCAGCCTTTGCCAGCCTTCAATTCGGCCAGTTCTGCGCGCAGCGCCTTCACTTCCTTCAGCACCTTCTCGACCTCCTTGTGCAGGTCGGCGCGGTCGGCCTGGGCCTCGGCCTCGTGCTCCTTCTGCATGGCATCGACGATGACACCGATGAACAGGTTCAGCACGGTGAACGAGGTGACCAGGATGAACGGCACGAACAGCGCCCAGGCATAGGGGTACTGCTCCATCACCGGCCGCACGATGCCCATAGACCAGCTTTCCAGCGTCATCACCTGGAACAGGGTGTAGGCGCTTTCGCCCAGCGAGCCAAACCAGTCGGGGAAGCTCTGGGCGAACAGCTTGGTCGAGATGACGGCGAAGATGTAGAAGATCAGCGTCAGCAGCATGACGATGGAGCCCATGCCGGGGATGGCCTGCAGCAAGCCCGTCACCACCCGGCGGATCGCCTTGAACTGCGAGATGAGCCGCAGCACGCGCAGGATGCGGAAGGCGCGCAGCACCGAGAACGCGCCGGAGGCCGGCATCAGCGCTATTGCCACGATGGTGAAATCGAAGATGCGCCATGGGTCGCGCCAGAAGCCGCGGAAGTTGGCGGCCAGCCGCGCGGCAATCTCGGCCACGAAGATGGCCAGGCACGCCGTGTCGATGAAGGTGAGCAGCGGGCCGAAGCGCTCCATCCACCAGGGCGAGGTTTCCAGCCCCAGCGTAGTGGCGTTGACGATGATGACGGCGATGATGAAGCGCTCGAACAGCGGATTGGCAACGAGCGAGGCAAGCTTGGCGCGAAGCATGGTCGGTCAGGTCCTGCGGTGGTGAAAAGGCCCCCCGGCGATTTCCGCCCCGTATGTGCGGTTTCCCGAGCGGTTCGTCAATGTGGTGGGGTGGCGCGAGGTTGCTTAACTGCACGCAACAATGAATGACCCGGAATTGGTAGCTGGAATTTGCTTACCGCTGGCTCAACTCTGCCGGTCAAGTTTATGCGACTCTCAAGCCCCTTGCTCCTCTCGCCAAGAAGCGTAATTATCGCTACGTCAATATTTTGGGAGCACCCCCATGCCAGACAATGGGCATCCGACAAATGAAGACCTACGCAACGGCATCGCCGACATTCTGGATAAGCTGAATCGCGTGGAACAACGGTTGAAAAGGATTGAGGGCTACATACGCCCAATGCCAACAGGAAAGTCTGCTTACACAAAAGACTAGATGGCTGTGCAAGCGACCATAGATCGCTGTCAGTTCTCTGCATTCAGAGTAGGTGCTCTAAATTCTTTGAAGCACCCTTTGTTCACAAACGTTCAAGGCAGACGCAAATCTATTAAGGCGAGCTGAGTAAAATGGATGGACCTTACCGGACCGCTCTAATTTACGACTTTGACGGCACGCTTGCACAGGGCAACCTGCAAGAGACCAGCTTTATTCCAGATGTTGGAATGACAAAAGGCGAATTCTGGGATGAGGTAAAAGCTCGCGCCCGAGAATACGATGCTGATGAGATACTAGTTTATATGCACCTCATGCTAGAGAAGGCACAAGATAGGGGTGTTCCATTTACTAAAGAAGACTTACGGCACCACGGGAGAGAGGCCCTCCTGTTTCCTGGTCTTTCGGATAACTCATGGTTTCAACGGATCAACAAACACGCGGCCCAACGAAACCTCGCTCTTGAACACTATATTGTATCTTCAGGCATTCACGAAATGATCGAGGGATGTCAAATTCGAGACGCTTTCCGCCAAGTTTTTGCGTCGAAATTCATTTACGATGACAACGTTGCTACCTGGCCTGGCGTCGGCATCAACTACACCACCAAGACCCAATACCTGTTCCGCATTAACAAGGGCATCGACAATCATTGGGATAATGACTCGATCAACGACTACATGCCAGAGGATGAGCGACCAATCCCATTTGACCGCATAATCTTTCTGGGCGATGGGGACACTGATATTCCAACGATGAAAATGCTGACCCACAAGGGCGGTCACTCCGTCGCAGTATACAATCCCGATAAGACTGCCCGCGACCTTGAGAGGATTCACAAGCTTATCTCGGATGGGCGCGTCGAGTTCGTTGCGCCAGCCGACTACACAGAAAACTCTCAACTCGACATCATAGTCAAAGGCATACTTGGGCGGATCGCTAGAAAACACGGCTACAGGCCGGCTTATACCAAGTCCCACTGATCAGAACCTGTGAGCCCAGTCACGCAGTCCGATGGACATGATGCGCCAGGGCTGGTCGACGAGGCTGTTCCATGCATGGCAGCAGTGATCGACCAGGTTGTCATAGGACGTGAACACCAGGTTGGAGAGCCAGTTGTCGCGCATGAACTGCCAGATATTCTCCACCGGGTTCAGTTCGGGGCATTTGGGCGGAAGCGGCAGCAGGGTGATATTGGTCGGAACCTTGAGCCGGTTTGACAGGTGCCAGCCAGCCTGGTCGAGAATGACGACGGCATGGGCGCCGGGACTGACTTCACCGGAGATCTCGGCCAGATGCAGGTTCATGGCCTCGGTGTTGCAGGCCGGCAGGACCAGGGCAGCGCCTTTACCTCGCTTCGGGCAGATCGCCCCGAAGATATAGGTCGAGGCTGTGCGCTGGTCCTGCGGGGCTGACGGTCTGGTGCCACGCCTGGCCCAGCGCCTGGTGAGCTTGTTCTTCTGGCCGATGCGGGCCTCGTCGGCAAACCAGATCTCTAGCTTGTCCCGGTGGATGCCCTTGTCCCGGGCGATCGCCACCAGGCGCGGGGGAAAACTTTTTTAAAATCCTCAATGGATCCCTCAGCCTGGGCATGATTGCGTGGTCTGGCTGACAGCTTGCGATAGCCCATCGCACGAAGTTCCCGGCTCAAAGTCTGCTTGGCAATGCTGATCCGGAACTCTTCCCAGATCCACTGACACAGGTCGACCAGGCGCCAGCGTACCACCCCATGGGCTGCCGGAACCGGCCCGCTCTCCAGCATCTGCACCAGTGCAGCCCGGTGTGCATCATTGAGCTTCGAGGGCTGGCCAGGCGCCTTGCGGCTGACCAGTCCTTCCGGTCCCTCGGCATTGAACCGCACCACCCAGTCCCGTACGATCTGCAGCGTCACTCCACCAAGCTCAGCGGCCTGTGTCCGTGTTGCTCCATCATAGATCGCCGCCAATGCCAGCAGCCGCCGGGTTTGGGCTGCATCCTTCGACTGTCGGGCAATCGCCCGCAATATGGTCGCATCAAAATCCGCTCGTAGCGCTATCGCCATGGCAAACCTCCTTCGTTTGCCATGCTGAATCACGCTGCAGCTGATTTGAAAACCCTCAAACGAGTCAGCCCCTCAGGGACTTGGTATTAGGCCACGGAACGACTTAGCCAATCGTCAAGATGCTCAGGACTAACGGCGGCTCGGGGATGACAGTCTAAGCAGCCCAATTTTCCATCATCCGCCCAATTTTTAATCGCCTTATTTTCAGGCGCCGATTTCCGACCACCAGCCCAACCCGCTGAAATTCCAGCATATTCCCCCTGCCCGGCAACTGGCACGGCTCATGCAATCGCGTTAACCAATTCTTGACGGCGGGCACATGCGGAACTGCCGTTTCTCCAGAGGAACGCACGAGAGGGTACATGAAGAAGATCGAGGCCATCGTAAAACCGTTCAAGCTGGACGAGGTAAAGGAAGCGCTGCAGGAAGTCGGCCTGCAGGGCATCACCGTGACCGAAGCCAAGGGTTTCGGCCGCCAGAAGGGCCACACCGAGCTCTATCGCGGGGCTGAATACGTCGTCGACTTCCTGCCCAAGGTGCGCATCGAGATCGTGCTGGACGACAAGATGGTCGACCAGGCGGTCGAGGCGATCATGACCGCCGCGCGCACCGGCCGCATCGGCGATGGCAAGATCTTCATTTCCACCGTTGACGAGGCAATCCGCATCCGCACCGGCGAAACCGGTTCGGACGCGCTTTGAGCCTTTTCAGTTCCACCAACCCCAAACCAACTCAAACTGAAGACCTACGAGGGCATTACAGATGGCAAAAGCACCGAAATCCGTTTCAGACGCGATGAAGTTCCTGAAGGACAACGACGTCAAGTACGTCGACCTTCGCTTCACCGACACGCGCGGCAAGATGCAGCACGTGACCCAGGACATCTCAACCATCGACGAGGACGTGTTTGCAGACGGCCTGATGTTCGACGGCTCGTCCATCGCCGGGTGGAAGGCGATCAACGAGTCCGACATGGTGCTGATGCTCGACCCGACGTCGCTGCACCTGGACCCGTTCTACGCCCAGAAGACCGCCGCGATCTTCTGCGACATTCTCGAGCCGGGCACCGGCGAAGCCTATGACCGCGACCCGCGCACCACGGCCAAGAAGGCCGAGGCGTACGTGAAGTCGACCGGCATCGGCGACACCATCACCGTCGGCCCGGAAGCCGAGTTCTTCATGTTCGACGACGTGCGCTTCTCGGCCGACATGTACAACACCGGCTTCAAGGTGGACTTCGACCGAACTGCCGTCCAACATGGACGCCGAGTACGAGATGGGCAACATGGGCCACCGTCCGCGCGTCAAGGGCGGCTACTTCCCGGTCAACCCGATCGACTCGGGCCAGGACATCCGCGGCGAAATGCTGGCGGCGATGGCGTCGATGGGCGTTACCGTTGAAAAGCACCACCACGAGGTGGCTGCCGCCCAGCACGAGCTCGGCATCAAGTTCGAAACGCTGACCCGCTGCGCCGACCACCTGCAGATCTACAAGTACGCCATCCACAACGTGGCGCACCAGTACGGCAAGACCGTCACCTTCATGCCGAAGCCGATCTTCGGCGACAATGGTTCGGGCATGCACGTGCACCAGTCGATCTGGAAGGACGGCAAGCCGCTGTTCGCCGGCAACCAGTATGCCGACCTGTCGGAAATGTGCCTGTTCTATATCGGCGGCATCATCAAGCACGCCAAGGCGCTGAACGCCTTCACCAACCCGTCCACAAACTCCTACAAGCGCCTGGTGCCGGGTTATGAAGCACCGGTGCTGCTGGCCTACTCGTCGCGCAACCGCTCGGCCTCGTGCCGTATTCCGTGGACCGCGTCGCCGAAGGGCAAGCGCGTGGAAGTCCGCTTCCCCGACCCGACTGCCAACCCGTACCTGGCCTTCTCGGCCATGGTGATGGCCGGCATGGACGGCATCCTGAACAAGATCCACCCCGGCGATCCGATGGACAAGGACCTCTATGACCTGCCGCCGGAAGAGCTGAAGGACATCCCGACCGTGTGCGGCTCGCTTCGTGAAGCGCTCGCCTCGCTGGATGCCGACCGCGACTTCCTGAAGAAGGGCGGGGTGTTCTCCGACGACCAGATCGATGCCTATATCGAGCTGAAGATGCAGGAGAACATGCGGTACGAAATGACCCCGCACCCGGTCGAATACGACATGTACTACTCGGTCTGACACGCCCTCGTCAGACCTTGTTCAGAAGCCGGTCCTTGCGGTCTTCCTCCCCGCAAGGGCCGGTTTCCATTTTTGCGGCCTGCTGTCGCCAGCCGTTTTACGAGGCCTTAACCAACTTCGCGTTTAATCCGAACCCGGATCAGGTCACTGGTCAGGTGAGTATGCGTAAAGAGTGGGGTCTTCATGAACGCGATGGTCAGGTTTTCCGTCTGCCTGCTGGCGGCGGTGTCTGCGGTGCTGTTTGCGGTTTCCCCCGGTATTGCGCGCGCGGAAGGGCTGTTTGCCGGCATCAAGCTGGGGGCCATTCCGCGCGGGCTGCCCGGGCCTGACGAAATCGGCTTTCCCAAACGGTTCGAGCCTGGCACCATCGTGGTGGTGACCGCGCACAAGCGGCTCTACTACGTGACCAGCCGGGGCCGCGCGCTGCGCTACGTGGTCGGTGTCGGCCGCGACGGCATGCGCTGGAAGGGCACCGCCCAGATTGCCCGCAAGGCCGAGTGGCCCACCTGGACGCCACCTGCCGAGATGCACGCCCGCGTCCGCGCCAAGGGGCACTTCCTGCCGCAGCAGCTGGATGGCGGGCCAAACAATCCGCTGGGTGCTGCCGCCCTCTATCTCTACAGCAACGGCAAGGATACGCTCTACCGCATCCACGGCACCAACGAGCCCTGGAACCTCGGCAAGGCGGTCACCTCGGGCTGCATCCGCATGCTCAACCACCACGTCGTCGACCTGTACAAGCGCGTCAAGCCAGGCACCCGCGTCATCGTCATGTAAGCCGCTTGCCTTCGCCGCCGGTCTGGGCCACGGTCCCCGCGCACCTGGCGCAACCGTCCCAGACGCGTAAGTGAAGGCACCATGAGCGGCTCCGGCCATTCCCGATCCGAACTGACCGCCGACTGGCGGTTGCTGGCTTTCGGCACGCTGGCCTCGCTTGCCTCCGCGCCGGGCCAGACGCTGGTGATCTCGCTGTTCAATGCCGACATGCGCGCCGCGTTCGAGCTCAGCCACGGCGGCTTCGGCACGTTGTACATGGCGGCCACCCTGACAAGCGCTGCGGTGATCCTGTGGTCGGGCAAGCTGGTGGACCTTTACGATCTGCGGGTGGTGTTCACCGTCACCACGCTGGGCCTGGCGGCGGCGTGCGTCATTGCCGGAAGCGCGGGCAGCACGGCGGGGCTGCTGGTGGCGCTGTTCCTGCTGCGCCAGTTCGGCCAGGGGCTGATGAGCCATATCGCGGTGACTTCGGTGAACCGCTACTACGAGACGGTGCGCGGCAAGGCCTCGGCCATCGTCAACCAGGGTTTCACGCTGGCCGAAGCCGTGCTGCCGATCACCATCTCCTCCCTGATCCTCGCGGTGGGATGGCGCTCGTCGTGGTTCATTCTGGCGGCTGTGTGCGCCGGGCTGGTGTTGCCGATGCTGCTGGTGCTGATGGCCGATCACCGGCTCCGGCACGGTCGGTACCTGGACCGGATGGCGATCCTCGACGAGCCCCTGCCCGCAGCTGGCAGTGCCGGTGCGCAGAGGGCGCGGCAATGGTCGCGGGGCGAGATGGTGCGCGATCCGCGCTTTTATGGCGTGGTGCCGGCGATCCTTGCCCCGTCGTTCTTAAACACGGGCCTGATGTTCCATCACCAACACATCGCCTCGGCCAAGGGCTGGCCGCTGGAAACCTGGTACCTGCTGCTGATGGCCTATGCGGCGGCATCTATCGTGGCTTCGCTGCTGGCGGGCGCGGCAGTGGACCGGCATGGCGCGCGACGGCTGATGCCGGTGTTCACGCTGCCCATCGCAGCGGGCGGCATTTGCCTCGCCCTTGGCGGCGCAAGCCCGTTGTGGACGGCGGGCGTGCTGGTGAGCTTCGGCGCGGCATCCGGCATGACTGGCGCCGTGACGCCGCCATTCTGGGCAGAGGTCTATGGGGTGAAGCACCTCGGCGCCATAAAGGCCGTGGCCACTGCGCTGATGATCTTCGCCAGCGCTCTGTCGCCGGCGCTCTACGGCGTGCTGTTCGATGCCGGCATCAGCGTGACCGGCATCGGCTTCGGCAACGTCGCAGCGGTATTGGCCGCATCGGCTGCGGCTTGGGCTGCGCTGAGGCGGTCATGACCGTCCGCCCTTCACCAGAGGTCTATTCGCCGCCGTCCGACGAAGGGCTCGCCGTCGTGCACATGGACGGCCACATGATCGTGCTGGACAAGCCGTCCGGTCTCCTGTCGGTGCCCGGCAAGGGCGCGGCGCTGGCCGATTGCCTGGAAGCGCGCGTACAGGCACGCCACCCGCAGGCGCTGACGGTGCACCGGCTGGACCGCGACACGTCGGGTCTCGTGGTCATGGCGATGACCCCTGAAGCCCAGCGCCATCTCGGGCTGCAATTCGAGCGGCGCAAGCTGGCCAAGTCCTATGTGGCGGTGGTGGCTGGCGTGGTCGGGGACAACGAGGGCGAAATCGACCTGCCGCTGATTGCCGACTGGCCCAACCGGCCGCTGCAGAAGGTATGTTTCGAGCAGGGCAAGCGCGCGCTTACCCGTTGGCGGGTGCTGGAGCGCGGCCCCTCTTCCACCCGCGTGCTGCTTGAACCGCATACCGGACGTTCGCACCAGTTGCGGGTGCACCTCAAGGAACTGGGGCATCCGATCCTCGGCGACCCGATGTATGGCGATGCCTCCTCCGCGCCCCGCCTCATGCTGCACGCTCATACGCTCGAGCTGCATCACCCGGCGGATGGAACCCGGCTCAAGCTGGAAGCGCCGGTACCGTTCTAGGCGCTCTCGCCCGCAAGCGCCTCTAGCACCTGCCGGTGCAGCCAGTGCAGCTGGATCTCGGAGAACCACGAGTTGCTCTCGTCGCAGACATAGCGGCCCTGGTCGAAGCCCATGGACTGCAGGCCGCGCTGCACGCTTTCGACGATCGAGATGTCCTCGATGTTGAACATGTGCATGAACAGGTCCCGCACGGCGAGCATCTTCGGATCCTTCGTGGCGTCCCCCGCCGGCGTGTAGATGTCCACCCGCTCGGCACATCTGGTCACGCCGTCCGGGGCCATTCGCAGAACCACGAGGTTGTCCGACCCTGGCAAGCTGAGCATGCACAGGTGGGGCCAGGCCTGCCACGCATAGTAGGGCGAGCCGGGCGTTAGTTCGAGACCGGGAAATCCCTCCTTCGACTTGAACCGGTTGAAGGTCCAGCGCGGGCGCTCGACGAACTCCACCATTTCCTGCTCGAGCACCCGCGACAATTGCGGATGCGAAATGGGGATGTGGTAGGCCTCGGAAAAGTTGTCGACCACGACCTTCCAGTTGGCCTTGATGTCGTACTGGAGACGTTCGGCGACGACCCAGCTTGCAACCTCGGGCAGGAACGTCTCGATATTCTCGCCGAACCCGCCCATCTCGTCCTCGAACGGCGAGGCTTGCGGATCAAGATTGATAAAGATGAGACCGGCAGCGATTGCGAGCGCGATGGGCTTGAGGGCGTATTGCGACTTGTCGAAGCCTTTCAGATGTTCGGTCATCGGGGCTGCCGCCAGCGCGCCGTCAAGGCGGTACAACCAGGCGTGATAGGGGCATGATACGCCCCTGGTCTTCAGCTTCCCCCTGCCCTGCAACAGCTCGTGCCCGCGATGCTGGCATACGTTGTAGAAGGCGCGGATTTCGCCGTCCTGGCCCTTGATCACGAGGACGGGTTGCTCGCCAACCACATCGGTCAAGTACATGCCCGGTTCCGCCACATCGCAGACATGGCCGACATTACACCAGCTCTTGCGATGAATCTGGCGCATCTCTGCGCGGTAGACAGCCTCGTCGGTATAGTAGCGCGATGGCAATGTCGGGGACGTCATCGGGTCGAGCGTGAACGCACCGCGCTCACCCTCGGGCAGTTGAAGCGGCTTGGCGTGCTTGTTCATGTCTGGACACTGCTCCGCAACGGCAACGGTCGCAGGCAAGCCTACCTTGCACGGCTGCAGAATGATAGCGCCTAGCCCGCCGGCCACCAGTCGGGCGGCAGGATGCCGGTGGTCACGATGTACAGAAAGCCCGAGACCGTCACCACCGACAGGGCTGTGGTGATCAGCACGCTGGCCGAGGCGCGCTCGATCCAGACACCATATTGCTGGGCCATGACGAAGACGTTCGTTGCGGTTGGCAGCGAGGCGATGAGAACCGCCGTGTAAATCCAGACCGGGTCGAAATTACCCATCCACGACAGCATGAAGTACATCAGCATCGGATGCACGATGAGCTTGATGGGCACGATGTAGCCCAGCGCCAGCGGCACCCGCTTCAACGGCCTGAGCGCCAGCGTAACGCCCATGGCGAACAGCGCGCAGGGCGCAGCCGCTTGCGCGAGATAGTCGATCAGCCGGGTGACCGCTTCTGGCAGTTCGACGTTGATGAAGGCGAAGGTCACGCCCACCGCCGTGGCGATGATGAACGGGTGGAAGAAGATCTTGCGCAGAACATCGAGTGCCAGCGCAGCCGGCGCCTGCTTCTGCTTGCCGGAAAGCGCCATCATGAACGGCGCCATGACGAAGTGCAGAATGTTTTCGAAACAGAAGATCAGCGCGACCGGCACTGCCGCCTTTTCGCCAAGGGCCAGGATGGCGATGGCCGGACCCATGTAGCCGATGTTGCCATAGGCGCCTGCCAGACCCTGGATGGTGGATTCGGCGACATTGCCCCGCGTACCGATGATGCCGAGAACAAAGGTCAGCAGGAAGATCAGGTAGGTAACGACGATGTTGGTGCCGATGAACTCGATGCTGGCAAGTTGCTCCACCGGCGTTTTTGACAACAGCTTGAAGAACAGCGCCGGCAGCGCGACGTAGATGATGAAGGTGTTGAGCCAGCCCAGTGCTTCCACCGGCTGCCGGGTAATGCGCGCCGTGACGAAGCCGATCACGATCAGCCCGAACAGCGGCAATATCAAACCGAGGATGTGCAGCATGTGAAATGGCCGGCGGGTCAGGCTGTGAAGAAGTGTGTGCAGGTGCAGCAATAGGCTATCAGGCGCGCCAGGGCAAATGCGCCGGGCGCATGGCCAACCCGCAGCTTTGCCCGGCCAAAACAGCCGTTTGCAAGTGGCCAGCTTTGGGGCTTATACCGGGTGGACCAAACATAAGACGGCCGGAGAGAAACTTCATGCGCTATGCCATCACGCCGCCCGAACGCACCCACCTTGGCGTGCGCGGCTCGGACGAGATATATCCCGTGCGCCGGGTTTACTGCGTCGGGCGCAACTATGCCGCCCACGCCATCGAGATGGGGCATGACCCGGACCGCGAAGACCCGTTCTTCTTCCTGAAGTGCCCGGAGAACATCGTCACCGGCGGGGGCGAATTCCCCTACCCTCCCGCCTCCTCGGACGTGCATCATGAGATCGAGACGGTGGTGGCGCTGGCCAGCGGCGGGCGCGACATCGCCGTGGAAGACGCACTGTCCCACGTATTCGGATATGGAGTGGGTCTCGACATGACGCGGCGCGACCTGCAGGGCGAGATGAAGAAGCTGGGCCGGCCGTGGGAAATCGGCAAGGCGTTCGACCATTCGGCGCCGATGTCGGATCTGGTGCGGGCATCGGAAATCGGCCATCCGGCATCGGGGGCGATATGGCTGAAGGTGAACGGCGAGGTGCGCCAGAGCGGCGACATGAACCAGATGATCTGGAAGGTGCCCGAGATGATCGCCTACCTGTCGCGCCTGTTCGAACTGGCGCCGGGCGACCTGATCATGACCGGAACGCCGTCAGGCGTGGGGCCGGTGGTGCGCGGTGATGTGCTGCACGGGTTTGCGGAAGGGATCGGCGAGGTTCACTGCAAGGTGGCCTGAATGGTGTTGGCCAGCTTCGGTCCCCAGCCCAGCGGGTTGATGAACCCCATGGCCCAGGCCGCGTTGATGGCGACACCAAGCGCCAGATCGGCGATGATCACCCACTTGCCGACTTTGAACACCTTCCACAGCATGCCGCCTGTTTCCTTTTGATACGTCGAGTTAAGGCCTCGACAGGAAACAGCAAGGAGCAAGCCATAGTCGGTGGCTGAATGGGAAAAGCTATCCGGCTGCGGAAAAACGCAGCGAGGGCAGCCCCAGTGACACGACCGACAGATCGAGCGACCGGTGGACGGCGCGGCAGAGCATGAATGAGCGGATCACCATGGCAGCCGCGGTTCCGAAAGCCGCACCTTCGATGCCGTAGTGCGGGATCAGCAGCACCGAAAGCCCGACATTGAAGGTGATGGAGGTGAGGCCGGCGAGAATGATCTCGCGCTGGCGGCCGGTGGTGACCAGAAGTTCGACCGACTGGCCGGACAGCCCGCGTGCGATCAGCCCGGCGCCGAGAATCCACATCACCGTATAGCCGGCCGAGAAGCTTTCACCGAATGCCGCCAGCAACCATGGGCCAGCCAGCAGCGTGGCGGCCACCGCCAGCACCGTGAACCAGAAGGTGGCGCGCATGGTGGCCCACACCGCCTCCTGCAGCTTTGCCCGGTCGGCCAGCGCATTGGAAATCGAGAACCCCCGCGCCGACACGAAGAAAAAGGCAAAGTAGACGAAATTGGCCAGCGACAGCGCCCGGGCAGCGGCGAAATAGATGCTTACCTGATCCGGATCGAGCATGGCGCCAAGCACCAGCACGTCGGAATAGATCAGCAGGTCCTCGACGCCGCTTACCAGCATCAGCGGCAACGACGCCTTCAACCAGATCCGGCGGCTGCCGGTCACTTGATCCTGCGAGGCAGGACGCGGCGCAGCGCGCAACGCGCTCACCACCATGACCATCAGGATGACGGAGACCAGCGCCACCGAGCCGATCACCACCGAACCGACGGCAGCAAGGTCGAGGGCGATGCCGGCCAGAGCCAGGCTGGCGCAGCCGGCCATGATGAGCAACGGCCGGATGACGTAGATCGGCACGCTGGTCAGCCGGTACCAGCCATGCGCACGGGCCATGCCTTCGAGGAAGTTGTCGATCGCCAGAAACGGCAGACCGGCGGCGACGATCAGCATGATCAGGCCGACGCGGCTGTCCAGCAAGCCGCCGGCAGTGGCCGCGATGACGGCGAAGCCCGCAACCAGCAGCGACATCAGCAGCACGACGCGCAGGCCGAACCGCCAGAACGCGGCAGCCGAGCCATGACGGCCGCGCGCCCGGTAGCGCGGCACGAACCTCACGGCGGATTCAGAGAAACCCAGCGGCATGAAGGCGCCCAGCATCACCAGCCATGTCCAGGCGGTGATGTAGCTGCCATAGTCGTCCATGCTCATGGCGCGGGCGAGGAACACCTGCACCAGGAACACGAGGACGGCACTGGCCACGCGCAAGCCAAAGGCAACCGCTGCATCCACCAGGTGGCTGCGGCCCTGCCCTGCTTCGGGCTGGTCTTGCGGCAACGCCGTCATGATGCCAACGACGAGGATGCCCACTGCCGCAGGCTGGGCGGCAGCGACTGGTAGAGCTGTTTCAGCGCAGGCCGCATGCGGCTGCGCCAGGCGGTGCTGTAAAGCCAGCCGGTCATGGTATAGGCCCGGCTGAAGGCCAGCAGTTCGCAGGAGATGTCGGTCCTGCTGTCCTTGTAGCTGGCTACGTTGCCGAGCAGGTCATAGGCCCTTATCCCGTTGTCGATGCACCAGCACACCGTGGCTTCCATCTGCACCTTGCCGGGGGAAAGCTTGCGCAACTCCCAGTCGAACCCGCCGATATAGGCATAGAGGTGACCATTGCAGATCATCGAAACCTCGATGGCGATGATCCTGTCGCCTGCTTGCTTGACGAAGGCGACTGCGCCCTCACGGGTGGCGGCATCACCTTCCAGCTGGCTGAGGAATTCCGCATAGCCGGGGATCGAGAAACCGCTGCTGATGCGGCCCGTGCCGGCAATCCAGTCCTTCTTCATTTCCACGCAGCGGTGCACCAGCGCCTCGAATTCAGGCTCTCCGCCCCACACGGTGCGCAGGCGCAGCTGGCCGAATTCCTTCTCGATCTTCTGCCGGCGCTGCAACCGTTTGCGGCGCTTCTTGGGGTCCGCGTCCTCGAGGAAGTCGCCGGGAGTTCCGAACTGGGTGAGGTCGAGGCTGGAACTCTGATTCTCGTACCCCGCTTCGCGCCAGGCCGGGTCCAGCATGGCAGCAAGCGGCGAGATGGACGGGAGCAGCTCCACATACAAGGCATCGCAACCTTCCGGCTGCGCCAGGTATGTGCGGATCATCGCTGCCACGGAGCTGGCGCAAGCCTCGGGGTCGAGCAACATGCCGGCATACTGGGTATGAGGGTCGCCCAACGCAGACAGCACGCGTGGGCCGGCGGATATCCGGGTCAGCATCAATGGAACGGCAGCAGCCAGCCTGTCGCCCTGCCACACCGCAATCACGTACGGCTCGGTGCCGGGCATGTGTACCGCCACATGGCGCAGCCAGTTGGCGCACCAGTCAAAGGTCTGGAAGTATTCCAAACGCAGACTGCAGCGCTGTCCCAGCGGGCGCCATTCGTCTGCCATCGCCTCGACCTGCGCCAGCGAGCGGGCAACATCCAGCCGCAAGCCTTGCCCGGAAGCCGAGAACCCTTCCTGATCCACAAATACCGTCATCACCACCGCCCGGTTAACAAATGCCTAACGGACCGTTCCATCGCGGGAACGGGATCCATCTACCGGCCTGCCGAGCAATCGCCATGCCATCAGGCGGGCGCTACGCTCACGCGGCATTCAACACTCGGGGAGGTTAACAGCCAGTCCACCAAGACTGGTTTCTTTGTATTTTTCGTTCATGTCGACGCCGGTCTGGCGCATCGCCTCGATGCAGTTGTCCAGCGGCATGAAGTGCCGGCCATCGCCATGAAGCGCCAGCGAGGCGGCGGAGACGGCCTTGATGGCGCCCAGGCCGTTGCGTTCGATGCACGGCACCTGCACCAGCCCGCCGACGGGGTCGCAGCTCATTCCCAGGTGGTGCTCAAGGGCGATTTCAGCGGCATTCTCGATCTGTTCATTGGTGCCGCCAAGGGCCGCGCACAGCCCCGCTGCTGCCATGGAGGCGGCTGAACCGACCTCACCCTGGCAGCCGACTTCGGCGCCGGAGATCGAGGCGTTGTGCTTGATCAGCCCGCCAATGGCGGCTGCCGTCAGCAAGAAGGTGCGCAAGCCCTCATCGTTCGAGCCGATGCAGTGGTCGCGGTAATAGCGCATCACAGCCGGCACGACGCCGGCCGCACCATTGGTGGGCGACGTCACCACCTTGCCGCCGGCAGCATTCTCTTCATTCACCGCCATGGCGTAGACGCTCATCCAGTCGTTGGCGACGTGGGGTTGGGCCATGTTGGAGCCGCGCTGCTCCACCAGGCGCTGATGGATGTGCTTCGCCCGGCGGCGCACGTTCAGCCCGCCCGGCAGGATGCCATCGACGCGCAAGCCCCGGTCGATGCAGTCGGACATCGCCTTCCAGACCTGGTCCAGCCTGCGGTTGAGTTCGTGCGGCTCCATGTGCATCTGTTCGTTTGCCCGCTTCATGGCCGCGATGGTCATGCCGGAGCGTGCGGCCATCTCGAGCATCTCCTTCGCCGTACCGAACGGATACGGGTAACCGGCATCCTTCTTGGCGGCCTTGAGACCCCTGGGACTACGGTCGAGGCCTGCCAGTTCCTCGGCCGTGACCACGAAGCCGCCACCGATCGAGTAATAGGTTTCCTCCTGCCGCAGCGCACCGTTCGCATCGACGGCGCGCAGCACCAGGCCGTTGGCGTGACCCGGCAGCGGCGGGCCATAGTCGAACACCAGGTCCTCGCCAGGCCGGAAGCGCAATGCCCCCAGTCCGTCCGGTTCGACCATGCCGGTCTCATGTACGCGGGCGAGAGCCGCCTCGGCGGCATCGGCGTCGATGGTGGCCGGCTCGAACCCGCACAGGCCAAGGATTACCGCGCGATCAGTGGCGTGGCCCTTGCCGGTAAAGGCCAGCGAGCCATGCAGCTTGCAGGTCACATGAGCTGCCGGCCCGGCGCCGGGGATGGGCTCGCGCCCGCCGCGGAGACCGGACAGGAACAGGGCGGCTGCCGTCATCGGCCCCATGGTGTGTGAGGAAGACGGGCCGATGCCGATCTTGAAGATGTCGAAAACTGAAAGGAACATGGCGCCACAGAATAAGATGATGTTGCAACGAAAATAGGCGCTATTGGCGCTGACGCAATGCGCAGCGCGACATCAAAATGCATGAAGACGTCAGTGCAGAGTCCAACTAGCCATCAGGCAATGCCCCGGCATCCTTTCCGGCCATTGCAACCAGCCAGTCGGACAGCTTCCTGAGCTTCACTTCGCCAACCCGGGTTTCCTTGATGCAAAGGCAATAGGTCCTGCCAGATGGTACAACCGCGTCATGAAAGATGACCACGTTGCCTGACGCAATCTCGCGACCGGCCAGGAAGTCGGGAACGAGCGCCACCCCCTGTCCTGCCTTGGCCAACTCGAGGGCCAGAATATAGTGGCTGCAAAGGCGGAACGAACCGTCCTGGATGTCGCTCAGATTGATTCCGGTCATGCCGCAGAAATCGATCCAGTCCTGCCCGAGAATGCCTCGTTCGACATCGGTTGTGATCAGCCGGCGCTTGCTGCCTTGCGCCGGCGCCCGTCTTGATTCAGGCGCCTCGACTGCGATCAGGAACTCATCCTTCAACGGTATCGTGTCGTAACCTGCCTTCAGTTTGTCTGCCACGATGTAGGCATCGGCCACTTCGTTGATGTAAAGCGGGTTCTGCGCATACAGGCGAAGCTCAAGATCGATTTCCGGGAACGTACGGTAGAAGCTTTCGAGCTTGCCGGTAAGCCAGCCGGGACCGAACGAACTGCAAACGGCCAGTTGCAGGGTTTGGCGTCCTGAGCCGACCAGGTCCTTCACCAGGTCCTCAAGGCCACCAAACGCATCCGACAGTCTTGCCCCCAGCTTTTCGCCAGCAGGCGTCAGCGCGATGCCGCGTCCCGACTTCACCAGCAACTGCTGACCGATGGTATCCGAGAAGCGCCGGATCTGGTGGCTGACCGCGCTCTGCGTCACGCCCAGGTCCTCAGCCGCCAGCTTCATCGAGCGATGGCGGGCCACAGCCTCGAAATACTGCAGGCTGCGCAGGACGTTTGGATCGTTCTTTTCCAAAGCAATTTCCTCGAGGGATGCAGGGTCACATTGTGGTTGCTACTTATGCCCGCTGCCCCGTTCGACTGCCAAGCCGAACAAAATCTTGGAATGCCGGCTTAGAATAAATGACAAATGTTGATTATACATGATTTCTGATTAATCATCAGCTTAAGGATGGAGCGGTTTGAGACCATGGCCGTGTCCATCGTCAAGGATCTGAAACCCGGTTGGGGAAGACGAAAATGAAAAGCTTGCGATACTTGGGCCGCTCTGCCGGCCTTGCCCTTGCAATGGCGGCCGTACCGCCGATGACCGTGCCTGCCGGCGCGGCTGATCGCACCGAGACGGTGCGGTTTGCGCCGGGCGCCAGCGGCACGTCGATCTCCGGCGCCATCACAGGCTATGACGGGGTCAACTATCTGCTCGGCGCGTCTGCCGGGCAGACCATGCAGGTGCTGTTCAGCCCGGACAACGGCGCGTGCTATTTCAACGTGCTGCCGCCGGGCTCGCAGACGGCCCT